>WARW01000001.1 GCA_013387215.1 Patescibacteria group bacterium
AATGAGTTCTGAGATCCAAGAAAGTCTGGAAAACTTCAAAGTTATTATTGCTTTCAATCGTCGCGATTATTTTAGAGAACGTTTTACCGAGGTCAATGAAACTAATTTTTCAGCTGCCGTTTCTGCTGGAATTGCCAACAATATTTTTACACCTCTTTACACTCTGTCTTCTAATGTGGCCCAAATCATTGTTCTTTTTTATGGCATATATTTGATTTCCACTGGCCAATTCCTAGTTGGGCTTTTAATAAGTTACTTAACTTATTTAAGCCGTTTTTATGATCCAATCAGACAGATTGCCAGTCTTTGGTCTTCGTTTCAGCTGGCTATTGCTAGTTGGGATCGTATCTCAGAAATTTTATCCCTTGAATCTGACTTGGAAATAATTTCTTCAAATACTCTTAAAAAAGCCGACCCTCTTTTAACTTTTAAAAACGTTTCATTTTGCTATCCGGATGGTGATGATGTTTTGAAAAAAATTAACTTTAACCTAGACTACGGCAAAACCTATGCACTAGTTGGTCCAACTGGTGGCGGCAAAACCACCACGGCTTCCTTAATGGCCCGTCTTTTTGACCCTAATAAAGGCACTATTTATCTTGAAGGTAAAGATATTCGAAATTACACCGATGCTGAAAGAACCAAAAAAATTGGTTTCATTCTTCAGGAGCCATTTATGTTTTCTGGAACTATTAAAGATAATATTTTATATGGTAATGATTTGTATCAAGACTATACTAGTGAAAAGCTCGAATCTTTACTTCGAGAGCTAGAATTAGGCTCTCTTATTAAGAGGTTTGATCAGGGTCTGGATACTCCAGTATTAAAAGACTCGATCAGCCTAGGCCAACGACAAATCATTGCTTTTATTCGGGCATTTTTGCGCCATCCTGACATTTTAATTCTTGATGAGGCTACTGCTAATATTGATACTGTTACCGAAAAAATGTTGGATGAAATTCTTGATAAATTACCGGAAAAAACCACCAAAGTTATTATTGCTCACCGTCTTAATACTATTGCCAATGCTGATGAAATTTATTTTATAAATTCTGGCAAGATTACTCCAGCTGGTTCTCTGGATCACGCCATTAAAATGTTGCTCGAACAAAAACGGGAAAGTTAACAATACTTTTATTGTTTTTGGTGCATTTTTAGAATACAGGTATCCATCACAGTTTCCATCCCGTTTTCTTCTGCTATTCTTTTTGCTTCTTGGTTTTTGATACCTTCTTGCATCCAAATTACTGGTTTTCTTCCACTATCTATAACTTCACGTATTATCGGTTCAACTTCCTCTGATTTGCGGAAAATATCAACAATATCAATATTAATATCTAATGGGATTGCCAAAATGTTTGGATATGATTTTTTTTCGAACACCTTGGAAATCTTTGGGTTTACTGGTATCACTTCAAAACCCTGTCCGATTAAATATGAAGCAACTTTATAACTTGGCCTTTCTGGATTATCCGATAAGCCGACAACCGCTATAGTTTTTGGTGTTCTTAAAAGTTTATTAATATCCACTTTTACTTTAAAGCTGCATCAGCAGTCGATTTCATATCGTTCCAGTTGTATGCTCCAGCATAATTGGTGGTATTTAAGAAAAATCCTGGAGTACCTTGAACTCCTAATGATTGAGCAATGTTTGCATCTGCGCTCAAACGAGAATCATATTTTCCACTATTAAGACAGGCAATCATTTTGTTTGTGTCAACTGCACTGGCTAAGAAATCGGCCATTTGTTGAGATTTACTGGTATCATTTTTAATTTGATTATTAAGCAAATCATATCCTTTAGCGCTCATTATAAGATCATTGGCTTGCCAAAATTTTCCTTGTTCAAATGCACAATAAAGTGCTTTAGTTCCCATTTCGCCGTTTCCATGTCCTTGCTTATAAAGCCAGACAAAATCAGCCTTTCCTTGATCTACTAATTTTTTGATTTCAGTACCAGGTGCCACATAAGTTCCGCCTTGAGAAGTCAGAACAAATTGTTGTCCCATTTTAGCTCCAATTTCAGTATTCATCCCTCCCGCTACATGGCAGAAAGGACAGCTGGGATCCGAAACTTCCACAATTAAAAGTTTTTTATCACCATTGCCAAATTTCACTACATCTTTAGAAAATAATCCTTTTATCATGTCCATTGTTACATCAACTTTAGCAGGTGCTTGTTGTTGTACTGGTGCTTGAGTAGGGGTTGTAGGAGTATCAGTTTTTGCGGTTAAATTATTGCCGTTATTATATTTATTAAAATAAAAGCTGGCTGCGAAAGCAGTTCCTAATAACAGTAAACCCACAAATGCTAATGCTTGATAACTCACCATGAAATATTTTTGTTTTGTCATAATATATTTTATCTTAATAATTTATGCTACCCAGTGTAGTAGTTTATAAAATCAATGTCAACAAGTAATTACTTGTTGAAAGCTTGCTAAATACTCATTTCGCTTGTAATATCCACTCATATGATTCTTTCGCTCTTACATTGGGTTGTCTTGTGGGTGAGCTTGAGTTTGGCTGGATTTCTTTTTAATCGATTATTTTTAAAAAGCACCAAATCTTCCTTTTTTATTTATGTTTGGATTGGTTATGCCATGCTTACGGCCTACTTGCAGATTGCTTCATTTTTTCTGCCCTTAAATAATTTTTGGGTGTTTGTTGTTTGGATCTTAATCGACTGTTTTGCATTATTTTTACTTACAAAAAAAATCAAAACTCTAAAATTTACCGATCTAAAATCACTTATTTTTAGTAATTGGAAGTATTTGGTATTTGCATTTATTACCCTAGTTTTAGGATTATATTCATCAACCAGAACTGTCACTTGGTATGACACTTATTTGTATCATTTCAATATGGTGGCTTGGAACCGCGATTATGGAGTTGTCGCTGGACTTGCAAATTTTCATGATCGTCTCGGTTTTAATAGCTCGTTTTTAGTTGTTGCTGCTTTTGTGGAAAGATTCTTGAATAACGGATTTTCTGCTTTTATTGTCAATGGCTTTTTGTTGGTCACTGTCGTTCTTCAACTCGGTTGGGTTTTGTTTAATAAAAACAGTCATCAGTTTGTCAAAATTTTTTCTCTGCTTATTTTACCCTATGTTTTTTTCAGACTAACTAGCTCTGAAACCGCCTCTCTTTCCACAGACCTGGCTATAGTTTCTTTATCTTTAGTTCTAGTTCTAGCAGTTCTGGAAAAAATTGATTTATCATATATTCTAATTATCGCTGCCCTTATTTTTACTATTAAACTTTCCGCAGTAATGGCGCTTCTGTTGGCTTTATTTTTATTTTTATCAAATCTTAAAGATTTAAAAAAAATATTATTGCCATCCATTTTAGCCCTCCTAATTCTTGCCTCATTTTTTGCTAGAAATATTATTCTTTCTGGTTATCCTTTGTTTCCATCCACTCTTTTTGCCGCCAACGTATTTTGGCGTGTTCCGGCTTCTACTGTCCAGTTTACTTCTAAAGCCGTCACAGCTTGGGCTAGACTTCCTGGAATGGACTGTATGAGTTCTCTGACTAACGGTTTCTTTTATTGGATGGGGCCTTGGTGGCAGTTAACAAAAAATACTTGGGAAATTAAATTATTTGCTCTGTCAGCTTTGCTTCTTTTTGTGTTTGGAAAAAGTTTTTTTAAGAAAAATGAGATCAATTTGTTGGGAATTGTACTTTTTTGTTTGGCAAGTATTTTGTTGATGATGTTTCTGGCTCCTGATCTTCGTTTCGGCTCAATTTTCTTTTGGATTCTTGGTGCCGTTGTTTTATCAAAAATAATAACCAAATTACCAACAAAAGAAATTTACCAAAAAAATATTGCCACTCTAATTTGTCTTTTTATGATTTCATTTTTTGTTGTTCCTCAATTTACTATTGATGCTGAAAATCATCATCTTTTTGACTACGACAATAAAATCAGTTCTATTGAACTGTCTAAAACTATAATGTCCGATGGTACTTCCATTTTTGAACCCTCTGATGTTAATCAAGACCGTTGTGGCAATCAAGAACTCTTATGCACTCACTACAATTACAAACTAAAACTCATTGAAAAGAATAACATCAAAAAGGGCTTCGTTCACGCTGATTAGTTTTGTAAATTAGCATTTACTTTTTTTTCATTCAATTTTTACATTTCCGTTTTATCTTATACGCATGACCAGAAACTATCTTATTATTGGCATTATATTAATTGTTGGTGTTCTTGCTTATTCACTTATTAGTCGGCAATCTAATCTGGCCTCATTAATTAATCCTAATTCCCAAAATATTTCTCCGACCGAGCAGGTTAACACCAAGGAATTCACTATTACTTCTGCCAATTTTTCATTTACTCCCAACCAAATCATTGTCAATCAAAACGACCGGGTCAAAATCACTTTAAAAAATACTGAAAGTGCTCATGATTTTAGATTGGATGAATTCAATGCTGCCATCCCTGTTGTTCAAGGAGGCCAGGAAGCATCAGTTACATTTATTGCCGATAAAAAGGGAACTTTTGAATATTATTGCTCGGTTGATGGTCACCGCGAAATGGGTATGGTAGGGAAGTTTATTGTAAATTAAACTTTTTAAACACGAGCTTGTAGCAAAGAATCGCCAAAGCTAATCCCGCCAAGATATCAGGAGTATGGTGTTGCTTAATAAATAATGTCGACGAAACAATTAAAATTGTTATTGGTATAAGCCACAAAGCTATCTTTTTATTTATTTTATAGATACATAAATTTGATAAAACCGAAAAAGTCACATGTCCGCTCGGAAATAAGTTAACTGGATCATCAATGCTGTAAATAAAAATAATTAATTTTTGAAATATTGAAGAAGGCAAAATTTCTGGTCTAGTGACTGTTGTTTGGAATAAAACATAAATTATATTGCAGACAATAGCCGCCGCTAAAAATGTTACTGAAACAGCCAAAAACTTTTTATTATCTTTAAAAGTCATTAAAAAAGGCAGAAATAAAACTACTGCAAATAAAAAATAGGGGATTACAAAAACTGCTAAAAATGGAATATGATCATCAATAATTGGGATTTTAAATATTTGTCCGCCGGGAAGATAATTCTGAATTATTTTATAAAACAAAGTCATTTGCAGCACAAAGATCACAAATATGATTTTGTTTTTTAAAAAATTCTTCATTTATTTTACCTATTCTACAAGATATTTAATAAATTTTTTTACTCTCTTTTTGCTTCACTTTTACTTTTTCTATATATTTTTTCTTTAAATAGTTTTTAATATTAGGGAAACTGCCAATAACAAACTAGATTAATCTTATTTTTTGAACTATATTAATATAGTTAGTATTTATACAATCTTTTATGAAGTTTACTGTTATTTCATATTCTTTATCTGGTAATAATGAAGCAATTGCTGAAAGTATTGCTTCTAAACTTTCTGCCAAGCATATCAAAGTTACTGAATCAAAACGCCGAACTACTGGCACAATTGTTTTTGATGTCATATTTAATCGCACCCCAAAAGTTAGCCTTAAACTGGATAAAATTGAAAACGACAATGTAGTCATTTTTGTCGGGCCAATTTGGATGGGGCAGGCAGCCACACCGCTTCGTGCTTATTTTGATCATCTTAAAACTCAATTGAATAAATATGCTTTTGTTTCCATAAGTGGGGGTGCCACTGGTCCCAATCCTGATCTTAATGGTCAATTTATAAAAAGAATCGGCAAAAAACCTGACACTCTCATCAATCTTTATATTGCCGATCTTATGCCGCCAAATCCCAAACCTACCATTAAAATGACTTCTGCTTACCACATAAATGAACAAGAAGTAAAAACACTAACCGATAAAATAATAAAAACTCTCCAAAAAACTTTAATAAAATAAATTATTTATCCCTGATAATCAATTTTCTGATAATCAGAAATACTAAATAAGTAAAAATTATTAATAATAGATCGGGCAAGCTATCGCGGAAATGATAGGGCAATTGGACTATTGCCAGTAATTTAATAATGTCACTTATTTCATCTAAAATCATTCCAATTCCAACCCCTAAAATTACCGGTATTTGAAAATATTTATTTTTAATTTTGTCCCGAAACAGATAAACAAAAATTAGAATTACTAATCCCAATTGATAGTGATTCCAGGAATCCGAATATATTCTTTGCCATGAAGGGGAATTGACCCCATACAAATATATGGTCAGATAAGTAACCAAGCGATAAAGAAAAATAGTCAGTCCGCTAGAAATTTCCAATTGATATTTACTTTTGCTTTTGGAGACAGTCCAATAAATTATTACTAATCCCAAAACAAGTAAACCACTAAAAAAAACTTCTAAAGGAACCACCATACCAATATTATATAAAACCAGTGCGGTGAACCATTAGTGCTGTTAGGTCGGCTACTTTTGTTTCTTTTTTATTACAATAACAATCATAGCAATTACTGTTGCTGTAATTGCTATTAATAATCCGGGTGACATATTAATTCTAGTATAACGAATTTATTGGTTCTAAACTCAATTTATATTTGTGGAGGACTATTGTCGATGTTGAAACCTGTTTTTCCTCTCCATAATTGCTCGGTACCCGAGATCAATTAAATATTGATAATTTTTCTTTCTGAAATCCAAAATAAAAGTTTGCTCGTCTTCCAGTTTTAAATAAATTAAATCCAACTTAGAAGGGTTAATTTTTTGCAGACTGTTATTTCTTTGCATTAATGCAATTGAAGAATACAAAACATCTGCTGGCACACTTTTTTCACCCACTTTTTTAATCGGTCCGCAAATATCCGACACTACTATTTTTTCAACCCCATTAATTAAACTGATTGGTATATTATTAATAATTCCTCCATCAACTAAAAACTTATCCTCATATTTAAGTGGAGGAAACACTCCCGGAATTGAAATTGAAGCCACTACCCCGGGAAAAATATTTCCTTTATCAAAAATTACTTCGCAATTATTATTAATATCTGTAGCGTTGATCCTGGTTTTTATTTTTAGTTCTTCAAAAGTTTCAACCTTAATATAATTTTTTAATAATTTTTCCAATACCGCCTCAACTTTTATTTTCCCGCCCGCCATCATTGATTGAATGATTTTGGAAAAACCGAATTCATTGGCGACTTTTCCAAAATCAATTTTTGGATCGGCGGCATACATCAAGCCGATAATTGCTCCAATTGACGTCCCGCTGATTTCACTTATTTCTATACCTTGTTCTTGGATTCCTTTAATCACTCCCATATGAAAAAAGCCTCTGGCTCCGCCGCCACTTAACACCAATCCAATTTTATTTTTTTTAGAAAACCACATATCTAATTATAACCACCAGAAAATTATATTTTTGCAAAATTTCCAAATTACAAAATTTCGTGCGGCGAACCATTGACGCTGTTAGAACCTATTTTTCAAACCAAATTTTTGAATCCATCCACTTTCAAAGCCACAGCACGTTATAATCAACACATGGAAGATCATAAAATTAATATCCGTCTCCGAATGGTAATAATTAAAAATGGAAAGTTATTAGTTCAATATCGAACTGACCATAATTATTATTTTTATGTCGGTGGTCATTTAGAATGGGGTGAAACAATTTTGGAAGGTTGCAAAAGGGAGATTTCTGAAGAATGTGATGGAGCTGAATTTGAGTTTAAGAAAATTCTTTACATTCGTGATTTTTTATTTCCTGAACGAGAAAATGAACATAGTGTTGAGTTTTTTATTCTTGGCGATATTGATAAATTTGAAGAACTCGAGCATCATCTTGATCCGCAACATTCAAAAAATGATATTTGGTGTACTTGGTTAGATATTAATAATCTTCCCAAAAACCTATTTCCTCATCCACTCTCACTAAAACTATCTGAAGATTATAAAAACGGTTTTACAAAAGAAGGGGAATATGTCGGCAGAATGGATAAGTAAAATTTATACGGAAAAATACACTAAATTTACTTTGGCGGAGCATTCGGGTCTGGAACCTTTCTATCATTATAAAATTAATACCCGATTAAAAATACAGACAAAGATAATAATAAATTTAAAATCAAATCAAGTCCAAAAATAACTATTAACTTCCAAGTTTTTAGTCCAAATAACTTAATGTAAAAAAATATATTAGCTAATAAAAGAATAAAAACTATAGAAACTAAAACGGACACTGTGTTTGCTGATTTAAAACTACTCTTACTTATTAATTGTTTATTAACACTATCGATTTTAAATGTATTGATTTTTTCATCTTCTATTTTCCAATTTGAAATTAATTTATTAGTATCATTAATTGGTTGTTTTTCCTTTATTGCTTTAAAAACATCAAGATACATATTCATTGTAGTGATTTGATGTTTTAGACTGCCACTCCATTTTTCATAATAGACAGATTGCTCTGTGGATGATTTGACAAAAATATTGTTTTTGATTGTTTCAATAGAATTATAAATATTATTAAGCTTTTCTAACTTCTTATTAGATAAATCGACAACAAAATTACTAGATTCTTCTGTTAAATTATCAAATTTCACATCCGCATATTGTTTATCTATTTCTTGAATTTCCGCATCATTTTTATCCCAAAATACTAATGAATCGTAAACTTGTAGTGATTGACCCCATAAATATAGAACTATAATTAAGGAAACAATATTAATTCCACCGACAACAGCTATCTTTTTAAAATATTTTTTGTCAGATATAAGAAATAATGGAAAAGCAATCGGTGAAAATAAAAACATCCCAAAAATCCATGAAATTTTATTTTTGATTACTCTACTTTTCGATTGTATTTCAACTATTAAAACACAATAAAAGGAAAGTAAAATAAATCTTAAAAGACTGTCTTGTTTGCTACCAAGGTAAAGAATAAGCAAAAATAAAATTAAATACACAATAAAAGCAATTATTCGATTATTTATTATTTTTTTCATTTTTTATTATGTCTTTTAATAGATTTTTCAATTTTAAATTGATCTTCTTTTTCCATTCTCTTTTTAAGAGATCCCCATTCATTTGAAAACTTTAATTCATCGGGAATTTCGTAAGCATTTTTTTCTTTTTCGATTTGCTGTAATTTTTCTTCAGATAATGAAGGTTTATTTTTATTTCCATTAACTTGAATTGACTGTTTATTTTGAGTTAAAGATAAATCTTGTTTTAGTTTTAATAACTCATCTTTTTCTTTTTGACTATCTTCAGAAACTGATTTTAAAGCTAAAAGAATTAAAAATGGCACAACTATACTAAAAAATACCAACCAGAATGAATTACCAGAATCCCACCAATGGCTTATTAGAGAAAAAATAAAAGCCATAATGATCAAACCCCAAAACTCCACCCAAGTTACTTTCATAATTTAATATTTTTCATATTTTTAATTTGGATTATCAATATTTCTAATCAGCTTAAAAGGTTGATCATTCCCGCTTACAATACTTTTTGATAAATATAGACGAGCATTTTCATACTCTTTATTAATTAAGAGGATAAAAGAACCATCTTTGTATTTATAAACGGCGGTTAAAACTATTTTTTGTGAGTCTTTTATGCTTTTATTCATTTCAACCAATTCTTTAGCTTTGTCATTATCTACATCATCAAAAAATGGTCCAGACATGGCATCGGCATAAAAGAAACAAGGATCATCTTTGGTTTGTTTTCCTTGAGAAATACAGATAGGTATAATTTGTTTTTTGGTAGGATCAATCTTAAAAACTCTTAACCCTGATGAATGAGCTCCGACAGATAAACCGTCAATTATAATCAATGTTTCATCACCAAATTGTTGAGTTTTAATACTTTCAAAATCTTCCAGATTGTCAGTGCCAATTATTTGACTACTATAATCAACTTTCCCGTTACTAAGGACAGCTAGAGAGTAGGGTGTTGAAAGAGTTTTTCCGTCATTATTTTTTATTAAAGCCAAAGTTAATTCCTTTTCTCCAATTTTAATTGCCAATGTTTTGTAGGTTTCAATATTATTTTCTTCTTTTTGGTGAGTATTTAAGTTCTTACTTGGAATCAAAACAATTTTTAACACTATGAGTATTAGAATAACCAAAACAACCGGGATAATTATTTTTTTAGCAACCATCTCCTTTAAGATAGCATAAAATAGGGTAATCATTGATACATAATCAAAGCCGTTTGTGTATTACAAGCCAATTATAAGAACCTATTTTATGACTTTAAGCTGTAATTTAGTTAGTTAGGAACATTGGTCTTTTAAAATTAAAATTATTTTTCTTATATTAAAAACTCTCTCATCTTTTCAATAGATTGTTTAATTTGCGTAATATCAGCGTGACCAGCTGTTCCTCGATGATGAATCTGTGTTCTTAAATATGTGTGTATACTGACTTGATTACTTGAACTATCATAAGGATAGGTAGCGGGTTCTCCCTTGGCTTTTTGAAAAAAGTGAAAGTCAAAATCTTTTAAGTTCAGCGGAGACGGTCTATTGTTATCATCTCTAATTTTTAGTTCTTCAAACAGTTCATTATGATATTCTTCAGTAGGTAAACCGAAAGCAATAAAGTTTATCTCGTTTGCAGATAAATATGGTAAAACCCTTTCTTTTGTTTTAGCTATTGTTACTGAATCGTTTTCTTTTTTTAAAACATTTACTTGTACATAAGGATTATATAAAACTTGTTTTGTAAGAAGTGGAGAATGAGTCGTTAGAAAGATTTGTGAAGTTTTAGAAAACTCGAATAGTATGTTTACAAAATCTTCTTGAAGTTTGGGGTGTAAATGCAGTTCAGGTTCGTCGATTAGGACTATAAGTTGTTTCCCGCTTTGTTTAGAAAGATAAAACGAATAAATAAGGGAAAAAATCATTTCATACCCCGTGCCTAAATTTTCTATGGGGATTTGTTTTTGGTTTTCTTTTTTAACAGTGAAAAATGCTTTACAATGTGGCTTCCAGTTATTAATGTATGATAAGGAAATTGTTTCACCACTGATCTCCTGGAATTTGACAATTGCCTCCTTTAAAAATTGATTTTCAATATTTTTCGAAATTTTTTTTAGTTTTTTATTACAGTCGACAGGATTACCCTCTTTTTTTATATATTGATAATCAAAATCTTCCATTAAGCGATCAAACCTAGTCGAATTATAAGTACCACATCTAGTTTGGTAAGTACGGTTCTTGTCTAAAAATAAAACATCGTTCTCATTAAAACGAGAACCAATCCAAGGGTTATTTACTGAAACTCGTAAATCAGGACTAGCATCTTTCGGTTTATCGTATCCATCTGCTCTTATGTATTTTTGGTCGCTGACAACAATTGATGAAAGATAACTTCTATTTTCTCGTGATCTAATTCCTGCTTCAAAAGCAAACCCTTTACCTTTGTGAGGGTTGGTTTGATTGGGAAGAGTTCCTTTAAAATCAAAATTTTTGTCAGAAAAAATTTGGATGTTTGTTTTTTGTAGCGGGTCAAAAAAGTCAAATAATTCGAAGCTCTCTGCTTTATATGATAATAACGGTAGAGAGAAGGCGTCAAGAAGAGAGGTTTTTCCACAACCATTTTCACCAACAAAAAGATTTAGACCACTTCCTTGGTTTTGATCATCAGGGATATTTAAGTTATCAATTTCAAAGCAATGATCATATGGAAACAACCTAAAGTTTTGGATAGTTATATGTTTTATAAACATTATTGTTTTAGTTAATTTTTTGTACTCTTACATTTTCATCCATACCCGTTACATGTAAAACTTTTCCGTTTATACCATCAACTACTATGGCATGAGGTCTATAAGCATAATGGTATTTATATTTTGATTCAGTCTGTTCCCATTTTTGACCGTTTTGAAATTCAAAAACCATATTGTGATTAAAACCATTAAAATCGGACACTATTGTTCCTTCAGTAACCAAACTTACTCTAACCACTTCTATTGGTTCATCCATGCAATCAAGTTGCATGAAATATGCACCATTATCATTTTGAAATATTTTTACATGTGGTCGATAAGTATATTTGTACTTGTATTTGTACCTTTTTTGTTGCCATACTTGGCCGTTTTCTAGTTTAAAAATTGCCCCATCATTATAACCATTAAAATCACCCTCAATACGACTATTTATTGGTTGTATTCCCATTATTATTCCAATTTATATTTGGAATAATTTTAACACTTTTTTATTTTTTGAAGATAAAGTAACTTACTAGAACTTAAACAATTCCCAAAGTTCCACATCAAGTGCTTCAGCTATTCTTGCGATTGTTTTTATGGTTGGTTTTCTCTCAGCCCTTTCAATATATCCAATAAATACTCTGTTTAAACCAGCTTCATGCGCTAATTCTTCTTGAGTTTTATCCTTTTCACCCCTGACCTTTGCAATCTTTTTACCTAAATTCTTGTAAATTAATTCAATATCAACCACAAGGAATTTTCCCTAATTACCGACCCTTGGTCGACTTACTGGTGGTATACTTTTGCTAAATGAAACAAATTTTACAAAAGATAAAAGACCGATTAAGCATTAAAAAACCGCTGAAATTTAAAACAATAAAATCATTTCTAATACGAGTAATATTTTCGGTTTCAGCTTGGTTTGGAATTGCGGTTTTTATTTTTATCATTTATTTCTTAGTCAATATGCGTCACTGCACTTATGTTGGTAATGGTGTTTGCCAAGTCAGCCAAGAAGCTGATACCAGATTATGGATTGGCATGCCTCTAATATTTATCGGTGCCATCCCGTTAACTTATTTGATCTATAAAAAGGTCAAAGTTCTGTTTTACATCATTGCTATTCCCTCGTTTTTGTTTGGGTTACTTTGTCTTTTAGTAAGATAAATGAAAAACAAAAAACATCAAAACAAAGCCGTTTGGACCTGTGACTTTTGTGAGCAAGAGTTTGGAACTAAAAATGAGGCCGATAAACATGAGTTAGGTTGCAAGAACAACTCTGCAAATCGAGGGTCAAAATGGAATTTAGTCATGATTATTGGGAGTGTTATTTTAATTCTGATTATGGTGGGATTCTTTTTTTCCAGTGCCAATGAAAGTGGTAATGATAAAATTTCTCCCACCCCCACTATTGACCCAGATCCAATTGTTAAATGTTCTTGGAAAAATGATCAAAATCCCAACCAGCCCAATTGTGCCGATAAAATGATGAAAAGTTCAGAATGTTTCGATTCCGTCTGTTGTAATTTGTTAAACGGTTCCTGGACTCCGCTTTCTAAAATTGAATGTGCTAAATTTCAAGCGCAAGTAAGAGGAAGTAAACCTGCAATTTCTGTACCTTTACCTCAAACTACTCACTGTTATCCAGATTTACTGGGAGGAGTTACCTGTACTACTCAGTAATATATGAAGTTTAAAATAATCTGCTTAATCTTAATCGTTGCCATTATTTTCGTTTTGAGACATGGTATCCCTTATTACCCGCCAGAAGATCAAACGGTTAATATCAAGCCAGAAACCTTACCTTCCGACAGGGTTGAAAAGGATCTAAATGGTGATGAGGTCAAGGAAATCCTTATAGCTGATAACAGCCTAAAACTGGACCATTTATTTGATAAATCCTTTAATCCTGTTCACAGTAAGATCTTAACTTTAAAAGATGGAAAATATGTTGACGCCAGTGGTGATTTTAAGTCTTACTATCAAGACGAAATTAAATTTTTTGAAGGTTATTTGGACACGCTAAAAAACAAACTCGATAATCCTCGACCTCAAGAAATCTTGGCTATTTCGGTTATGAGTTATCTAGATTATGCTGAAATCGGCCAAAAGGATATTGGCTTTGATAAGTTTTGGCGTCAAACCGATATTAAAAATTGGCCGTCAAGAATCGTGGTTGATGAGGCTGATAGGCAAATGGTTGATAAAGTTCGACAGAGAGTCAAAGAAATTTGTCTAACCCCTATTCATTAAAAAGAATGAACACCAATCACCATTAAACGATTCTAAAAGATTAAAACTTGTTCATCTTTCAAAGAAAATATGTTAAATAATTTCCTAATTTTACTGATAAATCAACTAAATGCTATTAAGTTAATCAGGACTTAAAAGGTTCATCAATGGCGTCAAATTGGAGGATAGTTTTATTATCTAAAATTAATAAATTTGATTAAAATTATTTGGAATTTAGTTAAAATTAATGTATTATTGAATAATATTATTGTACTTTTTATTATTAGTGTTCATGATAATAAAATAATTTAGTAGACGGCACTCCTAACTTGGGAATCATGCCTGTTTCTTCCAATAAAACAGAGACACAAATCATAATCGCTGTAGCTCTTTTGGGTTCCCATAAAGCGGGTGTCTGTTGTCGTGAAGTGATAAAAGTTAATGACGCCATGAAGTTTTGTTCTCAACGACACTAGTGTTTAGGTATAAATTGCCTCTTGACAAGAAATGCACAACCTTAGGGAATAATTATAAACTGAGTACTTGACTTTTATACCCCGTCTAATTTATCACTGAGGTAGACAGGTAAAGTTTCGAAATAGCACTAGAATCAAATCCTATCCAGTCATTGCCGGACTTTAGTGCGGCTAAAAACTAAAAATGAAATCTACATTCGTAAAATTTATTCGCAATTCAGAAAGCTACTTTAAGCTAATTAAAAAGAGGCCAAGCGCTTTTGTCCTACTAAGTTTAATTGCTATCCGAGCTAGACGAACTAGTGAAAAGAATTTACCAATCGATTTAGAAATTGGAGGAGCCTTAATTGGGGACCATGATACTTATAAAGTCACCGAGGCGGTTTATCGGACTGATAAAAAATATCTTGAAAAAAATGGTTTTATTGTAACGACCAAAACGAATAGAAGGGGAACAATAGTTAAGCTCATAAACAAGGATATATTTGATATCTGTCCTGAAACGATTCCATCAGACAACACGAGTAACAAAAGAAATATATCACTTGAGAAAACAAATAACACTATAGAACATTTCACCGGCGATCAAATTAAAACTTATTTACCTCATGAGGAAGATAACAAGGAGGGTAAAAGGTGACTTCAGATCAAATTAAAGAATTAAAAAACAGAAATAAGATTTTCGTAGTAGCTAATAGGTTAGGTTTATTTAAAAGAAGTATTAGTGAAAATTATCAATCAACTTATTGTGTTAGCTGTCCAAATGTAAGTGTTCACAAAAATAATGATCGTTCGCCCTCTCTAGCTTTATTACCCAGAATAAATAAATTCAAATGTTACACCTGTGGTATTGAGGGTGATGTCATTGAGTTGGTGCGAAAGGTCAGGAATTGCAGCTTTCAGGAAGCCATTCTTTGGCTTGATCCAAACGCAATTCTATCATCAGTCAAAAACCCTAAGGCTAAAGCCTATTTGAATAAAAAAGGTTTGTCTGTTGAAACCATAAAAAAGTTTTCAGTCTTTACTGGGGAATATTGGCATGATGGTCAAAAGTATGAGTGTGTTTATTTTCCCATCAAAACAGGATTAAAGTATCGATTAATTGATTGTCCAGATTGTAAATACAAAAATGGTGTTAACGCCTTTCATTGTTTATTTAAAACAATTGAAGACTCGCCATATGACTTAGTAGTTTTATGCGAAGGCGAGCTTGATAGTATGGTAGGTTGGCAAAACACCGGTTATCCATTTTGGAGTTCAACTGGTGGAACTAATACCTTTGATCCTAGTTGGGTTAACGAACTTAAGAGATTCCATCAAATAATTATTGGTTATGACAATGACGATGCTGGAAAAGAAGGGGCTCAAAATACAATTAAAACCCTTATAGATGGAGGGATTAATCGAGAAAACATTATTCAGATAGAAGTTCCCGAACTATTGGGCAAAGATTGGTCTGATTTTTTTACGGCAGGAATGAAGAAAGCGGATTTTGATGAATTAATTGAGATTGAACTAAATAAGAGAGGTAATCATGAATTTGTCAGATAAGACCGTAACCGATTTTCAAGAATTGTACTTTCGTAAAACAGGCCAAAAAATTTCTGATGAGGAAGCCAATGAAAAAGCATTAAATTTACTAACCTTTATGAAGTTAATTTATAAACCAATAAAATTCGACAAACAAAATTAGAAAAATAAATTATGTTAGTATTTAATTGCAACCAGAAAAATTCGTTGAAGTTTTTTAATGCCCTCATTGGACAGGACTTCAACGGTTCTGGTTGCACCAGTGGGGGCATTTAAGTATGGATAATACAAGCAAAATTGAAACAGGATCAAGATATTTTATTTATTGCCGCAAGTCATCAGACTCCGAAGATAAACAAATAGCTTCATTGCCCGACCAAATAAAAGTGATGACTGAGTTGGCACACAAACTAAAATTAAAAATAGTTGATTCTCTCCAAGAGAAAAAATCTGCCTTTAAAATAGGAAGACCAGTATTTAATCAAATGATTGAAAGAATAAGTAGAGGTGAGGCCGACGCTGTTTTATGTTGGGATCCATCAAGAATTGCTCGCAATAGTAAAGATAGTGGCAACTTTATTTATCTTATGGATGAAGGAAAACTAAAAGAACTTAGAACTCCAAACAAGACTTTTTACAACACCGCTGATGATAAGATGATGCTTAACGTTGAATTTACTATGACTAAAAAATATTCGGATGATTTAAGTGTTAATGTGCACCGCGGTAATCGCCATAAATTTTTTGATCTTAAGGAATGGGGTGGAGTCGCAAAACCAGGATACCTTAATTACACTGATCCATTGACCAAAGAAAATCATATAAAAACAGACCCTGATAGATTCGAGATGATTCAAAAAGCAATCCTTCGGATTTTAGATGGAACTCATACCCCCATGGAATCACTGCGTGAACTTAATAACAAAGGGTATACAACCAGAAAAACAAAGAGTCTGGGTGGTAGACATTTAAGTAGGGCATCATTTTACAGAATATTAGCTGATAGTTTTTATTGTGGAGTTATGAAAAGAAAAGTAGGTGATAATCGTGAGGTAGGGAAAGGTTCCCATGAACCAATGATTTCAGAAGCTCAATTTGATTTATTGCAGATAAGACTCGGTAAAAAAGGTAAGCCTAGATATGGTAAAAATAATTTTCCATATAAAAATTTATTGAAATGTGGTGAATGTGGTGGATCCGTTACCTGCGAAGAAAAATATCAGATTATCTGTCCTACTTGTAAAACTAAATTCCATAAAGGCAAAAAAACGGATGAATGTCCGAATTGTCATATGAAGATAGAGGAAATGAAGGATCCAAAACTACTACATTATATTTTTTATCACTGTACAAAGAGGGTTCATAAAGATTGTAGTCAAGGGAGTATAACTTTGGAAAATATGGAAAAAGAAATCGACTACAAACTGCAAAAGTTTGAGATTGATCAAGATTATCGCGATTTTGCCATCGACCATCTGAAGGAATTGAACACCGCCGAGGAACAAGAACAGGAGACTTTAAGGGACAGGCTGAATAAGAGACTGGAAGAAACCAACTGGAGCATCAATAACTTGATTAGATTGAGAACCAGAAGAGAAAATGTAAATGACTATGAAAACGAGGACAAACAAAAAGCCTACGATGAAGAAGAAGATAGATTATTGGCTGAAAAGAAATTACTTAAAAAACAAATAGATGAGGTGGACGGTCAACAGATCGAAAGACTTGAAATGGCGAAAGAAACTTTCGATTTTGCTTACTATGCCCGCCACTACTTTGCTACTGGAGACGTCCTTACTAAAACCAAAATTCTGGCGAGACTTGGTTCGAACCTAACTATTAAAGATAAAGAATTCCATATAGAAGGGGAAAATGCGTTTTTCTTAATCGAGAAAGGTAAGAAGGAGATTGCCGATATCATAAATTCGTTAGAACCTGAAGAAATACCGAATAATTCCAAGGGATTATTAGCACTCGAACCAGTTTGTCAATCTTGGCGGAGGAGGTGGGATTCGAACCCACGAGTCCTTTCGAACACACGCTTTCCAGGCGTGCGCCATAAACCACTAGGCGACTCCTCCTTAGGTGAGAGTATTATATCTTATTACTCTATTTCTTCCAAAGACTCAAAAGAATTTACTGTTTTATTAGGGCTTCAAGCTGGTTTTTAGCTTTTTTCAGCAATATTTTTTCAGAATCGTAAGCCAATTTTTGGTTGGCTTCATCAAACGTAAACCAATCTCTTTCCAACACCAGTTCCTTGTCGTAATATTTCAAATTGCTTGGCTCCAAATATTCCATCAAAAAGAAAGTTACTTTTTTGACAATTTTTTTTCTCAATTCTTTATCCCAGATAATATAATTGTTTGATCCCAATTTAATTACCACTTTAGCTTTTACTCGGCCTTCTTCTTCCACTTCTCTCAAAGCGGCTTGTTTTAAAAATTCATTTTTTTGCAAATGGCCTTTGGGAAATTTGTACACCGACTTTAATTCTTTACCTGTCATTCGGCCAATATTCTCCGTCCGGTTGTTGGTTGAAGTTTTAATTAAAAGCCAATATACTTTTCCGTTCTCAATTTTATAGACCAGTCCACCCGCGGATCGTTCATCGAAGTTCACTTCGTCATTGGTTTTAATTATTTCGGGTTTCATTTTTATAAATAGTTTCTGATTTTACCAGGTTTATTGCAATGTGTGTTCGAGAGGATTTGAACCTCCAATCACTCCCTTCGGAGGGGAGTACTCTATCCAGTTGAGCTACGAACACAAATACTGTATTTTACCTTAATCCATCAGATTAACTTCCAGCTTGTTGCCTTTTTCATCTACCACCACTCCAGTCACATCATCAGCATTTTCTTCTTTATCTAATAATATTAAGGCTAATTTATCTAGTATTTCTGTTTGGATTAACCTCTTAAGCGGTCTGACTCCAAAAATAGGATCATAAGCTTTCTTGGCTAAATATTTTTTAGCTTTTTCGCTCACTGTCATCACTACATTTTGATCTTTAAGTTGATTAATAATTCTTCCGAGCTGTATATCAACAATCTTAGTTAATTCGTCTGGTGTCAATTTTTTAAATATTATGACTTGATCCAAACGGTTTAAAAATTCTGGTTTGAAACCGCGTCTTAAAATTTCCCAAACTTCCAGCTCCAAAAGATCTTCTTTTTTCTTCGACACATTATCTTGAATTATTCCCGACGCAATATTGGAAGTCATAATAATAACCGTGTTGGTGAAATCAACAGTTCTACCCTTACCATCGGTTAATCTTCCTTCATCCAGTACTTGTAAAAACAAACTGAATATTTGTGGATTTGCTTTCTCGATTTCATCTAAAAGTACCACTGTGTATGGTCTTCTCCTGACCGCCTCTGTTAATTGTCCGCCTTCTTCAAAACCGACATAACCTGGAGGCGCCCCAATTAATCTGGCGACCGTATGAGGTTCGCTGTATTCACTCATATCGATTCTTACCAATGCTTTTTCATCATTGAATAATTGTTCTGCCAACGCTTTTGCTGTTTCGGTTTTACCAACTCCTGTGGGTCCTAAAAATAAGAATGTGGCAATTGGTCTGGTCTGTTCACCCAAATGTAATCGTGATCTTCTGACTGCATTTGCCACTGCCGAGATTGCCTCATCTTGTCCTACCACTCTTAATTTTAAAATTGCTTCTAGTTTCTTTAATTTTTCTGATTCTGATTTCAACATTCTGTTGGCTGGAATTCCGGTCCATTTAGCGACTATTTTTGCAATATCGTCTACATCAACTTCTTGTTTAATTAACTTTTCTTCTATCGGAATTTCATTCCATTTCTTTTCTGCCTTTTCCAATTTTTTTTGATTTTCAGGAATTAATCCATATTTAATTTCTGCTGCCTTATCTAGTTCCAAATTTCTTTCGGCAACCCCTAAATCATATTTTAATTTATCTAAATTTTCTTTTAAGCTTTGAACCTCATTTAAAGTGGCTTTTTGTTGTTTCCATTTTAAGTTCATTCCTTGCATTTTTTCCCTATATTCGGCTAATTCTTTTCTGACTTCATCCAATCTTTTCTCTGTGTTTGGATTATTTTCTTTGGATAATGCTTTTTCTTCTATTTCTAGCTGTCGGACTTTTCGGTTCAAGTTATCAATAATTGCTGGTGCCGATTCCATTTCAATTCTTAAACCAGATGCTGCCTCATCAATTAAATCTATTGCCTTGTCTGGCAAAAATCTGTCCCTAATATATCGATCGGACAGTTTGGCTGCTGCCACCAAAGCCGCATCAGTTATTTTTATTCCATGATGAATTTCATATTTTTCTTTTAAACCTCTTAAAATTGAAATTGTGCTTTCTACATTTGGTTCATTCACCATCACCGGTTGAAATCTTCTTTCCAATGCTGCATCTCTTTCAATATATTTTCGATATTCATTTAAAGTAGTGGCTCCAA
The DNA here is from genome assembly GCA_013387215.1 of Patescibacteria group bacterium. Lineage (GTDB taxonomy): Bacteria > Patescibacteriota > Microgenomatia > UBA12405 > UBA12405 > WARW01. The sequence continues at coordinate 20,334 of WARW01000001.1, forward strand.
TTACTCTCAAAACTCCTCGGGCCAGTCCAGGTTTCAGCATATTTGAGGCATCGACTGCGCCCTCTGCTCCGCCAGCCCCAACGATTGTATGTAATTCATCAATAAATAAAATTACCTGACCTTCGCTTTTAATTACTTCATCAATCACACTTTTCAATCTTTCTTCAAACTCTCCTCTAAATTTAGCACCAGCCAAAATTGTGGAAATTTCCAAAGTTAAAAGTTTTTTATTTTTTAAAGATTCAGGCACATCGCCGCTGACAATTCTTGAGGCCAGTCCTTCCACGATGGCAGTTTTACCAACTCCAGGATCTCCCACTAAAACCGGATTATTTTTGGTCCGGCGCGACAACACTTGCATCACCCTTCTGATTTCTTCTTCGCGGCCAATTACTGGATCTAATTTTCCTGATTTAGCCAAGCTTGTTAGATCGATTGTGTATTTTTGCAACGCTTTATACGTTGTTTCTTTTGTTTCTGTATCCACGGTTTTTCCTTGTCTTAAATCAATAATTGCTTCATTTATTTTATTATCATTTACTTCATTGTCTTCTAAAATTCGTCTGACTTCATAAGCACCCCGGTTGCTCACTGCTTTTAAAAGCATTTCTTGTGGCACAAAACTATCCCCAAATTTTCGGCTTTCATTAATAGCGGTTTGAAGGGTTTCTTGGAGTTTCCTGGAAATTTGAGGTTCTGGTGTTGGACCCTCAAAAACCGGCATTCTGTTTAAGGCATAGGCAATATCTTCTTTTAATTTATTAAAGCTCAAAGCTTCCTGTTTTAAAATTTCCCGGCTGATTCCTTCGCCTTCCGATAATGCCCAAAGTAGGTGCAATTCATCTACTTCTGGGTTTCTTCTGGCAGCAGCTTCTGTAACTGCTTTTTGAAGAGTCTCAAGTGACAGTTGAGTGAATTGAGTCTGATCCATATTCAAATTTTAATCCATTTAGCACTAAAATGCAACGAGTGCTAAATGCTAAAAAATAATCAAAATTAAACCTATTTTTTCCGGGCTATTATCAATTGAAGGGGAATCAAAAGGAAATTATTGGCGATAGTGTACAAAATGGCTGGCAGGGCTGTTAACGGATTAAAAAGTGATAATGCCACTAAAGTTGCCAATGTGTAATTTTTATAGCTCGAAGAAATTGCAAAAGTAATTTTTTCTGAATATTTTTTCCCCAATAAAAAACCCAATGAAAAATCAAAAACTATCAAAAAAACAACAAACATTGCTAACCCGATTGATCTTGATAAATCAGCCAATACCACATTTCTGATTGGCGACACGATTCCCATAATTATTAAAAATAATATACCCACCGAAAGACTTGGACTGTATTTGCTCAATGGTTTGCCGATTCCAATCCATCTGGCGATAATAGCCGCAATAATTGGCACCACTACCAGCCATAAAATAGTCGATCCCATTTCAATTGGATTCATTTCGATTGTTGTTCTGGCAAACACCCAGGCCACCAATGGCACAATCACTGGACTGATAATATTTGAAATTGAAGTCACGACTAAGGCTTTGGTTGGTTCGCCGCCATAAATATTACATAAAAAAACGGCGCTTCTTCCAGCAGGAATTGTGGATGCTAATATTAATCCTAAAAATATTTCTGGAGAAAAATAATCTTTTAAAAACAAGACGATTAATGGAGATGCAAAGTGGACAATTAAAAGGACAATTATTTGTTTATTAAATCCAGTCAAGCTTTCGAGTACTTCTTTTGCATTAATATCCAAGCAGCTCAAAAACATCATTGCCATCAAAAGATAGCTTAAAATTGGTTTCAAATTTAATCCTAAAAACGGAAAACAAAAACTGACTGCAATCGCAATAAAAATTATTAGCCAAGTGTATTGCTTAACCATATAAACCGCTCCTTTTAGCATGATTATATTTTTTCATAAAAATCAATCCAATAACACCCCAAAATATGTGTTACTATTATTACAGAGAGGTTAGAAATCAAAATGACTTTTAACGAAATTAAAGAAAAAATTAAATCTTTATTTCCTGGAGTTTATTCTGAAGTCGGTATCAGTGCTATTTTGCAGGAATTAATTTCTATGGATAAGGAAATCAGAAATGAGTTTGAAAATTATCTTTCTGGCAAGCCGGTAAAAGATTTAAAATTTGCCGGCTACACTCTTAAAAAATTAGAACTTGAACATGGCATGAATCCCATTGCTGGATTTTTAACCTTAGATTGGATCAAAAGAAGTCCAAAAGATGCCACCGAATCCCTCAAAAGAGGTCACGACACATTTAAATTTCGCTAAAGATTGTTGATATAAGGAAATTCTTCCAAAAGCTCGCCTGAATAATAAAATTCATACGAAAGTCTGCCAAAACTATATTGGTTTTGTCCGATTTTAACCGAAGACCCACCCACCTTTGGATTCGCATTTGGTCTAGATTGGGGAAATCCCACATTAAAAAGCGTTCCCACAATTTCCGGTCTGTCTGTAATATCAAATCCTGCATCCTTCCATTGTTTCATCATTTGCTTCAAATAAAGCCCCGCATACAAATAACTGTAATAATGAGTATTTTCCGTTAATCGCTTATATCTTTCGGCTGCTACATCTTCGCCTTCTTTGTAATCTAAAATATTTTCATATTCTGGCCCCAAATAATACGGTGAACTTTTGTCTTTTAAATGATTTTCAATTTGAATGGCTGTGTCTTCTTTTATTGCCATTACTCCTAAAGAAATTTTATTTGAATTAGATAATATTTTTAATGGCTCGAAATATTGTTTATAAAGTTCTCGGGCTGAATAAAATATTCTCAATTGTTCCACCATTAAATCTGAAACAATCAACCGTGGTTCAATATTAGCCGCAATAGCCGCATTATTAATTACTTTTTGATCTTTTTTGATTGATTCTGAGACTGCTTTCCATTCTTCCTGATCAGGCCACACAAATATATTTTGTCCCGTAGTGCTTTTAACTCTGTTTTCAATCTGCTCTTCAGAAATATTTTTTGCAGAAAAATTATTCATACAACCCATCACGTTTTTGTCGTAGTCATCTTTATTGGTCAAATATGTTTCCACCGCAAAAATCATTTGCGCCACAATTGAATCTGATTTTATATTCTTTTTAGCCATCAAAATTCTGTCTACATTTTTTGGAGCCGTATAGCTTAATTCTTCCAGTTTGCATAAATTTTGGGTTTTTAAATTTCTTTCGGCCGTTAATTTATTTATTTCTGTTTCAATGTTTGCCACTTCACCATTATTCTCTTTTATTTGAGCGCTGGTGCTGGCACCTAAAACCTGGCTTTGGTTAATTTGGCTTTGAAATGAATCGCTTAAATTATCGATACTGCCTTTAACATTGGTAAGTTTAAGTCTAATGGCAAAAAACACTCCCACAAAAATTATCCCGATAATTGCAAAAACGTGAATTCCAATTAAATACCCGATTTTCACTGGCTTACAAATTTTAGGCCGCTTAAACCGCAACATATTTTCCAGTATAGCAAGGGATTCTTTATTTTATCTCACCAAACCGATTGGCATATACCATCCCATTGGTTTTTTGCATAAAGGACAAACTTGTGGTGGTTGTTTGCCCTTATGAATATAGCCGCAGTTGACGCATTTCCACTCAAGCTCCACGTCTTGATTATAAAGTGTGTTGCTGTCCATACATTTGGAGATGATAATATACCTTTCTTCGTGGTCAGCTTCGACTTCTTTTAGTTTCGAAAATAATCTTTCTGCATCTGTTTCTCCATCAATTTTTGCTTGTTCTTCAAAATTTGGATACATTGTGGTCCATTCAAATTTTTCTCCAGCTGCTGCCATTCTTAAATTTTCCAAAGTAGATTTAAATGGTCCTATTTCCAAATCTCCAGTCGTAACCACAGGTTCAGAAATTAATTCGAAAAGTTCCTGAGCATGTATCTTTTCATTTTCAGCCGTTTCTTCAAAAACTCTAGCAACCCATTCCAAATTTTCTTTTCTGGCAATTTTAGCGAATACTGAATATTTATTTCTGGCTTGGCTTTCACCCGCAAACGCTTTCAAAAGATTCTCTTGTGTTTTTGTCATAACTAATATTACACTATTTAAATTTCTCAGTTATTTCTCAGTTGTGAGCTATAATATGGAAAGCAAATGAAAGTACTTGTGGTTGAAGATGAACATAAAATAGCCAATTCCATCAAAAAAGGACTCGAGCAAGAATCTTATGCCGTCGATGTGGCCTATGATGGCAATGATGGCTATGATTTGGCTTCCTCTGAAAGTTATGACTTAATGATTTTGGATTTAATGTTGCCTGGTCTGAGTGGAATTGAAATCTGCAAAAAACTTCGTACCAATAGTATTCATACCCCAATTTTAATTCTTACTGCCAAAGGTCAATTAAAAGACAAAGTCGATGGGCTTGATTCAGGTGCCGATGATTACTTAACAAAACCTTTTGCTTTTGAAGAACTTTTAGCCAGATCTCGGGCATTAATTAGACGCCCCCATGCCACTTCCGGCACTGTTTTGTGCTTAGATGATTTAAGTCTTAACACCCTTACTTATGAAGTCAAAAGGGGAGCCAAATCCATCCAGCTTTCCAGCAAAGAGTACGCTCTTTTGGAATATTTATTGCGCCATATTGGTAAAACTATTACTAAAGAACAAATTATTAATCATGTTTGGAATTATGATTCTGACGTTTTACCCAACACTGTTGAAGTCTATGTGGGTTATTTAAGAAATAAGATTGATAAGCCTTTTCCTGAAAAAACCAATTTAATCCACACCATCAGAGGATTTGGATATAAATTAGAAAAGAAACTAAATGTTTAAGCAAGCTCGGATCAAATTAACTGTCCAATACCTCATGATCATTATGATCATTAGTATTTTTTTTAGTTTAGTTATTTATCGGGCCTTAACTTTCGAATTAACTCGAATCGAAAACGCTCAAAGACTGAGAATTGAGCTTGGTTTGCCTTTCGGTATCAGTCTTCCGCCTGCATCAGGAACTGATTTTCCTCGTCGCTTATACATCGATCCTGAACTAATTCAGGACACCAAAAACAGAATCGGTTTATTGTTGCTCATAATAAATGTTGTTATATTAAGTGGTTCTTCGGCCGCAGCTTATTATTTGGCTGGAATTACTCTTAAGCCAATTAAAGACATGCTTGATGAACAAAATCGCTTTATTACTGACGCCTCTCACGAACTCAGAACTCCAATTACGGCTTTAAAATCTGAAATTGAAGTTAATTTAAGGGATAAAAATTTAAAGCTTTCCGATGCCAAAGCGCTTCTCAAAAGTAATTTGGAAGAAACCAATCATCTGCAGTCTCTAACGGATGAATTGATAAAATTAACCCAATATCAAGGCAAAAACGATGAACACAAAATTGTCATGTCTAGTGTTTCTTTAGGATTAATTTTAGATGAATCGATTAATCAGGTTAAAAGTATGGCTAAAAATAAAAAAATTACTTTAACTAATACAGCCGCCGACTTTAATATTGAAGCCAACGCTCCATTATTATCCGAACTTTTTATTATTTTTCTTGATAATGCCATTAAATATAGTCCCAAAAATAGCGAAATAAAAATAAGCGACAAAAAAACCGATGGTCATGTTATTGTTTCTATTGCTGACTCTGGTATGGGGATTTCCAAAGAAGACATCTCCCATATTTTTGATCGTTTTTATCGAACTGATAAATCACGTTCTAAAACTAACACCTCTGGCTATGGTTTAGGTTTATCAATCGCCAAACAAATCATCGATAAACACCACGGGTTTATAAAAGTTCAAAGTCAGGTAGACAAAGGCACTACTTTTTTAATCGAACTTCCCCTAAAACAACCTAAGAAAATAATTAATATTTAAGCTTCTTCTCAGTTGCCTTTTGTAAATTATGGCCATGACCAATCAAAATAGTGCAAAAAAAGGCAATAACTTTTTTAAAGGTCGCGAAATAATCATCTTTGCCCTTGTTATTATTGCCCTCGGTTTTGGGGCTTTCAAATTATTTTTTCCTAAAAAAGCCGCTGTTCAATATCAAACTTCTACTGCTGAAAAGGGAACTTTAATTTCCAGTGTTTCTTCCTCAGGAAGTATTTCTTCTGGTAATAATCTTTCTATTTCCACGGCCGCTACCGGGGTTATTGATAAAGTTTTTGTTAAGAATGGCGACAAGGTCAGACAAGGCCAAACTATCGCTACTATTTTGCCAGATCAAGATTCCAAACAAAAACAAATAGCCGCCTGGGGAGCTGTTGTCTCTGCTCAAAATCAATTAAGCTCAGCTCAAACTGCTATGTATCAACTCCAGTCCACCGCAGCTAAGGCCGATCAAGTCTTTCATGATCAAGCTCAGTCTCAAAATCTTTCTCCTGACGATATCACTTATATTACCCAAAAAGCCAACAAAGATCAGGCTGATGCTCAATTAGCTAACCAGCCAAGCGTTATTAATGCCGCTCAAATTTCTCTTACCAACGCCCAGCTTTCATATCAAAAATTATCAAATAGTATTATTGCTCCTTCTGCTGGCACTGTTTCCAATTTAATTATTGCTCCTGGTACTATTATCAGCCAGCAGTCCAGTTCTAATTCAAATTCCAGCGGAACTCAGCAAATTGGAACAATAACCAGGCAGCAAAATAACCTTCAAGCCGCTGTCAATCTAAGTGAAATGGATGTCACTAAAGTAAAAGTAGGCCAAAAAGTAACAATTTCTCTTGATGCTTTTCCCAATAAAACATTTACTGGCAAAGTGCTTTTAGTCAATACTAACGGCCAGGTTAGTTCCGGCGTTACCAATTATCCGACTATTATTGGTTTTGACACTGATCCAGGTAATATTTATCCCAATATGGGTGTTAGTACCGATATTATTACTAATATTAAAAACGATGTTGTTTTAGTTCCTTCAACTGCAGTCAAAACCTCAAATGGTCAATCAATGGTTCAAGTTATGAAAAATGGTCAAGTAAGTTCTGTTCCAGTTGAAATAGGTGATTCCAATGATACTCAAACAGAAATCACTTCCGGTATTAATGAAGGCGACGTTGTTGTTACTAACACCTCTAATTCTTCGGCCGCCAAAGCTTCAACTAGCACCAGTTCTGTTTTTAGCAATATTGGCCGTGGTGGCGGTGGAAATGCAGTTAGAATTCAAGGCGGATTTGGCCGTTAAAGCTATGACAGATAAAGCAATTATTAAAGCTAGTCATTTAACTAAAGTTTACAAAACAGATCTTTTGGAAACTGTTGCCTTGTCTGACGTTTCATTTACCATCAATAAAGGGGAATTTGTGGCTATTATGGGGCCATCTGGCTCTGGCAAATCAACTCTAATGCATATCTTGGGAGCCCTAGATAAACCTACTTCTGGGGAATATATTCTTGATGGCGAAAATGTTGAAAATCTTTCCGATGACGAACTTGCCGACATTCGTAATCGTAAAATCGGTTTTGTTTTTCAGGCTTTTAATTTATTGCCTCGTACCAGTACTTTAAAAAATGTCATATTACCAATGACATATGCCGGTATTCCCAAAGATGAAGCCGAAAAAACCGCAATTAAATATTTAAAAATGGTTGGCCTCAACGATCGTTTAAACCACACTTCCAATCAAATTTCAGGTGGTCAGCAGCAGCGTGTGGCCATAGCTAGAGCTTTAGTTCTGAATCCTGCCATTATTCTTGCAGATGAACCGACTGGAAATATTGCCTCTGCCCAGGCCAATGAAATTATGGCCATATTTCAGGACTTAAATAACAAAGGCCATACCATTGTCATGATTACCCACGAACCGGATATCGCCGAACATGCCAAAAGAATTATTCACATTCGCGATGGCAAGATAGCCCAGGATTCTAATGGGCACAAACAACTCTTAGTTAAAAAAAATAAATAATATGAACCTAATTAATTTATTTTTAGAAAGCCTCAGCACACTGACTTTAAACAAAACCAGAACTGGCTTGGCTATCTTGGGTATTATTATTGGCATCGGCAGCGTTATTGCTCTTGTTTCTCTGGGTCAAGCCACTCAAAAATCAATCCAAAATCAAATTCAATCTCTTGGTTCTAACCTGTTAACCGTATCGCCTGGTGCTGTCAATCAGGGTGGAGTTAGAGGTGCTTCGGGTGGCGGTACCACTCTAACTCTTGAAGATGCTAAAACTATTGAGTCTTCACCTCAAATCACTACCATTCAAACTGTTTCCCCTGAACTGTCAAAACGTACCCAAATTACCACTGGCGCCAGTAATACCAATGTTCAAGTCATCGGTGTTACTCCGGCTTATTCAGATGTTCACAAAATTGCCGTAGATTCAGGTAATTTTATAACCCAACACGATGTTGATGCTATGACTAAAGTAGCTGTAATTGGTCCTCAAGTTGCCACTGATTTATTTGGCACTTCATCTCCTATCGGTCAAAAAATTAGGGCTGGCGGTCAAACATTAACTGTTGTTGGTGTCACCGTTTCAAAAGGAGGAACTGGATTTCAAAATCAAGACGACATTGTTTTTGTGCCCCTATCTACCGCTCAAAAACAAATGTTTGGTTCGGATTATTTAAGTTCCATCGCGCTTGAAGCCAAAAGTTCCGATCAGATGCTTGCTGCCCAAGATGAAGTTGGCTATTTTCTTCTAGCTCGCCATAAAATTACCGATCCGACCTTGGCCGATTTTTCCATATTTTCTCAACAGGATATTTTAAACACCGCCTCGTCAGTCACTGGCACTTTCACCACTCTTCTTTCTGGTGTAGCCGCTATTTCACTTTTAGTCGGTGGTATTGGCATTATGAATATCATGCTGGTTACTGTCACCGAAAGAACTCGCGAAATTGGTTTAAGAAAAGCCTTGGGCGCCAAGAAAAAAATCATTATCACCCAATTTTTAAGTGAATCCATTATTCTGACTTTTACTGGTGGATTATTTGGTATTGTCCTAGGTATCTTAGCTTCTTTTATAATTTCTAAAATTTCTAATTCACTTTTTGTTGTTTCACCATCATCCATTCTTTTGGCTTTTGCAGTTTCAGCTGCGATTGGTATTATTTTTGGCTGGTATCCGGCCCAGCGCGCTTCCAATCTTCAGCCGATTGAAGCTCTCCGTTATGAATAAACAATTTACTCAATTTATTAATTTATATAAAAGGAAAAAAGTATGTTGAACGAAGAGAAATCCAGCTCTGCTGGAAAAAATAATTCAATAATAATCACCGTTGTTCTAGTTTTAGCAGTTGGTGCCAGTGCTTTCTTTGGCGGCATGAAATATCAGCAAAGCAAAGCTCCCAGTTTTACATCGTTCAATGGTCAAGGTGGCGCTAGAATGCAGGGTGGCCAGGGTAGAGGAACTCAAGGAGGTGGAAACCGTGCCAATGGTGGATTCCGCCCCATATTAGGTGAAATAGTTAGCTCTGATGATAAATCAATTACTGTTAAACTCCAAGACGGTTCGAGTAAGATAGTTATTCTTTCTACTTCCACCAATATCAATAAAGCCTCAACTGCCGCAAAAACTGATTTAACCACTGGTCAAACAGTTTCTGTTTTTGGTCAAGCCAATCAAGATGGAAGCGTTACTGCTCAAAATATCCAGCTTAATCCCATCATCAGAAACAATCCTTCAGTTTCACCAGCTCCGCAGCAATAAACTATTTAGCCAACTGCACACTCTGGGCAATTTGCCATAAAGTAATTTTTATCTTATTTTTTATACAAATAGAAAAAATCTTTATTATATTTCGATAAATACTGTTTAGATCCGTCTTGAAGACTTTTGTTTAGGGTTGTACTTTTATATCGTCCATTTCCGATCGAGTCGAAAAAATTGAATCGTACCCAATATGGATTAATATCTAATTGAATTGCGTCCTGGGCTCCGGCCATTTTCAAAGCCTTTGCTAAAGTTGCAGGTGTTAAATTATTTCCAACGGCAAACAATAAATTACCATTTTTGTTTAAACCTAAACCTGACCTCCAGGTATAAGTATCTGATGTCAAAGTTCTGCCCCATAAATTTTTATTTCTTGAATCCAGAACTGCCATACTTCCGTTTTCAATAAGTATTGGACAGTTTTGTCGCACAAAAATCATGTCACTTCCAATTTCTTGACCAGTATAATTTACAATTCTGAGTGTTCCGTTTTTAAATCCCACCAAAGTTCCTGTGTCATTTTTAAGCGGCAAGTAGCTGACATTATCCACAATCATTCCATATTCTCCATCCCGATATTGAAATCCTCCGTCAAATGCCGCCACTAATTTTCCGCTCTCTATAATATCTTTTGGTATTGATCCTGGACCTGGTTTACCCACTGCCCCTCCGGGTTCTTTGGTTCCAGCCACTAATCCCAAACGTAATGCTTTCATATCTATTTGGACTACACTGACCACTGCAAACGGTCTTGCCGGATCTGGCCTTACAAAAGTATACGCAGCTACTTCTTCATCAGGAAACAAGCTAATTGGTTTATTTTTCCAAGCCCCTTCATTATTTACCGGCGTTAAATTTTTATCTACTGGTATTGTTTTCAAATCTAATCTAGTTTTTATATTAATACTGCTAAACTGTAAACCTTGATCTTCAAATTGGGGATCAGAGGCGATTTTGTTATTGTAAGTTAGTCTTTCCACATTATCCGAAAAATTATAAAATACCTTTTCTAGCCATACAATCGTTTTAGCCCCAAATATCGGTCTTAAATAATTATCTGTTATTTCTGCTGCATCAGCTGCATCTACTTTAATAAATATTCCTAGGCCAATAACCAGAAAAACCGGCACTAATAATATCCACCAAAACTTTTTTATAATTTTTAACCCTCTCTTCTGTTTAAAATGCATAGAAAATTAATAATTGATACTTTATTATATAGTTAGTAATAAACTAATTCCAGATTATTGATTATTGTTCGCTTCCAATATCTTTGCTTTTTTATGAAGCTCAAAAGTTTTATTGATAGCTAAAATATCTTTATTAATTACCGCCTTAATTGTCTTGGCAGTAGCTTGACTGGCAGTTAAATCAGTCGAAGTTTCTAATTTTTGTATTCGGTCGGATTGTAAGTTTAGATCATCCAAAATTCTTTGAGCGGCCGTTGTGTCATAACCTTTTGTTTTTTGATCATTTATTCTTTTGGAAAAATTCAAAATTTTTATATTTAAATCATTGTTTGCTGTTTTAAGGCTGTTTTTAAATGCTATATTTTTGTAAGCCTGTTCAATTGCCTTGTTGGCTTCAACAAAGTCCTTTTGCACAATAGTTTTTACCGAATTTATGCTTTTTCGAATCGCATTAATATTTTCAGTATTCGATTCTGCTGGAACTTTTATATTTTTTAAAATTTCAATTTGATTTTCCAAATCATTGATTATTGTTTTAATATTCTCAGACTCGGTTCCTTTTATCTTAGATAATTTTTTGCTTAATACTAAATTCTTATTTTGGGCATCTTTAATTGCATTTTCTATTTCTAATTTAACTTGGGTATTTTTAACTTTTGGTGGATTTGTTTTATTTGTAGTTGCTGCTTTTTTTGTTGTTGTTTCTGCATTTGCAATTAAACCGCTGCAGGCGCAAGTTTGGCTGTCAGTGCCATCAAAACATTTCAGTCTATTTGTTGCTTTGTTGCAAACCACAATTCCGCCGTGTCCGCCGCAGCATTTATCAGCTGCTTGTGCCGGCATTGGCATTATAAAAACAAAGGCTGACAAAACTGCTACGCTCAAAATTTTTTTGATTTTCATACGTGTAATTATTATTTTATTATGCAATCTCTAATAAGTCGATATCCTCTCGCCTAAACTTTGAGCTTTAATTTCCCACATCTTTTTTTTGGCTTCATCTGCTTTTCTGACTGGCGTAAAGTAGTTGAATTTGACCGGTTTTACCCCGCAAAATCCTAAAATTGATTTTCTCATTAACAACTCCAAAGGTCGGCCCATAAAAACTTTGTAATAAACCAAAGGGGAGTCCATAGTCGCCAAAACTTCAGCACTTTTATTTTTCATTAATTGAATAGGCAGTGGAGAACCGCTTTGATATTTATACATTATCCCCGATAAAAAGGTTCTATCAATAAACCCTTTCAATAAAGCTGGCATTGCTCCCCACCATATTGGCGTCACAAAAAGCCAATGGTCTGCCCACAATAAATCATCCACTGCCATTTTTAAGTCAGGCTCCCATTTTTGTTCTTGCCGATAACCGTTTTTCAAAATCGGATCGAATTTTAAATCTCCCAAATATAAAATTCTAACTTCTGCTCCCTTCATTTCTGCACCCTTTTTGTAGGCTTCAGCCAACATTCCTGATGTGCTGTCTTTTAAAGGATGGCCAACAATAATGCTTATCTTTTTCATTACTTAATTCTACTCGTTATTTGGCAATTATTAGTAAAACAGCCATAACCAATCTCATCACATTTCACTTTTATTCTTTTCCAATCTTCATCTTTATTTATTAAAGCTAAAACACTTGGATAAATTAAATTATTTTCCTTATATATGTGATAGCTCATTTTTTTAACGATTTGATCGGTTAAAATTCCAAAATTTTTCTTAAACTTATCAAACTCTTGGCTGATATTAGATTCGATTAATTCCAAAAGTTTATCCTTGTTTTCCCTCATTTTTTTATGCTCCTCTTCCATGATTTTCAATTTGTAGAAAGTGGCGATTTGTTTAAATTCCTCAAAAATAACCAATTCTTCTCTTAAATCATGAGTATTTGTTTCTTTTAATTTCATAACCACATTATTTAAAGTCGTCTTAAGGCCTTTGCTCATATTCTCATAAGTTTTTGTGTTTTGGACTTTTTCATTTACCAATTCAAGTTCATCCAAAAGATACATCATTTCTTCGTGTTCCAGGGCTAAAGTTTTGATCGGATGTTCTTCTGGCAGATCGGTAAATATTTCATTCATCCTGTCGCTTAAAGTGTTGATGTGGGCTGCATGCAGACTGTCCAGATCATCTTCTCCCAGTTTCCCCAAATCCGCTTCAATTTTCTTTAAAAGTTTTGAGTCCAGCTTCTGTTTGCTGGTAAATTTATTTAATTTGTCTACTAATTTTTTTAAGTCGTTTAAATTTAGTTTTATCATAATTTTATTGGTTCATCATTCTTTCTAATGTTGTATTTTTAAGCGTCACGTCGATTTCGTTTTCCAAAGTTTTAATTATATTTTTCATATAACATTTCTTTGGGTTGCAGTAGAGTGCCTTGCCGTTAAAGCACTTCATCAATTTGGTTTCTCCCTGAATTGAATCCATGATTTGAAATAAAGTCACTTCTTGGGGCTGCTTTATCAACTTAAATCCGCCAGTTGGTCCAAACTTGGAGTCAATAATTTTATCCTTCGCTAATTTTTGAAAAATCTTTGACAAGAGACTAATTGATAATCCCAATTTATTGGCTAAATTCTTGACATCAGTATATTCTTCTTTTTGATTAGCCAACCCAATTAATCCCAAAACAGCGTACTCAGTTTCTTTCGTTATGATCATATATTTTTTAAATAAATAATCTAAGAGTAATTTACTCCTAGATTATTAACGAGTCAAGAGCTTAGTTATCTTTAAAACAATTACTCTCTAATCGCTTGGGCAATCACACTAACCACACCTCGATCCAAAGGACTTGGCAAAATAAAATCGACTGTTAGTTCATTTTCTTTAACGTAATTTGCCAAAGCCACAGCGGCCGCTAGTTTCATTTTATCCGTTATCTTTCTGACCTTGTTGTCCAAAGCACCTCGAAAAACTCCCGGGAAAGCCAAGACATTGTTAATTTGATTTGGATGATCGCTTCTGCCCGTGCCCACAATAAAAGCTCCCGCTGACTTTGCCATTACTGGATCAATTTCAGGAATCGGATTTGCCATGGCAAAAATAATTGGCTTTTCCGCCATCGAATTAACCATTTCCTCAGTGGCCACATTTGGCCCGCTGACCCCAATAAAAACATTTCGATTTTTCATTGCCGTTGCCAAATCTCCGCTCAAATTTTCCTTATTAGTAAATTCCAAAAATTCTTTTTTCTCGTTATTCAAATCAGTTCTGTCTTTGCTGATTATTCCTTTTGAATCGACCACAATTAAATCTTCAAAACCATACGCACACAAAAGTTTTGTGATTGCCGTTCCGGCTGCTCCCGCTCCGCACACCACAATTTTTGTATCTTTTGGTATCTTATTTGCCAATTTACAGGCATTAATCAATGCCGCTAAAACTACAATTGCCGTCCCGTGTTGATCGTCATGCATGACAGGGATATTCAAAATTTCTTTTAATTTATTTTCAATATAAAAACATTTTGGTGCCGAAAAATCTTCCAAATTAATTCCGCCCAACCCTGGCGCAATATTTTTGACAATATTAATAATTTCATCTGGGTCTTGAGTGTCCAAAACAATAGGGAAGGCGTCAACATTTCCAAACTCTTTAAACAATAAAGCTTTTCCTTCCATAACAGGAAGCGCTCCGTATGGCCCGATATTCCCGAGTCCCAAAACCGCCGATCCGTCCGAAACCACCGCTACCGTGTTACTTTTAATTGAATATTCGGAAGCTAGTTCTGGGTGTTGTCCCAAAAGTGTCGACACTGCCGCCACCCCAGGGGTGTATGCCACGCTCAAATCTTCTTTTGTTTTCAGTTCTTCAAATTTGCTTGCGATTGCAATTTTACCTTTAAATTGTTTGTGTTTTTCGAGTGAAGTTTGAGAGTAATCCATAATTGATTATACCTATTATTAATATTGCTTCATGGGTGAATTGGAACTGTACTAGAACCATTATTTTCAGTTTTTAATGGTTCCTCTAAAATTTTGTAATGTTCAGGGAATGTTACTTCTATCATTTCAAGAAGATATTTTATAATTTTCTGAGATTCAGGTATTAAACAAGGGTCAAATCCTTTACCTGTTATATGAGATTGGTCATTTACAAATTTATAAATAGCAGTAAGTTTGTTTTCGTCATTAAATTTATCTTTTAATGTTTCAAGTTTTTTGTACATATTATCATTGTTTGGAACTCTAAACATTAAAAAAGTATCAAGTAGTTTTCTTGCTATATTTGGTAAGTTATAAACAGAGGCGATCGTCCCATCTGATTTAAAAGTGTAAAGAGTTTTAAACAAATAAGTATATTCTGTCTCATGATCCTTTAAATCCTTATCTAAAATTGAAATGTAAGCAACCCGTCCCAGAGTAGAATCAGAATTATTAACCATATAATAACTCTTTGACCCTTGAACATTTGAGTTTTTCAACCAGTTTAATAACAATCTCAAAAAATCAAAATTATGAGTTAATAAAAATACTTGGTGTGCATCTTTTACTGCATTTTTAAGGAAAGAAAAAGCTTGAAACAAAGAATTGGAATCTAGACTGGAAATTGGATCATCTATAACCACAATTCCATTTGATACATCAAAACTTTGATCTTTTAAATGAATTATAAAATAAACAAAAGCTATAGCGGTTTTTTCACCTTCACTTAAATATTTTGCAATTTGTCCATTTCTTTTAATTAAATATCCATCGTCAATTTCTTTTTGAATTCCGTTTTCTATTATTTTTCTAGTGCTCGGTTCAAATATTAGCTCATTTCTACCTAAATATATTTCTAGAAATTTATTGATTTCGTTACAAGCCTTATAAGAAGATGATATTAGGTTTCTATTGGTATCAATTCTTTCTTTTAGCTTTAAAACACCTATGTTATTTGGAATATTTTCATCACCATTGTTTAATATTGTTATCTCTGCATAGTAATCATTTATTTTGGAAGATATCTTATTAATATCATTATAGATAGAACTTAAATAATGAGTTTCTAATAATTTCTGTGCAGATTCTTTATTTAGCTTAAAGTTTTTAGTTTTATCATTGTGTTTGTTTATCTCGTCGTTTATTTTTTTTATCGACTCTGTATATTCAACAGTATTAATATCCATTTCAAATTTAATTAATTCTGCAGTCTTAGTTTTTTTACTTTTTAAAATTTCAATAATTTTATCTAAGTTATCTAATAAATTTTGTTTTTCAGTTTCATATAATTTTACTGATGACTGATAAGAAACTTGTAGTTCATCATATAAATTAGCCTTATCAATAGCCCTGATTTGATTTAATGAGTACTGAATATTAAGGATACGTTCTATTAAACCGTCTATCTTACTTTTAAGTTCTAAATCTGCCTCATTAAAATATTTTGACAATTCTTTTACTCGTTCTTCCAATAAAGGTTGAGAACAAAACTCACACACTTTTGAATGGTGAATTTTGTGTAGCTCTATTCCTTTTTCAACCCATACTGACAAATCATTATTGATTCTTAGTCTTTCGATAATGATAGTATCAATTTTTGTTAAACATATTTTTTTTGCATCTTCAAATATTTCTTTTAAAACATTTGCTAGTGTGATAGGTTTATTTTCTAGGTCGATCCATTTTATTTCCTTTAATTCTTCTAGGCAATTTTTTTCTAGTTGTTTTAAAGTTAACAAATGAATTTTCAACTCTTTTTCAGTTAAAATTTTTGGTTCTTTTATTAATTCAAAGGATTTTTCCGCATCAGGTTTTCTATAGTTTCTACTTAATAGTCCTCCAGTATTTATACTAATTAAAGACGCAATGTCAGTAAACATTTTTCCTTTTTGTTTTTCTAAATCCAATATTTTAGTATTATCTTCATTAATCTTTGCAGATTTTTCATTTAGTAATTTTTCATCAATATCAATTTGTTCAGCAATTAATTTATTTTCTTCACCAAGTATATATATTGATTTAGCCCTTCCTGTAAGAACTTGGATGTTATTAGTTATATAGTCTTGATTAAAAACTCTAACTAATTGAGGAAATTTAGAACCATTCTTAAAAGTACCAATATCTGTTTCAATCTCATATTCTAAGTTAGGAAATTTTTGAGAGTATCCATTTTCTAAAGACTCAAAAAGGTTGGTTAATGTAGTTTTTCCGCTGCCATTCCATCCATAAAATAAATTGTATTTACTAAATTCTGGTAATGTTGAATTAACCAGATAGTCAGAAAATATTCCTAAGCCTTTTATCTTTTTTATTTTTTTAATCACAGTAATTCAATAATAATTATTTTTCACAAAAGTATCTCATATTTAAAAATAATAAATACAAGGAAAAATACGCCAAAGTTGTTCATTTTTTGTTCATAATTCAGTGATATACAAAATATAAATTACAAATTAAATATACTGTGGTTAATATAAAAAAGTTTAAATGTGATCTGTGTGATAAAGAGATAGAAATAAATTTCCTCGGAGATATGGAAAATTTTAATAAAGACCCAAAACTTTTAGAAGAATTAATAGATAAAGGAAAACATTATCATTGGATTTATAATCATAGAAGATGTGCAATTTGTGGAAAATTAATAGAGTCTGAAGATTTAGATTTAATCAAAAATCAGCATGGAATTCGGATAAGTGAGAATTATATAAAAGAGACATTGCCAAAAGAAAGTAATGGTGAATTGCTCATTATACATAAAAAATGCTTTAAAAATCGGTCTAAATAATAAAGTTAAAAAATAACTTTAATAAGATTTACATTCTTCTCCACACCACCAACGCCAATCCAATCACAAAAATAATCGAAAAAATCGTTTTATTATTTCTAGCCACAAATTTTGGCAGGAAAATATCAAATCCATCCTCATGATTTTTCGTATATTTATAAGCCACCAAAGTCAGAGGGCAGTGCCATTTGAAAAACAGCAAAACTAAAGATTCTCCTAAAATTGTCGCAATTGAAATATAAACCAAAAGATTTTGAATATTAAAAATTCCGGCGATCAAAATATAAACAATCATTGAAGCCATCACTGCCCAAATAGAAGTGTGCAGAATTTTTATTAACAACAGCTTTGTTTTAATATTCATTTTTCTGAAAAATTAAATAAATAATTTAATAATTCGATATTAAATTTCGTATTCTAGGGCCAATATCTTGAAACAAGTACCATATCTGGTCCCAACTCCAAATTGTTTTTTTACCGTACTATCGCCCATTTCCACAATAGGCATTATTACACCAAACTCTTCTTGTGAATTAAAATCTTTTTGACCGTCTGAATTTTCAATGGCATATTTTATAGAAGGATTTAATATAACTTTTCTACCCTTTGGGTCAGGAACTCTTGGAGCAATAGAAATTGTCATTTCTGTTTTTAAATCTGGTGTGTCACTCAACCAATCTTGTACTTGGCTTTTATTATCTTTATTGTATAAACGAATTGTCTTTAAATCACTATCAAAAACACTTAATCGATAATATGGTTGTGGGGCTAAACCAAATTTATATGACCCATATGTTAAGGCTAATGTAGGTGGTTTTTTGTTGTCAGGTTTAATTTGTACGCGAATTTTTAAGTTTGTTAATTGGGCAGGAAATTCTTCTTTTGTCCACATACTCCAAAATTCAAAGTTTTTTACAGTCGGACAATAAAAGCCATCATTATCCATTCTAAAATTATCAATTATCCAATTCTTTTCATTAAAACTAGCCTTTACACCTTCTAAATTTTTTGGACCAGGTGTTTCTGGCGTACCAAGCACTTGGGGATTATTTGGACAAAATTGTTGTATTATCTGAGTTTGGTTTGAAACGAAAGCAGTAAATTTTTTTTCCAAATCTTTACTATTCCAGTAATGAGCTAATATTATTAATCCAATAATAGGTATGTAATAAACAAAAATATAAAATAAAATCGTTTTAACCCAACCATACTTTTTTATGGAATTTTGAACCTCCTCTATTTTTGGCATTTGTAAATTGTCCACCATTAATATAACTATATCTTATAAAATATTCTATTAACACCGACTGTTCATAATTGATACAATAAATATCATTTAAATATATTACAAGTTATATTTTATTAAACACCAAAAAAATCCCCTCAATATAATTCCTGTCTTACGATACAAAATACCAAAGGACAACAGAAATAGAATCAATAATATTTTGCGATTTAATCGATATTCAGTTTCTCAATGATTTCTATAACTTTATTAACAACAACTTTATCAATTTATTCATTAAATTATTGTAAATTATATATTTTTAAATTTTTCCAAAAAAATACCCGTCAAATATTTTGTCCGAAGACAAAACACCCAAACGGGTTTTCAAAAATTTCAAGAGTTTTCAATTTTCAGTTTTTTGATGGTTCTTTCCACCGCATCGGCCACCTTATCAACGTAAGAGAAAAACTTCTCATTTTCATTGAAAGTTGCATCCTGCAATCCTTCATCCACATATTGTCTTAATAATGGATTGGAAGTTGTTTTATCAAGCAATATTGGTCCACCGATCATGGCGATTGGATAAACATCAATTAAAGCTGTTTTTGTTGTCACCCAGGAATGTCTGTATGGTCCATAAACAAAATGTCCATCATGGACGGTCACTGGAAAAAATCTGGCAATGGCTCGGGCCAGCATATGGCAGGAGACCAAAACTGGAATATTTCTGGCATCCAACCCTAAATTAACTTCCGGCATTTCCCAGATTACCTTTTGGATATTTGCAAAAAGTTTCTGGTCTTCTTGGTTAACCAATTTACATGCGTATGGTTTCATCGCATCTACCTCCTCAAATTTTTGATTATCAAAGTACAATCTTGTTTAAAATTATTTTTAGAGATTTTTCTAAAACCTTCTTAAACAGGAATGCCGTATTATACACCAAATTAAAAATAATGATCAAAAAAAAGCCCCGATTTGTATTTATTGTTTTTTACAATAAAACCGCGATCGGAGCAGTCAATTTTAAAAGAGATCTAAATGAATTCCTGATTCTGCAAACTTCCTAAAAGTTTATATACTGCCTCCTCGTACAGGGGATGATCATCACCCAACGTCTTCATTCTGGTAATAAATTCTTGGGTTTCTTCCTCAGTCGGAATTTCACATTTTGTCACATTCCTGTCATATGGAAAATAAATTCTATTGGCTGAATCTTCGGTAAGCTTCAAAGCATTTTCCGGGCAGCCCTCAAACTCGACAAGAAATTGTCCCAAAAGTTTGGTTGTTCCTTCAACAGGGCCGGGTATTAAAGACTTAATGTAATACAATTCCTGTTGTCCTTCTTGGGCGTTTTTAATATACCCGTAAGCATTTGTGCCTCTGGCGCTCAAAGTTACTTTAATAATTGCATTGTCTTTTGGTAATTTGACCTCTTCAATCTCTAAACTTTCCTCTGGAGCGCTTCTTTGTTTGTCTACGTCTAAAAGTATTTTTTCGATTAATTCCTTATACTGGGGATTATATTCTTCCATTGTTTCCATATGGCTCACAAATTCGCCGATTTCCTTTTTTGTTGGTTGGCTGTAAAACTTTACTCTGGAATCTCCGGGGAAATAAACTCGATTTGTGCTGCCTGGTGCCAGCTTTAAAGCTAGCTCTGGGCACTCAATAAACTCGTGTAAAAACTGTCCTAAAAGCATGGTTTCTTGGGTAATCGAACCCTCACGTACTTGGTCAATAAAATAAGCTTCTTTCCGATCCCTCATTGTTAAAACCACCAATGTTCTTTGCTTTGGTATAAACGGATTTTTCCTTACCATTTTATCCATTCAAATATCTCCTTTCATTTTAAAAGTGCTGACCTCAATTTTTGCTTTCAAAAATCGTTTCCTTTTAAGGAATGCCGTATTATACATCAAAAAAAAGCCCCAAAAACTAATTGTAAAAATACAATTAATTGTTCAGGGCTAATGCTGCAATTAAAAAGAGAAACCGTTCAATTAAATTAATGACAAAGTTTTATTTTCGCAGTCAATAAGCCAGGCTCTGCCTTTATCAATCATATGCGATTGTAAACCGATGCCGAATTCTTCTTTGGAAAAATAATAGGGAAATCCTTCCGCAAGTCCGCAATGAGTCACCAACACCAGCACTTCAGTTTCGTTGGCATATTCTCTGACCAGTTTCAGTGTACTTGGGAAATCATCTTCAGGGCTTAAGTCCGCCAATAAAGTACTTTTCTCTTCAATATCACATCCGGTAAATAGACCGATAATTAAAGCAGTTTCTTTGGTTCGGATAGACGGTGAGCAGAGTATCGTTATTTTTTTATCCTGTTCGAGCGCTAATATTTTATCTGCCAGTGCCATAACTTTAAGTTTTCCATCATTGCTCAAATGTCCATTTTCTTGAAAATCACCATGTCTCGCAACTATTAAATACTTCATAACCCATTCTCCTTTCAGTTTTGCCTCTCTTTTTATTGTCAAAGATCTCTTTCTAATCTAAAAATAATATTTTAGAGTTTTTTCTAAAACTATCTTTAAAAAGATTATCGGTATTATACACCAAATTGTTTGATATTGCCGAGATTATAGGATATAATAACGAACTTAAATAAGCTTACACAGCATTTATGTCAAGAAACATTGAGAGTCCAAGTTTCGTACAAATCAAAGAAGCTTTGGCTTGTCCGCATATTCAAAAAACCGCTCGCCCTATTGGTGTCGACTTGTTTTATTCGGATCTGGAAAGTGCTAAGGAAAGAAGACAGCTTTTGGAAAAAATGAGCCATCTTTTTGATCAGATTCCAGACCTAAACATGGATGTCGATACCGCTTTAAAAAATAATTTAATTAGCTCTGAAAACTTATCTAATGTTTATCAGGATTTATCTGATTTCATCAGCTCAGATTCCAATCATTCTCGTTTAGCTTTATATCTGCCTTTCCAAATTATTCCCAATTTAAATCCAGACAATTCAAAAAATATAACCGAATCTCAGGTTAAATTTGCTAACGTCTATAAAAATGCTTGGATGCAATTGTTGTTTGAAAGTGATATTCGGGCGGATTTTTTAAACGGAGACACATTAGAACCAGGCCTAGGCGAACCAGCTCGAGTCAGAAAAGCAGCCCATTTAATACCGGAAATTTTAAAAAAGGGAATTATTGATAAAGAAGATATTGACTTAATATTAGAAATAAATAAATCAGATGATGAATTATGCCATTCAATTAACGAAGGAGTAATTGCCTACGAGAAATTAAATAAATCAGAAAAATCTGAGGAAACTTCAGAAATTTTTGATTTAGATAATTTAAAAAAAGAACTGGCTCTTATTGATAAAAATTACGGACCAAATTCAGAAAATATTTCCAAATTAAGTCTAAAGGAAAAATACGATTCGCCCAATCTGCTTGATTCAAAAATCAGCCAAGAAAGAGCTGCTTGGATAAGAAGAACTAAATATGGAGAAACTTTAAATAAATATGCCCAAAAAATTCATAATTTTAATACCATTGATTCTTTATTAGAAGCAGATGAACCAGTCTATAAAATACTTGGCTTAAAAGCGATTTTTAATCAAAATCAACCGACTGATATCTTTGATAAATTAATTGAGGAACAGTGGTTGACTGGTAATAATCAAATCAAGGAAGCAATAATTACCGGCCTAAGTTATTGGCAAAAAAATAATCTAATTTCTTCACATTACCTAGATCGATTCGGAATTAAAATTCCTGATTTATCACAACCGTTTTCAGTTGATTTAGATAAATTAATTTTGTCCGACCTTAAAAATATGACAGAGGCTGTAGAAGGAATTAAAAATGAATCAATTCTTTCTGAAAATATTTATCCAACCATATTAGTATTTGGATCAAGAGTCAAAGGATATTCTGGTCTTGATTCTGATTATGATATCGCTGTCTTTTTTAAACCAAACGCCTTAATTGATAACCGGAATTCAATTCTTCAATCAATCAAAGCGATTCCTTCATTAAAAGAAGTAGGGAAGATATGTGAATTTTGGACAACCGAAAATGATGGAAAAATAGGTCTTAGACCAATCTCAGAAAAAGTTTGGGGCATGATTGGACCGGAACAAATTCACTTTTTATTTGGAGGTGCTTGGATTGGTGATAAAACCGATATAAATAAAATACAGCAGGATCTTTTGGAAAAATATTGTGATTTATCAAGATTTGACCATCAAAAAGATTTGGTACGATCTCGCTTGCTGGGTAATTTAGAATACGATATTCTTCAATGCCGTCTTATGCATAAGGGGTATCGAAAATTTTATCCTGATAAAATTGATCCGAAAATTAAAAGTATAAACGCTATTGATGGAAATAGTGCCTTTTGGGATCCTGGGTTTAGACGAGTGGCAACGCAACTTTTTTTGAGTAGAGTATTTTTACCTGATTTATCGGGTAAATAAGTATTCGTATCCTGATCTTATTTTTCTATCTTTTGCTTTTGGTCCCCATCCTTCAGCCACTACTGGAATTTGGATCTTTTCTTCAACATAATCCAAAAAAGTATCGACCATTGTTTTGTTATTTTCGGGTTTAAGGGTAGATAAAATTGGCTGGCATTGATTAAGTAATTTAGTCAATTGCAGTTGGTGTTTATAATGAGCTTCGTCTTGAGTATTAGGATAAATTTTAATTCCAGTAATGATATCGTTTTCCATTTCAAAGTAGTCTTCCAAATTAGTATTTTCTCCATTAAATTTATAGCCCTCACAAATCTGCCACTCATTTTTTTGAGATAAAACATCAAGATAACTGATCATTAGACCGTCAAAAGATTTCTTTCCGCCGCTAATTTCAACAGCATATTTCATGGCCACAATATCATAATTACCATTTCTAAATTCTCCCAGCCATTCAGTCCAATTATTGTGAGTTTCCTGAATTGAATCAGTCATTTCTCGATTAAAACTAACCAGTGGGCCGGCTCCATGGCGGGTCATATAGCATCGGCTAACACCAATTCGGACTATCTCCCCTGAATAATTTTGTTTTTGAAGAGTGCCAAGAATATCTTGAGAAGTTGGATCGATTTGAGTAGTGTGAGGAATAAAGCCGTACCATGGGTGTAAAAGTGCACCATGAGAAGTTTCGCAGACCACTAAACCTTCTTGTGACAGCATTTCATTTAAATAATTATCGTCAACAATTTTGAACAAATCGGCAGTGTATTTGAATGATTTGGCAGTTGATCCAACAAAACTTTGATCATAAAGTATTTCCAATTGTTCATATGCTTCTTCCGGCAATTGATCTAATCCAAGAATTAGTTTTTGAGCTTGTTGAATTTTATTTTGCCGGATATTTTCTATTTTTTGGCACAAAGTTTCTTCATCATCGCTAAAATCGCCGGCTCTGATTGTTAGTTGTGGATCTTTTGAATCTTTTATGGCTTCGCCAACCCCCATACCAACTGTTCCTTTCTTGTCTTTACCTCGCATAATTTCGCGAAGTCGGCTTATAGCCCGGTGAAACGGAGTTATGGAAATACATTCTTTATCGATAGTTATTAAATCGAATGGATTTTTTACTCCCTTTTCTTCAACCTCAATAGCCTCATTAAAGAGATCAGTCGGGCAGATTACCATGTGTTTTAAGTGAGTTTTAGCGCCGTCAAAAGTACCAGCCCCAAAATGGCTAAACATTTGTTCTCGCCCATCTTCGGCTGTAATATGGTGTCCGGATTGGCAGCCTCCTGATCGCCAAACAGTATGAGCATTAAGCATTTTAGTAAAAGCTTCAACTGTGTTGCCTTTGGTTTCTTCGCCAATACCTAAACCAGTAACCACAATGACTTTATTTTTGGGCTTTTCAAAATTAATATTTGAAATTATTTCTTTCATAAACCTTTCGTCCTTTTGGACTCATCAGTATCGATACGCATCGATAGAGGTTGAATAGCTAAAAGCCAGTCTTTAAATTAATAAAGATAGCTTTCAGCTATTCTGTAAAGAGTGTTAGAACTTATTCCAATTGATTCCGCTTCCAGGCTGTTCATCCTTTATTGGTTGCTCTACAACAGTAGTTGCATCGTGCCCGATAGGCCAAATGTCGCGAAGATTGGCGAATTTGTCTCCAGGTTTGGGGATTTTATTATATCCGGGTAACTTCGCCTGGGCGCCAAAAAGCGGTTTTGCAACCTGCAGCCATCCCCATAGACGATTAACATCGCGTTGTGAAATATGATCATTGGAATTGCCAGCCAGCAAGAATTTGTTTAAACCGTCTTCGGTAGGTTGCAGAGTCTCTGTAACATAAATTAGCCCTGCTTGAGCTTCGGCAAGTAGGTCAGGGTCAGGAATTGAAATAACTCTGTCTTCACCTAAATATTGCTGCCACCAGTAGATATTTGAATTATTATGGCCAACATTAAGGTAAAACAAATGCCATTTTGATATCAGGCTTTCACAAACCTTTTTCAATGAAACCTTTTCGCTTTGCATGGTATGACCTAAATATCTTTCAACATCATGTTTGGTTACATACTCCCTGCAATCAGCATCAGCACCTAAGAAGAAATAACCTTTAAGACCGTAGTTTATAATGTCGACTTCTGTCTGATTATCGACATACCACAAACCAAGTTGATAATCTTCTGTCCAATCATCGCCATCTTTATCGGGAACCAATAACTCAACATGTTCAACGGCGCGATTATCAGATTCAAATTCGGCCATTTGGAATGGAGGGTGGTCATCTTTTACATCCTGCAGAACGGCAACGGACAGATCTATTTGATATCTATCCTGTAATTCTGACAGCATACAATAGACCTTCCCCATTGCCTTAAGAGCAAGTGCTACTTTTTCGCCCATTGAACCGGT
The DNA here is from genome assembly GCA_013387215.1 of Patescibacteria group bacterium. Taxonomy (GTDB): domain Bacteria; phylum Patescibacteriota; class Microgenomatia; order UBA12405; family UBA12405; genus WARW01. Next base: position 46,006 of record WARW01000001.1, read on the forward strand.
TCCGTCTGTTCCTAAGATAGTCGGTAATTTAATACCTTTTGCCAATATATATATTTTTTTTCCAGCCTCATCCAACAGCACCATCGCGTTACGAGAAAGACGTTTAACACCAAAAATATTAACATTTTGATGTAATTTGCCAGTTTTTTTGAAAACTTCATGACCTTTCTCATGAACAGTTTCGGTAAATCTCACCCCTTTCGTTGTTGCTCTTTCTTCCATTTTTCTAACGGTTTCTACATGCTTCACTGCATTAAAAGTAGAGGTATCTTGCTTCCTTGCCATTTAAATCAACCCTTTCTTTTTTTAATTTTTTTTACCTTGGATACGTCCGAAATTCATGAAATTGTCTTTTTAACCCTTTTCCATCCCAAGTCGGTTCTTTTGGCCAAATTTCATCAGATAGTTTGTAAAGATCATCAAACTCCTCCCCAGCAGCTTTAGCATCACCATCCATAATTCTTCGTAAGAAAGAAACATACTTATCGTAAGCATCTTTACTCATAATTTCCGAATCATAAGGCGGATTTGATTTTTCAGTGCCTCCGGCTGCTTCCCAGGCTATTTTTGCCGCTGCCACAACTTCTCGAATCTTATCGGCATAACTCGGATCTCCCTTAGTATTGGAAAAATCCAGTATAAATACTCCATGAAGTGCAGTTTCGACAAGTTCATTGTCGGCATTAACCAATCCAACCGTTAAATCAAAACTGTGGACAAAATACAGCAACTTCAAAAGTTTTCCAAATATCCATTGGACACTTTTCAAATCAACCCTTTCCGTTGCTGTTATTACCGATAGTGGTGTTAATTGTTTATAAGAATTTATATTCTCGTGGTATCCCAAAAACAAAGCTGTTCTGTCTCCGGCGTCAATTTTTTCAATTAACTTCGGAAACATCGATCCGTAAAATGCTGGAGTTTCGTTTTTGCTTATCGCTTCCTGATCTAGTTCATGAGCAATTCGTTGAAGCTTTTTGAGCGTTAATGCTTCATTGTTAAGAACATTATTGCGCTCACTGCTGTTAACGATTTTCATTAATCCGAATTGACTTGATGGTAATTTTGCTGCATAAACTCTAAATACGCTTGTTTGGGCTATTGGTAATGGATTTGGGTTATCTCCGGATTTTAAACCGAAAATTTCATACTGGCCATTCAATCCATCGTAAAAACCCATGCTGATTAAATTAGATTCAGCTGGATTTTCACTTGGAACTAATAAGGCGACATTTAACACTAAATCCGTTAGCCATCCTGTTGAAGAATCATTTTTTGGCATTTTTCACACCCCTCTCATTAATTCATTCATAAAATATTTCTTAACGTTTTTTCGTTCTCTAAAGTATTCATGGATGTAGCTTCTTTCTTTAACTTTAAACTCCTTTCTCACCTGACTGATGTCTGACTCTTCAGAAACAGGTAATAATGAAGCAAAACATAAAACTAATCCAGTCAGCCATTCCTCAGGTGTTTTTCTCATTCCGATTCACCCTTTCTATTACTAACACTTTATTGTTAAAGAACTTTTAATAAGATCATGACCGCTTTGACCAAGATCTTACCCAGATATCATCCCAAATTCCTTTCGTCCTTTTGGACTCATCAGTATCGATACACATCGACAGAGGATTGGGGGAGTTTGTTTTTTTTATTGAGTATTGATACTCAAAACAAACTCCGCCCGGGACTATCATTTGATTTTTAGATTCTAATCCGTGAATCAGCAGGCCTGATGCCTTTTTGGTAAACCAATTGCATTAGTACCTTTAGTTGCGGACCAAAATCCTTTTTCAGATCTTCAGGCATAGTATTAAGAAACTGGTAGTCATCCTTGAAAAGAAAGCTAGATAAACTAGTCAATTCCGGATTTTTTTCAACCAGACTCAAATATGCCTCCCTGGTGGCGGTTGTAAACACTTCTTTGGGAGCACAGGCACGCAGGGTTAAGATGTGAACAGGTTTCATCGTATTCCAACCAGTCTTATGTTCGGAAAACATGTTGGCATCCATACGTTCTGCATTCTCAAATAACCAAGTGGCAACTTTGGAAACATCTTCCTCTTGAATTATCCTCAGATAATCCCTCAGGAAATCATTACTTGCGAAAGGAATTGCCTCCAGCGGGTCGGTCCTCCTTAGACAGTTTTTCCCATGGAATCGATGTACCGAGTTGTAACAGGGCAGCAAGATATGCATATTCATATTGGCCAGCTGTTACTTTCGGATATTCCATAATGGACAAAGCATACCTGGTGATACTACGCTCCATTCTGACATAATCAGCTGAAACATTCACATCAAGCATTTTGAGCATCTGTTCTTTGTTGGCGGCGCCAATTTGAGCTGGTAGGGCTGAATTTTCCAAAACCTCTTTGATTCTGTTGGCATCCAATGCTAAAGCCCTGGCAATCACGATACCTGTGCCGGCAAAAACCTTGTTGATCTTATCAATCACACCTTCAGCTCCATCGCGCAATGCGCTTGTATCGGGTGGCTGCTGCATCATACCTGCTGGCATTCCTGCTTGGCCTCCTGTTGCATAAATAGCAAGAGCCATCATTGCTGTAGGAGCTACTCCTTGCTGGTACGAATTAACCCATGACACAACCTGCTGGTTGTACTCGTAGAGTGCTGGCCAGAGATTCGTCCTGAGTTTATTGAGCAACGCGTCTTTCTTTCCCTGGGTTACGCTGGCACTGTCGATGTCGAGAGCCTGGAAGATTTCTGCATAATTACGTTTGGTAACCAGTTTCTGCAGCTTGTAGAAATCTTCTCCGCACGGTTCTTCCTGTTCTTCGGCAAATTTTTCCATCCGGTCCATAATGATTTTGGGCAATTCGTAAAGACCGCTTTTGTCTGCCAATGTTGCCCTGATGGCTGCAATAATTTCAGTTATGCCGATTTTCAGCTCTCCACCTATTTTCAGCATGGCTAAAAATGAGGTATCGTCCGGAACCTGTGGCAGAACGTCCATTGACGGTTGAGCTGCTGCTGTTGCAGTTGCTTCAATTTTCGGTTTTTCCTCCTCTTTGGGTTTGAATGCTGCCGCAATTTTTTTTGCTACCACAGCACCGCATCCGGCATAAGATTTGATCTCGTCGGCTGACAATAAAACCATGTCCGCTTCAGTCATTACCCCTTCAGTTTCCAGTTTTGCAATTTGGTCTTCTTTAAGTCCGAGCTCGGTTAGCCTCAGTTTCAATGTTTCTTCCATAACAAAATCTCCCTTCATCTTTGAAATCACCACTATACAGTCATATCCATATTTATGACTAATGGCTTGCTGGACACAAATTTTGTACCCAAAAAGCCACTAGTCATTTATATTCAAATGATAGTCTTTGTAAAAATTTTTTTCTTTCACCAGCTTTTGGTGTAAATCAAAAAATCCTTACTTTGTTAAAGTGCAAATTTAGCCTATAGCTTAGCACAAGGGATTGCTGTAGTCAATCAAAAATTATTGATCATTACCGTAATATTTTTCGTAATCATAAAATATAATCATAAACTTATAATAATTAAAATTTTTACCAAAAAAAACCTCAATTTAGAAATTAATTAGCATTCGCTAAAAAATTTCACCATTGAGGTATTAAATATCAATCGAAATCTTTTGATCTCGATCAGGGCCAACTGAAATTAAACCGATAGGAACGCCTAATTGTCCCTCGATATACTCCAGTAAGCTTCTAGTTTTAGAAGGTAAGTCTAAATAATTTTTGATATTTGAAATATCATCTTCCCATCCTGGAAGGGTAGTGTAGACAGGCTGGCAGTTCCAAAGCAATTTCGACATTACTTCATCCTGCTTTTGCAGTTTCACTCCTACAATCTGATTATTGGGCCCGAAATCAAAGTATTTGTTTAAGGTTTCTTCGCTCTCTTTGCCGATATATCGGTAAGAATTTGCAAATTTGATTTCTTTTAAACCAGACATTTTGTCCAAGCAGGACACTACCAGTTTGTCGATTCTTTTGTTCACTTGAAGCGAATATCTAAGCAGTACAAAATCTAGCCAGCCTTGTCTGACAAATCTTTGCCAAGGAGTATAAACGTTATGAGTTTCTTCCAGATTTAAGTTTTCATCTACTGTTGGAAATGGTCCTGCCCCATGTCGGACACTGTATGGTCTTAATAATCCTAGTATAACCGCTTCTTTTTCTCCAAGAAGTTCCAATGCATTAGCTATGGATGTCCTAGTCTGGGTGATATTTGGTTTAAAACCATAATCGCAATCCAAAATTGTGCCCTGAGCTGCCTCAAAAATATTATTTTGAGTTTGGATTATCTTTTGTATTTCTTCATCACTTAAAATACCCACCCTTTTGGTAAGTTCCAAATAAATTTTAGCCAATCCTTTTGGTGAGTACATTTCAAACTCTTCTAAAAGTATTTTTGTTTCTTCGTTACTGGCTAGCTGTTCTATCTGGTCAAGTTTTAACATCTTTAGTGTTTTTAGCTTGTATTCCAGATCAGGTCTCAACAGATCTTTCGCTCTAATACTAAATGCAGGATTTGTCCTTTCATCTATAACCGTTTCTCCAACACCTCTTCCGCAAGTTCCTTTTTTGGTTGTTCTTAGTATTTCTTTTATCTTTCCGCAGATTATTTGGTAGGGGGTAATTACTAAAGAGTTTTCTGATATCAATAATTTTTCAAATGGATCAGAAATACCCTTAGTTTCTAGTTTTTCTCCCTCTACCAAAATTCCGATTGGATCAATCAAAGTAAACTTTGAAATTATAGTTTTTAAACCAACAAAGGTTCCGGATCCGAATTGGGAAAAGGTGTGGTGGATCCCACTCGACACCACATTGTGAGCACACTGAGATCCACCGCAATATCTGACCACATTTCCTCCATATTTTGAGGCTAAAAAATCAACCATTGATCCTTTACATTCGTCACCTTTATCTAGGCCCACAGTTATCCAATCCATCTTAAAGTCTCCTTGTCTTTGACCCTGTTGTCTTGTTTACAGGTTTATTGTCGGGCATTTTCATATCGACTGTAATTTCTGGCACCAAACTATTGTCCAGTGGCCTTAAAGCAGTTTCGATGTCATTTTGCCGTTCTATGGTTTGATCTCTATCACGCATATCCTTGATGTAGTCTGACAATTCTCGGCCTCCGTATCTTGCCAAAACTCCGATAATCAAATCAACAATTCCTTTTGGATCTTTCAATCTTAAAACATGATCCTCGGGAATTACCGATGACCATTGCGCCACGATCACGTCGTCTTGGTAGTTAGCATATTTATCCTTTGTTTCCGTTATTCTTTGTTCTGGATCATAATCAAACTCCAGAATTAGTATATTACTGTTTTCCCTTGTCTTATAAGCTGGCATTACCTTTTCAAAATGCTGTATTTCACCATTGATTTCAACTTCCACAGTAAACTGTGTTTCTATACTTTCTGATTGGTGAAAAGCATAGTTTTGAACATACACTTTATAGTGTCCTTTTCTGGCTCTGCCTTTTTCCCATCTGATATTTTCCACAGGTTTTGTTGTTTCCCCGTGCACATTCATATCTACATCCAAAAAACCTCCACACGGAGCCTTTTTGTTCTCACTTGGATAGTAAATATGAAAACCAGATGGGGTAATCACATGTAAGTCCAAGTCATTGGTGTTGTGCCAAATCAGTGAAACCCTAATATCGACTCCCTCATACAAGCCCCCGGCTCTTTCGACTCTCTTTTTGATCTCATTATCAATATCAGTTTTTCTTTTTTCCCATGTTTTTTGCGGGAAAATAAAGAATACTTCATATTTATCCTGAAGATCAGCAAAAACTTTCTTTGAGTCTAGGTCTTCGGGAATATCATCGCCGATTATTCTTTTGACTTCATCTTTCGATACTTTGTCATAAAATCCTTCATCGCCAATGAAAAAAAGATAACCTTTTTCTCCGCGGTCATTAGCCTCCAACGTTGAGTGATAAGCATAAAAATAACCCATCAATTCATAGGATTCTTGCCCGGTGCCGCCGCCGCCTTTTTCTGGCCACATGCATGAAAGCACTTCATCAATTTTGTCGTCATAATAAAATTTGCCGACTTGAATTGGTGCTTTGTCAAACTTAGCGTCGCCCAAACCAGCAAAACTAATCACTGGATTAAGAACGTAGCCCTTCATATTTATTTGGCCAATGAGCATTGGGACTTTTTTGTCGATTATTTCAATATCCTTTCCGCGTGAATCGGTAAAATCTGAAACCACTACGATTGGTGTTACTTTTGCTGCTATGTTACGGATAAAATCCAAACACTGTCGAAATGCATTTTTTGGATCAAGACTAGCATGAACCACTCTTTCTTTTGTAGCATTTTTACCCACCACATCATATTGATATTCTGTATTCACACTGCTTGTTCCCACGCTTCTTTCGTAAAAAACCATATCAGATGGTCCATCGCCGTCTCCGCCTCCCATTAAAAATGGTGCCAAAAAAGCACAACGCAGTATTCTTAAAAATTTCATTTTAAAAACCCCTTTCCTTATTCTTAAAATTCAAACACTTGGAATCCGATATCTCCCCATATTTCTTTCCTCAATTCGTACAGTTTTTTTGCCATATCCCATGCATCCCTAGCCCTTTGTATTGGACTGGAGATTAAAAAGTTTTCTATAAATCTTTGGAATCGGGGGTCAACAGTATCAGGAAGACTATTATCCTCAAGATTGCCACCCAAAAGGTAAATCATACATTTACCAATGGAATACATATCTGAAGATTCTTTTGGTTCGTCTTTTTTCTGCACCTCCGGAGCGCTGTAATCATCATTTACTGCCCTAAAACCAGCCTTATTTATTGAAGCATAACTCCAATCAATCAAACAGGCATTATGGTCATCTTTATGATTAGTCAGCAAATCCACAGGTTTTATGAGAATGTGTGCCGGTTCAATATTGCAATGAAATATTCCTTTACTATGGGCATATCCCACTGCTGCTAAAATTCGGCACAGCATCCAGGCGGCATGATAATCGGGAACTCCCGACACATACAATGGATGTTCTCTGATTTGGTTAAGGTTGAAACCCTCAAACTTCTGAAGAATTATCCCCACCGTCTTTTCTTTTGTTTTAAATCTATCCAGGAATTTTGGCAAATGAACTTGGTTTTGGTTTTCTTCTGCAAATAATGCATTTAAGATTTTTATCTCATTATTTGCAAACTTATTGTCGATTTCTTCTTTGATTACTTTAACAATGATGTTTATGCTTTCGCTTTCATTGGCAAAATAACCCTCATAAATCATCGACAAGTCGCCCTCACCAATAACTTTGTTGACGTGGTATTCACGATTTTTAATCGTTATTACCCAGTCCAGTTTCTCAGATTCATTTGTTGCATTTGAAGCCCCTAAAACTACACCAGTCAACCAGCTTTGAGGATTTTTTTCATCCATTTTTATCACCCTTTCTTTATTAATCAGTTTCGATTTTGATATCAAACTTTTGCTTTTCTATACACAGCTTTTGAGCAATTTCCACCTGGTCGTAAAAATTCTTTTTTATTATTTTTTCATTCATCCCAAATTCTTCTACATCCCTTTTAATCCTCCTTTCCAATCTCGTTTTTGAACTCGCCGACATAAAAATATTTACTTTTTGCTCAAGATTTCCAATAGCTTCGCTGATCATTGAAGCATATAATCCTTCAACGATAATGTATTTTTGGGAAACTATCGCTTTTGTACCTACTCTCATGTTTGTTCTAATATCGTAATCAGGAAACATAACTTCTTTTTCTACTGAAAGTTTTTTGATATAACCTTTCATTTCTTCAATATGATAAGAGCTTGGCATATCAAACGATCGATAACCGCTTATTATTGGCAAAGAATTATCGTTTTTGTTTTTAAAGCAATCATCCATTTCTACAACCACACTCTCATCATTCAAAAACTCTTTAAGTAATTTAGCTAAATATGTTTTGCCTGAACAACTGCCGCCGCTGATAAAAATAAAATAGGGGAAAACTGAAGCCTCTTTAATTTTGCTTATTAACCAATCTACATTCAAATCAATCACTTCCTTTCTAAAATTAGTTTTTAAAGTGCTGTCATCATAAAATCTTGCGATTTTTACAATGCGACCGATTGTAACATTTACAAGCTAATTCCTCAAAGTTTTGGCTTATTTATCTTGGAAATTAAATTTAGTCTCACTCAAAGCTGGATTTACTGTTTTATTCTCTTGCAAAAATTATCAAACTTTTCTTGATAAATTTTTTTGTCTTTTAATTCTTTTGTATTCCACCCTTCAAAAATATCAATCTTTTTATCTACCAATTTTTGCAAGCTAGCCACTGTTTTCTCTGGTTTAGTATCGCCGGAAGTAATAAAAATTATTACTTTTTTAAATTGTTTTTTAAATTTATCAATATAAGTCCTTACTGCTGGAGTTGAATTCCAACCCCATACTGGTGTGCCGACAATAACGACATCATAATCTTTTGGATCTTTACAGGTTTTTATTTCAGTTAAATATTCTTTCATTCCATCTCTTCCGCTCAAAAGCCAGCCTTTTATTCCGCTTCTGTCTTTTAAATCGATTATTTCATCAACATCTGCTTTTAAATTTTCAGCCAAATCCAAAGCTACCCTTTTAGTATTTCCTGTTTTTGAATAATAGGTGATTAAGTATTTCATAACTTTATTTTACCTTAACTTTCTACGCATCTATCGACTCAATTGATCTGAATGATCATATATGATACATTACTTCACTCGCATGGTTGTGAGAATTTGCACCTTAAAAAGGAGAAAGACGCATGAATAAATTGTTTGATTTTGAAGCGCATCCGCAAGCTGCTTGGCTAACCACCAACAGAGATTGTGATGCCAGGTGTCCACATTGTTATGCCCAAGGAACTCATTATGATCCTGCTGATGATATGACTATCGAAACTGCCAAATCACTTCTGGCTTTACTTGTTAGTATCGACATAAAGCTTGTCACTACTTTAGGAGGAGAGCCGCTGCTTTGGAAGCCGTTGTTGGAATTCAATCGGATTGCCAAAAGCTTGGGTATTACTACCAAAATGGCAACAAATGCATTTCGTTTTGGTGATAATGAATTTTGGCAAAGATATCTAAAAAATCCTTGTGATTCCGTCGGTATCTCTATCAAAGGAGTCGGCGCCGAAATGCTCAAAAGATTGGCTAATGTCACAGATTATGAAAAAGCTGAAAAAGGTATTAAACGAGCCATGAATTTTTACAAAAATGGCGTTGGTACGGTTTTTAGCAGCTTGATGACTCTCGACGACCTGTGGAAAATTGCCGAAACTACCCACGAATGGGGAGCAAAAACATTTTCCATTGGATTTGCCTGTGCCACTTTGGACTCAGAAGGTTGCCCTTCGAAGAAAAACTATATGATTAAGCTCGACAAAATCGAGGAGTTCATCCAAGTATACGAAAGAATCGATGAGCTTTTTGAAGGCAGTGTTGGTTTTGAACCCCAGCTTCCGTTTTGTTTATTCAGGGAAGATTTTATTGATAAGTTGATTGATAAGGGTCAGCTGTCGAATGGTTGTTTTGTCAACAGCCGCGGCGGATTTACCTTCGATAAAGATGGTAATGTTTTGATCTGCAACTCGATTTATCATGAACCTATCGGAAGAATCGGCAAAGATTTCACCGATGGCTCCACCCTGATTAATCATCTTAATAGTGAACCTATCAAAGATATTTTCAGGGAGCTTTTGCGTTATCCGTCCGATGTTTGCCTGGCCTGCCGCTACAACAAATACTGTCGTGGAGGCTGTGTTATCAATTGGACTGCTTTAACGCCAGACATATTACAGCCTGTTTTAAAGGAGGTGTAATCATGGATAAATTTTTAAACAGTTTAAACAAAATTGGTTCGAAAGAAACCGAACCTGTCCAACCCTTATCTCCAACCTGTGCCAAATCCCATTGCGCTTGTGAACATTGCGAATGTCAATGTCAGTGTCAATGCCAATGCAGCCCGAGTCAAAAAGATATCGAAGATATTGTCAAAAAAACAGTCAAAGAAGTTAGTAAGGAACAGAAAAAAGACAATAATAACGATAACAACGATAACAACAAATGAATTACGGGCCCACCCGCTGAATCTATGAGACCAGCGGGTTTTTTTTTTGCCCAAAATCAGGAAATTTATTACAAAATGCAATTTTGCGGAGAGAGAGGGACTCGAACCCCCAAGCCCTTGCGGGCGGCAACTTTCGAGGTTGCTGCCTTACCAATTCGGCGCATCTCTCCAAAGAAGATTACAGGGAAACTGCTGTGCGCCTACCAGGAATCGAACCTGGATCAACGGTTCCGCAAACCGCTATTCTATCCATTAAACTATAAGCGCGAATAATCAGTGAATTATATCAGACAATCCTCTCTATTACTTTTTCTCTTCTTTATTTTCCAAAGGCAACCTGTCGGCAAACCATTTGCTGACTTTATCAACGAAAGTAGGTGAACTTTCCAGCATTGGGATTCTTTTAACTATCAGAGTTTTAATCTTTTCTTTATCTTTAGGATCAATCACTAAAGAAATTTGTCTTGGAAATCTTAAATTTGTTTCAAACTGCAAAAGTTCGCTGTTTAAGCTGCTTTTAAACCAAAATCTTAGCAATAATTCCCATTCATATCTTAATTCGCCAAAATAAACCGCCCTGTTGGTAATTTTATTTTTAATATTTCTTGGCGGAACAGTCGAAAGAACATAATACAAAAAAAGAACCGATATTAAGGCAATAATTAAGAAAAACTCTTTGATGAACATTAAAATAACAGCTGTTAAAACTAAAATTGCAATCACTGTAATCCAAAAATCCTTATCTCTGGTTTTGAACGATCTTTCGGCAGCTTCCCATTCAAACCATACTTTTTCTTCATTAAGGTCAATATCTCTCAGACTTTCATTTGGTGATATTTCTTGCGGATCATTTTTTACAGCCATTTATTATTATAATAAAGCATTTGAGAAAAATTTGATATACTAAAAAGCACTAGGAAGGATGCGGCGAATGGTAAGCCACAGGTTTGCTAAACCTGCGCCCGAAAGGACATGAGGGTTCGACTCCCTCTCCTTCCGCTCAAAATTAATCCCCGTTTGGGGATTTTTTTATTCCCTTTAAGATATCCTCTTATTCAGCCTGTTTGCTTTTTTTCAAAAAACTCCACACTAAAAACGCGGAAAATATCATCGCCATAACCACAATTGAAAGAATATTGCTCAAAATTCCTTGTGTAATTCTTGGAAAAAATGCATTCAAATCCAAAATCCCAAAATAATTTAAATCTTGAAGCCCTCGATCTTTAAAACTTTTTATTATTAAAATTCCAATATGAATCAAAGCCGTAATTAAAACGAACTTCAAAAAACTGGAATATACATTTTTGCTGATTTTTAAAAACATATTTGAGAATAACACAACTTTAAACTAATCTCTTGACAAAAAAGTTAAATAGATCTAACATACAGTTAGAAATAATTAACAATTATGAAAACAAAAATTAAAGAATATCGAGCCAAAAACAATCTGACTCAATTGGAGCTAGCCGATAAGGTTGGTGTTCGCCGGGAAACAATTGTTTTTCTGGAACAGGGGAAATACAACCCCTCTCTAAAACTAGCCTATGATGTGGCTAAAGTCCTTAAAACATCTATAGATGAATTATTTATATTTGAATAAAAATTATTTATTGAATTAAAAAATATGTTTGCAAATCCAAATTGGTTTAACCAAAGAAAATATAGTGGTTGGGGATTAACTCCTAACTGTTGGCAAGGTTGGCTTTATATGGCCGTTGCTATTTCGCCCTTAGTTATTTTAAGCAATTTAAGCTTGCCAGGTATGCTTTCTCCAATATTTATGTCTGTTTGGGCTTTTATTTTTATCGCTGATTTCATTGATATCTTCAGAAAAATTAAAAAAGATGAACGCGATTTGGCTCATGAGGCCATTGCCGAAAGAAATGCTATGTGGGTCATGATTGCCGCTTTGGGTGCTGGCATTGCCTACCAAGTTGCTGTCGGCATGATTAATAAAACTAATCAAGTTGACCCGGTAATTTTAGTTGCTCTTGCTGGTGCTGTTATCACTAAAGCCATTACTCATTTTTTTCTGAGGAATAGATAAGGAAAACCTTATCGTTAACCCGGACTTTTTCTGAAACTTTAAAAGTGATAGAGTCGCCCTTAATGGCTCTATCACTTTTTTCGTCATTAACCAACAAATCTTCAAATTTGCCCTTTAGCGTTCCTGTCGTTGGCCCGGTAATCATCAACTGATCTCCTTGTCTTATTTCAACATCATTATTTATTGTCATCAAAATAACTCCAATCTTGGGATAATAATGTTCAATTTGACCAATTAATTGTTTCTTTTCTGTGGCCATATTATTTTCCCCATTTGACCACTCTTCGATTTTCCTGCCCATATAATATCCGGTCGAAAAATTGCGGTTAAAAACTTTCTTTAAATTAAAAAGCCAAGTTGTAACTTTTTCCTGAGAATAATTTCCGTTTTCAATCGTCGTTAATGCTTCTTTGTAAGTTCTTATTACCGTATCAACATATTCAGGGCCACGGCCTCTGCCTTCAATTTTTAACACACTAATTCCGCTGGCAACTAATTTATCAAGCATTCCGATCGTACAAAGATCGCTTCGGCTCATCACAAAATTATTATCAATCACCAGTTCTTGATTTGTGTCCATATCAATTACCTGATATTTTCTTCGGCAGACTTGGGTGCATTTGCCGCGGTTGGCCGACAAATTGTAATGATAAAGACTCATGGCGCATCGGCCGCTTTGAGCCACACACATCGCTCCATGTGCAAAAATTTCAATTTCTACCAACTTTCCGCTTGGTCCGCAAATATTTTCTTTCTTAATATCCTCAATAATTTTTTGGACTTGTTCTAAATCCAATTCGCGGGCTAAAACAATTCGGTCGGCAAACTTAGAAAAGAATCTGACCGATTCAGTGTTGGAAACAGACATTTGGGTGGAAATATGGACTTCAACTCCAATTTTTCTAGCATATTCGATTACTGCCAAATCTGAAGCAATTATGGCGTCAATTCCATATAATTTGACTTGATCAATTATTTCTCTTATCTTTTCTAGTTCCTGATTATAAACAACAGTATTTAAGGTAATGTAAGCTCTAATTTTATTTTCATGGCAAATATCAGCAATCTTTTTCAAATCGCTTATCTGAAAATTAATAGCCGCGCTTGCTCGCATATTCAAATCGCCTACGCCAAAATAAACCGCATCAGCACCGGCATTAATTGCCGTCATCAATGTTTCAAAAGAACCAGCAGGAGCTAATAATTCCACTTTTTTCATCCAAGGGATTATAGCAAATTACTTCTCAATTAAACTTTCTCCTGTCATTTCTAATGGTTTTTCTATTCCCATTAATTCCAAGATAGTGGGTGCTACATCTTTAAGTCCGCCGTTTGGCTTAAATTTAATTCCTTCCAAATCTTTACCCACCAAACTATAAATTACCGGGTTAAAGCCGTGGGAAGCATCAACTTCACCATTGGCATAAAGCATGTTTTCAGCATTGCCATGGTCTGCTCCAACAATAACATAATAATCATTTTCCAAAGCTTTACTGACAATTTTTCCAACCTGATTATCCACGACTTCACAGGCTTTTACTGCTGCTTCAAAAACACCGCTGTGACCAACTAAATCCGGATTGGCAAAGTTCACTAAAATAAAATCGTATTTACCCACATTCTCCAATACTTTTTCACACACTTCCGGTGCCGACATCTCAGGTTGCAAATCATAAGAAGGAACTTTAGGACTTGGCACCATAATTCTGTCTTCGCCCGAATACACTTTTTCCTGTTGTGAATTAAAGAAAAAAGTCACATGGGCATATTTTTCGGTTTCTGCCACTCTTAAATCAGTTTTAAAATTATTTGCCAAAACTTCGGCTAAATTATTACTTATTTTTTCTTGTTCAAAAGCGACTGGCAAAGTCCATGATTCATCGTAACGGCACATTCCTACATAATAAGGATTAATTTCACCCCAAAACTCTGCAGGGCACAGTTCAGTCTTTTCCATCATGGCTGTAATTTGTCTTGATCTGTCGGTTCTAAAATTAAACCACACAAATGAATCTTCATTTTTAATTAAAGCTACTGGCTTACCGTGTTCAACTATTACTGTCGGCTGCACATAATAATCAGTTTTATCGCCGCGCTCATACGCTTTTTCAATTGCTTCTTTAGCAGTTTGAGCAGTAAAACCAACACCTTTAGCCATTACCTCATAACCTTCTTTGGTTCTGTCCCAATTTGTATCTCTGTCCATTGTATAGTATCTACCTGCTACAGAGGCAATTTTTCCAACTCCGACTTCTTCGATTTTTTGATTTAATTTTTCCAAATAATCAAGCGCACATTTTTCCGGAACATCTCTACCGTCTAAAACCAAATGAATAAAAACATTGTTCAGTTTATTTTCTTTAGCTAATTTCAAAAGAGAATACAAATGGTTTACGTCAGAATGAACGCCGGCATCAGAAAATAATCCGGCTAAGTGTAAAGAAGAATTGTTGCGTAAACAGTTATCAATTGCCGAAAGTAAAGCTCTATTTTCAAAAAAAGAACCGTTTTCAATTGCTTGATTAATTAGTTCTTGGGGTTGCCAAACCACTCTTCCAGCCCCCAAAGTTAAATGTCCAACTTCACTGCCGCCTTGTGCTGATTCTGGATTACCAACCTCTCGACCGATACATTTTAAAAGGGAACTAGGGTAATTCTTAACATAATTTTCATGATTGGGAACGTGGGCGGCTTTAATTGCATTTCCTTTAACAATTGAACTCTCACCCCAGCCATCTCTAACAATTAGAATTACTCTTTTGTTTTTCATAGCTCTATTTTAGTCTGGCGCTTCATTTAAATCACTATTTTGATATTTAATATTATAAATGCTATACTCCGGCGTTCATTTATAATCGGACCTTAGGCAAAAAAAGAAAGGAAGTGAGTTTTATGATGCGTGATGATGAGAATCCAAGACCACCGTTGTTTTTGATTATCATATTTATCATTGTTATTGTCGGCATAATAATTAGCCCGTCGCCTTGGGGAAATTAGTAAAACATCAAAGCGATGTTAATTCGAAAGATAATCAACCGTTTATAAATATACGTACCTTGAAAAATGAAAATTATTTAATGGAGGTGATTTAAGTGGATAAATACATGGAAATGAAGGAACTAATATTATTGATTGATCCGCCTAACCGTTTTATTTGTTATCAAATTTTTCTTGATAACGAAACACTTTTTAAACAGGCGCAAGGCTCTACTCATCTTCATCAAGCTTGGATGGGTGGCTATTATGATCATGTTTGCGAAGTTATGAACATCGCGGTGGTTCAATATGCCGGCTTATCAAGATTAAGACCTTTACCTTTTACCTTACCCGATGCACTTCTGGTGTTATTCTTTCACGATATCGAAAAACCATGGAAATATAAACTTGTCGACGGTCAAATTCAACAAGTCGAGGAACTAAAAGACAAAAAAGCTCAGCGCGAATATCGTGACAGAAAACTAAAAGAATATGGAATAATTTTGACTCCAGCACAGCTTAATGGTCTAGAATACACAGAAGGGGAACTTCATAACTATAGTAATACCCAAAGAACGATGAATGGGCTTGCCGCTTTTTGCCATACCTGCGATGTCATATCAGCACGTATTTGGTACGATTATCCTAAACGTGACTCTTGGCTTAACGCTAAATAATTTTCGTTTTGTACTTTTACAATTCGGGGTCATGAAATAGCTAAATTACATAACTACCGTCGACTTAGTTAGATTTGTCGAAAATGTATTAATGAAAGGAAGAGATTTCATGATTAAATTTAAAATTTTTCTCAAAAAAATTTCCAGGATTTTACTCCAAACCCTAATTATTTTAATTGTAATTGGAGTTATTTGCGGCACTTATTATGTCGTCTTTCCACGTTGCTATGAAACTCCAACGACAATCGTTGGGATAATTGATGATCGAGTCATCAACGAACCCAACAAAGACCTCATGATAATAATTTTTACGCCGGAAAATAATACTGTAGCTCTAAAAAACAACGATGCATCAGGACAAGATAAAAAATATCAGCAAAATAATTACAAAGAAATTTCTCAACTGGAAGTTGGTAAAACTTACGTTTTTAAAGTTTTCCGTTCTTTCAAAACTAAGGAGCTTCGCATCATTGATTATTCTTTAGCCTTTAAATAAACCCCGGATTGTCGGCTCGTCATGAATGACAAAATCTTTCACGGCGAGCCTTTTTTTTGTTTAATTTTTTAATTCTTCTTCAATTCTCATCAATCGATTATATTTACAAACTCTTTCGCCTCTGGTTGGCCCGACTTTAATATATGCCGATCCTACGGCCACAGCTAAATCCACTAAAAATGTATCATTGGTTTCACCGCCGCCTCGATGGCTAGGCATGGTCATCAAATTATGTTCTCGGGCAAGTAAACAACAGTCAACAGTTTCAGTTAAAGTTCCAGCCTGATTTAATTTAATCAAAATTGCAGTGGCTGCCTTCATTTCAATCGCTTTTTTCCACAGATTAGTGTTTGTGACAGTCAAATCATCGGCAATTAATGGAAATTTTCCGCCGATTGCTTCAACAATTTTTGGCCAGTTGTCCCAATCAAATTCCGACAACATATCTTCCATGGTGGCAATTGGATATTTTTCAATCCATGGTTTGTAGTAGGCAATTAGTTCTTCAGATGTTAATTCTTTACCTTCCAATTTCAAATTATATTTTTTGGTTTCTTCACTGTAAAACTCAGAAGCAGCCGCATCAATACCAACACCTGCATCAACCCCTGGTTTATATCCTGCATTAGTAATAGCTTGGACTAAATATTCAATTGGTTTTTCGTTACTGGATATTCCATTTGGTGCAAAAGCGCCTTCATTGCCGACATTAGTTGATAATTTTTCAGCTTTTAAAATTTTCTTTAAAGCGTCATAAATTTCCATTTCCATTCTTACGTTTTCTGCAGCCGATTTGTTGCCCATGGCACCAATCATAAATTCCTGTAAATCGGTAGTATCATCGGCATGTTTGCCGCCTTCGATCATCACAATCATTGGCTTAGGTAATACCCAGCCAATTTCGCCAATTCCGTAAACTTTTCTCAAATATTTATAAAGTGGCATGTTTTCCTCGCATGCCTCTGCTCTTGCTACTGCTAAAGAAACTCCTAACATGGCATTTCCGCCCAAGATTGCCTTATTAATAGTTCCGTCTAAATCAATCATTTTTTGATCAACAGTTCTCTGTTCTGCAGCTTCCATTCCAATTAAAGCCTCTTTGATTTTAGTATTGATATTCGCGATTGCATTTAACATTCCTTTGCCGTTATAACGGGTTTTATCTCCATCCAATAAAACCGTAGCTTCTTTTGATCCGGCCGATGCTCCATATGAAACTGATGCTTCTCCTGTCACTCCCGATTCCAAAGTTACTGTAACTTCCAAGCTTGGTGCTCCACCGCTGGCTAATATTTCTCGAGCAAAAATGTTTTTTATTTTTGACATTCTTATTTTTAATCAATAACTTGTCTATTGCCCTTTTATATTATCACTTGATCACTTTATAGCGAAGCTGAACAATATTGTCTGTTAGCTTTTTTGTTTCCATAAATTCCAGTTTCAAATCAAAATCTTGCGGTGAAAATATTGGTAACCCTTTGCCGATTAGAACCGGTTCAATATTAAAAATAATTTCATCTATCAAATTATCTTTAGCAAAAGAACTATTATTAATTGCTCCTCCACACAAAATTACTTCTTTGTAACCCATCTTTTCTAAAATTTCCAAAGCTCCTTGGGGTGAGTTAGCTAATTCGCAGCCTGTATCCAATTCAAATTTTTGATTTGAAACAATGACTTTTCTAACTTCTTTAATTTGATCCAAATAATTTTTATCCCAAGTTTTTACCACTTCAAAAGTTTTCCTTCCCCAAATCAAACACCCTGTCTTTCGGGTTAATTTCACAAAAGTTTCCCAGCTGTCGTCGGAAATAAAATCTTCATCATTATTCTCTCTGGCAACAATCCCATTTAAAGACATTGCCATAAAAAGTGTAGTCTTCATTTATTTATATTTAAAATTTTTTTAATAACCTTTTTAATTCTAATATCTTTGAATTGTTCAAGCATATCTTTTATAGACAATTTATTTTTTACAAACAAATCAGCATATCCAGTTTTATTTATAGAGCAGATTTTATCAATTTTATTTTTACTTAAAGCCCGGTAAATATAAAACCAATCATTAATAAAAAAGATTTTTCCATATATTTTTTTAAGACAATCCATCATCTGTTTTGAATTCATTTTGGCTTGTTTATAAGCCTCAGGCCAATATTCAAAAAATATAATTGGTTTATGTTTTTTAATTATATTTTTGCCTCCGGCAATTACTCCTGGCTCATGTCCCTGAGTATCAATTTTTATAAAATCCACCCTATCAGTTCCTAAAAATTGATCCAAGGTTTTACAATTGACTCTAATTTTTTTTCTATTTTTATTATCTGAAAATAATCGGTGATCGCCATAATTTTCTTCCGATATAAAAAAATCGACTCTGCCGGATTTGTTGCTCAAAGCCGCTTGAACCGCAGTTACATTTTTCAAATTATTTTCTTCGATATTTTTTTTCAAAATCGAAAAATTGGTTGGATCTGGTTCGAATGCAAATACTCGACCTTTTTCTCCGACTTTATCGGCAAAAAGAATAGTATTAAAACCGATGTTCGCCCCCACATCCACCACCACATTTCCTTTTTTTATATTTCTAAGCATCAATTCAGTCTCATATGGTTCATATTTTTCTAAAGCCACTCTTTGCCCCACATATTTATCGTCTTCAAGATAAAAGAAAGTAAACTTGCCCCCAAGCACTTTTGATTTTGTTAAAATACTATTAGTCATTATTTCCAATATTTTAACAGTTCTCTTGCCCCCATCGTTGACCTCTTGACGCCAACTTTACTATTGCTAAAATATTAGCAGTCTCACTCGTTGAGTGATAATTATTAATTAAGCTTAAGCCATGTCAGACACACAAACCAAAATCCATCCCGCCCCAGGTTACATTTTAGTCAAACCTCAAAAGAAAGAAACTACCACAGCTTCGGGAATAGTTTTACCATCAACCCACGAAGAAAAACCTCAGCAAGGTGTAGTTTTAGCAGTTGGGGGAGAGATGATTACTGATTTTGGCACCAAAAAAGATTCACCATGCCAAAAAGGGGACATTGTTATTTACCGCGAATGGGGTGGCAAAGAATATAAGGAAAACGACGCTGAACTTTTAATCCTAAAGTTCGACGATATTATGGCATTAGTTAAATAATAGTTAAAAATTAATAAAAATATGGCAAAACAACTTAAATTCGGACAAGATGCTCGTCAATCATTATTAAATGGTGTTAATGTTTTGGCAAACGCCGTCATTACAACTTTGGGTCCAAAAGGCCGCAATGTCGCTATTGATAAAAAATGGGGTGGCCCAACTGTAATTCATGATGGTGTCACTGTTGCCAAAGAAATCGAACTTGAAGATTCTTTTGAAAATATGGGTGCTCAGCTTATCAAAGAAGCTGCTTCCAAAACCAACGACATCGCTGGAGACGGTACTACTACAGCTACGCTTTTAGCCCAAGCTATCGCTAATAAAGGTCTTCAAAATGTCGCTGCTGGTGCCAATCCAATGATTGTCCGCCGTGGTCTTGAAAAAGGCTTGCAGGAAGTAATTTCTCAACTTGATTCTATGAAAAAAGAAATCAAGTCTAACGATAAAGATTCTATTGAACAAGTGGCTACTATTTCAGCAGGTGATGCTGAAATTGGTAAAAAAATCGCCGAATCTATGGTTAGAGTTGGTAAAGACGGCTTAATCTCGGCTGAAGAAGGTAAAGGTTTAACTTTGGAAACCAAAGAAACTTCCGGCATGGAATTTGATTCTGGATTCTTATCTGCCTATTTTGCCACCAATACTGAATCCATGGAAGCTGTTGTCGAAAGACCATATATCGTTATTACTGATAAAAAAATCAGTTCTATCCAAGAAATTCTTCCATTCTTAGAAAAACTAGTTAAATTAACCAAAAATTTTGTCATTATTGCTGATGATGTTGATGCTGAAGCTCTAGCAACTTTAGTTGTCAATAAAATTCGAGGAACATTTAATGTATTAGCTGTCAAAGCTCCAGGATTTGGTGACAGAAGAAAAGCCATGCTTGAAGACATTGCTGTTTTAACCGGTGGACAGGTCATTTCTGAAGATCTTGGTCTTAAGTTTGACACTGTTGATCCTGAAGAATATTGTGGCCAAGCTGATTCGGTTACTTCCGATAAAGATAAAACCAGAATTATTGGCGGTATGGGTTCTGAAGCTGATGTCCAATCTAGAGTTGCTCAACTCCGACACCAAATGAATGAAGTCACTTCAGACTACGACAAGGAAAAGTTTGCTGAAAGAATTGCCAAACTGGCTGGCGGTGCCATTGTCATCCAAGTTGGCGGAGCCACTGAAGTCGAAATGAAAGAAAAACTCGAAAGAGTTAAAGATGCTATTGAAGCTACTAAAGCTGCTGTTGAAGAGGGAATTCTTCCTGGTGGCGGTGTGGCTTTGCTTAAAGCTTCCTTGGTTCTCGATCCAAGCAAATATGATGTTGAAGAAGAAAAAGTTGGTGTCAGTATTTTGAAATATGCTCTCGAACAACCAGTCAGAATGTTAGCTGACAATTGTGGTGAAGATGGCGGCTATATTCTCAACAAAGTTCGCGATGCTCTAACCGATAATTCCAAATCAGACATTGGCTACAATGCCATTACTGGTGAAGTTGAATCAATGAGTAAAGCAGGAATTTTAGATCCTGCCAAAGTAACAAAATCAGCCTTAACTAACGCTGTTTCTGTTGGAACCATGATTTTAACCACTGACGTTTTAATCACTGATGCTCCAGAAAAGAAAGGTCCTCCAATGCCAGATGCTGGAATGGGTGGCATGGGCGGTATGGGCGGAATGATGTAAATCACTCAAAAAAAATAATAAAAAACCCTTCGAGAAATCGGAGGGTTTTTGTTTAATGTTTGTTAAACTCTGCTAAAATCACTTTAAACCAAAATGTGTATTTATCAGGATTTTCTAAAACATCTTTATTAAGCTCAATCATCGAAATCCATTTCCAACTCTCAGCTTCTTCTTTATTAATTTTTGGTTCCAAATTGTAATTACCCACAAACACATGATCATGTTCATTTTCGGTCAAATCATGATCTAGTGGGGCTGTGTAATTGAATGAAAATTTTTCTCTTAACTCGCAGTCGAACCCCATTTCTTCTTGAAGTCTTCGGTGAGCTGCTGCTTCTGTTTCTTCGCCAGGTCGGGGATGGCTGCAGCAAGTATTTGTCCAAAGTCCGCCGCAATGATATTTACTCAATGCTCTTTGCTGAAGCATTAATTCGTTTTTATCATTGAAAATTAAAATCGAAAAAGCTCGGTGCCTTTTACCGCCATTTTGGTGGGCCGCTATTTTTTCTTCAACTCCAATTTGATTATCATTGTCATCAACAAGAATTACGTTTTCTGTCATGTTAATAAAGTCGTAAATGTTAAAAAATTCATTCCTTTTTTAATTATATAATTAGCTTTAATATTTGATAAAATAAGCTTACTTTGAAAATCTGACGCGGTAGTCAAGCGGTTAGACAGCGGTCTGCAAAACCGTATAGATGGGTTCAACTCCCATCCGCGTCTCAAATTTATTTAGTCCAAATTTCTCCGACCCTTCCATATTCTTTTCTGGCAGGCCACACCTTGCCCACTTCTTGCCTAATAGCTCCTCCTAATACTCTTGCCTCTGGTTTAACTTCTGCCCTAGAAACAAGTTCAGAAAATATTTCAAAAAAATCTTTTTCTATTTTTTCGTTGATTTCCCAATTTTCTCCCGTAAAAAATTTAATGTCTCCAGTCGGATCAATCACTCCTCTTAATTCTTTTTCAATAAAATCTTTTGCTTTATTTTCAGAAAATCCGAAATCTAAAAGCCAATCAAAATGACAGCCGCCATAGCCGCGATCAGCTAATACCAACTTTTTATCAATCATAAAAAACATTCTTCTGGCTTGATGATATGCTTTTTCTTTATTCATTCGTTGCTAATTATACATTATAAAATCTATCTATTGATTTAATATACTTCTGTACTATAATCCCGATAGTTAGAGCAATTCAACGCTGCGTTGATTTATTTGCACTTTCCAAATTTGAAAGGAGTTGTTCGTTGTGAACAAAGACATTTTATTGCCGTTATTCTTCAGAGGAAGAGCCAAAGTTTGGTTTTTAACAATACTGATTGAAGTCCTTCTGGGCATCACTTTATTTTTCCCTGAGCATACAGCTGACAAAATTATATGCATGTCGATATTTTTTATTGCTATGATGTCTTACCTTTTATTTTTCACTTCTGGTATTAAAAAGCTAAATCAGCTAAAAGATAAAAAATCTAGATAAACAGAAGCCAAAACCAAAACCGTCAGGTCTATGTAAAATTTATTTTTACATTTATCTGCCGGTTTTTTTTATTGTTAAATTTCAAAAATTTGAGCCATTAACGCATATTTAGTTTGAATATTTTGAGATGTACAATGTTTCCATATGTCAAAACAGAGGCAGCCAATTGTTGGTTTTGTCGGTCCCATGAATGCCCGAAAAACTTTATTATTGCTTGACCATATATTTGCTGCCGAAGCTGTGGGAGAAACTGTATTAGTCTATAAGCCTCAAGTCGACGATCGTTTTGGAGTTGGCATCGTCAGGTCTCGTTGTGGTGGCACTCACGAAGCCATTCCTGTTCCAGAGTCACCTCAGGGTGAATTAAAAGCTCAATCCAGCTTTATTTTGGATGATATTTTAAAAAATAATAAAAAACCCACTTTGGTAGCCATCGATGAAGTTATGATGTTTGATGATGACATTGCTGAAGTAGTTGTCAGTCTTAGTGAGGCTGGAATTCAAGTTGCTTACGCCGGTTTAAATATGAATTATCGTGGAGAACCATTTTCCAGTGGCATAAAAGAATTAATGTCGATTTCTACTCGATTAGAAGTATTATCTGCCAGATGCACTTATTCTCATGATGGCATTCACAAATGTGGAGCTCCGGCAACAATGACTCAGCGTTTAAAAAATGGAGAACCAGATTCTTATGATAGCCCTTTAATTGTTATCGAAAAGTTTGCCACGGAAGATCAAAAACCAGTCTTTACTTATGAAGCTAGATGTTTAACTCATTGGTCAATTTCCGGAACTCGTCCCCAAAAAACTACTCTCCCATAACTTGGATAATTATTTTTCTTTGTCTTGAACAATCCAATTCAATGGCAAACACTCTTTGCCAAGTTCCAAGCATTAATTTTCCCTCGATTATCGGAATTGTTTCTGAGTTTCTCATCAAAAGGTGAGTACAGTGCGAATGTCCATTTAAGCAATCAGAAGCTCCCGACTGACAGACTAAATTTTCAGTTCTGATACTCAAATCGTTGTGACGATAATATGAATCTTTTGGAATTATTTTTTTAAGCAAATCTTTAAAATCTTCAAAAAATCCTTTTTCTTTTTCATTAATGCAAATTGCTTGAGTGGTATGCATTGAATAAATCAGCACTGATCCATTTTTAACTCCTGATTCTTTTACGGCTGTTTCCACTTCTGATGAAATATCTTTAAATTCTAAAAAATCATTGCTTTTAATCGACAGGGTTTTGTTATGAACTTTCATAAATAAAATAAATATTTGGTACTAATTAAGTCGCCAAATACTCTTTTATCATGCTGATTTTATTTTTTTTTGAAAGCCCGATAAGTCCAATATCCCAAATACAAAAATACCAAAGTTTCCATACCAATAACTACTGCAAAAACCATTCCTACCGAGTTAATCATAAATCCATACCTATGAATATCCCAAATTATTCTGGCGCTGATATATCCAAAAATGGGCATAAAAATTGTGCCGGATAATAAAAATATTTGAGATTTATCTTTTTCTCTAGCTAGATTTTTTATAGTCAGTAATGGTTGATTTAAAAGATTATATATATTGCAGATTAATTTCCAGGTCTGTCTAAAAAAAATTAAAATCGATAATTGAAAAATTTTTTCGATTCTTTTTTTAATCATAATTCCATACTTCCTTAAATTTTTTCTTAGCTCTAATTAACTTTGATTCCACCGCCTTAGCACTTATTTCCAAAACTTCAGCAATTTGTCTGATTTTCAGCCCTTCTATATATTTAAGTCGTAATATTTTTATATAACCTGTGTTTAAGTCTTTTAAGGTATTTTTAATTTCCTCTTTTAGTTCATTTTTTAAAACATCTCTTTCCGGAGTCAAAGCCTTATCGGCAATTTCTTCAAACACTGGGCAGGCAGAAAATAAAATAGTTTTTATTTTTTTCTTCCGGTAATAATCAATTATTTTATGTTTAGCAATACTGCAAAGCCAGCTAAATTCACTGCTTTTGCCATTAAAGCTGGAAATTGAAGTTATCCCCGCCATCATTATATCGTTTGTTAATTCCTCAGCCACTCCTTCATCATCGATTCTTTGTCGGACAAAACTATGAATACTGAAATAATATTTTTTATAAAAATCCTCCATCAATGCCTACTTTAACATATTTTAAGCTATACTTTTATTATTATGATATTTAGCCGATCTGCCTCTCCGCTAGAAAAAATATCTCAAGAACTCCGCATTGATTTGCTGGATATGATTTATCGTTCTGGTGGTGGCCATATTGGCGGTTCGCTTTCTTCTTTGGATCTAATTACTACTGCCTATTTTTCGGATATTTTCAATTTCAAAAAAGATCATTTCATTCTTTCTGCTGGTCATTTATGTCCGAGCTTGTATGTTGTTCTGGCTCGTCTCGGATTTTTTCATAAAAAAACTTTGGCCACATACTCTTCTTTTGGTTCAATTCTTCAAGGCCATGTTTCCAGTGGTGTTCCTGGAGTTGAATATTCTTCCGGTTCACTTGGTCAAGGGTTGTCTTTTGCTTGTGGTCTAGCCCTAGGGGATAAGAACAATCGCACAATCTGTTTGACTTCCGACGGTGAACATCAGGAAGGCCAAATTTGGGAAGCTGTTTTATTTGCCAAAAAATACAAGCTTGGCAATTTAATCAACATTGTCGATTACAATGGCTATCAAATTGACGGAAAAACTTCCGATATTATGCCTCTTGGAAATTTAGCTGCCAAATATGTTCAGTTTGGCTGGACGGTCACTGCTGTCGATGGCCATGATTTTAATCAACTCCAAAACGCCTATAAAAAGGCTCAAAATTCAGATTACCCCAACTGTATTATTGCTAAAACAGTTCTTGGAAAAGGCATTTCTTTTATGGAAAATAATTGTCAGTATCACGATGTCAAAAACTTGCCTGAAAATTTGTTTCATAAAGCTTTATTAGAATTAAAAACGACATGAGCAACTCATTTTTTTCCATCCGGGAAACTTTCGGAAAAACTATTACAGAGCTTGGAAAACAAAATAAAAATCTTTATGTCGTCAATGCCGATCTAAAAACACCTTTATTTTTAAATGAATTTGCCAGGCGCTATAAAAATCGTTTTATTGAATGTGGCGTGGCTGAAGCCAATGCTGCCGCTGTTGCCGCTGGTCTTGCTAAAACTGGAAAAACTGTCTTTTTGGTTTCTTTTGCCTGTTTTTCCCCAAGTATTAATTGGAACACCATAAAACAATCGATTTGCTATAACCACGCCAATGTTAAAATTATCGGTTCTCACGCTGGTCTCTTAAGCACCGATCTTGGTGCTACCCATCAAATGCTAGAAGATGTTGCCCTAATGACTTCCATGCCTGGTATGGATGTCTTTGCCCCGGTTGATGCTTTTGAAACTGAAAAAATAATTAATACTGTTTTTCGCAGCCCAAAGCCTGCCTATGTTCGTCTAGTCAGGCCAGCAACCCCCAGTATTTACCCCAAAACTTTAGGATTCACTATTGGCAGTTCAAAAGTTATTAAACCCGGTAAAGATCTAACCATAATTTCTTATGGCCCAATCCTAAACCAGGCTCTCGAAGCTCAAGCCAAGCTTGTTCTTGAACTTGGCAAAAAAGCCCCATCAATAGAAATCATTAATTGTTCTTCAATAAAACCGCTTGATTTTGAAACGATCAAAAAAAGTGTTCAAAAAACTAAAAGATTAATTTGTATTGAAGATCATCAACAAAACGGAGGCTTAGGCCAAATTGTTGCCTCACTCTTGTTAACTAACGGAATTTCTCCTAAATTTATTCACCTTGCAGTTGATAATCAATTTGGCCAATCAGGCAAATTTTCAGAAGAGTTGTATGATTATTATGGTATTGGTATTTCTAATTTAATAAGTTCCATTAAAAAACTTTTATGAAAACCCTAAAAGAAATCTTTGTTGAATACAAATCGAAAGGTTTAGCACTGCCTGCCTTTAACATTGATTCTTTTGAAATTTATCAAGCAGTAGAGGATGCCGTCAGAGAAACCTATTTGCCCTGTATTGTTCAATTGTCTCCCAGCGAAGATCAGTTTATTCAGGCGGAAAGATTATTCTTATTAGTCAAAAAAGCCCAACTTGATGGTTTGCCGATCTATTTGAATATGGATCACAATAAAGACATGCTTCGTTTGGAAAAACTAGTTGGTCTTGGTTTTGATATGGTTCATTTTGATGGTTCCAGTCTAGATTACGATATCAATCTCAATGTGGCCCAAAAATTTATCAAAGACATCAAGCTTAAATATCCTGAAATCATGGTGGAAGTTGAATTTAATAAAATAAATTTAGTCAACGACAGTCTTTCTCTAAACAGTCTTACCACCCCTGAAAAAGCTCAAGAATTCATGACTGCAACAAATGCCGATCTTCTGGCAGTATCGATTGGCAATCTTCATGGTGTCAGCACTACTATTCCTGAACATATCGATCTTGATCTGCTCCAAAAAATTTTTGACAAACTTTCATTGAATAACTTTATAACTCTTCATGGTGGTTCAGGTATTGGTGATGATCAAATATCCAATGCCATAAAATTCGGCATCGTAAAAATTAATATCAACACTGATTTAAGATTGAAATTCAAAGAATCCCTAGATCGAAATTTAAAATCAATTTCTACTGAAAAAATCTACGAAATTTTATCTCCCACTATTGAGGAAGTAAAACAAATTATTAAACATAAATTAACTTTATTCTCTAGTTCTAACTATGTATGATGTAATTTCTTTTGGTGCCGCTACAGTTGATATTTTTGCTAAATCTTCTGATTTTGTTGTCAAAAACAATCAGCTTTCGGTCGAATATTCTTCAAAAAACGAAATTACTAACAGCTTAATTTGTTCGGGTGGAGGAGCCACTAATTCCTCAGTATCTTTCTCTCGTTTGGGTCTAAAATCTGCCTGTGTTTCCCTAGTTGGCGATGATCATTTAAATAATTTTATTTTGGATGACTTAAAACTCGATCACGTTTCAACTAGTTTATTGGTAAAATCTAGTCAGGACACCACTGATTTTTCCATTATTTTAGTAGCCAAAGATGGCGGTCGTTCAATTTTAACCAACAGAGGTGTTTCTCGGCTGGAAGAAAAACATATTAAATGGGAAAAACTAAAATCTCGTTGGTTTTATATAAGTTCTTTGGAAGGTAATATTGGTCTTTTGGAAAAAATAATTGGTTACGCTTGTGAAAACAACATCAAAATTGCTCTTAATCCTGGCAATCGTGAACTAAAACAAAAAAAACTCTTAATTCCTCTCCTAAAATATGTCGATTTTTTACTTCTAAATAAAACCGAATCAGAAATTATTACTGATTCGCTCATGGGCGAGCCAAAATTTAAAGCTAAAATCGATAAATTTGATTCAAAGTTGGTGGCTGTTACCAATGGTCATGAAGGTGCCCATATTTTCGATGGCAAAAATCAATATTATTCGCCTATAATCAATGTTAAACCTGTTGATGAAACTGGAGCCGGTGATGCTTTTGGTTCTGCTTTTGTAGCTGGTTTAATCTATAAGTTGACACCTCAAAAATCACTTTCCTGGGCAATAAAAAATTCTGCTTCTGCAGTTTCGGTTTTAGGCGCTAAACCAGGTCTTTTGACATTCAATAAAATTAAATAATGCTACCAAAACCAGAAAAAATCAGAAAATCTGCCAGCAATGCCGAACAACTTGATTTGGTTGATACTCTATCTCATGATAAAAAAGTAAAAAATAAACGCCGTTTTGTTTTACTGTTTTTAATTTTAACAGTTGGACTTAGTATTGGTTTTTGGACCTACCATTTCTTTAAAACTTTCACTTTTAAAAATCCGATATCTAATTTTAGTTTCAGTCTTCCTCAAATTAATCTTAATAATACCAAAGCCAGTCAAACTGATTTTGATAAAAATATTCAATCCGTAATTTCCGCCGATCCAAACACTTGGTCAATTTTTATTTACAGTGTTAATCCAGGCAACAAGACCTTTACTTATGAAAAGAATGCTTCTGAAATATCTTCAAATTATTCTTCAATCGTTAATAGTTTATCTGCTCAAAAATATTCTTCTCAAAGTTCACTCATGAAAGCTTTGCCGCAAGGCACTAAAATTCAAGAAATTGTCGATAAACAAAAAGAATCAATCTCTCAAGAATCATTAATTACTATTCCTCATCAAAATATTTTATTTTATTTCAAAATCTCTGGGTCTAATCTCGATCAATCTGAAAAATTAATCCCAACCCTTGTAGAAAAAATCTATTGGCAGCTGATGGACCTAAACCAATAATTTATTACTTTTAAATTCATTTGTATCCTCAACTATACTGATTAGTTTTGATTTTTTATCTAATCCTTTGAGCTTAATCATTGCTTCCAAATAATCGCCGATTAATCTTTTGTATATTTTTATTTTTTCATCTTCATCTTTTAATTCTGATCTAATAATAATCACTGCCAGTTTGTCTTTAAAATCGCTTCTAAAGATATATTGAATCATATTTTTCAGCAAACAATATTGATTTTCATTTTCAAAATAATCATCAATAACCAAGACATCAGTAGAGTTTATATATTTTTTACAATCAGCTAAATTACGGCATAAATATACACGTTTTGGTTTTTCCCGTTCTAGATAATCCAAAACGGATTGACGGATGCTGATATTCATAACAAATTTACCGGTCAAAGAAAAATCGTCATAAGTTGCTAACATAGTGTGTTATATGTCACAATTAATAACTAATTAATTATATGAAAAATAAAAATCGCTTGTCCAGTACTTAGTTTGGTTGATGATTGGCACATGGATTATTTATTGCCACACCTTTGGAATAAAACTGATCTTGGCCACATGTATTTTCTTTATATAAATCATCAGGAACTTCCCATTTTTCATCATCTTTGTTTTTCAAAACCTCACTTATTATTTTGTTCCAAACAGGAGTTGCTCCAGTCACCCCAGACGCCACCCAGCTCATTGGTGTTCCGTCATTGTTTCCCACCCAAGTCGCCACTAAAACGCTAGGTGACCAGCCGATACACCAATTATCTTTTAAATTATTGGTTGTTCCGGTTTTCACTGCCACTGTTTTTCCTGGAATCACTAATTTTGAACTGGTTCCAAATATCGGTGCTCTGGCAAAATTATCGCTTAATGCATCATTAATCAAAAAAGCATCTTCTTTTTTAACCACTTCTTTTTCCTCATTATGTTTTTCATATATAGTTTCGCCCAAATAGTTTTGGATTTTTAAAATTGGATTGACTTCAATTTTTTTACCGGAATTGGCAAAAATCGAATACGCTTGAGCTAGATCAGTCATTTTTACCTCAGCGCTCCCTAATGCCAAAGAAAGACCATATCTTGATCGGTCTTTCCATGTAGTTATTCCCATTGATTCAGCCAAATTTATCATATTATCTACTCCGTTTTGAGACAGCAATTTAACTGATGGGACATTTAATGAAGAAGCTAAAGCTGTTTTTAGAGTTACTCTTCCCATAAATTTTCCTGTGTAATCTTGCGGTGAATATGGTTTTTGTCCGGGGACATAATAAGTCACTGGTGTATCATCAATGGTTGACGCCAAACTATATCCATTTTCCAAAGCTAATAAATAATTTATCGGTTTTATAGATGAACCTGGCTGTCTTAAACCAGTCGTAACATTAAATTGGCCGTCAATATCCTTAGCGTTATAATCTTTTGACCCCACCATTGCCAAAATATCTCCGTTTTTGACATCCAAAACTAACGCGGCTCCGTTACTGATTTTCAAATTTTTAATATTATCGACTTCATCTTTGACTATTTTTTCTGACATTTTTTGAGTGTTCAAATCCAAGCTGGTGGTGATTGTTAATCCCAATTTTCCAAAATTTTCATAACCATATTTTTGTTCCAAAATACTTTTTACATAAAAAACAAAATGAGGTGCTTGGATTTTTTGATTTTCTTTGGTAATTTCCACTTTTTCCTTCAAAATATTATCTGCTGTTTCCTGGTTAATAAATTTAGCATTAACCATTTCTTCAATTACATGTTTTTGCCGATAAAACCCGTAATCTGGGTTATTGCCAAAAGGGGAATATGAACTTGGTGCTGCTGGTAGGCCGGCCAAAAACGTCGCTTGGGCCATATCTAAGTCCCATACATTTTTGCCAAAATATTTTAAGGATGCTTCTTGGACTCCATACGCCTCACCGCCATATGGCACCTGATTAAAATAACGTTCCAGTATTTCATCTTTACTTAATTTTCTTTCAACAAGCACTGTTAAAATTGCCTCTCTTATTTTTCTTTTAAATGTTTTATCGCCAGTAAAAAATACATTTTTCACTAATTGTTGGGTGATAGTCGAACCGCCTCTAAGTCTTGTATCAGCCGAATTTTTAAAATCATAAAAGACGGCATTAATTATTCCTTTTAATGACAAACCATGATGGTTGTAAAAATCTTTATCTTCAATCGCGATTGTAGCCTCTATTAAAGATTTAGGAATCTTATCTAATGGCACCCAGCTTCGATTTTCATCTTCGTAAAACTTAAATAAAAGATTACCGTTTCTATCCACAATTCTTGTCGATAATTTTGGAGGATTATAAATCTGATTAACATTGGGCAAATCTTTTAATATCTGAACATAAAATATCCTTCCAATTAAAGTTATCGAAAATACCACTAAAAATAAAACTAAGTACTTCCACTTTATTCTGATTGTTGTCTTATATATTTTTCTAAGAGTTTTGAAATATTTTTTTCGAACAATAACTAGCCGCCTGGCAAAAATTTTGAGAATTAAACTAACTAAACCGTAAATCGGCCTGCCTATACCAATTAAAACAGTAACTATAACTTGTAACAAAGACATCTATTTAATTGTGACCACTGGCTTTGTGTTTGGTTCTGTACTGCCAGCTGGAACTGCTTGTGCTTGAATTTGTGGACAATCAAGACACACTGTTACTCCGCTAATATCCTTAATAACTGCATGATCCTGCCATTCTGCATTCGGGACATTTTGTCCATCAGCCACTATTTGGCCCGTATCTTTGTTTATTAATACATTTGCTCTTAATGAAGTTTTTTCAGTTGGCACAAATTCTTTTTTAAAATATTCAAAGTGGGAATCACAACCGCCGTCTGGAACTAATTGTCCAGTCAAGTTGCACACATTCATTCCAACCAATCCTGCTGGCATAGTTGGTTTTTTCACTTCTTTATCTTTCAAAATATAAGTCATGATTTTATTCCAAATTGGTGCAGCTCCTGTAGTTCCGGAAACCAATCCTCCCATTTTTGAATTATCATTATTTCCCACCCAAGTTGTCACCACAAAATCTGGAGTGTAACCAATTGTCCAGTTATCTCTCATATCGTTAGTCGTTCCAGTCTTAACCGCTACTTCTGGATGGTTTTTGATATTCAACATTGAGCCTTTGCCAAAAACCATACTTCTAGCTCCATCATCCGATAAAATTTGCTGAATGATAAAAGTTGATTCACGGGAGAGCACTCTATTGCCTGCCACATAATTATATTCATCTAAAGTTTTTCCGCTTCGGTCAACTACTTTTAAAATTGGATTCAAATCTTGTCTGATTCCCATATTGGCCAATGTTCCATATGCAACAGCCATATCTGTCATTGTTACCTCACCGCCTCCCAATGTTAATGATAATCCGTAATTTGCTGGATCCTTAAATGTCGATATTCCCATTGCCGATGCTGAAGCAATAAAATTTTCCACTCCATTAAGTTTTAAAACTTTTACAGCTGCAATATTTAAGGAATTAGCCAAAGAATTTCTTATAGTTTGAATTCCAAAATAATGGTTTCCATAGTTAGTTGGACAATATGGTTTTTGATTTTCCACTTCAAAACAGGTTGGATCATCATCCACCACGGAAGCAGCGGTTATTTTTCCAGTTTCCAATGCGGTAATGTAGTTTAAAGGTTTTATTGACGAACCAGGTTGTCTTAATGCTGTTGCAATATTATATTTTCCGTCAATTTCGTTAGAGAAATAATCGATTGATCCCACCATAGCTAATATTTGCCCAGTTTTAGGTTCAACCACCATTGCTGCTCCATTGCTTACTTTTAGTTTATTTAGTTTAGCTACTTCTGAAGCCACTGTTGTTTGAACATAATCTTGGATATTCATATCCAGTGTAGTTGTTATTTTTAAACCGCCTTCAGTTAGTTTTTGTGCCCCGTATTTTTCAGCCAATTGTTCTTTCACATAAAAAACAAAATGAGGTGCCAAAATATTAGTCTTGCTAATGTTGTAATTTAATTTTTCGTTTTTAGCGGCATTAAATTGGTCTTTACTTATCCATCCCAAAGTCAGCATTCTGTTTAACACCAATTCTTGTCTATTTTTAGCTGCTTCCGGGTGTGAAAAAGGGTTATATTTTGTCGGTGATCCTGGCAATCCGGCAATTAAAGCAGCTTCTGCTAAGTCCAAATCTTTTGCGTCCTTATTAAAAATATTTTTTGCAGCTGCTTGTGCTCCCCATAAAGTGCCTCCGTATGGTGTTTGATTAAAATACATTTCTAAAATCTGATCTTTACTATATAGTGTTTCAGTTGCCACTGTTAATATGGCTTCTTTTATTTTTCTAGAAATGGTCCTTTCTTGAGTCAGTAATGCATTCTTAACCAATTGTTGGGTTAAAGTTGAACCACCCTGGAGTCTTTTTTGAAAAACAGATCTAAAAAGACCTCTTAAAATACCTTTAAAATCGAAACCATTATGTTGATAAAAATTTTCATCCTCAACTGCCAAAGTAGCTTTTTTTAAAGTGTCGGGAATTTGGCTGATAGGGACTGGTACACGGTCTTTATCCGCATAAATTTCATATAAAAGTTTTCCGTTGCGATCAAAAATCTGCGAAGATTCAGGATATTCCTCTGCCATCATTAGTTTTTTTGGATTAGGAATATTTTTTGAAATATATACTGTCAATAAAATAAAAATTACTCCAAAAGCAATTAAACCAATTTTTGCGATTTTTGAATTAAAAATCCAGATTTTTTTGTTGTTTTTCTTCATTCCATTTATCAAGATCTTTAATTAATTGTTGAAACCTCACTCGATCTATTGAGATAAAAGCTTCTCTATAGGCGTAACCTGCCTTATAAATTTGATCTTTAAGCAGTTTGGCTTCAATATTATTCGGTTTTACCTCCGAAATAACCTCATTGGCATATTTTAATTTATTGAAGGCATCTACACCAGTATCTAAAGCTAAATTATATTTATTTTGCTTATAAAGCATCTGACATTCCGTTATTTTTTTATCGGCAATCAAAAGTATCATTTTGGTTTTGCTTATTGGTTCATGGCTCAAATAAATCCACATATTATCCCTTAATTCTTTAACTTCATATATGGGGTTGGCCGGAGTAGTCGTTACTTCTGGAAACTTATATACATAAGTGTCTGGTTTATCATTTTTATATATATTAAAAACAATCGGCTTGACTCTCAATATATTCTCATTGTTATCATGAGTCATTATTTCCAGACTGGCTCTGACTAACGATATATATAAAATAGACAAGCTCACCAGTAGTATCACAGCGCTAAAAACAATTCTCCAAGAAATTCTGCTTTTCAACGGGAAATTCATAACTTATATTCTACCAGGATTTAAATCAACCGTTAGGATGAAAAAAAGCCCATTTTAAACCCACAAGTTCACGGCTTATTTTCTTTTTCATAAATAAATATTGGACTTTAAACATCAAAAGGTTAATTAGTTTATCAATAAAGCTTGCTGACCTAATTTTATTTTCCGTTTTTTTTATGAATTTATTAATTAAATTTTTATATCCATTAGCCACATATTTTTGAGCCCAGTCATTTTTATTAATAAATCTTTCATAAATATTCTTTCTATTAATTAAAGGTATCGCCAAAATTAAGTCCATCCCATTTCTTAAATTTTGTTTTTTTCTAGGAATTTCCAAACTGTCTTCTTCAAGCCACATATTAAAACAAAAGCGGTCCGGTTTTTCTTGATCCCCATAAACCCTATGGGAAATATTATGCACTAATAAATATAATTTAACTTGTATTCGGCTCAACCACAGTGTATTGCTTTTGCAGATCACCAAAATATCAATATCGTCATCATCTTTAGGATATAAAGTTGCCACAGATCCTGTAATTCCTAAAAATAATAAGTTTTTAAATATAGTTAATTTGGAAGCCAGATTTTTGGCCAAATTTATTTTTTTTATACATTTTTTATTATCTGAACTATCATTTTTTTTATAATTCATCAAAACTAAATACTTTAGAATTTCCTCTTTTTTGTAGGCTTTTTTCGAAATCAATCTTTGAACAATTTCTTCATTGCTCCAGACACAACCATACTTTGCCGCGTAGCTTATGGTTTTTCTAATTGAGGCATCTAATTTCATCTGTCTTTATTTTATCCCAAACTTCCCACACACTTGATATAATAAATTGCCTCTATGAATAAGAACACAAAAATATATCGACTTTGGGAGATGATTCCAGGGTTTTTTGCCTGGATGGTTATACTTTTTCCTATTTGGGGTGCTTTTGTTGTTCCAAAATTTGTAGCCTATTTCGTTATTGCCTTCTTAGTTTACTGGTTGTATCAATCTTTCAAAACTTCATTCTTTTCAATTTTAGGCTATTTCAAGATAAAAAAAGCTTCTAGTACTAATTGGCTGGAGCAATTCAATAAAAACCATACTAAAGATTGGTTGAATTTAAAAGATGTTCACCATGTCATTGTTATTTCCTCCTATAAAGAACCTGTTGAAGTTATAGAAATGGCAGTTGGCAGTATTGCCGCTCAAATAGATATTGATCTTAAAAAGATTCATTTGGTTGTAGCCCAGGAAGAACGTGCTGGCAAAGAAAATAATCAAACTACTATCGATTATTTTTCCAAAAAATATGGCCATACATTCGGTGATTTAATTTTTACCGAACATCCAGCTGGAATAGAAGGGGAAACAGCAGGTAAACATAGTAATGAAGCCTATGCTGCTAAATATTTTAAAAAACACTATATCGATACAGGTAAGTATAAATTGGAAAACTTAACCTTAACTAGTTGTGATGTTGACACTGTTTTTAATCAAAAATATTTTTCTGGCCTCACCTACAATTTTGCTTCTAATCCAAATCGGTATTTCCGTTTTTGGCAGTCCCCAATTTTTTGGCACCACAACATTAATCAAGTTCCGGCTTTAATTAGAATTATTGGCATCATGGGAAATATTAACCATATTGCCAACATTCAGGAGCCAGATGGTCTCTTTTTTAATTACTCTTGTTATTCTTCATCCTACAAACTCATCGATTCAGCCGGTTATTGGGACTTGGATATGATTCCGGAAGATTGGCATATTTTCCTTCAAACTTTTTTTGCCAGCGGTGGTAAGTCTATGGTGGAACCAATTTTTCTGCCTACTGTTGTTGATGCCCCAGATGGTAAAAATTATTTTTCAGCTCTTAAAAATCGTTACAATCAATGTGTTCGTCATGCCTGGGGTGCCATCGATATTCCTTATGCCATTGAACAATCGCGCAAACACACAGAAATTCCCTTCACTACTCGCGCTTTAAGAATTCTAAAATTAATTCAAACTCACTTAATTTGGTCTAGCAACTGGTTTATCTTAACCTTAGGAACATCATTACCAGTCATCCTTAACCCAAAATTCTTCCAAACAACCATTGGATACAATTTGCCAAGAATTTCCAATTTCATTTTGACAATCTGTTTAATTCCGTTAATTATCTTAATTATTTTAGATTGGAAATTGAGACCAGCAAATCAGAAAAAAGGTTTCTTTAATTTCCTTAAAAATTTACTCCAATGGCCATTCATGCCTTTGGCTACCTTAACTATGTCTGTTCTGCCTGGTCTTCATTCACACACTCGACTTTTAATTGGCAAAAGACTTGAATATAAAACAACAGCTAAAAAAGCAACCAGATAATGCTATATTTAATTAATGCTTAAAGCACTGGTAAAACATAAGTTTTTAATTATCACTGTCTTTCTCTTTTTAATCCTTCGTATCCCTTCACTTTTTGAGCCGTATTGGTATGGTGACGAAGGAATATATTTAACCTTAGGTGAGGGAATAAGAAAAGGTTTAACTCTCTACAGTCAAATTCACGACAACAAACCTCCAATGCTTTACTATTTGGCTGCAATCGGTCAAACAGTTTTTGGTTTCCGGCTTTTGCTTTTGATTTTTATGGCTCCCACAATTTATTTCTTTTTTCGCCTAGCCGATAGATTTTTTACTAAAAGAATCGCCCAGCTTTCTACTCTTCTTTTTCTTGTTTTAACTTCCATTCCAGTCTTAGAAGGTAATATTGCCAATGCTGAAGTTTTTATGCTTTTGCCAACCATTCTTGGTATTTTTATTTTTTTGGAAGCTAAAAAAACTCAGGATTATTTGATATCAGGTTTACTTCTAGGTTATGCCTTTACCATTAAAGTTCCGGTTGCTTTTGAATTCATGTTCTTAGGTGTATTTATTTTTCTTGAAAAGATAGGATTGTTTGACGGGTTTAACATCAAAACTGTTTTCAAAAAAATTATCCAAAATTTACCTATATATATAAATTTGATAATAGGCTTTTTGGCTCCAATAATTTTATGGTCTATTTACTTTTATTTTCATGATGCTTTCAAACCTTTCCTTAATGCCTCGCTGTTACAAAATTTTGGTTATTTATCATCTTGGGCCACTGGAACACACACTAATTCAGCTTCAAGTGGGGGTCTAACTACTCGCTTTGCTGTTCTTATCGTTGCGTGGATTATTATCTTCTTTTTATATAATCGAAAAATTATTCACCGTCAGGCCGCCTTCATTCTAGCCTGGTTTTCAGCTGCAGTTTTCAGTGTTCTTTTATCTGGCCGTCCTTATCCTCATTATTTAATTCAGTTAGTTCCTCCACTTTGTTTAGTCATATGTGGTTTTTTCTCGAAAACATTTGAGAGAGTTAAGTGGACACTTTTAGCAGCCCTTCTATTTTTTGTCTTTATCATCATTAAATATAAATTCTATTTTTATCCAGTAGTTTCTTATTATCGTAACTTTTATAGCTACGCTCTTCATCAAAAAAGCCAGTCCAGTTATTACTCTTACTTTGGTTATGATGTAAACACTACTTACGAAATTGCTGCCTATATTAAATCCAATACTACTGAAAAACAAAGCATTTTTATTTGGGGGGATGAACCGTATGTTTATCCTCTAGCTAACAGACTTCCGCCCGAAAAATATACCGTCGCCTACCACATCGTCGACTTTAATGCCTACAAAGATACTTTTACTGACATTAAATCTAATCTGCCTCAATTTATTATTTATTACCCAATGAGTAATCGTTCTTATCCTCAGCTGGACAATTTAATCAAAAGGTACTATTATGCTAGTCGGGCATTTGGCCCAATCTTAGTTTTTAAACTCCGTTAATTATGTCTTTTTTAAGTTCAATTTCGCTTCAAGTATCGAACCTTGGTAAATTTTGGCAGGAAAAAATAAATAATCAAATCTTAAGATGGAATCTTGTCGTTATTGGTTTGGGTTTAGCTTATTTATTCTATCGTTTCAATGATCTTCCTGATCAGGTTCCGCTTTATTACAGTTTGCCTTGGGGAGAAGCACAACTAGCCCAAGCCTCCACCTTATTTTTATTACCCACCTTTTCCATTATCATTGGCATTATTAATAATCTGTTGGCTGCTTTTTTCTCCAACAGTATTCAACTATTATCTCGCTTATTAGTCATTTTTTCTCTAGTTTTTTCCATCTTATCTTTCATTGCCTTATTTCAAATCATTAATTTAATTTCCTAGATGTTAATTTTTTTATTAGTTATTACATTGTCCGCCGTAATCTCTGGCATCTTAACTCCCTTAACCAGAAATTTTTTTATCAAAATGAAATGGGTGGAAAATCCGGCTGAAAAAGATAAAAAAACTCACAACTCAACTGCCTTGTCCCCAGTTCCTCGCGGCGGGGGAATACCAATTTTTGTGAGTGTTTTGATTTCTTCGCTCATATTTTTAAAAGTCGACAAACATCTTATTGGTATTCTTTTGGCAAGCTTAATTGCCCTAATTGTCGGCCTAATTGATGACGTTAAAGATATAAGTCCTAAGTTTAGGTTGTTTACCAATATTATTACTGCCCTTATTGTTGTCGCTTTTGGAATTGGTATTGCCTATATTTCCAATCCCTTTGGGGGAATATTCGATCTATCTGTTTTCAAAATTAATTTTAATTTCTTAGGACCTCATAGTATTTGGATTCTTTCCGATCTTCTGGCTGTTGTCTGGATTGTTTGGTGCATGAATATTGTTGGTTGGGCAACTGGTGTTGATGGTCAACTTCCTGGTTTTGCTGCAATTTCTGCTATCTTTATTGGCATACTGGCCATGCGCTATTCTCAAGACGTTTCTGAATGGCCCGTGATAATTCTGGCTGGAGCAGTTGCTGGTGCTTATTTAGGATTTTTGCCTTTTAATTTTTACCCTCAAAGTATCATGCCAGGTTATAGTGGTAAAAGTTTAGCCGGATTTTTTCTAGCAGTTCTAGCGATTCTTTCTGGAGCCAAACTAGCTACCATTATTTTTCTTCTAGGCATCCCTATGCTTGATGCTGTTTTTACAATCATTAGAAGAATTATCAAGAAAAAACCTATTTATCTTGGAGACGGTCAACATTTTCACCATCAACTCTTAAAAAGAGGTTGGTCTCGACGTTCTATTGCCCTTGTTTATTGGTGTTTTAGTTTTTTACTTGGTTATTTATCTTTATTCTTAAACAGCACTCAAAAATTTTACGCTTTCTTGGGAATAACCTTGCTTTTTATTAGTATCTTTATTCGGATACAGAAGCATACTTAGACGATATCCAGCCGCTTTTACTTGTCCCCAAATCAATCTTATACCAATCCTGAATTTGTTCTAACAAATTGTATTGTTCTTTTGGTTTAACTTTAGCAATTTCTTTCCCCGAATTATCGGAAGTATCTCTAACTCTCAACCAGCCTGTTTCTGTCTCTTTGATAGTCACTTTTTTTGTCGTATTAATTGTTGGTGTGCTTTGAACTAAACTAGCCGAATCGGAAGCAGCCACTACTTCTTCTTCTGCCAACGTTCCATCAATGACTAATTGATATCCATTTATTGCCTTAAGATAGACATTTAAATTTTTCTTACCCGGAGCAGACAGTGTTAATTGCCGATCTCCAGCCACAATATTATCAAATCTCAAAGGGGAGTATCCTTTAATTTCATTGTCAATTGATATAGCTGTCTTATCTGGAATTGCGTTCACCATTAATCCAGCATTTTTAGTGTCTCCGGTTTTTTCTAGATACAAAACATAACCGCCAGAACTCTTATCTTCTTTCCCAAATTCCCAATCTACGACAGTATTTATGTTATTTTGTAATTCCACTTTCTTTGACCATTCACTATTGTTTGTTGATAATTTCACCTCCACCACTCCTGGTTTCAAGTTTGTATCTTTATATGGCGTCATTCCTACTTCTTTATTATCTACAAACACCTTTGCTGGGGGATAAGAAATTACCTCCAAACCTGATTTTTGAGGGATCAAAGAACATCCGCCCAAAAATAGGGCGCCAAAAATAATAAAAAACGATTTCTTATACATCTGTCTACTAGTTTACCTAAATTAATCGAAAAATGTTCACTTTAGATACAAATTGTATTCGTTAATATTACACTTAAAACTTTTTAGCTAAACTCCAAATTTTCTCAAACATGCTAATTCTTCTGCTTTGCTTTCCTTTTTTGACAATTTCCAAAACTTCTTCAGGTTTATTTACTAAAGCCACCACTTTTTGTTCCTTCTTTTCTAAATTTAAATCCCTAGTCATTGTTTCAATTATTTCTTTCCACGATTCTCCCATAAATATTAATGGTTTATGATCGCCATAATCAAACTTTGCTAATTCCCAAGTCATCCCCACCTCAGAAACTGTCCCGGTCCCTCCATTAAAAATAACAAATGCATCGGCAATCTCTATTAATTTATTTAGTCTAGATGGATAATTTTTGGTCACATATACTTTATCTGCTAAAGCATAATTTTCCTTATCAATTCCCTCGTAATTCTCTGGTTGTTTTTTTGGATCTAAAACCACTAATTCCACTCTTCCTTGACCTGACTTTGTTCCCAGAGTGCATGCCTGCATTATTCCCGGACCGCCGCCATTTATCATTACAAATCCATTTTCAGCCAAAATTTTAGCAGTTTCAAATGCTAATTTATAATTTTCATCATTTTTTTTAATGTCTGCATCTCCAAAAAAAGCAATTCGTTTAATAATTCTTGTGGTCTTCGTTAACATTTTATATTTATACTTTTTAATTATTATTAATTATTTCGTTGAGTTTCAAAATATTATTATTCACATTACCATTAAAAATTGTGCTGCCACAATAAGCAATATCAACCCCGATCTTTTTAAGTTCTAAAATATTATTTTCATTTATTCCGCCATCAATTCCAATTCTAAATTTCAAATCTTTTTCTTTTCTAAATTCTCTAAGTTTTTTTATTTTTTCAAAGATTTTTTCTTCAAATTTTTGATATTCAAAACCAGATTTTCTGGCCATTAATAAGACCAAATCTGTTTCACTTGGAATATCACCGATTGGAGTGTCAATATCAAAACCAAGGCCGGCTTCTAATCCAGCATCTTTAGTCCTACTTATAAATTCTTCAATATCAGACATCATTTCCACTTGGCCAATAATTCTGGAAGCATATATAAATTCACATTTTTCAATCCATTTAACTGGTTCCTTAACCATCAAATGTATTTCCCACAAAGTGTTGTCGGTTACTAAGCCGGTCTTGTTTAGAAGCTCTAGTTCAAAAGTTTTTCCGACAGAATATATTCCATCAATAACATCGATTTGAATCCATTTAAAATCGTCTTTGCTAAGTCTTATCTTTTCAACTGCTTCGCTAAATTGTTTTTCAATAATTGTTGGAATTATTTGCATCTGCCAATTCTAACATTAAATTTATATCTAAAATTTTATTTAACAATTTCTATTGCATTTTCAATCAATCGGCAGCTGTACCCATACTCATTGTCATACCAAGCACCAATCGACACCATGTCGCCGGCAATAACTTTTGTCATTTTTGCATCGATTATACAAGATGCATTATTGCCTATAATATCGGAAGAAACTAATGGTTCATATGTTACTTTTAATTTACTTACTAGCTCTGGGCAGATACTTGCTTTTTCAAATATGGAAACTATTTCTTCAACCGTAGTTTTACGGACCATTTTAAAAGTTAAATCAGAATAGCTGCCGCAGATGACTGGCACTCGGATTGCAGTTCCAGCAAATCTGCCTTTTGCCTCTGGATAAGCTGCAATCACTGCCTCAGCTGCTCCAGTTGAAGTTGGCACAATATTTATTGCTGCTGCTCTAGCTCGTCGAGGATCTTTGCCATTTCCATCAACAATATTTTGATTGGTCGTATAGGCATGAATGGTTGTCAAAACACCTTCTTGAAACCCAATTTTCTCATCCAAAAGTTTTACAATAGGTGCCACGCAGTTAGTTGTACAAGATCCATTGGAAATTAATTTTTCTCCTTTATATTTGTGTTCATTAACGCCCAAAATATAAACTGGAATTTTTGGATCTTTGGCAGGCGCGCTTATAATTACTTTTTTAGCGCCAGCTTTAATGTGAGCCAATGCTTTGCTGTCAGTAAATGCGCCCGTACATTCTAAAACCACATCAACATCATAAGTTTTCCAAGGAATTTTGCTTGGGTCTTTTTCTCCTAAAACTGGAATTTCAATATCGCCAACCACCAGTCTACCTAATTCAGCACTTTTTTTCGGTCCAACCGCTTCAACTTTTAATGGAATTCGGCCATAAACTGAGTCATATTTAAATTGATTTGCAAAAACTTCTACCTCCAAATCTCCCATTGTATTGATTGCTGCCACTTCCACGTCATATCTTTCTGAAATAATCGCTCTTAAAACTACACTTCCAATTCTTCCAAAACCATTAATACCAACTCGAATCTTTTTGTTATTATTCATAACATCATTCTACAAAAAGCCAAAAGAAAAAAATAGGATGCGCTTCCAAAAAAATATGATTAATTAAAATTTATTGAGAAAAATTTTATCTCTCCCATCAATAAATCTTTAAGATCATAATTTTTATTTTTTTCTCTTGTTTCTACTCTAATTAATAAAACCTGATCATCTTGATCAATTTTTACGCTATCAGAACAGAAACCAACACACAGACTTATACTCAAATGGGCACACAAAAGTTTCGGTATTGAATGTTTTGCGGCAACCATATGTTTTTCATTTTTCTTTATCCATTTTTTGACACTTTCCTT
This sequence comes from Patescibacteria group bacterium, assembly GCA_013387215.1. Taxonomy (GTDB): domain Bacteria; phylum Patescibacteriota; class Microgenomatia; order UBA12405; family UBA12405; genus WARW01. The sequence continues at coordinate 89,101 of WARW01000001.1, forward strand.
GCTCACTTCCACTGGCTTAAATTTTGAAAAATCCAACTTTGACTCGCCATTGACTTCTTCAAAGATTAAACACTTCATACAAATCCCTCCTTGCTAAATAAAAAAACGCGCATCCTATTTATTAAAGATCTATCGGTAATATATGCTATATATATTGCCTGGGCGATTTTACCACACAACTTATTCTTCTGCCCATGCAGGCAAGGTTCCATTGCTTAAAAATTCCAACATTACTCCGCCGCCTGAGCAAATAAAATTAATTTTATCTCCTAATTTTAGTTCAACTATTGATGCTGCTGTGTCTCCGCCAGCAATAATTTTATATCCGCTATTTTTGGAAATTTCTTTTGCTATTTCCTCAGTTCCTTTTCTATTCTCACTAGATTCATAAAATCCCATCGCTCCAGCCCAAATAATAACTTTAGATTTACTTATTATTTTCTTGAACTCTAAAATATCTTTATTGCTCAAATCCAAGCCGTCATTTTTTAATTCCGCAATTTTTATTTTTTTATTCTGGCGAAGAGGCGAATTCTTTTCTATAATTTTTGGCAATTTTCCGCCAATCAAAACATAATCTGCTTTATGTGATAGTTCTTCTAAATACTTTAGTTTATCTTCTTTTGCCCCTCCTAAAATTATAGTTAATGGTCTTTCTAAATTATCAAAAACTTGGCAAATTTTGTTTGCCTCTTCAATAAAACTTAAGCCGTAAAATGCAAGCATTTCTTTGAATAATAAAACCGAGGCGCTTTTTCGGTGAGCCACTGCAAAAGCATCATTGACGAATGCCAAACAATACTTTTTTAAATTATCAAAAAGCTTAGTGTTTCCTAATTCTTCTTCTTTCCAAAATCTCAAATTTTCTATAAAAATGATTTGATTGTCTTTTAATGCTTTTTCAACTTCATTTTTATTTTTTATATCTTCAACAAAAATATTTTCTACTAAATTTTCTCCATCTCTTTCTAAAAGTGCCATTAATTCCGCATAAACAATTCTCAAAGATAAACTTTTATCCATCCCTTCTGGTCGGCCTCTATGGCCTACAACCACAATTTTGTTATTTTTTCTCAAAAGCAATTTAATAGTCGAGATCGATTTTAATAAACGACTGTTATCTAAAACTTTATCGCCTTCAATCGGCAAGTCTGTGTCTAACCGCAAAATTACTCCAATGTCACTTCCAATTTGTTCAACTGATTTTAGTGGTTTCATATTTATTTATTTTTTGAATTCTTCTAATATGTTTTTCTGATGATGAAAATATGGTTTCTAAAAATGTTTTGGCAATGTTTATATTGTCGTCTATATTTATTAAATCGGCTGATAAACACAGTATATTTGCATCGTCATCTTCTCTTGCTAGTCTAGCTTGTTTTTCTGAAACGCATAAAGCAGCTCTGGCTCCAACTACTTTATTAGCCGCAATGCAAACACCCACTCCTGAACCGCAGATTAAAATCCCTTTATTTCCATTTGTACTAACAACTTTTTCCGCCAATTCAATTCCAATATCAGCATAATCATCGTCGGGATCATAACTACTATTACCCAAATCTGTTACATCATAGTTTAAAGCTCTTAAAGCTTCGATCAATGTTTCTTTTGTCTGGTATCCACGATGATCAGATCCAACATATATAATACCCATAGCTTAAATATAGCACGCCAAGCCCAAACCATGAACCAGATTGAATTAAATAATATTATTTTTACTTATTCAATTGAAGCTAAAAAAGTCCGATCCATACGGCTTAAATTAGTTTCACCCACTTCTTTTTCTATTTCCTGTCCTAAATTTACGCCTGAACTAATTATTAAAAAATTTATTATTAGCAATGCTGATTGGATCACTAAACATTCGTCAAAAATTCCTAAACCAAAAAATATATTGGATTTAAAATCATTAACTATTTTGGATCGGCAATACCAATTATTATGTCTTAAAACTCAAAAAGATTCGGTCCTTATTTTTGAATCAGAACAAAAAATTTATGCTAACATTTCAATCTTTTCAGAATCTCATGCTAAAAAAATTCTAGAAAAAAAACTTCGGATTATGGCCTTAAAATTGATAAAAGGGGAGTTGAGACATTTAAGTAATATGTTCAGTTTTAAATATAACCGGGTGACTGTCAGAAATCAAAGTTCTCGTTACGGTTCTTGCTCCAGTCGAGGGAATTTAAATTTTAATTGGCAGATAATCTTTTTCCCAACTGAAAAATTTAGGCATATTCTTCTTCACGAGTTAACTCACTTAGAAATAAAAAACCATTCAAAAACTTTTTGGAATCAATTAAGTTTATATGATCCAAATTGCAAACAAAACAATCTTTGGCTCAAAAATGAAGGAACTAAACATTTCATTGTTTAAACAATAATAAATTAGTAATTATTCTAATTAACTAATTTGTTCACATTAGATATAATTTGAAATATTTAAGCAATCCCTTTTTTGATAAGCCTATGATCAATCCTGAAAGAATTGATCGTTCCTCTACTTGCGCAGGTGCTGAATTAAAGATGACTGAGTTATTAAATATGACTAACATTCTAAAAAATTATGATCATTGTCTGATTTCCGCCTTGGAAAAATATGATTTTATTAGCGCTGTTCATTCCGTCAACACTGGCATCGAAACCACGAATCTCGGCAAAGCACTCCTCAATAGTCCTAATTATCCTTACAAAGACAAAATAGATCTAAATAAACTAAAGATTGCAGGAACACTCCATGATATTGGCAAAATCTGTATACCTACAGAAATTTTAACTAGTAAAAACAAATTATCCGAAGCCGAGTTTGCCATTATGCGTCATCATCCTATATATTCAGCTAAAATCTTAAAACAATTTTCTCCTGATCCAGATCTTCTTATGGCAGTCCTAGCACATCATGAAAAAATAGATGGTTCTGGTTATCCTAATCATTTGAAGAAAAATGAAATCCCTTTAATGGCTCAAATAATTACTATTGCTGATGTTTATGATGCCCTAACTTCTGATAGACCCTATCAAGCTAAAAAGACACCTGCGGAATCAATTAGTATCATGAAAAATATGGAAGGTCATTTCAATGATGAAATTTTAAAAATTTTTATTGAATCCAAAAAACCTCTTATATCTCCAGCTCAATCCCTACTGGACAATGGTCGGACCCAGTCACTTCTGGCATTATAAAAGCCGACTTTACCGAATCCTTTAAATCTTCTGACACAAAAAAGTAGTCAATTCTCCAACCCACATTTCTGCTTCTGGAAGCTGTTCTAGCGCTCCACCATGAATAATTATTAGCTTCCTTGTTAAACATTCTAAAAGTATCAATGTATCCATTTGAAATTAATTTATCCATCCACTTTCTTTCAATTTCCAAAAAACCAGACACATTTTGGTTTTCTCTAGGGTTTGCTAAATCTATTTCTTTATGAGCCGTATTAACGTCCCCGCAAAAAATTATTTTTTCTCCGTTTTGGCGTAATTTATTTATATAATCTAAAAAATAATCATAAAATTCCATTTTATAATTGAGTCTTGCCACGTCTTTTTTTCCGTTAGGAAAATAAACATTTAACAAGGTAAACTCCTTAAATTTAGTCGTAACCACTCGGCCCTCTTTGTCAAAATATTCATTCCCCATTCCGTTGATAATTTCAATTGGTTTTAGTTTGGTAAATGTGGCCACCCCTGAATATCCAGCTTTTTCAGCTGAGTTCCAATATGAAAAATAATCAGTTGGTGTTTCCAAACTTGCCGGCACTTGTTCTGCGGTTGCTTTTGTTTCTTGAAAACAATATATCTCCGAATTTTCTTTTTTCATCCAACTCCACAAACCTTTTTTTACCACAGCGCGAATTCCGTTTAAGTTCCAGGAAATAATCTTTATCTTCATAAATTATTTTATCAAGTGTACACTTAATTCATGGAAAACAAAAATAATCTCATTCCCATATTAATAGTATCTTTGGCTGTAGTTATTTCTGCTTTATTTATTTCCCGAACTGGAATCTATATAAAAAACACCGGGGGAGTTGAGTCCAATGGTAAAGTTTCCAATACTATTTCTGTTAGTGGTGATGGCAAAGTTTCTGCCAAACCTGACATGGTCCAACTTACAGTTGGATTTCAAGAAATCGCTCCTACCAGCAAAGCTGCACTCGAAAAAGTCAATTCCAAAATTGATGCTGTTATGAATATTTTGAAAAATAATAATATTCCTGAATCCGATATAACCACTAGCAATCTCAATATTTACACCGAATACGATTATTCCAATTCTACTCGTCGTGTCGTTGGTCAAAGAGCTTCTCAATCGCTTGAAATAAAAATTAAAAAAATTGATGCCAAAGCCACAAAAGCTTCCAAAATCATCGATGAGTTATCATCAGTCGATAATCTTCAAATGAATGGAATTTATTTTGACATTGAAGATAAAACTCAATTTTTCTCCAAAGCCCGCGAATTAGCATTTAATAAAGCCAAACAAAAAGCTTCTGAATTAGCCAAGCTTTCCGGTGTTAAATTAGTAAAGCCAATTTCTATTTCCGATAGTACTTATGATGTCACTCCAATGCCATATCTTTCAAATGTTAATCAATATAAAACTTTAAATTCAGCCGTTGCTAGCGATGCCCAAATCTCAACAGGGGAAATGAGTATCTCTACTAATCTCTCCATTCTTTGGGGAATTGAATAATTTTAATTTAAAATTTAAAGAATATTTTTAAAAGCTTTCTGTTATAATAGACCTTAATTCCAGCGGGAGCCGGGCGGTTAGGCAACAGTCTGTAAAACTGTCGTAGGTTGGTTCAACTCCAACCCGCTGGACACTTTGTTTTTTCAATCTTTTAAACTTATACTAGCTTATGCTGAAAAAAAGATTGATTATTTTTGCCTCATCTTTTGCCCTTTGCCTCGGTCTCGATCTTTTCAAACATAATCCAATTTTAGTCTCGCTTCTTAATTCATCAGTTTTAATTTTTTCTTTTTTGTTTTTTGAAATTCATACAAAATCAAAAATTGAAATCAATCCTGTCTTTTGGCTTTTATTTGCTTTCATTCCGCTTTTTAGTTTTAATCCACAATCCCTTATTGTTAATATTCTGCAAATCGCTGTTATTCTTTTTTTAATTATTGGCGCTAAATTTCCTCAATTAAAAATTCCATTCTTTGCTTTAAGTGTCGTTTTATTAATCGCAGGCATTTTATTGGTAGGGAAGTTGGTCTATCTCAATGGTTCAGTCGATCACGAACGATTAATTTTTAATAATCCCTTATCTCAAATTGTTATTGAGGATCGTCAAAAAAATGCCATCTATTTACCCTTCAAAATCCGTCCTTTTGTCTATAATTATTCTATTTTTATATACTCAATTTTTAACAATATTTTTCAATTAATTTCCTTCAAAAGCATTTTTGATATTTTATTGATTGCCAATGTTTATCCCTTAATTAACGGATTTATTGTGACTTTAAAAAACTATAAAAAATATTGTTTGATTTATCTTTTTTTGTTTTTGACTCTATTAATACTTGGCATTAATCGGGCACCTGATAAATTTAATTCACTTTATTTCGTCAGCCCCATATTTTTATATCTCATTCTTCTTAGCTTTAAAAATATTAATAAAAAAGTTTATTCAGCCCTTTTATTATTCAGTTTGCTTATGTCTGGCGCTTTATGAAGAAACTTACGCTTAAATATAAATTATTTATAATTGTTATTTTATTGATAACGCTTATTACTCGATTCGTTCGACTCGATTTTTCGCCGCCCAGTCTTTCTAATGATGAAATTTCTATCGCTTATGATGCCTATTCTGTGGCCCACACCCTTCATGACGAACACAACCATTTTCTACCCTTATCTTTTCAGTCCCACAATACCTACAAAGCTCCATTAACAATTTACGCCGCTATTCCTACAACTTTGCTTTTGGGAAATAATGAATACAGTGTCCGGCTGCCCTCAGCTATTTTGGGAACTTTGACAGTTTTATTTTTGGCTTTGTTGGTTTTTGAACTGACTCAAAATCTAAATTTGTCCCTAATTTCAGGTTTTATTTTAAGTATTACTCCCTGGCACATTTACACATCCCGAATGGCCCTCGAGTCGAATTTGGCTTTATTTTTTGTAGTGTTGGGAATTTATTGTTTCTACAAAGGATTAAATCTTAATAATAAAATAATTATTGTTTTAAGTTTTATTTCCTTCGCTTTATCGATTTATGCTTATCACACCGAGTGGGGATTCACTCCTTTAATTATTATCACTCTTTTGTTTCTTAATCTTAAAAAAATAATCAAGAAACCTATTTTTTATGTTGGATTAATTATCTTTTTTATATCCATAAGTCCGATCGTCTTTGACTCCATAAAAAATATTCACACCAATGCTCGGGCCAACACTGAAATTCTTTTTAAGGATCCAATGCTTGAAAGTGAACTTAAAAATCCCTCCTTTAATCTTTTTCAAAAAAGCCAAATTGTTGCCAATGCTGTAATTGGTAGCTATTCAAGTTATGTTAATCTTTCCAATTTATTTTTTAACGGACTCAATCTTTTGCCAGCTAAAGATCCCTATCAAGTTGGCTTATTTTTAGCTCCGTTTTTACCCATGTTTTTAATAGGTCTTTTTAATATTAAAAAATATTTTAAAAATCATACTAAATTTATATACATTTGGCTTATCATTTCTCCCTTAATTCCTGCCTTAACTCAGGGCGGAACTAATTTTGTTAGAAATTTGGTCTCGGTTATTCCATATACAATTGCTATTTCAATTGGTTTTCTCATCCTCTTAGAATTTTTCATAAAAAGAAAAATATTAGGAGTGGTAGCTGTTGCCGTTTTGTCAGCTTCTTTATTTTATTTCGGCGCTGTTTACTATTATTACTTTCCTAAATCTGCTGGTGAAGGTTTTCAGTATGGCTACAAAAATATTGCTCAGTTTATAAATAAACATTACGCTGATTATCAAAAAATCGTGGTCGACCCTCGTTTTGGCGATTACCATCTTTTCGATGGCGTGCCTCATTTATATCTTTCCTACTTTACCAATCTAGATCCAAAATTAATGCTTCAACGCCAGGAAACCAAAACCGGTCTTTACTTTGATAAATATGAAATCCGTTCAATTAATTGGAATGCTGAACAAGTAAATTCCTCTTATCTATATATAGTTCCGGTTTCTAATTCTCCTCAAGATTCAAAGAATTTAAAAATGCTCGAGGAAATTAAACTTCCTAACGATAAACCGGCATTTAAAATATTGGGGCAAAATTAATTATTTTTATCCTAAAAACCTGTCATTCCAAACTTTGGTAAAATATATTGTGCATCTTTCCAAAATACTTTTACAAAACTTTCGTTCCTATAACCAGCAGCTTTTCGAGTTCGACCCTCAGATTAATTTGATTTTAGGGCCTAATGGCTCTGGTAAAACCAATATTTTAGAGTCAGTTTTCTTATTAGCTTCAGGCAAAAGTTTTCGTTCCAGTTCTCAAGCCAAAATGATTAATTGGGATACTTATTTTTGTTCCGTCAGAGCCAAGCTTATTAATAACAAAAATGAAGAACTTGAGATTGAGATTAAATTAATAAAAAATCTCCAGAGCAATCTCAGCACTGTCACTCGAAAATTTTTAGTTCAAAAAGTCGAAAAAACCCGTAAAAAGTACTTAGGAACTCTTAAAACCGTAATCTTTCATCCGGAAGATATCCGTTTAATCACTGGTTCGCCAAGTCGTCGTCGGGAACTTTTAGATACTATTTTTTGTCAAACTGAGTGGCGTTATGCTTCAGCCTTATCTCAATACAACAAAGCTCTAAAACATCGAAATGAGCTTCTTAATCAAATAAAGTGTGGTCAATCTTCTAAAACAGAATTATTTTATTGGGATCAATCATTGATCAAAAATGATAATTTAATTCACAATTTCCGAACATCTTTTGTCAGGTCTTGCAATAACTATTTTGCCACTCATTCAAATCCTCAAATTCGGACCATTTCTATTAAATACCATGCTTCCATTCTAAATGAAGAGAAAATCGAGAAAAATTTCCAATTGGATTTATCTCGTGGTCATACTCAAGCTGGTAATCATCGTGATGATTTTAGTTTTGAAAACTCCATTTTTTCCACCGCCGATAAAAATCTGGCTTTTTGGGGCAGTCGGGGACAGCAGCGTTTGGCTGTTTTAGCCTTAAGATTGGCTCAAATTAACTATCTTGAAGAAGCCTATGATGACACTCCTATTTTACTTTTAGATGATATTTTTTCTGAATTAGATCCGGAACATCAGGAATTAGTTACCACTGTTTGCCGTAATTACCAAACAATTTTCACTTCCTCTGAACCCGATTCGGAAAAAATAATGCCTCATGCCAAGATAATCCAATTATAGGCAAAAAAAAAGACCGTAAAAGCTTTAATTAAATTAAAGTTTCTACAGTCCTATTAAAAATATCATTCCTTTTTGACTTTATTTACAGCTTCCGTAATTTTTCGGGTTTTTAACTGCTGTTGACTTAATACTCGGTTTGCCTCATCTGCAGCGCTTGCAGCTGATAAAAGAGCGTTTAGAGCAGTTTGGTTGATCCTATCAATAAAAAAAGTCTCCCAGTCTTCAACTGTCCAATCTTCTACAACTTCCAGATTTTCTTTTTCTGGCCATTCTAATATAAAATAAAACGGATGATTATCTTCTTTTGAATAATGGGAGAATCCTGTCACAACTTCGTTATCCAAATATATTCTTCCCCAACATCTTTTGATTGAATACATGTATCTTTTTTCCACATTAACTCCAATAGACATTTCACAGTCAAACACTCCAAGATTCGAAAAAGCCTTCATAACATTTCTATAAATACTCTCTAACTTGAATGTTTCATTGCTCTCTAAATCGGAGTAAATTGGCCAAGTAAACATCTCTTCTGTTAACTCAATTCTTTTTTCCACATTTCCAAAATCGTGATGGTCTGGAATCAAAAATACCTTTGACATAATTAACCCTTCCTTTCTTTATATTTAAAGTGCGTTTTAGCGCTTTCGCTAAAAATTGAGTTGAAATTTCTCAATGGCCCTATCATACATCAAAACTAACTATTATCAATAATTAATCCAACATTAGCCAAATTTGTGTTATAATGCATAGGCAATTACACAATAATATAGTCTTTAAAATTCAAAGATTCTTAAGCCAAAAGCAAATTAAATTTGCTTGATGCAAATTATTTTTCTGTGTAATATAATAACCTCACTGTTCATGTTGAACAGGGAATGATCTTTAAAAAATTAATCAGAGTTTATTTCTAGGGCCACTACTGTTAGTACCAGAAAGATTTTCAACAAAATTTTTTTTAGTCGATTTTGAATCGACTCTCTCGATTTTATCGAGTGTTAGTACTAAGAGTTTGATCGTGGCTCAGGGTGAACGCTGGCGATGTGCCTAAGACATGCAAGTCGAGCGGGATTTGTTGTTTACACAGAGAACCTCCACAGTGAGGATATCTGTGTAAATAATAAGTTTAGCGGCGAACGGGTGAGTAATAAGTACGAACATACCCCTTTGTGGGACATAGTCCGCCGAAAGGCGGGGTAATTTCCCATAGTATCCTTCGGGATTAAAGACGTAAGTCGCGAAGGGAGTGGCGTACTCGCTACCAGCTAGTTGGTGAGGTAATGGCTCACCAAGGCTATGACGGCTACCGGCTCTTAGCGGAGGGCCCGGCACAATGGGACTGAGACACGGCCCATACTTCTACGGAAGGCAGCAGTTAGGAATTTTGCGCAATGGACGAAAGTCTGACGCAGCGACATCGCGTGTGGGATGAAGGCCTTCGGGTCGTAAACCACTTTTGTATTGGCATGAAGCCTTTACGAATAAGCAACTACTAACTACGTGCCAGCAGTCGCGGTAATACGTAGGTTGCAAGCGTTACCCGGTTTTATTGGGCGTAAAGCGTCTGTAGGTGGTCTCTCAAGTCTTATTTCAAAGACTCCAGCTTAACTGGAGACAGGGGTAGGATACTGAAAGACTAGAGTTATATCGGGGTTACTGGAATTTGTAGTGTAGGGGTAAAATCCGTGGATACTACAAAGAACACCAAGCGCGAAGGCGGGTAACCAGGTATATACTGACACTCAGAGACGAAAGCTAGGGTAGCCAATCAGATTAGAGACCTGAGTAGTCCTAGCTGTAAACATTGTCTGTTAATTCTTCCGGCATTTATGTCGGGGGGATGCAAGCTAACGCGTTAAACAGACCGCCTGGGGAGTATAGCCGCAAGGCCGAAACTCAAACGAATTGGCGGGGAGGCGCACAACCAGTGGAGCATGTGGTTCAATTCGAAACGAAGCGATGAACCTTACCTGGGCTTGAAATGTATCTGCACATCCACAGAAACGTGGATTCCTTCGAGGGTGATACACAGCTGTTGCATGGCTGTCGTCAGCTCGTGACGTGAGTTGTTCTCTTAAGTGAGGTAACGAGCGCAACCCCTATCGTATGTTACTGTGTCATACGAGACTGCCTAGCATTATTTTGTTAGGAGGAAGGAGGGGACGACGTCAAGTCATCATGATGCTTATGTCCAGGGCTACACACATCCTACAATGGATTGTACAGAGGGTTGCAAGACCGCAAGGTGGAGCTAATCCCTAAAACAATCCTCAGTTGGGATTGCAGGCTGAAACTCGCCTGCATGAACCCGGAATTGGTAGTAATCGCAAATCAGCAGATTGCGGTGAATACGTTCTCGCCTCTTGCACACACTGCCCGTCAAATCAGCAAAGTTGAGGGTACCTGAAGTCTTACGTTTCGTAGGACCAAGGTAAATTCAGCGATGAGGGTTAAGTCGTAACAAGGTATCCGTACTGGAAGGTGCGGATGGATCACCTCCTTTGAGGAATTGATGTTCCGAATTTACTTCGGAACCAAGACTCACCATTCCTTAGTCGAAAGACGAAGGGTGGCTTTCTGGTACTAACAGTTTTAGCTCTAGAAAAAACTCTGATAATTTTTAATATTACCCCACGCTTGTGGGGTTTTATTTTGCCCTTATCTTCTGATTACTCCGATTCGATTAGATTTATACACTACTTTTTCATCTTCACCGCTTGGTAATAATACGATGGTATACAAATGACCTTGATTCGTATTTACAGGTTGATGTTTGTAAAAATTAAAAAGATAATCATACCCAGTTTCCATTCCCACTGGTAAATCATATGAGACGTTAAAAATAGGATCTTCTTTTTGTTGGGCAATATATTTGACCACATTCTTTTTATCGCTTAAATTTATCATTGGCCTGTCTTGCCATATTCGATAAAATCGGATACTGACAAATATGATTACTAGTATTAATCCGATTTTCCAATTTAATCTTTTAATAAAACTAGCCAACAGAATAGGCAAAATACTTAAACTTAATCCGTAATAATATTCAGGAATATTTCCTTTATAAAATCCTAATGCTAAAAGTGGAGTCATCATCCATACCACTGTCAATAATTTTAATTTATTATTTTTAATTTTAATTATTTCGAAGATTAATATTGAAAGAACCAATGCATTTCCTAAAATAATTAATAATTGATTCTTATTGATATCGAAAGCAAAAGTACTCAAATTTACTCCTCTCCAAAAACTTCGTAAAAACAACCACCAAGGATGGTCACCAACATGATTATCAATCGAAACAAAGGCAATAATTTTTTTTAAATTTAAAAAATCATGTCTCAAATCAAAAATTAAATTTGGTACAAAAGAAATTAAAAAGAGTCCGATTCCTAAAAATATTTGTTTAAAAGTTGGTTTTTTTGCTGATATGATTAAAGCCACCAGAATACTTAATCCCATTGAAGCTGGCACTAAATGACTTGTGGCTGCCATTCCATAAACAAACATTAATAAAGGGAAATATTTAGTCTTTGAATTAATTATTTTCCAGCACAAAAAATATCCTAAAATTCCAAAAAAAGATGTATACATTACATTCCATGATTGAATTGAGGTCATTGAAGCAAAAATTAGACCTGTAAAAAGTCCTAATCTTTTATTAAACATCTTTGAAGCCAACAAATATCCTGAAATACTGGTTATTAATGCAACTACAATTGCTGCAATTCCTTCAGCAATCGGGTCTCCGTTAAACAAAACAAAAAAAGGCGCCAAAAAATAATAGTGAAATGGTCCCACAAAAAATCCGCTTTCATTAGCCACTCTTGGTCCAATCAATAATGGTTTTTTTAAGCTAATCATTTCCGCAACTTTATTCGCATCATCAGACTGATCCCAGTTAAAGGCAAATCTTTGGTTAAATCGGTAAAATCCAAATAATAAAACCACGAGAGTAATTGTCAATATCGCCAAAATCCTTCCGTTAAACATCTTTTTCAGTTTTTCCATCCCTTGAATTAATATATCAGGAACCCTTTAAAGAAAAAAGGCCTATTTTCTTGATATAATAAAGCTCGCAGAATGAATTTCAAAGTTTAGTCGACTATTAATATAATGACCACAAAAACAACTACTTCGGTTAATTCTCCTTTTGTAACCGACCTTCAAATAGATAAAAATGCCCTACCTAAACATATTGCTATTATCATGGATGGAAATCGCCGTTGGGCTAAAGCTCGCGGCTTAAAACCTGGTGATGGCCATCGGGCTGGTGCAGAAAATCTTCAAAATATCGTCAATTATTGCCGTGATATCGGCATAAAAAACATCACTGTTTACGCCCTGTCCACTGAAAACTGGCGCAAAAGATCTTTAGAGGAAGTAAAGGGTATTTTTGGTCTTCTTTTGGAAATTGTTCGTGATAAACGCGAAGAATATACTCGTTCTGGCATCAGATTTTTTGTTTTGGGAAATTTTCAAGCTTTTCCTTTTAAAGTAAAACGAGCCATAAAAAAAATGTTGGATATTGTATTGGATAAAGAAAGAATCAAGTTTAATGTCGCTTTAAACTATGGCGGCCGCGATGAAATTGTTCACGCTGTCCAAAATATTATCAAAGATAAGGTTCCGGCCAATAAAGTTGATGAAGAATTAATCTCAAGATATCTCTACACCAGTGGCCAGCCTGATCCAGATTTAATTATCAGACCTGGCGGTGAATTCCGTTTATCAAATTTTTTGCTTTGGCAAATGTCTTATGCTGAATTATTCTTCACCGATATCCTCTGGCCGGACTTCACTCCTAAAGAACTAGAAAAAGCCATTTTTTGGTATCAGCAGCGCGATCGCCGTCTGGGTAAATAACTCCTTATCTGATTATTACCTAATCTTCAATCAACTCTTATTAGCAAATTTTAACTTATAGTTAATATGTCGCCGCTAAAAGTCGAAAAAGAATCAGCTGCTTTTGGACGCCAAGTATTTGTTATTCCGGATGGAGAAAGATATTTTCTTAAAGTATCTGGTGGCAGAAGATTGAATCTTTATGGCACCTTGATTGGCGGTGGCATAATCGATGTTCCCAATATGCGTGATCCATATAATAATCGTGTTATTAGTCTGAGTGTTTTTAACGAACCGATAACTATGGAACTAAAAGAGGCTGGTGATAAAGACGATTCTCGCTTTACTTTTTCAGGAATACTTTTATCTTTATAAGATATTTACTCCAAACATTTTTTGGACTATTTGGACAATAAAGTAAGAGATAAATATAATCAAAAATCCAATCAAAGCGGCAGTTATTCTTCCATATCCAGCCTTGGCTTTATCTGGACTGCCAGCCGAGGTCATTAAAGTTATTCCTCCAAAAATCAGCATCACTAAAAGACTTAAACCAGCAAAAACATAAACATAAGGCAAAGCTGCGGTAATAATATCGCCAAGTGTTGGGTCAGCACTTCCATTGACTGCAAACCCTGTTCCTGCGTAACCTGGTAATGTGACTCCTGCCATAATTAGTTTATTCCTGGAATATGTAAAATATTAACTGCGATTAATCTTAAAATAAAAAGTGAAAATATGGACACTAATAATCCAGTTATTGCCGAAGTTACGGTTTCCTTGCCACCTTGAACTTTTTTAGGATCTCCGGCGGAAGTAGCTATAATAATAAAACCATAAACCATCAATAAAAATGAAATGCCGCCAACAATGCCAAACATTTTTGGTAGAAGCCAGCCAATGAAATCTCCCATTTCCACTGGCACACAACCCAAAGCTGTATTTACTTGTGGTCCACCAGAAGGAGCGCTGGCACATCCTGAAAAAGGATCGGTAGCTAAAGCAATACCCATTTTTCCCGACACTAAAAACATCGTAAATGCCACGAAAAATGCCATAATTTTACGTCTCAACATACCCTAGTATATCAGATGTTAAAATGAATCTGTGCATCGAAATATTTTTAAAAGTATTATATTTATTTTGTCTTTTTTACTTGCTTTAGTGTTGGTAAATCCCAGAATTTTGGCCGATTCTATTGATGATCAAATTGCTCAAATCAGCAAACAAATTGAAGAAATAAATAATGCCACCGGTCCTTTGAAAAAAGAGTCGACTAATTTGCAATCAAAAATTACCCAAGCTAAAGGCCAAATCGCTCAAATGGAAAATCAAATTTCGAGTCTAACCAAGCAATTGGTAAGTCAGGAAACAAATTTGGAAGTTCAAAAAGTTTTATTATCGGAAAGAATTAAAACTTATTATATTAATTCTCAAAAATATAACACCTTGGTTATGTTTTTATCTTCAAGTGAAAGCTCTTCGCTTTTGCATGAATATACCTGGTTTCAAGCCATAATTAATCAGGATAAAAACACTATTACTCAATATGTCAGCGATATTAATAACTTAAATAATAATAAATCTAAACTTGAAGCAGAGGCAACAAAAGTCGCTGCTTTAAAAAAGAGTTTGGAAAGCCGTTTTGGTTTTTTGGCTGGAGAAATTCAAAAAGCTGAAAAATATAAAGCTGAATTAAGTCAAAAACAGAAAAATCTTGAAGCTCAAAAGTTAGCCAGTTTAAACCTTCCTACCACTGTCGGTGCTGGCACCATGATGTGTAGTGATGACCGCAAAATTGATCCTGGATTTGGTTCCGGATTTGCCTTCTTTACCTTCGGTATTCCTCATCATGTTGGTTTAAATCAATATGGTGCTTATGGTCGGGCTAAAGCTGGCCAAAATTATAAAGATATCTTGAATGCCTATTTTAATAACGTTTCTATCGAAAAACGTCCTAGTGTCACCATTAAGGTTGATGGTTTTGGTTCTATGAGTCTTGAACAGTATCTTTTGGGTATTTATGAAGTGCCAAACGACTGGCCTTTAGAAGCTCTTAAAGCGCAGGTAGTTGCTGCCCGCTCTTATGCCTTGTCTTACACCAATAACGGCGCTAATTCGATTTGTACCACTCAATCTTGTCAAGTTTATAAAGGTGGCAACAAAGGTGGTGCTTGGGAACAGGCTGTTAAAGCCACTGAAGGTGAAACTTTAGTACAAAATGGCCAGGTGGTTACTGCTTGGTTTGCCTCCACTGCTGGTGGATATACTTTTTCTTCATCGGATGTTGGTTGGAGATCGACAGGTTGGACCAAAAGAACCCGCGATACTTCGGGTGATATTAATTCTTTTGATGATTTATTTTCCAAAGCCTACGATAAAGATTCTCCTTGTTTTTATGCTGCTCAAGGCTACCGCAAGGAATTCAACAAATCTGCCTGGTTAAAACCATCAGAAGTTGCCGACATTGTTAATTCTATTCTTTTATCTCAAAAAGATAGTTCGGTAAACAATAATCTTTTGCCTCCCGATCAGGGTGGTTGGAGTATGGATCAAATAAAAAATGAACTAAAGAATCGTGGTGGCACTCCTTATGACAATATTAGTTCGGTTTCTATTTCTTGGGATAAAGGTTCAGGTCAAACCACTCAAATTTCTCTTTCTGGAGATGCTGGTTCAGTCAGTTTTGACGGTTCCACATTTAAAAGCTATTTCAACAGTCGAGCTCCTGGCAACATTTCTATCGTAGGTCCGCTTTTTAATGTTGAAAAACGATGATCTTAATTTATGCGTTTAGCAATCAATGGGGAACTAATATTTCCCGTCGGACTCTTTCAGACCTTCAAAAGAATCTTAAAAACGACAATATCTTGTTTCAGGTAATTTATTTTCACCCTCGTCAATTATTTCAAAAATATATTAGTCATAATCCTTATGAATTGATAATTGGACTGGGGGATTTATATGGTAATTTCAACAAAATTAGAATCGAAACTCAAGCCAAAAACACCTACAATAATCAATCAATTTATCCTTTTTCTCCAATCTATATTGATTTAAGCCTTCCTAATATCGACAATTACGATTCTGAGTTTTTTGCCATTAGTTCTCAGATGGGAACCTATAATTGCAATTGGCTTGCCTATTCAACTCAACTTTATTTAGACCAGCACCATCTTTCCACTAAACATCTTTTTCTTCATCTGCCTAAAAAAGCCAATGCATCCGTCTTAGCTGATCAAATCCAGGCTTTGTTTGAACAAAATCAGATGTTACAATCAAATAATGAATAGATCAAGAGATTTAGATACAATCGCACCAGACGATCCTATTGAAAATGGATCCACTTCTGAATCAACCCCAACATCTTCTCCTGAAGCCAAGACTCCATCATCCGCCAAAGCTAATACTCATTTTTCTCCTCCTACTGAAGAAGTTTATACAATTTTAGGTCATACCAGTAGTCCATTTTCTTCATTTTTAGTCAGACCCAAGGTATTTGATTTTTCCGAAAGAGATAATGATGAAGAAATCTTATTAGCTCTTCGTCCTCATTGGTTTACTAATGTTTCCTGGATTCTTACCGCTATTGCTATGCTTTTTGTGCCTCTTCTTTTTAGTATTTTTGATTTCTTGGGTTTTCTTCCTATCCGATACCAAATGGTCTCTATGCTTTTTTGGTATTTAGTTACTTTTATCTTCGCTTTTGAAAAATTTTTAAGCTGGTATTTTGATGTTTATATGATTACTAACGAAAGAGTTGTTGATATCGATTTCAATAACATGCTTAACAAAAAATTCGCTGAAGCCGATCTTGATGTAATTCAAGATGTCTCTTCTTCGGTCAAAGGTCTAGCTGGCACAATGTTTAATTATGGCAATGTTTTAATTCAGACTGCCGCTGAACAAAACGAACTCACTTTTGAAAAGGTTCCTAATCCAGAAAGAATTATAAAATTGTTAGCCCAACTACGGGAAGAAAAAGAGCACCATGCTCTTGGAGGTAAACAATGAATCCACTAGATTTGGCTCAAGTTATGCCTTATTTATTGATTGCTCAAAAAACATTTTTTGTTTTATGTGCCGTTTTGTACTTCGTTTTTTCTGTCGTGGTCGTTAAACAAGTGACGACTATGTCTAAAAACATCAGGGATAAATTTAATTCGATATTAATCGGCTTTTCTTATCTTCATCTGGTTTTTGCCGCTGGCTTAATTCTCCTGACTTACTTCGGATTGTAGTATTATAAAATTAATGCATTTTACTTGTCGTTCGTTTATTGGCAAATCAGCTCAAGGCAGTTGGTCTCAATATTGGGAAAATGAACCTGATGACTCTAGTTTAATTCAGACCAGAGGTCATCTTTTCGGTCTTATTAATTTAAGGTCAGATTCGGACGTCAGTGACATTAGCCCTGTTGGTCACGACATTATTTTTGAAATTAATCAAAATTATTTTTCTTCAGAAAATAACGATTCTATTGATGATTGTTTAAAAAATGCCATTCTTTCTGTTGTTAATAATCCTTTATACAAATCCAAAGAACTCGAATTATTAATCGCAATCGTTTCTCAGAATAACATCCATTTCGCTTCTTATGGCCCAACTGATGTTGTTTTTTGTCGGGGCGATCGAATCAGTTTACTTTTGGAAAACGATTCTTCAAACATCAAAAACATTTCCGGTCCGCTTTTACCTGAAGATAAAATTTTTATCACCACCTCTTCCTTCTTTGAAAAAATCACTTGGGAAAAAATAAAATCGGTTCTTGCTGGGGAGAAAATTCAAAATATTGAAGAAAACTTTTTAAGTCTCTTGTACTCGTTTGATGATCAAACAAATCTAGCAGCCGCCCTTATTCAATCTCATGCTGACGAAGAAACCGTTGATCAAATCTCTGCAGACACCGCTTTGGAAGCGGAGTCCGAACCTTTCACTCCGCCTTCCGATAATCCTTTAATTTCAAACAAGTTTACACCCGTCAATATATTTTCATTTTTTGAAAAATTAACAAATCGAAAACCAGTTTATGTATCTCATCATGATATTAAACAAGTCAATCGCCGAAAAAAAATAAATTTTGTTATTGCTATTCTTTTGATTGCTGGAATAACTATTAGCTCCTATTTTGGTTACCAGAAAAACAAAAGTAGTAAAGCCGAAAAAGAATATTTGAGCCTTAAAACCCAGCTGGACGATAAGTTTGCCAACATTGCTGCTATCAAAAATGTTGATATTAATTCCGCTAAACAAATCGCTGAGGATTCAGAAAAAATAGTTCAAAAAATGGTTAAACTTAATATTCATTCCGATGATGTTACTCGCTATCAATCGCAAATTCAGCAAGTGCTAAACCAGACGGGCGCTAGCAATCATTATTCGCCTGATCTTTTCTACGATACTTCTATCTCTATTAAAAATGCCCAATATTCCAAAATATTGATAAGTAACAATCAATTATTTTTATTAGATAATATTAATGGCCGTATTGATACTATCGATCTTCTCAAAAAATCAACTAAAAATTTTTCATCTTCTGATAAATTAAAAAACATCACAATAATAACCGATAATAAGGATGATATCTATGCTGCTGGAAATGATGCCATATACTTAATAAAATCTAATTCTTTAGAGTCAAAAGTATCACTTTCCACTCAATCGAAACCAATTACTGCTTCCGATTTCCATTTTTGGAATGGTGCCATTTATATTCTGGATGCCAAAAATCTTACTATCTGGAAAACTGCACCCAACGCCACTGGTTTTGGCGCTCCTCAAAACTGGATTAAAAACGATCAAAAACTTAGTTCAGATGTGAATTCATTTGCTATAAATGGCAAAATCTGGGTACTATCTCAAAATGGGGTTGTCGCCCCTTATAGTAGTGGTATAAAAGACAGCTTCACTTTGGCTCAGCAAGAACAAATAACTAACGCCAAAAACATGAAAGTTACCATTGATCTTGATTATATTGCTTTTACTAATAATGATAATTTAATTTATATCTATAAAAAGAGTGGGGAACTAAAGTCAAAATATAATCTCGATCAATTAAAAATCAACGACATTGCTTTTGATGAGAAGAATGGTTTTATTTATATTCTCGGTGCCGATCAAAAAATTTATCGTCAAAGTTTCTGAAACCTTAGGCAATTTTGATATATTTGATTCATTTGTTATAATACAAAGATTTTTTTATGAAAATAGTTTATAGCAAATTATTTTCTATTGTTCTTTAACGGTATAAAGATATAAAAATGATTAGGGGTGTTAATATTGGTAAAACAGACAAAAAGCGTATGCGCAGTGGCAATTGCTGTCGTATTAGTTTTAAGTTTTGGAATTCTTTATCGTGAAATCAATTCATTAAAGAATCTCAATTCTGAAAAAGAAGCAAGGATTATTAAATTAAAACAGCAAAATGTTGATCTGCAAAAAGGCTTGAGTAAGTTGGAAGAATTAACCGCCATTAATTCTGAGTTGGAAAAGAAGTTTACTCAAATTAACAAGGCCAATAAAGAATTGCAAAAAACAGTGGATAATTTGGTTATAGACAATAATAGTCTGAGAGACACTGTCAAAAAAGCAGCTGAATCTGGAATTTCAAAACCACCGAAAGTTGGTATTACTCCCAGATTCACTGTATCCAGTCGTGGCACAAATAATTTTAGACAAAGTCTTCGTAGCTTATCTCAAGGTTCATATCAACATCGCCAGGAAAATATTAGTTTCAATATCAATGACAGAACTAAATGGACTAAAGCAGGCACATGGTATGTCACCAGATACACCGCTACAGTTGGTGAGTGTGACACTAATCCATCGATTACTGCCGATAACAAATTGGTAACCCCAGGTTTTACTGTAGCTGTCGATCCGGCTTATTGGAAATATGGAACAATCTTTTATTTCGATGGTTTAGGCTTTGGAGTTGCAGCAGACTGCGGTGGGGCAGTAAAAGGCAAAAAAAGAGCAGATTACTTGGTAGCATCCAAGAAGTTTTCAAATATTCTTGATAACTACCGCCAGGTATGGGTCGTTTACGTACCCAAATAAATAATAATCTTTGTACCGTTTCGGGGTTTTGTTAATTTTTTAAATTAATAAGACCCCAATTTTTTTTATTTATTTAGGTTAAAATATCCTGAGTGAAACATTTTAATAAGGAATCCCTGGATTACCAATTTATTGATAAATTTGAAGCTGGAATTGCGCTGACTGGATCAGACGTTAAATCACTGCGGACTCAAACACCTCAATTTGCCAATTCTAAAATCGAAATTAAAAATGGCCAGCCTATTCTTTTTAATTTAAACATCCCTCTCTATAAATACTCTCAAGGCCAAATCACCGACACCACTCACGAAAGAAATCTTTTATTAAGCGAAAAGGAAATCGCCAAACTCCTAAGTTTCCGAAATCAAAAATACATGATTATTCCTATTTCAATTTTTACTAAAGGCCATTGGTTTAAAGTTGAACTTGGTGTTGGTCGAAAAATGAGAAAGTATGAAAAACGCGAAAAAATCAAAGATAGAGAACTTAAACGGAACTTAAGGTAAAAACATTTTGTGCTATACTACACTGCTTAACTGCTAATGCAGTAGTTTTTAGCACTTTTAAATCGGAATATATAAGAAAGGAGAGGATTTTTGTGTTTGTAAAAAGATTTTTCAAGACTGTTCTTAAAGTTTTAGTTTATATGGGAGGCCTTCTTTGCTTAGCCGCACTCGCATTTGGCAGCTATATTATGTTGAACGTTTCTTTTCATCCCAGTAATACTGAAACAATTTCCAGCACCACCTATTATCAGACCAGTATAGATTATGCCGAGATTATCAGTAAAAGTACTCCTATAACCCTGAAAGTTACCGCTTTAAATGATTATTCCCTAAAGATTAAAACAGACAAAAACACCAAAGAGCTTGCTGCCATTCAAAATGGTGATGTTTTTGAGCTAACAACAACTTGTGAAACTGGAGTCAAATATTATTTTTCATCCACTGTTAAGTACACTCTAAGTTCAGCTGAACCGTTTAAGATCAAAACTAGGCCTGAAATTTCCATAATAATTATTCTGTGGGTTTTAACTTTAGTTATCTGCGGCCTTTTTACTTGGCTTTTCTTTATTTGGATTAAACAATTAATCAAAGACATCAAATCTTTATCTAAAAAAAATTCCGCCGCGTAAGTATTACGTAACTCATAAACCCTCACAAGGAAAAATTTTTCCAGCGAGGGTTTTTTAATATCGGACAATGTCCGGCTAAGTTTAATGATAGCGGAGATGCCAGGTAATGAACCCGGGTCCGAAAGCGGATTTTAAAAAACGTCTACAAGCTTATTTTGCTTTAAGCTTAATCTTTGAACCCAAAGCAAATAAAAGTGTTCAAAGTGCCAATTATTTTCCGGAATTACCCGGATCTTTAATTTAATGAAAACTGGAACCCATTAAATTGCATTCTAGTTTGGTTAACACCCTCAGGTTTCCTCTAGAATGGGAAACTAGACGATGGTTGAGCTCAACTTAAGCAAAAGCTAAAGCTGGAGCAGCTGCTTTTTGAAAACCGAAGCCTTCGAAAGCAGTTAAATCAACACCAAAAGATTTTTTGGCATATATTATTTGACCCTGTTTAACGGCTCAATGGATCAAAGCCGGCTTGCAGTTTTTTAAAGTACTCACTCCGTCGATGCAATACATCTCCAGGGCTGTAATTATACCATATTTAGGCCGTAATTTCAAAAATTTAGCTACGATAAAAACTCTTTTCTCATCTTAGAAATCACCCAAACTAGGGTAATACTGGTAGCTAAAACAAACACCTCGCTAAACTGTTCAAAATAGAAATTAAAGACAGATGACAAAAAGATGCTGACGATTAAACCTAATTGAAAAAACTTTAATCCTTTAAATTTTTTCTTAATCGAAATATTAAAAATTCCAATAATAAATAGTAATGCCACCAAAGAATCGGATATGATTTTTAAAACAATCATGTGCGTATCCGCTTTATTGGTAAAACTATAATCATCATAAAATTTTTGAATCAGTTGCATTCTCTGAGGATTGGTTATAATTCTGATCGTTTCTTGAATTTTATTGACTGCCCATGCTCCTGCATAAACTGTCAAAGCATACATGACCACTTTGGTTTTAAAGAATTTATTGTATGAATAATAGCCGGTTTTAGCAATTATTTGTTGAATAAAACCGCTTCTATCCACTTCTTTAGCTTTTTGTTTTACTACAAAAGATTTCAAACCCACAGCAAACTCTCTTTTGTTTTCGTCACCTTCTGTTTTTATGATTTTATTTAGCTTTCTTATTAATTCCTTTTTCTCTCGAACATCCAAATCTCCTTCAGCAATATCTTCAAGTTTACTGATAACAGAATAGAGAAGAGTCTTTGGGTCTTGAGGTTTATTTTTTTCGAAATATCGGTAAACCAAATAAAGAATAATAAATGAAATATAAATAAAAATTATAGCTGGTTGAAACCAATAATTATTATTTTTTGTTATATATTTACCCACCTCATCAATAAAAAGACCCCAACCAACGCCCGAAATTATAGCTGCGGTTCTTCGGACTCTTTCGCCGTGAAGTGCCAGCATTAAAATAATGCCGATAATCATCAAAGCTCCGCCCCAATTCACATGAGCAATGTGCCAGACCCCAAAACTAATCGTTGGCCAACCAAAAAGATTCAAAAAAAATCTGGTCACCAGCAAGCTTACTAATGCCGAAATCATTAGCAATAAAATTAAATCTGATGCGTTTTCTCTCTTAATTAAATTTTTATCCATATTTTTTATAAGTACTCTATTTTACCTAATTGCCGATCATATGTTTCAAACTTGATAAACTTTATATGTGTCGTTAATTTTAGATTTAGTCTTTCCCATAAATTGTTTTGGCTGCGGCAGGAACGGCTCTTACTTTTGCGCTGAATGTTTTAAAAATATTCCCATTTCTTCCTGTAAATTTCATGATGATATTGTTTGTGAAGGCAGCTTGAGTATTTTTAAATATCAGTCGATTCTTAAAAAAGCGCTTAAGGAATTTAAGTATAATTTTGTTTCCGATCTGGCTTCAGAAATTTCCAAATATTGTGCCGATTGCTTGCAAACAAACTTTCCTAATTTAGTCTCTTATTGGCAAAAAAATGATTTTATTTTAATTCCCATTCCTTTGCATGATTCTCGCCTAAATTGGCGGGGTTTTAATCAAACCAGTTTGATAGGGAAAACTATTGCCCAAGGTTTGAATCTAAAATTTAATGATCAGATTCTGAAAAGAAGTAAAAACACCCAATCCCAGGCCAAATTCAAATATAAATCCAGTCGGTTGAAAAACACTGAAAATGCTTTTTGTTTAGATATAAATAAACAAGAAAAATCTCTTCAAAATATAATTCTTTTCGATGATGTCCTAACCACCGGCTCGACTTTAAATTCTGCTTTTAAGGCCTTTAAAACCTACGGTCTAAATCATTGCTGGAATTTGACTGTGGCTGGTTAGAAAAATCATTTATCATTGCTGATCCGCTAATTAAGCGATGATTTTTGATTTCTTCAGCGCTCTTAGGAGTTATAGTGTCGCTCTTATAGGTATCGTCTTCTAAAATTTGCCAGCCTTCAATTGGAGTTAATGAGCTTAAATAAAAATTATCGACATTCAAACCGTGCGGTGTCAAAGAATCTCTTAATTCTTGTTTAATTTCATCTTCAATAACACTTCTGTCAGTCGACAATGCTTTAACTAAAGTATGATTGGTTAATACTTTTCTAATTCGGCTTCGAGTCACAGGTCGGACTACTTTTGATACGAAGTTCTCTCCAATATTTTGCCATATTTCAGGTAATCTTTGAGTATCAAGCTTAATCAATGCAGTTGCTTCAACTGCTACAAATTTGTTGTCAGCGGTCACTGCGTTAATTACTTCGTCACCCATTATTTCTTTATTATCTTTAAGAGCAATATCCTTAGAAATTGTATATTCGATTAATTGAGCATTAAAAAGTTTTACTCTGTGCATGATCGGCACTTTAAAATGCATTCCTGGATGCCAGACATTTTTTAAAACGCCTCGAAATATACTGTAAATACAGCCAACGTGACCCGGTGGAATAGTTACGATAAACCCGCCGACTACTTCGTCAACGAGCAGAGAAACTAAAAGATTATCAATAGACGCCATATATGGAAGAATTATACACTAAAAGCAGTGGCTAGTTTAATCAATTCTTTTTCCGGATCAGAAGAAGTCATAACAGCAGAAGATATTAATATTCCTTTTGCTCCTAATTTCAAACTAACTTTCACATCTTCTTCACTTCTTATTCCAGCTCCAACAAGTATTGGAATTGGGGCATACTTTTTTACTATTTTTTCAATAACTTCTGGTTTTTCAGTAGCTACCGATTTTTCTTTATTGCCGATTAAGTAGCTTGGTTCATAGGCAATCATGCTTGGTTTAATGTTTTTTGCCCATTTTTCAGCTTGACCAAAAGATTTAATACAAACTATCGATTCAAAATTTTTTGGTGAATTTTTCAAAATACTTTTTACTGTTCCTGGTTTAATTTGGTGCTCAGAGTGGTTTATTAAAGATCCGCTGACACCAGCTTCTTGAGCTTGAATCGGAGAAATAAATCCAGTTGTAGTTCTTTCTGTACAATCATCCACATGTTGAATATAAACTTTCATACTTAACTCTTTTATAATTTGAACAGCATCTAAAGCCGATACAACGGGAACTATTTCTACTTTTGTTTTTTCTGAAACTCTTTTGCAGATTTTTGCTAAATTCAAAGCTCCCTGTCCAAAACTTTGTTTATAATTTTTGAAATTTACTAGAATCATTTTATTTCAATTGATATTGAATCTTAAGTTGATTAATTCCTTGAGTCAAACTTGGCATTACTACTTCCATGCCTTGGCTTTTCAAAACAATACTATTTATGGCATCTCCGAAATACTTCGCCATATTATCGTTGAGTCCGCTGTCATGGGTTTCTGAGGATAAATACCAGCTGCTGGCATCATTAGCTACACTTACGTATGGTTTAATTTTAGTGTTAGTAATTATTTTGGCAGCCATACTTTTTCTTGGGTAGATCTCGCCAAATGCCCTCGTTTGCGATGCTGTGGCATACATTTTCTCCAATCCTTCGGCTGAAGCTAAATATTGCAAAAACTTCCAAGCTTCGGCTTGGTGTTTGCTTTTGTTGTTAACACCCTCCACCCAATATGATGCCCAATTAATATTGGTTAGTTTAGCGTCAGGGTTAGCTTGATCAATCGGAGCATTATCTAATGTTGGTAGCTGAGGTACAGTTGTAATGTCATATCTTAAATCTTTATTCAAATCATTTATATTAAATACACGCCATGATGGTCCAAAATAAAAAGCTAGTTTTCCGTTGGCAAACATTTGGGTTGATGAAGGTAAACTCTCATCCCAAACATGGTCTTGAGTCCTAAACATTGTATAAAATGTCAAAACATCCTGCATTTTCTTTACGTTGGCTGGATCTTGGCTCAATGGATCAACGCCATTTTGTTTCATCATTAGCCCTAAAATGTCACTCCAATGGTCAACATTATCAACAAGTCCCATTGCCACCCCGGCCACTTTTATTTTTTCTTCAGCGTCTTTAACGGTTAATTTATCAGCTGCACTTTTCAAATCCCACCAGCTTTTGGGTAAATTCACTTGACCTGACTCGATTAAATCTTTGTTGTAATACAAAGCTAACCCATCATACATTAATGGCACTGCCAAATATTGCCCGCCGCTTTTTAAGCTTGTTTTATAAGTATCATAAAAATCTGCATCTAATCCTATAGCTGTGGAAATTGTGCTTGGGACTGGAGCCAAATTATCTTTAAACATGGGAATCCAGGTATTGTGAAATCTAAAAACGTCTGGAACATCTTGATCGTCGCCAGTTTTAGCCAATCTTCCGGCTAATCTCGTTCTATAATCAGTTTTTTGACTCATGGAATAATTGACTTTAATTCCAGGGTTTTTTGCTTCAAAATCAGCAATAATACTGTTCATAACCGGGCTATCTTCCCATAAACCCCAATAATTAATTGTTACTGGTTCATTTTTGGAACCGCTCAAAATGGGCAATAAAACTTTATATCCGACCAGAAGAAGTAAAATTAATACTATTCCTGCAATTCCCGCAATTAAAAACTTTTTTGGAAATTCTTTTTTTGCTGGTGTTAGAACATTATTTGCTGGCGGTTCTGGAGTTATGGGAGGTAATACTGAATCAAGCGCTTTAACCCTATCTACTGGTTCATCTGAACTAGCGATAGTCATTTTTCTTGGTGGCAAAGGCGATTTTATTTCATTGTCAGTCACTCTTATATGATAACCCAAAACTATCAGTTGTTCTAGCGATATTTATCAGTCTATATTTGCTCAAAATCGGGTATCATACTCATATATGGAGATAAATGTATATACAGATGGGGGAGCCCGCGGCAATCCGGGAATTGCTGGTTATGGTTTAGTTATTTATGGCGAAAATTCAGACATTATTTACAAACAAGCCAAATATTTGGGCATTAAAACTAATAACGAGGCCGAATATATGGCATTAATTGGTGCCTTGGATTGGATCGTTAACAACAAAGATATTCATAATATCACTAAAATAAATTTTTATTCTGATTCTCAGCTTTTGGTTCGACAAATTCAAGGTATTTATCGGGTAAAAGCTCAAAATTTGATCCCATTGTTTACTCAGGTTCGTCGCTATTTATCTGATTCAAAATTACCTTATCAGTTCAAAGATGTCAGGCGCGAATTTAATAAATTTGCCGATGAATTGGCAAATCAAGCCATGGATCAAAAATGCTGATATGAAACACAAACTGCTCATTTTATTAGCTTTACTCATTATCCTAATACCGCCAGCAGTTTTGTTTATCCCGATTATTCGCAATTATGATAAAAGTGCTACTAACACCTCTATTCTTGGCAAAGACTACTCCAATCTTTCCCGCGACCAAATAATTAGCAAACTAAATAATGATTTTGATTTGCCCCAATCAGTAACCTTAAAAACAGCCACGAAAGATTACGCTTTGAATTTGGCAACTTTTTCCGCTCAAATCGACAAAGAAAAGATAGCCAGCACTATTCTTTATCGTCGTTTAAATGAAGGAATTATTTCCTATGTTAAGTATTTTTTTGCTCCTAAAAGATTTGACTTAAATATTACTTTTGATAACAACGCCCTTGATAAATATTTAACTGATCTTTCCAGCCAAGTTAATAAATCAAACATCCCCACAGAACTTGAGGTCAAAAATGGAACTATTACTGTTTCTAAAGGAGAACTAGGTCAGGAAATGGAAACAGAGAAACTTAAAGATACTTTAATATCTAGTTTGGTTATTGGTCAGGCAGCCAAACCAATAGATATTCCTTTTAAAGTAACCGGCTCTATTCCTACTGATCAAGAAATAAACGACACAAAAATTAAGGCTCAAAAATTAATCGGTAAAAGTTTAATTCTAACCGCTGATACCAGCAAAATAACTTTGGATGATAAGACTTTAATTTCTTGGTTGGATTTTAAAAATAATTATCAAACAGCCAAGATCGATGAATATGTCAAAAACACTTCTCAAAGTTTAAGACGTGATCCTGTTAATGCTATTTTTAAATTTGAAAATAATAAGGTTTTGGAATTCCAACCGGCTCAAAATGGTATTAAACCCAAAGATTCAGAATTATCAGATCTCATTAAAAATTCTATTGATAAATTAGTTAATCAGCAGGAAGCTCTCATAACTGAAAGTATTCCAGTCGAAACCATCGCTCCTTTAGTTAAAAATGATGATGCCAACAATCTTGGTATTAAAGAATTATTAGGCCGGGGAGTATCTACCTTTCATCATTCCGATTCAACCAGAAACATGAATATCGAAAAAGGTTCGGCTATTGTCAATCGAATTCTAGTTGCCCCGGGTGAAACTTTTTCATTTATTAAAAATCTAGGTGATGTTTCTTTGGAGGCTGGATTCAAAAAAGCCTACATTATTCGTCAGGGAAAAACTGAACTTGATGTTGGAGGTGGAATTTGCCAAGTTTCTACCACTCTTTTCCGGGCGATGCTCAATGCTGGTCTAGATATTACTTCCCGTCAAAATCATGCTTATCGTGTTAGTTATTATGAAGAAGATTCTAAACCTGGTTTTGATGCCACTGTTTTTGTCCCCAGTCCAGATTTGAAGTTTATAAATGATACTGGCCATTATGTATTAGTTCAAAATACCTTTGATCTTCCTAACCGAACTTTAACTTATGAAATTTATGGTACTTCTGATGGCCGCAAATCTACTATAAGTAATTATCGTCAGTGGGATGCTCAACCAGCTCCACCTGATCAATACATTGATGATCCTACTTTACCTATGGGTAAAGTTGTTCAAGATGAACATCGGGTTCCTGGTCTTAAAACTGCTTTTGATTGGACAGTAACCGATAGTAGTGGCAAAACTCTTCATCAAAAAACATTTCAATCTGTTTACACTCCTTGGGCAGCAGTTTATCGTCGGGGAACTGGTCAATGAAATTTCTAAGCGGTGAAGAAAAACAAACAGCTCTAAATTATATTGAAAAGTGTGCTCAAATAGCCAAACTTTCACCTTGTTTTCGATCAAAATGCGGCTCAATTATTGTTAAAAATGATATTATCATTGGTACTGGTTTTAATTCACCGCCTCTTAACCAAAAGCTTGATCATTGCCTCAAAGACGAACTACCGTCAAATTTCAAATCCGACAAAACTTGTTGTGTGCATGCTGAGCAAAGAGCCATTCTTGATGCCTTAAAAAATAATCAGGATCTTTCCGGTTCAAGAATTTATTTTATTCGGCTGGATTCGAACAATCAAATTCTTAAAGCTGGCAAGCCCTATTGCACCATTTGCAGCAAAATGTGCCTTGATTCAGGTATTTCTGAATTTGTTTTATGGCATGAAGAAGGTGTTTGTGTCTATAATACCGATGAATACAACACCCTTTCTTTTCAATATCGGGAAGATTAAAGTTGGGCTCTTGGGTCTCGATCCAGACTATCAATATCTTCCACAAATTCATTTCTCAAGGCTTTGTAATATCCGGCAGTTCCAATCATCGCCGCATTATCAGTATTTAATTCTTTTTTAACTGGCATAAAAATTGGAATATTCATTTCTTTTGATACTTTTCTCAATTCTTTTCTTAATTCTTGGTTTGCTAAAACTCCGCCGCTTGCCAATAAACTTGTTGGCATATAAAAATTGATCGCTCTTTTGAATTTTACTATTAAACTGTCAAAAACAGCTTTCTGGTAACTAGCAGCTAAATCAGACATTTTTTCGGCAATTTTTTCCTTTGGCCAATCTTTTATTTGATAATAAAAAGATGTTTTTAGTCCGGAAAACGAATAATCAAAATTCTTTTGATTTGCTAATGGGCGGGGAAGTTTTAACCAATCAGAATTGCCGTTTAATGCCAGTCTTTCGATAATTGGACCGCCAGGATATCCAAGTCCCATCATTTTCGCCGCTTTATCTAGTGCCTCACCAGCCGCATCATCCAATGTTTCCCCAATAAGTGTATATTTTCCGATTTCCTCCATCATAAATAATTTTGTGTGTCCGCCGGAAACTGTCATTGCCAAAGCTGGAAACTTAATCTCTCGGTGTGGCTTTCCAAATTTATTTTTAGTGAAATTTGCCAAAATATGACCCTCAACATGATTAACGGCAATTAATTTTTTATTGTATTTCTTGGCCAATTCTTTAGCTTTATTTACGCCTATTCCCAAGGCAATTGCCAATCCAGGTCCCAAAGTCACTGCAATCGCATCAATGCTTTTCATTCCCTCATCAATATAGTCCGTTACATTTTCTTTTTTGGAAATATTAAAAGCTTTTTTTAATGCTTCGCTGATTACTGGCTCAATATTTTCAGAATGGGCTCTTTTGGCAATGTCTGGCACTACTCCTCCCCATTTTGCGTGTAAATCAGTTTGAGATGAAATCACGTTAGAGAGTACTGAAGTATTGTTCAATACTGCAGCACACGTATCATCACAGCTGGTTTCTATAGCTAGTATTTTCATTTGTTATACAAAAAACAGTTTTAAATAATGTATTATAAATTCATGGATCTAAATAGTGTCAAACTTAACTCGAAATCTAACACCATATATATTGTTTTGTCTGCCATCTTAGTTATTTTATCAATTGCCGGAATTTTACTCCTTTTTCAAATAATTAAAACAGGAAATCAGAAAACTGCCGACACCATTTCTAATCAGGAAACTCCCACTCCTACCACTAATCCTATTCCTACTGAAGTCGTTGACATTAAACCGTCCGTTAAACCAACAATTGCTTTGTCACCAAAAGTTACTCAAACTGCATCCAATTCTGCTTTAAAATCTAATCCAACCTTAAAACCAACAATTGCTCCAAAACCAACCGCCACTTCAAGCGCCAATTTGCAACTTTTCTCAAGTCCTGACGATAAATTCTCTGTTTCTTATAGTTCCTCAAGAAAATTAGTTCAAGACACAGAATCCACTGGAAATCGATATACTTTTTCCTCAGCTAACGGTAATTTTGCCATTCATGTCGCCACTGATGGTAAATGGGCCTGGACTAACACCTCCCGGGAATTTTCTACTGCCTTCACAGTCGCTGGCTTGCCTACCTTTAGATACGACATTACCACTCAGACTATTGTTGACTTCCAGTCCAACAATAAAAATTTCACCATTCAATGTATTCACAATGGTAAGAGTGATCTTAAAACCGAATGTGATGCTTTCATAAAAAGCATAAAAGTAGCCGCCAACTAAAGTTCGTATTTTATTTCTCTGGTTGTTGGATTTAGGTATTCAAAATTTATGGAAATTACTTTAGCCACTTTTTGTAATTCTAAAAAGTTTTCCTTTCCCATATTTTCTGGCCACTCAATGCAGGCAATTGAATTATTGGTAAAAAGTTCAAAAAACTTTATTTCTTGCAGCTCGAAGTCTGCCGTAATTCGGTATAAATCAAAATGTAAGAATTTTTTATCATCAGTTTGGTATTCATTGTAAATCACAAAAGTAGGGGAGGTGATTTTCTCTTTAACACCAAGCAAATGTCCTAATCTTCGGCTAAATACAGTTTTACCGCAGCCCAAATCGCCGCTTAACGAAAAGACAATTGGTTTTCCACTATTTTTTTCAATCGCTTTTTTCAATAAAAATTCCGCTACTTTTTCCGTTTCTTTTTCCGATTTAGACACCAATGTTTGCGAGCTTCCGGTAATCAAATCACCCCTTCTTAAAATTTTCAATTCCGGTTCAGTAGCGTCAACCACTGTTGATGGTTTATTATTTGGCAGTTTGCCTCCATCAACAATCAAATCAATCATATCTTTTTTCTTTTTTGACAACGGTCTTAGAAAACTTGCTACCGAATAGTTTGGAGTTCTTCCGGAAAGGTTGGCTGAAGTGGCAGTAACTGGTCTGTTCACTGCCATAACTAAATCATGAATATATTTATTATCAGGAATTCTAATTCCCAAAGTTCCATTTTCAGCTTCAATACCTTTTGCCACCTGATGTTTTCCTTTGCTGACAATAGTAAATGGCCCTGGTAATAAATTTTTATAAATATTTTGAGCCGATTCGCTTAACTCCACATATTTTTCTGCCATTTTCTTATCTGTTACTGCTACTGAAATTGCTTTTCCGGTCCATCTGTTTTTAAATCCCAAAAGTTTTTCCACGGCCGACTTGTTAGTTGGATCAACTGCCAAAATATAAACAGTATCAGATGGAAAAATCACTAGTCTACCTGCCAAAATTGTCTGGGCGGTTTCCTTAATTACATTTTCATAATTGTCGTTAATATCAACGATTTTCATGTCCTATTCTATCATTTCACACTATCTACCCATTCATTAATTTCCTCATGCCATTTTTTGTATTTATTTTGCATCTCTTTTAAATCCGGGAGTCCAAACTTTTCTTTAAAGCGTTTAAAAATCACCCCATAATCAGGATTAATATTATTTAATTCTTCCAACGATTCCTCAAAAAGATTAAATCCAGGATGTCCTTTGGAATGAAAATTATCAGCATAGGCCACAATTTCTTCCTCTAAACTTATCGGAACATAGTTTCCCTTTGGGAAATCAATTTTTTCTTTTTCAATTTGTTCTTTATTTATTCCCACTCCCACATGAGTCAAAGCAAACCTAGCTTTTTTCCGAGAGATTTTTTCTTTTATTAAAATGTCATAACCCATTTTTCCATGACGCACATATTGGCATATTTTTTTATAATCATCATCAAAACAATCATAAAATCCAATATCGTGAAGCAAAGCTCCGGCCTCTATTAAATTCTTATCCACTTTAATTCCAAACTCTTTTTCTAAATTTTCCGCTATTTGCAAAGAAATATTTTTGACAATTAAACTATGGGTCCAAACAATTTGAAGCACTTTATCTTTATATTTTCCGTGAGAATATTTTTGGTGTAGTTTATAAATATCACTTTGTCTCATTCCCTAAATTATATCTTATTGCCTAAAATTTGGTGCATATTCATGCTAAAATATTCCCATGGAAAAAAGCTATAGTCCATCCTCTGAAGATAAAATATACGAACTTTGGCAAGATTCTGGCGCCTTTACACCAACCGTTCCCGAAGATCCAATAAAAGCTCGAAAAGAAAAAGAACCATTCACAATTATTTTGCCGCCGCCTAATGCCAACAATCCTTTGCACGCTGGTCACGCCCTTTATACTGTTGAAGATATTATGATTCGTTTCCATCGCATGTTGGATGGCAAAGATAAAACTCTTTGGCTTCCAGGAACCGATCACGCTGGTATTGAAACCCAGTTTGTCTATGAAAAACATCTCCAAAAACAGGGCAAATCTCGATTTGACTATGACCGTGAAACTTTGTTTAAAATGATTTTTGAGTATGTGTCTGAAAATCGCGATGTTGCTAAAAACCAAATGAAACGCCTTGGTTTTTCACTCGATTGGAGCCGTGAAAAATTTACTATGGACGAAGACCATATTAAACGTGTTTATGCCGTATTCAAGAAAATGGTTGATGAGGGACTTGTTTATCGTGATGAAAAAATCGTCAATTATTGTACTTTCTGTGGCACTGCTTTTTCCAACCTTGAAGTTGTCCACAAACCAGTTGCTTCTCATCTTTGGTATTTTAAATATCCAGTAGTTGGGCAAGAAGGTCGATTTGTTACTGTTGCCACCACCAGACCAGAAACCATGCTTGGTGATACTGCAGTTGCTGTAAATCCCAAAGATCCTCGTTATTCCGATCTTAAAGATAAAAAATTATTATTGCCATTAGTTAATAAAGAAATCCCTATTATTTTTGAAGATTCAATCGATATGGAATTTGGAACTGGCGCTGTTAAAGTCACTCCGTCTCATTCTCCAGAAGATTATGATATGGGCAAGAAATTTAATTTGGAATTTGTCCGCATCATTGATTTCGATGGAAAATTCAACAAAAACGTCCCTGAAAAATATCGAGGTTTATATTCAAATCAAGTTAGACAGGCAGTTATCGAAGACTTAACTACTGCTGGTTTAATGGAAAAAATCGAAGATTATACTCACGAAGTTGGTCACTGCTATCGTTGTGGCCGCCCAATTGAACCGTTAACTGCTCCTCAATGGTATGTCAAAATCAAACCATTAGCCGACAAAGCTAAAGCTGCAGTTAGCGCTGATGAAGTCAAAATCTTCCCCAAAAGATTTAAAAAATCTTTCTTAACCTGGATGAAAGACATCAAAGATTGGCCTATTTCAAGGCAAATTGTTTGGGGTCATCGCATTCCTGTTTGGTACAACATGGATGAAAATCCAGAAATTACTATTACTCTTATTACTCCTCAAGGTGAAACATTATCTGGCACTTGGTCAGAATTAACTTCAAAATATTCTTATGAAGACATCAAAAAAGGTCTTCAAAGTTTAATAGCGCCAGTTAATGCTAAATTTTATCTTTCTGAAACTGAAGCTGCTAAAAAAAGTGAGTGCGTTCTTCAGGAAACTGATACTTTTGATACTTGGTTTTCCTCAGGTCAGTGGCCATATTCCACTCTCGGTTGGGAGCCAAACGGCAATCACTCTAAAGACTTTTTGTATTTTTACCCAACTTCAGTTCTAGACACCATGTGGGACATTCTTTTCTTTTGGGTTGCCCGTATGATCATGATGGGTCTTTATGTTACTGGTGAAGTTCCATTTAAAGTTGCCCACATGCATTCTCGGGTCGTCGATTCCAAAGGCCAAAAAATGTCTAAATCCAAAGGCAATGTTATCGATCCTGTCGTCACGGCTAATCTTTATGGTTCCGATGCTTTGCGTATGGCTTTGGTTTTCGGTGTTGCACCAGGCTCGGATATTGCCCTTTCTGATGACAAAATTCGTGCCCAACGCAATTTCGTCAACAAAATTTGGAACGCTTCCCGTTTTGTTCAAATGCTTATCGATCGTCTCAAAGAAACCAATCCAAATCTAAAAGTTTCTCTCAATATCGATAAAACTAAATTAACTTCCGAAGACAAAGATATTCTTGGTAACTTGAATAAAATTACCGAATCTACCACTAAAAATTTAAATAAATATCATTTTGGTCAAGCTTCTGAAGATCTTTATCATTTCTTTTGGAATGATTTTTGTGATGTCTACATTGAACATGCCAAAAATAGGGGAGAAGATGTTGTTCCGGTTTTATTGACAGTTTTAATTAATAGTTTGAAACTCCTGCACCCATTTATTCCGTTTGTTACGGAAACAGTTTATCAAGATTTCAAAAACCTATTTGGGTTCAAAGAAGAGCTTCTAATCACCAGTTCCTGGCCAACTGTCAATGAAGTCTAAACTAATTATTTCCTTAAAAATAATTATTGTTTTATCATTGGTTTTCACTGTCGGCATTAATATTTACCAACTTCTCTTTCATCGGGATCCATTTACTTCTGTCAAAGCTCAATCATCATACCTAAATTTAGGTGAAAAATATCAAGGCCGTTTAAACTTTTGGTATCTTATGGCTGAAAACGGCGATTGGTCTTCTGCTGCTAAAATCGAAAACACGCTCGATTCCAACGATATTAACAACTATAAAAGCGCCTATGAGCCTCAAGAACTTCAAAAAAAGTTAACCAATTTAAATGGTAAACCCAATAAAACACCTGATGATTGGGTGGAACTAGCCCGCATTCAATCAATGATTGGCAATATCGTTGATGCTAAAAAATCCCTAACCGAAGCTTTCAAGCTTGATCCGGTTCGTGATGATATTCAAAAGCTTTATTATCAGTTCAATTAATTTGTTCCACAAAAAAACCACGGGTTTTAACCGTGGTTTTTGATTTACTTATTAAAAAGTAAGAATTATTTTTCTTCTTTTTCTTCTTTCTTTTCAGCTTCAGCTTTAGCTAATTCTTCAGGAGATTTTTGGGCAGTAGCTGGAACTTCACCAGGAGCAACTTCAGCAACAACTGGTTCTTCTTCTTCACGAGGTTCTTCAACTTTAACGATCACTTGTTCAGCATCAGTTAAAATTTCCACCTTAGATCTATCAACATCCAAATCAGCCACAGTCACCATAGAATCGACATTTTCCAAAACGGAGATATCGACAATAATGCTTTCTGGTAAATCAGTTGGCAATGCTTCAACTTCGACTTCTTCAGTAACTGGAACTAAAATGTTTCCAGCTTTAACAGTTGCAGATTCACCCACAAATTCGATTGGTACGAAAGTAGTGATTTTTTCTTTTAAGTTAACTTTGTAGCAGTCGATGTGCATCAAATCACCGCTAACTGGGTGGTATTGAGCGTTTCTAAATAAGACTGGTAATTTTTCTTTATCTAAATGTAAATCAATTAAGCCTGATTCTCCAACTTCTTCGTAAATCTTTTCTAATTCCACAGTTGGAACTTGAATAGAAATAGGTTCAAAACCTTTTCCGTAGACAGTAGCAGGAATTAAACCGCTCTTTCTTAACTGTTTAACTTTTCGGCCTAAAACAGTTCTGTTTTGAGCACTGATTTTATGATTTTCTTTTGTCATTTAAAACTTTTGCTTCAACCCCTTCAGCTTTAGCTTACCTGGTTTCAGCTCTAATAAACTAGAGTGTATTATAGCAGTAAATTTTATTTTTCGGCAATGTTACAATTGATGTATCTTTAAAGTAAAAAATTATGACAAATTCTAATAAACCTCGCATTCTCACTGGTGATCGGCCAACTGGTCCGCTTCACCTTGGTCATTACGTTGGCACTCTTGCCAATCGTGTTAAGTTGCAAAGCAAATACGATTGCTACTTTATCATGGCCGATTTGCATACTTTAACCACCAATTTTTCCAGAGAAAAAACTTCCACTATTAACGAACGTGTTCGAGGTTTAGTTTTGGATTATCTATCGGTGGGCATTGATCCGGAAAAATGTGTCATCTATCAGCAATCAAAAGTTCCAGAAGTAACCTATCTTTCCGCCTTATTTTCAAACCTAGTCACTGTGCCTCGGGCTCAAAGAGTTCCCACCCTTAAAGAAGTCATGCACGATTTGAATATTGAAAAACCGTCTTTAGGTCTTTTAAATTATCCGGTTTTGCAGGCAGCCGACATCTTAATGGTCAAAGCTAATTTAGTTCCGGTTGGTAAAGATCAAGTTAGCCATGTTGAAGTTACCCGTGAAATTGCCACTGATTTTAACCGAATTTACGGCGAAGTTTTTCCTATTCCTGAAGCTTTAGTTGGTGATGTTGGTACTCTTGTTGGCACCGATGGTCAAGCCAAAATGAGCAAATCTATTGGAAATTGTATTTATTTGGGCGACGACGAAGCCACTGTCAATCAAAAAGTCCGTGGCATGTATACCGACCCAACTCGTATCAAAGCTACTGATCCAGGCAAAGTTGAAGGTAATCCTGTTTTTATATATCACGATGCTTTCAATCCCAACAAAGCCGAAGTTGAAGATCTTAAAGCTCGCTACCGCGAAGGTAAAGTGGGGGATGTTGAGGTAAAAACCAAGCTGGCTTTAGCCATAAATCAATTTTTAGAACCAATTCGTGAAAAACGACGATTTTACGAAACCAAAACTGATTTAATTGAAAATATTATTGAATCTGGTTCCAAAAAAGCTCGTCTCGAAGCTCAAGACACTCTCAATCAAGTTCTAAAAGCCATGGGCATCTAAAAAAAATCCCCGGTTTCATCTAGCTTTACGCTAAAATCCACCAGGGATAAGGTCAAAGACTACGAAAGAGTTCAATTTCCGGTGATGGCAGGCGATCAAAACCGGAAGTCCAGACTATGTCATTAATTAATTCCCAAAAACCGGCAACCTCTGTCGCTTGGAGTTGTGCGTAACGATGATTATTATTCCCATTATTTGCTTGGGTTGAAAAAATTTTCACCCCGTCTGGAAGTCGATTCTCCAAATAATAATTTTCAAAAACTCCTTTTACCCACCAGCATCCACTGTCTCTCATGAGTTCATACGTGTCGATTTTTCCGACCGCAAAAATTTCGTCGCCCAGAATCAGCAACGTGAAATTCAGCCTTAATCTGGCATCCAAAAGCTCCTTAAGATAACCCATTTTCTTTTGTCTTTTTTGGTACTGCATGTCTGCATAATTCACAAAAAACACCTCTTTCCTTTTAATGTGCAAGTTAAAACCGCTATTAGTTTTACTTGGTCGTATTCTAGCACACAATTAAAATGGTACTTTTTCCAGGTTAATATAAGTTCCAATTGCATTTCCGGCCGCGTAAGCAACTAAAATAGGGAAGTTTCCGTGTAAATTATTAGCAATCTCATAAATTATAAAAATTGCGATGAAATTTTCAAAAAATACCAAGAGGGCCGCTTTTTTGGATTGGCCTTTTGAAATCCAATAAGTTCTTTGTGTTGCCAAAAACATCTCCACGAATCCTACGGCAAAATATCCTAGTGCTTGCAAAATAAAATGCATCATAACTACTCCTTATGAATTTAAAAAGTCTCTGTATGCCCTGAGGTTCCGACGGAGGCTCAGACAAAGTTTGTTTTTGTTTCATTTTGGAAAAATTTAACTTATTGGCTACAAATTCTACCTATTGAAGCTAATTTAAACAAGCCAAAATCTCACAAAATTATTTTTTATATAATCAATATATGGATCATGTGGCTATTTTAAAATCATCACTCGGTTTTTTGGAAAAAATAAAAAACGGCACTAAAACTATCGAATCGCGTTGGTATTCCAAAAGAATAAGTCCCTGGAATCAGATCAAAGCGGGTGAGATTATTTATTTTAAAAACTCTGGTTCCCCAATAACCCTCAAATGCCAGGTTGAAAAAGTCCTTCAATTTTCTGATTTAACTTCTACGAAAATTGAGGAATTACTCCGTAAATATGGTAAATATATAGGATTTACGCTTCAACAACAGGAATTATTTTACAAAGAGATTTGTCATAAAAATTACGCCATCCTCATCTTTTTAAGTCAAGTGCAGTCTTTAAAACCGTTTGATATTGATAAAACCGGCTTTGGCAACATGTCAGCCTGGCTTTCAGTCGCCGATATTAATCTTATTAAAAAACTTTAATTATTTTGGAAATATTATTCTAAAAAGATCTTTTTCTTTATCAAGACTCCCATATTTATTTGCTTCCAAATCGCCCTTTTTAAAAAGTAAAATCAAAATCAAAACAACATTTACGAGCACGAAATATTCATTTATAAACTGAAGAAATAAAACTAGAAGTAAAATTCCTGGAGCATTAAAATCATGCAGCCTTCTGTATGCTAGAGAAAAAGTCAAAAACAAAACAAAAATACTGATTATTAAAGTTATCGTTGAAGCAGTTTGGTTAATAGTGTCTATTTGTGAATAAGTAATTTTTAGTTGTTCTTCACTGATTAAATCAGCTCTGGAAACATAAATCCTGTCAGTCAATAATTTTGACACCATTCCTATGGCAAAAGATATTATCCCCACAAAAACCACTAATGTTAAAACTGAGGAAAAATAGTTAATTCTTTTTATTCTCCCTGTAAAAAATTTCTTCAAAAACCACACCATGATTAACTAATCTTATCAGGAAATTGAAAAACATATCTTTTCACACAAGCGTTTTGAGTGGGTATGCATGTCCCTAGATCCCCCTTGAGGGGAGATTCGAACCATTACCAGGCACTTGATTAGTGGGTATGCATGGATTCGAACCATGGACCCCCGACTTATAAGATCGGTGCTCTAACCAACTGAGCTACATACCCAAAATATAAAAAAGTAGCAGGGGCGGGAATCGAACCCGCGACCTTAGCGTTATGAATGCTACGCTCTAACCATCTGAGCTACCCTGCCGTACTCGCTATTATATCAAAATTATTTTAAAGTCTCCCTTGCTTAAGGCAATCAAATTCAAAGGAAATTTTAGTAATAACAGAGTCAGGATACAAAAAAGCCGTCAAATTAATGACGACCTCTCTGTTTCAATATTCGTTTGGACAAGTAGTAACATAAACGATAGGTTTATGTTCTTTGTTGCGGGGCCAGGAGTTGAACCTGGCCTGTGAGATTATGAGCCTCACGTGCAGCCGTACACTACCCCGCATGTTAAATGGACTTCGGAAGTTTATCACAACTTTTTTACTTAGTAAACAAATCAAACCACTGTTGAAATTTGGGCTTAACCGTCCCGATATTCTTATCTTCAAACAAATTTGTCTTTTTTTCTGGTGTCACTTGTATCCATACATCGTTTTCTGTGCCTAAGGCAAACTTATCTCTAGCTTGCTCTTCAAGATATGCGCTTGAACTTGCATATTCAATTTGGCTGATTAATTTTCGGTTGCTGATTTTTCGTTCAACTACGTTTTTTTCTAGCTCTTGAACTTGCGATCTGGCCATAACCAAAGCCGAAAACTGGCGGCTGATATTGATCCCAGCCGAAGCCGATACGATTAATACTACCAAAAGTAAGGTTATAAACTTGATTTGCTTCATATAGCTTGTAGTTTATCCCAATTTGTGTTACTATAAGTCATATTTTACATAATTTAACGCCTTATGTCCGATTTATCTTTAGATGGAGCCTTAAATCTATTTGTCAACGCCCTTTCCAAGAAGGGTAAATCTACTAATACTATAGTAGCTTACAAAGGCGACATCAATCAACTAATTAGCTTCTTAAAAGCGCAATCTAACGTTGCCACTATTGACGTTATCCAAGGTTCAGATATTGATAACTTCAAAAAAGACCTAATTAAAAACAACTATACTGCGAAATCAGTTTCTCGAAAATTGAATTCCATCAAAAATTTCTTCTCTTTTCTAAAGACCGAAGGAGTAATTTCTGCCGATCCATCTTCAGAAATTAAACATCCTCGATACGAAAACGATCTTCCAAAGATTTTAAAACCGATTGAATATCGTTCACTTCGCGATGCCTGCCGAAATGATTCTCGTGCTACTGCTATCGTCGAATTGATGCTTCAAGCTGGTTTAAGAATCAAAGAAATTGAAAATCTTAAACTTGATAACGTTAAAGACAATGAAGTTTTCATCGAAAGCTATGAAAGTCATTCTGATAGAATCGTTCCTTTAAATAATTCTGCTAAAACTGCTTTAAAAAAGTACCTTGATGAAGGCCGTTACAACAGCAAATCTAAAAATGTATTTGTCACTAAAACTGGTCGAACTCTTTTAGCTAGAAACATTCGTAGTCTTTTGAACCGTTATTTTGATAAAGCCGATATTAAAGGTGTCAAAGTCAACGACTTGCGTAACACTTTTATCGTTTTTCAACTTAAATCCGGTGTTCCAATCGATGTTGTCTCTCAAATCGTTGGTCACAAAAGAATTTCTACTACCGAAAAGTATTTGGAATTAATTGATTCTAAAGAAGAAGGTAAGGGAATTAAACTTAAAGAACTATAATCTAGCTCTTCTAGCTATCTCTGCTTCAACGATTGCTCTTGGTCGGCCATATTTTAAGGCTGACAATTTCTTAATCATCTCAGCCATCTTAGGATTGCCTGGCATTTTCTTTTCTTTGGCGGCCACTTTTAAAGAGAATGGAGTTTCCGGAACTCCATTAATCATGGTTTTCATATAAATTTCTCCAGTGCCTAAATTCAAAAGATCATGTTCGCTGAAAGTTGGACTGAATTGTTTTTGTAAAAAGCCGGCATCGGAAATACCCAATCGGAAACTAGAAATTGTACCCACGTTTCCAAAAACAGCATTTTTAACTTCATCATCCATCTGGGAAATAAACTGGTTGGCCACGGTTAAAT
Organism: Patescibacteria group bacterium; assembly: GCA_013387215.1. GTDB lineage: Bacteria > Patescibacteriota > Microgenomatia > UBA12405 > UBA12405 > WARW01. The sequence goes on from WARW01000001.1 coordinate 130,721, forward strand.
TCAAATGATATTTTCTGGCTTCCGACAAAATCACTGCAAAATCTTGAGTAGCAAAATTTTGGAATTCGTCCACATATAGGTAAAAATCTTTTCTCATTGCTTCTGGTACATCTTGTCGGCTCATGGCGGCAATTAATATTTTTGGAATCAAAACTAAGCCCAAGAAAGCCGAATTTTCTTCTCCAATTGTTCCTTTTGCCAAATTAATTATCAAAATTTTTCCGTCATCCATTGCCTGTCTGAAATTAAAAGATGAGGTAGATTGGCCAATAATATTTCTCATCATGGTGTTAGTAATGAAACGGCCGAATTTAGACACGATATAATCCAACACTTCTGATTTATGAAAGTCGTTTGTTTGGGCAATTTGATCGGTCCAATATCTTTTCACCATTGGATCGTTCAATTTTGGCAATAATTCCTGGACATATGATGGATCAGTTAAACAACGGACAATTTCGATAAATGTGGCTCCTTTTTCCGTCATTACCGTCAACATGATGTTTCTGATAGCATGTTCAAATCGGGGGCCCACGATTCCAGTTTTGTATGGATCGTATAATTTATACATTAAGTTGATAATTGAAGAAGTCACAAAATCTTTTTGATCTTCCCGTTCGCATTCCATCACGTTAAAACCCATTGGTCTTTCCACCATGCTTGGGTCAAAATAAATCACATCATCAACTCTTTCTGGAGGGATTCTTTCCAAAATACTTTCAAATGTATCATGTGGATCAATAAAACAAACTCCGTGTCCCGCTTTAATATCCTGAAGTGCCATATCTGCCAAAAGCCATGATTTACCCACACCTGTTTGCCCCACAATATAAAAGTGTCTTTGTCGATCAACTGGACTCATGCAAAACTTTTTGCTTACTCCTCGATATAAATTATCTCCAATATACATACCTTCCTGAGGTGAGTTAATTGGAGCTGGAGCTTTTTTCGATTTTAGCCAATAAATATTTGGTGTTTCAATTGATTTATTTGGTAAATGAAAAATCGAAACAATTTCGTCTGAAGATAAAATAGTTTTGTGTTTTTGCCAAAAAATCACTTGATATTTATAGATAAAATCATCCATAAACAAATTCTTAAATCGGATCTTTTTACTTGAAAGTTTATTCCATGGAGATTCAAGATGACCAAAAGATGCCTTAATATTGGACAAATTCATTTTGGCAATTTCCTGGCTTCCTGCCACCGACACAATTCTAATGGCTGTTTCAAATCCTGGTTTGCCGCATTTAGTTTCGATTGCCTCTAGTTGTCTAGCATCAACCTTGTAAGAGGCTTTTTCTGGATTGGATTCTGATTTTTTAGTTGCGCTGATAAAACTTCGTCCCGCCTTAGACCAGGTACCATCAGTCGGGGAAATAACAAATTGTATTGCCACTGCCTCATCTTTATTTAATTTTGATAAAGCTGAAGTAATCGAGGCCAGGGGATCAGTTGGAATTTCTTTGTAAGTTTTTAAAGGATAGTGAGATATTTTTTTTAAGGACAACCAGGCATATTCGACCGAACCGTTTTCGCAAAAAATATTTGGCTCATCAACCACTTGAATGTCTGCTCCGGCGTACACACTATATATTTGTTTTTCAATTAAATCCTGATAATTAGCCGGAATCGAAACATAAAATCTAATATCCTCATTGGTTCCCACAATTTCCAATGATGCAACGGCTTGAGAATGTAAAGTTTGCAAAAATTTAAACTTTGCTGATTTATACATGCTCGATATGGCATTTATTATTTGCTCCATCGCATCAATCTTAACTTCATTGTCCTGAGGCACGGCAATTAACAGTGTTACTAATTTAAGTGAAGCTTCTTCTCTGTCTCTCCATCTATACCAAAGCAGTAGTGCATATCCAAGCATGGATAAAAGTATTAAAACCAAAACAATTACTCCTACTAAAAATAGGAGGCTAATTAATTGTCCGGTCAATGAATCTAGAGTCATTCTTGATTAAATTTTACCTTACCTTTTTTAATTTTTATCACTCTAAACACGAATTCAGATAACCATCTTCCTGCATCAGACACGGTTTTGTTGAACCCATCTGAAAATGTTCTTTGGCTGATTGGTAAAACGATACTTGGATCAGTTGGTGCACTTGGTTTCAATATTGGCTGCCCACTGGTGTCATCAAAAACAGTTGGTGTTTGAGTTTGATTAGCCTCAACTTTTTCCATCCATGTTTTTACTTCCCGGGGAATCGTATCTCTGTCAGGTTTAATATCTATTATATCAACTACCTTTTTGGGTTTTTCTTCAATTGGGTTAAACATTCGTTCTTTATTTTCTGCCATACTATAAAAAGTATATGTTAAATTGATACAATCGACCAGTGGAACAAAACAACTACAAGCTATCATCTATAACCAAAATCGATAAAAGAGCCCGTCTTCTACCTTGGTCTACTACTTTCATGATTTTAATTTTGATTGTAGTCTTTATTTGGTTTTTCCGTGGTGGCAGTTTTCGTTTTTATACCAGTATGTTTTTTGGCTTTTATGATTTGACCCAAGAAGCCTGGATATCTATCTTATTGGTAGGTCTAGCCCAGACAATTATCTTTTTGCCATTTCGTTTTATTGGCGCCATTCTTAATCCTGATTTAAAAGAATTTGAGACTGAACTGGAAAAAACCAAAACCGATAATCAATATCTTATCTTTCATGAAAAAGTTCGCCAGGGGAATTCCTCTGTAGTTTTTTATATTTTAAATTTTGTTCTACTTGGTTTGGCTTTTTTCTCGGTTGGTCGTGTATTTTTACTCGATTTTTACAATGAAAAAATTAATCCTGTTTACCTTTACCACTTTATTCCATACCCTGAATATCCGATTAAGGGCACAGATTTTGAATTCCCATTTTTCCATATAAATAGCACTTTTGCTCTGAATTGGCACACCATTTTTACTGCTTGGGGTATGGTTTTGGCAGTTATGGTCGCTTTAAGACTGCTTTGGATTATTCTAAAAAGATTTCTCAGTAAAAACAAATCTCTTCTTAATATCCGCATTAGTTATAATCGGCTGGTTTTAATTGGAAGCGGTTTTGCTGGCACTTTATTCATAGTATCCACTATATTTTTGCGCCATATTCCAAACTCCATTCAGTTCGTCTTTCTTTCTGCTGATCTCACCAAGCAAAATACAGTTTTCAATATTATTACTGCTATTTGTACTTGTTTAGCCACTATCCACTCAGGTTACACTCACAATAAAGAAGCGGTCATTGTTGCCCGAAACAACAAAATCCCCGAAGCTGTTATCAATAAAGTTTTTAAAAATAATATGTCTGTCAGTTTAAGAAATGGCATATTTTTGGCTCTGCTGACCTATTGGATTACCCACCAAATGCCCAGTTCTCACGACTTATCAGTTTTATCTTTTGAATTTTTATACTTAATTTCGCCTTTTACTTTTGATATGTTAATTCCCAAAAAGACCAAAAAGATTACACTTCCCGATTTACCATATAATGTGCCAGTTCAACAATAAATTCGATTGCTTCCCGATTTAAATCAAAGTTATATAATTTTTTAGCTGTTTCTACCGATTTTAAGGCATATTCTTTGGCAAGATTTTTTGAATATTCCCAAGAGCCGCTGTCTATAATTGCTTTTTTAGCCAAATCTACAAAAGCTTTATCATCAACTCCTTTACCCCAAACATCTTTGATTGCTTTTACTTGTTCTTTTGAACCCATTTCTAAAGCTTTTAAAATCAACAAAGTTCTTTTGCCGTGAATCAAGTCTGAATTATCTGATTTGCCGGTTTTTTCAGAATCGCCAAAAATTCCTAAAATATCATCCTGAAGCTGAAAAGCCACTCCGCCATCCATTGAATATTTGCTTAAAATTTCTAAGACTTCTGGTTTTAACTGAGCAATAATTCCGCCGATTAATAGGGGATTTTCATAAGTATAAATAGCAGTTTTGCTTTTGTGTAAAGTCACCACATCCTCCTCAGACCAATTTTCCATTTTCTCAAGTCCGACATCAAAACTTTGCCCAAAAGTAGTATTAGTAATTCCCCTTATAAACTTTATAGATGCATTTTTTATTGCCTCTTGCTCAAAGTTTGCTTTCAAAAGCATCTCAAACCCCAAACAAATCAATCCATCTCCTAAATTGTATGCCATCGATTCCCCGAAATGTTTGTCGCCTTGGCTAAAATACACATGAGTAGTTTCCTTGCCTCGTCTCAATTCATCTTGATCCATGACATCATCTTGCATTAAAAGACCGGTGTGAGCCAGCTCTACTGCCATCATGGCCTTAAAAATTTCTTCGTTAAATTCTTTATTCCCCAGAAGATAGGCGTAATAAACAAATGCGGCTCTGAGTCTTTTGGCGTTTCTCAAATTATGATCTTTGGCATGAAGAAGCATTTTTTTGACCAAATCTTTTTGGTTTTGATTAAAACCAAAATTAAGACTTATTTCTTCATCCCAATATTTTTCTAATTTTTGATCGGTCAAAAGAGCTATTTCTTTTAATTTTTGTTTTACGTCCATTACATATTGTAGTCGTTATATATTTAAGATGCATTCGCCCTCAACTTTTTGTTAATCTTATTTATGACCACAATTAAAAATAGCTTGTTCACAGTTACTTTAGGTGGTTGGTATCAGCGCACGACTTTGCATTTAAGTGAAATTTACGATTTATTCGCTCTCTCAAAATCCAAATTAAATCTGTCCTCTCAAAAAATTAACAATTATTATAACGAGCTTAATCTTATTTCAGTCACCCGCGAATCTGGTTATTTGGAATATATAAAAGCCATAACTACTGATGGCATTGAAATCCGGTATTACGAAGATGGATTATATATTTTAAGTACTAAATCCACTGATATTAAAAAGTCAGAAACTCAGCTCAAAAATTATTACGAACAATGTCTAAATCCGGCCATTTCCTACATTTTTTCCCTCGGCGCTCCAACTCCCAAAGTTCTTGCTGATATCAAAACTGAACACCCGATTGTTGTTTCAGCCAATAAAATAACTTTAAAACCAAGTGAAATTATAAAAAAATATGGTGAAATTTATAGCCAAATAGTTTCCGAAAATATATCCGTTCTCAAAACTCCCGATTATATTTTTATTATCAGTCCCAAAAGTAACAACAATATTAACGAACTCATTGAAATGCAAATATTTTTCCGGGAATTCAAAGATCAGCTGGAAAAATATTTATCAATTCACAGAACCATTTGGGAAGAAATTTCTAAAATTAAAGAGCAGGGAATCATCAAAGGCAATGAAGTTGAAAAAGTCCGAAATCAGCTGGATTCTTATCAAAAAACCGTTAATTTGATTTCCAGCCGCATAAATCAAATGGGCGCTTATCTTAACACCCGCGCCTCCATCACTAAGCGTTTAGAAATTGAGAAGCAGCTTTTGGATATTTTTCAATACAAATTTGAGACGCTTTCAGACACCCATCTCTACATCAAAGAAATTTGGAAAATGACCAACGATTATCTTTCCACTGCTATTCAGGTTGTGGTTGAAGTCCGTAATATGACCACCAACAACAGCATCCAATCACTGCGAATCATTACTACTATTGGTGTTTTATCTGGAATTGTTGGTTATCTTTCTAAAGATCAATTTCCCCGCCTTACTTTAACTGGCATTTGGTACTTTGTCGTTTTAATTTTGGCAACTTGGGCTATAAATAAAATTGTCAGTCTGACTTATCAAAACATGAAATATAAACTTAAATTTTCTCAGGATCAAAAAAAGCTATGAATCCGAAGTTGGTTAAAGCTATTTTCTTGCAATTTTCTGGCATAGTCGGAGCCGGAATCTTCACTTTGCCCTACCTTTTTTATCATTCCAATTTTATCTTTTCCGTATTTTTGCTATCAACTATTGCCGTTATTACCATCATATTGAACATCTTCTATATTGAAATTATTCTCAAAACTCCCGGCGATCATCAGCTTTCTGGGTATGCCGAAATTTACTTAGGTAAATTTTTTAAAGTAGTCAGCTCTCTTAGTATATTTTTAATCGCTTTTGGAGCACTTCTGGTCTATATGAAGTTGGCTTCAGTTTTTTTGGCCGTTATTTTTCCTTTTTTGTCAGGCATTTTGGGAATTATCTTTTTTCTTTTAATCTTTACTGTCACTAATTTTCTCCATCTAAAACCATCAGGTAAATTTTTTGAAGCTCTGCCCTTTCTAATATTTATTTCTATAATTTTAATTTTCTTTTTTTCTTTGAAGTTTCCAAGTTCAACCTTAATCAGCTTTTCCGCTCCTTCTATTTCATTTTTAGGCATCATCATCTTTACTATCAGTGGTTTTACGATTATTCCCGAGATTGAAGAGCTGCTCAGGTCTACTTATCACAAAAAAGAATATTTAATTAAATCTTCTATCATTGGCACTCTCATATCGGTCCTAGTTTATACATTGTTTACTTACTCGATTATAAAAATTAATGGTTCCTCCGTTAGTCCTGACACTATAAGTGGCCTTGTTGCCTCTCATCCATTGGTTGCCAAATCATTAGCTCTCTTGGGTTTGGTTATAATTTTTAAGGCCGGTCTTAATATGATTTTAATTATTAAAGAAGTTTTTTACCGCGACTTTTCTATTTCTCAGAAAAAATCATATCTTTTATCGAGCCTAATTCCATTTTCCATTTTTCTTTTTTTATCCGTTTCGTTTCTTAGTATAATTTCAGTTACCGGTGCAGTTTCTGTGGCATTATCGGCTATAATTATTTGTCTTATGCGTCTAAAAATAAGCCATTCAATTCTTGTTGATGTCTTCATTTTTTTGATAATTTTTACATTTGTTGTCGGACTATTGTCAATTTTTCCGCTATAAAATTAATATTTTTCAAGATCATACCGAAAAATGTTAAAATTGGGTTGTGGAGAACCAGGTAGACGAAATCAAGCAAAAAATAAATATTGTCGATATCATCAATCGCTACGTCCCTTTAAAAAAACGTGGCCGGCATCATATTGCCTGCTGTCCTTTTCACGGCGAAAAAACCCCATCTTTTACTGTTTCTGAAGAACTTCAAATTTATAAATGTTTTGGCTGCGGCAAAGCCGGCGATGTTTTTAATTTTTTAGAAGAATATGAAAGAATTGATTTCCGTGAAGCTTTGGAAGAACTTGCCAAAATTGCTGGAGTCGTCTTGGTCAGGAGCGACAACTATAGCCAGGAAGAAAAAAATAAAAAGCTTTTGATTGAAATCAACAATGAAGTTGCCAAATTCTACAACTATATTCTTTTGTCCCATCCCTTGGGTGAAAAAGCTCTTGAATATGTTCTAAATCGGGGTATAACCAAAGAAACTCTGAAAAAATTTAAAGCTGGCTATTCTCCTGCCAACACTCAATTAATTACCAACTATTTACTTAAAAAAGGTTTCAAAATCCCAGAACTTATTGCCACCGGTACTTTTGGCCAAAGCAATTATGGCGGCAACAAACTATACGATCGTTTTCAAGACCGGCTTACTTTTCCATTAACCAACTATCGCGATCAAATTCTTGGTTTTTCTGGCCGAATTTTGCCCACCAGTGCCAATCCAAATCTTGCTAAATATATTAATTCACCAGAAACGGAAATTTATCACAAAAGCCAAATGCTTTTTGGCCTAAATCTAGCCAAGGAAGCCATCAGACTGGAAAATTCCGTCATTATTGTCGAAGGTGAGTTTGATATGATTTCTCCCTACCAAGCTGGTTTTCAAAACATTGTGGCTCTAAAGGGGACTGCTTTTACTCAAGAACAGCTTCAGCTTTTAAGACGCTATACTGACACTCTAATTTTAGGTCTCGATTCTGATTTTGCCGGCAACAATGCCGCCCGAAAAAGCATTGAACTTGCCGATTCTCTTGAATTTGATATTCGTGTTTTAACTTTGGGAGATTACAAAGATCCCGATGAAGCCATAAAAGGTGATTTGGAATTTTTCAAAAAACAGCTCAAAAATACTGTTCCAGTCTGGGATTTTATCATTGAATCTGTGGCCAAAGCTAATGATTCTTCCACAATTAAGGGTAAAAAAGAGATTTTGGCTCAAGTGTTGCCGTTTTTGGTAAAAATCAACAATTCCGTTATCCGCGCCGATTATTTCAAAAAACTTTCCAACGAGCTTGGTTCCGACGAAGAATCAATTTATCAGGAAGCCCAAAGATATCAGCTCAGCACCAGTCCATCCAACAATTATTCTTATGCTCCAAAAGAAAATATTGCCGATTCATCGCCTAAAACAGAGAGGTATGAGGAACTGCTTTTAATGCTGGTTTTTAGCGCCCACAAACCTGTTGCCCTCGCCAAAAAGATCGAAAAATATTTAAACCTTTTCAACACTCCTAAATTCAAAACTTTATCATCTGCGCTTTTAAGCCAAATTGAATTTGAGCCTCGGGTTTATCAAGACAGTATCCCAGCCGAACTCCGGCCGATTTTTCAAAATTTATACTTAAACGGCACTGCTTTGCAGCTTGATTCTCAAAACCGGCTTAAAGAAATCAAAAAAGTCGCTACTCAGCTAAATGTTTTAGTTCTTAAAGACCAAATTCAGGAATTAACCAAAAAAATCGCCAAACTCGAGCTTAATGAAGAGGAAGAAGAGCTTAAACAAGCCGAATTGGACTACAATTTACTCCTAGCAAAATTGTCGAAATTACAGTTGAAAAAATAAATATTTCAAAATATAGATTTATTCCCGTAATTCATATACAATATACGACATGGCAGCCACGTTAAACATATCCAAAGTCAAGCAAAACTTACTTAATCAGGCGAAGAAGCTTCATTATCTTACCAATGATGAAATTCTAAGTCAAATCCCTGAACCAGAAAAACACATTGAAGAGGTAGATGAAGTTTTTGACTATCTTTTCGAAAGAGGGATTGATGTATTCGATAAAGTTGAATCCAAAGAAATAATTGATATTGAAAAAGATAAGATAAGTTCTTCCGATCTTTTGAGTCTTTTAGTTCAAAAGGGAAATGTTGACTCAGTCAGAATGTACTTAAAAGAAATCGGTAAAATCGATCTTTTAAGTTTCGATGAAGAAGTTTCTCTCGCAAAAGATATTGAAAAAGGTTCTAAAGCTGCTCGTGAGGCCTTAATTAACGCCAATTTGAGACTTGTTGTTTCCATTGCTAAAAAATATATCGGCCGTGGTTTAACTTTCCTCGATCTTGTTCAGGAAGGAAATCAAGGTTTAATGCGCGCTGTTGAAAAATTCGATTGGACCAGAGGTTTCAAATTCTCAACTTATGCTACTTGGTGGATCAGACAAGCAATCACTCGTGCTATTGCAGATCAGGCTAAAACCATCCGTATTCCGGTTCACATGGTTGAAACCATCAACAAAGTCTATAAAGCCACTCGTGCATTAACTCAAAGATTAGGTCACGAACCAACTATTGAACAAATTGCTGATGAAGTCGGTATTTCTATCGATAAGGTTGAAGAAATCTACAGAATTTCCCAAGATACCACTTCACTTTCCACCCCAGTCGGTGATGATGAAGATTCATTTTTGGGAGATTTTATTGAAGATACCACTCAATTATCTCCATACGAAGAAACTTCCAAAGATCTTTTGCGTGAATCCATTGAAGAAGTTTTAAACACTCTTGATGAAAGAGAAACTAAAGTTTTATCTCTTCGTTTTGGTTTAATGGGTGAAACTCCAAAAACTCTTGAAGAAGTCGGTAAAATTTTCAACGTTACTCGTGAACGTATCAGACAAATCGAAGCCAAAGCTCTAAGAAAACTTCGCCATCCATCTAGAAGAAAGAAACTTCAAGATTATCTTGAATAATTAAAAACTTTTTCTTTATAATTAAATTTGCCCTTCGTTTGTTTTCTCATCTTTTCGAAGATGCCATTTAATTATTTAGATGGTTAAAGACAAATTAAGGGCATTTTTGATTCAGGAAACTAAATAGGCGAAAAATGATATTTCTTGTAGCCATTTAAGAAGAAATATCATATTACATGATAAAATAGCATTTACCTTAACGTAAAAAAATACGATGGACTTTAGGCCAGAAGTATTTTATAATCAAAAACAGTCTACAGATAAACATTCCCCTGTAGCTCAGTCGGTAGAGCGTCCGCCTGTTAAGCGGCAGGTCCTTGGTTCGAGTCCAAGCGGGGGAGCCATACTGGATTTGCAGGTCGCAAATCATCATTTTTCTCCATAATATCCGTATACTTTTGAGGTTCTAGCCAACCTTTATATTTTTCACTCCAATTTTGTTTATCAGCCAATATTCCATATTCAGGTTTTAGCTTAACATCCACTAATTTATCAGTATTGAAGATGAGGTTCGCGCCAATAGTCATAAGAATCATTTGTTTATCAGCTCTAGAACCACTATTAAATTTGTATTGGCAAACTCTGGCAAATTCAATAGTATTTTCAACCTTGGTTCTCCAATCATCTAAGTCGTCAGTTGTACTATCTAATTTGACCTTAATTTCATTTTTTTTAGCTTCAAGAATTTGTTTTTTCTCTTTGTAAGTTAGGTCATCAATAGTTTCATCCAGTTTCATGTCTAAAAGCTTATTCAATCGTCTTTCTATATTAGATAATTCTGTTTGTTGAGATTTAAGTTTTTCTTCTTTAAAACCAGATTCATCTTTATGAATGACAGAAAGCCATTTGTTTGACCAATTAATGAAATCTTGGTCAGGAGTAAGTTTTATTAACAATGTGTCTAACTGTTTTAAAACATCTGCTTCGGTCAATGGTTTTGAATCACACTTAATCTTTTTATTTTTCTTAGTGCAGTGGTAATAAGTGTAAGTAACAATTCGCCCAGTTCCTAAATAATGTTTAGTTTTTTGAGAAGCTGTTATTGCAGAACCGCATTTTTGACAACGAAATAACCCTGTTAAGTCAAAAGTATGGGTATGAGCAACTGGTTTACCAAATTTACCCAAAGCTTTCTGAACAATATCAAACTGTTCTCTGGTAATCATTGGTTCATGATGCCCATTAAACCAATTACCTGAACCTTGTGGATACTCAAATTCACCATAATAAAAAGGTTTATTAAGAATATTGTAAAAAGTTGACCTTGAAAAAATTTGACCATGTTGGTTAGTTAATTTCCAAATCTCCGAAGCTTCTTTATAAACTTCAATTGCTTGTTTTCCTTTAATAACTTCCAAAAATAGTCTTTTAACCAAATCAAACCTTTCTTCGTCCTTAACAATTACTTTAAATCCTTTCTTTCTGTCTGGAGTATTCTTGTAACCCAACGGGGAAGATGATGGCATCCAGCCCATACCAGCTTTTGTACCCATTCCTCTTTTTGCATTTATTCCACGATTATCATTTTCTAATTTTGCCTGTCCACATAAAATATTAAATAAAAATTTATCATTTGGATTGTTTCTAAAAACTTGGGTAGGAGTAATTATTTCGTCTAAAACATTTCTATCCATCATATAAATTATTTGACCAGAATCTACTGAATTTCTGGATAGTCTGTCTGGATTCCATACAAGTATTTTTTTAACTTGTTGAGATTCCATATCTTTTAGTAATTGATTAAAAATTGGTCTTCCTGGCTTTTTGGCAGATTGTGATTCTTCATAATATGGAGTAACTAATTCAAGACCATCTCTTTTAGCTAATTTTTCTAAAGCTTCAATTTGAGAAGGGATAGAAAGAGCTTGTCTTTCTTCATCTTCTTGTGATTTTCTACAGTAAACAAAAACTTGGTTTTTCATAAAATAAATTAAAAAATAAAAATACCCTCGCTGGTGCAACCAGAACTTATACAGCTCTGTCCAACGAGGGTATTTCTAAGTTGTATAAATTGTTCTGGTTGCATAATAATTATACTATTTTTGAATCATAAATTCACTATTTTTCTCCTAATAAACCAATAATATTAAATAGTTATTAAAGTAATAGTTACATTAATAAAATTAACCTTATAAGTAATAAATTATTATTAATTTATTAAAGTAAAAGTTACTCTATAGTTAGAGTTACTATATACATAGTTACTAGAAGGGTATTTCCTCTGGAATAATAATGTCTTCTATTGGTTCTTCGTTTAATTGCTTATTTTTGTAAGCTTCGTATATTTCTTTTTCCATTTTTCCCCAAGATGTTTCGTCTTCAACATAAACAATAGTTGGATATTTTCCATAAGCATTTCTTTGACTTGTTGGCTTAATGTTTATTTTTTCGTTTAATCTGCTATTCAAAATATCACTTTCCCAAATTTGAAAACCTTTTATTGTTATCCATCCAAAACCTTCAGTTAGAAGGGTAATGTTGGCATTTGCTAATAATTTCCCCCTGTTTTGTATTTTTATATTTATTTTTATATTTTTGTCCATAAATCATTAAATAATTAACCTCAAATATCAAGAAAAATTTTCAATGCATAAATCAATTCAGGTTTTGTTTTATACTCTCCGCAATTGACCAACCCTTTTTCGTAAGTAACACGAACTTTATAAAGGCAATTTTGAAAATTATTAGCTTCAATGAATTTATTAATTCTTCTTATTTTTCTACTGGCAATACTTTTCACCACTTTTGAATTAGAAATTATTTTTATAGAAATATTAGGCTTGTTCATTTTTAGATGGGGTTTTACTAGTAATTAAGTACCTTAAATTTAAGAATGCTTCGGCTTTTATTTTTGCTTCGTTAAATTCCAACAGCACACCACACTTGTCTTTATAGATTTTTTGAAATTCAATTACTGCTTCTTCTGGCAAGTTCATAACATTTCATGAATCCTTGCTTTTAGAGTTTTTGTTTGTGCAAAAAACTCAGAAGCATCAACTTGTAAATTTTTGTTCCAAAAGTTTGAAATCAATTCTCGTAGTTGGGGAGTATCATCAAAGCAAAATAAGCAGTTATTGTTAGTAGGGTCTTTTTCTATAGAAGTTATTGGTAGAAAAAGGGAGAGAGCTGATGCTAGAGATAATGAATTTGTCTTGTATTTTTTCATTTAATGTAGAGTGTTTTAATTTCTCTACACTAATTCTCCCAAAGGGTACGGGTTATTTGGTTACAATTTTTCGGGTGGATTTTTGTCGCTTTTTGCAAAATAAAACATTTATATCCCTGTCGTAGCTTTGTTTTAGTGTTGAACCTGGAGGAACATATCTAAATTTTCCACTAATTGTCATTTTCGCTTCCATTGTGTCAAAAGTTATTTTATCTTTACTATCCTTCATTTTATGTATTTCCAATTCTTCTTCTGTTAAGGGTTTTTTGATGTGTTTGGGTAAGTTTTTCAATAGTCTGTTTAGTCTATTGCGTTTTTTCTTAATAAATTCAATTATTGCTTCAGGACTAACTTTTGAAGTTATCTTAATAAATACTGCTTTTTCATCGTTTTGATTTTCATCTCTATCTTTGTCACTTTCGTTGAATATTGTTTGGATTGAAATTCCGCCAAAATCACTATTATCTGATGACGATGGTATTACAACATTTGCCAATAAAATTGATTTTATTTGTTTCTCTACAAAATGGTCACAATTGTATTTTTCTAGTATTTTATTAATTTCATTATCAACTTTTTTATTAAAATCTTTATTTATTTGTGCCAAATCAGGATTATCAAATGTATTGGTATTAAATGGGTAATAATATGATTTGAAATCATCATAATCTAAACCATCAATAGGTATTCCGATATTTTCTCTAGCTTTTAGTATTTCTTTTTTAAATACTGGATTAATCTCTAGTCTTTTTACCTTTTCACAATCTTCAGCCGAAAAATTAGCTAAACCAGGATATTCATTCCTAATTTTTTCTAAATCGTTTAAGTTTTGTGTTGGATTAAAAAGCAATCCTCCTACAGCAAACCATATTTTCATCTGTATTTTATATTTATCTAGATAACACACTTATTATCTCTTATTTAAGCCAAAATATACACTCACAGCTTATTATGTCTAGCCTTATACTGTCTTAATCTTCTGAATATAAAATATGAAGCAATCAAAAACACTGGATACGCAAACAAATCAAAAGCCATTAATTTTTCAAAAACAACCATTATCATTAATCCGACAAAAGCCAATAATAAAGAAAATACAATATCTTTAATCAGATTAAAAACTTTTTTCATAATATTTTTTGATTTATTTATAAAGTTCGTCTATTTATTTAGGAAAATTAAAATAGCCGAGATTATTAAAACTAATATACAAATGGCTACAACATTCTTTTGCGCGGTTGACCATGAATTAATTTCAGCAGATTCTTTCGGATACAGACTTGCCAAAACTTCAGGATGTTTGAAAAATAATGGAATTATTCCAATTAGAAAATATAGTGAATAATTAAAAATAGGCAATGAATCAGAAATGTACTTTAGTATCTGTAAAGCCGACCCAACTAAAAAAATACCAACCGACATAAATCCTGATAAATATGCTAGTTTTTTACTCCAGTCACCTGATTTAAATTTTTCATCTTTAAGTATGGAGTAAAAAGTAAAAGGAAATAATATAGCAAGCACTACAATAACTATTGGAGCGATAGTGTTCAATAGTTTGCACATTGATAAATCTGGATTTGAATTACAAGCCTGATTAATTTGACGGCTTAATATGCTCATATTTATGTTTATGTAACCATTTTTACTATTAACTGGTGGTTAATGAAATATACCATTATTCTGGTTCAAATCATAACCAGTGGTTAATAAACTTATATTGGATAGATTGGTAACTTTGTTTGATGGAAGACAGAAAAATTACCAAGAAAGATTTACTTTTCGGAAAGAGGCTTCAGCGAGCAAGGAAAAGCGCTGGGTTTACACAGGAGAAATTGGCTGACAAAATTAGAATGAGCACTACATTTATTGGCTTAGTTGAGACGGGAAAAAGAAGACCAAGTATGAAGACATTACAAAAAATTGCTTCTGCTTTGAATGTAAACATTAGAGAACTGTTTTGAGTAAATAGTAGACAAGTTTGATTGGTATTCATATTAACAATTTATTATCCACAGGTTTATAATGTGGTAAGGATAAATACAAATATGAAGTACATTTGCGTTATTTCTGCTTTATTACTTCTAATAGCTATTCCAAATTGGCTACCATATGATTTTTATGTTCTGTTAAGGTGGATTATTTTTATCTCTTCAATTTACACTTCATACTTTTTTTATAAGTCAAAGCAAAAAGGTTGGATTTTCGTTTTTATTGCCATAGCATTTTTATTCAACCCCATAATTCCTGTTTATCTAAATAAGTCCGACTGGATTCCAATTGACCTAATTAGTCTAGTTTTATTCTCAATCGCAGCATTTTCAAATAAAAATGAAATTAAATAAATTTTATCCAACAGTAATTAATTTCGGCGCAAATACAATTTATATTTTTTCATTCTTAATTCTTATACTTAATTTTTTTTCAGGAATTGTAGGAGGATTATGGTTGTTATTTTCTGGCGGTTGGGGATTAATTGTATCTGGCATTGTAATGTCAATTTTTATGCCATATGGATGGTCTATTGCATTTTTACTTCAATTAATACTTGCTCCATTTTTAACAAAAGCAGCTGAAAAGGGCAGTAAATTTTGGGTGGCGATATTAGGTTTTATAGCTAATTTTTATGGTAATTTTTTAATTATTTTATGGACATATTTTGCGTTTAATTTTTTTATGGATTACCGAACAGAATATGCTCTTCTCCCATTGCTCTTGCTGGGTTATTCGGTCGCATTAGGTCCTCTTCAGTACATGGCAAAGAAAGAAGGTCCTGATAGTAGTGGTTCATTTTTAGGTGTTTTTCTTGCCCAACTGGGGTACATAGTTTTATCAATAGTCACATTAGCTGGTGGTGTTCCTAATTTTACTATACTTGTTTTAATTGCCCTTAGTTTTTCATTAATAATTGCAATAATAACTGCGACATCAATAAAACCATCTGTTTCAATGGTGGTAGAGGAGTCGTATTTAGTTGATAATTGCCCTAATTGTGGCTTTAGTAAAAATGAGGGAGATTCTTTTTGTACTAATTGTGGTTATAAATTATAAAAAAATATGAAATGCAATAAATGTAAAAAAAATAATCCAGAGGGTAGTAAATTCTGCTCATCCTGTGGTGCAAATTTGTCCGAAAAAACATCATTTGAACATCAAGAATTGATGGATAAAATTATAGACCATCTGGAATTTATTGGATATGAAATTGATAAACCTATTGAATTAGAAGACGGAAAACATATGCAGGTTATTGCTATCAATAAAAACAGGTCAAACCTAATAATCACCTTTAATGCCAGTGGTTTGGTTACATTTGTGTCTAATTATTCTATCAACCAGGATAAAGTAACCAAAAAGTGGCTAGATGCGTTAGAGTGTGTAAATAAGATGAACCTCGTCGCTTCAGTGTGTACTTATTGTTTTAATGAAAGTAAAGATGCGCTAGTCTGTTGTTCCTGGTATCCAAGTGAATATTCCAAGAAGACATTTTCTTTCTTTTTAGACATCTATGAGGCAGATATTAAAGCTAGATTTAATTCTAGTGGAATTATGGATTTTGCTTAAAATATGTCTGAAAATAAAGTTGAAACATGGATGTTTAAGGAAAAGGGAGAAGACTTAAATTTATTTTTTTCTATAGTTTTAACTATTATTTTGGGTATATTTTTTGCAAATGTAAATTTCTGGCTTACGATTGGTCTTGCATTTATCGGAATTATTTATATAAAACTTCAACAAGCTCAATTAATTGGTAGTGCGTTAGAAATTTCAGAAAACCAGTTTTCAGAAATTTACCAAATTTTCAGTGAGTATAAAAATAGACTTGGTATCAAACACGCTAGATTATTTATTGTTCAAGACCCGAATCCAAATGGTTTTACTATTGGCTTTCCTAAGGCATCAATTGTTTTGACATCATCGCTGGTTGAAGGTTTGAATTTAGATGAATTAAGTTTTGTGATTGGTCATGAGCTAGGACATATTAAAGCCAGGCACAATTTTATACTTACATTCATCAGCCCTTTTGGCTCAAATATTCCCGCTGCAACATACTTATTTTCTTTTTGGCAGAGAAAAGCAGAATACACTTGTGACAAATGCAGCTTAATACTGAATAAAAAAATTGAACCAGCCATTGATACATTAATGAAAATCAGTATTGGAATGAAATTAATAAAAAAAGTGAATCTTGATGCATACAAAGAGCAGTTGGTTGGTTCAGAGAGTGGTATAACCAAAACGAGTGAATTGTTGTTTGACCATCCATTAACAACAAACAGAATTAAAAAAATGGTGGCATTTTGGAGAAATAATTTTATAATTAAATAAATATGTTGTGCAAAAAATGTGGACAAAACAACGAAAATGATGGTAAGTTTTGTATTAAGTGTGGATTTGTATTAAAACCGAGTGGAAAAAAGAGAGTTGAAGATGTTCTCTTCATTCCACAAAAAGAATCTAAAAAACATAAAACGAATTGGTTTCTGATTATTTTTTCAGTCTTTGTCATAGGAATAGTTTTTATTGCCTTAGTTGCTGCAAGTGGAAACAATTCAACAACTAACAGTAATTCATCAATTAATTCAGAAACAAAAAATGGTGAATGGCAACCATTTTCTTCTGCTGAACATGGATTTAGTATTGATTTTCCAGGGTATCCATCAACCGAAAGGGAGCCAAAGACTACATTGGAGAATGGTTATAGTTATTCTTCCACACAGTATTCATCTCAAGACAAAGATGGAGTTGATTATCTGGCATTAAGTGGAGATTATGATATACCTCCAGAAGATTACGATAATATTACTGGACTAGAAGGAATGATTAATTATATGAATAAGCCAGGAGAGATAATAATAAGTGATACAAAACTGACAACAATTAAGGGTTACGATGCGATTACTTTTTCCTTTAATAGTATTAAAGAAAAATACATCGGTAAAGGTATAGGGATAATTCGTGACGATTTACAATACATAAAATCATTTATTTTTATGGTTGGGTCACCAACGGGTAATATTCCAAATTACCAAAAGTTTATTAATTCATTGGAGTTTAAATAATGTTTTGCAATAAATGTGGTAAAGAAATTAATCAAAATAGTAAATTTTGTAATTATTGTGGAAATAAAATTATTTTAAAAAAAGCTAATCAAAAATCTGAGATTGCGGAACAGACTCATGTTGAATCTGCTGAAGACTATATTTGGACTTGCGATTATTGTGGTAAGGAATTTGATTCTAAATCTGAATCGGATAGGCATGAAGAAACTTGTGAAAAAAATCCTAAAAATATTAAAGACGAATCAAAAAATATTTGTTCTAAGTGTGGAAGTGATAATAAAATTGAAGCAAAATTCTGCAAAAAATGTGGGAATGAAATGTTGGTAGAACAATATAATTATGCTGGTTTTTGGGTTAGATTAGGGGCATGGTTAATTGATTACGCTGGTGTTTTATTTTTTTCAGTAATTATTTACATTGTATTAGCGGTATTTGGATTTGAGTTAGGGGATATTGAGACTGGAGTAGACTATCTTCTTACATATGTTTATATGGTCTTATATTTCACATTTTTTATCGCAACATGGTCAACTACTCCTGGTAAAAGAATTTATGGACTGAAAGTTGTTAATGAAGATGGAGGTAAAGTCAGTTGGTCAATGTCTTTTAAAAGAGCTTTATTGCAACCCCTTTCAACTTTTCTTTTTGGTGTTGGATATGCAGATATGAACAAAAACGGAAAAGAACAAGCTTGGCATGGTAGAAAAAGTCACACAATTCTTACACAACAAGAAGGAGCTATTTATTTCTTTCCAATTGTATTATCAATACTAGGTTTTGTAATTTATGCTTGGGTGAGAAGTCTGTCATCAACATAATTCACAAGTTTTCTGGTTAGCCAAGAAAAAGTCTTATTTTATAATTTTTAATAACAGTGTAAATTGATTAAATATTATCGTGGAGATAGGGGGTAATTTGTTTTAGTAGTTATTAAATTACTTTACATAAAAATACTCATAAATATACACCAAAAAAGACATAATTGAGTACAAAACTAATTCAATAGTATTCTTTATTTCAAAATTCTAAAAAGATTTTATGTAGATAATTTAGATTATTCACATGGTCGTTAACTCGTCATAAAAAGGCAGTTAGTAAGAGGTAATTTTCGTAAAACAGTGGTAAATTATGATACATCTAAAAATAGATAAAAATACAAATGACAGTAGAAGAAATTGAAGAAATACTTGAAGCTGGAAAAGAGACCCAAAAGGTTGATTATAAAGAGTCGTGTCCTTGGGATGAATTTACATTTATTAAAGACTTTCTTGCGATGGCAAATAATCAAGATGGTGGAATGATTGTAATCGGAATGAAAGAAGATGGTCAAACATTTACGAGACAAGGAATAATACCAGAACACAAAACTACTTATAAGATTGATGTTATGAAAGATAAAGTTGGCAAGTACGCCGACCCTTATGTTTTTTTTGATGTTGACTTTCCAAAAGACAAAAACGGTCTTGAATATGTCGTAATAACTATATCCCCATTTGATAAAGTACCAGTCATTTGTAAAAAAGATGGTAAAGAAAATTTTGTAACAATCGGAAGTATTTACCATCGCGGATTTAATAGGCGAGCTGAGAGTACAAGAGTTTCAAGTTATTTTGATATGAGAGAAATTATTGAAAGAGCAACAGTTAAGATGATGCAACACTTTGAAAAATTAGATTTAAAACCATCAAAAACAATAGAGGATAAATTTAAATCAGAAAGAGGTGACCTATGACAAGTAATGAAATAATTGCCAAGATTAAAACTAGAGGATATTGGAGAATTGTTTTTGAACCATTAGAGTTTATACCTGATAAGTATCCTATTTCAGACTGCAAGGAACTAGTCAATAAAAACAAAGTTAGTATGAGAGGTTGGGACTACCCTCATTATCCTGTTAGACAAGATGATGATTCAAAACTTGAACCTGGGAATAACTATTGGCAAGGATGGATTGATTGGGAAAGATATAAAGAATTCTGGAGGTTTTATCAGAGCGGACAATTTGTTCACTATCTTGGTGTTCGTGAGGACTGGTCGGAAGACATCATTTTCAAAAATATGTGGGAGCAAGGCGATAGAACAATAAAACCAGGAGAGGCGCTCGGGGTAGTAAGTACAACCTTTTTAATGACAGAAATTTTTCATTTTTTATCACGACTTATGATTGATGGGGTTTATCAAACAGGTGTAAAAGTCAAAATTTCGCTGATAAATACAAGCAATAGACAACTTTTTATTGAGTCTTTTGATAGGGTGCCATTTACTTCACCAAGAACTACTGCAGGTTCAGAATTAAATTACGAAATCACCTTGTCAAAAGGTGATTTACTGACCGATATAAATAAAGCTGCCGAACAAGTAATTGTATTTTTCTATAAAAGATTTGGTTGGGACCCACCTAATATAGAAGTAATCAAATCAGACCAAGAAAAACTTGTAAGTGGAAGATTGTAAATAGTATATCAAAATGTATCAGTAGTATATTTGAAAATATTATAAAAATATAAGTAAGAAATGTTTTTATCAGTCAAAGTTCTTTTTATCCTTATTTTTCTATTCACAAACCGCTTTACTGGGCTTACATTCAAAAGTGATGGGTGGGGTATATCTTAATCAAAATGTACAAGAGATATTGATACAATTCCAATATGACTACAAATTGGGTAAAAGCTTACAATGCTGGTTACGATTCAGCAAGTCAAACATTCAGAACCCATCTAAACTATGTTAAATGCATGGACAGGCTTACTCTTGGTTTGAGTATTACAGTAAACAATTCTGCAAGTCAAACATTATCAAAACAAAAAATAGCAAAGTTTGAAACTTTGGCTCATATTACTGAAATTAGTATTGGCGGAGAAAAGACTGCATGCGACAATCAAAAGGAATATGCACAGGTGGCATCACCTTGGATACCTGTTAAGTGTTACTACTACCTATATTATCTTGAATCTGTATTCCTTTATTTACTAAACAGTTCTGAAGCTGGATTTAACCATAATGGTCACTCAACTGTGAAAAGCATGTTGTTATCAATGATAAAAAATAATGAGATTACTTTAGTTGGTTCTGGGTCGTCAAGTTTGTCAACCATCACTACATGGCTCCAAGCTGATAATTTTAAAACACCAGGTTCAACACTTAGCCCAAGCTATCATTCATCTACAGACTGTGAGAACTCATTGAGAGGAAAAATTGCTGAATACATTGAGGTTGATTGGAAACAGAGTTTAAAAATAAAAGACTATAAAAAAAATACAGCTAAAAATCTGAAGGTAACTCTTCTCCAACCA
This sequence comes from Patescibacteria group bacterium, assembly GCA_013387215.1. Taxonomy (GTDB): domain Bacteria; phylum Patescibacteriota; class Microgenomatia; order UBA12405; family UBA12405; genus WARW01. Next base: position 152,078 of record WARW01000001.1, read on the forward strand.
AAAGAATTCTGTTTATTGGACTATTTTTACTGGATGAGAATCAAATCAAATTATCGCGATATTGATTTTCTTGATTTTGATAATAATGTAAATGAAAGTGATGCCTATGAGTATTTAACATATTATATTAAAACAACTTTTCAGTATGCCAATGCACTAAAATCTTCTATTCAAGCTTTAAAACAAAATAGGGGAATGGTGTAAAAGTCTTAATTTGTTAGTCAAAATGATATCATTTGTCTAATGATTGAAGAAAAATTAAATTCAGTATTAACGGGGGTATCTGGGGAATATTTTGTAGCTGCAGAATTGTCTAAAAGAGGATTTTTAGCTTCAATTACTTTAAGAAACACCAAGGGTGTTGATATTCTTTGTTCAAACTCAGATGCATCCAAAACAGTCGGAATACAAGTTAAATCAAACAAGGGTTCAAATAGAAGTTGGATATTAAATCAAAAAGCTGAAGATTATTTTGCTGATAGTCTGTTTTATGTTTTTGTTTGTCTGAATGATAATCAAAAACATCCTGATTATTTTATTGTTCCAAGTAAGGTTGTTGCCAATTACTGCAAGAGCGGTCATTCAAATTGGCTAAAAACACCAAGCAAGAAAGGACAACAACACAAAGATACTCCAATGAGAAAATTTGACGACCCAAAAGAAAATTATTTAGACAAATGGAATTTATTACTAGGGGAATAGTCAGTTGTTTAATTGTTTATTTTTAGATTAAAACCCACAAACAGCAGTCCTGATTGAATCTAGGACGGGGAGCAAGTTGCTTGTTAATATAAGTGATTTTTGTTTGATCAGCTCAGCCACTAAAGGAGAATATTCCACACTTACAATGTTTTTATTATCCACATTAATTCTATTGAAGAAAAAATTTAAATATCTTCTTTTAAGAAAAACGGGGGAGTTAGAATAAGTTTTTGGGATATTTCTTGTAATGGAGAGCACTTCTGAAAGCAAATCAAAATCAAATTCTCTATTCGTATCCAATTTAGCCAATTCAGTATTTACACAATAAATATCATTCTGAATAATCGGATTTTGTGCTTTATAGTCTTCAGGTTCAATAGTTTCATCAAGTAAACGTGCCAATAAAATCTCAGCCTTTTTAGTTAACTCATTCTTCCTTCTCATAAGTCTATTTCTTTCCTTATCCTCTTCCTTTTTTCGCTCTTTTAGATATCTCTTTATTTTTACGACTAAAGCATTTGTAAACGCTTTTGAAAATTTAATATTTTGGAAATAGTTTTCAACCTTTCCTTCTAATTCATTTACTTCAACGCTTGGAGCATCACACGGAAACCTTTTGGCGCAATGATATATGCCATATTTTCCATCCCATTTTGCAAACTTAACATTATCATAATGATATTCTGCGGTATATCTCTGACCGCAACGATCACAAAAAATAACGCCTCTTAAAAGGAAATCGTATTTTCTTTCCCTTATAATAAAATTTCTATGTTTAGCAGCTACCTGTTGGCACAAATCGAATGTCCGTTTAGAAATCAAAGGAATATGTTTACCAAGTTTTTGCTGCCCTTTCCATTGCATTAGACCATAATAAAAAGGATTGGTTAGAATTTTATTCATTGTGGAATGTGCTAATGGTTTTCCAGTTCTTGTTCTTAACCCCTTTTTTGATAAAAAGCTAATAAGACGAAACAAACTATAATTACCAGTCGAATATTTTTTAAAAGCAAGTGTAATAAAAGGACTAATTTTCTTATCGATTACAACTATTCCTTTATTATTCTTCCTTTGATTTTTGTAACCTAAAGGTGCCCATCCAGGCCACCAACCTTCTTCCCATTTTCGGTCTAACCCTCTTTTAGTTTTTCTACTCAGGTCTTCTGAATAAAATTGATTTATACCTGCCATAAATGTATCCAACATCTTTCCTTCTGGAGATTCGTCAAGCATAGGCTGTACAACCGAGATTAGTCTTGTGCCCACCGCTTTTATTCTTTCTTTAATTAAAAAATGGTCTGTTGCATTACGAGCGAATCTATCGGTGTTATATACAATTATTGCTGCAGGTTTTATTGTATCCACCTGCTCTAACATTTTTAGAAATTCAGGTCTGTTTGAAACCGTAGCACTTTGACCTTCATCAACAAACGTATTTAAAACATTGTAATGTTGCCTTTTAGCCTCTTTTAGACAAATATCTTTTTGAGCATCAATAGAGTACCCTTCTTTTGCTTGTTCTTCAGTAGAAACTCTACAATAAATAAAACAATTTAATTTATTATTATCGTTTTCCATATCCATTTAACTAAATAATTAATAATATAATCTAACGGTTATTTAGGACAACTTTTATCATTATTAATATTATTTTCTAATCCATTCTTGCTAAGACATTCTTTCGATTTATCTACATTCAATACTTGTATTTTCTTCTGGCTTTGCTGATATTCAATAGTAGCCATTGCTATTTCAAACCACTGGTTTACAGCTGTATCTAAGCTGCTTTCCGTTAAAGCAGGTAATTTTTTACCTATATCCATAAAGACTCCTTACTCACATCCATAAGTGCGGATACTTATCAGGAGCCTGTGGATAGGCTTTGAACGAGAATTAATTAATAATTAATAACTTACATAGTTATATTTTTTGCCTTATATAACTCATTTTTAAATCTATCAACGCTTTCTAATAGGTCGATAGGGTGAATCATTGGCGCTGTCCGGTTATAAAAGGCGTTAATAGCCTTGATGACTATTGCTTCAGGTGAAAATTTAAAATAAATTATTCCGGCAATTTCTTCAGTTCCAAGATAATTCAATTCAGGTAATAAAAAAAGGAAAGGTATAAGGCGTTTGTCTTTTTCGAAATGTATTTTATAGTTTTGCTTATCCATAATAAATCCATAAATTAGGTGAATGGTAAATAATAAAAAAAACCGCGGCATTCACCTCGGTTTCACTTTCGAATAAGCTCTTCCCTGTGGATAGGGATTAAACCTATATAAACGATATCAAATGATATCTTTACTGTCAAACATTAGGAAAAGACACTTAATCACCCCTCTTTTACCCCCTTTATAGCACCTATAAAACACCTAAGTCTTACACGAATCAGAAATTAGTTGTTATATTTCAAGTTAAAAGCATCATCCGACATGGACAAGTATATAATCCCTTCAATAAAGCTAACTAACCAAAGAATTACCAGTCCTATTCCAAATGTGAGTAAGCTAATTACTAAATAAATTATTCCGACTTTGCTTTTTCCTAAATAAAATTTGTGGATTCCTAAACCCCCTAAGAAAAAGGCAAATAAGGCAGCTCCTACTTTAGATCTATTTTCTTTCTTTAAAGAAGGTTGTCTAACTCCACACTTAGGGCACACCTCTGCTTCTTCAAATAACTCATTTCCACACTTATAACAGAACTTTTTACTGTTATTATCCACCATAACTGTATTATATATGATTTGTAATATTTCTCAACTTTAGTCTAAAAAGTAAGACTAATATTTATAAATAATTTGAACAGTAATTTCTGTAATTTTTAACCAAAAAGAACAAATCTCTTGTTTAAATTTTTGTAATAGTGAGTACAATATCAGTAAATCGTATATGGATCTAAGATTTTCAAAATATTTTAAATTAGAAAAAAAACAGCATGAGCTTGATTTTGTTGATGTACCTTTAAATACTGATATTCGACTATTTATTGACCCTTACACGCTCTCTATAAGAAGCGACGAATTTTCAATGCAATGTAGCAATATAGTTATAAATTTTTTTCAAAGAATAATTGATGATATTAAAGACGGTCGATTTGAAAGTGCAAAATATAACTTGAATAGACTTAGAGAACCTAATGAAACACACCTTGGTTTATCAAATGAAAATCCAATAGGTAAAGGAGTAAGTGGTAAACAGTCAATCGATATTTTTGAAAAATTAAAAAATAGTAGAGCTACAAAAACTGGTTTTTTAAAAGATTTATCTGATTGTGAATTGGTAATACCAGGGATTAGTAGGGATAAAATTTCCGACATAGTTACTAATATTATTAAGATAAAATTATTAGAATATACACAGGCACAGTGTAATACATATAATATTCCCACCATTCCCGTTTCTTCAGGAAAATATTGGAATCCCCAAAAAGGTATATGGGAAGAAGAATATTTTAATTTGCCTGTATATAAAAATAAAAAAATTATTTTAGTTCCTAAAGCAATTGTTCGTTATACCTTAGAATACAATCAAAAAAAATATTACAATGGTTTCGTTTTAGAGTTTCTGCAGGAAGAACATCTCAATGCCAATACAGCCTTAGTACAATTGTTAAAAAATGGTACAAGAAGGGTAACTAAAAAGGATTTAAAAAAAGATCCTCGTTATAAACCAACAAAACAATTTTTATATGAATTTTCTAACGAGCATCCAGAAGTATTCGAGAAATACACTGACTCTCTACCTGAAAATGTTCCTTCATTATCAAATGAACAAATAGAGGCTAAACAACAAATTAGTGAAGATTTCGATTATGATGCTTTAATCGAAAATCTTAAAAAGATTCCTACTGGTAAAGAAACTGAAGACGATTACCACAACTTGATAATAGGTATCTTAGAAGTAATTTTTTATCCAAATTTATTTAGCCCAGAAAAGGAAGTTCGAATTCATAATGGTAGGAAAAGAATAGATATTACTTATCAAAATGCAGCTAAGGATGGATTTTTTGAATACATAATTAACCACGTACCTTGTCCCTTTATTATCGCTGAATGTAAAAACTATAGTGAAGATCCTCAAAACCCAGAACTCGATCAATTAAGCGGTAGGTTTTCACCAAGAAGAGGTAGATTCGGCTTTTTAGTTTGTAGAAAAGTTGAAAATAAGGATTTGATGGATCAAAGATGTAAAGATACCGCGTGTGATGATAGAGGTTACATAATGGTGTTAGATGATAATGACTTGATAACTCTTATTAATTTTAGAAAAAGAAATGATCAACAATCGATTGAAGATTTTTTAACTAAAAAATATAAAAACTTAGTAATGTAAAAATGAAGAAGATACGAAGAAGTAGCTTAAGAAGCCATAAGATAAAAAACAAAGAATTGGAATCTATATTTTCAGGATTAAAAATGAGCCAAGTTTACTGGCATAAAGATTTGCTTCCAGAATTTTTCTGGATAGAAGCACTTGTTAATTATTATGGAGAAGAGAGAGCAAATCATTATTACAACGAATTTTTAGATTCTATTGAAAAGATATTTATTAATAATTCAAATATATATATTGGTATAGTAAGTGATTTTGGAGATATACCAGAAAAATATAGAAATAAAATTGTAGAAAATAATAAATTATTAATTGAAGATGTAATTTACAAACCATTTGCGAATATTATAAAAATTTATCCAAATATTCCAATGAAATGGTTATTGCAAGGTTTTGACTTATCAAAGATCGATGAACAAGATGGAATAAAACAAGTTGTTGAAGCTATTAAAAGACTGTATCCTGCAAAGGATAATCATTGTGGTTTTTGTAGGGCAATTCCACTTAATAGATATTTTAAACATAAAAAAATATTTCTAACGTCAAATTTAGCAGAAACAATAAAAGCAGTTGAACAATATCCATTGGGAGATAGATACAGGGTTGAAACTTTAGCAAGAAATATAATTAACCACGATATCTTAAATAAAATTAACTCTTGTATGATCTCTGATAAGTTACTTTGGTCAAAAGATTTTTGGTGTACTAATTATAAATTGACAAAATGTGATGAACAATGATTTCAAAAAAACAAAGAAGCTCTATAAATAAACTCAGACAAGCAACTAATCGCGGAAGAATAATGATTGATGATGTATTAGAGATCATCAGGAACCAAGTAGACAATCAACAAGTAAACATATATGAACCAGAAGAAAACGAAGTGATAAATGGATTATTTTTTAGAGTTCTACGTTTTTATCACTCTTATGTAATAAGTTTTCACTTTTGGGCAGAAGATATGCATAGAATAATTACAAGAACCATTATTGAATCATTTATTTATCTTTCATATTTAATAAATACCAATAAAAAAGAAATCTACCTGGAATTTATTAAATATGGTATTGGTCAAGAAAAGTTATATAAACTCCAATTAGCAAAATTAATTGAAGAGAAAAAAATACAACCGTCAAGTGAAATAATAGATTATATAAATTCTGATAGTGATGAGGAAATTTGGGATGAATTAATATCAATAAAATTAAAAAATTTTGAGGACTTGAGAAAACTGTCAAATAAAATAAACGAAAGCGAACTTTACAGTATTAAATATCAACCCTATTCTGATGTCATACACGGACATTGGATGGCTTTAAAAAAATATTATCTAAAGAAATGTTCTAACCCAATGCATAGATTTCATTACATACCAAACTTTATATTGCCAAACATTAATCCAATAGGTTTAGTTGAAATTACTAATCTCTTTTATCAATGCTATTTATTATGGATTAAGAAAAATAATTTTGAAAATAAAATTGAGAAAGTAATTGATTCTTATCTAAATGATTTAAATCAAATATTCTCAATATAAAATTAAATATCTACACTGAGTGTAAGACCAGTCGAACCAAAATTATTTATAACATCAATTATTTTTTTAATCGATTCATTTATATTAAGACTTGGACTGGGGAGCATTAGTTTAATAATGAGTCAAAATCATTTCTTTTAGTCTTATAATTACTTTCATCAAAACTAAATTCTTTTAATATTTCACAGCCTTTGGTTTGGTAATATTTCTTTAGTCTCTCAACCTCAGCTGGGAATGATATTCCAGCCTCTTTTTGTTCGTCTGTACCAACCCGCGCAATTATTATTGATTTCATTTATTTCCCGGATTTAATGCGGTTGTCATCTTTACAAAGCATTTGACAGTTGGCATAATCTGTTTTACCGCCTAATCTCCAAGGTTTTATATGATCAGCTTCCATTTCACCATATTCAAAATGTGCATTACCACAAACAGCATTTTTAGCGACACAAATACCTTTTTGTTCATTGTATTTTTTAATCTTAGTTTTCTCGTCAAATGTACGTAAACTCAAAGTTCGTTCATCACCCGTTAAGACATACTCATAGATGCCTCTTTTATTCTCTACTTCATCATCGTCAATCAATTCTATAATCCTCTTTTCCAAAGTTTCAGAATTTAAACTCTCATCTTTATGTTGGTTATAAAACCTTCCCCATTCCAAACCTTTCATTAACTGTACGCGAACACTCGTTTGGTTAGGGAAAACTTTATTCGCCCAATCAACTACATTGCGATAGTAACCACGAATCTCGTCAGCGTTCTCGGTGTTCTGGTGATCAGCCATATACTCCTCAATACCCTTATGACTATTGTCGTAATCATGACTAATCCAACGTAAGGCCGTTTCTAAAATTTTTTGCCTGTTTGCTTCGCCAGTAACAAGATTTTTACCAAGTTCAATTGCTGGCCCGCCGGTTTTACTAAAAAATCTTTTTGCATCCATTAGCCATTTACCGGTATAGTTTGCATTGCGAATTTCTTGGGGTGTTTGTTCCAGACCAGCAATATTTATAACATTAAACCATGTTATTTTTTCATTTGGTGTGCCTTCACAAATATAAATTGACAATTCATAGTCTAAAAACTCATTTTGCTGATCGCGAGTTAAATTGCTAAACTTTTTAGGAGCACCTTCCCAGTTAATTGAAAACTCACCGCTTAAATACTGACCTTGCTCACCAATTTCTGCCTTGGTAATATCGCCCACATACTGACAGATACTTATAGTGCGTTGTTGACCATCTATTACTTCGTATTGATCATTGCCGATTTTTGCCCAGTACATCACATTGAGGGGAAAGCCATGTCGGACAGTTTCTATTACCAAATTTCGTTGTTTCTCACCGTATACAAAGTTGCGCTGAAAAGCCGGACGAATGTTTAACTTACCACCGTAACCAACAACTGGTCCTTCTTGCTCACTTTCGTCGCAGTAACCTGCAACTAAATCACGAACAGTTATTTTTGGTGCTCCATCCTCACGACCGGAGAGTTTAATTTGCATCATTATGTTATCTCCTTTCTTTTAATAAAAATACGTGCATAAATAAGTTTATATTCATCGCCAACTTTTATAGAGCCGCGCCTGTTTAAGTCGCCATATTTAGGGCTATCGGCAGATGTGTAAACTCTTGTTTTCAAACCTGAGTTATTATCTCTATCAGTTATCCCTAAAATCTCAAATTGATCAGGGTTGTACTTATCCAGAAAAGTTATTGGCACACCCATTGGCTCAAAATAATCTTCGGGAATATCTTTAACCTTGTCAATTTCTATTGCGTCGTAGTTATCATATTTTGGATATTGTTCTGGTAAATAGCGTCTATATAAATCTAATGGTTCGTGGCGTTTACTGACATCTAAATTTGTATACCAACCTTTATTTCCAAATTTTTTCAGTGTTCCGTTTGGTTGCATAAACTCTTTTACTCTTTTATAACCGCGCCAAATTTTATTATTTTTGATCAACGGAAAAACTTCTTTTAAAGTAATCCAGTTATCATCCCCAATTATTAAAAATTCTTTTTTGTATTCAAATAATTGCGCAATGTATTCACGCGCCAAACTAAAAGGAGGATTAGTACACACAATGTCTGCTTCTTTTAATAATTCAACACACTCGGCGCTTCTAAAATCGCCATTACCTTTGAGGGGTGTCGCAACATTTTTATTATTTTGCAACAGCCACTGTACATCGGAAATATCCACTGCACCATCATTATTGCTGTCGGGCACCTGATTTATTTCTATTTTGAGTGGTGTTTTATTTTTTCTCGATGATACTATCTCACGCGCACCAGCAATGTCACCGATTGATAATTGCGTGAAAGCTATAGGTGATGGAATGTAACTCGTGGCAATCAGTTTCCTAAGTCCTAATGCATTAAAACTGCTAGCAAAATATTTAAAGAAATTGCTCTCAAACGGATCATCGCAATTCAGAAGAACTATTTTATTTCTAAACTGCATTGTATAGTATCTTAGCTCGTTTTCTATATCGGCAAGTTGAGTGTAGAACTCATCGTTTCTTACCTCTCTGGCCTTAATTAGATTTGTGTTAGTCATAAATATTTCAATTCATTAATATTTTGATCAAGGTCTTCATTTTTAACCCAACACTCTTGTAAATATAAAAATTTATCTTCTTATAAATGTAATATATATCACAATAAATAACATATCAACAACCAATACTTCTCGTCATAACTATTAATTTGTGATTTACCAGCCAAACAATTTTCTCTAGGCGATTAAGTTACAAAAAAAGATTTTAAAGGGGACATCGTTAATTAAACGATAAAGTACTAGATCGAAATTACTCCGCTAAGATAGCTAGTAAAAATTAATCAAAATATTAAAAATGTTACACTTAAATCAATGAACCAAGTAGCAAATGAAATCGCATTAGGAATTTTAAAAGCTATTCCTTGGTGGCTTTGGGTTATTATCATAATTTTTGCCATTCTTGGACCAGAAGAGAATATCCGTCGCCGTCGTCATTCATATAAAACAAAAGGTATTTTAGAAATCTTTGTTGATTGGATTTGGTATCAATTAGCTGAAAAGAAAAAAATTGAGAAATCAGGTATTAATAATATTGACCGTATGAGCGGTTATCAATTTGAAAAATATTTAATCAATCTTTTTATTCGTCTTGGCTACAAAGTTCGTCATGTTGGAAGTAATTACTATCAGCATCATGGTGATTTTGGGGCCGACTTAATTGTTGAAAAAGATGGTGTTAAAACCGCCGTTCGAGCCAAAAACTATAATAATCTAGTGGGTATTGAAGCTGTTCGTCGAGTTCTTGGTGCTATTAACTATTATCAATGCCAAAGGGGAATTGTTGTTACTAATAATTTCTTTTCTTTCGACGCTAGAACTCAAGCTAGTGTGAGTAATGTTGAATTGTGGGATCGAAATAATCTTATTGATGTTATTTCTAAATTAAACACCAATAAATAAGTGGGGATATTTATTCTATCGAGTAGAAATCAATAACTACTTTTTATATAGTAGTAACCAATCAATCCTATGATAATTATCCAAAACAAATAAATACTTATAGCTCCCGCAATAATTAAAACAATACCAATCAAAACTATATTCCAATATTTTTTTTGATTTGTTTCATATTTTTGCCTTGTTTCTCCAAAATAATCCAAAATATATTGCCACCTATCCGTTGCTTTTATATATCCAAGCATCTTTTGTAACTCTGACTCTTCAATCTGTTTGATTTGTATTTTTTCTTCGTTGGTTAGTTTCTTCTTACTGCTTTGTAAAGATTTTTCATTAATATACCTCACTAAACCAGCATCACCTTCTCCAAAAAATAAGACTGCTTTTGATTTTTTACCGTCTCTTCCAATTCTTCCCATTTGCTGGTAATAATCTTCAATGTTTTGAGGAATACACCAATGTATAGCAATTCTAATATCAGGAATATTTACACCCATTCCAAAAGCCGAGGTACAAATTAATACTTTCCATTTTGATGGAACAGTTCCTTTGTATTCATCTTGAATTCTTATTTTGTCTTCTCTGTTTTGTTTGCCATAAAAGAATTCGCAGTTAACATCTTTTCTTACGAGTTCCCTCCAAACCAAACTTCCTATTTTGATTGTTGGCACAAATATAATGATTCTTTCATCGTTGTATTCACTAATTATATTAATAATTAAATTTATTTTTTCTTCATCAACTTGTTCCTTTTGACCGTCAAATATTTTTACATATAAATCAATTTCTGGTCTGTAAAATCCGGTCACAAAAACAGCAGGATGAACCAGTCCTAATGAAGTAATAATATTTTGTTGTACACGTTTTGAAGCTGAAGCAGTTAAAGCTATGGTTTTGGGATACCCCAACACCTTTCTTAACTCTTTAAGTTGTGCATAAGAAGGTCTAAAACTTCGGCCCCATTTATCAATACAATGTGCTTCATCAATAGCTAATAAATCAAATTCATTTTGTAGAAGGGGATGATTAAGTTTAATTTTATTGTCCTGGTATTTATCAAAAAATTGTTCTGGTGCCACATAAATAAAACGAAACAATTTTTGAGCAAACATACTTAATCTATTTTCTTTTTCTTCTTGTTCCAAGTCACTATTAATAAATGTTGCAGGAATTCTTTTTTCCCATAAATTTTCCACCTGATCTTTCATTAATGCTTTCAGCGGTGTAATTACCATTGTTTGATTTTCCAAAGCGATGCCTGGTAATTGAAAGCAAACTGATTTTCCTGAACCTGTTGGCATAACAACTAAAACATCTCTACCATTAAGCACAGCTTTAATAATTTCTTGTTGATGTAATCTAAATGTTGTTTTGTGGGTAAGAAGATAAAGTAATTTTTTTAAATCTTTCTGTTCGGGAAGTTGTAATACATTTCTAAAAAGATTGTTTAATCTAAAAACGATATCTGAAAAATATTTTGTTTGATATTCGATGTGTTTGCTTGAGTGGCATGTTCGACACAATGTTACAAGATTTGACGGATTATTTTCACCACCCCATTTTTCTGGGATTACATGATGAATATTTAAATTCTCTTTACTGCCACATTCGATGCACTGATGATGGTCTCTATTTAAAACTAAATTTCTTATTTCGTCCGATAAATATATTTTCATCTATAGATTATTTTTACACTTGTTTATAAAAGTAATAAAGTAAACAATCGTAAATGAAAAACAAAACCACTTTGACAATTGATTAAACTTTGTGTTCATTTTTCATTCATTTTCTCATTATATAATTTCGTCATGAAAAACATTGTAAAAATCGGCTACATTTTATTTTTGTTTTTAGTTCTGCCAATTTTATTTATAAAACCTATACAAGCTAAAAGTGGATGTTGCTCACATCACGGAGGAGTTTGTGGTTGCGACACAAATATTGGTAGCCAGGTTTGTTGCGATGGCTCTTATAGTCCAACTTGTGGCTGTACAATCGTTAAAAAACCAACACCTACACCTATTAAAGTTGTTAAAACCAATCCTCTTGTTCAAAACAAAACAATTAAAACTATGAAAATTACCATACCTCAAGTAAAGAAAAGCGGTACAGGTATTTGTCATCAAAAAGGAAGTACTTATTATAACCAAACTCTTAAATTCACTTCTTATAATTCTCTTCAAGAATGTTTAAAATCTGGTGGGAGATTACCAAAAAGATAATTTGTAATATACTTAATTAAATGACACAAACAGTTGGTATGGGTGACATAATTTGGCAAATAGTTAAAGGAATTCCTTGGTGGTGTTGGATAATTATACTAATAAGTGCTGTTGCAAGCCCGACTACTAGAAGAAGATATAAAAGACGTAGGTATTATAGTAATTACAATAAATCTCTATTCGATGAAATAACTGATTCTATGGTTAATTTTATATTGAACTGTTTCAAAAGAAATTTTTCAGTAAAAAGACAAACTTTTTCGCAAACATACGCAACTAATTCCACTCAACAATCTACTATGAACCAAGAATCAAGTATCTGGGAAATTGATCAAATGACTGGTAGAGAATTTGAAAAATATTTAGAAAAATTATTTATTAAACTAGGTTACAAAGTAAATAGGGTTGGAACGTGTTGGTATGACCATAGAGGGGATTTTGGTGCCGATTTGATTGTTGAAAAAGATGAAATTAAAACTGCAATTCAGGCTAAAAATTATAAAAATAATAATTTAGTAGGAATTAATTCTGTAAGAGAAGTTATCGGTGGTCTTAGTCATTATAATTGTCAAAAAGCTGCTGTTATAACAAACAGTTATTTTACTAATGATGCTAAAGTTCAAGCAGGGGACAGTAATGTGAAATTACTTAATAGAGATGATTTAATTAAACTCATTTCACGAACTGAAATAAAATAAATTGAGCTTAGACAATATGTCCCGCATTTACTCAAACAACGATCCAATTGAAATTCCTTTTCCTACCGATAAATTCCAAAAATATTTATCTCTTCTTAAAATAAACGAAAAAGATTTAAATTTAATTAATATTGAATTAATTTTTGCCTTAAGTTTCCTTGATTTTAAAACTGGTAAAAATTCTTTAGATGAATTTTCCGAAATTTCTAATCATCTTTTAAGCCTCTTAGATATCGTAACCAAAACAACTAATGATTTTGGAAAGGCTCTTGAATCAGCTGCAGAACTAAATTTTTATATCCGCAATATTGAAGATTCTAATGATAATTCAGTTGCAAATTTTATGACCACAATTGAAAATTATTTTCAAAAACTTAGACCCGGATTATTAGACCAAGCCAAAAAAAATAAAGTTCTAAAACAGTCCACTTAGCCAGCACTCTCATTTATCTCTCTTCTGAATCCACCACCTCTCCTGTTTTCACTTCTCCCTCCCTTCTATACGTTGCAAATATCACCCCGCTAGGTGTTGTTTTAGATTCAACAAGTCTAAATGCAGCCGGTTTTGTTCCTTTGTCAAACAACCGTTTTCCCGTACCCAATATAATTGGAAATATTTTTAGCCAAAATTCATCCACCAAATCATTTTCCATTAATGTCTGAACAAGATTGCCGCTTCCGTATACTTGCAAATCTGGACCGTTTGAATTCCTTATTTTTTTCAATTCATCAATATCTTTGACTACTACTGTATTTTCCCATGATGGTTCTGTTAAAGTTTTCGAGACAACATATTTTGTTATTTTATTTACCTGTGGCCACGTTTCTGAGTGTTGAGGCCAATATCCCGCAAAAATGTCATATGTTTTACGTCCTAGCAAGAGATCATATTCTCCTTTTATCTGTTTATCCATTTCTTTTCCCGACAATTCATCAAAGTAGGGACTTGTCCATCCCCCGTACTCAAAACCCTCGGCAGTATCTTCTTTGGATCCGCCCGGTGCCTGCATAACGCCATCAAGAGTCATAAATTCCAGAACTATTATCTTTCTCATATTGCAGTTAAAGCTCGATAATTATTAATACTGTATTATTAATGCAGATAAAAAGAAGCAGGTTAATGAAACAATAGAAACAGGTAAGTATCACGAAAATCCAGAATCTTTACAAAAAGCCGCGGCTCTTCTTGGATTGATTTAAGTCTGATCCAAAATCTTTTCCTTCTCGAAATCAAGCTAGGTTTGAATTATACTCTTCAATTATTAGGGTATGAATACCGGTAAAATAAATCCCAAATTATTGATATTTCTGATAGCTATTTTTATCATCGGATTTTTGTTGAGATTAAATCAATCTTTAAATTTCCACGTTGCCTTTGCGGGGGACGCTTGCCGTGATTTTTATATGGCCAAAGAAATTGCCATTAAAGGTACTAAAAATATTCCCATTCCTGAGTGTGGCGGATGTTATTTTGCTGCAGGTAATTTACTGAAAAACTCAAATTTTTATTTTTATTTTTTATCCGTTCCATATTTTTTATTTAAATCACCAATAGGAATTCCCATTTTTAATTTAATAAATGGCTTAGTCTTTTGCTTTTTTTCGTTTCTGGTTATCCGCAAAGTTTCTAATGAAAGAATCGCCTGTTTTTCCTTAATAATTGCTATTTTTAGTAAGTTTTTTATTGTTTATAACACCGTAACTTTTCAGTCTTATTACATTGCCACATTCGCTGCCATCATTATTTGGCTTTCATTAAAAAATAAATTTTGGAGTTATGTTTTAGCCTTAATTTTGGGTTTTATTTCTACTGAAATACATCTGGCCACACTTCCGCTTTTATTTTTTATATTTTATAGAATAATTAGAAATTTCCCGAAATATAAAATAATTCAAAAATTATTTTTTCTATTATTAAGCATTTCATTTTTATCAATTTTCCTAAAAATTAATGTTGACTTTAGTCGTTTTGGATATATTTACAACTCTTCCATAAAACATTTTTCTTTATTAAATATTTACAATAATATTTCCAATATTTTCACCCGGGCTCTATATTTTAGAGGTACGTTTTTAATAGTTTTAATTACTGTAATTTTAAATATAAAGAAATTTAAAGTATTTTATCCGCTAATCTTCACACTTTTGTTTACTGGATTCATGGACACTGTTGAATATAGTGGCTACTATTCGGTTTATTATTTATTATTCTTATTTACGATCGGATTTTGCATCGACTACATTTATTTAAATAATAAATACATTGTCATTGGAATATTTGCTGTTTTTTTATTAAAAAGCAATCCTTGTACCTTTTTTGACCAAATTAATTTCTATACTCTTAAAAACTATAAAAATGATTGGTATCAACAATCAGTTATCTATGAAATAAACAAAATCAATCCTCTCCATCTTCCAATATCTGCTGGTTATCATGATAATCTAGAGCCTATTTACAACTATTACTATTATGCCAACGACTACGATTTGGAAAGTTTTTTAAAAATTAAAAACGATCTTTCTCAACAAAAGTACAAAGAGGGAATTTTAATGTGTTACGACGCTAAAGATGGTTTATGTCCCTTTGTTGAAAATAATAAAAACGAAAAAGACTTTACTTTAATCCGCACTATTGAAGGCTATCCCTTCTATTATTGGCAAAGAAAATAAACTTACTCAAAAAATAGTTTCCTCCACATTTGACAAATTCCACAATTTTGGGATGATTTATTTATGAAGAAACAAAAAAAGTCATCAAAAAGAATACTGTTTGCTTGCGGAATTTTTGCCTCACTTGTTTATATTTTAATTGATATTTTTGCTGCTTTTCAAACCCCTGGCTATAACTATATCAATCAAACAATCAGTGAATTGTCTGCTGTTGGAGCACCCGCCAGACCTATTTGGATTGCGATGAGTTTTATTTTTAATCCGCTTTTGATTGCTTTTGGCATCGGGATTCTTCTGTCAGTCCGGAAAAAATCTCTTTTTACTACCGGTGTTCTTTTGGTTTTGTGGGGATTGCTTGGTTTTGTTTGGTTATTTTTTCCGATGCATCAAAGAGGTTCTATTGGTTCCACTACCGACACCATGCATCTAGTAATGGCAGCAATCACTGTGCCACTTATGATGCTATTTATTGGTTTTGGGTCAGTTTCTTTGGGAAAAAAATTCCGTCTTTATTCAATTTTAACGATTATTTTAATGTTAATTTTTGGCGCATTAACTGGTCAACAAGCTCCAAAAGTGGCTGCTCAACTGCCAACTCCGGGTTTAGGAATAATGGAAAGAATAAGTGTTTACTCTCCCATGATTTGGGTAATGGTGTTATCCGTAATACTTTTAAAAACCAAAAAAGATTAGAAACTGGTGCGGTAAAGTTTTTGAGTTTCTTGCCAGCGGTTTTGATCTAAAGATTCGTCTCTATTTAAAACTTCTTGTGTCACAAAATCATAAGAAAACCAAATTCTTTTACCATCGCCATTTTTAGCGTCACGAATGCAAGTTAAACGAAGCATAGCCATTTCAGTTCTAGAAATCGGCTCACTTTCCGGTTCTATGGTTAAATGCAAAATTTTTTCCTCATTCAATTTAGTGTCAAAGACGACCATTCCCTCTAAAAGTTTTTCTAAATCAGTGTCAAAATTTTGCAACTCATTGCTTTCTACTGGTATATAAGAAATATTTTCATCAAATTTTTTCTTTCCTTTCAAGACAAATGGTATAGGTTTTTTATCTTTACAATATTCGATTATTTTTTTCTTAACCTCTTCTGCATTATCCTTAATGCTAAATGGTCTAACAAAAGTCACATGTAAGTGTTTTTCGTTTTGTGGATTGTCAGAAATTGTTGTTCTTAAACCAGGTAATTCGTTTCCATGAATATGTGTTTCCAAAAAATACCTTTCTTTCGACATTTAGATGCATTTTAACATAGATAATCATAATTGATGATTAAATTTGCATATTTATCACTTTAGGTGTAAGATTCTGGCAAAAATATAATTAACTCAGTTTCGCACTGAACATTAATTATCTTTGTTCTTTAACAACTAGATCTTTTGAAAATAAGAGGTTAACCCCTCATTATATAAATAATCATATAAAAATAAAGGGAAAAGAAGGGTGATTTTTGTGAAGAGAATTATAATTTATCTTACTATTGTGTGTCTCTTGATACTTTCAATGGCTAACACTTGCTATGGCATTGTCCTTAAGAAACCGGTTCCAGCTCCCATTTATAAGATTTACGGTTTAGATTATTCCCCTTATATTGGAGCTAATCAAAGTCCAGGAAACAGTATTAGTGAAGACCAGATCAGAAAAACTCTGATGCAGATCAAGCCATATACGACTTGGATTCGAACTTATGGCTGCACAGATAGTTTAGCCAATGTTGGTAAAATAGCCCATAGTTATGGACTAAAAACTGCTATTGGCGCTTGGTTGAGTAAGGATTTGGTTGCAAATGACAAAGAAATTGCCAATTTGATTAAAATTGCCAAAGCAGGACAAGCCGATCTTTTGATTGTTGGTAGCGAAACTTTGTATCGTCATGACCTGACTGAAACTCAATTGGTTCAGTACATTAATAAGGTCAAAAACGAAGTACCAAAGATTCAAGTTGCTACGTCTGATACGGCTAATATGTTTATTCTGTATCCATCAATCATAAATTCTATCGACAGTGTTCTTGCTAATATTTATCCTTATTGGGATGGTCAGGACATAAATAATGCTATGACTTCTCTAAACTCCCAATATGTGCAGCTAAAAAAAATTGCTAAAGACAAAAAGGTTATTATTTCAGAAACAGGCTGGCCAAGTTCAGGTAACACTATTAACAAAGCTGTTCCTTCCGTGGAAAACGCAGCATTTTATTTCAAGAATTTCATTTCTTGGGCTAAAGCTACCAAAACCCAATATTTTTATTTTGAAGCCTTTGATGAACCCTGGAAGGGAACACCTCAGGCTCCTCAAGAAGCTCATTGGGGTATTTGGGATAACAACCTAAAGATGAAGTCCAAAATGATTGATGTTTTTCAAGGAAAAACCATCAAAAATAATTGGACTACTCCTAATCAAAAGTCGGTTTCCTTACCTGATCTAACCTTAGACAGTATTGCTTCCAATAGATATCTTGGCTCTTATGGAGATGCAAGCATATCAAGCAAGACAACCAGCAATTTTACCCTTACTTTAGGTAAAGATGTTAATACATGGGGTTCAGTTGCGGTTGATGTTGGTACTTGGGTAGGTGAGAAAGCTCTAGATTTATCTGGTTATAAGTATGCCATTATTCGTGCCAAAGGTGCCAAAGGTGGCGAGAAGTTTAGATTTGGTCTAGGTGTTGGTCCGACAGATTATTTGTACGATAAAGGTTTAACTACTAATTGGCAAAACATAGTTATTGATCTTTCAGTTAGTATAAGAAACCTTAAGGATGTCAAACAGATTGGATTTGAAATTGGTAGTCAATGGACAGGTAATAAAGTAGGGACAAAAATTTATATCGACGGTATAACGTTTAGTACTTCTAAAACACTAAAACCTGTACCTACACCAACCCCGAAACCGACAATGACACCCAGTCCGACTCCGAGGCCTACGGCTACACCAAGCCCAACACCAAGTCCGACTCCTGTTCCAACCCCCAGTCCTACGCCCGTTACTACACCTAGCCCTACACCAACCCCGAAACCGACAATGACACCCAGTCCGACTCCGAGGCCTACGGCTACACCAAGCCCAACACCAAGTCCGACTCCGAGGCCTACGGCTACACCAAGCCCAACACCAAGTCCGACTCCTGTTCCGCTTCCAGATCTTCCAATATCAAGCATCACAGGCAACAGTTTTTGTTCCTATGGTGACGCTGGTTTATCCGATTATGCTAGTAATAGCTCTTTCGCAATAAACTTGCTCAGAAACACTGATACTTGGGGTTCGGTTGCAGTCAATGTTGGTACTGGTGCTAATGTAACTGCTTTAGACCTATCTGGCTACAAGTATGCGATTATTCGTGTCAAAGGTGCTGTCGGAGGCGAAAAATTCAGATTTGGTCTGGGTTATGGTCCTACTGACTTTTATTACAATCAAGGTTTAACAACAGATTGGCAGGATATCAAAATTGATATAAGCAATTTTTCAAGAAACTTGAAAGATGTTAAGCAGATCGGTTTTGAAATAGGCAGTCAGTGGACTGGTAATGCTGTTGGGACCAAAATATATATTGGTGGAATAAAATTCACCGATTAATTTTCAAAAGATCTCAGGTTGATACCGCTGGTTTACACAGTAATGTGTACATAAATCCAGCGGTATTTTTTTAAAATCTTTTCTTACATTTTTCTTTAAACAATCTCATAATTAGAAGTTATCTTAAAAAGATATGGCCCAAGAAATTAAATTAATTGTTTATCCCGTTAAAGACATAGAAACTGCCAAGAAATTTTATTCAAAATTCTTAGGAGTTGATCCTTATGTTGACGGTCTTTATTATGTCGGATTCAGAATAGGTGATCAGGAAATAGGTTTGGATCCAAACTCCATATCTCCCACACCTATTGGGTACATAAACGTTGAAAATATAAGCACTTATTTGCAAGACATGGTGGATGCTGGAGCCCAAATTGTGGAAGACATAAAAGACGTTGGACAAGGATTACAGGTTGCTCAAATAAAAGATGCCGATGGCAACATTTTAGGTCTCAGGCAATTTCCTTAATCATTTAACTTTTTAATAGCCCCAAGGTGTTTTTTTCTTATTTCCATTGATCCCTTTGCCATAATTAGTTATCATAAATTATGAACTTGAAAGTGCTTGTGGGCAGCGGAGAAAAAATCGGACGGCTTGTTTTGCCGTTTTTAATAATTGGTTTGGTTTTGAATATTCTAGATCCTTCTTTGTTCAGCGTTGGTGGTCCCTCAATGGTTTTAAAAACAGTTTCAATTATTGTTTTGATTCCGGGAATAATAAATTGGGCTTGGTCAGTAATTTTAATCTTAACCAAAATACCTCAAAAAAAACTCATCACCACTGGTCCTTATTCCTTAGCTAAACATCCTTTATACACTGGTGTCGCCTTGCTAGTCCTGCCTTGGGTGGGATTTCTTCTTAACACCTGCTTGGGTGTCTTAATTGGCATCATTGTTTATATTGGTTCAAGAATATATTCGCCTGAAGAAGAAAAAATATTGTCAAAAACTTTTAGCAATTCCTGGAATCAATATTGTAAAAAAGTGAAAATACCGTGGCTGTAAATAAACATCTAATAATATAAAAAGACACCTTAGGATTTGGTACTTTGTTTGCGTTTCCTCTTCTCGTTGCTTGGCAAATAAATAAAATAAACACGTATCTTGTTGATAAATAATCAATAAAAATATATCATTAAGTATGACTAAAGAACAAAATACTTCAGAATGCTGCGGTGGAAATAAAAAACATACTTATCATCATTATAATCATGGCAGTTCAGACGCCATTTATGGGCTGGGTATCATTGGCTCTTTATTTTATTTTTTGCAGGGCGCCACTACTTTTACAGCGGTAATCATTGGTATTGGAAAAGCAATTTTTTGGCCAGCTTTCTTAATATTCAGAGTACTCACAATTCTGCATCTCTAAATTTATCTTAAGATTTTTTCCAAATACGCCTTACAATTAAAAAATGTGCGACCAATACGCTTTCCATCCAAGCCCAGATTTTTATTCCCGATTTTCTTTAAATAATAAACTGCCGGCTCTTTTAAGTGTTAACAAAGCCGCTCCAGACAGTTTTATGCCAATTATTTTTTGGGAAAATGGCTCAAAAATAGATATTATGAGGTGGGGATTTGTACCTCAATGGGCAAAAAATCTGGATTTTGGCACCAGATTGTTTAATGCCAAAGCTGAAACTGTTTTGGAAAACAAAGCCTATTGTGGTTCATTCAATTCTTGCCGTTGCCTTATTCCGGTAAATAACTTTTCTTTTTCTAAAAGCAATCGGTCTTTTAAGCTCAAATACGAATCTATGTTTTGTCTGGCTGGTCTTTATTCGCTTTGGGAATCGCCCGATGGCAGCTTTTTGCCCACCTTCACGATTTTGACCACTCATTCTAATTATTTGATTCGGCCTTTTTCCGACCGTATGCCAATTGTTATTTCTAAAAAAGATGAAAGGCTTTGGCTCAACCCCATAGCACCGTCTGGAAAGTTATTTCCCTTAATGCGGCCTTATTCTTTGGAACTAATGATCTAAAATTCATTTTATAAATTATTTATCAACCAATTGAATTTTGCCCTTAATTAAGTAAAATTTATACATGGAATATATAAATAATATAATCAGCGATAATGTCACTGATGAACCTACTATTCCTCAACCAGTTCAGCCAATAATTACTCCGCCAAATAACCCGCAGCCAATTTTGGAACAACCACCGATCATCCCTCAGAATAACAAAAATAAAAACACAAAATTTTATATTATTTCCGGTGTTTTGGTTTTATTTTTATTAACGCTTTGCTATCTATTAGCTTTTCAATCTAAAAGAATCACCAGCCTGCTTCCCCAAAAGAAAACAACTCCTGTTCCAATTCCGACTGTTACTGTTGTCAAAACTACTCCTACTGCTAGTTCTAAAGATGCTTATTTAAAAATGAAAGCAGAAGAAGACCATCTTAATACTTTTGATGAATATTTAGTTTTTTTGAATAAATACGGCACCAAAGAAAAAAATGAAGAAGTAAATAAAGGTTTGGGTCAAATAAATTTACTGCCTACTGGTTTTAAAGAGCAATTGATGAGTATGGTTAAATCAGGATCGCCTTTACTGAAAGACATCACTAATGTGGATGAAAAAGTTGAAGATAATGTTTCCCTCTTAAAAATTACCAGCAATAACCCGCAACTTCAAGGAACCGTCAAACTTATTCTTGAAAACGGAATCTGGAAACTTGATAGTGAGGTTTGGGATCAATCACTAAAACCAAGTCCAAGTGTCACACCATAATCCAAGTCAGCTACAATATTGAAATGATAAATTCTTGTAAAGCCTGTGGAAAATGCTGCAAATTATTTTTAATAAATCTCTCTCAAAAAGAATATCGATCAAAAGAATATCAAACCATGTTCCAAGAATACGGTTTTATTGATGATTTCTCTAAAGCCAGAAAATGCGGAGCTAATTTTTTAGCCAAAAATATCGATGAAAGTTGTATTTATTTAAAAGATAATAAATGTAGTATTCATCAATCTCGTCCTCAAGTTTGCCGTCATTTCTTTTGCACTTCAAAATCTAAAAAATTTGCCGGTATGATCCAAATCATTAAATCTAGTCTTTAAATATTTTTAAGCACCAAAAATCCCCTCAAAAGAGGGGATTAATTGAAGTTTTAAAAACAAATTAGAATCTGTTTCCGCCGCCGAAACCACCGCGGTTGCCGCCATTAGAGTAATTATCTCTTCGTGGAGGTCTTTCTTCCATTGGTCTGGCTTCATTAACCTTGACGGTACGACCCTCAAGTTCTTTTTCGTTCCACATCTCAATTCCAGCATTTGCTTCTTCGTCAGTTGACATTTCTACAAATCCGAAACCTTTTGATCGACCGGAAAATTTATCTTTAATAACTATTGCTGATACAACTGTACCAACTTGAGCGAACGCTGCTCTTAAACCTTCATCAGTGGTTTGAAAAGACAAGCCGCCGACATACAACTTTTTTGCCATTATTTTGCAAACTTATAAATGTAGCGACCTCTCTTTACATCAAAAATCTCTACATCGCTATTATACAGCACATATTAATTTATAGTTAATGATTCGTTTTGCCGACACTAATAAAGTCAAAAGCCGATTCATTCATTAAATCGTTGCTTATCTAAATTTATTTAAGCTCAATTTATACCTAAGTTTGACATTAATTTTATCGTTTAGTAAAATCACACACTTTTAAAATAAACTAAAGCGTTTATTTAAAAAGAATTTGTACCTTAAAAAAGAAAGAGAGCTGCCAAAATAGGTATTATCCTTTGTGTATTTCATACACCTTGGTATTGCCTATTTTGGTGATAAAAATAAATTGATTGGAGGATTTTTTATGAGTAACTTGTTAAAAGTAGCTATTGGTATTGTGGCAACTGTGCTTCTTGGTTTCTTCTTTTTTTGGTTATTGTGTTTGAATCATGTCAGCGTCAATCACATTGGTATTGCCTATGACTCTGGAAATGGCACTATAACTATACAAAAGAAACCTGGTTGGTATTTAACCTCG
Organism: Patescibacteria group bacterium; assembly: GCA_013387215.1. GTDB lineage: Bacteria > Patescibacteriota > Microgenomatia > UBA12405 > UBA12405 > WARW01. Next base: position 175,302 of record WARW01000001.1, read on the forward strand.
CCGATGGTAAGAACAACTTGTTTAAGCACTGTCCCAATGAAAGTCACCATTCCCTCAGAAGCCCAAGTAATCATTTCTAAAGTTGTTCGGTTTAAACCAGAAGGTGTCGATGAATATATTCGGCTTCAAGGTTTTTATTACAACATGGATTCAAGCCTAAATAGCGTATTACTTGGCTATGCTTTTTCCGGAAAAGACTATCCTTTCCTAGAAATAATGCAGGAAGCTGCTCCTGAAAATATTAATGTGGACCCGCTTTATAAGGTAAAAGGTAACTGATTATGAAAAAGTATTTGATTTTAAATCGATGGAAACTATCGGTTGTTACAATTTGCACTTTAATAATTATTGTAATTTTATTTAATAAGGCTTGGATTGTGAATCTTGTTTGGATGAATGCTGCCGCAATTGGCCATACTTTTCACCAACAAGGTCCTCACACTTCAATTGCTATTTTGATAGTAGCTTTTTACATTTTCATTATTTGGAACCTGTTCTGGAAAATTTATTCTCTTATCGCCCGGATTAAACCATTTATTAGCTGACTCTCTTTTTTTTATTATTGACCTATCAAAGCTTGGTTTTTAGCCAATCCATTTGATGGGTCTTTTTTTTTATATAAAAATAAAAAAACTTCACAAACTTCCAAAAATTTGCATATTTACGACTTCGGGTGTAATATCCTGGCAAAACAATAATTAGTTCAGTTTTTGCACTGAAATTTAACTATTGGTACTTTAACAACTAAAGATCTTTTGAACTCAAAAATATGAGGTTTAGCCTCTTTATATATAGCTCCAAATAAAAATAATATAAAAGGGATAGGTGATTTGTATGAAAAAGCTAAGTTTTATCTTAGTTGTTTTCCTTATTCTGTCATTTTTGGCCCCGTCCAGTTTTGCTGCCACCAAAACTACTGATTCAACAGTAATTAAGTTCGCCAGCAAAGTCTTGGAAAAAGCAGTCAGAGAAGAAATCAAAAAACCAACAGGAAATATCTTTAAAAAAGATGTTTTATCTATTAAAAGTTTAGAAATAAACTTTACTCCAATTGGAAAAATAGATGGCATCGAAAATCTCCAAAATTTAGTTTATCTTCATCTTGAAAATGGTGAAATAAGAGACATTAGTCCGCTTAAATCATTAAAAAAACTTGAAGATCTTGACTTGTGGGATAACTATATTACCGATCTTACCCCATTATTAGGATTAACTAAATTAACAAGCTTGGAACTTAACGATAATTATTTTTGCGACCTTACTCCGCTTAAAGGCTTGATAAATCTTACTCATCTTTACTTGGTAAACAGTAGATCTGGTAATAAAATCTCAGATATTACTCCACTTTCCAACCTGAAGAATATAATTTCAATTGCCTTGGCTTGTAATAATGTAAGTAACGTTGAGCCCTTAAGTAAGCTTCCCAAGATTCAAGAATTGTATCTACATCACAATCAAATCCAAAATGTAGCACCGCTTGGTAAAATAAAAACCTTGCAGATATTATATTTGGAAGATAACCCGATCACAGACTATAAACCATTAAAAGCTATTTACAGTAAGCTCTACAAAAAAGATTTTACTTTAAACAGTCCGGTTGCAACTCCAAAACCAAGTTCCACTCCAGACTCTACTCCAACGCCAGAAATTACTCCGACTCCTGGACCTTCATTAATTCCAACTCGGATTTTGGATCCAACCAAAGTAATCACATTTCCCGACAAAAATTTTGAGCAAACCATCAGAAAAGCGATCAACAAACCTACAGGAGATATCCTTAAAAAGGATATTTTTTCCATCACTCAGCTTTATGGATGGAGTGGAATAAAAAGTATTGAAGGGATTCAAAATCTCGAGAATTTGACTACTATTGAAATTCTTGACGGTCAAATTTCCGACTTAACTCCTTTAAAATCGCTCAAACATTTAACCCGTCTCAATCTTTGGAACCAGCGTATTACAGACATTAGTCCACTAGCCAGTATACCCACTCTTGAAGAGCTTATTCTTAGTGATAACTACTTTTTTGACCTTAGTCCCTTAAAAGGCTTGGTTAATTTAAAAAAACTTTCTATTTTTTACAGCCGGATTGGCGCTGGATTGTCAGATATTTCTCCAATATCATCTTTGACAAATCTTGAAACCTTGTCCTTAGCTGATAATGTCATCACCGATTTAAGCCCTTTAAGTAAATTGCCCAAAATACGGGAACTATATTTAATGAATAATAAAATCAGCAATGTTGAGCCATTGAGTAATCTCAAAACTTTAAAAGTTTTATATCTTAAAGATAATCCGGTTGTTAGCTTTGCACCTCTAAAAAATATGTTTAGTCAATTAATCGATAAAGATTTTACTCTATCAAGTCCAACGTTTTCGCCTCCAGTTGCTATTAACTATTCCAGCACTGATCTGCTTATGGCTGATATCTCCAAATATGGCTTTTGTCATTATGGCGATGCTGTCATAGCAGATGAGAAAAGTAACAGCCAGTTTACTATGATTTTAAAGAAGAATGATGATACCTGGGGTTCGATTGCTAGGGATATTGGTGAAGGTCCGGGTGGAAAAAATATGGATTTATCCATGTATAAATATGTAATTCTTCACATGAAAGGCCTAAAAGGTGGCGAAGAGTTCATGTTTGGTTTTGGCTATGGGCCGACAGATTATTATTATAGTCAGGGTTTAACTACTGATTGGCAGGACATTGTTATAGACATTTCTAATAACAAAAGTCTTAAAAGTGCTTATCAATTTGGGTTTGAAATTGGAACTCAATGGACAAATAATGAAGTCGGTGCGACTATTTTTATTGACGGCATCAAATTTTCCAATCAGTTGCCAACTGGACCCTACACCACCCCTAAATAGTTTTCAAAAGATCTTTGGTTTATACCGTGGGTTGACACTTTTGTGTTAATAAATCCCACGGTATTTTTTTATCTCTCCCGCAATTAATTGATTGCATTTACAATCTTTTAATTTTTGGGAGAGATAACCTTTTAGCTAACGTCTTTCCGTTAATAAATCGCTGTGATTAGTTTTTGGATGTGTTGGTAATGGCGGTTCTGGTTGTTCAAAGGTAATCCATGTACCATCAATTAGCCATGTTCTCGGTGCCTTGTAATATGGAGTATAGAGATCTTTTTTTGTTCCCGGACTGGCTTGATTTAGCCACCAATCAGGATAATTTACTGGTTCTCCTTCCAAACCGGATGGATCAATTTTTGATACTTCTACATTTTCCAGTCGCCAATTTAAAATCTTATCATCATCAGATACCATGCCCCATCGCTTTGCCGTAATCCAACTGACTTCCACAATTTCTTTACGATATTTAATTATCGGCATAATATCTCCATGCGACGCGCAATCTACTACCAAAAATGGTCCCTCCCATATTCCATCGGGCTTTTTTAGCCATACTTTTAATCCAATGTCTGCAGGTGACATTAATGCCACCCCGTCTATATATCCGTCTAGAGACAAGCCTCGAATTTTTGCATTAGCCGACATTGCCCCTGGTCCATAAAATACTGCATTTCCATATGCCCAAATGGGAGCTGGAGCAAACCATGAATTTACTGACGGATAAAACGGTATCCATACTAATTTTCTCCACCAATATCCATTAGTAACATCTCCGTCTTTACACTTTGGATCAAATTGTTCAACGCATCCTCCACCCGTATTTAAGGTTGCTGAGCTTGGAACAAAAAGTGTTACAGCCAAAATCAAACCTGCCGTTTTTCTAAACATTCTACCCTCCATTCTGTAAAGGTTCTTAGTCGGCAACAATTTGCAGACTAACCGAGCATAAAAAATGTTTATTAAAAATCAATAAGTTCTTCTTAATAAATGTGTATATGAATAAAACGGTATTTTTTTTGTAAAAATTATTATCTTGCAAAGATAGGGCATAATTAGTAAACTTGGGCGTGATTAATAATACAGATGCCGGTCCTAGCTCAAGTATTCTGTTTTATCTTTCGCAGGCTCATTAAAATTGCGGAAAAGGTATCTAAATTAAAAGGGGGTCAATACACCAGGTCAATTTAAAACACTAAAGAAAGGTGTGTTGACGATGAAAAAAATCTTAATAATTGCTTTGATTGTTGCAGTTCTCTTGTTGTTTTTATCTTTCAAATTGAATAATGTTGTGGCTCCGATTGCTGACATGACAAAACAACTTAAACCAGGACCAATGGTTATTATTCCTGACCCGCTTGTAATTGCCAAAGAAATCCAGCATCTAGCCAAACTTGAAACTGCTTCCCTTTATCTCACCAGAACTCTTCGTGTCGAAAAAGACAATAACCGTTTATGGGGAATTTTTGGAGAAAGATTAATCTTTGTGGCTAATGGGGAAGTAACGGCTGGAGTTGATTTGAGTCAACTTCAAGAAAACCAAATACAAGTTATTGATCAAACTACTATTTATATTCAATTGCCCGAAGCTGAAATTTTCACTGTTTCGCTTGATAATAACAATTCTTATATTGCCAGCCGGGAAAAAGGAATATTAGCCGTCTCTGATTCTCAATTGGAAACAAGAACTCGAAGAAGAGCTCAACAAGAAATCGAAAAAGCAGCACTTGAATCAAATCTTTTGGACACTGCCAATCAAAGTGCCCAGGATGACATCAGGAGTCTTTTAAAAAAACTTGGTTTTGTAAATATTAAATTCATCTAAAAAAAACAACCTTTCCGCAATTACTAAACCGCCTGGAATTAGTAGAAATTTTCTACAACTATTCCAGGCTTTTTAATTTCTTTTATCTAAAATTTTCTTTACATCTTCTCTGACCACAGCATAATCTTTTTTGGTAACCAAAGAAATTTCTTGGCATAAGTGTTCCAAAATTTGTTCCACCAAATTTGCATCATTTTTATTCAATGTCAGAATATTTTTCCAATAAAAGATTAAAACCGACACCATTCTTTGAGGATTATTGGAGTAAAATTCCTCTTTTGCTCGAATAATATCGTATTCATCTTCACTGGTTTTGCTTTTTAAATCTTTTAAAATCTGGGCGATTTCTCCAGTCGTAAGCACTTTTCTGATACCAGACAGCTTAAAATTTTTTAAAGGTATTGACGCTGTAAACACCTTATCTGTTCCACTGGTAGGTTCATAGTAAACATACATTGCGCCATTATCTTCATCTTCTTTTACAGCTGTTACCTTGTAAATATAAGAGGAATCAATAATATAGTCTCCCGCTGCTAACTCAAAGTTCATAATTTTCCTTGGTAAATTCTTAACGATAGCTAAAGCCACTAAATCTATCTTTATTAATAAAATTATACCAAAATTCGAAGTTTCTAACCAGCTGCAGCTTAACGTTTTATAATTATATTAAAATTTATTATCTATTTTTCAGCTTTAATTCTCTCAAATGCCAAACAGCCATTCCCAAAAATGCCAGCGATAAAATTAATGCTGGCAGCCATCCGCCAGTCTCTGGATTTGTACCAAAATACGGTTTAATTATATCTGCCAATGCTAGAGAAAAAATTTCAATAAATCCTAAAATAAAAATAATTGGAGCCAGTACAATTCCAATTCCCTTGTTTTTAATCATCTTAAAAGAAATTATTAAAAATGCCGGCATAATAAAACAAAGATCAAGAATATATATTGAATACAGAAATTCAATTTTTATACCCTGCGTAACCAATGGAATTAATTGGCTTATCCACAGGGGAATAAAAACTAACGGCTGAAGTATAGCCAAAACTACTGAAAAATTGCGGGTGATTTTTGGTATCTCAATATTATCAATTTGATCTTTATCAATATTTTGAACTGCCGAAAAGATAGACCAAAATGACAAAGAAAAAATAGCCATATAGATAAAATATAAAGGATTGTAGACCCGTTCTATTACATAAATTCCATATCCATAAAAAAAGTATCCCAAAATTCCCAAAATAATAATCTGTTTTTTAAAATCATTATTTTTCAGTCTATAAATCAAAACCAATGCTGTTACAGAGGCAATAATGGTTAACAAATCAGGTGTAAACACAGCTGGCATTAAATTAGGGCTGACAACTTTTTGATATATATTCATATCAAAAACTCCGATTATTCCAGCAATCAAAGCCAAAATAGAACAGGTAACCCATAAGGTTTTATTAAATTTCAACTGATTAATCATTTGACTAAATTATAATTCACTTTGTTTTAAAACAATAATCTATTTTATTTGACTATGCCTTACTTTAGGCTTATAATTTACTATTATCTATTCTTAACCTCTCCCTTTAGAAGTGTTTAGATATTTTCTGGTCAAAATTTATGAACATCAAAAATATTCTTCTTTTTATTCCTCGAAAAATTCGTCAATTTATAAATTGGTATCTTCACACTAATTGGGTTAAGCGAATTGCTGTTTCCCTAGCTGTCATTTTTGCCATTATTATTCTGAAAAATATTTTCTTTTCCAATAAAAAAGCCAAATATACTTTTGATACTGTCCAAAAAGGCGATATTACCCAACTTGTCACTGAAAATGGCAATGTTCTTTCTGGAAATCAGACCGACATTTATTCCCCATCGACTGGTGTTTTAGACACTCTTTATGTCAAGAATGGTGACACAGTTAAAAAAGGCGATAAATTATTTACTGTTCGTTCTACTGCTACTGTCCAAGAGCAGACTGCTTCTTTAGCTAGTTTTCAACAAGCTTCTTCAAATTTCGATAGCGCTAACAATAATTTACGCGCTGCTCAAGCTAGCCTTGAACATACTTTAGATGATATTCATCTTTTTCAATATGGCAACGGTGGCTTTTCTAATGTTGGTTCTGCTAATGAAACTGAAGCCCAAAAAGATGCCCGCACTCGTGCTCAAACAGCTGTCGACACTGCTCAAAGTGCTGTTACTGCTGCTTCTGCTTCAAGAACTTCCGCTTTATTAGCCTATCAAGCCACTCAAAATGCGGTTGTTACTGCTCCAACAAATGGTACTATTCAAAATATTATTGGTCTTCCTGGTTCTAAAATAATTGCTCAGCTCAACAGCACCACTGCTGCTCAATCAACTCAAACTGGTGCTGCTACTCCAGTTTTGATTATTGGAGACAATAAAAATCAGGCCATAAAAACTGCCGTTTCTGAAGTTGATATCAATAAAATTGCTCTAAATCAAAAAGTCGATATTGTTTTTAGTGCTATCCCTAATAAAACCTATACTGGCCACGTCATTCAAACCGATTTTTCTGGCACCGATACTCAAGGAGTTATTACTTATAACGTCTTTATTGCTATCGATAATCCAGACGAAAACATAAAACAAAACATGAGCACTAGTTTAACTATTAATACTGCCGCTCGTCAAAATGTGGAAACTGTCGCCAATGCTGCCATTGTTCCATACCAAAGTGGCAAAGCTGTTCAAATTCTTGATACTAAAGGAAAATTAACTTTTGTGCCAGTTGTTATTGGTCTTAGAGGTTTCACTCGTTCTGAAATAATCAGTGGTGTTTCTGAAGGCACCAAAGTAGTTCTTGGTAACACTCAATTAACCAATAATCAAAGCGGTGGTCCAGGAGGTGGCCCGCTTGATTAATTACCATGAAAAATAAAACTGCACCCTTAATTAGTCTCCAAAATATTGTCAAAGAATATCAGACTGGTGATACTGTTTTTCAAGCTTTAAAAGGCATTAATCTTGATATTTATCAAGGCGAATTTGTGGCCATTATGGGTCCTTCAGGCAGCGGCAAATCGACTACTATGCATATTATTGGAGCCTTAGATGTTCCCACAAGCGGCACTTATCTTCTCAATAATACCAATGTTACTCGTTATACTGAAGATCAGTTGGCCGAGATTCGTAACAAAGAAATAGGTTTCGTTTTTCAATCTTTCAATTTATTGCCTCGCACTACTGTTCTCAAAAATGTCGAACGTCCCATGATGTATGGCAATGTTCCAGTTGAAGATCGTGAACCCAGAGCCATGGAAATGTTGAAATTAGTTAATTTGGAAGATAAGGCAAAAAGTATGTCAAATCATATTTCTGGCGGTCAAATCCAACGTGTTGCCATTGCTCGGGCTTTAGTTATGAATCCTTCATTGCTTTTAGCCGATGAACCAACTGGAAATCTTGACTCCGCCACCTCTCACCAAATAATGTCTTTTTTTCAAGATCTCAATAAGCAGGGGAGAACTATTATACTTATCACTCATGAACCAGACATTGCCGCTTACGCTAATCGTATTATTCACATTAAAGATGGTTTAATCGTTACTGACGAAATAAATCATAACGTTACAAAAGCTATCCAAAAATGAATTACGGCGAAATTTTAATTACTGCTCTTCTGTCACTTAAGTCAAACGTTCTTCGTACCGCCTTAACTATGCTTGGAATTATAATTGGTATTTTTGCGGTCACCTTAATTCTTATTATTAGCCAGGGTGCAACCAGTGCCATTACTTCCCAAATTTCTTCCCTTGGAACCAATTTACTTCATATTCAAACCAACAAAGCTATTCCTTTAACTTTTGATGATGCCAACGCCATTCGTCAGCAAATTCCCAATATTGTGGCCACAGATGAAATTGTAAATACTTCAAAAACCGTCAGTGCCAATGGGCAATCAAATGCCTACCAAATAACCGGTGTTAATGCCGCTTTTTTTAATATTTACGATATGACTCTTCAAAAAGGCTCTTTCTTTTTATCGGATGATGTTATTGCTAATTCTACTTTAGCCGTCATTGGTTCTAAAGTTTCCTCAGATCTTTTTGGAACTGATGCCAATCCAATTGGACAACTTATTCAAGTTGGTAATCGTTCTTTTTATGTTGTTGGTGTTCTAAATGAAAAAGGTAGCAGTATTATTGGTGCTCCTGATCAAACAATTTATGTTCCGGTCACCACCGCTATGAACACTATTCTTGGCACTACCACTCTCAATTCTATCGATGTTTTGGTTGAAACTCCAGAACAGGTCGATTTAACAGCCAACCAGATTAAACAGCTGCTTTTAGATCGTCATAACGTTGTCGATCCGACTATTATCAAAAATTATGCAGTTTATACATCTAAGGAATTATTGTCTACCGTTTCTAATATTACTCGGATTCTTAGTGGTGTTTTAACCGGTATTGCGGGCATTTCTTTATTGGTTGGTGGTATTGGCATTATGAATATTATGTTGGTCACTGTCACTGAACGCATCAAAGAAATCGGTCTTCTCAAAGCTATTGGTGCCAAACGAAGCAATATTTTGACTCAATTTTTGATTGAATCAGTCACATTGACAGTTTCTGGCGGACTTATTGGCACTATCTTAGGAATTGGTGTTGGCACTATTCTTTCTCATCTCCTAAAAGTTCCGTTCTTATTACCGATCACTTCAATAGTTTTTTCCACGGTAATTTCAATCATTATTGGCCTAGTTTTTGGCATTTATCCAGCTCAAAGAGCTGCCCGCATGAATCCGATCGAAGCTCTGCGCTACGAATAACTTGCTATTTTTTAACTTTTGATCTAAGATTCCCTCAAAACAATAATTGTTTTAGTATTGCACTGAAAACTAATTGTTGGTTCTTTAAAAACTAAAATCTTTTGAAAATAATAAAGAGTTAATGCTCTTTTTATTTAAATAAATCCAAATAAATTAAGAAAGGAAGTTTTTGCTATGAAACAAAACTTGTTTCGAAGTATTTTGGCTGGAATGATTATTGGCTTTCTTCTGGGAAGTTTTTATTATGTCATTCCGCTCAGATGTCTTTTAACTGGACCGATAAAAATTACCACCTTTATACCACACGATTTATACATTGCTATTCTCAAGCAGAGTTTCCAAATTGGCGGTGGTATAGGTGTCATTATTGGTCTAATCAGTGGTTTTACAACTCCAATTACAATGCCTCGCGGTCATATGTCCCAATCCATAAGTGTTAAGTCCTTTTTTATCTGTACTGCAGTAGCTTTCTTTTTAAATGCTTCTCACATATTGGAAACATCCTTCAAAGGAAATGCTGTCACCATTATTTTTGTTGTAGTAGTCTTTTTTCTAACTCTATATATTGGAAGAGCAGTCAGCCTTATCGAAAAAATAAGAGAATAAGAAGGAGGAGTTTTAATGAATACCTGGCAAACAATTGCCTTAATATGCGGGATAGTTTTAGTTTCGTTGATATTCAGACAGATGTTTTTTCCCAAAGGTTTATGGGAATACAGTCTTGCTCATTTTCGTATGGTCCACTGGATACCTGACTATTATGTACCAGGTCGGAGAACCGATGATAAAGCTGCTATTTTAGCCAATAATCCAGAAGTTTTAAATACTATTGAACTTCTTAAACAATCCATTGCTAAAAGAGCTGAACCAATCATAGTTCACAGTTTAACAAAATCCTATCCTATCGATGAGGATCGGCGTGCTTACGATGGTACAAATTATATTAAGTGTCCGCATTGCGGAATTAGTTCGAAAATTTCAGTGCGTTATGGGGATGAAAGTGGTCACGGATTGTGTAGTTTGTGTGGAAAAGCTTTTGCAGTTAAGGTCATGAATGGCAATATTTATATAACTGGTTTGGGTATGAAAATTAAAATGGTTCCTTTGACCCATAAAATAGATATGGCTACAGCCAATTCTGAACTAGGATTTTTATATCGGATGATGAACCGTTTTAGTGATGCCCAAGATGCATATTCAAAGGCCGAAAACATTCTTGATGAGTTAATTCAGAATGAACCTGAAAACAAAGAAATTCTGACTTCAAAAAGCTTACTTACTTTTAGAAAAGGGGAGCTGGCTCATATTCAGAATAACTTTACTGAAGCTAAACATTTTTATCAGGAAAGTCTTGATCTGGATCACAGTATTGGCAATCACGGCGACGATGAACTTGTTAATCGCTTGATAGGAGAACTGGCTTGATATTACAAAAGATTTTAGTTAATACCGTCAGGTGTCACTTTTAGTGATATTACCTTGCGGTATTTTTTTTGCGATTAATGGGTTAATCTTTTTTTATTTTTTTGTAATTTCAGCCAAGTCTTTGTGAAGTTTTACAATTCTATTTTCAATGTCTTTAATGGCTTTAATTAATTCATCGTCATCATCATCCTCTTCCTCAATATCCTCAGAAATTTCTTTCACATTAGATTCCAAATCTTCCACGTCTTCTTGGATGTCATCGATGTCTTTTTCCACTCCAGCGATTGTTTCTGTGTTTTTATTGACAGTCATCTGAATAAAAATTGCCAAATAAATCGCTTCCAATGAAACAGCAGTTGTTAAAACCAAAAGGATTTTATCCACAGAAATTCCAAATAGTCTCAGGGAAAATATTCCAATAAAAATTATTGTATGGATTACTATTGAAAGCGGAGTTCCAATCGATTTAGTTAATTTTTCAGATATTATTTCTAAATATTTCATAAAAATAATAAACAAATAATCGATCGCCAGGTAGCACATATCACCAACGGTCAACACAATCATACCTTATTACTCCAGCTCAAGCTAGCCGTATATTTTATTTAGTTCTATTTACTAATTAATTTAGTGAAAATTTCGGCCAAAAATTGTAAAATACCAGCATGGCGGTTCCGATCCTTATTACATTGTTAACTTTTATATCTACCTTTTGTGGAGGCCTTTTTGGCCTTAAATATAAAGGCAAACTTCATTGGATTTTAGGTTTTACTGCCGGTGTTTTGCTGGCCGTTGTTTCTTTTGATATTTTTCCGGAAATAATTAATTTAGTTAAACAAACCAACATTGATCCTAAATGGCCAATGATTGCTTTGGTTGTTGGTTTTCTACTTTTTCATATCCTTGAAAAAAGTCTTCTTATTCATCATAGTCATGAAGATGAATACGCCCACCACAAGCATCCTTCCGTTGGTATTTTGTCTGCTCTGGCTCTAGCTGGTCATTCATTTCTAGATGGTCTTGGTATTGGTCTTGGTTTTCAGGTCTCTCAAAGTGTTGGTTTGATTGTTGCTGTTGCTATTATTGCTCACGATTTTTCTGATGGTCTTAATACTGTTTCTTTAATGCTTGTTAATAAAAATAACCGTCGTCGTTCTTTTATATTTTTATTGATCGATTCACTTGCCCCTGTTTTAGGCGTTTTATTAAGTGGCTTTATTCACTTATCTTCGGCTTGGCTTTTGGCTTATCTTGGCTTTTTTGCTGGTTTTCTTTTATATATTGGTTCTTCCGACATCTTACCTGAAGCTCACAGCAACAAATCTTCCTATACTACTATTGGTATGACTCTTTTAGGTGTTATTTTTATTTACCTTATAACCTTAGTCGCATAAACTGAATTTTCCCACAGAATTGACTTTTTTTGTATCTCTTAGTACAATCCCTCGTTAACCAAAAGAAAAGCTTTTTTGGTTTTTGCTCTTTAAAAGTCAGTTTTATGGCTGGCAACCTGTCCATTTTTTATGGATAGATTGCTGGCCATAATATGTGTTGCTGGTAAATAATATGAAAGAAGGGGATTTTATGATTTATACTGTTGGAACTTGGTGGGCTGTTGGTTATTTTATTTTTGCTTTGATTGGTATCGTAGTTGGAATTTGCTGGGGTCTTTATAATCGGACTCAGGGTGAAAAACCTGTCGGTGGAATCATTTGTTTTGCGTTTGGTTTGGTCATGGTGTGGTTTTGGATATTTGCCGCTACTCATTTCCGCGTCAACATCAATGAAAGGTCTTTATTGATCAACACTGTCAATCAGACAGTAATTGGTACTCGTGAATCTGGGGTTCAAGGCAAACCGTTACTGGGAGTTAGCACTATAGATTGGCCGGCTCAAAATAGATATAAAGTTGAAGTGGTCATGCAAAAAGGCGTGGCTTCGGCTACTGCAAAAGGCGGTACCAGCCTTCAAATTAGTAATATTATCTATTTGGATTTGAGCAAAACGATGATCGCTGAAGCCTATAGATCGTGTAACGGTAATTGGGATGTTTTTTTTGAAAAGAATCTGATTCCTGACTTTATGTCGGTTGCCAGAAATGTTTCCCAAAATTACACCCCGTCCGAGCACACCTTTAAACGTGACGCCTGGGAAAAAGAATATGAAGATAAATTAGAAGCTTTATTTTCTGATCCAAAACATGGATACGGCATAAAAATTGTCAAAGGCACAACCATAATGTCTTGGGGTTTTAGTAATGAAGCAGATGAGAAAGCCTACGACGATTCCAACCGGGTTAGTTATTCAATTGATCAAAAGAATAAAGAACTTGAGGCTTTGAAAATTGATTCAGCGATGGTGGACACTAGAAACGAAATGTTGAAGAAAACGGCCAATGGAACAATTGCCAACCTGCAAGCCATCAGCGATTATTTAAAATCACAACCTGCTGATATTAGGCCATACCTTATGGATTATTTGGCTAATATGGCCGATATGGAATACTTGCGAATTGTGGGCCAGGAAAAACCTGACATGATTCTTCCGCCTCACGGTGGTTCTGTAATTGCCCAATCAACTCCAAAAACTGCAGTTACACCGCAAACATCCGAAAATAAGGATAAATAAACACATAAACTGACGACCGCTCTCGTTGATAATTTTTAATTATTAGCCAAGAGCGGTTTTTTATTTAAAAAATTATTTTATTAATACGTTTTTAAAATATTTCTTAAAGATATTTTCTGCTTTGGAAATTATTTCAACACTAGGAGTTGGAACTTTGGCCAATTTATATTTCATTTTAAGCTCTTTGTATTTATGAACTCCCAGGGTGTGGTAGGGAAGAATTTCGACTCGTTCAATATTTTTATAGTCCTTAAAATGTTGACCCCATTTTTCCAAAAATTCTTCACTATCATTCCAGCCTGGCACTAAAACATATCGAAGCCACATTGGTTTTCCCATGTCTTCTCGATACTTTGCCATTTCTAAAACATTTTTATTGCTGGCTCCAGTTAATTTTTTATGCCATTTTTCATCAATATGTTTCACATCTAAAATCAAAAGATCGGTTTCTTGGTACAGTTTTTTGACTCGATTAGAAATGATTGTTCCATTGGAATCTAAGCTGGTGTGGATTCCATTTTTTCTGGCTCTTTTAAAAAGTTTATAAACTCTCAATGCCTGCAAAGTTGGCTCTCCTCCCGAGACTGTAATTCCGCCTTCTTCGCCAAAATAATCTTTTTGCTCAACGGCAATTTTCAGAATTTCTTTAATCTTCATTTCTTTGCCGTTGTTTCGGTCCAGCAAATCTGGATTGTGGCAATAAAGACATCGGATATTGCAGCCCTGCAAAAAAATAACCAGTCTGATTCCTGGTCCTTCGTGAGTACCAAATGTTTCAATCGAGTGGACTTTTAGCATACTTACATTGTCTCAAAGAAAGTTCTCGCCAACACTTCTTGTTGTTGTTCTCGTGTTAATTTCACGAAATTTACGGCATAACCGGAAACTCTAATTGTCAATTGAGGATATAATTCTGGATGCTCCATGGCAGAAATCAAAGTTTCTTTGTCCATAATATTAACATTAATATGATGGCCGTTTTTCTTGAAATATCCGTCTAAAAGAGTAGTTAAATTTTTTATTTGTTCAGCTTCTGTTCCGCCTAAAGTTTTTGTCGTGGTTGAAAAGGTATTGGAAATTCCATCCCGTCCATTTTTATAATCTAATTTTGCCACCGAATTCAACGAAGCAATCGCACCGCTGCTGTCTCGGCCATGCATTGGATTTGCCCCAGGTGCAAAAGCAACTCCTGCTTTTCTACCGTCTGGAGTTGAACCAGTCTTTTTTCCATAAACCACATTAGAAGTAATAGTTAAAATAGACAAAGTTGGTTTGGCAAAGCGGTAAATATGATGTTTGGCTAATTCTTTATTAAAACTATCCATAATATCTTTAGCGATCAAATCCACTGAATTATCATCGTTGCCGTACTTTGGGAATTCGCCTTCAACTTCAAAATCAACTGCAATCCCTTGTTCATTTCTAACTGGTTTAACTTTAGCAAACTTAATTGCCGATAAAGAATCAGCCGCAACCGATAATCCAGCCAAACCAAACGCCATTACTCTTTTAACATCAGTGTCTAAAAGCGCCATTTGAGCCCGTTCGTAATAATATTTGTCATGCATGTAATGAATTACATTCATGGTATTTACGTAATTTTCAGCCAAAAATGCCATGGTCTTTTTAAATCTTTTGGACACTTCTTTGTAATCCAAATATTTATTTCTCAAAGGCTCAATTCCATCCATTATTTTAATGCCGCTTATTTCGTCAACGCCTTCATTTATTGCCAAAAGTAAGGCTTTAGCAATGTTGCAGCGGGCGCCGAAAAACTGCATTTGTTTGCCGGTTTCCAAAAGTGACACGCAGCAGCTGATGCCATAATCATCGGTTTCCGCTACATCTCTCATCAAATCATCGTTCTCATATTGAATGGAAGAAGTATCGATTGAAACTTTAGCGCAAAAATCCTTAAAATGCTGAGGCAGATTCTGAGACCAAAGAATTGTTAAATTAGGTTCAGGGGATGGTCCTAAATTATAAAGTGTTTGTAAAAATCGGTAGCTGGTTTTAGTTACTTTGTGTTTGCCATTGCTCCAAGCTCCGCCCAACGATTCAGTGATCCAAGTTGGATCGCCGGCAAAAAGAGCATTGTACTCAGCAGTTCGCAAATGTCTGACCAATCTCAATTTAATAATAAATTGATCGATTAATTCCTGGGCTTGTTCTTCAGTCATTGATCCATCTTTGATTTCTTTTTCAATATAAATATCAAAAAAACTGCTGACATTTCCCAAACTCATTGCTGCGCCGTCATGTTCTTTAATTGCCGAAAGATAGGCAAGATAAGTCCACTGTATTGCTTCTTGGGCGTTTAGTGCCGGTCGGCCGATATCAAATCCGTAACCTTTAGCCATTTCTTTCATCATTTCCAAGGCATTTATTTGTTCGCTGATTTCTTCTCGGAGTCGGATTGTTCCATCAGTCATCACTCCGATTAAATGTTTTTTGTCTTCCTTTTTAGCTTCAATCAATTTGTCAACGCCATACAAAGCCACTCTTCTGTAATCGCCGATAATTCTTCCTCGGGCGTAAGCATCTGGCAAACCCGTCAAAATACCGGTTTTTCTTAGTCTCAACATTTCTTCAGTGTAGGCATCAAAAACGCCAGCATTATGAGTTTTTCTGTATTCAGTAAAAACTTTAATTATTTCTTTATCAAGTTCTTTTCCATTTTCTTCACAGGCATGAATCACTGCTCGGATTCCGCCGGCTGGTTTTATGGCTCTTTTTAAAGCCTCATCAGTTTGTAAACCCACAATAACCTCTAGCTTTTTTTCAATATATCCTGGCTTGTGGCTGGTAATATTGGAAACAGTTTTGGTATCAATATCTAAAACTCCGCCGTTCTCAATTTCTTTTTTTAAAAGTTTTTTGCACTTATTCCAAAGCTTTTTAGTTTTTTCGCTCGGACCAACCAAAAAAGAGGCATCACCGTCATAAGAATTAATATATCGAAACACAAAATCTCTCACATCGATCGATTTTTTATATTTTGCTTGGTTTGTTGGGCAGTCAGTTTTCATATTATTTTTTAATTTCTTGCTGGAGTAGCTCACAGGCAGAGTGTCGATTATACCGTTCTATCATACGCTTGTCGAGCCTTTTATATTTAATATTACTTTAATTTTTTTTCTAAAAAAACACTTAAAAATCCATTCCACTTCCTATTCTCATTCGATGTCTTCCGGTACCAAAGAATTGGCTGCTGAAATCAGGTATTGTATTAGCTGAAGATCGGGTAATTGTAAAATCATTTTCATTATCAGATGTATTTACTAAAGGTTCTCCAATGAAATTTGTCATCACTATCGGCTTAAGGCTCAATTGATTCATCGGAGTCGTTGTTCCATCTTTTATTGCTGTTCCATTTTCAAATTTAACTGTCCCAAAATTGTCTAAAGGCAGCTGTCTTCTGCCAGTACTTGGAGCTTCTTCTATCCATTCTGCCGAACTTAAGGAAGAATTATAACTAACTATCGTTTCATAGCTTTGACCAGTAGTATTATTTCTAAAACTTATTTTCCAATTTCCGTTTTCTTGCCGGGAAATCGAGCTGCTTACCGAATCACCGCCTTTAATTGAAACCGGAATAGCTTGAGATGGAAAGGGGAGTGTTTCAATAAAAGCCGAACTTATTACCCCGCCTGAACCGTCAGCAACATTTTGAGTTCCACTTTGAATCAGGTCATGACTCATTACTCCGCCAATTCCTACCCATGTTGCATCGGCTCCAGGCTGATCATCTTTATTTATTTGGGGCACCATCCACGTTCCTTCAACCGACGTAAAAGTTCCATTATCGGCCACATAGCCAGACCAATTCCTCGACACTCCAATATCCATTTGCATCATATTGGTAGGAGGTTGGCTGCTAACTGGACTAACTGAAATAACTGGCAGGGGATTAAAATTTAAAATAATTGTCGTTGCAGTTAAACTCGCAATCAACAATTTTAATTGGTTTAATATTGAACCTATATCCATAATCGTTGACAGTCTACCGCCGCATCATAAGAATTAGTTTAAATAAATGTAAAAAATTCTTAAATGCTAAACTGAGAATATGAAATTAAAAGTTTTTTTGCTCGTTGTTTTATTATTTTTAATTTCTCTGGGATATTTCTTTATTGTTTGGAAACAGTTTCATCAAGCCGTCGCTCTGCATGTGCCTTCAGATTCTCGAAATCTAGCCCAATTTAGTTTAACTGCCCAAGATATTTCCTTAACTTCGGCCGACGGTTTCAGTCTTTCAGCTTGGTATATACCGGTTAAAAATCCCAAAGCAGTTCTAGTTTTGGTTCATGGTTATGGCACTTATGAAGGTGGAAAGCCTCAAATGCTTTCTCAAGCCAAATATTTGTCTGACTCTGGATATTCCACCATCCTTCTAGATTTAAGATCCTTTGGAAAAAGCCAGGGCAGCAAAATCATGTTGGGCACCAAAGAATGGCAGGATGTGGCCGCGGCTTATGATTATGCCAAATCGCGTCCTGAAAATAAAAATATTCCAGTTGGTTTATTGGGTGTTTCTATGGGTGGTGTTACGTCCATTATCACGGCAGCTAAAACTCAAAAAGCGGATTTTGTGATTGCTCAAGTCCCTTTTTATAATTACCAATCATTTTTTAGACAGCAGCTAGTACGTCTTCATTATTCGCCTTATTTAAGGCCGATTATAATGGCATTTTTCAGTAAGGCTGTTATGCTTGATTTAGGCGTAAATTATAATTCTTATTCCCCAAACAAATTAATTGGTAATATTCATGTTCCTATTTTGATTATGTCTGCTCAAAACGATGATTGGGTTAACAATACGGACGGTCAAAAACTTTATGATTTAGCCAATAATCCCAAAATGTATTGGTTCGACAACACCTCTCATAATCTTATGTGGGATGATCCTCAAGGAGTCCAGACTAAAGTTTTGCAATTTCTAAATCAATACGTCACTTCAAGACACTAAATTATTTTCCGCCTCGGTTTTGAGTTCTAAAAGAATTATTGCCAATATTTGGTTTGTTGTTAAATATTGGTCTTTTAAAATTAGAAAATTGCGGGTTTTTTGGAGGCAAGTTTGCCGACAACGGTCTAGTCGCACTTGGATTTTTTAATGTATTTTTTTTGTTTTCAGTCATATAAATATTATAAACCTAATTTATTTAGAATATAATGAATTATGGAACCTATCCTTATTTGTCCTTTTTGTCATGCCGCCACTCGGCCAACCGATTATTTTTGTTCAAATTGCGGAAAAAATTTACGGCCTAAACCTCTCTCCACGGCTGTTTCAAAACAAATTTTGCTTTATCTTGGCAGTCTAGTTTTGCCTCCTTTTGGGCTTATTTGGGCCTTCCCTTATCTTAAACAATCAGACAATAAATCTAGAATTATTGGCAGTATTGTTGTTATTTTGACCATAGTTAGTGTTGTTTTTACAACTAAACTAACCATGAGCTATATCAGTTCGATTCAAGCTCAAATGAACGGGCAAATGCAGGGGATTAACGGTCTGAATGGTCTTGGCGATCTTAATGGATTAGGTGATCTCAACGGTCTCTGAAGCTTCAAAAAAGAGGTAATATATAAATGTATATCAAAAGATATACAGTACTTTAAACCATAGCCAGAAAGGAAAATTAGATTGGCACGCAAAGGTTGGCATAAGGACCCAATCAGTAAAAAATGGCTGTCTCCAGAAGAGTTCAAAAAACTACAGGTAGAAAGGGATAATTTTATGGACGACAATCAGCCAGAGAATTTGAGCGATATAAATATTCCAGAATCTCCATTATCGCGGCCTGAGATGCACATTGCCAATGAAACTAAGATCCCCATTGAACAATTAACTGCAACAATCAGCCAAAAAATTAGGCACGGTACTGCGTATGTTGTCCTAAACCCAAAAGATCAGGTTTTATATGTAGTGGTATTGACCGGATTTATGGTTATCGTTGAAGATAGTACCGGTCATCATCCCGATATGATGTTTCGCTTGAGTTCGTATACCAATACTGAGTTTGAACATGAAGGAGGCGTAATTTATTTTATGACCGATCCGACCCGTATTTCGTTTCATCCGGAGTTTCGCTGTGTTGCCCAGGTATTCGTTAAAGTAACAAACGATATTGTTCGGGCTTACTATTTTTATCCAGATGGAACCTACAATTACGATGATTTAAGAAGTTCAGAGATGCTAAAACCATCTTGATCTGGCTTTCCTAACCAAAGGGACCAAAAAAATACATACCGACTCTGCTGGTGTGAAAGTTTTTTGGTCCTGATGGTTGGGTTGGTTTTAGTTTATTTACTTTCAGCCCACTGGCCTCTCATTTTAATCGGCAAAATATCAGCTAAATTCCGCATCAATATGTCTGTTGTCAAACTTTTATCGCCTTTTTCTGAAATAATCATTTCACCCACACTTAAATTCAATCTTTTTCCAAAATTCAAACCGCTTCGATTGTAATCACCCTCGTAAGAAATTCCAATGGGCACATAAGCAACTGGCTGCAGAAATCTCCCGATTGATAACATACCTTCTTCGCCTGGTCCCAAAATTCCATCATCACTTCTGTGGCCTTCAGGACAAATCAAACACCCGGTCGCTGTTTCTGATTTATTTAATTCTTTTAAGCGTCGAAATAATTTTAAATATGTTTCATTTGCCTGTTCTTGGGTATAACCATATTCAGGATTATTAATTTGATATGTTTGTATTACTCGTCTCATTTCCACTCCGCAGGCTTCAGAAATTTTTTTCATATGCATAGTGCCGCCATTATTTGATCTTTCTGGATCAGTATGAGAATAAGAAATCGGGGCAATTATATGACGGGTCTTTTTGGGATCAATCAATCCCGCCACATGGCCAGCTAATAGTGGATCGCTAAAACAAATATGATTAAAGTATCCAACAAAATTTACTTTTTTATTTTCACTTAAATATTCCTTAATATTGGAAATATTTTGTTTTGATTCCTGATCGATATTTAATCGATAAACCATTCTGGGTAACAAATTTCCAACTATGGTTCGGTTAAAGTTTTTTATTATTTCTGCCACACCGTATTATACATGCCAAACTCTTGTTGACGCGCCGGGCTGTTTATTGGTTGAGATTTACTCACCATTAAACAGCCCGGGTCAGCTTTAGATTTTTTTGGCTCAAACTTGTGCCTTTCCAAATAAGCCAAAAAAACTTACTGCTGTCACGCGTCGGGTATAAACAAAGCATCACAATTTTGACCGATCTCTCACGGATCCCACTGCATTTGAAACCCGATTGAACATTCGGTGCCATTCGACAATTCTTTCGTTGCCCGCCAAGTGTATAGCATTCCCAAAAGAGGGGGAGTTCCGCGCTGGCTTGTTGCTTTCAGATCCCATTTTGGGCCTATGCCAGTTGAGAGATACATGTTGTACCATCCCAAATAGGAATCTTTGGCTGCCAATCCGTCTCCTGTCGCATAACTTATGGTTTCACCAGCTTTGAAAACATTTCCGAATGTATAAATTGGTCCAGGTGTTTCTCCAAAAGTTCTGCTTACGGTCGTTCGATTTGGCAAACTGACTATCATTGTCAAATCTGAACAGCTTAAATCTTTTGGCATACTAACTATCGGGAGAAAGACCGTATAAACTGCCGGCGGGTCGCAGTTTAAATCAGTTTTCTCGAGATTGAATCTGCCCATCAATGCTCCATCAAGAGAGCTTACTTCTGCAGATCCCCAAACTCGGCCTTTGAAGTTATAGAAGTGATTTTCGATCCTTTCTTCTGGTCCTCCCCATTCGCCTGGTTTGACTAACTGATATTCAATTGGAACTGTGGAAATCAAGCTTGCAGTTTGTCCCTCCGGTTCTGCCCAGATTTCTCCAGTCACTTTAACGGTTTTATTCGTCTGATTATGAATCCGGATTTCCACTTGGTTTGGTTCAACGCCGCAGGCCATAATCAATTGGGACCCAATTAGTATTGGATCATTTGCTTGCTGACAATTTAAACCACTTGGTGCCAGTTCGGTGCTGCCGATCAGATTATCGTTCAAATATACTTTGATCGTGCCCCATACTGTTCCTGCAAATCCGGGAATTGCGTCTCCGACTCTTTCTTCTGGTCCTCCCCATTCGCCTGGTTTGACTAACTGATATTCAATTGGAACTGTGGAAATCAAGCTTGCAGTTTGTCCCTCCGGTTCTGCCCAGATTTCTCCAGTCACTTTAATGGTCTGGTTGGTCTGATTTAAGACCCTGATTCCCACCATATTTGGCTCGGCACCGCAACTTGCTGTCATTTGAATGCCCAGCGAAGTCGGAAAACTTGCCTCTGCCCTGGCCTTGGAAAAACCAAAGGTGAACACTATCATGGCGACTGCTATTGCAATCAACTTACCCTTGTACATTCTCACTCCTTTCTTCGTAATTTCTTCCTTATCTAGTGTGTTAATGTTCGTTTATACCCAATGTCAATCTACGAGATCCATATTATACATATGTTAAAAATACGTAAGGATTGGGTAAAACAAAGCAAAAATTTATATATTTAATCAACCCATAAATATATCAAAATATATCAAAACTAACAAAAAAATAGCTAGCTTTAATGTAAAATATCTACTGCTTGATTACAAAATATTTTATATTCACGAGTTCTATTATTTTTAGCTTAGCTGTCTATTTGACTCATACAATCACACTATCTCCAGCTAATTTGCCGCCTGTCAAAATTAGTCCTATTGATGTCAAAGCCGGCACTAACCTGCCAAGTACTCCCGTAAAAATATCTATTCCAGCGATTAAACTTGATACTCAAATTCTTTCGGTCACTCTCAATTCTGAAAATATTGTCGACGTCCCCGCTTCAGACGTTGGTTGGTATCAGAATGGTCCCAGGCCAGGAGAAATTGGCAATGCCACCCTCGATGGTCATTTTGTCGACACTAATTTTAATCCCGGTGTTTTTTATAATTTATCAAAATTAAAAATAGGGGATGACATCTATACTTTTGACCAGAATAACCAGCAATTTCATTTTAAAGTGGTGCAGGTTGCAACAGTAAAAACCGACAATTTTTCTGTAGAAAATTTTTATGGCTTAACTGATAAGAAAAGATTAAATCTGGTAACTTGTGCTGGAGTGTATGATAAAAACAAGCACAACTTTTCCCAAAGAACCCTTGTTTATTCAGAGCTGGTCGACAATTAAGATTTACGTTTTAAAATTTTATCTTTTAAAGAAATTTTCTTTTTCTTAATAATTCTCTCGTGATGTTTTATTTCTGTTTTGCCCGTCTTCAAAACCTCAATAATATTTTTTGGGTCATCAATTATCATTGAATTAAATCTTCTGGCCATTCTTTTGGCACTGTGGGCATCACTGTTTGAGTAAACCGGAATACCTAATTTGGCTAAATATTTTTTAGTGGATCTATGCCAAAGATTATAAAGTTTTTTTGGTGATCTTCTTTCTAGTTCATCATTATGAACCTCAGCTCCGTGCACCAATCCATTCTTGTAATAATCTTCCAAAACTTTCTTTTTGACCGACATTAATCCCGTCAAAATACATGGGTGTGCCGCAATCACCAAGCCTCCATTTTTAACCGACCATTCAAGCATTTCTCTCATTTCATTTTTCTTGACTTTGATAGCTACTTTTTTAGCTCTTAATTTCCATTCCTTTAATTTAGCTTCTGCTTTTTCTGGCTCAATCCCCAAAACTAAAAAATGACCTCTCTTTAAAGATATTTCAAATCCTGGAATTAAAGTAATTTTATACTTTTTATACACTTCGGCTGGATCAAGTCCATGCAATGCCGAATTATGATCTGTAATTGCCACCACATCCATCCCGGCTTTCATCGCACTTATTATCATTTTTTCTGCTTCGTGTTTGCCATCACTGATGTTTGTATGGCTATGCAGGTCGAATTTTATTTCTTTTCCTTTATTAATCACTCGAAAATTTTACCACTGATCAATAATTTCGTCTATTTTTCCGCTAGCCGCTCCTACAACTCGGTCTGCTCCGCCATAATAGACCATTAGTTCATTCTTAATAAGCACCGCACCACAGGGAAAAACAACATTATTTACTACTCCATTTTTTTCATATTCTGTTTCTGGCTCCAAAAGGGGATCCTTAGTTCTGTAAATTACTTTTGTTGGATTTTTTAAATCCAAAAGCATTGCTCCAACCCGATATTGATTATCTAGTTTGCTGACACCATGATATAGCAGCAGCCAGCCTTTTTTGGTTTTAATTGGTGTTGTTGAAATTCCAATTCTTTCACTATCCCAGCTGTTGTTTCTGTTTGGAATACAAAGTTTACCTTCTAAAAACTTACTGTTTTTAAACTCTAAATTATTCAAAAGATCAATAACGATCCCTTTTCCTCCCAATCGGTGAAAAAATACGAATTTATCATCAAACTTTTCCGGTAAAATACAAGCGTCCTTATCTTTGGCATTTGGACAAGAAATTAAGACTGGCATTTTCCAATTCCATTTTTTATTTAAAAAGTCATTTACTGAAATTGAAGTTAAGGCCACTCTAGGCGGATTAATTCCATCATAAGCCGTATAGCACATATATAAAACCTTACCAAACTGGGTAATTCTTGGATCCTCGCAGCCCGAATTGTTAATAGGGTCTTTTTTAAATTCAAACTCACTTCGTGGAACATAAATCGGTCTATCCAAACGCTCATCAAAATCAACTCCATTTTCACTTGATGCATATCCAAAAACCGAAACATTGTCTTCTCCCATGGCTCGGTAAATTAAATGAATCCGTCCGTTCAGGTTTATTGCTGTTGGGTTAAAAGTAGCTTTTGCTTCCCATTTATGGTCTTTAATCGGTTCAATTATTGGATTGTCTTTTATTCGATTCAGTTTGGGCATAATCAATCAGCTAATTAATTCTATCAAATTATTAACTTTGTATATTTCTTAACTATTAGAAAAATTTTTTTTGATTATTGATAGTAAATCTGTTAATATAATTACTCCATGATTACTAAACTAGGAAAAATAAAATTAGAAGAACAGCTTCACGAACTAGAACAGGAACTTCAACGAACTAGCGAAGAACGGGGCAAAGCTGCTGCTGAAGGCGATTTAAAAGAAAATTCTGCTTACATTTTTTTAGGTGAAAGAGCCGAAGTTCTTCGTTCACAAATTGCCCAAATTAAGGAAGATCTAAAAACATCAGTTGTTTTGCCCGCCCCAACTCAAACCGAAACAGTTGGTTTTGGACATCGTCTCAAGGTTCGTTTTGAACAAGATGGCCGTGAAATTACTATTACTTTAGTTGGTAAAAATGACGGTCGAATTAAACCTGATTGGATATCCATCGAAAGTCCTATTGGTATTGCTGTATTAGGTAAAAAGAAACTAGATAAAGTTATAGTCAACGATAATGTCGTTACTATAATCGATATTTCTGTTGGCGAAATTTAAATTTCTTAAAACATATGAAAACTAAAGCAATAATTGCGATTATTGTTTTGTTATTGTTTGGAATTGGAACAGGATTAATTATCTTTAACCGGCTATCTGTTGTTAAAAATACTCAACCAGCGCCTTGGCCTGTCGAAATCAGTCAGTTAAAATCTCGCTTAGCTGCTATGAATCTGCCTACTCTAACCACCGAAGGCACCACTCTTCATATTCATCAGCATCTCGACATCTATATTAATGGTCAAAAAATTCCAGTTCCTGCCGGCATTGGAATTAATGAACAAGAAGGTTTTATTGCTCCAATCCACACCCACGATAATACTGGAATTATTCATGTGGAATCGCCAACCATTCAAAATTTTACTCTCGGTCAATTTTTTAATATTTGGGATGTTCGTTTTAATCAAAATTGTATAGGCGACTATTGCAATAGTGATAATTCAAGCTTAAGAATATTTTCCAATGGTCAGGAAGTCAAATCGAATTTCACCAATCTAGTTTTAGAACCACATCAAGAAATTGTGCTTGTATATGGAACTAATCAAAACTTGCCAAAGCCTATTCCTTCTCAATATAGTTTTCCCGAAAACTACTAAAGTTTGCATCTACTTGTAATACCTTGTTGGTATTTCTAATATTAACTTACTGATGAATAATATTGTATTGAATTTTAAATTTAACCTAGCCTTGGTTTTTGGCTTAGCTATTGTTTTAACGTCCAGCTATATTTTTCCAGCCTCTGCTTTTAATTCACTTCTTTTGATAATCATTGGTCTTTTAGCCACTGTTCCTGTTATTTATGGAACCATAAATGTTATTAAAAATAAAAAAATTTCCGTCGATCTTTTGGCTTCAATTGCTTTATTGGTTTCTTTAATTAATCACGAATGGGAATCGGTTGCCTTTATTAATTTAATGATAACTTGCGCCAGAATGTTTGGTATTTACACCGAAACTAAAGCAAAAAATAGCATTCAAAGTTTGTTCAAGCTTCGGCCCGATAAGGTAAAAATCAAGGTTGGTAGCAGTATTAAAATAATCGATATTAAAGATGTTAAGGTCGATGACTTAGTTATTGTTGAAGCTGGAGAAAGGATTCCTATTGATGGCACCATCAAAGCTGGAGCCGCTAGTATTGATCAATCATCTTTGACAGGAGAATCGTTGCCTTTGGAAAAAAAAGTCGGAGACCAGGTTCTCAGTTCTACCCTAAATTTGGCTGGATCGCTTTTGGTTAAGACAGACAAAATTGGTAAAGACACAACTTTTGAAAAAATAGTCGGTCTCATGGAAGATGCACAAGCCCACAAAGTTAATATTGAAACTTTTATTGAAAAATTCACCTCCAAATATATTTTATTTACATTTATCACTGCTTCTTTAGTCTTAATTTTCTCCCGAAATATTAATTTGGTTTTATCAATTTTATTAGTCACTTGTGCCGATGATATAGCTGTTGCCGTACCCTTAGCTTTTTGGGCAGCGATTGCCAAAGCAGCTAAAAAGGGAATTGTCATAAAAGGCGGTAATTACCTTGAAGGACTAATGCGTTGCCGCATGTTAATAGTCGACAAAACTGGCACTCTAACCAGGGGCAGAATTAAAGTCAATCACATCATTGCTTTTGGTGCTCCAATCAAAAGAATTCTTAAGTTAGCTTCTATAGCGGAATCAGTTTCTGAACATCCAATTGCCAGATCTATTGTCGAATATGCCTATGATTCTAAAGTTAAATTCGATATTCCTAGTGATTTTGAAGAAATATCTGGTCGTGGTATGAAAGTAAAATGGCACGGCAAAAACTTAATTGTTGGCAATTTAGCCCTCTTGAAAGATCAAAAAATAAAAATTGACAACAATGCCTTAAACCAAATTAGCTCAGCAGAATCTGACGGTCACAACATAGTTGTCGTTGCTTACAACAAAAAATTATTAGGCTTTATTGCTCTTGGTGATGAACTAAGATATGGAATTAAAAGCACTATTGAGAGACTCAAAAAATTTGGGGTTGTCAGAGTGGTCATGTTGACAGGCGATAATGAAAAAGTCGCTAAAAATGTTGCCAGAGAAATTGGTATTGCGGAATATCATGCTAACTTATTACCTAAAGATAAACTAAATTTTGTTAAAAAAGATATTAATTCGAGTTATAAAATTGCCATGGTGGGGGATGGTGTCAATGATGCTGCCGCCCTGGCTCTGGCCGATGTTGGTATTGCTATGGGTGCGATTGGTTCAGACAGTGCCATTGAGGCAGCAGATATTGCCTTAATGAATGATGAATTTGGCAGAATTGCCGAAGCAGTTGGTTTAAGTAAAGCCCTCGGCAGAATTATTGTCGAAAATTTTATTATCTGGGCAATTGTAAACAGTGTCGGTTTGATTTTAGTGTTCGGAAAAATTATTGGACCGCAGGGTGCTGCTGCTTATAACTTCTTTTCCGATTTTTTACCTCTAATTAATTCTTTAAGAATTTTTCAATATCGATATCCCCATTTAAATTTAAGGTCTAAACTTCATTTTTAAAGCAACAAAAAACGGCCCCGAAATCGGAGCCGTTTATTTAATTATCTAAGATTGATTAGAATCTTGATCGGTTACCGCCACCAAAACCGCCTCGGTTAGATGAACCGCCTCGGTTAGAGAAATTATCTCTTCGTGGAGGTCTATCTTCCATTGGTCTAGCTTCGTTTACTTTAACGGTTCGGCCATCTAATTCTTTTTCGTTCCACATTTGAATAGCTGCTTGAGCTTCTTCGTCTGTGCTCATTTCTACAAATCCAAAACCTTTGGATCTGCCAGAAAACTTATCTTTAATAACTACTGCTGAAACGACACTTCCAGCTTGAGCAAATGCTGCTCCTAAGGCTTCATCGGTGGTGTTGAAAGACAATCCGCCGACATACAATCTTTTTGCCATTTTATAAAAAATATTTAACTGTAGAAATAAAACTATCTACCCTTATATTATATCCTATATTTCTCAAAACTTACAGTAGTCAATCTTGTACAGGGCTTGGTGTTGAATCAAACTTGGTATAATTCATAATGAATCCAATTTTTAAGCATTGGCTTGTACTTGTTTTTATTATTACTATTTTTTCCGGTTTAGCATATTTAGTAACACAACAAAATCTTCGTCAATCTGCTAATGATCCCCAAATTCAAATATCAGAAGATTTAGCCGAAGGATTGGCCAATGGCCAACAGCTCCCAGAAACTGATCTAAACAATGCTTTTGACATTTCCAAAAGTCTCAGTACCTTTGTAGTTGTTTACGATGATTCTGGTAAACCCATTGTTTCTACTGCCAAATTAAACAACCAAGTTCCCATTATTCCATCAGGGATTTTTAATTATGTAAAAAACCACCATCAAACTCGAATTACCTGGCAGCCTCAGAAAGGAGTCAGAAGTGCAATTGTGGTCACTCGATATACTGGCACAAACTCTGGATATGTGTTGGCTGGCCGTTCTCTCAGAGAAATTGAAAACAGAGAAACTCAATTGGAATTTCAAATTGGAGCAGTTTGGTTTTTTTCTTTGATTTCTTCTTTAATTTTTTTGTTTTTACTTGAAAAACTCTTTAATCTTCATCCTATTATCATTTCCAAGAAAAACCGAAAAACCAGTTAATTATCCATAAGAACTTTTATGCTAAAACATTTGAACATTGGCATATTTGGCCGAGTTCAAGGAGTTGCCTTCCGTCACCACACCCAGTTAAAAGCTGATGCTCTTCACCTTTATGGATTTGTCCGAAATGAACCCGATGGAAGTGTTTATATTGAAATTGAAGGTGAAAAAGAGTCGTTAGACCAATTTGTAGATTGGTGCCACCAAGGTTCTCCTCGTTCAGAAGTCAATCGGGTTGAAGTTAAAACTGGTAATCTGAAATACTTTTCTAATTTTAATGTCTATTAAAATATTATTGAGGTACAGAG
Organism: Patescibacteria group bacterium; assembly: GCA_013387215.1. GTDB lineage: Bacteria > Patescibacteriota > Microgenomatia > UBA12405 > UBA12405 > WARW01. The sequence continues at coordinate 204,250 of WARW01000001.1, forward strand.
TTTAAAAATGTTTTGGCCGGATCAATGGGAATTGCAAAACTCTGACTCGAAAAACTAGTGGCAGTTGCCGTATTTATTCCAATCACATTTCCAGAATCATCAATAAGTGGACTGCCTGAGTTTCCGGGTACTAAATCTAAATCAGTTTGGATTACATTGTTTAATTTTTCTCTGCTATTTAAATATGGATTATCGGCAATCACTCTGTATCCTAAACCGGAAATTACCCCGGTTTTAACCGATTTTTGAAGTTGTCCTGGATTATTGCCTACAGTTGCCACAGCTTCTCCAATTTTAATATTATTCGATTCACCTAAATTTATGGCTATTAATTTGTTATCAGCGTGTTGAGTTGGATCAATTTTAATAACAGCTATATCATTGTTTGGATCACGGTATATATCCAATACTGTATATTTATCTCCATTATTAGTGGTCACTTGATATTTTGCCGACAGATCCTCGACTACATGTTTGTTGGTTAAAATATCCCCGTCTGAAGAAACAATGAATCCTGTCCCCATTGTCATATATGTTCCAAAGTTTTCAAAATTAAAAAGCATTTGGGGTGAATTTTGTTTCATTCCCGTAATCATTACTATGGATGTTTCAAAATTTTTCGCCATATTAACCAGGCTTGCGTTCTCTATTTGTTTATCTACAACTGGAGTTTTTGGACCGGGGCTAAAATTCGCAGAAGCAACAATAATTATCAAAAAAATCCAGACTAAAACTAGCTGCCGAAACATAAGAACCAAAATTCTTAAGATTCCTAAATCCATATATATCAAAGTATAACAATATGGATTGTTTTAGTTCAACATTGCCCTTGGTAAGCTTATCCAAAAAGTGCTTCCTTTCTTTAATTTTGATTCCAAAACTATTTTTCCTTTATGTAATTCAATAATTGATTTAACGATATATAAACCCATTCCTAATCCAAATTGGCTATTTTCAGGTTGGTAAAATGGCTCAAAAATTAGACTTTGTTTATCTTCAGAAATTCCTTCACCCTGATCTTTAATAGCGATTATGTAATTATCTTTAGTATTTTTTATTTCCAATGAAACAGTACTCTTTTCGGAAGAATATTTGACAGCGTTTATTAATAAATTACTGATTACCCGATCAATCGCATTTTTATCAGCAAGAATATTCGCATTATTGTGAGCTGAACAAAATTCAAATTTATAATTAGGATAAGTTGTTTGCATAATTTTTATCCTGTCCTCACAAAGTTTATGAAGATCAAAATATTCTTTTTGGATAATAAATTTGTTATTTTGTAATTTCGAATAATCCAATAGTTGGTCTACCATTGAAAGTAGTCTGTCAGATTCCTTTTTAATCGTTTCTGCCGATTTTAGTAGCATCGAGTTATTTTTTATGCTTGTATCTTTATTGTCTAAAAGACGTGTATACAACTTTATGGTTGTAATTGGATTTTTTAAATCATGGACAATTGAGGCCGTAAATCTTTCTCTGGCAATAATCGATGATCTTAAATTTAATGTTTCCTTTTCTAGCTTTTGTTGTCTGTTTCTTATCATTGTCCCAATCAATAAAGCGATATTTAACCCGATCAATCCGCTAATTATAGATACTGAATTTTTGTTGACTATGAAAGTATATGTTGGAGAAAAAAGATAATAGTCAATCAAAAGAAAAGACAATAATCCGGTAATTATTCCGATTTCGATTCCAAATGCCACCGTGGTCACTAATATATAAAAAATATAAGGAATAACCGGATCAGGCAAATCATAAAAATAAGAATCGACCAACAAATATACAATTGTTGTTCCAATTAGAACTAAAAGGGAGATCAAAAATATCCTAAAGTTCTTTTTATTAATTTCTCGTTTTAAAAGAACTTCAATATAAGAAAATGCAAAGTTGTCAAAGGAAACATAATACAAAAAAAGAAAACCTATGCCCAGGCCAAAAAGTATGGCGGCGTGATGAATAAGATCATTGAATATGGATAACAAATTGATCACTTCCTACGTATGTTACCATAAATTGTTATGTAAGAATATTATTTTTATCACAAACTTGTGAAGTATATTATCCTATCGATTCCTGTAATTCCGGTTTGAACATTTCTTTAGGCCTAAAACCGATAAATTCTTTAACCACCTTGCCGTCTTTAAATAATTTCATGTTCGGAATACTTTGAATTTGATATTGGTAAACCAAAGCTAAATTTTCAGCTGCTTCAGTATCAAATTTTGCTATTTTTAGTCTTTCTCCAAATTCTTCGGATAATTCATCCAATATTGGCGCCATCATCAGACAAGGTCCACACCACGACGCCCAAAAATCCACTAATACTGGTATCTTTGAGTTAATTACTTCTTCCTGAAAATTTGCGCTATTTACATCAATCGTTTTTGACATATTTTTTAAACTTAATTAATAATTTTTTATCTTGGCTTTTTAGTGAAGTTAAGCATCTTTCAAATTGTTCTTCCATTACCTGATCCATAACTCCTGTCACTGCCGATCTTATGGCTTTTAATTGAGTTAACACTTTCATGCAGTCGCTATTATTTTCCATCATTTTTTTAACTCCATCAATTTGACCGCTGATATTGTTTAGCCTTTGCAATTGTGTCTTCATGCCAGATTTTAGCATACACCCCATAGGGGTGTCAAACTTACCAATATATCCTGCCTTTTTAATACTAAAGGGGACTTATATTTTTTGTTAAAATATTTTATATGACTATAAATAAAACATGGCATCTTGCAAATAAAATGCCCAAAAATCCCAGCGCTGAACAAAGAATTAATTGGCATATTCAACATGCCACAAATTGTTCTTGTCGTCCGATTCCTTCAAAACTTTTGGAAGAAATTGAAAAATATGAAAACTCTAAATAAAATTGCCATTATTTGGTCAATTTGTTTTTTATTTTTATTATCAAGTTTATACATAATAAGCCAGCGTCGCCATGTTTCCGTTTCTCCAGTAAACACTCCAACCCCAACAGCTTTCATTACTCCTACTCCAACAAATTATTATTCAGTTGTAAAAGTTGTTGACGGCGACACAATCAATGTCTCACTCGATAATAAAACTGAAAAAGTCCGATTGCTTGGAATAAACACACCAGAAGTTGTCGACCCGCGTGTCCCTGTTCAATGTTTTGGAAAAGAAGCGTCCGACTTTGCCAAAAGCATTTTAGCTGGAAAAAAAGTTCGATTAGAACCTGATCCAACCCAGGGAGATGTAGATTCGTATGGCCGGCTTCTTCGATACGTTTATCTTGAAGATGATACTTTTGTTAATAAGTTGATGATTGAGAAGGGCTATGCTTTTGAATATACCTACAAACTTCCCTATAAATATCGAGATGAGTTTCGGGCGGCTCAAAAAACAGCTTCTGAACAAAATCTTGGACTCTGGTCTCCTTCAACTTGTAATGGTCAACTTAAGCCTAAAAATAAATAAGATATAATCATTTTATGAACAATAAAAATGACACCTTTGAGGTCAGAGGAGAAGACTTAATCAAAAAAGTTAAAGAATTAATCGCCGAAGGCAATGTTCGAAACATATCTATTATTGATAAAAATAATAAAACCTTAATCGTTATTCCCTTAACTATTGGAGTTGTTGGGGCTGTTTTGGCTCCAGCTCTCGCCGCGGTTGGGGCGATTGCCGCACTAGTCACCGAATGTACAATTAAAGTGGAAAGAAAAGATTAATTAAATATCTCAACTCCACCAAAAATTGCTGATCCTCTTATTTTTAAAGTCACTGTTTTTTCTTTTTCGGAATCAGTAGTGTTGTTTTCGTAACCCCCAAACACACCTACACCCTCAGAACTTACTTTCCAATTTTTGGGCACCGCAACTTTTGCTGATCCAAAAATTGAAACGATTTCCATATTTATCACCTTTGACTCAGATTTTGCTTTACTTAAATCTAATTTGCCTTCACCAAAAATCGACACAAACTTTCCACCTTTAAAATCTTCAGTGTCAATTTTTCGGCTGACCGAACTAAAAATTACTGTTTCGTCTAGTTCATCTTGCTTCATGGTGCTGGCACTTTTGAAATCAAAACTTCTGTCTGGTCTAGACAATATTTTAATACCTAAAAGAATCAATATTGCTGGCCACAAAATATTCCAAATATCTATTTTAAATAAAACACTTAAACCCAAAAAAATTAATATTACACCGGCAATAAATCTTGTAGTACTCATTTTTTTATATTTCCCATAAACATAATAATATCCACTAATTGTGGAGGCAGACCCATAATTAAAGGCGATCCGACAGAATAAAGTCCATATATTAAAATCAGGATAAATGCAGCTAGTGCTAATACACTAATAATAATTCTTGAAAAAATATTACGGCCTAAAATTACATTAATACCTGCAAATATTAAAAATATTGGCCAGAAGCCAACAATGTAATTCCAAATTTCCCAGGGAACTATTCCTAAATTATTTAATAAAAATAAAACGCCTAAAAATATTAAAAAGAATCCTCCGGTAACTCCTCGTCCGCAAAAGCGATTTTCTCTTCTATATTGGCGCCATTCTCTTTTTAATCTTCGCCTTTCCTCTCGGGCATTATCAAATACAGACGGTTCTTCATTTTTTGTCATATCTAAATAATACAGCAAAATCTATATTTTCTGTTAAACTAACGGGTGTCTTTCCAAATAAAAGAATATAAATACCATTTGCCTGAAAGCTTAATTGCTGCCGCCCCAACCATTCCTCGGGATTGTTGTCGTTTAATGGATGTCAATAAAACTGAAAATAAAATCACTGATAAACATTTTTATGACTTGGCAGAAATTTTATCGGAAAATGATGTTTTGGTTTTAAATCAAAGTAAAGTTTTTCCCGCAAGAATTTATGGAAAAAAGGCGAGTGGTGGTCAAGTGGAGCTCTTGCTTTTTCATCAGCTCGAAAATGATCTTTGGGAATCAATCTCAAAACCTGGTTTAAAAGTTGGCACTCAATTAATTTTTTCCGAAATCTTAACTGGTGAGGTCGTGGAAAGAAACATTAAAACTGGAGAAATTAAAATTAAATTTAATAAAAAAGATGCTGACTTTTTCGATACTCTAGATAAAATTGGTTGTATTCCTATTCCGCCATATATTTCCACAAAAGCTTCTGAAGATACCCTACGGGCAGATTATCAAACTGTTTATGCCAAAAAAGTTGGTTCAGCCGCCGCTCCTACCGCCGGTTTGCATTTTACTCAAGAATTATTGGATAAATTAAAATCTAAAGGTGTCCAAATTGAATATGTAACTCTTCATGTTGGTTTAGGGACATTCAAACCATTAACTGAAGAAAATTTGATTACTAAAAAATTACATCAGGAGTTTTATGAAATCGACAAAGATACCGCCGCTCGTTTAAATTCTGCAAAAAAATCTGGAAAAAGAATTATTGCTGTTGGCACTACCTCTGCTCGCACTTTAGAAAGTGCTGTTCAAAATAAAGTTCTTAAATCAGGTACTAATTCGACTCAATTATTTATCAATCCGCCCTATCAATTCCAATTTATTGATGCCTTGATTACTAATTTTCATTTACCAGAGTCTAGTTTGTTGATGATGGTGACTGCTTTTGTTTGTTCTCCCAACTCGCCTCATATTTTCACTAATTTTAATGAATCCATAATTGGTGTTGCCTATAAAAAGGCTATTAAAAATAAGTATCGTTTCTTTAGTTTTGGTGATGCTATGTTTATTCATTAAGTTCTTTCTTCTTACTCATTTATTACCTAAGATTGCAAATAATCTGACGATCCCTACTTAAAATAAAGCTATTACTTTATCAAGTTAACTTAAATGCTTGCTAGTTCTAAAAACTTATTTCTTAAAATAATTAGCGGGTTTTTAATAATATCTTTATTTTTTCCTCGTTTATCTTTAGCTCAAATTAACGACTGGCAAAAAGGGGCTTCTATTTATCCCAACTCCACCACTGATTTTTCCACTGATTCATTTAAAAAATCAGTTTCCAATTTAAAATCGACCAATGCCAACTATGTTTCTTTGATAATTCCATATTATCAATCATCTGATAGCAGTTCTGATATTTTTGCTGGTTGGAACACGCCAACAGACGAGTCACTTGTTAATGCGGTCAACTATATTCATTCTCAGGGAATGAAAGTCATGTTTAATATTCATGTTGATTTGCCCAATGGAGAATGGCGCCGCTACATAAATGCTTCAGATAGAAATTCTTGGTTTAAAAATTATGGCAGCATCTTAAATCATTATGCTAGCCTGGCTCAAAGCAATCATGTTGAAGAATATTGCATTGGCACGGAGCTTTATGAAATGACTAGTGCTAATGCCAATTCTAGTAATACTGATAATTGGAAAAATCTCATTAAAAATATTAGAGATCTTTATTCGGGATTATTAACTTATAGTGCACAACACGCCACACCTACCGAAGAATTAGAAATTCAATTTTGGGATAAACTAGATTTTATTGGTCTTTCGGCATATTTTTTGCTCGATCAATATAATCAATATCCCTCTGTGGATACACTCAAAAGTTCTTGGAATGATTGGAATAATCAAATAATTTCACCTCTGTCTCAAAAATGGAACAAACCAATTTTATTTACTGAAGTAGGCTATAAAAGTGTCACTGGCGCTCATGCTGTTCCTGGTCTCTCTTCTTATTCAAATTCTCTTGATCAAGCCGAACAGGCACGGGATTATGAAGCATTATTTCAATATTGGAATGATCAATCTTTTATGAAAGGCGTTTTATTTTGGGATTGGAAAAGTTATCCTGATGCTGGAGGCCAGAACGATCCTGATTACACTCCTCAAAACAAACAAGCTCAAACAGTTATGACAAACTGGTTTAGTGGAAGTAGTAATAATTCCTCGGATCCATCTCCAACTCCTACCCCTATTTATAACAATGCAAATTACCAAACTAAAGCATCCATTTTACCGGTAAATCCTGCAGTCGATATTCCTATGACTATAACTGCCAATGTTAAACCTGATAACAATACTCAAGACATAATCATTGATCTTGAAATATATGACAACAACGGGTCGCAGGTTTTTCAAAAATATTTTGAACATCAAAACATCAATGCCAACCAGGATTCTGTCTATACCATCAATAATTGGTCAACAAATAATCAAAAGAGATATACGGTAAAAATAGGCATTTTTAACAATAACTGGAACTCAAATTATCAGTGGAACGACAATGCCTTAACTTTTGACACTGGCACTCAAATTTACAATCCCACTCCAACAATTGTGCCTTCTGTTACTCTCGCACCCACTCAAACGCCTTCCGCTCCGCCCCAATCTCAAGATCTTCAGGTCTGGTGGCCAACTGATAATGGTACGATTTCAGGAACCCAGCCTTTCAAGGCCATGCTCACTAATACTCCTATTGATAGCTATAAAATTTATTGGCAAGTCGACGGTGATCAGCTAAATGAAATGTCTAGTAACTCTTCTGATTATCCACACAAAGAAACTTCTGTTGACGTTAGTAATTGGAACTGGAAAGGAAATGGTCCTTATAGTCTTAAATTCATCGCCAAAGATTCTAGCGGAAACACTCTTAAAGAAAGCACTCTTAATCTAAACGTTTCTCATTAAACAAATCTTTCTGTTTTATTACACTTTTTTTATATAAATCTTTTTTGCAATAAGTATCCTACAAAGTCTTTACATGATTATATAAGTTAATTACACATTGTTTATAAATCATTTTAAATCTAAGCTGGAATTTTCATATTTTTCTACGGAAATAGAAAGTAGTTTAATGAGACTTATTGATAAGGTTAGTGATGGCATTATTATTCTAGATAATAATTGGAACATACTTTATTTAAATCAAGTTTTTGAAAAAATTTTTGATCAAAAAAGAAAGGATATTATTGGAAAAAATTTATGGCTTTTGATGCCTCAGCTTGTTGGAAAAAAATTGTATCGGGAATCTTCTATTGTTCAAAAAAATCACAAAAAAAGACATTTTGAATTTTATTCAGATGTTTTTCATAAATGGTTTAATACCACAATATCTTTTTCAAAAGATAAACTAATTATTTATCTAAAAGACATTGATAAACAAAAAAAAGTAGAACTAGAAACTAAAAATTATATTATTTTTTTAAAATCAATAATTGAACAAATGCCCGTAGGTGTGGTAGTTGTTCAAGCTCCAAAAGGAAATATAATTCTTAAAAATAAAGAACTGGAAAAAATATTTAGAACACCTGTCAAAGATATTTCTCGGCTCGAAGAATATAAAACCTGGGAAGGTTATCGGGTAAAAAATAACCAGCAGTATAAACCAAATGAATGGCCATTAGCTAGATCCTTGTTAAGAGGTGAGATTGTCAAAGGTGAAGAAATAAAAATAATAAGAAAGGATGGCTCTGTTAGTTATGTTCGTATCCGCTCGTCTCCAATAAAAAACGATGAGGGTCAGGTTGTTGCTGGAGTGGCAATTGATAATGAAGTAACTGAAATAAAAGAAATCGAAAGAAAGAAAGATGAATTTATCAGTATGGCCAGCCATGAACTGAAAACTCCTGTAACAACTATTAAAATATTTTCACAAATATTAAAAAAATCACTTGCCAGTTCAGATTATAAAAATGCCCCTACGTATGTCAGAAAAATGAGCGACCAGATTGTTAAACTAGAAAAACTAGTGAACAATCTGCTTGATGTATCTAGGATTCAATCTAAGGATCTTAAGCTTAATAAACGATATTTTTCCTTAAATAAACTGGTTAAGGAAGTCGGTGACACAATAAAAATTACAGACGCTTTTCATAAAATAATTATAAGTAATATAGATAAAATTATTGTTTATGGTGACAAAGATAGAATCGGAGAAGTCTTAATTAATTTATTAAATAATGCCATTAAATATTCGCCATCTGTTCCGGAAATACGAATATATATTCAAAAAATAAATAAAATGGCAGTGGTCAATGTTGAAGATTCGGGAATTGGAATTGAAAAAGAACACCAGGGAAAAATATTTCAAAGACTCTATCGGGTTTACGACAAAAAAGATAAAACATTTCCCGGTCTTGGGGTTGGACTTTTTATCTCATTCGAAATTATTAGACTTCATAAGGGCACTTTGACTGTAGAAAGTGAACCAGGAGCTGGGTCAATTTTTACTTTTACTCTTCCACTAATCAGAAAGAATTCCTCTCATATAAAATGAAAGTTTTAGTAGTGGATGATGATCTCACCATTTTAGAAGCACTTAAAATTGCGATGGAATTTAATGATTATCAGGTTGAAACTATTTCTAAAGGTGAAGAAGCTGTTTTAATGGCTCAAAAACTTCAGCCCAATATAATTCTTCTAGATTTTCTTTTATCAGGGCTTGATGGTAATGAAGTTACTAAGAAATTAAAAGATAATCCTTTAACAAAAAACATCCCCATTATTATGCTTTCTGCCCATCCTGAAGCCAAAAGAATAGCTAGTAAAATTGGTGTTGATTGTTTTTTATCAAAGCCATTTGATCTTGATGAATTATTCAATAAAATCAACAACCTTATCCGATAATTGAAATTTAGTTATATAATTAACTATGATTTCAAAAAATATTATCAAGACCTTTTCAATTATTTTATTCCAACTGCTTATTTTTTCCCTTATTTTACCCCACAATTTATTTGCTCAAACAAAAAAAATAGCAGCTTTAACCCCAACTCCCACCCCAACAATCTCCAAACCAGTTCTTCCTCAAATGTCAGCTGGAAAAGTTACCAACATTACTAGCCCTGTAGATCGGGATTTATTTGCTGCTGGTTCTCAAGTTAGTGTCGATACTACTGTTAGTGGAGATGCTTATGTTGCAGGAAGTGAAGTTAATATCAAAGGTCGACTTAATGGTAATTTAATTGTTGCAGGAGGTACCGTTACAATTTCAGGAACCGTCTCTAAAAATTTAATTATTGCTGGTGGACAGGTAATAATAGATAAAAGTGCTGTTATTAATGGCTATGTTTTAGGAGCCGGAAACGAATTAACTGTCTCAGGAACTGTTAATGGTCCAGCTCGCTTTGCCGGAAATTCTTTCAGTCTAACTAATACTGCTCAAATCGCCGGTGACCTGGAAGTTTATTCTGAGAGTTCTAATATTGACCCAGCTGCTAAAATTTTGGGTGAAAAAAGAATTACTCAAGCTCCACAACCTCAAGCTCAAGCCAGAAATATACCATCAAGAGTTGGATCAGAATTCTCTGCATTCAACTTATTTTTATTCCTGTCGCAAATTTTAGTTCTTATTGTCTTAATAAGAATTCTTGCGCCATTCATATTTACTCTTGTAGATTCCACATTAAAATCACCCCTAGCAGCCTTAGGTTGGGGATTAATAAGATTAATCATTTTGCCATTTTTAGCCTTAATTTTATTAATTACTATAATTGGAATACCATTAGGAATATTAACTATCTTCTTCTATGGACTAGGTCTCTATTTATCAGTTTTAATTAGCGGCATGGCTGTGGGTCGTTGGTTGTTTCAACGAAAATGGATTAATAATGAAAATTTTTATTTGCAATCCATTGTCGGCTATTTAATTATTTTTATTCTTGGTTGGATTCCTTTTGTTGGACCAATAATAAAATTTGTTGCCTTATTATTCGGACTAGGGCTAATTTTTCAATGGGAAAAATCGCTTTTCAGTAAAAAAGCTGTCTAATATATATAAGGAAATATTTGATATCCTTTAACTAATGTTGCATGGCATTTTAGATAAAATGTTTTGGTGGGTATTAGGCATATTTGCCATCCCCACAACCCTGATTCTTGTATCTTGGAATTCTGTGCCTGGAAACTATTCTTATGGAATAAAAATTGGTTTGGAGCAATTAGCCTTAAATATGGTAATAAGTCCAAAGTTGAAAAGTGCTTTGCAGATTAAATACACCCAGCGTCGTTTTGATGAAGTTCAAAAAGTCTTGCCAACCGATCAAGCCAGCGAAAGCTTGGATAACTTAAACCGTCAGATTATTGCCGCTCAAATTACTCTCGACAACATAAAAAGTCCTCAAGATAAAACTATTCAAACTCAGAATTTGATTAGTACTCTAGAAACAGTTTCTCAAAAAATTGAACAGGAAAAAGAAACGATCAATCCTCCCACACTCACCAACATAAAAAATTCTAAAAATAATTCTGTCATTGTGAACTCAAATCAAAATAATATTGTTCAAGTGCCGACACAAAATGTTCCAATTCCCACTTCTAACCCCGATTCTATTTCATTTCCCACCAATATCCCCACTGAAATTATTTTACCCGCTCCCACCGTCATTGTTTATCATCAGCCTGAAAGAATAAATCCTTCAACTCCTACACCTGTAACCATAGCGGCAGCAATCCGGCCAGCCCAAACAGTATTAGTGCCATTAAACACACCAAAACCATCCCCAACGCCGACCGCAGCTCCAACCCAAGTACCTCCAACTCAAACACCAACCCGCGAACCAACTCGAGCCTCTAATCAAGTTTTTGTTCCACCTCCACCAGCTGCAACTGTTTCTGATCAGCTGGATGAAACACAAAAAAAGATTAAAGAAGTTATTGATGAATTAAAAAAGTCTCAAGATGAAAACGTACAGCTTGATGTAAATCCAGAATCTCATAACTCTGAAAATAAAAATAAAGACAAAGAAAAAGATAAGAACAAAGATAAAAATCACGATACCCAAAACGACAATTAACCCAATCTGGCTATAAACCAAAACAACAAAGTTCTCAATAAATAAGCACCTTTAATTGGTCTTATCCATGGTTGGAATTTAAATCTTTTTTCATGTTCAATAGTTTTTATCCAATTATTGTACCCAGTTTCCAAACTCAAAGTAATAGCTTTTGGTTCAAAATCTTTAAAGATTTTCATAGGTATTGCTTCATCAAAATTTACTCTAAACTTAGGCAATAACTTTGCAATTCCAGGAATTATTCTTAAGTAGTCTTTATTAGAAGTTCCTTGGATATGAGCTTTTACTATATAAGCATTATTTTTATTTTTAACGCCATTTATTAAATGGCCGATTCCATTAAACCATTTGCCGTCAACACCTCCACCGCTTGGAAACAAAACAACCAGTTCACCTTTATTTATTTTTTTGCTGGCTAAATTAATACTATCGATGTTTTTCTTATGCTCATCTTCACAAGTTAATGCTTTTGTTTTATGAATTTTTCTTATTAGTCGAAACTTAATGTTTGGACCTTTTTTGCAAACTTGACGATTATAAATATGTACCGGAATTAAATGTTTATCAATATTAGGAGTGACGTTGGAAAAGCTCGAACTTATTATTAAATTTATATCTTTTCTATTTTCCAAAGATGCCAATAAAACCAAGACTTCAGCCTCATATGGGTGATTAGCCACAACCACAACTGGCCTAGTTTTTAATATATTTTTTAATTCTTTATTTTTATTAATAATCAGCAATTTTGTCCCATTATTTTTTATAATTTTAGCCATCGTTTTTTGGATGCCTATTTTGCCGATATCGGAGTCAATATTTCTGATTACGTTGCCAAGAATTGGTAGAGTTGCAAGACGCATGTACTGAATTTTATCAAACACTTACTAAAATATTGTTAGTAGAGATAAATTCAGTTTAAGGCTGAAGTACCGAGAAAACAACAACTCTCTGATTATAGTTGCTTAAAGTTTTACTATACGTTCCATAACAAGTAATCAAATTTAATCTTGATTGGTCGTTTCTGGTAAATACTGTATTTATCGGAAAATTATTATCGGAAAAAACTTTTACTTCACTGACTTTAAAATTATATGTTTTATTATTCTCGTCAATTATTGTAATGTAATCGTTAGGTTTTAATGTATAAAGTTTATAAAAAATAGCTGGACCGGTTTTAGAATCTAAGTGTCCGCCAATCACAGCACTCCCAACTTCTCCCGGTTTTGCCCCGAGATCATACCATGCCACATCGTCAATATTTTTTGGTATATCCATTCTTCCCGTATCAGTCATTCCTACCTGTTCGATATTTGCCTCTATATTAAGCTTTGGAATTATTATTCTCGTGGGATTTCCAACTCTTTCAATGTGTGTATTCTGAGATATTAAAACTGGGGTATAGTGACTAGTCACTATACCCCCTAAGATACCACCTATAAGGGCTAATACTAATATATTTTTATTCATTATTTATTCCAGCCCATACCAGTCTTCGGTGCACCTGAAGGTTTAGCAGTTGGAGTTGGCGAATAACTTGGTGTCGGAGTTTCAGTTTGTGCAAAAGTGAATTTGCTTAATACAGCCAGTGTAACTATAAACGCCGCGGCAATAATAATTATATATTTACTCATAATTTCACCCGCCTTTTTTTAATTTTTAAAAAAATATTGTCTGTAAAATCAACCAAAGTATATTTTTTAAGCTTGATAAAGTTTCAAGAATCGGGTAATAGTAGCGTAATAATCTTTCTTATATTTTTTTTACAAATTTATATTTTTAATATCAAAATAATTTGATAAAAGTTATATATGTGTGGCCGATATGTGTTTAATCCAGATGAAGATTTTTATGAGCGTTTCCAAATCGAAAACCGCATCGAAAATATTGTTCCTAATTTTAATGTTTCTCCAGGACAAACAATGCCAGTCATTGCAAATTTTGACAGACGAAAGGTGTTTATGATGACTTGGGGTTATGTGCCTAACTGGGCTAAAAATGAAAACAAAATAAAACTAATCAATACACGTGCAGATTCACTTTTGCAAAAACCATCTTTTAAAAATGCATTTCAAAACCAAAGATGTATTGTCCCTGCCAGCGGCTTTTACGAATGGCAAAAAGGTTCCTCAAAAAAGACGCCTTTCTATTTTTCCATAAAAGATCAAAACATGTTTTCTTTTGCTGGAATTTTTAATGATGACACCTACAGTATTATTACTACAGATGCGGATAATGCTGTTTCTCCAATTCATGATCGTATGCCAGTCATACTAAAACCGGAAGATGAATCCACGTGGCTTGATAATAATTTTAATGTCTCTCTGCTTTTACCGCTTCTTAAACCCTTTCTATCTTCAAAAGTAAAAGCATATCCAGTTTCTTCAAAAATAAATTCTCCTGGTATTAATTCGCCAGATTTAATAGTTCCCAAAACCTAACCATTCAAATCAATAAAATTATGCCATACACAAACAAATCTGAACTTCCAGATAGTGTAAAAAATAATTTACCTGAGTCTGCTCAAGAAATATATTTGAAAGCTTTTAATAGTGCTTGGAATGAATATAAAGATCCTGATAAAAGGCGGGGAAATGAAACTCAAGAAGAAGTTGCCCATAAGGTCGCTTGGTCAGCAGTGAAGAAAGAATATCAAAAAGATCAAAATGGAAAATGGGTTAAAATGCCTTAAGTTTCAAGAACTTCCAAAATAGATTCTTATCGTTTTTGACATCGACTGATTGCTTAGTATATACTAAGAGCCGGTGTCAAAAAAACAGACTCTGGCTCGAACAGCGCAAAGTCCGCCAAAAAAATATTCCCTAAAATTAGGGAAAATAATCTCCTTCTTATTAATTCTTCCTTTGATATTTACGAGCGCAAGCGGTTTTCTAAGTTCTCCTGTTCTTGCAGCAAATTTTAATATCAATGGTTCCGATTCATCTGTAAAAACGGTTAATACTGGGCAGCAGCTTAGTATTTCAGTTAATCCGGACACATCTTTTTCTGATGCCATTATTGATCTGGAAATTTATGATGCCAATGGTTCCAAAATTTTTCAACAGGCTTTTGAACATCAAAACTTAAATGCTAATCAGGCCACTAATTTCCAGGCCAATTGGACCCCCGTTTCATCTGGTAAATATCAAGTTAAGGTTGGCATTTTTAATAATAATTGGTCTCAAAATTATTATTGGCAGGGAAGTGCTGGTACTATTGACTTATCTGGAACTACTTCACCGATTAATAATCAGACTCTAACACCGGTTAATGCAAATACTACCGATTACAAGGCAGAATATTGGAATTTAAATAATACGTCCGATTTTTACTGTCCTTCAGATACTCCAACTCTAACTCGAAACGATACTAATATTAATTTTGATTGGGGTGCTGGTTCACCAGATGCCAAAATTAATAATGATCATTTTGTTGCTCGTTGGACGAAATCTCAAAATTTTGATTCTGGAAATTATACTTTTACTACAATTTCTGATGATGGTGTCAAACTTTGGGTTGATGGTAATTTAATTATTGATAAGTGGAATGATCATGGACCGGAGACCGACACTGCCAATATTCAACTTTCCAACGGCAATCATAATATAAAGATGGAATATTATGAAAACAGTGGCGGTGCTGTCGCTAAAATGAGTTTTTCTAAAACCGACAGTGGATTGCCTGCACCTATTAATAGTAATTCTGGTGGTGCTAATTACACCATTGGAGCAGATGGTCGAATTTATAAAAATGGCCAAAAGATTGCTCTACACGGAGTTAGTTGGTTTGGCGCAGAAGGTGGTGCTCACGCACCCCATGGTCTTTGGACTCGAAATTGGAAAGAAATGGTTACCCAGATGAAGAGTGTTGGTTTCAATGCAGTTCGTCTTCCATATTGTCCTGGAACTTTAAGAAATGTAGACACAAACACCATAGATTATGGTCTAAATCCAGATCTTAAAGGACTAAAAAGTCTTGATGTTATGGACAAAATTGTCAATGAGTTGAATAATCAGCAGATGTATATTCAGCTCGACGATCATAATCCAGACTGCAATGCTCAATCTGATCTATGGTATACCGATTCCTATCCCGAGTCCCAATGGATTCAGGATCAAGCTTTCTTAGCTAATCGCTATAAAAATCTTGAATACTTCATTGGTTTGGACATAAAAAATGAACCAAAAGGTAGTGCAACTTGGGGAATTGGGAATGCTGCCACTGATTGGAACACTGCAGCTGAAAAAGCAGGTAAAGCTGCCCTAAGTGCCAATCCGAACATTTTAATCTTTGTTCAGGGAGTAGAGAACAACCCGACTTGTTCTGACAATTCTCTTGGACATTGGTGGGGAGGCAATCTGGAACCAGAAAAATGTTCTCCCATAAATCCTGATTATATTCCGGCCAACAAATTAGACTTTACTCCCCATGTCTATGGTCCAGATGTTTTCAATCAAGGATACTTTAATACTGACAATTTTCCTTCCAACATGCCTGCAATTTGGGACAAATCTTTCGGATTTTTGAAAGACCAAAACAAAGCTGTCACTATTGGTGAATACGGCGGAAAATTTGGACACAGTGGTGATCCTAAAGATCCAACTTGGCAAAAAGCTTTTATGAATTATCTAAGTTCTAAAGGTATTTGCGACAACTTCTATTGGAGCTGGAATCCAAATTCTGGTGATACTGGAGGTGTCCTTCAAGATGATTGGACTAATGTCTGGCAAGACAAAGTTGATCTTCTCCGTCTTTACCAAAATCAATGTAAATAACATCGTTTGCAAAACCCCCGAGAAATCGGGGGTTTATTCTTACAAATAATTAACTTGTCTCTTTTATATTTTTTACTAAGCTCCTTTATCTTTAAATGGTGAAAAGAGTCGTAATTTTAATCGCCTGTTTTGTATTATTAATTATTAGTCTGACCTTTTTTTCTAGTCGCATTCGATCCATATTAAATTTATCCCCAATCAATAATAAATCAGCCGCCAGCTCTGTCTCGGTTGACGCCATACCTCAATACCTTCATCTTCCTTCTGGTTTCAAGTTAACTCTTTATTCAAATTTTCCTTCCTCACCTAGAGTCATGGCAACCGACAATTCTAATACGCTTTTTGTTTCTTTTCCTGATTCCGGCAAAATAATGGCTTTAATTAATTCCAATAATGGAAATCAGCCAAACCAAAGCAAAGATATCATCACCTCACTAAATTATCCTCATGGTATCGCTTACTACAACAATAAATTATTTGTAGCTGAAGAAAATCAAGTCTCTCGCTACGATTGGAATAAAAAAACTAACGAAGCCAAACTTGAAAAAATTTTATTTAAGTTGCCAACAGATGGAATTCATCGAAGTAAAAGTATTTCCTTCGACAGTAAAGGCAACATGTATGTTTCAATCGGTTCATCTTGTAATGTTTGTGAAGAAACCGATCCTGAACGTGCCGCTATTATTATTTCTGATTTTGAAGGCAATAATCCACATCGTTTTGCCACTGGTTTAAGAAATACAGTTTTTATGACTGAAAATCCAGACACTCAGGAAGTTTGGGGAACCGATATGGAAAGGGATCAATTGGGTGATGATCTGCCTCCTGATGAAATAAATATTCTTAAAAATGGCGCCGATTATGGTTGGCCTTATTGCTATGGTGACGGGATTAAAGATATAGATTTTATAAATAAAAACCGCCTCACTGTGCCTCAAAATATTTGTCAAAAATCTGTTTCGCCGATTTTTCAGATTCCCGCTCATTCTGCTCCCCTGGGGTTAGTTTTTGTTAATTCTTCAAAATATCCTCTAAATCTTCAACACGACCTTTTGGTGGCATACCATGGGTCTTGGAATAGCTCGACCCCTAAAGGCTACAAAGTTGTTCATTTAAAAATAAACAATAATAGTGTTGTTTACTCTGAAGATTTCATTACCGGTTTCATTCAAAACAATTCCATAATTGGTCGCCCTGTTGATCTTGTTTTTGATTCCCAAAATAATTTATATTTGTCTGACGACAAAGCAAACGCTATCTATAAAATCTCTTACTTTCCCTGAATTCTAACTTTTACTTTTTCAATCAGTTCATCCAAATCAAATGGTTTAAACATAAAATCATCAGCCCCAGCTTTAAGAGCCAAAGATTTAGTTTGAGTCGACGCAGAAAGCATAATTATTGGAATATCTTTGGTTTTAGAATTATTTTTAATTTGTTTGCAAATTTCTGAGCCGCTAATATTAGGCAGAAAAATATCCAGTAATATCAAATTTGGTCCAAATTCTTCCAATGTTTTCATTATTTTTTCCGGATTAGTTATTACTTTTGTTTCATAATTATTTTCCGACAAAATTATTTTTAATACTTCATTTATTCCCAGATCATCATCAATTATCAAAATTTTATTATTCATATTTTTGAACTAATGGTAATGATATATGGAAAGAGGAACCTTTGCCAACTTCACTTTCTAACCATATTTTTCCTTTATGTCTTTTTATTATTTCAGCAGAAATATAGAGACCCAAACCAAACCCTTCAATATCTCTTTTTTTAGGATGGGAGACTCTATAAAACTTTTCAAAAATTTTCTTTTGGCTGTCTTTAGGAATTCCAATTCCATAATCAATAATATTTATAATCGCCTGGTCTTCTTTTTCTTCAACGCTTACCATAATTTTTTTCGTTTCTGGTGAATATTTAATTGCGTTTGAAATTAAATTAATCAAAACTTGGGATATTCTGTTCTTGTCTCCCCAAACCATACCTTTGCTTTTACAAGCAAAAAAAATATTAAAAGTCTTGTTTATTGATCGCATGTCATCTACTACTTCTCCAACTAGTTCGTTTAAACAAAATTCTTCTTTATAATATTCCAATTTTCCTGACTCAATTTTTGAAAAATCCATAAAATCATTAACGATCCCATTGAGGCGGATAATATAAAGATTCATTTTCTGTAAATATCCAATGGTTTTCTTTGTCTGGTTTTGCCTAATTTGTTTTTCAATTATTTGAGAAAAAGCTTTTATGGTGGTTAATGGTGTTTTTATTTCATGACTGGCAATATTAACAAACTCGTCTTTAATTTGTTCTGTTTTTATTCTTTCAGTTATATCAGTCAGCACTCCTTCAACCCCAATTGATTTTCCTTCTTCATCGACATCGACTGTAAATTTGGCATCAACCCATATTATCTTGCCGTTATTAGCTACACACCTAAACTGAAATGAATTTGGTTTTTGTTTTAAATAAACTTTATTGATTTCTCCCAAGACTCTGTTTTTATCTTCTTCATAAATAATATCCTTCCAGAAATAAGGATTGCTTTTATAATTATCGATTTTGTAGCCCAAAATTACTTCTTCGTAATCGCTGATAAAATTAAGTTCGAATTGCTCATCTTCAGTCTTTTTTTGGAGTTCCCATACTACTCCTGGAATATTAGCGATAATATTATCAGTTGTTTTCTTTTGTCTTTTGACTTCTCGATAAAGTTTTTTATTTTCAGATAACGCTTCCCTTAATTTATCAAGCACGCCTCTCAAATATTTTTCATTAATCACAGCCTCTTTTTTTGTATTTCTAATATTGCCCACTAAATAACTAATAAACGTTCCTTCAACCATAAAAGCTAAAATTCTTAACACATTTGTCTGTCCCAAAAGTATGTCTATACTAGTACGTGGCTCCACAAAAAGATAGTTGGTCGACAATGAAGCTAACACAGCTGTAAAAATACCCGGCATTATTCCTCCATAAGAAGCAGTTAAAACAATAGCTGTAAATGCAAACAAATAGGGAACACCTTTGAACTCAATATATGGATCTAGAGTAAGCTTTACACATAAAGTCAAAATAAAAAACACTACTCCTGCCAAGTAAGCAGTCAAAGCACTTCTTTTTTTATTATTTTCGAATAAATTAGACCGAAGATGATCAAACATTATAGTAATATAAATTACAAATAAGCTATTGTATCACCTTTGATGCTATTTATCTTATGATCTAACTAATCTACCTAACCAAATCAAAATTACTGCTCCTATCGTGGCCACTATGATACTGTATATACTAAATCCAGTAATTCCTGGCTGGCCCAAGAAATTCATTATCACTCCTCCGACTAATGCACCTAGGATTCCAAAAATGATATCCATTAACGTTCCTTGCCGATTATTAGTTCTGGTGATAACTGATGCTAACCATCCTGCAATTAACCCTAATAGTATCCATAAAATTAGATTCATGTTTTTTCTCCTAATAAAATAATTATTATTAAGTTTGATTCATTGTAGGTTTACTGATTGAGACCAAAACAATAAACATGTAAGAATATTGTAATAAATCGCTCGATTATGGATTTATATGGTTTAATATATCAATGACAAAACCTATCGTTCCGGATGAACCTTCTTCGGAAGAACAGTTTATTGACATGGTTAACCATGAACTGAAGTCTCCATTGGCTACTATTAAAATTTCGGCGGAAATTTTACAAAAACGTAACCAGCAAGGGCAAGATTTGCACTTTTCGGAAAGTATTGAAAAAATAAACTCTCGCGTCGACTATTTAGCTTCCTTGATTAATGACTATACTGATCTCATAAGAATTCAATCTGAATTATTAAATTTTAAAGACGAAATATGTGTTTTTTCAGAACTTGTTTATGAGTCAACCTGTGATTTTAACTTTAAATTTAAGCGTTTAAAGTTCGAAAAATACGGCATAACTAAATATAAGGTATCGGTTGATAAGGAACGCTTTCGTCAAGTAATTTTGAGTCTGGTTAAATACATTGAAAAAATTTCCGATGCTTGTAAAAAAATAAGTTTGTATTCAAAATCGAAAGGGGATTTTTTAATCATTAATCTCAGAAGTTCCAATAATAAGGATAAAAAAAGAGAAGCAGGAATCTTTGAACCCGGCAAGTTAACTTCATATCAATCGAAATTGTGGAAAGAAAAAACAGAACTCCGTATTACTCCTGTTTTTGCAGCTGAAATTTTTAAACATTGTGGCGGTAAATTCTCAGTTTTATATAACAAAAAAGCTGAAATAATTTGTTGCTTTACCTTGCCTTTAATATCCTAAGTAATCGATTCTTACAATCTTCTTACTGTTTTCACCTTTTCTATTTACAAGAAAAATAGATCATACCTAACTGTTAAAGGTTTATTGAAAAAATATTTATGGCAAAAATTTTGATAGTCGATGACGACAGAGAATTCTTGGAGAGCATGACTACTATCCTGGAAGATGAAGGTCACAGTTATATTGCCACAGCTGACTCCAAGACTGTGGAAAAAAAAGTTAGAAGTTATCGTCCAAATTTAGTGATTTTGGATTTATTTTTAAAAGATGATAATGGTAAAAATATTGCTGCTGATTTAAAGAAAACATTTGATACTAAATCAATCCCGATTCTTTTAGTTTCTTGTTCCGACAAAGTCGAAAAGATTTCTCGTCAAATATTTGTCGAAGGGTATCTTCATAAACCATTCAGTAGTCGGGAATTAACCAATTTAGTTTCTTCCTTAGTTATAAAAAAAGCGGACGATCAATCAACCTTAATGGTATAACCAAAACCTCGGATAGATTGAATTAATTTTTGGTTAAATCCATTATCGATTTTACGTCTAAGATAACCAATATAAACATCCACTACCCGGCTTTCAATGTCTGGAGAATATAGCCAAATTCTATTTAAAATATTTTCCCTGGTTAAAACTTTTCCTTGGTTTATCATCAGATAACGGAGCAAGTCAAACTCTGTTTTTGTTAAACCGATTATATTTCCAGATCTCTCCACTCGCATTGTTCTGGTATCCATCTTTAAATCTCCAACCTCCAATACGTTTTTGTCATTATCTGTATGTCTAAGTTTTACTTTCACTCTGGCAATCAGTTCCTCGCTCACAAATGGTTTTGGAATATATTCATCAGCTCCCAAATTTAAGCCCGTTACAATATCGTTGGTTGTGTTTCTGGCCGTTAAAATTAAAACTGGCAGGTCGGGATACATTTTTTTAATTTCTACGCAAACTGTTTTTCCATCAATATCTGGTAACCCTAAGTCTAAAATCACTAAATCAGGCCTTGTTTTTTTAACATAATTCAAAGCAGACGCTCCGTCATCTACTAATTCAACTGCATAGTTGTTATCAAGCAACAACTCTTTTAAATAATCTCTTAAATCTTTTTCATCTTCGACTACTAAGATTTTCATTATCATACTTAATTATATCGCAAAAGATATAATTCTTACAATTCTTACTAGGTTCTTTTCAATATTTAACTAACGTTAGACCAAATTTAAATATTAAAAAAACAAGCCATCGTTTTAAATTTATCACTTTTTGGGTTATAATACCTTATTGCCAAGTAGTTGCTTCGGCATTTTCAAAACAAAACATCAAAGATCTCTCGCTTGCCCAAAAAAAACGGTCATCTTTCAATCCCGGTCTTAATAGGCCCAAACAATAGTTTAAAGTGTTAAAAATTTATCTCCTCTAAATATGAACATATTTCAAAAAATCAAAAACTGGTACTCTAATCTTCCCGAGAAGAAAAAATATATTGAATTTTTTAGTGCTCTTTTAACTGTTCCTATGTTGGTAACTGTCATTATGATTAATGTTAATAATCTTAATAACAATAAAAAGGCCTCTACTCCAGCTCCGGCACCAACAACGGCACCTGTTATTCAAATAATTGCTCCGTCTACAGTTGCGCCATCAAACCAACCTAGCCCTTCAGTATCTGCTGTTGCTTGTAAAAATCAAGTTGGTCCGGTAAATATTGTTTCTCCAGATAATAATCAAGTTATTACCAAAGATCCAGTTAATATTGATGTTAGTTATACCAAGGGAACCTATTGTGGGGTTGTTTGGTCTTACCGAATCAACGGTGGTGACTGGTCTGCTTATTCAGACAAATTAATTTCTCTTTATAATCTGACTCCTGGCGAAAAACAGCTTGAAGTTAAAGTCAAAAGCATTGGTTCTACTGATGAAGTTCTCTTGAAAAAAACTTTCACCTATCAAGTTGGATCGGTTTCCCCTGCGGCAACTCCGACAGTCAGTCCGACATCAGCTCCTTCAACAACACCCACTCCAACCATCACACCTGCCACGTAAGTGCTCGTTTTGGAAAACAAGATCCATATAGTATCATTATGATATGGTTAGATTGCCCCAAATAGTTGGTAATGTTTGGTTCAATAATAAAATGTTTTCCAGTATCGATATGACCAATAAAGTAGTTTTGGTGGACTTTTGGACCTATTCCTGTGTCAATTGTCTTCGGACTATTCCATATTTAAAGGAATGGTGGCAAAAATATAACAAAGATAACTTTTTGATTGTTGGCATACACACCCCTGAATTTGAATTTGAAAAAGATCCTTTGAGTGTTTCCAAGGCCGTTAAAGATTTAGGAATCGAATGGCCAGTAGTTTTGGATAATGAATATATTAACTGGAAAAATTTTGCCAACCAATATTGGCCAGCTAAGTATTTAGCCGATCATACAGGTAATATTGTGTATGAGCATTTTGGAGAAGGGGAATATGAAAAAACCGAAAGCTTTATTCAAACTCTTTTAAAGAATATTAATGCCAATATTGCTTTGCCTAAACTTACTGTTTCTAACACCGGCAATATTTGTTATATATCTACTCCGGAAACTTATTGTGGGTACTTAAGAGGGGATATTTCAAATCCGCTTGGATTAGTGGCCGACAAAGAGCATTACTACAGCTTACTAGATGATCCAGAAACTGATTCTCTAGGTTTAAGTGGTACTTTTATCTCCCGGTCTGAATACCTTGAATCCAAAGATCCAAATTCCAGACTTTTGCTTCATTTTAAAGCTAGCGAGGTTAATCTCGTTCTAACTCCGATTGATCCCCAGACCACGGTTCAGATCTTATTAAATTACAAACCTCTGCCGCCTAAATTTAGAGGTGAAGATCTTGATGATTCAAGTCAAATGAAAATCGATACTCCTCGAATGTATCAGCTTTTAAAATCTAATGTTTTTAGCGAAGGAATTTTGAGTATTCAGCCTGTCATTGGAAACTTTAAGGCTTATGCTTTTACTTTCTCTGGATGTATTGACTAAAGTTTATAAAATAATTACACTATTCCCATGAAAGGCTTTCTTGAATTTATCCGTGAACAGGGAGTGGTTGGTCTAGCTGTTGGTTTTATTATGGGTGGTTCGATCACTAAATTAGTAACTTCTTTCGTTAATAATATTATCAATCCAATTACTGGAATTTTAATTGGAGCTGCCGGCGACCTAAAAGATGCTTGTTTCATTTTTGGTCCAATCAAAATTACTTGGGGTGGATTTTTGAGTGATTTTATTGATTTCATTATTATTGCCTTTATCGTGTATTTCGGAGTTAAAATTCTTGGACTTGATAAATTAGATAAGAAAAAAGAAATAAAAAAATAAGTGATAAAATAAAAACACCTTGTTCAGGATTTACCTAACTTTCTATCGTTTCTTGTTTCGCTATAAGTGGCGGTTTTTAGCGTTTTGTATAACTTTAATTTTGCTCACAATTTTCCAAAGTATCCAGCCATATTTTTACAAATTATTTATTGACACTATCCCTCAAGGGAATCCGCAGCTTCTTATTAGAATTCTTTTATTTTATATCGGGGTCAGATTTTTAGAACTTATTTTTGATGTTCTCACTAATTGGTTAAGCGATAGTTTTGTTATTCCCGCTTCCCGTGATGCTCGGCAAACAGTTTTTAAAAAAATCCAGGAGCTTGATTTTGCTTTCCATTTATCAAAAAGCACCGGTTCTATAATTAGCGCGATAAAAAGAGGAGACAGTGCTTTTTTTAATTTTAATCACAGTATTAATGGCCAAATTTCCCGAATTTTTTTAAGCTTGATTATTACTCTATTGTTTTTTGCCAAACTCAATATTTGGATAGCCTTGGTTATGTGTGCTTCCTTTGCTCTAAATATTCTTATTGCTCAATTTTTAATCAGAAAAAACATCAAAGCCAGGTCTTCCTTCAATAACTCCGAAGATGATGTTTCCGACATGATTGTTGATAACTTAATTAATTTTGAAACTGTCAAACTTTTTGCCAAAGAAGAATTTGAACAAAATCGTTTGAAAGATAAATTCAAAACTTGGCTGCACACTTTTTGGTCATACGCCAACACTTTCAGAATAATGGATATAGTTATTGGTACTACTGGCAATATCGGCTTATTTTTAATTTTATTATTTGGCATTAATCAGGTTATAAATCTAAAATTAAGTACAGGCGACTATGTTATGGTCTTAGGTTTTATCAGTGCTTTCTATCCTCGATTTTTTGAAATGGTATATGAATTCCGTAATTTGGTTAAACATCAAACTGACATCGAAAAATATTTTTCTATTCTCGATCAGGAAGCTATGGTTAAAGATCCAAATATTCCTTCTGATAAAACCAATATTCAGGGCGAAATTGAATTTAAAGATGTCTCCTTCTCTTATCCTGAAGGCAAAAAAGGCGCTGTTAAAAATGTAAATTTAAAAATTAGAGCCGGTCAGTCGGTTGCTTTTGTTGGTCATTCAGGCGTTGGTAAAACAACTTTAATAAAACTTTTGATGCGTTTTTATGACCCATGTTCAGGCAATATTACTTTAGATGGGGTTAATATTAAGAATTTTAATAAAAGCCAGCTAAGGTCATTTATGGGTGTTGTTCCTCAAGAACCGATTTTATTTAATAATACAATTGCCTACAATATCGCTTATGGCGCTAAAGATGTCACTCAACGGCAAATTAGAGCTGCTGCTAAAATGGCCAATTTACAGGACTTTATTGAATCATTACCACACAAATACAATACTCATGTAGGTGAGCGTGGAGTTAAACTTTCTGGTGGCCAAAAACAAAGACTTGCCATTGCCAGAATGATTTTGTCTAATCCCGACATAATTATTTTCGATGAAGCCACTTCTCAACTTGATTCTGAATCTGAAAAACAAATTCAGGATGCTTTTTGGAAAGCCGCCAGAAATAAAACAACTTTAATCATTGCCCACCGTCTTTCTACTGTAACTCGTGCTGACAAAATTGTTGTCATGAGACACGGCAGCATTCAGGAAGTGGGAACTCATGATGAGTTAGTTTCCAAAGACAATGGCATTTATTCTCATTTTTGGTCGCTTCAAACCCACAGTAAAGAATCTTAGTATCGTATTTGAGCCGCAATTTCGGAAAAATTTATCCGTTCGTTTTTATTAAAAATAATTATCTCGCCATCGCTTGAGAGTACGCTTTTAAACAGCCAAGGCACTACATTACTTGCTAATTTTGCTTCTCTAATTGGATTCATATATATATCGCTGCTGTTTAAAACATACCCTTTTATTTTTGTTCTGTTTTTAATGAACAATTTTTTTATTTTATATACATTTGCTGCCTCAACAACCCTTTCCCAGCCTTCAATATAATTTGTATACATACTTTTTGCTTTGTTTAAGCTTTGTCGTTTATCGATTCTATTTTTTGAGTTTATTTCCTTGGCTACTACTTCCTTTAATTCATCATCAGTTTTTATATTTTTATTTATTAAAAGCATTTCTTTTGAATGAGAATGAATTTGTTGAATTGTTGCAGAAAAACTATCAATTAGATCAGTAAAATTGGAGGAGTACACAATTGTAAAATAATCATAACCATTTTTGACTTCTCTTTCATCCAATTTAATTACTCGGGTCACTTCGTTTAAAAGACCTCTGGCGGTTTCTATTTTATCCTGATTAATCCTTGTTTCGCCATTAACACTCGTTTCCTTGCCTCTATCTTCTGCTAATGGATTTTCAATTCGTTTAATCAAATGTATTTGATTATTTTTATATCCATAAATTTTTGCCTCATCTTGATTTAAATTTAAAATTATTGAACACATTGAAGACTGGTTGTCCCAAATTAGCTGATCCAAATTGAATATTTTTCCGCAATTTAAGCTTTGCTCTGGTGTTGATAATATCGTTTCAATCCAAAGATCCTCATCGCTCATTTTTGCAGTTCCGTTTTGGTTCTTAATTTTGGCAAATATGGCCAAACCATTTTTATAATTTTTAATTACATTTACTTGAGATTCCACTTTTGCAAAAACATCATTCTTCAATATCTCCTTTTTTAAGAATATCGATTTAACTCTTTTTTTTATCTCTCCTATATTTAACCTATCTGTCGGCAAATATACCGATAATAAATATTCATTTTTTGATAGATTTTCGCTTTCTATTTTTATTAATTTTTTAAATAAATCCATATTTTGATTAATTTTTAACTGAATATTCTTTTGAAAATCCATCTTAATGGATAGGCGAATATGGAAGCTGTTGGAGTAAATCTCATAAAGTTTCTGAATACTTCTCTCCTGATTTTCATTTCCTGTCTAAATCTTTTAATTCTTTTATTGATTGCTATTCCCAATATGATCAGCGCAATTATAAAAATAAAAGATATGATTATATAAATTATCCCTAATATATAAAATATATTTTGTATATTCATTTTTCCAATTCATCTTTGATTTTTTCGTAATTTCTTTCCCAATAATCTTGCATTTTTTCTATCATTTCATCAGGGAAAAATGATCTTTCTTGAATATCGCGAATAGTATCTTGGACTATTTTGAAATATTGCTTTTTATCTATATCCTCTATGTGCATGTCTAAATCCATTATTTTGTCTATTACTGCATTTTTTATATCTTGATAAAGTCTTCTTTCTTCGTTGCTAAACTGATGGAGTCTTTCTCTTATTGAATTCCTATTCTCTCTCCACATATTTCTAAACTTTCGCCTGCGCCTTTCCATCATCATTCGCATTTTATCCTTATCTATAGGCATAAATGAACTTACAAGCACACCTGATATTAATCCCACCAAAAATACTCCAACCAGACTTAGCGCATCGTTATTTCTGTTATTCATTATAATGACACTTTATCTTTAGAGTTTATAATCCATATAAGGTATTCGTAATAAAAAAGTAAAAAACTATTTATTCTCTTGACTTCGGGTTTTATTCGGGTATAAATTTATTAATGATCCAACAGATTTGCGCTCCTGTTTCCGTTATCTTTTCTTTCAATCATCAGACTCGTGTAATTAAGCCGGAAAAAATTATTTGGGATAGTAAAATCTATTTCATTTCCAAAGTTGGATTTCATCATAGTTTTCGGCAGGGGAGCACTCGTTTTCATATTTTTTCTGTTGTCAGTAACAATTTGTTTTTTCGCTTAAGCCTAAACACCGATACTCTTTTTTGGAATTTGGAGGAAATCTCAGATGGGCTCCCAGATTGAACTGCCTTTTAATTCCAAGCCGTCAACAATCATGCATATCGATCTTAATTCTTGTTTTGCCTCAATCGAACAGCAGGCCAATCCTTTATTAAGAAACAAACCCATTGTTGTCGCAGCCTACAATTCGCCTTCTGGCTGTATATTGGCCCCCTCAGTCGAAGCCAAACTTTTAGGCATAAAAGTTGGCATGCGCGTCAAAGATGGCAAACTGCTTTGTCCTAACCTGATTGTTAGAGGTCCTGACCCTTGGAAATATCGAACCGTTCATTTGGCTTTAAAAAAAATTTTGCTTGAATACACAAACAAGTTAGCTCCTAAATCAATTGATGAATTCGTTCTAAATTTTGAAGGCTTTCCTTCATTTTCTCGTGGTCTTACTTTAGTTGCTCAGGAAATCAAAACCAGAATTAAAAATGAAATTGGGGACTGGTTGACGGTTTCAATCGGGATTGGTCCTAATCGCTTTTTGGCGAAAATGGGGTCGAACTTAAAAAAGCCCGATGGTCTGGAAGAAATTAACTACAAAAATTTTTTGGATGTTTATCAAAAGCTGACTTTGGTTAAATTGCATGGTATTGATAAAAGTTATACTGCCCGCCTTAATTTATCCCAAATTTACACAGTCATGGATTTTTATAATGCCACTCCTTCTCAACTAAAATCTGCTTTTCAATCAATTCAATGGTTTTATTGGTATCTTCGTTTGCGTGGTTGGGAAATTGATGATGTTGAATTTGGTCGTAAGAGTTTTGGCAACATGTATTCTTTGCCTAAAGCCTTGGTTGCAGTTGAAGAACTATCACCTATTCTTCACAAATTAGTTCAGAAAATGAGCTATCGGCTTCGTCTCAATGGTTATTGTTGTAAAGGTGTTCATCTTGCTATCTTATATCGTGATCATAGCTTTTGGCATAAAGGAGTTTCATTAAAAAATCCTCTTTTTGACTCTCAAGACATTTATCGCCTGGCAGTAAAAATAATGTCAGCCTCTCCCTACCAAAAATCAGTCGCTAATATTTCTGTCTCCTGTTTTAATTTAAGTAAAAACAATACTCTTCAGCTAGATTTATTTGATAACTTGATTAAAAAAGAGAGTCTAGTAAGCACAATCGATTCCATTAATGAAAAATGGGGTGACTTTGTCATTACTCCGGGGAAAATGTTGGGAACCAAAGATTTAATTCCTGATCGTATTGCCTTTGGCAACATTAAAGAATTGGAAAACTTTATTATTCAAAATAATTAACATATCTTACTAGCTTATTACTCCATTTCCAACTTAATTTTATTTAATTTATCAATAATTATTAATTAATTATTTATTTATAAGGAGTTTTAACATGGCTGATAATCAAAACAATAATGATATGGTTAATCCTATTCAAATTCAAAAATTTCTCAGCGTTGACTATCCAGTTGATAAACAAACTTTAATCGAGACAGCTAAATCTAATGGAGCTGATGAAAAAATAATATCTACTTTGGAAAAAATACCCGAACGTACTTATAATGGTCCCAATGCCGTATCTGAGGAAATTGGTAAATTGATGTAGTTTAAAAAAAAGGAATATTGACCTTTCAGAAAAAATAAATTAAGATCGAATATTCCCTTTATGATTACCGAAGTATTTTTCGACATCGAAACAAAAAAGTTGTTTCAAGACATTCAAACCTCAAACCCAGCGGATTTAGGCGTTTCTATTGTTTCCGTTTATAAGCGCCAATTGGATGAGAATTTAAACGAAATTAATGGTGAAATGATTAGCTTTTGGGAATCGGATTTCTCAAAAATGTGGCCCGTATTTTCCAATGTTGATCGGATTGTCGGTTTTAATTCTTTGGGTTTCGACGTTCCCGCTTTAATTCCACTTTGTCCCTACAATTTTAAAAAATTAACCCATTTCGATATTATGGACAAAGTTAAATCTTCACTCGGATTTCGTCTCAGCCTCGACGCTTTAGCCAAAGAAACTATTGGCCACAGCAAAATTGATATTGGCACCAATGCTGTTGTTTATTGGAATCAGGCCACCGAAGAAAGTCTTGCTAAATTGAAAAAATATTGTGAAATGGACGTTTTGGTTACTCGTGATGTTTATGATTATGGCCTTAAGTTTGGCCATTTAAAATACAAAGATAAATGGAACACTCCTCGTATAGTGGAAATTGATTTTTCCTATCCCAAAAAAGACACTAAAAACGATCAAATGGGTTTATTTTAACCGCCGTTAAATTCCACCTTTTTATAAAAATTCCAATTTTCATTTACTTTCCGTCGGTACACCACTAAGTATTTTACTTTAAGTTCTAGTCTTATTTGCATGTCTTCCAATTGTTTTTTAATTTCTTCCATTCTTTCTAAAGGTGCTCTGTTGGCTACTGTTAAATGGGGGATAAATTCACCGCCTCTTTTTTTGGGAAGATGGGGAATAAGGCTGTGGATTGTATTGTAAATATCTTTAAAATGTTCTGTTTTGTTCGGTGCAAAAAAAATAGTTCCATATTTTGATTGGCGGAAACTTCCCACTTCCTTAAATTCCACTTCAAAAGAAGTTTGATCTTTTCCCCAATCTCTAAGTTTGTTTAAAAGAGACATTTCATTTTCATAAAAAAATGGCGGAATAATCGTCACATGAGCCGGACTTTCCAGATTTCCATTTGCATGGAATTGTTTCTTTAAAATTGAAAAAAACTCATCTTCTTTCGACGGCAGACCCACACCGATAAAGTATTGAAAATTATTTTTACTCACCTAAAAACTATTATCTAAGAAAACCAAAAGAATTTCAAATCAACCGGTTCCTACCGCTCTTTTTCTATTTTTCGCCAATGATAAAAATAAATTGGGGTTCCAATCAGTATCATCGATAAAGCGCCAGAAGCGTCTCTTTGTCTTTGTTTTTTTGTATTTTCAACATTATCCTTTCTGATTTTTTCTTCCTGCAACTTTGCTTCTTCAGTTGAGATTTTAGACGCCAGATCAGGAGAGGCTACTTGAGCTGCTGAATACTCGTATACATCTGAATTTTTAAACACCAAAACTCTAAAAGCTAAATCAACTAATCTTACTGAACCAATAATTGCGACAATTAATCCCACTGCAGAAAATAAATATAAATAAGCCAAACGAAGATTTAATTTCATAAATATCAATAAACAAATAATATCTTACTTTTTATAGTATAAACTTAACTATACAGCAAATGATAAGTGCAAAATTTATTTCTAATGCCACCAAGTTTTTTATAATAGCTGGTTTATTTTGCTTAGTTATTTTTGGTTCCTTCTATTACTTGTATTTTAAAAAAATAGTAAATCTACCTTTTGATCTAACTATCCCGATAATAATTTTTTGTGTCGCTTCAATAGTTTTTTTGGTATTAGGTTTTTTAAATGTCATTTTTAATTATTTATCTTTCAAAAATAATTATGAAGAAAAAACCTCAATTGGAATTTTTCTCGGACTAGAAACGTGTTTGATTGCGTTATTCTTACCAATCTATTTATTTTTTAAAGCCATTAATCCTTTCAGTTTTTACAGAAATCTTAAAAGCGATTCTTTCTTTAAAATATTTTTTAAAAGACTGGGATTACTTTTATTTGCTATTTTTACCATTCCTGTTTGGGCGGGATTTTATTATTTGATTAGCGTTGGAGTTACTCGTCAATTGAATTATTATGTGGAGCCAGTCCCCATTTCTGGCACTGGCTCCATGTACCCCACTTTTCCTAAAGGCGAATCAAAAACACCCCAAGAACAGGCCAAAGAAACAGTTGGCACTCCTGGTATGATGCCGTATCCTAATGGTCTTTATTTTAGGGGCAAAAGATATTTTGATTACAAGATTAGTCATGGCGACATTGTTGTTTTTGAAAACAATAAAACCAAAGAAATCACCCAGGAAATGTATGGTGAAGCATCGGGTTTTGTTAAGAGGGTTATTGCATTGCCGGGGGACACAATAGAAATTAGAGATGGCCAAGTAATTCTTAATAATGTGCCTTTAATGGAACCATATATTGCCCATTCTCGTTCTACCTTTGGTGGTGAAACTTTGTCGGATTGTAAGATTTTAAAAATACCTGAAGACAAGATTTTTGTGATGGGGGACAACCGGGTTGCCAGTGGTGATTCACGCTATGAATTAGGCTTAATTAGTTTTGAAGACATTAACCACGTATTACCTTTTGAAAAACAGAAAGGTGTTTTGGATAAAAATTGGCGCGATACCAGTAACGACCTAAACGATAGCGCTAAAATTCAACTTAATAAAGAGGATTATTTAAAATCACTTAACCAAAAACGGCTGGAAGCCAAACTCCAGCCTTTAAAATCCAATTCTAAACTTGATAATTCCGCTCAATTACGAGCCCAAAATATTTTAAAATTTAATGATTTTTCCTTTGAAGCAACTCGAAGCGGTTTTACTACTAAAAAAGCTATGGATGAATCTGGATATACCAATATTATTTGGGGAGAGGCACCGACCAATGGCTATTATGACGCTCAAGAACTTCTCGACAATTACTTTGAATTTGCTGGTTCAAAAAAATTTATGTTGAACAAAGATTATCAGGATATTGGTATAGGGGAGGCTGAAGGTTTAATTAACGGTTGTCCTGCCAAAGTCATTGTTCAGCATTTTGGTGGCTATATTCCTCCAAACTATAAAAAGGATGAAATTCAAGGTTGGCAGGATATTTTAAATAATCTAAAACAAATTCAGCCAGGCTGGCAGTCTCTAAAAAATTATGCCCAGTTTTACGATAAAAACAAAAATGATATCGATCGTCTTAACGATCTTATCGCACAAAGAATTTCAAATGTTTCTAAAATAGTTAATGACATGCAGGCCAATCATTGGTTAAGCAAAGAAGAAGTGGCTTACACCTATAAAGACGATGATCTTTATAATGAACAACAAAGTATTGCTCAAAAACTAAACAGCCAACGACAATAAACTGATTATTTCAATTTATTTTTTACAGCTTCCACAAAAGCCATAAATACTGGATGTGGTGTTAATGGTCTTGCGATATATTCTGGATGGAATTGGGTTGCCACAAAGAATGGGTGGTTATCTAATTCAATCGCTTCCACTAATTTTCCATCTGGCGAGGTGCCTGAAATTACTAACCCTGCTTTTTCTAATCGCTCTCGATATTCACTATTCACTTCATATCGATGTCGGTGTCTTTCAAAAATTACGCTTTCGTCTTTTTTAACTTCCACTTTAAAATTATTTTCAGTATTCCAAGGTGCGTCTTCATTTTTTCCATATTTTTTATAGGCATCAAATAATTTAGTTTTTGGAGTCAGTTTGCATGGCCAAGATCCTAATCGGATTGTCCCGCCATATTGTTTCTTTTTTAAATATTCTTTTTGATCTGGCATCACATGAACTACCGGGTATTTGGTCTTTTTGTCGACCTCCACTGAATTAGCGCCTTTTAATCCTGCCACATTCCGGGCAAACTCAATCACTGCCATTTGCATTCCAAAACACAAACCCAAATATGGAATTTTATTTTCTCTGGCATATTTAACTGCCTTTATTTTCCCTTCAACTCCTCGGCTTCCCCAACCTTGTGGCACAACTATGCCGTCATATCCATCCAAACAAGTATTGTCTGTTTCAAAATCACAGCTATTTATCCAATGCAATTCAGGTATTAATTTTTGGGACCAGGCTGCTTGCTTTAATGCTTCAATTACCGACACATAAGAATCAGTTAATTTATAGTCGCCGGTAGTAAAATATTTTCCTACCACCGCAATTTTTACCACATTCTTAGAATTTTCTTTATTTTCTACAAATTTATTCCATTTATCTAAATCGCCTGTGCTTGGTTTTATTTTCAGTTTAAGTTTTTTTCTTATTTTTTCTCCCAAATTTTGTTTTTCAAAATGTTTTGGTAATTCATAAACACTTTCGAGATCTGGATTGCTAATAATATATTCTTCATTTAAGTTGCAAAAAACACCTAACTTTTCCTTTCTTTTATCATCAATTATTTTCTCGCTTCTGGCAATAATAAAATCTGGCTGAATTCCCATGGCGTTCAAAAGATGGGTAGACTGTTGGGCCGGCTTACTTTTTAGTTCACCAATATTTTTCAAAAAGGGAAGATAAGTCACATGAATTTGGATCACATCTTTTGGCTGTTTTAATCTCAATATTCTACTGGCTTCAAAAAATAGGCTGTTTTGATATTCACCCACAGTTCCACCAAGTTCGATTATTACTATATCTGCTTTATTAGATTTACCTGCACATTTAATTCTGTTAATTATTTCATCGGTCACATGAGGTATAGCTTCCACATCCTCACCGCCATATCCAAAAGCTCTTTCTCTATCAATCACAGCTTTGTAAACTTGTCCTGTTGTAATATAGTTCGACTTGTCTAATGACTCTCCAATAAATCTTTCATAGTTGCCCAAATCCTGATCAGTTTCCATCCCATCTTTAGTCACAAACACTTCACCGTGTTCTTGAGGTCTAATTGTCCCCGCATCGACATTTAAATACATATCGATTTTTATATTGGTTACTTTATAACCTTTGTTTTTTAAAACTAAACCAATAGCGGCCGCGGTAATGCCCTTTCCTAAACCGCTAACCACACCACCAGATACAAAAATATATTTCATGCTACCAGTTTAAGACAATAGTATTGATTTTCTATATCTGTCTTTTTACTAAATTTAGTGGTTTAATGAAACGTATACCCACTTTTCAAGTGTCACTTGCCTGAAATCTGTCTCGGAAACTTTGTTGTAACCCAACTTTCTCAATTTAGCTTGATGGTCGAAACCATGAATTTCTTCGGCATATGGCACCACCACAATTTCTTTTTCATTCGGTTCTCTAGTTTTTATATCCTTAATTATTACATCCGGTCGGTAATATTTTATTGGATCCGCTACTGACTCAATAATATATAAAGCTTGAGTATTATTAAGAGTCGCTGACAAGCTTTTCCAATCTTCACGATGAAATGCCGGGTTAAAAAGATAAACCGCTAAAAAAATGCTAAAACCAGAGACCAAAATTATTCTTTGCCAAGTTTTATTTAAGGCTACAACTATTAAAATTCCCAAAATCGGAATCAAATATAAAAATCTAAAATAATCCATTAATGGTGAAAAAAGTGAAAAGATAAAACCTAAAACAATCGGCACAATAAACAAAAATCCTAAAAATTTATTTTTTAAAGCTCCTTTTACTGCAAGTCCAAAAACAAT
This sequence comes from Patescibacteria group bacterium, assembly GCA_013387215.1. Lineage (GTDB taxonomy): Bacteria > Patescibacteriota > Microgenomatia > UBA12405 > UBA12405 > WARW01. Next base: position 239,585 of record WARW01000001.1, read on the forward strand.
TATTGCCCATATTCCGGAAATTAAATAATATAAGCTTTTTGGCAAAAAGCTAATTCTGCCAACACTAAACTTAAGAGGAATTAGTAAAAGATTTTTTAGATTTGCCTTTCCTAAAACTGAGCTCCAATTAGTTACTGTTGCCAAAGCTACTTTAGAATTATGGAACTGAGTCCACAATAATGGTGATAAAACCAAAATAGCTAAAAGAATTCCAATATTGGTTGTAAAAAATAATTTTATTTTCTTTTTTGATAATAAATATAAAGCTTGGGCTGCTAATAAAAATATTGATCCATAGAAACAATTGAAACTTAAAAATCCAAAAATATTTATACCAATTATATTAATTAATTTTGGTTTATCTGCTTTGATTATTTTAATGAAATTATATAATCCGATAGTTAAAAACATAACTACCATCGAGTACATTCTCACTTCTTGTGAATAATAAAAAAACAGGGGATTTATAGACAAAATTATCGCTGCCCACAAACCAGTATTTTTATTTTTTATACATTTTCCGATAAGATATATAAAATATATTGTGACCACAGAAAAAATAATTGATGGTAGTCTCAATGAAACAATATTATTTCCAAATATTTTTTCCCATGCATGTAAAAACATGTAATAAAATGGCGGATGAAAATCAGATGGAGAAAAAAGTTTAGGAATGTCTATAAAGTTATAAAATCTGCTTACATTAGCAGAGATAGCTTCATCCAGCCACAATGACTGGTTTATGGCTGCGAATCTTAAAAGAAAACTGGCAATTAAAATCAAAACTATCATAACCGAATTACACCTAATGATAAGAGGCCGTTAATAATCAAATACAGTCCAACTAACACCGACAAAAGTTTTGGATTAGTTAGTATTAAAATACCGAAGATTAACGAAATAATTGGGCTTATATTGTGGATGTTCATATTCAAATTATAATCCATAATTATTAAGCGGTGCGTTGCCCACTCTAATTCTTGGAAGGTCTAGATATTTTCCTTTGCACATTATGTTTCCATGGACAGTCGTAAATGCCATTGTATAGCCTTTCTCTTTTAAGACTTGTTCTGCGTTATTGCTTGATGGTCCATAAGGATAAGCAAATGATTTTACTGAATTAAATCCGTGTTCATTTAATTGTTGATTCGCCATTCCAATTTCTTTTTCTTGTTCCTCTTTAGTTCCAGAAGAACTGTGGTGTGACCAAGTATGATTGCCAAAACTTACCAAGTCTTTCATATTATTCATGTCTTGCCAGCTTAAATAGCCAGGATTATTTAAAAGACCAGTCGGAGTAAAAACGGTAGCGTGAAAACCAAATTGCTTTAAAATTGGATAAGCGTATTGATAATTGTCGTAATAGCCGTCATCCAGGGTAATCATTGCTGATTTATTGGGAATTTTATTTGTACCATTAAAAAAACCTGCCAAATCTGATGGAGTTACTACCGAATAACCTTTATCTTTAAGATATTGCATGTGTTTTAAAAAGAATTCTGGAGTGGTTGTTAAACCAGTTTGTTTTTTTGCTTTAGCATCGGCTTCTTCTTGAACATGATGATACATTAAGACACTCAATTTTACGCATGGGCCATATAAATTATTCATCTGTTCAAAACTTAATTTTGCTGAAGGTGAGGCTGTCGCGGAACTTGAAGCTGGCAAAGTGGCTGATGATGTTGAAACTAAATTATTATTGACAATTGTTGGCGTAGCTATTAAGGCTTTAACTTGTGTCTTAATTTGGGATAAATTATTTTTAAGTCTTGTTTTATGTAAACTCAATTTGCCTTCAACCAGCTCTTTGGATATTAATAGTGTCATGAAAATCGTTACAATTACAGCTGGAACTATTAGTATATATAACGATTTATTTCGCATGATTTCCTGTAAATTGAATATTATATAATTATATCAATGAACCCTCAAAAATACTGGGCTCCAAAAATTATTTCTCTTCTGGTTTTAATCTCAGGTTTTATTAATATTTACTCGTCATTTTATTCTCATTCCCCAATTAGAAACCGGATTTTGATGAATTTCTTTTCGATTGATTTTTTGAATTATTCAAGAACATTAACTATTTTGGCGGGTTTCTTATTGATTACTTTATCTTTTGGTATTTCCAGCCGCAAAATTTCCGCCTGGTATTTAACAATTTTTACTCTCACATTATCTTTTATCCTTCATATATTTAAAGGTTTGGACATTGAAGAAGCATCCTTTGCTTTATTACTTTTAAGCCTTTTGTTTTTATATAGGCATCAATTTACTGTTCCTACCAGTAAAATCGCTGGTTTAACCCGTATTAGGACCTTTTTATTTTCTTTAATTTTTTTAGTCGGTTATACCATTTTCGGTTTTCTTTTACTTAATGGGCAATTCCGTAATCCTGCTACTATTCAAAATGTTTATTTAGATTATGAATTTACCTTTTTAAATATTGGTCATGACACTTTAATTCCAACCACTCATCGTGCCTTTTGGTTTGAAAATTCTATTTCCACTATCACAATTGCTCTATTAATTTTTGCCTTTAGTTCCTTATTTGCACCTGCCAGTTGGTTTACTGCTGAATCTCCCGAAAGTCTTGGAAAAGTTAAAAAAATAATTTCTCACTTTGGGGTTAATCCTCTGTCATATTTTTCTTTAATGCCCGATAAAAAATACTATTTATCAAAAGATGGCACCAGTCTCGTTGCTTATAAAACTTCTTTAAACACAGCAGTAGTGCTTGGTGATCCAACAGGTCCTGCTCAAAAAATAAAGTCATTTTTAATCGAGCTTTTTGAAAACCTTTCTAAAAATGGTTTTGATGTAGTTTTTTACGAGACCACCAGAAGACATATCCGTTTATATAAAAAGTTGGGCATGAAAGTGCTCAAAATTGGGTACGATGCCATTATCAAAACAGATGATTTTTGTCTTAATGGTTCTGATATGAGAAATTTAAGGAAAGGTGTTATTCATGCTCAAAAATACGGTATTAAATTTTCTTGGTATACCATGGACACTATCCCTTGGAAAATAATGTCTGCCGTGAGTTCGATGCACCATTGTCACGAAAACAAACATAAAAATATCAAAATGGGATTTTCCATGAATTATTTTCCGTTTCCTGCATATTCCGATGCGCTTCTTCTGGTGGCCGAAAGTCAAACTGGAGAAATTTTAGAAGTTTGCTCATTTTATCCTTATAAAAATAATAAAGGTATGTTTTTAGACTTGACACTTCGATCTGAAAATTGCCCGAATGGAATTGGAGATGCCTGTATTGTTGAGGCTATAAATCACTTAAAGCTTTTGGGTGTTAAAGAAATTAGTCTTGGTTTTGCGGCAAAACTTGATAAAGATTCTATACCTGATTCTTCAACAGTTCAAAAGGGTCTAGAAGTATTTTTTAATTACTTTAACCGTTTTTACAACTTCCAATCTATTTTTGCTTTTAAAAATAAATTCAAACCTGTGTGGATACCGCGTTATTTGGTGTATTCTAGCCACACTCAATTAGTTAAAGTTTCATTAGCACTCTTGCAGGTTCATAATTTAAAAAACGACAAAGCAAAAATTCTCAACCGCTGACAACTAACTGATTTTTAAGGTAAACTTTTTTATGAAACCTGTTATGTGCATCACTGGTGGGGCGGGCGGCTTAGGTCGGGGTATTGCTGCCTGTTTTTGCGACACCTATGATGTAGTTATTCTTGATCTTGAATATAAAACTTTATCACTTGTTGCTAAAAAACTTGATTGCGATTTTCAGCTTTGTGATGTCACTGATTTTTTATCGGTTGAAAATGCTATCGAGTATGTCATAAAAAAATACCGTAAAATCGATTGTTTAATTAATGCTGCCGGTCTCTATATTGACGGTGAAATTGAAAAGAACGATCCCGAATTAATTAAAAAAGTTATTGAAGTTAACAGTCTTGGTCCCATAAATCTTTGTCATTATGTTGTGCCATACATGAAAAAACACAAAACCGGAACCATCATTAATATCAATTCCACTGCAGGTCTTCATCCCAAAGCTTTAAATTCGGTTTATCACGCTTCTAAATGGGCTTTGACTGGTTTTACCCAATCTCTTCAAGCCGAAGTCTCCTCATCAGGTATTAAGGTGACTGATATTAACCCAGGTGTTATGAACACTAAATTTACTTCGGGAACTAAAACCGACCTATCCCGCAGTATGGATATTCACGAAGTAATCAAAGCCATTGAATTTGTTTTGTCATTCGATAAAAATATTCACATTCCTGAAATTGTCATTAAACATCTTTAATTGACTTTGGCCTGTTTTATTTGTATTCTTACCTATTACCCAAATAAAACCCAAATATGGTAAATCATTTGTCTGAACCACTAGCTGCTTTGATCCGCCCCAAAAATCTAGACGAATTCGTTGGTCAATCCCATTTGGTTGGTCCCGATAAACCTCTTCGTTTGGCTATTGCCAACCGTCAGATATTTTCCATGATTCTTTGGGGTCCTCCAGGCACCGGCAAAACCACTTTAGCCCGAATTATTGCTAAAGAAGCGGGTCTGGAAATTTTTGAATTATCAGCTGTCTCGGCTGGAAAAGAAGATATTCGCAAAATAGTTGGTGATAACACAAATTCTAGTTTATATAAAAAAGTCCTATTCCTAGATGAAATTCATCGCTTCAATAAAGCCCAGCAAGATTTTTTGTTGCCTTATGTTGAATCAGGTGCACTAACATTAATTGGAGCCACCACTGAAAATCCTAGTTTTGAAGTTATTTCACCGCTTCTTTCCCGTTGTCGGGTTTTTGTTTTAAAAGAACTGACCTCAGAAGACATTGAAAAAATTATTGACAGGGCACTAGAAAAACTTGAAGTAAAAATGCCTAAAGATGCCAAAGAATGGTTAATTACTCTTGCTAACGGTGATGCTCGCCAGGCCTTAACCATGATCGATAATGCCTACACTTTATATGGCAAACTCAACAAAGAATCTCTCAAATCAACTCTCCAGAACACTTTTTTAAGATACGACAAAAAAGGTGAGGATCACTATAACACCATTTCCGCTTTTATCAAAAGCATGCGGGCTTCAAATGTTGATGCTGCACTTTATTATTTGGCCCGTATGGTCGCTGCTGGTGAAGACCCTAAATTTATTGCCCGCCGTATGGTGGTGTTTGCCTCTGAAGATATTGGCATTGCCAATTCTTCTGCTTTGATGCTAGCCAACCAAGTCTTTCAAGCTGTTACCACTATTGGTTATCCTGAGTGTCAGGAAAACCTGGCTCATGGCGTTGTTTATCTTGCGAAATCGCCTAAGGACAGGTCATCTTATAATGCTTATATGGAAGCCTTAAAAGATGCCAAAGAGCTTGGTAATCTTCCGATTCCTATGAGTCTGCACAATCCCGAAACCAAATTAATGGAAGAAGTTGGTTATGGCAAAGGATATGAAATGTATTCCAAAGAAAGTCTTCTTCCCGACAAAATAAAAAATAAAAAATATTTTAAGAAATAATAATGAAAAATAAAAAATCAAAAAATATAAAAACAGATACCTACATTATTATTTACAATAAATATTTAAATGATCGACAATAAAATTCACGTCCGCTTGCGTTTAATCATTATTAAAAACGGAAAACTTTTGACTTCTTATTCCAAAAAACACGATTTTTATTTTTATATTGGCGGCCATTTGGAATTCGGTGAAACCATCAAAGACGGATGTATTCGGGAAATAAAAGAGGAATGTGGCGAAGATACAAATTTTGAATTTAAAAAAATTGTTTACATTCGTGATTTTATTTATCCTCAAGGTAAAGATGATATTAATGACCATAGTGTGGAACTTTTTATTTTAGGGGACATCAATAAATTTGAAGAATTAGAAGGTCATTTAGATCCGCAACACCCAGACGGTTCCATGTATTTATCATGGTTAGATATTAATAATCTGCCTCAAAATTTATATCCTCAAGAATTATCAAAAATAATTGTAGATGATTATCTTAGTGGTTTTACTAAAACCGGAGAATATGTCGGAGCCCTTAAATGAAACAGAAACCCGGTGAGTTTTCTAAAAAAGTTTGGGAACTGGCGCTAAAAATTCCACCTGGCCGCGTTACTACCTATGGAGTCTTAACCGCCATGGCAGGCGGACACCCC
>WARW01000010.1 GCA_013387215.1 Patescibacteria group bacterium
ATTCTCCCACAAACTTATCTCTATCTATTCTATCTTCATATTCATGTGTGGAATCATCAAGTTCAATTGCAAAAACAGGAGATTGTGTTTCTTTTTTAACTACTAAAAAATCTACAGATTTTTGATTAATTCTTCTTAACCATCCAAGATAATATTTATATGCCTTTTGACGCTCTACACAAAAAATCTTATCTAAATTAACCTGAGGATAAATATCAAATTTAGATCCAAGCACAACCCTAAGACCTTCAAACAACAACCTCTCATGTTCAGACATCATAGTCCTTTTAAGTTTATAAGGTAAATAATAATTGGGAATTTTTACATCCTCTTTTTCAATATCAAGATTTTTTAAGTATTCTTCTTTTTCAGACTCATTTCTCCGAATTTCTTTTCTCCTAAAAATATCATCAAAAACCAATACTACACCGATTACTATTAAGATAAAAATTATAAAATTCATTAATAAATTTACATAAAAATCATGAACAAAAAATGACAAAAAAAATCCCCTGAAAAGGGGATTTTTGTGTCTGCGGGCCCAATGGGATTCGAACCCACGATCTTTCGCGTGACAGGCGAATGTGCTAGACCGCTGCACCATGAGCCCAATAGATACTTTGATACTATATCAAAACTCCATTAAATAAACAATGCGAGATTTTGCCTAATTAAACCCGATAGTATCTTGCCAATTCTTTCCGTTTACTGGAATACCGTATTGCCCAATATTTAAGAACAAGAATTTGTCTGGGTGTTTTTTATCCATCACAAAATAAGCGGCTCCATTGGTTTCTGTATAAGTCTTTGGACACTTATCAGCATTCTGCCACCAAGGACCAGCATTATTATTTTGGCTGTTTGAAACAGGGAAGGCGATAATAGCACCTTCAAAGTTTCCACTGACTTTGTCTCGAGACACTGTTTGTGGATAACAATTTTTTTCGGAATATTTTTTCAAAAATTTATTTTTTATAGCTTCTTGCAAAGTAAGTTTTGGATCTTTGGAAAACACTTCCACATATTGAGCATTATCTAGATCTTTTTTGCCTCGATAAACATAAATTTTATCTCCTTTTTCTTCCACACCTGTATTACTGGAATCATATTTAAAATTGATCCCTAAACTTTTTGAGGAATAAGTATTTTTATCGGTTGCGCTTGTTGGCTTTACTACTTCAGCATTTGGGTTTGTACTGACTACCATTAAGTCTTTATCTTTGGGTTTTACAATAAACCACATATAGGCCAAAGAAACACCTAACACTAAAATGATGACGACTTCTTTCATGTTCATATTGCTACTATTTTTTCAGAAAAATTAATCAATATATATAGATAATATCAATAGACTATAATAAATAGTATATGGCAGACAAAGCTAAAATATACTCAAATGCTGAAATCGCTGAATTCTTAACCAACATTGCTACCGCTTACCAAATTAAAAAGAAAAATTTCTTTAGAATTGTGTCTTATCAAAATGCCGCTGAAACAATTTTAACCTATCCTAAGCCAGTTCAAGAAGTATGGGAAAAGAATCGGGAAGAGTTGGAAAATGTTCCCAGTATTGGCGAACATATTATGGAAAAGCTTGATTATTTATTTAAATACAATAAATATCATCCTCAAGTTGAAAAGGCTTTTAAAGGAATTCATCCAGCAGTTTTTACATTTACCAAAATTAACGGCGTTGGTCCAAAAATGGCATACGTTATTACTAACAATTTAGAATTTTCAGAAGAACCGCTTGAGGCGCTTGATCAACTAATTAAATACTGCAAAGAAGGAAAAATCAGAGATCTGCCTCGGTTTGGACAAAAATCAGAAAATTTAATTTTAGAAAACACTCTTCACTTTTTAGGCCAGCATCGTCGGATGACTTATGAGGAAGCCAATAATATTGCTCGAGGTGTAATTGATTATTTAAAAAAAGATTTTCCTGAGGTTGAATTTATTCCGCTTGGAAGTTTGCGCCGGCATTCACCCACAGTGGGGGATATTGATATTGCTGCCAAGAGTACTCGAACCGAAGAAATATTAAATTGTTTTATTACATACCCTAATAATGTTCAGACTATTACTAAGGGTCCCAAAAAAGCTTCCATCCGCATTTATCATGATATTCGCGTCGATTTAATGGTCCAACCCAAAGAAAGTTTTGGTTCTCTTTTGCAGCATTTTACCGGCTCCCGACAGCACAATATTTTATTAAGGCGTTATGCCCAAGAAATAGGGCTTTCAATTTCAGAATATGGCATAAAAGACCTTAATACCGGTGAATTACATACTTTTGAAAATGAAACTGATTTGTATCATTTTTTAAAATTAGAATACATCGAACCTGAAAAAAGACTGGGTGAAAATGAGATCGAAGAGTCTAAAAAATGGTATAATAAAAAAATTAAAGTTTAAATAAATAATGACACCTTTGATAATAATTGCGATCGTTGTAGTTTTAATCGGTTTATATATTTTTGGATTTTACAACAGACTCAAGACCACTCAAGTCCGAATTGGTGCCTCGATTCAGGAAATTGGCAATCAACTTAAAAGACAAGCTAATTTAATTCCTAATTTAGTCGAATCGGTCAAAGGCTACATGGCTCATGAAAAGGGAATTTTCGATGATTTAGTTTCCGCTCGAAAAACTATTACCGAAGCCGTTTCCACTAATGATTCAAAAAAAATTGATGATGCTCAAAATTTAATCAATAGAGCTTTGGGTGCTTTAAAAGTAATTGTCGAAAGCAATCCGCAAATTCAAGCTTCAGGCCTAGTTACTGATTTAATGAATGAACTTCGAGATACTGCTGATAAAGTTATGTATGCAAGACGCACTCTTATTGATCTAACTGCCGACTTTAATACTGCCATCGAAACTATTCCTGGTGTTTGGCTTGCCCCAATGTTTGGATTCACTAAACAAAAAGGTCTCGACACTCCCGTTGAGTCAGACCAACTCTCAGTTTCCGAAGAGGAAATGAAGAACCCCAACGTCAAATTATAAGCAAAATCTTTTATTAACTTGATAAATTTAATTCATATATGCTTAACGTATACGAACAAGTAGCACGAAATAAACTCAGATCAACCGTAATTATCGGCCTATTTGTGGTTTTTATTGTTGCAGTTGCTTATATTATTTCTCAAGCTTTCGGACTAGGTGATTCATTTTTAATCTTTGCATTCATAATTTCACTTTTCATGTCTGGTATCAGTTATTTTTATGGTGACCAAATTGTTTTAGGTCTTAATCATGCCAGATCAGCCGACCGCAAAGAATTTTTTGACTTTTATACTGTGACTGAAAATTTAGCCATGGCCGACCAGCTTCCCATGCCTAAAATTTATGTGATTGATAGCGCCGCTCCCAATGCTTTTGCCACTGGCCGCGATCCGCAACACGCCATCGTCTGTGCCACCACCGGACTTCTCGCCAAACTTAATCGCACTGAACTTGAAGCAGTGATTGCTCATGAACTTTCCCATGTCAAAAATTATGATATCCGTTTGATGATGATTGTCAGTATTTTGATTGGCACCTTATCTATATTAATTAATATTGCTTCAAGAAGTTTTTTCTTTGGCGGGGGACGACGGGATAATGACCGCAACAATGAAGGTGGCGCAATTCTCGCTATTATTGGCATCATTTTAATAATATTTGCTCCGCTTATTGCTCAATTAATTCAGTTGGCCATTTCTCGCCGACGTGAATATTTAGCCGATGCTTCGGGGGTAAAACTAACCAGACAACCACAAGGCTTAATTGATGCCTTAATCAAAATTTCTGATGATCCTAGCAAATTAGAAACTGCCTCAACTGCCACGGCTTCGCTTTATATTGAAAACCCTTTCAAGGGCCAGAAGCTTGCCAGCCTTTTTTCCACCCATCCTCCAATTGAGGATAGAATCAAGGCTCTTCAACAAATGCTCTAATAAGCGATAGTACGTTATCTTGGTTTTTTAAAATAGTCGTTTAAAATAAGTCATATGCCGCAATTTGTTCATTTGCATGTCCACACTGAGTATTCACTCTTGGATGGACTGCAAAAGATAAAAAAATTAGTTCCAGCCGTCAAAGAAATGGGCATGAATGCTGTTGCCATTACTGATCATGGCAACATGTATGGCGCGATTGAATTCTACAAAGCTTGCAAGAAAAACGAAATAAAACCTATTATTGGATGCGAAGTCTATATTGCTGGAAATGGTCGATTTGATAAATCTCCCAATAATAGGCGAAACCAGCATTTAATTTTATTAGCCAAAAATTACACTGGATATCAAAATTTAATGAAGCTGGTCAGTATTGGCCATATTGAAGGTTATTACTACAAACCAAGAATCGACTGGGAAATCTTGCAAAAATATCATGAAGGTTTAATCTGTACCAGTGCTTGTGTTGAAGGTGAAATCTCTCAATATATTCTCGACAATAAATATGAAAAAGCTGTTGAACGGGCCAAAGAATTCCAAAAACTTTTTGGTGAAGATTATTATTTGGAAATTCAACGCCACCCAGGATTAAAAGATCAAGATATTGCCAACGAAGGTATTATAAAAATTAGCCGTGAACTAGGCATTCCTTTAATTGCTGCCAACGATGCTCATTATCTTAAAAAAGAAGATGCTTTTGCTCAAGATGTTTTGATCATGATCAATACTCAAACAAACGTTAACGACACTAAACGTATGAGTATGATGCAATGGCCAGACTTCTACATGAAATCTCCTGAAGAAATGGCCGAACAATTTGCTGATTTGCCAGATGCTTTGGAAAATACTCAGAAAATTGCAGATAAATGTAATGTTGAAATTGATTTAGGCAAATGGGATTTTCCACAATTTCCACTAGAGCCAGGCAAAACTGCTGAAACAACTTTGCGTGAACTTGTTTATGGCTGTGCTAAAGACCATTACGGTGAACTCAATCAGGATATTATTGATCGTCTCGAATATGAATTAGACGTTATCTGCACCAAAGGTTACGCACCCTACTTCTTAATCATGCGTGATTTTATTCAATGGGCTGAACAAAACGACACTCCAACCAACACTAGAGGTTCTGCCGGCGGCTGTTTTGTGGCATTCGTACTTGGAATTACTTCAGTAGATCCATTAATTTATCAACTTCCATTCGAAAGATTTTTAAACAAAGACCGTCCATCACCTCCAGATATCGACTTAGATATTTCCGATACTAAACGACAAGGGATGCTTTATCATATTATCGATCAATACGGTAAAGACATGGTCGCTCAAATCTGCACTTTTGGTAGAATGATGGCCAAAGGTGCTGTCCGCGACACGGCTCGTGCCCTCGGTTACGAATATGCCATTGGTGATCGAATTAGTAAATTGATTCCCATGGGTTCACAAGGCTTTCCTATGTCAATCGACAAAGCCTTGCAAACTACTCCCGATCTTAAGGCAATTTACGATTCTGAACCAGATGCTAAAAAAATAATTGACATGGCTAAACAGATTGAAGGCTGCGCCCGCCACATCAGTGTTCACGCCTGTGCTATCGTTATTTCTCCAAAAGATATTAATGCCTATACTCCAACTCAGTTGGAAACTGGTGGCGACAAAACCATTACTCAATATGAAATGCATGCTGCCGAAGAAGTGGGTTTAATCAAATTCGATATTCTTGGAATCCGCAATTTATCATTTTTGGGAGAAGCTGTTGTTAATGTCAGAAAAACCCGTGGTGTTGAAGTTAATTTAAGAAAATTGCCGCTTGATGATAAAAAAACTTTTGACATGTTATCCCGTGGCGACACTATGGGCGTTTTCCAACTTTCCGGCGAAGGCATGACCAAATGGCTTAAAGAGCTAAAACCAAACCGGGTTGAAGATTTAATGGCAATGGTAGCATTATATCGTCCAGGTCCAATGGCTATCATCCCAGAATATATTGCCCGCAAAAACGATCCGTCAAAAATTGAATATTTTGACCCAAAAATGGAGAAATATTTAAAAGCATCTTATGGACTTTTGGTTTACCAGGATGACTGTTTATACACCGCTATTGAACTTGCTGGTTACAATTGGACTGAAGTTGATAAGTTTAGAAAAGCTATCGGTAAAAAAATTCCGGAAGAAATGGCTATCCAAAAGGAAAAGTTTTTTCAAGGTTGTATTAATAATGGTTACACAGAAGAAAAAGCCAAAGAAATCTTCTCTTTTATCGAACCATTCACTTCTTACGGTTTCAACAAGGCTCACGCTGCCTCTTACGGCATGTTGTCCTATCGTACTGCCTACATGAAGGCCAACTATCCGGTGGAATACATGTGTGCTCTTTTAACTGCTGAATCTGGTGACACTGAAAAAATCACCGACGGGGTTGAAGAATGCCGCAAGATGAAAATAGTTGTCGGCCCACCAGACATAAATAAATCAAAAAGTGGTTTTGAGATGGAAGAAAATAAAGAATCATTTGGTGGCATGGCAATTCGTTTTGGTTTCAGCGCTATTAAAAATGTCGGTGATGCCGCTATCGAAAATATTATTAAAGAACGCGAAGCCAATGGTCCATTTATAAGTTTTACTGATTTTTGTTTAAGAGTTGATGGTCAAAAAGTAAACAAAAGAGTTTTGGAAAGTTTAATTAAAGTCGGCGCCATGGATCAATTCGGATCTAGAAATGCAATTCTGGCCTCTATTGATCTTATCCGCCAAAACTGCGAAAAAATAAACGGCAAAAGAAATAATAATCAATTCGGTTTATTTGATGATCCAAAAGAAGACCGCAGCAAGCCAGTTGCTCCCCCTGATAATTTCCCTCAAGTTGAAGAAATGACTGAACGGGAAAAACTATCTTTGGAAAAAGAACTCTTGGGAATTTTTGTTACCGAAAACCCAATTGCTAAAATTTTAGATGCTTTTAAAACTCTTGGTCTTCCAAAAATCAGCGATGTTCTTCAAAAAGAACCAAATTCAAATGTAAAAATCGCTGCTTCTGTCGCCAAGTTTAAAGTTATTCGCACTAAGAAAAATAATGCCAAAATGGCTTTTATTACTCTTGAGGATGAAACTGGTCGAATCGAAGCTGTCACTTTTCCAAAAACTTTCGAAGAAATCGAACCAATTCTTGCCGAAAATAAGGCATTCTATATCGAAGGAAAACTTAATGAACGCGATGGTGCTATTTCTATCCTAGTCGACACTGTAAGTGAAAAGGCCCCAGATAATACACCTAAATTTGATTTTACTGTCACAGTTCCCAAAGGTGCCAGTCAAACTCAATTAATGGAACTAAATAGTCTTTTGAAACGTAATCCAAACGGGCATAGGGGATTAATTATCCTGCCTAACGGCAAAAACGTAATTCTAAGTTACGGCGTCAACTATACTCCTGAACTTCAAAAGCAAATCGACGCCATTCTCAAAATTACTTAGTTAATCGATGTTCGTGCCTAGTCACGATACCGATTAAATACAAGTTACTGAAATGGTTTGGAACATCAAGCTTCTCACCATCTCTTAAAGTAATAGTATTAGGACAAGCAGGAGTATTAATCATTTCCTGGCACTTACCTCTAAAAAAAGCTTCTGGACCTCCGCCGTTTCCCAACATCATTCTAACCGGATCATTACCACACGCCTTTTCACCATCCAGCATATTACACATACATCCAGTACAGTTCTCCTCTCTCTTTTCTCTTAAAACTCGTTCTTCCTCATGAACTTTTTTTAACAAGGCAGCCTGTTTTTCAGGATTCATACATCCTCCGTTTTAAATTAATAATTTTAAATTTTAAGGTCAAAAAAACCGCCACAAGGCGGTTTCCAAAAAACTAGCTATAAAAATTTTGTAATTAATATTAGTTTTAACAAGGTAAAATTCATCTTATACCTCGATTTAGCCCTTGTCAAATTTAATTTAAGTCGCTAGACTACCAAAGTTTTGTTTGATATAATTTCAAAGCATTTAATTTAACACCTAATATGTCCTTAAAAATAACATTCAAAGAAAATGAGTTTTCTGTAGGCGATTCCGTCAAAGTAAACTACAAAATCAAAGAAAAAGATAAAGAAAGAGTTCAAGCTTTCGATGGCGTAATTTTAGCCATCCAAGGTCTTGGTGAAAACAAAAACTTTATCGTCCAAAAAGCTGCCTCTGACGGAGTTAAAGTTGAAAGAATTTTTCCAGTAAACTCTCCTTGGATTGACAGCATTAAAAAATTACGTGGTCCAAAAACCAAAATTAGAAGAGCTAAACTATATTATCTACGCAGTCCAAAAGCTAGAACAATATAAGATTAGCCGTCCTTAGTCCTTTCTTCCTTAATCATGTTAAGATTTAAAGACTAAGGTTTAACAATTTGGGTCCTTAGCTCAGTTGGTTAGAGCATCTGCCTTTTAAGCAGGTGGTCGCGAGTTCGATTCTCGCAGGACCCACAAAATTAAAGCTTGGTAAAATAAACCATGTCTATTTATGGTTTATTAATCGGAATCGCTTTTGCAATTGGTGCTGAATATTTCTCCCGACACAACAAAATAATTCCTAAAAACAAAGAAACTTTATTCATTTTTTTGCTTTTCTTTTCCTCAGTTATTGGCGCCAGGACTTATTCGGTCATTAGCGATTGGGCTTATTATTCCCAAAATTTATCTCAAATACTTAATACCCGAGCAGGTGGTCTAGGAATTTTTGGCGGATTTTTAGGAGGAGTAATTTTTATTTTGATTTATTCAAAAATATTTAAAATTAATTTTATTCAGATTTCAAATATATTAGCTCCCATTATTCCTCTTGGACAAAGTATTGGACGTTGGGGAAATTTTTTTAACAAAGAAGTTTTTGGGGTGCCAACTTATATTAATTTTGGCCAATATATACCCGAAAATTTAAGACCAAATCAATATATAAATTTTTCATATTTTCATCCTGTTTGGCTTTATGAATCTATTTTAGATTTATTATTATTCCTATTCTTAATTAAAAGAAATTCAAAACAAACAGCTTTTTATCTAATTGGCTATGGTTCTATCCGATTTTTTCTAGAGTTTCTTCGATGGGACACTTTTACTGTTAACCAAATTAAAATTGGTCAAGTTTTAGCATTTATTTTCATCTTAATAGGCATTATTCTCGCCCAGAACAAATCTTCTAGCGCTTAGTTATCTTTATGTTATTTTTTATAGTTTGGTTGTTTGTGCCAATACAGGTTGCACTAATTGTATTAATACCATTCGCAAATTGGCTGGCAAACTTTAATACTCGGCAATTTGGTGTTTTTAAACATTTATAAGCAAGTTTGTCGTTCAAATATATGTCGGTTGATTTTATCGAATCAAAACCGCTGCATTCGGTTTCAATTAAAACATTACCTGATCTGCTTATTACTGAGTTATTCGCTGGTGTTTTAAAATTCAATACAGGTTTTTTAATATTATAAATTCCAGTTGTCTTTGTTTGATAACCAATATCTGAATCGGAAATACCTTCTCTTGCTAATTCGATAAACTGATGAGCACCTGGTTTTGCATCTGGCGCCGATTTAATTTGAATCGTCTTATTTGCTGTCTGGCCAGGGCTTAAAGGAATTTCAAAATATTTTGGATCTTGAGTCCAATTACTTTCCAGTTGAAAATAACTGACATAAAAATAAGAAGGGGAACAAAGTGAATTATCGTTATTTTTAATTGTTAAATTGTAAGTCAACGCTTTGCCTGGAGATCCACTTTGCTCTTTTGGAGAAATAATTAAAGACGGATTTGCCCTAACGCATTTTGTCTTATCTACTGTTTCTTTGGTCATTTCAGCTGCTTTTGATCGTAAATCTTCAGTATTTTTTTCCACATAATTTGATAGTGCAATAACTGTAACAGCTAAAACTAAAATTAATGGTATGTAATATTTATTACTTTTTTTCATAATTAATGACATCATGAAAAAATTAAAAAATCAAGTCTCACCACATCAAAATTAGTCAATTTTCAAATTTATCTTTTATTTTGCTTTAAAACATGATAATTTCACATAACAAGAAAAAATAAAAAATATGCCAGAAACATTTAATTCTCAAGGTGATACTTTTGAACAATCAGGCGAACTTATAAAATTGACAGAATCTAAAGCCCAAGAAATTGAATCTGCTATTCTCAATCTTGAAAATCCAACTAGTCCAATACTTCTCGAAAATACCCAAGCTTTTGATTTTGATCCTCGTATCGGTCAAAAATTAAAAGAAAAATATCAAGTTAACGAAGAATTTCCCGACATTATTGAACCATATATTCCCGGTGTTACCACAGAAATTTATGGTTTTGGAACCAACAATCCTTCTCTTAAACTAATTAAGATTAAATACACTGATGGTCAAGTCGAAGAAAAATTTGGAGTCAGCAAACTTTATCCAAAACTGAAATCATAATCTAATTAATCTGTCCCTTATCATAAAATCTCCAGATACATTTTAAATAAAGTGGTATAATTCGCTAAATTGTACATTTACAATTAGGTGGAATTCCACGTTTCCGTGTTGTGAAAGGAGTGTTTTTATGTGTAAAAGCAAGCTGGTTAACCAAGCATCTTTGTCACTATCCCAAAGAATCGGCAAAATTTTTGGTGGTTTTTTTGATCAATTAGATCAGTCTTACATTCAAAATCAATGTTATCTCTGCGGCGAACCGAAATGGTATTTTGAAACATCTTTTATCGGTTGCCCTCCGCTTTATATGCCATGTTTTGTAAACTTAAACTCACCCTGCTTTATTTGCGGCAAAATGACTTGTTTTTTTCACCAAGATAAGAATGGTGTCTGTGAAATTTGTCAAAAATTACCTCCACAAATAGAAAAAATATAAAAATGGAGTGATTTTTATGTGGTTATTAGACTTATTATTAAAAATACTTTTTATTATTTTTCTTTATTTATTGTTTGTTTATTTAAGCATGGAAATGAAGAAGAACCGGAAATACAGCTATTACCAACAAAGCCACGCCAAACTTACAAACGACTCAGCCAATTCAAAATATCATTCTCCTGATGAATATTTTAAGTATCGAACTTTACTTCAAATTCATCGAGAAAAGTACTTTTGTCATATTTGCAATAAAGGCAGTACTCCCTTAAAAATATTCAATATTACGTTTTGGAATCACTACACTGGTCTTAAAAAATGCAGAAAATGTAAAAAACTAACTTGCCAAAAACACATACACTCAAGAATCTGCGAAAACTGTTCTAATTCCACCAAAAAGTCATAAACTCATTATTATCAACTGCGATAAGAATGTCTTTGTGACTTTTCTATATAACAAGAGGGGAACCTATATTTAATTTTATTTAAATACAAGCCCCTCTTTTTTATTTTATGAGGTATAATCACCTTTATGAAAATACTAGTCATCAATCCTGGCTCAACTACCACCAAATTAGCTGTTTATGATAATCAAGAACTTGTCTTTGAACACAAAATTGATCATGCTCAAGATCCTGAATTCCAAACAAAATATACCAGCGCCGAAGGTAATGTGTTTGATCAATTTGAATACCGTCTAAATTTAATTACTGAAATTTTAAAACAACACAATATTAACGATCTACAAGGCATTGTGGGTCGAGGCGGCATGATGCCTCCTGTTGTTTCTGGCACTTATCAAGTCAATGAAAAAATGGTTGATGATTTAAAAAATCGACCTCTTGCTAATCACGCTTCCAACCTTGGTGCTGCTTTAGCTTTAGAGTTAGCTAAAAAATTTAATCTTCAAGACAATGCTTTTATCGTTGATCCTGTAACTACTGATGAACTAGAAAATAAACACCGAATTACTGGTGTTCCTGGAATTAATCGTTATTCTGCTTGGCACGCTTTAAACCAAAAGGCTGTTTCTCGTGAATATGCCTCATCTATCGGCAAAAAGTATGAAGACTTAAATTTAATTGTTGCTCATTTAGGTGGCGGTTTTTCTTTTGGTGCCCACAAAAAAGGTCGAGTAATCAATGTTTATAATGCTCTAGCTGGTGAAGGTCCTTTTTCTCCAGAAAGAGCCGGTGCTCTTCCTGCTCAAGGGTTAGTTGAACTATGTTTTTCAGGTCAAAAAAGTAAAGAAGAAATTATCCATTTAATTGCTGGCGGCGGCGGTTTATTTGCTCATCTTGGTACTAAAAACTTAATGGAACTTGAAAATAACTACGACATATTACCACAAGATCAAAAAGATGTTGTCGATTCAATGATTGCTGGTATTTCTCGAGCTATCTGTTCATTAGTTCCAGATTTTGAAGGTGAAAAAGTTGATCAAATTTTAATTACCGGCGGAGTTGCTCGATGGAAATCACTCATTGAAAAGATAAAAAGCAACTTAACCACTCTTAATATTGGAATTTCGATTTATCCTGGAGAAAAAGAATTAGAATCTCTCCGCGATGGCGCACTAAGAGTTTTAAACAACGAAGAAAAACCAAGAATCTACGGCTAAATCAGTAAGTGGCCAGTATCAAAATAATAAAAATTGTCCAGTTTACAGCCTTTTTCTTTGGCCGCTGAGGTTAAGCATCTTACTTTTTTTCGGTCCACCAGACTGCTGCCAATCACGACTAATTTTTTATCTGATTCTAAAGTTTTTAAGGCCATTTCATTAAAATCATCTTCCATTCCAAAACAACTTCTCATTTTTCTAAATCCAATTTGAGAACTTACTTGGCAATCAGGATTGGCATTTCTGGCAAACTTTTCTAGTCTTTCCACTGATTTATCAGTTAAAAACGGAAAGTGACAAACCTTGGTACCTGAAAAAATAGGTGCAATTGCTTTCCAGGCAATATTATCTTCATCTATTTTTATTCGGCTCGACCAAAATACAAATTCTTCCGATCTTTTAACGATATTTCTTAAAGTGCACAATCGGCTCACATTGCTTTCATGGTTATTTTCTGAACCATAATTCAAAAACACTCCATCCAAATCAGTAAAAGTTACTACCTTCTCTGTGCTGCAAAAAGGTTCTTTTTCTATAATCCGATTAAAGTCCACCACTCGTTCTTCCCACACAGGAATTTTTGTTTCCGGAGTCTTTTTTACCCGCAAAAAATTAATTTCATTAAAATCTAACGCTTGGATAATTTCGCGCATATTATTTAGTCTTATACTTGCGAAAAATCATTCGAAAAATTTGTTTTATCTTACCAATCTATCGGCTCTTCATTATTGAATATTAAATACGCGTTAGCTTGAGAAAATGGTTTAGATCCAAAAAAACCACTATGAGCAGAAAAAGGGGACGGATGGGCAGATTTTATAATTAAATGTTTTGATTCATCAATCATGCTGCCTTTTTTCTGAGCATAATTTCCCCATAAAATAAACACTAAATGTTCTTTTTGATCCGATAATACTTTAATAACTGCATCTGTAAACTTTTCCCAGCCTTTATTTTGATGTGAACCAGCTAAATGAGCCCTAACAGTTAAGGTGGCATTCAACATTAATACTCCCTGTTTTGCCCAATTTTCCAAATCACCGCTCATGCTTGATGGTTTTTTGCTTAAATCTGTTTCGATTTCTTTATAAATATTTTGAAGAGATGGTGGAAGTCTAATTCCCTTATTAACAGCAAATGCCAACCCGTTGGCTTGATTTGGTCCATGATACGGATCTTGTCCTAAAATCACCACTTTAACTTTATCAAACGGAGTCAAATCAAATGCGTGAAAAATAAATTTAGCTGGAGGATAAACCGTTGTTTCTTTGTATTCGGATCTGACAAATTCGGCTAGCTCTTTAAAATATTCTTCATCAAATTCTTTTTGTAAGGCTTTTTTCCAGGATGGTTCAATTTTAACTTCCATGTTTGATTTTAAACATATTTTTTCTCTATTAGCTAGTTATTTTAAAAAATCTGCTAATAAATTTTATAAATTTCATTATTGAAAACCTTGTTGTTTTCACCTGATTTTCCATATCTTTTAAAGGGGTATATTCGCAAGCTCCTATATCTGGCTGTTCCGTAATTGAATTACCAACAAAGTCAGTTTTTAAACCGACATTACTTCCATTATTAACAGCAGGGGATAATTCTTTAATTCTCAAATCTGAATTACTCACATCTTCAAACAAAGGGTCTAAATAAATTGAATTTTTATCTTGATTTGTCACCAGTTTCCAATTATCAAAATTATATTCAACTCCTTTCCAAATAAAACTAGGATTCAAAAATTTATTTATTACCAAAGCTGAAGGTCTTTCTTTTCCATTTGCATCATATATTCCATAAGCATCGCCTTCTTTAAGCGTGTATACGCAAGCGACACTCACATAATCAGAATATAAATCTCTTAAAATTTCAAAAGCATTTTTAATATATGACGCCTGATTTTTCAAACTTACCATATCAAGACCCCAGCCAAATTCAGTAATCCATATTTTTTTATCTGATTGACCATTATCAACCATAATTTTTCTGATGGCGGCAATACTGCCAAAACTATTATTATCCTTAAGATTAGGAGGATTTGCAATGTCGTCGGTATAAACGTGATATGAGACTGCATCAGGATAAATGTTGTTTTCATAAAATTTTTGCAAAAATTCTCCTCCATGAGCGTCACTGCTCGATCTTTTCCAAGCACCTATTTGAACAGCCACTTCAGCCGATGGATCAATCGCGTGAATTGCTTCCGAAACCGCTGAATAAAGTTCCATGTATTGATAAATATTGGGCATTGGTTTCCAAAAATAAGTCAAACTGGCTTCATTCCATACTTCATATTTATGCATTTTTCCTTTATATCTTTTTGCCGCCTCTCTGGCAAAATCAACAAAACCAGATTTCCATGCTTGAAATGTCGGACCCGTCATCTCATAAGCATGAATATCGTCAATATAAAGATAATTTCCAAGAGAAAGAGGTCCATAAAAAGAAACTTCTACTTGAGTGCAGCCCTCAGGCGCCTTAAACAATATTTCTTTTTGAACATAAGTATCACCCCAATTATCGCCATTTCTTTTACTGATTATTTCCGAATTATGGGAGATATCTTTAACTTCATATGTCTCCGCATCATGTCTAGTCCAAAACTGAACTGAATAACTCATACCAGGCTTTACGTTAATAGTTTGTTTTATAGAACTATTATTGGTAATCTTCACTGCCTTAAAACCGCCATGAACTAATTTCGTTTCACTCTCCACATTCCCATCTGTTTTCCAATCTGATGAAAGCTTATCAATTTCAAAATCTCCCGACTTTAATAAATCCGTTATTTCATATGGAACATGATGGATATCCGAATTTTTATTGGCCCATGCTGGCGAATTATCTAAAACGGCCAAAGGCTCAATATTATTTTCAACTAATTTATTAATAAAATAGTCGGTATGACTCCAATCCCGAGAACCTTTATTTGTCTCTATTCTTGACCAATCAAAATCGTCCCGCGAAACAGTAACTCCAAGCTGTTTCATTCTGGCCACATATTTATCAACATCATTATTGCCAATACTTGCCAAAGAACTATTAATTCCATATTGAATGTTTTTGGTTGTTCCATAGTAAAGGTTATTGTTAACTTCTGGTCCTTTCGACACTTTTGGGTCAACATTTATAAAAACATTTGCGCTCGCATAATTGCTATACACAATATTATTTTTCGCCACATTATCATTTCCCAAAATAGAAATCGGTGTATAAGAATTATTTATTAATGTATTGTTGTATAAAGCATTCGATGACCCGGTAACAGTAATAGTATTTCCTAAAGAATAATTAGAAACTATATAATCAATTTGATTGTTATTTCCATTTAACTTAATTGGTCCGTTTACATGAAGTTGGGTTAGTCTAATATAGTTTTTAAAATTGAAATCCACACCTGAATTCTCGTCTCCCAAAATCATTGGCTGATCTCCATTACTTCCGTAAGATCCATAAGTAATTAAGTTTCCTTCAACTCCCGAAGATGAGATGGTAAGTTTTTCCAAAAACCTTTGTCCTTTTTTCAGAAAAATATTATCACCGCCAACGTATCCATTTGGTTTTTCTTGCATTTTAGCAATCGAATTAAATGGTCCAGCTTTTCCAGAATCAGAAGCACAAACACAGGAAGGGGAAGTGCCATTACAAGTTCCATCACCGCTATTTAAGCAACTACTATCAATATAATAAGAACTGGCGTATGTTTTGATAGGAAAAACAACCAGAAATACGGTTAAAACTACAACCGATTGGCTTAATTTCAAAAAATATCCCCACTTTTTCATCAATCAATGAATTTATCACATATTTCCAGTCTGAAACAGTCCTACGAAGTATAATTATGGTATTTATGTCTTTTCTTATCAAGAAAACACAGGATACCGAAAAAGTTATGGAAATAACCAAATCGCTTGGCACTTATTTTGACGAAGATGCATACAATGAAATCGAAAGTGATGCTCAAAATTTTCCTCTTTTCGGGGGTTTTATTGGAAATATTATGGTGGGATATATTATTTTTTACGAAATAAATCCACAGGTCGTAGAAATTAAGTGGATGGCAGTGAAAAAAGATTATCAGAACCAAGGTCTAGGCGGAAAACTGATAAATAAAGGACTAAAGATAATTAACCAGAATAAAAACTATAAAATCTGTGAACTGAAAACTATTGGAGAAGGGGACAAAGATAAAAAATTCATAAAAACTCGAAAATTCTATCTTAAGAACGGATTTATACCCTTAGAATCGCTTCAATCTTTTCCTGGGTGGAACAAAAATAATTATGTCCAAATCTTCATTAAGTGTATATAAACTTGTAATTTGAATATCCCGAAGTTCAAACACCAAGTTGAATATTTATACATTTTACACTTACTTGTATTTTTCAGTAATTATGGTGAAATAATTAGATTATGTTTGTTCATGAAAGTGGTCCAATAAACGGTGAGATAATTTTATTTTTACATGGTAATGGCGCCAGTGGAGCCATGTGGCGACAGCATTTTAAGTATCTAAAAGATTTTAATTGTCTGGCCCCCGACTTTCCTGGTTTCGGCAAAAGTAATCAAGAAAAATGGATTTCTCTTGAAGATACCGCCGACAAAATTATTGATTTAATCGATAAGTCTAATTATAAAAAGGTTAATTTAGTAGGTTTATCGCTTGGCAGTGGTGTAGCTTTTACTTTGCTTGGCAAAAGACCGGATCTCTTTAATCATGTAATTATTGACGGAGCAGGGCTTCAAGGCACACCCGCACTTCCTCTTGTAAAAATTGGCTTTTATCTCATGGAACCGTTTCTCCATACTGAATTCTTAATTAAAACTATAGCCAACTCAATCAAAATAAATCCGGCCAATTATTCCGAGTTTAGGACAGACATGCTTCAAATGTCACCTTCAGCATTTCGCCGCGCCTTTATTCAAGCCTTATCACTAAAACAACCACAAGGATTAGAAAATTTTCCAGGATCAGTATTGTTCGTATGCGGGGAAAAAGAGTTGGCAGGTGTCAAAAAATCAAATCAAATATTGGCAAATCTCATGCCTCATGCAGCATCAAGAATCGCTCCTAAAGTAGGGCATGGCTGGTTGGCAGAAAAACCAGAGCTTCACTATCGTATGGTCGAAGCCTGGTTAACCGACAAACCATTACCAAGTGAATTAATTAATAATTTGTGTGAGGACAATAAATAAAATCCTTGGTAATTTACGATTCAAATTTTAATAATACCCAAAAAATTGGCAAAATCTATTAACCAAAAATTATAAGGTTAATTAAATCTTAAAAATTTTTTTCCAATTAGAATAACCCAAATCCAAAGAGGAAATACTGATGTTACTGATAACATCATTCCAATATTTCCAGTTGTTGGCGGAATTAGCATTAATATACCTATAATTAGAGTAAGATAATTAATAGTTTTGCCAAAGATATTTTTTTGAAACATCACAATCGATATCAGTAAAAAGGCAATCCCCGATATTACATAAGCAACGTCAAATGCAGTTCCTTGCCAATTAGACAGTGCTAATTCGCCACCCATAATTGCGAGTGATCGCTGAGCCTCTGTTGTTGCGCTAGTATACATATTGCTAAAATGGAGCATTTCAAAAGCAGAACCAGAAGCAAGATAAGTCGCTACACCAATAAATCCCAATGCCACGGCAATTTTCATAAACGATTTGTTAATTTTTCTTAATGCTTCATACATTGCTAGATAAAGAAAAACTGTGAGCACTTGATCGACAATTAGTAACAAGTCCATATCTAATAATCCAACAAACTTATTCGTTTGGAAAAGGTGAAACCAATCTACTGCAGCCTTCGGTGGTGGTGAAACAAAAAATATTATCATCTGAAGAGGTATAAACGCCGCAATCAAAAACGCCGACAAAGCCCCAGCTTTATAAATTATTTTTGATGATTTCATAAAATCAGTATATCAAATTACTTCGTTAAATTTTTTACACATCCCGTTGTTACATACATAATACTTTTAGATTCTTCTTTGTGACTCCAGCGGGAGTCGAACCCGCGATTACCTGGATGAAAGCCAGGTGTCCTAGGCCACTAGACGATGGAGCCGTCAATGACAAGTCATATTTTACCAATAGAAAGAAAGATTTTCCACTATCTAACTTAGTAAGATTAAAAACCTTTGACTTGATAAAATATTATCATGATTTATATTTTCCACGGCGATAATCAGTTTGAAAGCCGGGCTGCTTTTAATAATCTCTTGGATAAATATGCTAATACTGAAAACCTTCGTCTCGACAGCAAAAATCTTGATCCAGAACTAATAAATGTTTTTCTTCAAAGCAGTTCTTTGTTTAATGAACAAAAAGTTCTGGCAATCACCAATCTTTTTTCCGCTCCAAAAGCCAATCTTGATAAAATCCTAAAAGTTATCAATAAATCCCCAAATTGTGATGTCGTCATTTGGCAGGACAAAAAATTAACTCTTGCCCAAACAAATCTTCTTCCAAAGTCAAAAATTCAAGCGTTTGCGCTAGATAATAAATTATTTGCTTGTCTCAATGCTATTAAACCAAAGAATCTAAAAACTTTTATTCCCATGTATGAGGAATTAATGAAAACTGGCGTCTATGATTTATTTTTATATTTATTTAAAGGCAACATCAGAAAGCAATTAACATCATATTCCCGTTTTTCTGAGAGTTCTCTAAAACGCACCTATCTGACCTTAATCGAATTAGATTATCAAAATAAAACTGGCCAACTATCCATACCTAAAGAAATGGCACTGGAAAGAATCATCATCAATCTAATAAAATAGTTTGGTACAAATTCTTTTAAGTGATAAAATTTGTCAATTAAAAGTTAACCTAAAAATGTTTACTCCATATTTTACAGATATTCACGACGATATAATCATTCCAAAACCTTGGGGAGAAGAAAGAATTTTTACTCCAGAAAATCTTAATTACACTTTTAAACTATTACTTATAAAGAAAGATTGTCGAATATCTCTTCAATCACACACTGAAAAGGTCGAAACCTTCGTTTTAGTCTCTGGCAAAGCCCATTTAGTGGTAGGAACAGATATTAATGCACTTGAAACAATCGAAATGGAACCAATGAGAGGCTACACCATTAATGTCAACACAATTCATCGAATGATTGCTATTGATGGCGATGCTCAAATCATGGAAGGCTCCACTCCAGAAACTGGTATCACTGTCAGATATCAAGACGATTATGGCCGTCCTGATGAAACTGAACAAATGAGAAAAACAAAAAACAGAGGTTGGACTTCTACTCAAGAAGAAAACGATCGGACAAAAGAATAAATTTAATCGCAATTCAGTTGCGAAAATGTTATTAAAATAACAACCTATAATAATAACATGTTTTAGAACGACATGTTATGATATATTACGATTTCTACTGTACACATATGATACACATTGATTATGTCTAAAAATCCAGATATTTCATTAAACTCTACCTTTTAGCACTCATGACACTTGACTGCTAAAATTAAGCGTGCCTAACATATTAACCTATAATATGATAATTTACTAGTATAATTAACCAGTAGTCTGCTATTATTAATGTATGACAACAAAAGACATTTTATGGTTCAAAGAAATTAGCCACGATGATATTCCAATCGCTGGTGGAAAGGGTGCAAATCTAGGTGAAATGTATTCAATTGGCATTCCAGTTCCCAACGGTTTCGTTGTCACTTCTCAAGTCTACTTTAAATTTATTGAAGAAAATAAGTTACGGGAAAGAATTAAAGATATTTTAAAAACCGTTAACATTGACGAACCAGATCAACTCCACGAAGCTTCGGTCAAAATTAAAAAAATAATTCATTCTGGCAAGATTAATGAACAAACTGGTATTGAAATTATGAAGTCCTACAAAAAACTTTCTGATTATGGCGGCCTTAAAGATGTTCCGGTTGCAGTTCGTTCTTCAGCTACTGCTGAAGATTTGCCAGACGCTTCTTTTGCTGGTCAACAAGAAACTTATTTGAATGTTGTTGGGGCTTCTAACGTTTTAAATCGCGTTCGTGATTGTTGGGCCAGTCTTTTTACTCCAAGAGCAATTTTTTATCGGGAAAAAAAGAAGTTTGACCATTTTAAAGTTGGTATTGCCGTCCCTGTTCAAAAACTTATCAACTCCGAAATCTCGGGCATCTGTTTTACGGTCAATCCAGTCACTAATGAAAAAAACCAAATCATTGTTGAAACAATTTGGGGCCTTGGTGAATATATTGTTCAAGGTCGAATTACTCCAGATCAACATATTATTGATAAAAATGAATGGAAAGTAGCTTCTTATAACCATATTGATCAGGATGTTCAGCTGGTCAAATCAGACAATGAAACCAAAGAAGTTGCTGTTCCAAAATCGAAACAAAAGAAAGCAAAAATTGATAATGCTACAGCCCTTAAGGTTGCTAAAATTGGACAAAAATTACACAATCATTATGGCAAGCCACAAGACATTGAATTCGCCATTGAAAAAGGTAAAGTTTATATTGTTCAAACCAGACCAATCACTACAATTGTTTCCAACCAAAAAACCATTGACCAGCAAACCCACATAACCCAAAAACCAGACTTAACTGGAGAACAAGCTAGTCCAGGAACTGCCACCGGTGTTGTTGTTATTATCAAAAGCCCAAAAGAAATTAATCGCGTTCAAAAAGGTCAAATCATGGTCACTCCTATGACCACGCCAGACTTTGTTCCAGCCATGAAAAAAGTAAACGGCATTATTACCGATAAAGGTGGTCAAACTTCCCATGCAGCTATTGTTAGTCGTGAATTGGGAGTACCTTGTGTTGTTGGTACTAAAACCGCTACAAAATTTTTCAAAGAAGGCGATATTGTCACCATGAATGGCACTACTGGAGAAATATGGAAAGGGGATTTGACTAAATCTGATGGAAGTTTCAAACCAGAAGTCAGCAAACAAATTTTAACTAACTTTAAAACTGCTACTCATGTTTATGTAAACTTAGGCGAGCCAGAACTCGCCGAAGAAATTTCCAAAAAGAATGTTGATGGTGTTGGACTTTTAAGAGCCGAGTTTATGCTTGCTAATATTGGTATACATCCAAAAAGAGTTATTGCTGAAGGCCGCCAAAAAGAATATATCGAAAGATTGGCTAATGATTTATTGAAATTCTGCAAAAACTTTAATCCGCGTCCAGTTGTATACAGAGCCACCGACTTTAAAACAAATGAATATCGTTCGCTTCATTATGGCAAACTTTATGAACCAGAAGAACCAAATCCATTGCTAGGTTTCCGAGGCGCTGCTCGCTACATCAACTGTCCTGACGTTTTTTTAATGGAACTTGAAGCCATAAAATTAGTCAGAAATAAACACAATCTCAAGAATCTTTCTTTAATGATTCCATTTGTCAGAACTCCTCAAGAACTTGCCGAAGTAAAAAAAATAATTGCCAGTGCTGGCCTTTTAAGATCACCTTCATTTAAATTACTTATGATGGTCGAAATTCCAAGCAATGTTATTCTTTTAGACAAATTTATAGATGTTGGTATCGATGGTATTTCTATTGGAAGCAACGATTTGACTATGTTAACCCTCGGTCTCGATCGGGATAATAATGAAGTTGCTAAAACCTTTAATGAACTCGATCCTGCTGTCCTCTGGTCACTTAAAAGAGCCATTACTAAGGCAAAAGAACGAGGAATAACTAGCTCTATTTGCGGACAAGCACCAAGCAACCATCCGGATCTAGTCGAAAAATTAGTTAAATGGGGGGTAACCAGCATTTCCGTAAGTCCTGATGCCATTAATTCAACCAGAGAAATAGTTGCCTGGGCCGAAAAAAGAAAACTTCAAAAGAAATTTTGAACTAAAAAAACAGAGTGATACAATTTAATATGGCAACCAAAGAAGAGATTCGAGCCGCAATCAGCAGGGAGCACGTGAAGTTAACTGAAATCAGATCTCATCAACAGATTCATGTTTCAAACCACCCAGAAAAAAAACCAGAAGATTGCGCAGAATGCTTAGCCGATTTAGTGAAAATTGAGCAGACAAACAATCGGATAAAAAGTCTGGAAAAATATCTTTCGGACTAACAAAATACGACAACAATCTCACCTTTAATGGTTCTTTTATTGATTTCTTGAGATACCTCAACTGCTGTTCCAGTAATAACTTCTTCAAATTTTTTTGTTAACTCTCTGCAAATAGCTATATTTGTAGTTTCTCCATAAACCTTAGCAATTTCTTCAACTAATTTGTTGATTCTAAAAGGCGATTCGTAAACAATTTTTGCTCCATCAATTTGTTTATATTGTTCTAAAATCTTTTTTCTTTCTCCATCCCTTTTTGGTAAAAATCCAAGATAAGAAAATCTTCCGCTTGGTAAACCAGACAAAACCAAAGCATCGATTAAAGCGCTTGGACCGGGAATTGAAGTCATCAAATATCCTAATTGTCGGCATTTTCTTACCAATTTAAATCCTGGATCAGAAATTATGGGCGTTCCGGCATCACTAACCAAACCAACCTCAACTCCACTTTCTAAAAGTTTTATTACTTCTGGTATTTTTTGTTCTTCAACCTCATCATAAAACGAAATTAATTTAGGTGAGTTGGAAAGATTTAAAAGTTTCAGAAACTGACCGGTATTTCTTGTGTCTTCACACAAAAGATAATCGACTTTTTCTAAGACTTCTTTAGCCCGAATTGATATGTCACCTAAGTTTCCAATTGGAGTAGCAATTATGTAAAGCATTAATTAAATTGTCTAATAACTGCCACTACTTTACCTCTAATTTCCACATCTGTCACATAGATAGGGGACATAGTTGAATTAGCCGGCTGCAATCTTATTCTATTAACTTCTTTATAATATCTTTTTAAAGTTGCAAAGCCATTCTTTAAAATAGCCACTACGATATCACCATTATTTGCCACATGTTGTTCTTTAATAACCACATAATCGCCGCTAAAAATTCCATCATCAACCATTGAGTCTCCTTTAGCCTGCAATATATATGATCGGTCACCAGGTTTAATTAAACTTGAATTAACAGCAAAAGTAGCATTTGGATCATTGTATGGTTCAATTGGCTCACCGCAAGCAATAAAACCCAAAACTGGCAACTCAATCATAGTTGCATTTTTATATGGCATTGGTAATTCCTCACTTCCAAGGACTTCGATTCCTCTTACTGCTCCCCGATATCTTCTGATTAAACCTTTCTTTTCCAACACTGCTAAATGTTCGTGCACAGTAGCCAATGAAGACAAACCCAAATGAGTTGCAATCTCAGTTAAAGTAGGGGCGTAGCCATATTTAGCGATATTTTCGTTAATATAGTCTAATATCTGTTTTTGTCTTTTATAAAGCACTGTTGCCATACCCAAATGATACGCGAATAATACCCGAAGTCAATAAACCAAATTATACACAATAGAAATAAAAGTAATTAAGCACAAGTAATGTTATATTTAAATAAGCCTATGCTATTTTTTCTGTCTTTATTTTTATCCCTTTTTTCGGTTAAACCTGCATATGCAGCCGGAGAATTTAATGCCGTCCAAACAATAAACTATACCATTGATAACAACGGCGATGCATCTGTTAGTCAAGATATAGAACTTTCCAATAATTATTCCGAAATTTATCCTAAAGAATATCAAGTCAGTCTTTCTGGTCCGAGTATTACCAATATTCAAGGAAACGATGATAAAGGCAACATTGTGGTAAAAAGCGACCAAATGAATGAAACGACTGTCATTTATCTTAAATTTAATCAAGCCAACGTTGGACAACACAAAGTTACCAAATTCAAACTAAATTACACCATACCTAAGCTTGCCACACACAAAGGTAATGTCTGGGAATTACCGTTGCCTGAATATAAAAATACTCAAGCAACCGATACGATCAATATAAATTTATTAGTGCCGGAAAGTTTTGGTACCATGTCTTTTTCTTCCGTAAATACCACCAACTCAGTAATTTTAAATCAACAAACACAAATCCAATTTAATCTAAATAATATTACTGACAAAAAAATATTATTTATTTTTGGTAATTACCAGGTTTTTGATTTTAATTTTAAATATTTTTTAAATAACACCACAGATAAGATAAGTCACACAGAAATCGCTATTCCACCAGAAACCGACAGTCAAAAAGTAATTTTTAAAGACATTAACCCTAGGCCTGTAAAAGTTAACATTGATTCAGATGGCAACTGGCTGGCACAATATGACCTTCCACCACAGGAAAAAATCGAAGTAAATGTTTCCGGACAGGCTAAAATATTTTCCTCGACCATAAACGACCCAAACATTGATAAAAAAAGTCTGCTCCAATCAAAAAATTTTTGGCCAGTAAACGACCCAACTATTCAAGAAATCGCCTCCACTTTAAAAAGCCCTAAAGATATTTACAATTATGTAATCAATAATTTAAATTACGGCTATGATTCTTTTAATACTGCTACTAGAAAAGGGGCGTTGGGAGCTTTAAATGATCCCGCTAATTCACTTTGTACTGAATTTACCGATCTTTTCGTAACATTGGCTCGTGCTAAAGGTATTCCCGCTCGAGAAATTGAAGGTTTTGCTTATACTAATAATCCTAAAATTAAACCCATAAACTTGAATGCCGATATTCTTCATGCTTGGCCTCAATATTACAATTCCATTTCTCAAAAATGGGTTTCTATCGATCCCACTTGGGCTAAAACCACCAATGGTATAGATTATTTTAGCGACTTGGATTTGAATCACTTTATATTTGTAATCCACGGAAAAGACAGTCAATATCCATCTCCGCCAGGGTCTTACAAAAATAATCAGAATATCAAAACTGTATCTGTTGAATTTGCTACCAAAGATTTAAAAGAATCCTATTTACCGCCTAAATTGACTAGTGAAAAAACAAGAATAAACGAAAATCCAGAAATTGTTTTAACCAACATCAACCCAAATGCCCTAACTGATTTAAAAATAACTTTAGATAATCAAAACTGGAGTTATCAGATTCCTGTTATTCCGCCTTACGCCTCGGTCACTCTAAAAATCCCTAATTTAAATTTTGTAAAAACTCTTCTTCCGCAAAGTCACAATCTAAATTTCAAGGTCGATTATAAAAATAGCGATAAACCAGCCACTTATGCTGTTTTTTATCCGACTCATTATTTAAATCTATCTATAGTAATCGCTCTAGCTATCGTTATTCTCTCTACAGGCGGTATAATATTAACTGGAAAATTTAAACATAAATAATGAAAAAATTTTTAAAATATACGTTGCTTTTTATTTTTGCCCTGATTACTGAAAATCAACTTTGGCATAATTTAACTTTTGATAATATTCCTTTAACCATTATAAAAGTGGCTCTGATTTTAGCCCTTTTCGAACTCGTGCTAAAACCTATAATTAAGATACTTTTGCTACCTATAAATATTCTAACTTTAGGCACAATTAGAATTGTTATTGCAACTGTTGGTCTCTATCTTGCCACTTTCTTTTTAGATGATTTTCACCTAGATGACATTTTTTCAGTCAGCACCACTTTTCAAGGTTTTCAAATCCCACAATTCCACTTTACTGGGTTTTTGGGATATTTAGTTAGTTCCTTTACGTTAAGTTTTTTGATATATATTTATAATCTGATTTTAATTAAAAAAGAGGTTAAAAAATGAAAACTATATTGATTATTGTTCAAATTATTCTGTCTTTGATACTGACAGCGTTAATATTTCTTCAATCAAACGGCGACACTGATTCCAGATCAAACATTATGTCGACTGTTAATTTTGAAAAAAGAGGTTGGGAAAAGGTTATGTTTAATGTTACCATTTTCGTTTTAGTACTTTTCCTTATTTCTTCGGTTATTCAAACATTAATTTAAATCCTTGATTACTAAACTTCAATTTAAAATTGAACTTTTAGTCTCTTACATCAAAAGCAAATTCTTATTTATTTTAGTAGGAGTTCTTTTAGGTTCAGCTATTTTTGTTTTTCATAACCAGATTATTGCTTTTTATTACACTCCAAAATTTCATACTAAAATAATCGGTGTCGAAGGGCTTTATTCTTTTAACAGTCTTCCAGAAGAAATTGTTTCCAAGATAAGTTATGGCCTCGCTATTAATTCAGAAGATGATAAGCCAATTTTATCTCCTATAGTCAAATCCTACAAAATGGAAAATAATAATCTGGATTATATTTTTACACTCAATGATGGTTTTTCTTGGCAAAATGGTAAAAAATTAACTGCCTATGACATTAATTATCAAATTGAAGGAGCTACTATTTCTCCAATGTCGGAAAATACTGTCAAAGTATCGGTTAAAAATCCGTTTTCGCCTTTAATGTCGGCCTTAAGTAAACCATTATTTAAGAAAAATTTTATTGGCATCGGTGATTACAAAATCCAATCAATTACCTATAAAGAAGGCAATGTAAATACAATTAAACTTAAGCCAAATATTAGTAGCAACCCAACTTTGTTATATCGTTTTTATTCCAATGATAAAGACTTAACTGATGCCTATAAATTAGGAACAGTGGATGAAATTCAGATATATTCTTTGCCATCGGATCTGGAAAAATGGAATAAAACTAAAATTATCCAAGAAATTGAAACCAATAAAAAATATTCTGCCATCTTTTTCAACACTCAAAAAATAAGCAATAAACAAACACGGCAGGCATTGGCATATGCAACTCCAAAGTCAGATGATAAAAACGAGCGTTGTATAGGTCCGATTTCTCCAACTTCTTGGGCCTACAATCCAACCATAAAAACTTATGACTTTAGTCCTGATCACGCTAAAGAATTATTCAGTAAAAATAAAATCGATAGTATTAATTTAGCTGTCACCGATCGCAACTTATTGCCTTTAGCTGAACAAATTAAAAATGCTTGGCAAACCAACCTAGGCTTAAATACCACCATAACCATGGAGAACCAAATTGATTTAAACAATTTTGAAGCCGTCCTTTCGTATGGTTCAATTCCTCATGATCCTGATCAATATTTATTCTGGCATTCAACCCAAACTGAAACTAATGTCACTAAAATAAATAATTCTCGTATCGATAAATTATTAGAGCAAGGGAGAGCTTCTTTTGATCCGCTTGAACGAAAACAAATTTACCAAGATTTCCAAAAATATTTACTTGAAGAATCTCCTGCTATCTTTTTATCTTATCCAACAAAATTTACTATCACTCGGGTAAAATAGAACTATGAAATCTGAGAAAAATGACTTATTTGGCAACCTGATTATTGCTACCTTATTAGGTCTTCTCGCTATCGCCGCCTTTATCTCTTACAAAAGTATTGATTGGGCAGTACTTAAAAGAATGGAAGCTACGCCTTTAAATATACCTACCCCCGCCACAAATTCCAGTACTTTAAACACAAAACCAGCCACTCCATCTGCAGCAGCGACTGCACCAGCAAGCAAAAAATAACTACAAATTTTTTCGCGGTAT
The DNA here is from genome assembly GCA_013387215.1 of Patescibacteria group bacterium. GTDB lineage: Bacteria > Patescibacteriota > Microgenomatia > UBA12405 > UBA12405 > WARW01. The sequence goes on from WARW01000010.1 coordinate 27,930, forward strand.
TAATTTATAAGCCATTGTTATATCTTTTGGCTCATCTTTCTGTTTATAAATAAAGGCTAATTTCCTTCTGTCAAAAATTTTAAAGAAATCTTTCCATGACACTTCTTTTGTTTGAACCGCATCGTTCATAAATCGTTCGTCATTTTTACCTCCGAAATCAATCCTAATTCCCAGTTTATCTGCTCCAGCATTTGGATCATCAAAAACTGCCGGTCGACCATGGTGGTTTTCTGCCCACTTTATTATTTCTTTATGATCCCAAGTTACCTTATCATCCGGATTTGAAAAAAACATAATTTTAACGAATACTTAATACTATCCACAAAGCATGAACTATTCCCGGAACATAACCCAAAAGAGTTAATATTACATTCAACCAAAATTGTGAAGTTAAACCAACTTTTAAATATACTGCGGCTGGCGGCAAAACAATAGCTAATATTAATTCAAGTAAATTTACTGTCACCATAATTTATAATTAATATCACCAATATTAATTTTTGTTTGTCATAAGATCGTTAGATTTACGTAAGAGTTAAATGAAATATTATTTGGTAATTCTCAATAATTTGCACTCAAAGATAATTTAATTTAAACTATATCAATATATGACAAAGAAAATTTTTGCTTTGATCCTTGTTTTGACTATTATTTATACGATTTTTAAAATTCACGAATTCACCCAACCTTCACCCACAGCCATTCCCTCGACATCAACTCCAACTTTAGCATCGATAAATTATTGTAAACCTCAAGATCTTGCTGCATCAGTAACTCTAGGACCTGCAGCAGGAAATATTTATGGAGATTTTCAAATCACCAATTCTTCAAATCAAATGTGTCAAATAGTAGGCACTAATTATGTTTTAATAAGTTATGACCAAATAAGAAACAACAATATAAAAGTTGTTCATCAACCTCAGACTATGCAAAGTATTTTTCAATTAAAACCAAATGATTCTGTATATGCCAAAATTCATTATCCAAACGGTCCACAATGCAACGGTCCAACAAAATCAGTTAATATTAGCTTTTCATATCAAATTTCTCCAGACCAAACTGTAATCTTTAAAAATCCTAATCAAAACTTTCCTCTTCAAGCCTGTGTTTCAGCCGACATAACACAAATCGATCTGTCTGGATTTTCCACCCAAAGTCCTCAGTAGTTAGGTATAATTGAATCATGAAAAAAGAAGTGTTCCAAATATCCCTTATCGTCTTTATTTTCGCGCTATTTTTAAGTCTTTATTCAATATGGCAAATTTCTCCCATATCTTTCAGATTATTTAATGGTATATGCGAAAAATTCAGCTATAACGATTGCATGGTTTTTTATTGGAATCAAAAATCATACTACCGAATTCTAATGTATATTTTCTCCAGTATTACTGTTATTAGTGCTGTTTTAGCTCTTGTTTCTTTTTTCAAAAGAAAACCGCAAAACCTACCCAAACATGCTAAAAAATAAGTTATTCTTAAAAGCTGCAATTTCATTAGGGCTTTTTTTGTGTCTGAGTTTATTTTTGATGCTCTCTCCTCACCAACAACTGGACCTTGATTTAACAGAATTTATTCAGAATCACACCCCTATGGCTATTGATAATATTCTAGCCTTGTTCAGTATTTTAGGAAATTTTGAAATAATCACCATTCCTTTTCTTTTAAGCTTACTCTTATTTAAAAACATTCGCACCAAAATAGGCATCTTCATTGTCTATGTAATTGGTTTATTGATTGAAGCTTTTGGGAAATATTTTCTTAATCACCCTGGCCCTCCTTTGAATTTCTATCGAAACGATCTTCATGTTATTTTGCCAACCTCTCGGGTAATTTTAAATTATTCTTATCCTTCTGGCCATAGTTTTCGGATTAGTTTTTTAGTTATGTTGCTTTTTTATTATTTGCAGCAAAAAAAACCAAAACACCTCTGGATCTATAACTCCTGTTTATATGTTTTGCTTATCGTTATGTTGTTGTCTCGCGTCAGCCTTGGCGAACACTGGTCAAGTGATGTGCTTGGTGGTTTTCTGCTCGGTTCAGGTCTAGCTTGGTTAAGCTTATATCTCTATAATAAGGCATGACCATTAAATCCAATAATATTTTCACTCCCCAAGGGATTCTAGAAGAAGTTGAAAAAGATCCAAAATTAGACTTTTTAATGAATATTTTTAATATCCCTAGAGCCTTTGGTGTCAGCGGTTTTGGTGGCAATTGGGATGTTGGCCGCCACTCCTACGCTACAGCATTAGTAGCTATTTTCTGGTCGAAATTCAATGAATATGCTGATGAAAAAAGAAATAAATTAGTTGTCATGGCGCTTTTGCACGATCTTCACGAAGCCGTAACAGGGGACATCTTACCTATGTTCAAAACCGATGAATTAAGAAACAAACTTGACGATATTCAAAATAATATTTTAGCCGCTCTAAAAGTTGATTTCGATCATGCCTTAGAACCCGATCTAAAAATTTGTGATTTAGTTGCTTTTTATTACGAAATCAAACAAGTATCACCCAATATTCTTCATCCCAACAAACTTAATCTAGCCAATCTTATGGCTACAAAACAAATTGATACTATCTTGGCTTATTGTGAAAAGAACAATCTCGAAACTAAAAAAATCAAAAACTTTTTGAAATATTTAGAAGTATAAAAATCACTGATCTCATAATCAAGTTTTTACAAAATATTTACGAAAATATTATTTTTGTTTAATAGTATAAACAAATATGATTTTTAAAGAAAAGGTCTACGAAATAACCAAGAAAATTCCTAAAGGGAAAGTTGCCACTTATGGTCAAATTGCCAGAATTGCCGGCAAACCAAAAGCCTCTCGGGCAGTTGGTTTATTTATGAAAACTAATCCTAATGCACCACTTACTCCCTGTCATCGAGTGGTCGCTTCCGACGGCAAATTAACTGGTTATTCTGCTGGAAAAGGCATTACTACTAAAAAAGAAATGCTGATTTCTGAGGGAGTTAAATTTATTGGCGACAAAGTTGATTTAAAAACTTCTCAATGGCAAAATTAACCTGAAATCATTTTTTCTTTTTCTTTCTTGGTCATTCTTTTTATTTCCCATTCTCTTTTTAAAGCCAAAGATCTTGTCAGCCATTCTTCCAAATAAACAAGCTCAAAATCATTAAAACATTTCATGTATTTAGCCGACTTTACGGTTTTACTTTGATGCTCTTTCAATCTTCTTTCCAGATTATTCGTTTGCCCGGTATACAACGTATTTTTTGAAGTTCTCAAAATATATACAAAAAAGCTCATCTAATTTTCTTTACTCAACCACTCTAAAATATTTTTTTATAATAATATTTAATAACCCTTTGGTGGCCGTTGTAATGCTCCAAATGTTTTAACTTGTAAAGCACAAGTGAAATCATAAATTTTCTTTACTTCTCTTCGGACAAATTCCACATCTTCACCATTTCTTTTCATTTCTCCTAAAACATATTTTATGGATTTATCATAATCATTTTTGAATTTTTGATTAATATTTTTCCAATATATCTCTTTAAATATTTGCAATAAACTTTTTTCGTAGGGGATTCTGCCGATTAGCATTAAATAGGCAATCATCGGGTAACTTAAAGTTTTCGTAAAAAAAGCAGCGTTATCATTTGACATGATACTTCCTATCTTTGGATCATATTTTATGTCATACACTTTTTCTCCCGAAGAGGAATAACACTTAGCATTATTGCCGTTTATTTCAATTCTATTGTCGGCAATAGCTGTCAATGCTTCATAAACTTTTGAAATATGCGGCTTTTTCCAGATCATTACTTATTTTAGTTCAATAATTCCAAAATTCTTGCTTCTAGTTTGGCAAACTCTGGCAACAGCCTTGTCTTTAAAAGACTTTCTTTTTTAATCAATTTTATGGAAAACTTTTTGATTATTTTTCCGGGGCTTCCTGACAATACAATTATTTTATTTCCTAAAAATATGGCTTCTTCGATATTGTGGGTCACAAATATCATGGTTTTTTTAGTTTTTTGAGAAATATCAATTATTTCCTTATAAATTGAAGCTTTTGTAATTGGGTCTAATGAAGCAAATGGTTCATCAAACAAAAGAACATCCGGATCGCAACTTAGGGCTCTGGCAATTCCAATTCGTTGCTGCATACCACCCGATAATTCGTGAGGATAATTATCCTTAAACTTTTCTAATTTAACTAAACGCAAATATCTTAATGCTTCAGTCTGAATTTGGTTCTTGGGAATTTTTTTTGACTTTAAAACAAATTCAATATTTTGGAGAGCCGTCTTCCAAGGAAACAAAGAATAATTTTGAAAAATAATCACTCTTTGATTGGAAGGTTTTGAAATCAATTTGCCTCTATGATAAATTTCTCCACAGCTAGTTTTATTTAAACCAGAAATCAAGGATAAAAGTGTTGATTTGCCACAGCCAGATGGTCCCAAAATACATACAATTTCACCCTCTTTAACTTTAAAACTCACACCATCCAATGCTTTTACGGTTGTCTGATTATTATTTTTATATATCAAACCAACATTTCTGACATTAATAATTGATTTTTTCTTTAAGACCATTTGACTAGTTTATTTTTTAATAAAACCATTAAATTATCCATCAAAAGACCGATTAATCCAATTGTAATCATGCCCACAATCACCTGATCCAATCTCAGCATTTGCTGTCCAATCGTAATAAGATAGCCCAAACCAGTAAATGATGTCACCATTTCTGCTGCCACTACTGCCATCCAGGAAAAACCAATTCCCACCCTAACTCCAGATAAAATATAAGGCAGTGAAGAAGGAACAATAACGTTTGTTAAAATCATCAATTTATTCGCTCCAAAACAACGTGCCACATCAAGATGTTGCTTAGATACATTTTCAACACCTGTTAAAGTGTTAAGGAAAACAGGGAAGAAAGCTGCAATCATAGTAATAAAATAACTCAGCCGGTCGCCCACCCCAAACCACAAAATTGCCAATGGAATCCACGCAATTGGAGGAATAGGACGCAAAAAATTTATAAAAGGCGAAAAAATTGCTTTAGCTTTCTTATTCACTCCTAAAAATAAACCCAATGGCACTCCTGTAATTAACGCAATGATTAAACCGACTAAAACTCTCTTTAAACTAAATAAAATATCCAAGCCCATTTCGCCGCTTAAAACCATATTTACAAATGTTAAAAATATGGTTGAAGGTGAAGGCAAAATTAACTGGTTAAGAAGATGGGCTCGACTTGATATTTCCCAAATAGTTAATACTAATATAATCAAAAACCCTCTCCAAAAGGTATTTTTCATTTTATTTTTCTTGATTCTTCTAGAGCTTTGCCTTTTTTAAATTCGACAGGTTTATCAAGATAAACATTTTCCTCAAGCTCGTAATTGTATGGTCTTTGTTCAATCATGGTATTGACCGCATGATAGGCATATCTCAATTGTTCTTTAGTTAAATACTTCGACATGCTGATAAAACCAGGTCTATCAATATCTTCTTCAACTGATTCTTCAGTCGACAGCCAATACAAATGAGCCAATTCATCTTTTATAATTCCGTCTTTAAGGGCCTGACGATAAAGTGCAGTTCCAGGAATAATTGATAAATATTTTACTCGGGTAATTTCCTTAAATTCTTTACAAAATTCGATTAAATTATCTATCATTTCCTGTGTTTCGTCTGGTGCGCCTACAATTAAAAGTCCACCGCATTTTATGCCTGATTCACGGGTAAGATTAATAGTATTCAAAATTGCATGTTTTGTGGTGCCTTTACGGTAACAATCTAAAACGTCTTGTGTAATTGATTCAAATCCATACAAAATCAAATCGCAGCCTCTTTCCTTCATGTGTTTCAAAACTGGCAAATCCACTCCAACTGCTCTAGCAAAACAAATCCATCTATGTGGATGCGCAGGAAAAGCTTCATCTAATAGTTTGTGGACAAATTCTTTGTCTGTCACAAAAGTTAAATCATTCCACCAAGCAAACTTAAAGTTATATTTTCCTAAATATTCAAGTTCGCGTTTAACCCGGTCAATTGATTTATATTTTAACTTTGGCATTGGCCGATAACAAAATGCACAATTGCAAACACATCCGCGAGAATAACTCAAAAATATTTCTGGAATATCTTTTCCTTCATACATTTCCCAAACAGAAAAATCTTGAAAGGGGACTGCATCTAAATTATCCATTTGTTCTCGCTCTTTATTTAAAACCAATTTATGATCTTTGTCATACCATGCAAGTCCATCAATTTCCTCAATTGCTTTGGCAAATTCATTTTTAGAAAGATAGTCCATTAATTCAGTCAATGTTAATTCGCCTTCGCCAACTACAGCATAATCAGCCACCGTATTCTTCATTATCAATTCTGGAGCCGAGGTCACTAAAGGACCACCTAAAATAATCGTACAGTTTGGATTTTCTTTTTTAGCAATCTCACAAGCTGCCTTAATATAGGGGAAATTATCCTCATAAGTAGAAATTCCAATAATATCGTAATCCTTAAGCTTTCCCACTAAATCGTTTGCATCTTTAATCGCTCTTTGATCAAAAAGTCTAAAACCATAACCAAGTCCTCTAATTAATGAGGCAATAATAGATGGACCTTCAAATGGTGCTCTATGAGCCCATTCCCATCCACAAGGCATCACAAAAGGTGATGGGGGAACAATTAATCCATACTTAATTTTACTAGTTACTTTGGCTTTATCTGGCAATGGCAAAGCCAATAACCTTTTATAAGTTAACGTTTCAGATGGCAACATAAATCCTCCTTTTATTGCTGTTTAGTGTATGTTGGCACATCAACTAGCTTATTTATTAATTTTTGATCGAATAAGAATTTGGAAGTATCTTGCAATTTTGCAGTCAAAGCTGGTGAAATTGAAATATTAATATCTTCCGCCTTAGTGACATTGTAATTCACATTTTTAGGCGAGACTTGCATGATTAAGTTCTTGTCTAATTTTGAATTATCGCTATACCATTGAGCCACTTGGTCTTTGTTTTGAGTCAAATAAAATGCAGCATCTTTAAGTGAGGCATTTAATTGAGCCACAGCTTCAGGATGTTTGTCTGCAAAATCTTTAGACATAACTGTCACCAGATCCATATCCGTATCTTTCAAAACTCGATATTGGTCTTTGTTGAGACCATCGGTCACAAACGGATCCCATAAAAGAGCCGCATCAATTTGTTTTGAGGCCAAAGCGGCTCTGATTGAAGCAGCATCAGGAAGATTGACCAAATCAATATTTTTTCCAGGTGTTAATCCAGCTTCTTCGACCCATTGAACAGCTGGTTTATGTGGAGAAGTTCCAAAGATTGTTCCAAGCTTTTTATTTTTTAAATCTTTAATTTCTTTAAACTTAGAATCTTTATTGACAACTAATGCCATTTTACCGTCAGCACCGAGCGAATCTATAGCATATGCATCAAAACCTTGTCCCACTAAAACTAAATAAACCGATTCGCTGCAAAGCATTACATCTGCTTGATTGGAAACCATAGCCACTTTCATTTCTTTTCCTGTTCCATAAGCAGTAACTTTTGCATCTAATTTATTATTTTTTAAAATTTCTGACTTTTGCAAAATAGTTCCAATTTGTCCAGTATAAACCGTTCCTAAAGCAGGATATGCAACATTTATTTTTGTTAAATCAGATTTAGGAGGTACTTGTTTAGTCTTATAAGATTTATTGTCATTAAATTTTATAAATCCGACTATTGCAGCTAAAATTAATATAACCGCAAAAATACGAAAATTATTTTTTGGAGGGGTTTGTATTATTTCATTTTCCATATTTCCCAATATATACCTTCTATATATCAATGTCTAGCCCTTCTCTATTTTGATAAATTAATTACACTTCAAACTTGAAATAAAGTCATCAATTTTTTTATTTATATCAGAAGAATTTTTGTCTAAAAAATATTCTATTTGATACATACTTTTATTTTTTTGGCAGTAAATATATCCGATAGCTCCCTGATAAACCAACTGATCTTTTATACATGATCCAAATTGATAGCGGCTATTTAAATATGCTTTAAAAAATAAATTATTATTTATATATACTTCTCTCGGTTTAAATTCATCTGCACATCCAGTTACATTTGATACCTCTCCAGGATATGGAGCAATATCATTTTGAAATAATTTTTGAAATTGATTTGCTTTTGTTTTTATCAAAGAATCAGCATCTTTAGCCTCAATTTTTTTATTAATTTCCAATCTCACATAATCGTTATCGAATTGATAAAGACCTCTAAATGCTTCGGAGGAATTTTCATAAACATCATTAAGCTTATATTTTTTTTGATCAAGAAAATATATTCCGGATTTATTATCCATTTTATATAGTACAAATGATATAACAGTAATCAACAGGATTAAAACAACTATTATCTTTTTTATATTCATAATGGTAATCAAGAAACGCTACTATTGCCTAATTATATTACTATTTATTTTAGTACCTGTTTTGGCGTTATTTTTTAAGAATAAAAACGACATAAAAGCTTTAGAAAACTATCGTTGTCCTGATTGTAATGTCGTTTTAATTTCCGTCGACACTCTCCGAGCCGATCATTTATCTTCATACGGATATCATCTTAACACTACTCCTAATATCGATAATTTTTTTAAAAACGGCGTTTACTTTAAAAACAATACATCAGCTAGTTCTTGGACACTGCCCGCCACAATGAGCATTATGACTGGATTGTTACCCAGCAATCATCATTTAACCAACAAACTTACGATTGATGATAAAAACGGCAATGTTGAAGATATGACTTTAAAACCAGGTATTAAAACCATTGCTGAAATATTAAAAGATAATGGCTATAAAACTGGTGGTTTTACAGGAGGAGCTGGAGTTGATCATAGTTTTGGATTTGACAGGGGATTTGATGCTTATTTTGATAAAAATAATTTTGGCGGATTTTCTGATTCAATTAACGAATCACTGAAATGGTTAAAAGAAAACAAGGATAATAAAACTTTCATTTTTTTGCATGGCTACGATGTCCACGGACAATTCCCAGTAAACTATGACAAAAGATTCGTCAAAAATTATAAAGGTAATTTAACTGGCTGTATTGAAGAGCAAAAATCCCTAAGAGAAGAAGGTTTATTTAATAAAAAAATTTCCCTGACTAAAGACGATGTTAAATTTTTGGTTGCACTTTATGATGAAAAAATCCAAAGGATGGATGAAAACTTAAATCGTTTTTTTGAAGAATATTCAAGAATCACCAACAATAAAAAAACTATTTTTATTCTTGTTTCAGATCACGGTGATGAATTTTATGAACATGGTGAAATCGATCATGGACACAGTTTATATGACGAACTAATTAACGTTCCTCTAATAATAAAACTACCCGATCAAAACAATAAAATAGAAATCACAAAAAGAGTCAGTTCACTTGATATTCTTCCCACTATCACCAATATTTTGAAAATCTACACACTCGACAAAATCGACGGCATTAATTTATTTTCCAACACCAAAAACAACCGCCAGATAATATCAGAAACTGAATATCGATATGTAGTAAATTTAAGGTCAGTAAAATCTGAAAATGGCTGGAAACTAATCGAAGATCTCACCAACAGAAAAAACCAGCTTTTTAATCTTATCTTCGATAAAAAAGAAAATAACAATATTTATAGTACAGTTAAAAAATACGACAGGCAGCTAATTGACAAACTTAACACTTACTTTTTTTGATTATTTTAGAAACAAAGAAAGGGCTGAACAAAACTGAATGGGCAACAAATCCTAATGCTGGAGCAATAGCCGCCTTCGGGCTATAAAGAAGTAATACTGTGGACGCAATAGCAATATTTTTCATTGATGTTGAAATCACCATCGAAAGACCTGTTTCATTAGATTTAAATAAACTGGAAATTGGTTTTAAAAATAAAAATAAATAGAAGTCCTGAACAAATGAAATTAATAAAATAAATATAATATTTTGAATATCAGCATGTCCTAAAGGTAAGCGTTTAAACGAACTGCCAAATTGGATAAAAATTAAAGTGGATAGGATAAAAAAGTTCAATATTGGTAATGAATTTTTTATGAAATTGAAAATTACCGGAAGAAATTTTCTAATAAGAATAGACAATAAAATAGGCAAGGGGACTAAAATTAAAATATCCTTAAAAAGTAAAATACTAGGGATGTTTAGGTTATTTCCCATAAGTAACAACAGAATCAAAGGAATAACAATTGGTGATAAAACCATTGATGAAATCAAAAATAAAAACGAATTATTTTTATCGGCTTTGTAGTGGTTGGTAAAAAATGGAGCGACAGCTGCAGCCGGAGTTAATGCTGAAAAAACCAGACCATATATGTATTGATCATCGGTCAGCAAAAGTTTGGCAAAAATCCAAACCACAAACGGACTTAAAATAAATATTAAAAAATTCGTAAAAAGTAATGGTTTGAAACCTGGAAAATTTTGTTTTAGCTGTTTTATATCAATAGTAAATCCGCTTAAAAACATTAAAAAGAATAATAAAAAAATTCCGTATGGGCTAAGAGAAAAAGCGGTATACTGAAATTTGAAACCTAAAATAATCGCCAAAAAAACGCCCAGACCGAAATATTTAGATAATAAATTATTTAGTTCTTTATACATGCAACGAATTGATTATAATTGATTCCAAATGATAAAGACATTAAGAATTGTATTTTTAATTGTTTTGGTTATGGGAAGTGTTTTTGCTTTTACTAAAAATAACAGCAATAATAACGATCGAAAATTAAAATTATATTGGTTTATACCTGATGGTTTAAGAAACGATCCTGATATTTTTACTGTCTACAAATGGGCTCAAGAAGGTAAACTTCCCAATATAAAAAAGATGATGGATAAAGGTTCTTATGGTTATTCGATTCCTGACTTTCCATCTCATACACCCACAAATTTCTCAACATTATTAACAGGGGATCATCCTAATACTCATGGTATTTCCGACGGAGCTATTCGGGTTGAAGGTTATCCACTAAATGTCTCTGCCATTAGCGGTTTTAAGGCAAATTCTAAATGGACAGATGCTGCTTGGACAATATTTGAAAAAAATAAATTAAAAACATTTTTATTATCGATTCCTGGTTCAACCCCTCCTGAGATGTCAAAAGGTTGGACAGTCAGAGGCAGATGGGGTGGTTGGGGAGCCGACTTTTACGCTATAAATTTCCAAGATAATTCCGATATAAATGATAATCAGTTAACCAATAAAAATAATCGTCTTTTTAAAAATGGACCAGAATTAACCGAAGTCACCAATTCTTATCCTCAAAAAACTCAAATTGAAAATCTGAAATCGTTTTCGCCTGTTAAAGAAATCTCTCTAGATGCTTGGGATAATAATGCTCTGGGTTTTATTACCGATTCCACTGATGATAATAAAATTAATTACGATACTTTATCTATTTCTTTTGATAAAAAACAAATTGCTGTTTCATTAAAAGCTGATCAATGGTCAGACTGGACACCTATAAAATTAAAATGGCGCACCAGAGATGATTTTAATTTATACACACCCCAAAAAACTGAACTGGAAAAAGAATATGCCACTATTGATATTAATACCAACGTAAAAATAAAATTAATTCGATTAACTGAAGACGGTAAATTTAGAATTAGATTTCTTTATAGTATTTTGAATAATACCCTTACTTCTCCTGCAAATTTAGCCGACGATCTTAATAAAAATGTTGGGCCGATGGTGGATTTTGCTGATAATTTTCCGCCTCAGCTTGTATATTATCCCGAAGACAAACAAACCTTTTTAGACGAAGCCAATATGTCTTTAGATTGGCACAAGAAAGCCGCTTCTTACATAATTGATAAATATAAACCAGAAGTATTTATTCAAGATACTTACACTTCTAATCAAATGTTAACTTCCAAATGGTGGACAGGTTATCTCGATCCGGCCAGCCAAAGATATAAAGATATTACCGATGCTGACAGAGAAAAATTATGGAATGAAGTTAAATATATGTACCAAAAACTTGATGCCGTTATTGGTGAAGCCATGAGTAAGGCTGATGATAAAACCACAATTGTATTTTCCTCAGACCATGGAGTGGCTGCTCTAAACAAAGAAGTTTATTTGAACAATTTATTTGCTCAAAAAGGCTGGTTAACAATTAAATATGATGAGAAAAATAAGATCTACGACATTGATTGGGATAAAACCAAAGTCGCCTTTTTAGAAAATACAAACATATATATTAATCCAAAAGGTCTAGGTGGAAATTGGAAAAGAGCCTCTGGCGATGATTATGAAGCCTTAAGAAATGAGGTCATAAAAACACTCACCGAACTGAATGATAATAATAATTTTCCTTTGGATAAATATGCTAAATGGGAAGACAGTGAAACTGTTTTTGGTCTGCCAAAATCACAATCAGGCGATATTGTTCTTGCCAACAAAATCGGTTATCAATGGACAGAAGAAGTAACTAAAAATGGTGAACTGTTCAAAACACCATTGAAGTCTGGCTACAAACAGGGGATTATGGCAAAAGATCAAAAAGCTCTTTGGACTTCTTTTGTCATCATGGGACCAAATATAAAAAATAATTACGAAATAAAAAATCCCATTTCCAATGCCGACCAATTACCGACGATACTAAAATCAATCGGTATTAAAAGTAATGATAAATTTGATGGAAAAGTAATCGAAGAAATATTTAAAAACAACTAAAACCTTCTCTAAATGTTATATTTATATAACATGAAATCAATAATTAATTGGCGAATCTTTTTTATTCTTCTAAGTTTAAGTTTATTAAGCGTTCTGGCAGTTTTACCATATGTAATAACACTCCAAGGTGATACCATAAAACAGTTAAATATACCCATATCTACCATAATAACTGCTCAAACATTTCAATGCTTGATTCTATTTTCTATTACAATCTTTCTAGGATTATTTTTAACTAAAAAAAATAATTTCAAGCTTCCATTGCTGGAGGCAATCGCCAATCATAAAGATTATAAAAAAATTCTCCAATCCATTACTGGCAGATCCGTTCTTTTTGGTGTTGGTGCAACCCTAGCAATTTACGAAACAGACCGCCTCTTTGGAAAATTTGGCGCCTTAATTAGTACCAGTCAAAACCCAGCTCCAATCTGGCAGAAACTTCTGGCAGCCATTTATGGCGGTACTACAGAAGAAATATTAATGCGTCTATTTTTAATGTCACTATTTGTCTGGATCAGCACTAAAATTATTAAAACCAAACAAAACCAGCCAACTCAAATCGGAATAATAGTCTCCATCGTTCTTGCTTCAATAATCTTCGGCCTCGGACATTTACCAATAACTGCCTCGTTAACTGCAATCACCCCAATTATAGTTACTAGAGCTGTTATTCTAAACGGAATTGGCGGAGTCGCATTTGGTTGGCTCTTTTGGAAAAAAGGGCTTGAATCAGCTATGATTGCGCATTTTACTGCTGATATCTTCTTGCTTACAGTTTTACCGCTAGTCTTAAGCTAACGATTAAGCATTTTTGATTATCTTTTCTATTTCCGGAAAATATTCTTGGCTAAAATGACCTTTATTCTCAAAACTTACTAGTTTTGCCAAAGGTAAGGCCTTTTTATATTTCAGCACCTGCTCATACAAAACTTCAGTATCATCTTTGCTTTGAAGCAAATAAATATTTTTGCATTGATCAGTCATTTTTGATGACAACTCAAACTCAAAATCTCCCAACGACTCTTCACTATTGGCTCCATCAAAAGGTGCTGCTACTAAAATAATCGCTTTAATTTTTTTGGGAATAATATTTTCCGACAAATATTTGCTCAAAAATATTCCTCCCAAAGATTTTCCGATTAATATCAAATCATCATCCAGTTGAGAAATAAGATTATTAAAACATATTGCCCATTCCAAATATTTGGCATTATTTTTGTTTGGCATTTGAGCCAGTATCACATCAAAATTATCACCTAAATCTTCTTGCAAATTCTCTTTCCAGTCTTTTTTAAAACGTAATCGATCAAGATAAATTTCGTCTTTTCGAAGATAATCTATATAGTCATCATAACTATCAAAAGCCATCCCGCCATGTATTACGACCACTTGTTGTTTTGTGTTCATGTTTCAATACATTTTCTCACAATTCAATTATTTTTGTTGATTATTTTGGACGATATCGAAACATTTATTGTTAATAATGAAACAAAATTGTATACTTTTTTATGATTTTAACTCAAAAGATCATAAAAGCTTTACATATTGCCGCAAAACAACACGAAGGTCAAAAAAGAAAAGATAATATTACTCCTTTCATCGTTCACCCAATTGAAGTGGCATGGTTAGTTAGCGAGTACTCAAACAATGAAGATATTATTTCAGCTGCTTTACTACATGATGTGGTTGAAGATACTCTCGGTTATTCCTTCAAACAAATGACTTCCGATTTTGGTGATATGGTAACAACAATTGTCTCTACTATTACTGATCCACCTCATAATAATATGACCTGGAATGAATTGCATAAAAAATGTCTTGAAAAACTTAAATCAGGAAATAATGAGTCAGTGTTAATTTTTCTAGCTGACAAATATACCAGTATCAATACTAAGCCAATAGATTTAGATAGAGTTTGGTATTACAAAGAAATAATTGAAATTGCCAAAAACAGGGAATTTACAAAAAATACGAAATTACTAAAAGAGTTTGAAAAATTAATTCAAAATTATTAGTTGCCCCGCATGGATTCGAACCACAGTATACAGCTCCAAAGGCTGTTGTCCTACCATTAGACGACGGGGCAATGTGCCGTTTCTTGCTCCTAGTCCCTTTAGGGACGACGGGGCAGTAACGTGTAATATTTTATCCTACAATTTCGCCTTCTTCAACATGCTCTTTAATATCCGATTTCTCCATATGTTCTTTAATAATTTTCCAATTCATTTGATTAGATCTAAAGAAAACATCTCCAGTTACACCAGCAATAGGCACTAGTCCAATTGCAAAATCCAAAACAAGATTTAAAAGCATTTTATTTACCTTAGGTTTGGGTAAATTTAATATTTTGGCCACGTAAATTAAATAAAAACCAACCGCTGAACCGATAATATCACCAAATCCGGGAATTAAACTTAAAATAGGATCTAATCCAAATCTGATTCCAAAAATCTTGAATCTATTGTCTAATAAATCGGCTAAATTCTTTGCTAACCGATAATGAATATCTTTCATTTATTAATAAGTGCCGAAGGAGGGACTTGAACCCCCACGCCTCGCGGCATACGCACCTCAAGCGTACGTGTATACCAATTTCACCACTTCGGCTTATTTTTTAATGTGGTCACTGAGGGACTCGGACCCCCGACATCTTCGATGTAAACGAAGCGCTCTACCAACTGAGCTAAGTGACCGAGTACCTTAATTTTAATGAGCGGGAAACGGGATTCGAACCCGCGGCCTTCTCCTTGGCAAGGAGACGCTCCACCAATTGAGCTATTCCCGCAATACGGTTTATTGTACCAAATAAATTGTTAATGTGCCGAAGGTTGGAGTCGAACCAACATCCCAGGTTTTTCAGACCAGTGCCGTGACCACCTTGGCTACTTCGGCTTACAAGTGTGTTTATTATACCAACTTTCTTGAAAATGTTACTTTTTAATTTTAAAAGAAAAAAGCGGTTTTGCAATGATGCAGGTACCGCCTGGACCCAAACTGATTTTTTCTCAATTCATCCAAATAATATAGAGTTTTTTCTACCTAACTTTTAAGGATGATCCTTTGTATATTAGATTCATTGGATTAATTACGACTCTCTTTTGTTTTGTTTTAGCCATATCAACATAGCCAGCATTAATCGCTTCTAATCCGCATTTGTTTGCAATATCAATTACTGAAGCAATGTCTAGTTCATTAACATAAATTGCAAACCCGGCACCCATATTAAAATTGCCATACATTTCTTTTGTTTTTACAGGTCCATTTTTCTGAATGAATTTAAACACTTCATGAGGTTCAAAAATTTTGTTGATTACATAATCGTACGTTTCCCCAGCTCTCATTAATTTTCTCCACCCATGACCCGTAATGTTTACAGCATAATTAATTTTTATGCCTTCATCCACACACTCGTCAATAAAAGGTACATAAATTGTTGTTGGATCTAAAAGTGCTTCTCCAAACATTCTTCCGTCATTCATTTCTGTCATAAATCCATTAGGCAATTTTCCTGCAATTTCTCTAGCCATAGTCAAACCATTAGCATGAATGCCGGAACTTCTGATTAGTATGATTGCATCACCAACTTTGATATTTTCTGAATTAATTATCCTATTTTTAGGACTAATTATTCCAGTTGCTGAACCTGCCAAAACTACTGTATGAGGATTAACGATTCCTTTTAGTGTGGGTGTTTCGCCGCCTCCCCAAGTGCATCTCGACATTTCACAAGCTTTTTTCCATCCAGATATTAATTCTTGATACCGATATTTGTCTTTAAACCAATCTGAGCTGCCGGCAGCCAAATGCATTGCAACTGATAAAGGCATTGCACCCAAAGTAATCAAGTCATTCACAATCATTGCCACAGTGTCTTGAGCAACCTGATCATAATAACTTTTTCCGGTTATTCGATACATTTCATCAGCCACTAAGTTCTTTGTTCCCAATCCTTCTTCCACATGAGCCAAATAAAAGTACCGCTGTTCCATTAAAAAAGCGCTTTCCCCGCGGCTTTTTTCAACCACTTTAAACCCATATTTCGGATTTATTGTGGTTTTTAATGCTGCTTTTTGAGCTTCTTTTTTAAATTTATCCATTGTGCCATAAACCACACCGGTTCCTTCATAAGTCATTCCTTTTACAGTCATCAGAATCACTCCTTCTATATTATTGTGTTAAAGTTCAGATCGCTTCGATCTTTATTTACAAGCGTATTTTAGCACCATTTCTCAATATTTAGGTCTTATTTATTTTATATGTGCCACGGGTGGGACTTGAACCCACACGCCCTTGCGGGCACGCCGTTCTGAGCGACGCCTGTATACCAATTTCAGCACCATGGCAAAAACCTAATCTTATGTATTTTAACCTATGTTAGACTATCTCATGGTTTCTAATCCAAATGATAGGCCAAAAGTTGTTTTAGTCAATCGCTCTGTCATTATCAATTCCAAAGGCAAAATCCTTCTGATACAGAGAGCAAAAAATGATCGGAATAATGCCAACCTTTGGGAATTACCTGGAGGCAAGCTTGATGAAGGCCAAGATATTTCTCATGCTCTCGAAAGAGAAGTTCTTGAAGAAACCGGGCTATTAATAAATCCTGTTTCCCGTTCCGCCTATTTTGAAAGTCTAGTCATCTCCAGTGGACCATATATTGGTCTTCCTTATATTGTCATTATTGGCATCAGTCTTCTGGAAGAAGGTAAAGTCAAATTATCCGAAGAACACCAAGATTTTGTATGGGTAGAACTAAAAAACGCCAATAAATACGAGCTAACTTCAGAAACAGAAAAAGCTCTTTTAGTTTTAAAAAAACCAATAACTAAAATCATTAAAAAATATGAAACTGTCCGAATATAAAAAACTAAATAATTTTCGGTTTAAGGAAACAACGATTTCTTTTTTAGTCAAAAATAATCAAGTTTTATTGGCCATGAAAAAACGAGGTTTTGGTGTTGGTAAATGGAATGGAGTTGGTGGCAAAAAAATGCCCAATGAAAGTATTTTGCAGACTGCAACAAGAGAAGCCAAAGAAGAAATCATGGTTGAACCAATTACCATTCGTCATTGTGCCACAATTTATTTTTATTTACCTCACGATCCAGAACATAATCAAAAAACTTCTATTTTTATTGTTAATAAATGGAAAGGCAAACCCACTGAAACTGAAGAAATGAGTCCTCGCTGGTTTAATAAATTTCAAATTCCCTACGAATCAATGTGGTCTGACGATTCAATTTGGCTGCCAAAACTTCTAAACAACGAAAATTTTACCGCCGAGTTCTTGTTTGATAAAGACAACAAAGTTGCCGACTACCTCATCACCGATAACGTTAAATAAAAAACCGGCAGACGCACAAATTGTGTCGACCCACCGGTAAAACAAAAAAGAAAGGGGGTGATCAATAAACGTACTCACATATTTTAAATAAAGATTTTCTATAGCCCAAATCGAGTTTAGTTGAATCTAGTTTCCGACTCATATCTTGTATTCTTTGCCACGGCAAATTTTCCACCAATTTATAGAAATTCCAAAATTCATCAAAGTTTCTTAACCTAATTGAGTTAATTCGTGAAAGCATTTGATTGCAAATTTGAATGTAATAATTTTCAAAATGAAAAACCATATCTTTTCTTTCCAGAATTCGATTTTTTTCTTTAGTTAAATTATTAAGACGATAAATTAAAATGTTTTTAGTTAAAAACAAAGCGGCTTTTTCACCACCTTCTTTGTTTCTAAAGAGAACATCAATGGCATGAATACCATCCCTCAACATAATGATGTCAAAATTTAATTCGTCCATCATAAAAAAACCTCCCTTTCTTGATTTTAAAAGTACTAAAGCGTTTACGACTCATGCAGTTTGCGTCAAAACACCCAAAGTACTGGAAGTATACTACTAAAAATTTTTATTGGAGAATCAAATTATTACAAAAACGTTGGAGCGGGTAGGGGGAATCGGACCCCCGCCAAAAGATTGGAAATCTTTTGTTCTACCACTAAACTATACCCGCAAATCTTTAAAATTTTACAAGCAGAGTCGGGTTGAGAATCGAAATTTCCATTCGATTCGAAATCCAGCGAAGTTTTGCTTGCAAAACTGAGTCGGGGATATAGGATTCGAACCTACAGCCTCACGGTCCCAAACCGTGCGCGCTAGCCAATTGCGCCAATCCCCGTATTGTGTGCCGCTGGCGGGGGTCGAACCCACACGCTTTTTGAGAGCACAAGATTTTAAGTCTTGCGTGTATACCAATTTCACCACAGCGGCAAACAGTGCGTTTATTATAGCAAGATAAAAATAATATTAAATACCATAAAGCGCTGAAAAAAACCAAAAAAAAGACCGCTAGTGTTTTAATAGCTTGCGCTATCAAAAATGCGATCTTTGTTTTTTTGTTCAATTGTCTCCTTTTACAGGTGTTTCAGTTGGTGTTGGACTGGCGTAGGAGTCGGTATCATAGCTCTAATTTCATTATTAGTACTCGTTACTTATCTTTTAAGCAAAGCTCCAGCCACAGTTTCATGCAAAAATCTATTCCACCAAGAAATTGGATATCCAATTTTAGGAATTGAAAAAAGATAAATTCCATTCACTCTTCTTAATTTCCATCCGTCATTCCAAGCATCATTTGCATTGTTTGCATCACCTTTGGTAATTATTTCACCATTGTTAATCTTAACAACTCTGTGAGTTATGAATCCACCCTCATTAGTTTGAAAAACAACTATGTCACCAGGTTTAAGCTTAGAGTTGTCAACTTTGGTAATACAAATCAAATCTCCAGCTTTAAAAACTGGATTCATACTATCACTAGTAATAATCAATAATTTATACCAGCGATTGCTAATACCAATTCCATAGCCAATAAAAAGCAAAAATAAAAGTATTATTATTCCAATTACTGTCAGAGATCTTTTCAACCATTTAATTTTAGTTACACTTTTTTCCATTTTAATTCTCCTTTTTAACCCATAGTTAACATAAGAAAAAAGCCACGGTAAATATAAATGCCTAATTGGCATAAATAAATAGCACGTGGCTCTGTTCAGTTCAGTTCTCGCAATAATTACAAGTGTTTAATGAATTTGATCCAATACAAATTGCAGATCGAAATTAACACTATCACCTTGAGCTAAATTGTCATGATCCGTTGGATTCCATTGAGTATTGAGTTGGAATTGCATTGATTCGCCTGGTTGTAAAATCGGTTGTGGGCTGCCAGTCATTGTTGAAGTAGATAACGTTGCTCCGTCACTTAAGCCAGTCATATACTGAAAACTATCATAAGGAGCAAAGTTTTGCTTAACAATTACACTAAGCATTGGGCCAAGATCACCAACAATATTATTCGGTGATTCACCAGCAGCAATCTCAGGAGCAGAAACTCCATTCTCATTGTTTTTAATATTAAGAACGTTTACAGATAATTTGCCGGGAAGATTACCAATGTTTTTAATGGTTACGACACCAGCACCCCGATATTCTCCAGGAGCAAGCTTGTCAGCACTCATTTTCATAGGAACTGTAGCACCATTATTATCATCAATTGTCAGATCAAGCGTACCGCCTGTGATGATGTTACCAGCAGAAGTGCCAGTATCTTTGTACCAAGCTCCACTACCAATTGTCCCAAAAGCCGCAAC
>WARW01000011.1 GCA_013387215.1 Patescibacteria group bacterium
GGCAGCTTTTTAATTATCCCAATTTTCTTGTGTCTGTTTTTTGCCGCGCAGGAAGATTCACGCATCAAAAAATATCTTTACATTTTGGCGGCGCTCATCCAGTTAATTGCAGTGTTTCTTAGTGGGACTAGGGGAGCGGTGGTGGGTTTGATTTTAGGCGTATCAGCTTCTGCTGTGCTGTATTTGTTCATCACCAAAAATAAATTCATAAAAAAATACGGCTTTGTGGCTTTGGGTGTGTTTGTTTTGACTATAGGCTTTTTGTATTACAAGCAGGACAGCTTGCCTAAGGGCTCGGATATCCAGCGCGTGTTTAAGCTGCGCGACAACAACACATCAGCCAGGTTAGTGCAATGGAAATCGGCTTTGCAAGGCTACAAGGATTATCCGGTATTCGGGACCGGGCCGGAAAATTATTATGTTATTGCCAACTCATATTATAATCCGGAACTTTACAAATACGACCCGAGCTGGTTCGACAAGCCGCATAATTATACTTTGGAAATTTTGGTGACAAACGGGATTGTGGGGTTCGTGCCTTTTATGGCCATGCTGGTTTTTTCCATTTGGGCTTTTGTAAAAGCTTATAAAAAAGGATTTTACGGCGAGCTGGAATTATGTCTGCTTATTGCCGGTATGCTGGTTTACCAGATACAAAACTTGTTCGTGTTTGACACAGTGCCGGCCAGTTTGGCGTTTTACTCGTTGCTGGGATTTTCCGGGTTTTTGTTTGTAATGTCTTCGGAAGAGGCTTTGGGAGCCGAAAGGGGGACTGGAAAGAAAAAAGTTGTTTTGAATAACTCGTCTTTTGGTTTGGCAGCCGCGGGAGTGACGGCTGTGGTGGCGATTTACGCGGTAGTGGTGACTAATTTTACGCCAATGGCCGCTGCTAAGAATATAAATTACGGCTATGCGTATGGCAGCGTGGATACAAAAACTTCCATGAGTTATTTTGAAAAAGCTGCCCAGTCGTCTTTTAATTTTGATTTGGGGGAATTGGCAACAAAGTCCGCGGACGTGGCAAACCGGGCAGTTCAGAGCCCGCAGGAAAAGGACAAGCAGGCAGCCAAGGATTCTTTGGATTCCGCTATTGGGTATTTGGAAAAAGCCACGGAGCAGCAGCCGAATTATCCGGTGTATTGGCTGTCGCTTTCGGGTGCGTACTTGACGCGGGGCGTGGTTGTTGAACAAAAGATAGACCCGCGCGCGGAAATTGCTTTGCAAAAGGAAATTGAGCTGGCGCCAAAAAGGATTGAGGGCAGGATGTTTGAGGCGCGCATAAAAATGGGGAAAGGGGATTTTACCGGGGCGATTTCTGTTTTGCAGGAGCTTTCGGACGATTACCCAACAAGTAAAGACGTAAAAGTTTTGCTGGCGCAGGTCTATAGGAACAGCGGCAATGTTAAGGATGCGGTGGTTATTATGGAAAAAACTTTGAATGACGGATACCAGTTCCAGTCGTTTTACGATATAAACTGGCTGGCGGATTATTACCGCTCGGTAAACAGGCTAGGCGATGCCATAAAATTGTATGAGAAAGATACCCAGCTTGAGCCGAACAATATTTTGCCTTACGTGGAGCTGGCGAAACTCTATGCTTTATCAGGCGATAAAACCAGGGCGCTAGATTTAGCTCAAAGAATATCCAAGGCAGATCCCTCCTACCAAAACCAGATGAATGATGTAATTAAATTCGTTAGCCAGCCTCTTGTTGCTAGTACAACCAAATAATTCTACAGATAAACAGATTTCCTACGGATCTACTGATTGCCTACAGATCTGCCCGAGTGAGATCTAAACAATTAATTACCAGATAATGCCCGAGAACATCTGTAGGTATCTGTAGTATTCGGATATTTCTGTAGATCTTGTAGATTTCTGTAGTACCTGCTATTCTTAAACTAAGAAAATTATTCCCCGTTGAGGAAAAAAATGAAAATCCTGAATATTTTAACAAGGAAGGTAAACCCATCTGCGGTTTTATTTTTTGTTTTTTTGTCGTCTTTAATTCTCGTTTTGGCGGCAATTTTTTGGCCAAAAACAAGAATTATGCTATTTGATTCCTCTATAACTAAGGAAAAGAAAGAAAAAATTGAGAAAGAATTATTCCGGCAGAGCTTAGAGACGCCTTTAGAATCAAGAGTTATTAAATATTCAATAGAAAGTATAAATAAAGTGGATGGGCAGGATGTGGTAATTCAGGTTGTTCTGGATACTAAAAATTTTAATTATGTAGCAAAAAGTAACATTAAAAACGGTTTTTCTTACGTTTATGCCGATGGCTTTGTTTGTTTCAAGAAAGAAAATTTTGAATATTCATATTGCATTGATGAGAAGTATAGTCCAGTAGTTATAGTGAGAAGCGTTATTGAAGACAGAGAAATAAATTTGCCTGAATTTACACATGAAGAAGAAACAGTACAGCGAATGCTTATGGAAAATTATTGGATACCTTATAATGTTCTAGCTTCAATAATGAGTAGTGTTGAAAAGTCTTTTGGTTTACTTAATAAAGATCAATTGAAGGAAGGGGGTATTTTGGAATGGAAAACTGGAAATAAAATGGAGCCCGTTGGTATAATAAAGAATATTGGCAATTCTAAAGATAATACCAGTATAAAAGCTCAAGGGATAGATTTATTTAAAATAATGTCTGACCATATAAAGAACATTGGATATACTTTTCCTGTTTTTGATTTTGAAAATAAGGCAACTGATGAAAATTTTCTTAAATATATAAAAGAAGCGGACGTTAATCTTTCTAAATACCAAGTAAATTAATAAAAACAAAACACAGTGTTTAAAAACAAAAAAATCCTTCTAAATTTATTAATAATTATAATAGGCTGCTTATTACCACTTTTTGTATTAAATTCTTTAAACAATGATGATTTAACGTTTAAAAATCAAGTAGCCATACTAGTTATTATTTTATTTAGTGGAATACTTCTTACATATATTAATAATAAAAATAGAAAAGAATCAATAAATAATAAGACTTGGTTTATTATTTTTGAGATAATAGGGGTGGTAAGTATTTTATTTACACTACTACCTTTATATCTTTTGTTTGCTTTTAGGAATGGAATAAGTTTCTAAATAATTAACACTTAAAATGTGTGTCAATAAAACAAAAAATTTTATTAATAGTGTTTTTAGGTTTATTCATCGTACCTGAACTCCTCTGGAGCTCTTTAAGTAATGATATATATGAGTATTCACAAAGTGGTATTCCAGGCGCCACTCGTTCATTAAGGCATACTTTTTTACAGAAGACCGATAATATTAATTATTTGAGCGTTGTATTATTTATTCAACTCTTGGGGTTGGTATTATCTTTTATTTATGTAATTATAATTAGAAAAAACATAAACAATAAACCAATCTTTTGGTCATCACTTATATTAACTTTTCTGCTTGCGGTTGTGTCTTTCTTTTGTTTTGGTTTATCCATATCATTAAGAAATATTGGTTATTAAAATTAATACCTAAAGGAATATATGAAAAAAATATTGATTTTAGTATTTTTAGTTTTATTGCCTAACGCTTTATCGTTCGTTTACGATCAGTTGTTTAGGCTATCTGGAAATTGGTTGGAGGATTATCAAAATTATTTCAAAGTAGGATTTTTAATACTTTCAATAATTGGCGCAATTTGGCTAGTAGTAATCTCCAAAAAAGGAAAGAATTATATTTGGCTTGTATTTTCCATATTAATATTAATTGCTCTATTAGCATATTTATATTTAGCCTTTGCAATTATTAATTCATCATTTTCATTCTAAAAAAGAATTATTTGACACTTTAACATTTTAATAATATCCTTAAACTAAGAAAATTATTCCCCGTTGAGGAATTATAAGGAAACAAATGACAAAAAGACAAAAGATCCTATTAAGCGTATTTTTAGGTTTATTCATCGTACCCGAACTCCTCTGGAGCCCTGTGGCGAATTTTGTGTATGAATGGAGTCAAAATTCAAATCATGTTGTCCCTTTGAGGTTGAATTTTTTAACGTATACAGATAATGCCGATTTATGGAGTAAAGTATTATTTATACAATTTATTGGTTTACTTTCAGCCGCGGTATACATAGTAATTTTAAGAAAGAAAATTATTAATAAAACATTTTTTTGGTTTTCTTTTATTTCCGTGGCGTTTTTAACAGTATTTTTATTCATAATTTATAGTCTTTCTTCAATTAAAATTTCTTTATTTTAAAATTAACACTTAAAGTGTATGAAAAAAATATTGGCAATTTTTGGGCTTTTAAACTTAATAAGTCTGTTTTTTGGTTTGCCTTCAGCGAAAGCAGAAAATTTAGTTTGCAGCCCAGGTTCATTAAACGGTGCTCCCGCGATAAATGAAATTCCGACATATTCTTATCAGGATAATGGTCTGGTGCAGTTTAACTTCAAAACTACGGGTATGTGGTTTGGAAATGAGATTGATTATAATTTTTATAATGAAGATTGTTCTTTCAAAGTTAACACCTATAGCCCTGGATTATGGAATAATGCATATCCAGCAGATACTTTGGAATTTAGTTTTAAAGCCGTGCAAGTAGGGCCCGATTCGTATCAGTTTGAGCCTATAAACACTAAAACCGGGAAATACGTTGGTAATTTTGTCGGCAGTTTGCCGGGAGCTTTTGGTCCAAACGATATTATTAGTGTTGGGTACCTTTATTATACTGGTTCTAAATGGTGGGGTACATATAACGAGGTCTCGGTTTTTACTCCTGCTGTGCCAGTTAAGAATCCAAATTTTATCCAAAAGAAAACACCGATTCTAATAATTCCAGGAACCTTAGGTACCGAAATTTGGAAAGGGGACGAAAAATTATGGATGGATATTGATCGAATGGTAAAATATTCAGATTCTTTCATGAACCCTTTGGCTTTCAAAGACGATGGTAATCCATTAGATACGAGTTTAGAATTAGGCGATGTTTTAGGAAAACCTCATAAAGATTTTGATTATACTGATTTATTAGTTTCAAAACTAGCAGAAGCTGGTTATCAAAATAATAAAGATATATATAGACTTCCTTACGACTGGCGAGATGATATATCAAAAAATGCAAAGGATATATTAAAGAACACGATTGATCAAATTACAGCAACATCAATAAAAGTTGATGTAATTGCTCACAGTCAGGGCGGTTTGTTAATCAAGAGACTGCTTTATGAAGAACCTGCTTATAGTAGTAAAATCAATAAGTTAATTTTTGTTGGCACACCTCATCTAGGATCTCCTAAAACAGCAAAAATTCTTCTTTATGGTGATGATTTAGGTGTTAGAAAATTAAGGGTGAGTTTGCTTAATCCACAAGAAATAAAGAAAATTAGCCAAAATATGCCAGCAATTTATGAAATGTTGCCAAGTAAAGAATACTTTAATCATAGTAATGGATATTTGGATACTATTGTAAATGGGGATATAAATAAATATTCAGGTTATGAAGAAACACAAACTGCTTTGAAAAAGTTGAATCTTAACAATAATTTAATTGACTCTTCGGCATATTTCCATACAGAAAATTATGATAATATGGATTTTTCAGATACGGGAATAAAAACATACAATATTATTGGTTGCGAATCCGGTACAATAGGGAAATTTGTATATAGTGATTTAGGAGGGGCGATAAAAATAAACTATGTTCCTGGTGATGGAACTGTTCCGTTAGTATCAGCCAGTAATGTATACGGAGTGAAAAATTATTTTGTTTTGAATACCGGTGATATCCATTCTTTGATGCTAACTCAGCAAGATATTAGAAATAAAATTATTAATCTGATTAAAGATGATAACTCATCCGTAACGAATATTACTACGAATCCTGCATTATGCGTTTTTAAGGGTAGGAAAGTTTCTGTCCATAGTCCCGTGGATTTGCATATTTACGATGAAAACGGCAATCATGTTGGTCCGAATCCGGATGGAACTTTTGATTACCAAATCGATGGCGTGCAGTATGACATAGTTGGCCATGAAAAATTTGCTTTCCTGCCAGAAGGCCATAATTTTACCATCAAGCTTGTTGCTACAGACAAAGGAAGTTTTAATTTTTATTCATCTATGATTTCTGGCGATGATGTTACTAGCACGGCATTTTATCATGATGTAAAAATTGGCCCTGCTTCCAAGGCTGAAATTGATTTATCAGCTGATAATAATCAAGTTATAAAGCTTGATGTCGATGGGGATGGAGCAATTGATAAAACAATCCAACCATCTTCGGTTTTGGATATTAATAAGTCGCGGGATGAAATTAGCCCTGTTACTAATGTTGAGCTGACAGGAACGCAAGGGGAGAATGGGTTTTACAGGAGTGATGTTGCTGTAAAATTCAATGCCATAGATCCATCGGAAGAAGGTAAAGATAATGAAGTATCAGATGTTTTGGCGACTTATTGTAAAGTAGATGGAGGAGATTATAAAGAATGTACAGACGGGGTAAATGTTGAAAGTGAAGGAGTCCACAATATATCCTTTTATTCTGTTGATAAAGCGGGAAATGAAGAGCAGCCTAAAACTACAAGCTTTACAATAGACAAAACCGCGCCAGAAGCATTAATTTATATTGATACAAGCAATATGAGTTTGAAATTTGAAGGAAAGGATAATCTTTCGGAACCTGTTGATGTGAAGATTGAAGGCAGTAAAGTAAATTTGGAAGATAGGGCGGGGAATAAGACTGAATTGAATTTTGTGAGGAAAAACCAGAACCATGGCTTAAAGTTTTCGCTATCAAGTATTTCGCAAAACGGCCAGCTGTTAAAGTTTTCGGAGAATCAGATATTCTACAACTGGAATTATGACAAAACCGGCGGATTGAAAATGTTGCTGCAAAAAGTGGAGTCAGGGCAAAATTATGCAACTTTTGAATACAACGGCAAACGCACGGCAATATCCGGTGCGGTATCCGGACAAAACATTGAAACATCTGAACCCAGATTAAAAATACTGATAATCCAGACAAACAAGGGTAATTTGGAGTGGAAATAGGGAAGTTATGAATGGCTCAGCTGCCCCAGTTAACAAAAATACAAGTTAACGGGGTAAAGTTTAGCCATTCAATTAGGCTTATTTAAGCCAATATTTAAGAGACGCCTGAAAGGCGTCTCTTTGCAGTAAAAAATATTTCACTTCGATACATCGATGTATCGAAGTGCGGTTTTATGTAGCGGAGGCTAATAGCCTCCATGTTTTATCATCATATCGCCAATTAAGGCGGATAGTATCCGCCCCTACAGCGCCTCATCGTAGCTTTAGTGAAGGCGGGTAATCAGTTTCCTATACACCTCTTCCGTTTCTTTTAGCATTTTTTCCTTGCTAAATTGTTTGGATCTTTCCAAAGCTCTTTCTGACAGGTTTAAAAAGTTTTTGTTGCCTTGTTTTATGCTTAACAGCAGGGAAGCAATAAAGCTTGCAAATATTTTTGGATTATCTGGTTCTAAAACCACTCCGGCATCGCCCAAAGCTTCGCTGTTTCCGCCGACATTGGTGGCTACAATCGGCAAGCCTGCTTGCATGGCTTCGAGAAGGGTGTAAGGAAAGCCTTCCTTGCGCGAAGGCAGAATAAAAACATCAAAAGTTTTTAAATACTTGGCAGCATCATCAACTTTTCCTAGCAATGTAATGGTGTTTTTTAATTCTAAATTCTTAATTCTTAATTCTAAATTCTCTTTTTCTGGTCCTATGCCAATAAGTACAAACCTTACATTTTCCAACCAATCCTTGTTGATGTAAGAAACAGCCTGGATTAAAACATTCAAACCTTTGGTTTTATAAAAATTGGCCACAGTGCCAAAAATAAATTCGCTTTGTCCAAGCTTGAGTTTTTCCCTGGCTTCCTGTCTTGGCAAAAAAATAATTTCATCAATTCCGTTATGGATTACGGAAATTTTGTCCGCAGATATTACCTTGTTTTCTATCGCGGATTTTCTGTCAGCCTCAGAAACTGCAATAATAAAATCCCTATATTGCGAAGCAAATCTTTCCGCAAGCAAATAGACTTTTTTTGCAAAAGGGGATAGGGGTTCGTTATAAATAAAGCCGTGCGCCGTAAAAATAATTTTGGGTTTTTTTGACCCGCAAAAAATCGCGGCTAGGCTGCCTAAAAACCCGGCCTTGGAAGAATTTAAATGCACAATGTCCGGCTGCTCTTTTTTTATTAGCTTGATAATTTCATTCAAGGCCAGCCAATCAAAAATTGGGCTTATATTTCGCTTAAGGTATTTAAGCTGGATTGTTTCAATTCCGGCCTTTTGAGCGTCTGTAAAAAGCCTGTCAGCTTCTGTTCCAGCGGCAACTTTACCGCCAAAATGCTTGGCTAAATCCAGTACATATTTTTGGGCCCCGCCGCCATCTGCCTGGGTAATTATAAATAATATCTTCATTAAATGATTGAAAATTTTAAGATTTAAAGATTATTATTTTTTATAAAGTGAATTTTTTAACAAAAATTTTCTGAAATTTGCCAGATGGGTAGATATTTCTAAAACTGATTTTTTTACACCGTCAAATTGTTCCCGAGTAATATAGCCGTTATCTAACGATATATATAAGATAGCCCTAACTTCTCCCGCTGATCCTTTTGCAATATTTAAAAAATTAGCAAATTCTTTATTTGAACCTCTTTCAAAACCTTCGGCTATGTTTAATAGTATTGAATAACTTGCCCTTTTTAGTTGATCAACTAGCGAATAATCCCTAAGTAATTTTGGGTTTTCTTTATTAAGTTTATAAATAAGATTAACAAACAATCTTGCTTCCTGCCATATTGGAACATCCTCAAATTGATTATATTGCATAATTTTGTTTTAATTCTTCAATTTTTTAATCTTTCAACCATTTTATTATATTTTACCTTAAAAATCATTTGTTATCCATCTTGCTATATAGTAGAATTATGATATATGAAAGTTTTGTTTTGCGGCTTAAAAAATGAATACGGAAAACCTTCTGCTGGTCCATCTTTTGAATACCAGAATTTTTATGATGTATTATGCAGGATGGAAGGGGTGGAAGCTAGGTTTTTCGGGATGGATGAGGTGATGGCGCAGGCTGGACGAGATAAAATGAATGAGATGCTAACCCAAGAAGTAATAGAGTGGCAGCCGGATTTGCTGTTTTGTTTTTTATTTACCGAAGAGCTGAAAAAAGAAACAATCAAATACATTACGGACAAGACCAGTACAAAAACGTTTAATTGGTTTGCGGACGACCATTGGCGGTTTGAGATTTTTTCCAAATACTGGGCACCGCTATTTACCGCTATAGGCACTACTGATTCGCAAGCAGTTGAAAAATATAAGGAGCTTGGAATTAAAAATGTTATTCATACGCAATGGGGAGTAAATACCAAATTATTTTTCCCAAAACCTTCATCAGAAAATTATGAAATTACTTTTGTTGGGATTAATTACAGCAAAAGGCAAGAGTATATAAAATATTTACAGGATAGTGGCTTGCCTGTGCAGGCTTTTGGAACCGGCTGGTTGGCTGGAAGGATTCCTAAAGAAAAGACCGCAGAAATTTGGAGCAATAGTAAAATTAATTTGAATTTCACCGAGAGCTACGCATATGGCAGTAAATTTTTGCTGAAAAGTTTTGTCAGGCTGTTTGTAAAAAAAGAATTAGGTAGATACAAGTTTGACGTTCATCATTTTTTTGCCAACTTTAAGTCAGCATTGTCTATGCGGAGCAGGCAGATAAAAAGCCGGACATTTGAGATTCCGGCATGCGGGGGATTTTTAATAACTGGTGACGCGGATAATTTGGGCGATTATTTTATAAATGGGAAAGAGATTGTTATCTTCAAGGACAAAAAAGAGTTAGCGGAAAAATGTAAGTTTTATTTGGCTCACCCGGAAGAAAGGAAAAAAATAACAGAAGCCGGATACCAGAAAGTTTTAACAGACCATACTTACGAACAAAGGTTTAAGCAAATTTTTAAGACAATGGGTTTGTTATAAAAAAAGATAACCGTCCCGCCTGTGTTGTATAGGCGGGACGGTTTTGTTTAGCCTAATTCACCAATGGTCCTGTCCACCATACCTTTAAGCATGCTTGCTTCGGTGCGGATTAAGGATTCAGGACGGCTGTTGATGGCTTGCGTAAAACGCTTTTTTCCATCAACCAGGGATCCCTCATCAACTTTTTCCGATAATTGCGAATGGGCAATGACCAAAGCGATTTTACACAAGCTTGCGGGGTCATTAATCGGCGATCTGCCAAGATCTTCTTTTGCAAAATCAGCCATATCCAGAATTTCTGACGGAAGGACGTCGTCTGTTCCCCGAAAATTAATACCACGACCGCTCCCGTTCTGCTGGCTGCATCCGAAGAATGTGTGGAGCCAAGCCGCGGCAATGGCAAAAGCTTTGTAGGCAGGCGGAACTTCCACCATGTCCAGTAGAAGGATTACCCGTTCTGCTAGAAACTTATTATGCAGCTTTGCTTGTTCTGAAAGCTCGGCCAAGTTGTTGGCCATTCGGCGTTCGAAGTTATCTAGGATCAATTTGGTTTCTGCCGGAAGGAAATCTGCCAGGTATTTAGGAAAAAACATAAGTCCTCCTCATGTGCTTTGGATTTAATTGTAGTTCTTTAAAAATTTTAGGTCAAGGTTTGGAAAAGGTTAAGGAAAATGGTATAATTTAGCATATGTTAGATCTTAAAAAAGCCCATATTTTGCTTACCGGAGGGCATGGATTTTTGGGCAGTCATGTCCATAAAGAACTGCTTAGGCAAGGGGTAAAAAATAAAAATATATACAGGCCAAAAGCTAAAGAGCTTGATTTGCGCGTGCCGGAAAATTGCCGAAAAGCAGTTAAGGGTAAGGATTTGGTAATTCATCTAGCAGCAAATTTTGACGGCATTAAATATAACCTGGAGCATGCCGGGGAAGTGTTTTATGATAACGCGGTAATGGGTTTGCATTTGGTAGAAAATTCTAGAAAAGAAAACGTCAAAAAAATCGTCATTGCCGGCACAGTTAGCAGCTACCCGAATTCAGCCAGTGTGCCTTTTAAGGAAGAAGAGTTTTGGGACGGTTTGCCGGAAGCAGGTAATGCTTCTTATGGTCTTGCTAAGAAAATGATAGCCGCGCAAATATTGGCGTACCAGCAGCAGTATAAGTTTATTGGTATTAATTTGCTTTTTACCAACATGTACGGGCCGGGAGATGAGTTTGATTTAAAACATGCCAACGTAGTGGCTTCTTTAATCAGAAAATTTATTGAAGCGGAAAAACAGGGGATTAAGGAAATTGTGATGTGGGGCAGCGGCAAGGCCAGCCGCGAGTTTTTATACGTCGAAGACGCAGCCAGGGCCGTGGTTTTGGCCGCGCAGAAGTATGAGTCGCCGGAACCCGTTAATATTGGCAGCGGAAAAGAAGAAAAAATCAAAATGCTTGCGGAAACCATCGCTAAGCTCACCGGTTATTCCGGAAAATTAGTCTGGGATAAAACCAAGCCAGAAGGTCAGCTAAGAAGAGTTTCTGATGTCAGCAAAGCAAAAAAAGGTTTTGGTTTTTCAGCAAAGACTACTTTAGAAACAGGATTAAAAAAAACCATTAAGTGGTATTTAGATAATAAATGAAAACAGCGCTTGTTACCGGTTCGGCTGGGCTTATTGGATCCGAATCCGCAAAATTTTTTGCTTCCCAGGGGTATCAAATTGTCGGCATAGACAATGACATGCGCCGCTATTTTTTTGGTGCGGAAGCCAGCACTGATTGGAATAGAAAAAAATGGAAGAGGAGCTAAAGGATAAATATCGTCATTTTTCCAACGTGTAAAAATTCAAATCGCATTATCCAAATCGGGATTTTACTTACAATATAGAAAAAATAATAGAAGAAATTTGCACAAATGGACACTTTTAATGATTTGCCTAAACTTAGCTTAGTTACTGCACTTTACAAATCAGACAGGTATTTGCCCGGATATTTTAGGCATTTGTATCCGTTCGTTAACAAATTACGCAGCTTAGGGGTTGATGTTGAGGTTGTTTTCGTACCTCAAAAACCGAGCGACTTGGAAAAAAAATATTTAGAACAAGCATCGGCCAATACCTGGTGCAGAATTTACGAAGGCGATACGCCATCTCTATATATGGCCTGGAATATTGGCACGTTGATGGCAAAAGGAGATGTTGTAGGATTTTGGAATGCTGATGATTGGCGTTATATCAAAGGAACCCTGGAAGCCCTAAGCCTGTTTAAACAGGGGGCGGAATTGGTTTATTCACCGTTCCGAATTAGGCGGTACATGAATTTTTTTGGCCAGGACATTTTGGTTTTTATCAAGGAAATTAATAAGCAGGTGCCGGAATTTAATAATCAGACTTACCCGACATTTTTATACCAAATGCATTGTGGTCCGTTTTTTATGTTTGATAAAAAACTTTATGCTAAAGTCGGGCCTTTTGACGAACAGTTTAAGATTGTCGGGGATTTTGATTGGTGTATCAGGGCAGCAGCCATTAAAGCCAAGCTGGTTAGGGGCAGGGGATTGCTTGGCTCGTTTCGGGTTGACGGCAGGGGGGTTAGTTCCGGCGGCAGATTAAAGCATATGGCGGAAAATAATATAGTATATATTAGGCACAAACAAACTTGCCCTAAGTGGTCCAATACTGAAAATTTCATGAAGCTCTATGACCCAGGAAAAATATTTTTTCAGGGACAAGGCTACGAAGTTGATAGTGAAGGGTTGTTTAAAAAACATTTACCAATGGATAAGGAATTAATTTCTCATAAACTTTAAAAATTACCTTATTATAGATATGATTGAATTACCATATATTTTATATTAAAAATAAAAAATAGTGATTTATGAAT
The DNA here is from genome assembly GCA_013387215.1 of Patescibacteria group bacterium. Lineage (GTDB taxonomy): Bacteria > Patescibacteriota > Microgenomatia > UBA12405 > UBA12405 > WARW01. The sequence goes on from WARW01000011.1 coordinate 12,851, forward strand.
GGACTTGCTCATAGGACAATAAAAAATTCTACCTATTCTTTTTTTAGTTTTATATGGTCGTTAATGCTTTCATTTCTGACAGTGCCCTTTATCGTTAAAGGATTGGGGCCTTCTAATTATGGGTTATATACATTACTTAATACCTCATTAACGATTTTTTTATTATTGGATTTTGGTTTAAGCTATCATTTCACAAAAAAATTATCTGAGGATCCGGAACATATCGATAGTGGTAACCTTTCGTCTATTTTTAGTACAACTTTTTTTTCATATTTAATTATTGGCCTGATTGTTTTCTTTTCTTTAGTGTTGATGCAGAATTATTTTTTGAAGACCTTTAAATTACCTATAACTTCTTCAACCTCAATAGGTTTATTTTTCCTTGTTATTGGAACAACTTTCCTTTTTAGTATGATTACGCAACCGTTTTATCAAGTTGCTTATGCTTTACAAAGAGTAGACTTACTTGCAAAAGTCGGCATGATTAATATTTCTTGCGTACAAATAGTATCAGTTATAGTTGTTTTAAAAGGACATGGAGTTTTGGCATTGTTGGTGATCCAATCATTGTCGTCGTTATTTGTTTTTTTAATTTATTTATACCTTTGGAGAAAATTATTACCTACTTTAAATTTAAAATTTTATTTTTCATTGAAGCATTTTAAGGACATTACAAAAAATGGATTTTGGGTTTTTTTAAATAATACCCTTGGCAACATTTTAACCCAATTTGACAAGCTGGTATTGGGTATTTATTGGGGCCCTTCAGCTGTCGGTTTTTATTCGTCATCCCAGACCATACCTAGCAAAATACAAGCTACTGCTTCAAGTTTGTCATTAAGTTTTTTCCCAGTATTTTCAATGACCAGTTTTTCCGAACAGAAATATAAAACTAAGATGATTTTTCGAAGAACAATGAGAATCATTCCTGTCATAACCGCAGGTCTGACTATCGTGGCTATAGTGTTTAGTTATCCATTAATGAAGTTTTGGATTAATACAGAGTTTGCAGATAATACATATATAGCTATAAGATATTTGGCGGTAACCTATTTTTTCTTGGCCATGGGTAGTTTTTTCAATAGTTTCCTAAACGGATTAAAAAAATTAAAATTTGCAGCTTTCTGCACTTTAATTTTGGCATTCTCTGACATAATATTTATGTTGATATTTATTCCTCATTACAAAGTCAATGGCGCAGCTTTCGCTTACCTTCTAAGTTCACTACCCGTCTTATTTTTTTTATTTTATATAGAAAAAAAATATTTGGGGAGTAATACTCAAGAGATCGTATTGTATTACGGGAAGATATTTTTAAAATTGGGTGCCGCTGGGTTATTAGTGTATTTGGTGGCAAACAGGTTTTATATTAAATTAGCTACAAATTTAATTTATACTGTCACCATTGGTGTTATAACTTTTTTGTCTTTTTTGTTAATATATTGGGTATTTGGATTTTTTGAAGAAGAAGACTTATCTTTATTTAAGAGTTATATTAAGAAACAAATTTTTTTAATAAATAATTCGGATTATGCAAATTATAAATGATGTTTTTAATGATATCTTTGGCTTAGACTTTATGGACAATTTCCATAGTTATGATGATGAGTTTGGAAATATTCGGTATTATCATAGATTAAAAGCCCGGTTGTGCACGGAATTTATTGATAAAAATTCTGGTCAGGACAAAGTAATTATGGATGCTGGTGCGGGAAGAGGGCCGTATTCATTTTTTTCCATTAATAAGTATAAATTAATTTATTGTTTTGAGTATGATGATAAGGAATTATCCATAGCAAAAGATAATATCGGTATAAATAATCAGGTAATCTTACAAAGAGTTGATTTGACTTCTATTCCTTTACCGGATAAATGTGTTGACGTTATTGTCTGTTCAGAAGTTTTAGAGCATATTACTGATAATACGAAAGCAATGGCGGAGATGACCAGGGTTTTGAAAAATGACGGCGTAATATTGTTATCAATGCCAAACAGAGATAGCTTATTTTATCGTAAAGTTAGGATAAAAAATAAACAATTATTAAACAAGGATCCCCAGCAGATGTCTCAGTCTGAATGGGAAGTTTGGCGGCATTTACAGTTTGCTCCAAAGGACATAGAGCGACTTGCGACCAGCAGTGGTTTGGTTATCAAACAAAGGAGGGGTGTAAATCTTCTACCATTGCCATATAAACTTAGAAAATTTTTATTAGCTAGAAGCCCAAAGGTGTTTCGATTGTTTTTATTTTTACAGAAACGGTTTTCCAGGTTGCTTCCAATGTATTGTTCTTTTTATTTTTTAGAACTTAAAAAACCGGCATTTTAAGGAATGACGCTTTATGATGTTAGAAAAAGCAGTAATTACTGCCAGTTCAAATAAATATTTCCCCTCCCTTATTAATTTGCTTGGTTCATTGAAGAAAAATTACCCGGATCATCCCCAGGTTTTTGTATATGATTTGGGTTTAGCAAATGTTTTTAAAAAGGAACTAGAAAAAATATCCAAGGTAACTATCATTGAGATTCCTAGTTTTTGCCCTTTTTGGAGAAGGTATTATACATGGAAAACTTATATTTTTAATAACCCACAGGCAAGACTGAATTTTTATCTTGATGCGGGTTGCCAAGTGCAAAAATCTTTGGAAGAGGTTTTTTTAGATATTGATAAAGACGGGTATTTTTTAGTTGATCAAGGTTATGAATTTCAATACTTAGTACCCAGAGATTATTGGGAAAAACTTGAAGTTAGCCACGAGTATGACCACGAGAAAATTTTACACGCAGGGGTTTTTGGTTTTAAAGCAGACTCCAGAGTCACCCCAGTTTTAAAGCAAGTTTATGAATGGGCTATGGCAGGTCTAGCTTTGGGTTATTCTCCTCAAGAAGCATGGAGGGCAAAAAATGAGAATAATATTAAAATAGTTAGAGATTGCAGGCTGTTTCGACATGATTTAACATTGCTAAATATAGGTTTTTATAAAAATTTTGGAAGGAATCTCAAAATTTTTCCTAAAGAAGTTTTTGCCTCATTTTTATACCAGAAGACCGAAGGTGTATATATTTTTCAGATTCGACTGAATTATAAGTGGTTGAAATTTTTAAATTTGCGGATTTTACACAAACGTTTAACATGGTTAGTATTACTAAATAGGGTATTAATTTTTCTTCTTATTTTATGGAAGAATTTTAAAAAATGCGTTAAATCTTTTTTAAATGTTTTTAATTTTCAAGGTTGCTGAAATTTGCGACCCGGGTTTATCTAAAAATTAAATTTTCTATAAATGAAAAAAGTATTAAAATCCATTTTTGCCCCATTATGGTCATTACGGTTTAAGCCAAGATTCAGAGTTTTGGCCGAATTTTTATCTTACAGTCCTATTGAGAATATGTATTTTATGGCTATGTGTTTTGTAGAGGCTTCCAAATTGGAAGGGGATTATTTGGAGTTTGGTGTAGCCAAAGGAAATAGCATGTCCTTGGCATATAATTTTTCTAAGCTGTGTGGACACAAAGCCATGAAATTTTATGGTTTTGATTCGTTTCAAGGGTTGCCAGAAATATCGGGAGTAGACGCCAAAGGATTCAGAGCTTTTGAGGAAGGCCAGTTTGCACATAACGCTGATGCGGTGAAAGAAAATCTGAGAAAGAAGAATGTGGATTTAAGTTGTATTAGTTTGATACCAGGTTTTTATAATAAAACTCTTTTTGATCAATTGAAAAACAGCCTCTCAATCAAGAAGGCGGCGGTAGTAATGATAGATTGTGACTTGTATGAATCCACGGTTCCAGTTTTGGATTTTATTACTGACTATATCCAGGATGGTACTTTAATAATATTTGATGATTGGTTTTGTTTTAGAGCAGATCCGCGACGAGGCGAACAAAGAGCTTTTAACGAATGGCTTAAGAAGAACCCTCATCTTTCCACAACGGAATACAATCGTTATTCCACAGGAGGTAATTCTTTCATCATTCACAAAAATGAAGAAATTAAATGAAAAAAATTCTGGTTCTGCCGATAAAAAATGAGGAATGGATTTTAGAAAGCACTTTGGCCTGCGCGTCTTTATGGGCAGACCATATTATCGTGGCTGACCAGAATTCCGAAGATTCAACCCCAGAGATACTAAAAAAATTTTCTAAAGTTTTGGTTATAAAAAACAACAACCAGTTCCATTCCAGCAATGTCCGCAAGCTGCTTTTGGATGCAGCCAGGAATTTTGACGGTAATAATGCCATTTTCAGTTTTGACGCAGACGAGATTCCAACCAGTCATATTTTGGAGAAAGAATATTGGGACAAGATTTCTAGCTTAAATCCAGGCAGTGCAATAGAAATGCAGTGGGTTAATTTATGGCGCTCGCCGGATTTTTATCGTACGGATGAAGGATCTATGCATAAACCCCAATATAAATCTTTTGGTTTTATTGACAACCGGAAGATGGAATACACTACGCTTAATGTGGTTAATGATCATACCTCGCGCATTCCGGCTGAGGCGGAAAAAAAACCGGTTAGATTTGAGTTTCCCAAAGTTTTGCATTATCAATTTGCTAATTGGCAAAGGACTATGTCTAAACAGGCTTATTACAGAGTTGTTGAATTGCTGCAAAAAGACAATAATTTCTTAACACACCTTAAAATTAACTTAAAATATTTGCCTAGCAAGGACGAAAGGGGATTAAAATTAGAACCAGTTCCTAATGAATGGTTTAAAGGTTTTGGCGGGCTTTTACCAAAAAGTTTTCCTGCCGGTGAGTTGTTCTGGCAGGATTTGGAAGTTTTGCGTCAGTTTGAAAAACACGGAACAAAGAAATTCTCTTCTTTGGATATTTGGGATGTAGATTGGGAAAGCAAAAGGAAAGATTGGAAAAAGAATAGCAATCAAAGTATTGGCATTGGAGAAATAACGGATGCAAGATCTATTACTCAAAAATTTTTTCAAAAGCACATCTTGCCTTTGCTTGTCTTGTTTAGACCCATTTATAATAAAATTTTTTTATGGAAAAACCGGCTATCTTAATTTACCATCACCAGGGATTATTTTACGGTAGCACTGAAAAGTTGCTGCAGCTTTTGGCTAAGTATTTAACTAAAGATTTTGAGGTGTTTTTTGCGTACGGGCAGGGGACATGTGATTTCCAGAAAGGTTATTTGGAAAACACGCAAATAAAGTTGGTACCGTATGAATTTGAATCGGTCCAAAATCGCGAGCCTTATAAGGTTTTGGGGATGAAGCCGGATCTTTTAAAAATAATTGAAGAGAACAAAGTCAGGTGCGTCATTGCCATAGTTTATGCCCATTACCAATTTCCAATAAACGAAATTCCTGCCAGCATTCCTATTATTTTGATTTCCCCGTTTGGGCATTTTTGTAGCAATGGTAACGTGGCTAAAACGTATGTTTCTGGAATTGAAAATTTAAACCGTTTAAAAAATCGAGGCATAAAAAATGCCGAAATGCTGTTTAATCCCTTGGAAGATTTTTCTAAAGAAATTTTGGGTAAAAAGCCGATAGGAGAACAGGTAATTTTTGGGCGCATTGGCCGCGGCGACGATGCTATTTTTGACCCTATTGCGGTTTGGGCCTTTAAAAAATTGGAAGACAAATACGGCAGCATGGTAAAATATATTGTTGCCAATCCGCCTCCGGCCTGGAAAAAATTAGCGGTGGAATTGGGTATAAAGAATATGGAGTTCAGGCCGCCGCTCACCCAGATAGAACTTTTGCAGTTTTATTATGATATTGACGTATTCGCTCATGCCAGGCTTGACGGGGAAACAGTCGGGATTGCCATTGGTGAGGCCATGTTGGCTGGCAATCCCATACTGACGCATAAATCAGCACATCATAACGAACATCTCAACTTGCTTGATCCCATTTTTGCCAAATGGTGCGAAGTTGGGGACGCGGAAGGTTATTTTAATAATATGGCTTATATGGTTGAACATAAAGGTGAAATTCGGCAGATGGGAAAATTGGCCAGAACCAAAGCTTTGTCCATATTTGGAATAGATGTGCAGCTGCCGAAATTCGTGGCAGAGGTTAATAAAGCCTGCCAAAGCTGCAAACATTATGATTCCTTGTTTGTTAGAATAAAAGGACAAATAGTTTTGTTTTGGAACAATTTGAAAGTCATACCGTTTTATATAGGTAAAAAACTTTCCTATATCTTTCCATCTTTGGAAACTTTTGGTAGAAAAATTTATCGAATAAACCACTAAAATGAATTACATATTTAAATACGTAATAGATTACGTAATTAAAATTTTAAACAAAATTTCAGGCAAAAGATTTGAATACTTTAAACCCAAAGCTTTTGATAAATCCTTTAAGACAGCTGTAAAATCTGATTTGGGTTTTTGGTATGTGGGAAACGTATTAGATCGTGCTGATATTTCTTTTGGTATCTTAAATAATGGTGTGGTGGAATCTGATGGTACGGAACTGGTCAAGCGATTGTTGGATTTAATGCTTAAGGCCAAAGATAAAATTATTTTTTATGACATTGGTGCCAACACGGGATATTATGGAATTTTGGCAGCATGCCATAACAAGGAAAAAATATTTACTGTCAGTTTTGAACCAATAGCCGAATTTGCCGCTGTTATTAAAGAAAGCATTTATTTAAACAGGATAGAGAATAATCTCAAGGTTTTTAATTTAGCGTTAGGAGCCAGTGATGCTGAAGCGGAAATTGCCTTGTCTGGATCTGGCTCGAGCATAAAGTCAGGCTTTTTGGGAGAAAGGGAAGAAGCCTTACAAAAACGCAAAATTACTGTAAAAAAACTTGACGGTTTGGTGGAGAAAGAAAACCTACCCGTGCCCGATTTCATAAAAATTGATGTTGAAGGAAGCGAGCTTGATGTCTTGATGGGAGCTGATAATATATTAAAAACTGTTAATCCGATAGTGTGGTACGAATCAGCCTTGAATATTAAACAAAATAAATACCATAATCCGGATTTTTGGAAAAACGCGGAGTATTTAGAAATGCTGGGTTATTCTGTATTCCTTTGCCAGGGATCAAGGTTGGTTGATATCAGGAGATGTCATATTACTGACGGCACGGCCATGTATTTGGCTGTACATAAAAATAACCATACCGGGTTAATTAATTCTTTAGACGTTAGGAGTTTATCATGAAAGATAATTATATAACCAAGCTTGTAAAAAAAGCCAGTGCTTGGCTGCAAGACAAAAAGGAAAGTTACCGCAAGCATGATTTACAGTATCGTGATAAGCATGCTCTTGAATTACAAAAGGAAAACCTCAAGAAAAATATCAATCAAGATTTATTCAATGATCCCAGCAATAAGCTTGGCTTGCTGCTTGGCAAGCACCCCAACGTCCGTTCCTGCGCAGTAGATATAGGTTGTGGCCCAGGCTGGCTGTCCGGAATACTGTCAAAAAAATTTATTAAGGTTATTGGCATTGATCCTTCAGCTGCTGGTTTGGAAATTGCCAAAGAGCTTCATCCGCAAAATGAGTTTCCAAATACTGAATGGAGGCAGGGGTTTGCCGAAGAAATTATGCCAACGCTAAACTTAACAGAACCTTACCTGTTTGTTACAGGATGTGTGTTAAGCCATTTGCGGGACAAGGAAGTTATTAAAATCTGTGCAGTTTTAAAAAGCGCGCCTAAAGAATCTATTTTAAGCTTTAATGAATGCTGGGGCGATGAATGGCACCAGATACGCTGGCATGTTAGGACCAAACAGTGGTGGAATGAACAGCTTCCGGGTTGGGAATTGGATTTCCACGGGCCGGAAGTTGAAAGGCCGCAAGGCGCGCATATGGGCTTCCACGGGGTTAAGGTAAAATAAATGATTAACATAATTTCTAAAAGCTATTGCAGCAGGTTTACGTCGGGGCCAAAGAAGGTCGTGGATAATTTAATAAAGGGTTTGGAAAAGATTGGATATCCTTATGTAGTAAATAAGCGCCTTGATGCCTGCCAGAGGCTGTGGATCCATGACGATGTTGAAGCCTTGCGGCAAATTAATAAGCTACCAAAAGAGATCAAAATCGTTCTTGGTCCGAATTTGGTCAATATGCCCAGGCATTTGCCAAAAGGATTAGATATATCCAGAACTGTTTATGTTTTGCCTTCGAATTGGGCCATTTCTCTTTGGAAAGAGTTTGGTTTTGATAATTTTTGTCCAATGGAAAGCTGGCCAGTCGGCATAGATACTGAAGAATTTGTTCCTAGCAGCGACAGAAAGGATATTGTTTTGGTATACTTTAAACAGCGATCTCTGTTTGAACTTAGGGCCGTAGAAAAAGCATTACAAGAAAAAAATATTGGTTATAAAACTTTAATTTACCCTTTATATTATGAATCTGAATACAAAAGCCTGTTAAGCAGAGCTAAATACGTTATTTGGCTGGGAAGGCAGGAGAGCCAGGGGATAGCTTTACAAGAAGCTTTATCAGCCAATATTCCTGTGTTAATATGGGATGTTAGCAGTCTGGGTCATTGGGTAGCAAGTGGTAAAGAAATGTCGGTATACACAGATAAAGAAAACAAATTCAGCGAAGCAACAAGCGCTTATTATTTTAACGCTACGTGTGGTGTTCAAATCAAAGAACTTAGTCAATTAGACGAAGCTTTGGGTAAAATGGAAAAAGAATGTAGCGGCTTTTCTCCCCGCAAGTTCATTTTAGAAAATTTGAGCTTATCCAAACAGGCTCAAGATTTTTTGAGTATATATGAAAAACATTTTCAACAATCTAGTACCCAAGGCAAACAGGAAAAAATATCAGTTAATGGAGATTGGGTTAATAACAGCCTGAAAATGAGAGTAAGAATTTTTATTAAAGACATATTGAAAATTGGTTTTAATTTTTATCGCAGGATGCGGCTGGACTTTCTTAAACAGCTTCCATTTATTGATTATTGAAATTTATGAAATTACATTTGGGTTGCGGAGCGAAATATTTAGAAGGTTATACAAATGTCGATTATCCCCAAAGCCAGCACGAGGTGGCTAAAGTCAAGGCAGACATTTACCAAGATTTTCGCACTTTGCAGTACCAGGAAAATTCGATTGATGAAATAAGAAATCATCATGTGTTTGAACATTTTAACCGCATTGATGCATTGAATCTGCTGTTGCAATGGCGGAAATGGTTAAAAGTTGGAGGAATTTTAACTATTGAAACTCCGGATGGTTTTTGGTGTAGCTTTTTGTTTCCAATATTACCGTTTAAATTCAAGATGTATCTTGTTAGGCACTTGTTTGGCAGTCAAGAAGGGGATTGGGCAAATCATTTGGATTTTTGGTATAAGAGGAAATTTAAAAAGACGTTATCTAAACTTGGTTTTGGAAATTTTAGATTTTCCCATCCGCTTTACCGGAATTACATGCCAAATATCCGAGTGTCGTGCAAAAAATTGGATAAACAGATTAACGAAGAAGAGGCTATAAAGGAAATCTTAGGCTGGTATATTTTGCCGCGGGAAGATAAGGAGTTATTTTTAAAAGCATGGATGAAATAAAAATGAAAATTTTGTCAGTAATTATTCCTGTTTTTAACGAAAAAAATACCATTAAAACTATTTTGGACAGGATTGCATCCGTAAGTTTACCCGAAGGGTTTGTCAAAGAAGTGGTTATTGTTGATGACGGGTCAACGGACGGGACTAAAGAAATTTTACGGTCGCTGCAAGGCGGTTACAAAGTTTTTTATCATGAAAAAAATTTAGGTAAAGGGGCGGCGGTAAGAAAAGGGCTAAAAGAGGCGACGGGGGACTTTGTAATTATCCAGGACGCGGATTTGGAATACGATCCGGAAGAGTATGGTAAGCTTTTAAAGCCCATGTTGGAAGGCAAGGCTGACGTGGTATTTGGCTCGCGCTTTTTGGGTAGTGAAGCACACCGGGTTTTGTATTTTTGGCACTTTGTAGGCAACAAGTTTTTAACCTGGTTTTCCAATGTGTTTACCAACCTGAATTTGTCTGATATGGAAACTTGCTACAAGGCCTTTACCAAAGAAGTTGCAGAAGACTTAAAAGGAAAGCTTGAGTCCAACCGTTTCGGCATTGAACCGGAGATAACCGCCAGGGTCAAGCGCTACCGCATTTTTGAGGTCGGTATTTCTTATTACGGACGCACTTACAAGGAAGGAAAGCATATAAACTGGAAAGACGGCATAGCAGCTTTTTGGCACATCGTTAAATTTAATTTGTTTTAAAAAGGTGAAGGATTGCTTAATTGAGATCCTTCGGATGCACTCAGGATGACGCCAAGGGGATAGATTGCCACGCAATTTAAGATAAAGCCCTTAAATTGCTCGCAATAACAATAAGCGACGTCATTGCGAGTGCATCCGAAGCAATCTTAACTTAACCTTTATCTAAAGAGATGATCTAAGGCTTTGGACACCTAAATGACAAAAACATTTTTATGCCTAAGGTATCAATAAACATTTTAACCAAAGACCGAGCTGAATTGTTGAAACAGGCTTTAAAAAGTCTGCTCAACCAAACCTATCAAGATTTTGAGGTGATAGTGGTCAATGACGGTTCGACTGACAAAACCATTGAGGTGGTAGGAGAGATGGCGCTTTTGGGATTGAATATTTATGAAATAAGGCATGAAAAACCTATCGGCATAACCAAAAGCCGACAGGAAGCCTTACAGGAAAGTAAGGGTGAATACATTGCGATTTTGGACGACGATGACGAATGGGTTGATAAAGATAAATTAGCATTACAGGTGCAATATTTCGAAAATCATCCTGAAGCGGTTTTGGTGGGAGGAGGGATAAAGATAGAATTAAGAAGTAAGAAGGAAGAATTAAGATTTAGGGTCCAGACAGGCAAGCAAATAAGAAAGACGATGCTGTTTAGGAATAATTTTTTTACTTCTACGGTGTGTTTTAAAAAAGACAAGGCTTTGGAAGCCGGCGGATTCATCCAGGAAGATGAAGATTTGGCGGAAGATTATAGCTTATGGTTGCGTTTAGGAAATTTAGGCCAAATGCATAATTTTTTAAAGATATTTACTAAATACCGCCTGCCGAACTATAATAAGGAAAAGAGGGTAAAATTTTTCAAAAAACAATCGGTACTTATTAAGAAATATCATCAATCTTATCCATATTATCTATTAGCTTGGCTGATTTTGAAAATAAGGATGTTAATAAATTGACCTAATTGACCTAATTAACCTAATTGTTCCTAATTATTCCTAAACAATTCCCAATTTCTAATACCAACTCCCTCTGTCTCCCTCTTTAGATAAAGAGGGAGAACATACTAAGCTAGATTAGCTGATAGTTATCAGTTAGCCTTGCTTAGCTGGTTCCTTCTCTTTTCTAAAGAGAAGGGCAGGATGAGTTAATAATTAGGAACAATTAGAGTAATTAGAATAATTTAACTACATGCTCGATTCAAGAAAAATAATTGCCTTTTGGTTGGTGTTCATGCCGGTTATTGCCATATTATATTTCAGCTTATGGATGTCCATACAGCTGAGGTATAACGGCAACTTGTCCCCGGAAGGAGTGGTGGTCCACGTTAAGGCATTTTCCATTTTGTATTTACTGTGGCTTTTGGTATTTTTCATCCATGGCCTGTTTGAGTTTGGCGTATTAAGGCGATATGTGTCCTTGGTTTTGACCCTGGTTTCCGCCATGGCGGTTAATACTATTATTTCCGTGGCTTATTTTTATTCTTTGCCGGATTTGATATTGACCCCAAGAAGGTTTTTGCTTATCCACGTGTTTGTGACTTTTGTGCTGGTCCTGGGGTGGTTTTTGATGGTCAAATATTTTTTGAAAAACAGGATGACGGAATTCCTGTATTTATTTTCTTTTGACAATGAACTGGAAGAGCTGGAAAAAGAAATCAACAATAATAGCTATTTGGGTTTTAAGGTTTTAGGGCATTTAAATAGCGAAGCGATAAAAACTTTGGCGCCAAACAGGGATGTAGGAATTATCCTTCCTGATAATTTAGCGGCCAAACCGGAAATTGTGGCGAAGTTTTACGAGCTGCGCAAGCAGGGGATATCTTTTTACAACCACAAGAATTTTTACGAGGGATTACTCAGGAAAGTTTATTTGTCGCAGCTGAACGAGGTGTGGTTTTTGGAAAACATCAATTATAAGGAAAAACGGTTTTATAATTTGGCTATGCGGGCTATTGATTTACTGTTCGGCCTTTTCGCTTTTTTACTGTTTGTTATAACGTATCCTGTTATCGCACTTTTAATAAAAACATCCAGCAGAGGGCCGGTGCTGTTTGTCCAGGACAGGGTCGGCAAGCAGGGGAAAATATTTAAAATTTACAAATACCGGACCATGTCCAGTTCCGCGCCTAATAATACGTGGACAGCGGTAAATGACCCTAGGATTACCTGGGTTGGGAGATTTTTAAGGAAAAGCAGGATTGACGAGCTGCCCCAAAGCATTAATTTGCTGCTTGGAAGCATTAGCCTGGTCGGGCCGCGCCCTGAGCAGACCCATATAGTCGAAGAGATGAGAAAGCGGATTCCTTTTTATGACGAAAGGCATTTGGTCAAACCGGGCATTACCGGGTGGGCGCAGTTGAATATTTACGCAGCCAGCTTGGAAGAAACCAAGCTCAAGCTGCAGTACGATTTGTATTACATCAAACACAGAAGCCTGCTGTTCGATACGGAAATTATTTTAAAAACTTTTTATTACATCTTTACCTGGAAAGGCCGTTGAGAATTATTCTAATTACTCTAATTATTATTAACTCATCCTGTCCTGCTCTTTGCTAAAGAGAAGGGGCATACTAAGAAAGATTTGTAAATGATTAACAGATAAACTATCTTAGTATGTTCTCCCTCTTTAGATAAAGAGGGAGACAGAGGGAGTTAGTATTAGGAATTGGGAATTGTTTAGTCCGCCAGCTGGCGGAAATCAGACCAATTAGAGCAATTAGAAATTTACAGAATGGTTAATAAGCAGGGATTTTGGAATAGAGAAATAAATAACAAGATTTAATTTTGTATTTTGTTGTTGTCTGTGTTATAATGATGTCGTTGAAGCAAATTTCCGAAACAAAAAATGGACAAAAACCAACTCAACTCGGCTTTAAAGCAAAAAAAGCTTATCAATGAGGAAAAAATCAAGTCCCTGGAAAAAGACAGGAGCCAGCTTAAGACTCCTTCTTCCTGGGAGGATTTTTTGGTTGAAAAGAAAATATTGACCGAAGAAAAGCTGTTAGCAGTTAAAGCTGAGCTTTTGGGCGTTCCGGTTATTGACCTGCGCAACGAGCAAATCGCGCAGGATATTTTAAATTTGGTTCCAGAGCCCATTGCCCACCGCCATCAGGTTATCAGCTTTGCCAAAACCAAAGAAGGGCTGTCTTTGGCCATGACAGATCCGGAAGATTTGCAGACCAAAGAATTTATCCAAAAAAAGACCGGATTAAACATAAATACGTTTTTGATAGGCAAGACCAGTTTAGATTTTGGGCTTTCCAAATACCACTCCAGCCTGGAAAAGGAAATGACCCATTTGTTTTCAGCTACGCCTTCTGGCAAATCGTTGACTCCGGAAGACAAAGCAGAAAGTACGAGCCCGGAAGACAGCTTAAAAAAAATGGCCGAAGAAATTCCGGTCATCAGGGTGGTGGACACCTTGCTGGAATACGCTATCTTTGAAAAAGCGTCCGATATCCACATTGAGCCGCAGGAGAGTTCCGTAATCGTCAGGTATCGCATTGACGGCGTTTTGCACGACGTGATGACTTTGCCTAAAGTCATCCAGGGAGCTATTGTCGCCAGAATAAAAGTTTTATCCAATTTGAAGATTGATGAGCACCGCTTGCCGCAGGACGGGCGCTTTAAGGTTGATAAAGACGGCTTTAAGTTTTCTTTGCGCGTATCAACAATCCCGATTTTTGACGGGGAAAAAGTGGTTATCCGCTTGCTGAACGAATCTGCCAAGGCAGTCAGCTTGGAGGATTTGGGTTTTGAAAAGGGGAATTTGGACGCCATAAACAGGAACGTAAAAAAGCCGCACGGCATGCTTTTGGTGACCGGGCCTACGGGAAGCGGAAAATCCACGACTTTGTATACTGTTTTGTCCATGCTTAATACCAAGACTGTAAATATTTCCACTATTGAAGATCCGGTAGAATATCGCATTCCCGGTGCCAATCAGATGCAGGTTAACCCGAAAATAGGGTTGACTTTTGCCATTGGCTTGCGTGCGCTACTCAGGCAAGACCCGAACATTATTATGATTGGCGAAATCCGCGACAAGGAAACCGCGGAAGAAGCGGTGCACGCGGCAATGACCGGTCACGTAGTATTTTCGACTTTGCACACCAATAATGCTGCCGCTGCGCTTCCAAGGCTTTTGGATATTGGCGTGGAGCCTTATTTAATCGCCTCCACAGTCAACGCGGTTTTGGCCCAGCGCCTTGTTAGGACAGTGTGCCCAGACTGTAAAGCCGAAATCAAACTCGACAAAGTTACCATGGACACTTTGGTTAAACAATTCCATTTGGACAAACTTTTGCCGATTTTGGTCAGGTCTGGCCTGGCAACCACAAAAACAAAAAATTTAGATGAGCTGAATTTTTATAAAGGGCAGGGCTGCGACAAGTGCAACCATACCGGATATCGGGGGAGAGTCGGCATTCACGAAGTTTTGGAAGTTACGCCAACGGTCGCTGACATGATTATGCAGCACAAGTCCAGCGGCGAAATCCAGGACCAGGCGGAAAAAGAAGGCATGGTGCTCATGTGGGAAGACGGGTTTATTAAAGCGATAAAAGGAATAACGACGGTAGATGAGATAGTACGCGTATCAAAGGAATGATATCGAAGGCGTCATTCTGAGCGTAGCGAAGAATCTCTTAATAAATTATTCCTAATTGACCTAATTGCTCTAATTATCCTAAGTAATGTCTAATGACTAATATCTAAAAATAGATGCAGTAATTTTTGTCATTTTTGTTCAATTTTGTCATTTTTGTCAATGTCCTTATGGATTTTACATACACTGCCATAACTAAAGAAGGCAAGAAGGAAACGTCCGTAATCCAGGCGCCTAATGCCGCTGCGGCCGGGCATATTTTGAAAGAGCAGGGCCTTTTGCCGACTCTGATCCAGGAAAAGCAGAAAAATTCGCTGCTGGTATTTTTAAAGTCCGTATCAACCGTTTCTTTGGAAGAAAAAATAAATTTCATAGAAAATTTGAGCATCATGCTCAAAGCCGGCATTTCCATCAGCCGCGCGCTGCAGATTTTGGTCAAACAGTCGAAAAACTTGCGCTTTAAAACCGTGTTGTCTGACATTTATACCCAGGTGGAATCGGGAAAAGCCCTTGGCGAAGCCATGGCAAAATATCCAACCGTGTTTACCAATATTATGGTTAGCATGGTCAAGGTCGGGGAGCTTTCCGGTAATTTAGACAAGAGTTTGGAATATTTGACTGTCCAGCTCCACCGCGAAGCAGATTTAAAATCAAAAACCAAGGGAGCAATGATTTACCCTTCGGTTATTGTCGCCGCTATGGTGATAATTGGGGTATTGATGTCAATTTTTGTCCTGCCCAAACTGACCTCGGTTTTTAAGGAATTCGGAGGTGACTTGCCGGTTACGACAAGAGTCATAATCGCAGTTGCAGATTTTATGGGAGGAAACGCGGTTCTGGCAATTATTATTTTAGTCGTATTTTTTGGCGCAATTATTTCTTTTTTAAGGACAGAAATGGGGAAGCGGTATGTCGACTGGTTCTTGCTGCACTTCATGGTCATAAATTCAATAGTAAAAAAAATAAATTTAGCCAGGTTTTCTAGAATATTGAGTTCGCTTTTAAAAAGCGGCATCCCGATTGTCCAGGCATTGGAAGTTTCCAGCGATTCACTGGGAAATTTCTTCTATAAAGATTTGGTGGCGCAAACCGCGGTGGACGTAAAATTGGGGAAACCTTTGACGGAATGCCTGAATAAAGATAATAACCTGTTTCCGGTTCTCGTGGTGCAGATGATCCAGGTTGGGGAGGAGAGCGGTACGGTCCAGGAAATTTTGGAACAATTGGCGCTTCATTACGAAGATGAGGTAGATACCACTTTAAGGAATTTGTCGTCCATTATTGAGCCGTTGCTCTTGTTGTTCATCGGCGGCGTGGTCGGATTTTTGGCTGTTGCCTTAATTTCGCCAATTTACAGCATAAGCCAAAATATAAAGTAATGACAAAAATTAAAAAAATGAGCAAAAATGACAAAAATACCAGAGAAAGATTTGAAGAAAAGAACTAAAATTTTTGCTATAAGAATAATTAAATTAGTTCAATATTTAAATGAGCATGATTCAGTTGCTGCCAAGATTATTGGAAACAGTCAACTATTAAGGTCTGGAACCGCAGTTGCTGCGAATTATAGAGCGGCTTGTAGATGTAAATCTAGAAAGGATTTCATCAGTAAAATTGGAACGGTCGTTGAGGAATCAGACGAAACTCAGTTGTGGTTGGAATTACTTGTGGAATCCGGTTTGATTAAGTTGGATTTGGTTAAAGATTTATTGCACGAGGCCGGAGAAATAACAGCCATTATGACGACTTCAAAAAAATCAGCAATTAAAAATCAAAAAAAATAATTTTTGTCATTTCCGTCGTTTTTGTCACTTTTGTCATTTAATTTATGTTTAATTTATTCGAAAAATCCAAAAAAGCTTTCGGCCTGGAAGTTTCCAGCAGCACCATAAAAGCTATGCAGCTGGAAAATAAAAAAGGCAACCTTTCGGTTAGGGGGTACGCCAGCGCCGACTTGCCCAAAGGCCTGATTGTCAACGATTCCGTCAGCGACGCGAAGACTTTATCTTTTTTAGTAAAAAAGATGCTGGAAAAGCCTGATATGGGCAGGGTTGACGCGGAGTATTGCGTGGTGTCTTTGCCGGAATCGAAATCTTTCGTCAGGGTCATCCAAATCCCGATTATGGGCGAAGCAGAAGCGGACAGTGCTGTTCCTTTTGAAGCCGAAAGCTTTATCCCCATGCCCATTGACCAGGTGTATTTGGATTGGCAAAAAATTTCCGAAACCGGCGACAAGATGAATGTGTTGATTATTGCTTCTCCCAAAGAATTCGTAGACAAGCATTTGTCTGTTTTAGACCAGTGCGGGCTTAAGCCCATTGCCTTGGAAGTTGAATCACAGAGCTGCCAAAGGGCGCTAATCGCTACGAATTCGGAAGAAACGGTTTTAATAATTGACATGCAGGCGTCAAGGAGCAGTATGGTTTTGGTGGAAGACGGAAGCATGCAGTTTACCTCAACTATTCCAATTGCCGGCAATTCGTTTTCAGAAAGCATTGCCAAAGCTTTGGGTGTTTCCAGCGCGAAAGCGGAAGAAGTCAAGAAGAAGGTAGGCATAGCGAATGTCAGCGAATACCCGAACATTAAAACTTTTGTCGTTCCGGTCCTTAACACCTTGAGTTCGGAAATTAAGAATATCCTTAAATTCCACAGCGACCATTCGGAAAAGCCGGTCAGCAAGATAATTTTGACCGGAGGGAGCGCAAAATTGAAAAACCTTCCGGAATTTTTAACGGCCCAATTGGCTGATTTGCCGTCCATGAAAATTGAATTGGCTAACCCCTGGATTAACCTGCCGAAGCTAAAAAATTTACCCCTTAATCCTTATGACGCACTTGGGTATACAACAGCCATAGGCCTTGCCATGAGAGGAGTGAAATCATGAAAATCATAAACTTGCTGCCAAAGCCCAGGCAGAAAGATTTATATTACGAAGAAATTTACCACGGTATGGTGGTGTTGTTCGTTATTTCCGTAATCAGTTTCGCTTTTGTCTTTGCGGCGCAGGTAGCGGTTAAGTTTTTCCTGCAAGAGCAGTCAGTCGGCATTCAAAGAAATGTGGATGTCATAAAAAGCCAGGTCAGTAAAGATGATAATATTAAAATAAAACAGACAATAAAAGATGTTAACACGGCAGTGTCGGATTTTAACAGCTTGGCTGCAAATTCGCCGAAATGGTCAAAATTCGTTAAGGCGTTTGTGGCATTGCCCCCAGATGGGATAAAGATAAGCCAATTAAACGCGGATATTGCCAAAAAAACAGTTACCATTAACGGTTATAGCCCGTCGCGCGAGCTGGTAATAAAAATGTACGAAAATATCAAGCAGGATACTAAGAATTTTTACAATGTGGATTATCCTTTGGAAAACGTTGTTAAGGCAAAGGATGTAAATTTTCATTTTACTTTTTATATAAAAGACGAGCTGCTTAAATAGAACGAATATGCAAATCTTCCCGAAAAAAAATAAAATTTATGTTTTGGCCGCCGTGTGGCTGGTTATCTGCGCCAGCATGTTCGGGTATTTCTTTAATATTTTGGACCGTTCAAATTTGGCGGAAGTCAACGCTATAAAGGAAAAGAACAAGGAACTGAGCCAGTTAGAATACGAGCGGGATAGTTTTGAAAAAGCCAAAGCCGACCTTGCGCTGTTGGCTAAGCAAGATATCCAGCCGAAAGATTTTTTCAGTAAAGACGTGACCTTAGTTAATGAAATTGAGACACTAGAAGGCATAGCCAGGGATAATAGCGTGGATCTTATCCTTTCCGGGATAAGCGGTACGGTAAAAACTATTCCTAAGGCAAAAACCGTATCTGACATTGGTACTGTTCCTTATAACATCAATTTAACCGGCAGCCTCTCTAATGTAGTATCTTTTATTGAAACAGTAGAGCACTTAAGTTTTATAACTAATGTCACAAGTTTGGCTGTAAGAGGGGATACGGAAGACAAGGTAAATGTTACCATGACCGCAAGTTTTTATTTATCAAAACAATAATATGGCGGACACAGAAAAAAAGAAAAAAATCAAATTACCTATTAACTTTAAATCCAAAAATCCGTTTAATCTGATATTTTGGATAATGTTATTGCTGCTTATAATAGGGGAAGGCTGGATAATTAAAAATTCCGTCCAGGTAGTTTTGGGTTCGCTTAAGGTCCCCTTAATTGATGTGGCCAAGACTCAAGGGGTCAGGATTGATTTTAGGGCTTATAACAACGTGGTTAATAGGATAAAAGCACCTAACGATTACAAACCTTCTGATAAAGTTTTAATTAATCCGTTCGGAGTTCAAAACGTATCGCCAAACTAACCCCTCAAGAAGAGGGGTTTTTTCTGGCTAAAAACCCAAGTTTTAGGTATAATAAATATTAGAGTTTATCCCAAAATCCCATTTTGGCTGCAATCACAAATTTTTGGCATCTTGCCAGAAAAAATTTGTTCGGCTTAGCTCTAGCTAAACCTCAAAATTTATTTCTGCCAATCTGCCCAAAAATTTGTGATTTCGCCGTAAAAGCAGATTTTGGGACCAACTCTAAAAGTTTTGCACCCGTAGCTCATTTGGATAGCCCTGCCCTTTATTTATGCTCTCGTAGCTCAATGGATAGAGCACTGGTCTTCGGAACCAGGAATGTAGGTTCGATTCCTACCGAGAGCACCAGAAAGAGCGGGGTCGAACCAGGAGGTAGTAGGTTCAAATCCTACCGGGTGCACCAAAAGCCTCAAGGCCTTGAAAAAAAACGCTAGATATTGTAAAATATCAGAGTTAATGTAGAAAGTTTCTACCACGGGTCGGTAGCTCAGTCGGTAGAGCAGCGGCCTTTTAAGCCGTTTGTCGTGGGTTCGATCCCCACCCGACCCACCAAAACAGTTTCCATCAGCTTGTCTGGTGGAAACTGTTTTGATTAGCGGGGCGGAGAGAACCTTTAGGTGAGATCCTCGACCAACTTCTAGAATACCGCCAAAGGCGGTAAAAACATAGCGGAAGTGCACGCGAAGCGAGCCATCCGACCCACCAAGAGAAAAAGGTATCAGCTTGTCTGGTGCCTTTTTCTCTTTATCTTGTCGGATAGTGGGGATCGAAGGGTACAGACAAAACAACAATTGATTGTTGTTTTGGATGACCCCGGCTTTCGGGGGAGGAGAGAGCCTCCGACAAAGTCGGAGGCGAACGACGGAGGAGAAAGGACTCCCACCCGACCCATCATGTACCATTCACTTCGTTCAGGTACATGGCGTGCCATGTGCCATAGACATAATAAAATGAATGGTGCATGCCCTGTACCCGAGCCGATATTTATGTCGTAGCGAGTGGTACGGGACCAAGAGAAAAGCGCAGCACCTTTGGGTGCTGCGCTTTTTGCATTCCCAGGAAACCTCGGACGGAGGCCATGTAAGAATCATTGGGTGATTTAGCACGAAGCCGGAGTCCGAGGAGGAATGGGTCTACCTCTTTTCAAAACCATTACCTGTTTTGAAAAGCTGTAGCCGCCCGCCAGCCGTATCTTGGCAAAACCTCCGATAACCATCGCGGGCGCCATGTTGGAAACCCCCGGGTGGAGTGTAGTCGGGACCCGGGGAGGAGGTCATTTCTTTTGTCAAAAAATTAAAAATAGCCTAAAATACGGGTAGAGTCATTAATTTTAAAAATATGAGCTCAACCAAAAAACAATGGATTATTAGCATATCTATAATAGTACTGCTGATAATAGGTTCCTGGGTTTTCTTTGCATGGAGAAATAAGGGAGGTAAAGAAGAGAACCAAAACATGTCCCAAACTAAAATAGATAACAAGGATGCTGATAAAGAACCTGCCCAGGATGAGAATACCTGGACAGGAACTTTAAAACTATCCGATAACCAAAAAAAGGGCACCCTGATGTTGGTTATGGAAAAACAGACAATCTATATTAACACCAGCAGGGATTACAGCCAGCTAATCGGCAAAAACGTAAAAGTCACTTACGAAGGAACCTTAGATAGTTTTGTTTTGGGTGATATAGTCCAAAAATAATTAGTATTTGATAAAAATTGGCAAAATTGACATAATTTAATGAGTCTGATTACTTTTGTCATTTTTGTCAATTTTTTAATTTTTTTCATTTAATTTATGTTACTTGAAACATTTAATAAATCTTGGGATTACGAATTATTAGACACTGGTGACGGTTTCCGTTTGGAAAGGTGGGGTGAGGTTACTCTTGCGCGGCTGGATCCCCAAATTATCTGGCCAAAATCTTTAGCACAGGCTGAATGGGACAAAGCTTGGGCTATTTTTAATAGCCGCGGAAAAAACGCGGATAACGACGCGGAAACACGCGGAAATTGGAAAATTAGAAAGGCGATACCTAATCCGTGGATAATAAAATTTAATGATATCCAATTTCTTTTAAAGCTTTCCCCTTTCAAGCACACCGGCATCTTTGCCGAGCAGTCAGCGCAATGGAGCTGGATGGCCAGCAAGTTGAAAGTCGAAAGTTATAAAGTTATAAAGGCGGATAATTCGGAGTATTCGGATCGGTTAAAAATTTTAAATTTATTCGGCTACACTGGCGGGGCAACAATGGTCCTGGCTAAGGCCGGATGCACGGTCACGCATGTAGACGCGTCAAAGCCGGCCATCACCTGGGCGTCAGAAAACCACAAGCTTAATAACTTGCCCAAAGATTCTGTCCGCTGGATTTTGGATGACGCGGTCAAATTTGTGAACCGGGAAGTTAAAAGAGGCTCGCTGTATGACGGGATTATTATGGACCCTCCGGCTTTTGGCCATTCCCCTTCCGGCAAAACATGGAAGTTCAACCAGGATTTACCGGGACTTCTGGCTAGCTGCGCCAAACTTTTATCCCCTAACGCCAAATTCCTTGTTATAAACGGATACGCCACTAATTCATCCGCGCTGTCTTTAAACAACATTTTAGAAGATACCTTAAAAGACAAGGGCGGCAACATAGAATCCGGAGAATTATGCCTCAAACAAAAAACCGGCAGGATAATTTCTACCGGAATTTTTGCGAGATGGGCAAAAAACATTTAACCTTTGACATTTAACGTGTGACAAAAGACATTTCAAAAAACCCCACAAAGTAATTACTTTGTGGGGTTTTTTATCTAGATTTGCCATCGGTTAAATGTCAAAGGTCACACGTCAAATGTTTTTCTTTGGTTCCATATAACCCAAGACTTTATTATAAATATCATCCAGGGTCATACTGCCTTTGATTAAATATTCCTTCACTCCCTGGGCTAACAAATAGCGCTTCAATTCCGGCTTGTCTAAATTGGTTAAGATAAGAACTACAATATGCGCCAATCTTTCCTGGCTCTTGATATAATCCAAAATTCCTTGCGACCCTTCGTCTTTAGTCAAAAGCAAGTCCAACATCACCACGTCCGGTACAAATTTTTCCAAAGCCGCCTTTGCTTCCTCAGGATTAGTGGCTGTTACTACGTCAATGTCCCAAGTGGCAAACCTCTGTTTTAAAGTATTTAAAATCAGGGCATCGTCGTCAACCATTAAGATTGTATGTTTTATCATAGTTGTGATCCTGAAGTAGTCTCAAAATCTCATTTTGGCTGCAATCCCAGAATTTCGCTTGAAAAGCAGCTTTTGAGACCACTTCTTTGTTATTTATACTTCATCATCTTCGGACAAAAACTTCCCGAGTACCACCAAATAAACCAAGGGGATAACCAGCCACACAAAACTGGCTGGATTTTTTATGAACATTGTTTGGATAAGCTGGGAAAAATTTGCCTGCACTCCCGAAGGCAGGAAAGATAAAATTATGTTAATAAGCAGGCCTATTTGCAATACTGAAAAAATCAGGCTGAAAAACATAGCGCTGAATTCGTGGCTGTCCGAAGACGTCCTGAACACATACCTTCCCAAAAGCATGAATAACACTAAAAACACGGCCACAAAAGCTGCCAAGTGCTGCAGGGAAGCCAAAGGCAGGTTAAATTTTTTGTCTATTATGTCGGTCAGGAAAGGCATTTCCAGCACAAGCAATTTTGCCACGTACAAACTTATCAAAATATTCACTACCCTTCCGCGGCCTGCAGCAAAAGTGTATACCACGCTTACCGCGGCCCAAGCGGCTAAAATAAACAAGTCCCAGGACGGGGTGTGCCAATTAACACTTGTTATCATTTGATGAAATTGTGGCATTTCCACGCTTGCTATTATTTTAAAATTTTTTGTTTCCAAACTTTCAAATCTATATAACAATTATAGCACAAATTGCAAAAAAAATCAACCAAAATCCGCTTTAGTAACCCAGTGGCGGCTTAGTCTTTTTCCCGTAAAACCCAAGCTTCAACTTTTCCAAAGATAAATAGATATCGTTAATTTCTACACTAATTTCATTTTTATCAAAACCCTTGCCAGATAAAATTTCTAAAACCTGATTTTCTGTCTTTGCAAAATCATTCTTAAATTTGGTATTAATATCTTTCCAAGGGATACCAGCCAAAGCTTTTGCCATTTTCTTATTACAATCCACCACGCCTTTTGCCATTAAAAAAGCAATGCTCGGATAACCTAAATAACCCTGCCAAAAAGAACCATTATCATTAGCCATAATGGAATTACTTTCATTGTCGTATGTAACGATATAAGTTTTATTGCCGGAAGATGACATCACTTTGGCGGAATTACCATTGACATTAATTCGGCCGTCTCCAATACATCCCAGAGCTTCGTATATCTTTATTTTTGGCGGAAGTTTCCAATATTTTTCCATGATTTTATGATAGCAGATTATCTTATTCTTATCGATTCTTTAATGTCATAATCCCCTACCCTGCTGCGAACTAATTTAAATAAACACGCTTTGGTTTTAAGTTTTCTACCGATATCGTTGGCCAGCGAGCGGACATATGTTCCGCTTGAGCAAGATACTGAAATATCAGCTGTAAGAAAACTGTTTTGATTGGAAGAAAATAAAACCTTATTCCATCTTTGCAAAATTTTTTCCTGCCTAAAATCGCCGGAAACTTTTTTTATATTCTTTTTAATATAATTCTCCAAATTTTTCCGGCTGATGGATTTAATTTTATTCAATTTGATGTCGTAAATAACTGATTCTCTAAGCAGTGGTTTTATGGTTTTATTTTTCCTAGCCCATTCAAACGACGGCTTGCCATTAATGGGAATGGATGAATATTTTGGCGCTAACAGCGATATTTTTCCGGGATAATTTTGCAAAACTTTTTGAAGGCTATGCTTAGTGATATCAGCTTTCTTAAAACCCGATGCCATACCAAGCAAATCAAAACTGTCAGTTGAAAAACCGAATAGAATTGTTGCTTTATAAGTTTTATCCAGTTTCAAATATTTTTCCCTGTCTGCCTGGGTATGTTTCCCTGCCATAATCAAAAGCACGCCTTCAGCCATCGGGTCCAACCGCCCCAAATAAGTCATGGGCTTGTTTTTAAGCCCCGGGCTTTTAGCCCTTAAAGCATCAACAACCTGCAAAGGCGTCTTACCCAAAGGTTTATAACAATTAAAAATTTTATATCCCATTAAAAATCTTCTATTTCATATTTAATTTTAGTAAATCCTGAAGAAAACTCTTAA
>WARW01000012.1 GCA_013387215.1 Patescibacteria group bacterium
AGAAGAAAAAAATCGTGGCTTTCGGTGCTTGTTCGAGATGCCTTTTGGAGAAACAATTAGGTCATGCTTATTATCCACCAACCTGGGATTGTAAGTGTGGCAAACACTTCATGTCCAAGAAGAACTTGGAAATTCACCAAAATAGATATGGGCATGAATCAGTTAAGCAGGAGGAGATAAAATGAAAAAAATAAAATTAGGAAATTCACCCAAATTTATAATAGTTGATGATGAAAATTTTGAATTATTTAATAAATATAAATGGTTATTAAATAGAGGTGGTTATGCCCAAGCAAGAATAAACAATAAATTAAGAAGGATCCACACATTACTAATTAACAGTGATTCAATTAATGTTTGTGATCATATAAATGGAAATAAGTTGGACAACCGAAAAGCAAATCTCAGATTAATTAGTAGAACCCAAAATAATGCCAACAGAAAACCAAATAAAAATAGCAAATTGGGGACTAAAGGGGTTTGTATTGATAAAAATAAAGTAAAAAAACCATATTGTGCCTATATTTGCTTTGATAACAAAAAACAACACATAGGTTATTTTGCAACTCTAAAAGAGGCGGCTGAAGCTTATAACCAAGAGGCTATAAAACTATGGGGAAAATACGCGTTATTAAATAATATTAACTAATATGACACCACAAGAATATCTAATAAATCATAGTTTAAAAGAAGATTTTGTTACTGAAAAATTAGACTGGAAATTAGAAGAAGATCAAATAATTATTCCTATAACCGATAAAGATGGAAAACTTCTTTATAATAAATATCGTCATTTAATTGGTGATGCAAAATTTACCGCAGATGTCGGCTCCCATCCTGTTTTGTACATGATAAAAAACGCCATAAAATACGAAGATATTTTTCTAGTCGAGGGAGAGCCCGATACAGCTCGCATGTGGCAAGAGGGACTACCCTCGGTTACTGGAACCTTTGGTGTCTCAACATTTTCCGATAAATTAGCCAAACAATTAACTGGTAAAAATATTTATATAGTTTTGGATACCGATGAAGCAGGACAAAAAGCTATTAATAAATATGGTGAAACTTTAACTAAAGCAAAAGCTAACCCTTTTATAATAAATCTGCCTCCTGAATATAAAGATATTTCAGAATATTTTACTGGCGGTCATACAAGGCAAGACCTTCTCCAATTAAAAAAGGATGCTAAAACATTTACAGATTGGCAGGAATCCAATGTGCCTGAGGAGTTTGAGTTGGAATCTGGATCTCAATTAATGGATCGGGATGTCCCTCCTGAAGAATGGCTCATTGAAAGAGTCCTTCCCACTGATGGTTTTACTTTCATCGTTGGTGCTGAAGCTACTGGTAAATCTTTCTATACCCTCACCCTAGCCCACTCCGTTGCCACTGGTAAACCTTGGCTTGATAAGTTTGAAGTGTCAAAGACTGCCAACGTGCTTTTCATTGATAAGGAAAACTCCCCTAGACGAAAGAAAGCGCGCATTGCAGGACTCAACATAAAAAAGGAAGAATTAGAGCACATCTACTGGGTCAAATACCCTCAGTTCTTCCAACTGGCCGACCCTAAACACGATGGGGAGCTCTCGCCTTTTGCAAAACATTTAGCCTCCCAAGTGGAGAAACTCAATATCGGTCTTATCATTATTGATTCCTTTGCTGATGTGATGGTAGGCAATGAAAACGCAGTTGCCGATGTCCAAGCCTTCTTTGATGCCATCCGAATCCTATTTCCAGGGAGAGCAATCCTCGTTCTCCACCACGAAAACAAACCTGGAATGGTCCAACGCAACTCCTCCCAAAGAGTGAGGGGTTCAACTAATATCACCGCCCAAATCATTTCAGGCTTTAGAGTTTTCTCAATTCCTAAGACCACTAATGAATTTGTTCTAGAACAATTCAAAGCAGGTGATGCTGAAAAACTTAAGCCCTTCAAAGTTGAGCTGGTCTCCAAACAAAATCCCTACAATCAAAACAAAACCTATGTCTCCGAAGTCAAATACACAGGTGAGTACTACGATGAACAAGGCAAGAAGGATTTGGCTTCCGATCTTATTCTAGAATACTTTGAAGAAAATGTTACAGCCCAGAGAAAAGACATCCTCGCTTTTCTGACTGATAATGGGGTCTCTCAGAGGACTGCCGATGAAGCCCTACGCGATTTAGTGTCCGACCAAAAGCTTGAAAAAGTACGCGATGGGATGTGTATCAGTTACATACAAAAATAGCTCTTTAAAATAGACCTTTTGCAATGGCACTTTGCAAAAGGTTATCCACAATTTACCTTTTGCAAAAGGGTTGCAAAAGGTTTTGCAAAAGGTCAGGTGAGTTGTGGAAAGATAGGACAAATATACCTTTTGCAGTTTGCAAAAGGTCCTTGCAAAAGGTGGTTGACCCCAAAGGAATGTATATATATATTTGTACCTTTTGCAAATATATATATATATGGGGTTTTGCAAAAGGTATTTAAAAATGTTTAAAAATTAATAAAAATTATGGAAGAAAAAAATAAAGAACATGATGGTCTTTCAAAAGAAAGACTAAAAGATCTTTTGATTAGACTCAAAAGAGTAAACAAGGTTTATTTAAAATCTAATGAAGAACAGAGAGGTAAATTATTAGAAGCTTTAGAACCAACCTTTCTTTCTTTAATTGAGGAATATAGTTTTAAGAGAGAATTTTTAGAAGGCTTAGTTATTGGTGGTAAAGATTTCTTAGAAAGTTTAGGACCTGTTGATTTGGATACTAACCAATTGACTGAATTAATATTTAAGTAATTTTTTTCTTGATTAGTAAAAGGACTTTAAATGTCCAAAGGGTCCCCACGTAATAGGTGAAATGGTCTCTAAGTAGTAGGCTTGTTGGTGTTCCAAAATAGTAAGCTTGTTTGGTGTCCCCACGCAGTGAGGGCGTAGCTGGGATTTGACAAGCGGTAACAATTATCTTAAATTTATTTAGATGGATAAAAGATTATTGGAAATTAGCCAGCTAAAACAATTACTTGCAGCCAAAGACTACGAACTTAAAGAAGTGTTGAAAGCAGTAGTAAGGTATCGGAAATTATATGCCACCCCAGTATTTATGAAGGAGTTTAATCGCAAGGTTACTCTGGATTTTGATGACCCTCTCTATCCTTATTGCCCTTTTAGGCTTAAGAAGGAGGAAATTATAAGTTTTACAAAACAAAATGAGCAAAAGCAAAGCTAAGGTTTTCAACCTCTCTTCCGAGGAAAAGGATAGATTAGTGGCTATCCGCAATGTTAGTAATTATATGATTGAGCTTCTCCGAGGCGACATGAATATGTTTGTCGAGGGTGTAGTTAAGCCAAGATTGGCTTTGGCTAAGGAAGCTAATATCACAGTGGACATTGATAAGGGCACTATCACCCTGATGCCAACTGAGACCGATCCTGTAGTTGAGGAAATCAAACCAGCTACTGATAAAGGTGAAGCGGTGGCAAATGAGGTCACTACAGCCCCTACAACTGATGAAACCAAGTAGTCGCTAGTAGTTTAGGGTTTAATAAATTTATGAGTTCCCTAAGCAGTAGGCTTGTTTGAGAATTAAATGAAAAATAAAAACGAATATCTAAGAAAGTGGCGGTTGGCTAATCCTGAGAAGATTAGAGAGATTAACCACCGCTACTATCTGAAGAATAAAGCCTACTTGAATAAATCCAGAACTAATCCCTGGATGAATGATAAGATTATTAAATGGATTAAAACTGGTAATTCTAAAAAGATTGCCAGTATGTTAAATATTATCCGACCTGAAAAAGACAAGGTAATTGAAATATGCAGCAAGTAATTCAAGAAACAGTCGAACCAAAAAAGAAGATTGACATTAAAGGATTTTTTCAAAAGGCTAGTGGCAGGTTTGGTATTTCTTGGCAGTGGAGAAACAAGGAATTTTTTATAGGGGTGTCAATGCAGACGATTGAAGTGGAAAGGATTGTCAAAATAAAAACTTCTAAATTTAAGTTACATCAAGGTGAGGGGCGGGTGTTAGATTTGTAGTCAAAAGTAAATTATAAGGAAATTTGCCTATCCGTACATTTCTTAATTGTTGTTGGTTTGAGTTGTTGTCCTGCTCTAATTGCTCTATTGACTCCACCTTTTAAATTCCTCAATTTAATTTGTTCTTTAGTCATTGATCTCTGAAGTGCTAAAGACCAATCTTTTTTAATTTCGTCTTTTATTTGATTATAGATAAATCTTGATATTGGGTGTTGATGACCACAATAAGGGCAGTATATTAATCTATAGTTTTTATTAAACTGACGGCGGTTTATTTCATATAATTCTGATGGTGTAATCTTTTTAAGTTTTATTATTGTTTCACGGTGGTATCCAGTATCCTTTTTACAAATTTCTTTAATTGTAGGGCATGTGGTGAGGTCAATATTTTTACTAATAGTAGTTAAAAGTGTATCATTTGGTTTATTCATAGGTATTTTTTAATTTTTTAATAATTATTTTAAAACAAAAAAAGCCCCTCAGTGGCTCAATCGCTGAGGGGTTTTATTATGGTTTAAAGTCTTTTTATTTCTCTTTTACTCCAGCCCATTCTAATAATTTAATATCATTAGGCTTTATATATTTTTTAAGGCTTTGTAATTCGGCTAATTCTGAATAACTGATACATTCATTATCTATTTGTTTTCGCAAATAGTTTAGTTTTTTATTTACTTGTAATCTGTTCATAGTTTTATTTTTCCTTTGTAAATTCAATTAATAATTTTGTTTGACCATTAGAAAAGATATGGCGGTGATTTTCTTTGTCTTTATTAAGGTTGTTTAAAGCGGAATGTTTAAATTCATAGCCATAGGTTTCTAATACTTTTTGAATGTCTTTGATTAAAGCTGAGGATATTTGAATCATATTATTTAATTAAAGAACTAATAATTTGGGCATCTTCAAAGCTTACACAATAAGCATTTGGTTGCTGGACACCTTCAACAGAGCAAATATTATCTTGTTTCATTAAGATTTTTTTTGCTAATTGGCGGTGATCTTGATTAAAAGCGAAGATAACCAAAAAACAACTAATAACAAAAGCTTGGATAAATACGATAATTTGTGTGTTTTTCATTTTTATATAAAATATTTAATATCTATTTTTGTGGTAATTTTAGGAAATTTTTCTTTTAATGATTTAATAAATGATCTAGCGTGATCAAGGGTTAATTCTGAATGAATAAATTCCCAAGTTTTACCAATTTTTTGATAAATGTAATATTCACAAGTAGGCATTATTAATATTTAAAATCTAATAAATCAAAAATATTTTGCATGATGGTCAAATTTTTGCCTGTTAGTTTAATTTCGGCATAATCTCCCCAATCTTGAAAATAGTATTTGATCTTTTTTCCATCTTTAGAAAAAAGGAAGCCGTCAGCAGGTCCACCCCAAGACAATAATAATAATTTACTTTTGAATTGGTGGTTATATTCCACGCTTAAAGCAATATTATTCAACTCTTCGTTGAATTTGTCTGGATATTCTGCTAATTTAAGCAGATTTTTCATTTCTTCCATTCTTTCTGGTAAATTTGCTTTTACCAGTTCTTTGCAATTTTGATTGGTCATTTTATCTCCTTTACAGATAAATAATTTTTAATGTGTGATCATTAACAATCACAAGGGAATAATATCAAAGCCTCGATAGCTTGTCAAATAAATATAACTTTTTACCTAAAAATAGGAATTATTTAATTTTTTCTAATTACAAATGCCTTAAATCAACAAAATTATTATAAAAAATACTTTTATTATTTACCCTAAATATACGCGGATTTCGTACATTCACCCAAAGTTATCCACATTTTTATATCAAAAGGGGTCAAATTTAAGACATTTTTCTTATCTCACTATATTATAAGCTACTTAATTCTTCAGATATTTAAAAAAGATACACTTTGAGCCTATATGTTATATAAAATAGTGTCGCACAATCTACATTTTGCGACATTCTTTGAGCGTAGGCGGGGGTACTCGGTGTCGTGTTGGGCTGCCGGTGCGGTTTTTTTGATGTAGTCCATAAAAAATTTTAGCGGTTTTTCCTATGGTAAAATTTTTAATGTAAGTTTTGTAAAATAAAATGTGTTACAATACTTTATGTTTAAATCAATTGAAAGAAGAAGAGAATATCATAAAATGTGGTATCAAAAAAATCGTAAACATAGAATAAATCAAATAATAGAATATAAGAAAAGAATTTTTGAATGGGTTAAAAGATACAAAGAAGAAAGAGGTTGTAAATATTGTGGAGAAAAATTTTGGGCTTGTTTAGAATTTCATCATAAAAACAAAGATAAGGAATTTATTATTTCTAATGCAAGGAATGGAAGTGGCTTTAGTCGTTTAAAAAAAGAAATAGAAAAATGTGATATTGTGTGTGCAAATTGCCATAGAAAAATTCATTTTCTTGACTCTTTTGAAAAATAATTTTTCCCCACACAAGCCTACTACTTAGGGACACTATCAATTTTGAAATACCACCTACTTAATTTTTTTAGCCTTCTTTACCGAAAAAATCACTTCTCTTTTCTCCACATCAATCCGCACATCAATATCGTCAGGTATTACCATTCTTAATTTATTCTCTCTTAAAACTCGTTGAAAATCTCTCATTGTTTGTGAAAATACTTGTTCTGGTTCCATAAAATAGTTAATCATACTTGATTGAAAAATGCAAAACCGTTATAATTAATTGAATTTGAATTGTCTCCTTTCCGAACAAGCTCTCCATTTGGGGAGCTTTTCGGTTTTGGTGTATTATTTTAGGAGAGTCTTCGGTCCCCTATGGGTAAACTGGGGGCTTTTAATTGACATGGGAAGTGTTTTAGATTAACCTCTTTTATATGCCAAGTAGTTGTTTTATTTGTAAAAGCCCACTTAAACGAGAAATTGATGCCTTAATTGAAGAGAAAGTTGACTTGGAATTGGTGGCAGAAAAGTATTTTAGAATACTTAAGGTAAGGAAAAATCCTTTATTGGAGATTTTAAAAGAGCATAAAAAGAAAAAACACATGAGTATTGGGGAGATTGTGAATACTGGTGGGGAGATTAAAAAGATGCACACCTACGATACTGCGGCAGAGAAATTATTGCAGGATGGGATGAATGATCCTAGTTTGGAATATTTGTCGCCTGAGAAGAAGTTAAAATTGGCGGGGGCATTGAAGAAAATTGATATTGAAGGGAAGAAATTGCAAATGGGGCAGGATGCGTTGAAATTATCAATTGCCAAGTTCTTAGGAGGGTTTTTGGAACCACCTAAAACTGGACCTTTAACTGAGGAAGGACAGGTTCCTGCCATCAAATAACATGTCAGATTTAAATAATGTTCAACTAAGTCAGGCAATCAGAGAAGATCCTTTGGAGTTTGCCGATAAGATGCTTGGAATTTGGTTGCATCCTGGTCAACAAAAGTGGATTCGGGAATCAACTAAAAGATTAATATCATTTTTACGACCTGGAAACAGGTGGGGAAAGACATTGGGGGAGGCAGTCTTACATATTTGGGAGGCAGTTATTAAACCTCGAAGAGCAGGGCAAGTCTGGTCGGAAGAAGAGTGGTTGAGGATTCCCTATGATACTTTGGTTTTTGGACCGCAGTACGAACAGTCAAGAGAAGTCTTAAGGTTAATTGTTGATTTGGTTGAGGGGAATTTAAATATCCAATGTTGTCCTAATTGTAATAGCCATAAGATCCACAAGAAAACTGCTAAGGATAAAATCTTTACCTGTTTGCATTGTGGTTATAAGTTTAGAAATGCCAAGTATCGGACCAATGATTCGGCTCTCAAAGGTTGGGCAATTCAGGATGATAAAAGTTCCGCCCAACTAATGCCTGGGATTACTTGGTTTAATAAGAGCCAAACTTTGGGAAGAAGTTTTGATGACATGGGTAAGTCGTTTAAAATGAAGGCTCTGGCTTTCATTACTGGTGATGAGTGTTCCGATGTTCAGGAACTTTACACCTTTACTACCAATACTTTGTTGCCGAGACTTGCTTCTTACAAAGGTTCAATTCACTTTGTCGGGACCCCCCAACCAAATGGTTTTGATTATCAGCGAATGATTGAAACAGCCGAGGAAGAAATGAAGCGACCCAACTGGGATTCTCAGGGACTTTATTATGTCCAAAAAGGTTCCATGTATGACAACATTTATTTGGATAGTAATTATATCAAACAAATTGAAGCGGTAGCTGATCCAGAATTGCGAAGGCAAATTATTGAGGGTGAGTTTGTTCATGTGGGGGAAAAGTTCTTTGGTTATGAGCGAGTTAAAAATATGATTGATCCTTCCCTGGTTCAGATAGAGGAAGGTTTACCTGGAAGACTTTATTTGATTGTGGCAGACTTTGCTTCAGGGGTGTCGCTGTGGGCGGACTACACGGTCATTGGGGTAATTGATTATACGGAAGAACCCTGGAGATTGGTTAAATTTATGCGGATGAAAGCTAAAGATGTCCCAGTGCCACTTCAATATGAAATGATTAGGCAGTTGGCTTTAAAGTTTAAGGGCAGAACTATAATTGATGCATCTGGTCCTGGTGGAAAGAACGCTGAAGCCTTCCTTCGTGATTTACACCCGATTAACTTTGATGCGGGTCCTACGGGCTCTGGTGGGTCCAAAAAGGCACAAGGACTTGCTAACCTTAAAAGTGCAATGGATGGGGTGGGTAATACTCTCCTAAATAGGCGATTGGCGATTACTAAAGATGGGGTCAGAAAAGACATGAACAAAAATTGGGGATTAATAAGAGTACCTAATATTCCTGAGTTAATTTCGGAATTAAATAATTATGCTTTTGCCGATAAGAAACTAAGAACTGATTGTGTGATGATGTTGATGATGGGAGTCGATTGGTTAATGATGAGGCGACCCAAACAAAGTCATAATCGGGCAGTTGATATTGACTTTTTACGAAGCATGATTAAAAATGACAGGGAATGGCCTAAAGGTGATGTGGTTCCTTTTGAGCGACACACCAGGGCGGTGGATATTTAATTCGTGGTAGTGTAACGGCGGCACGTCTCTCTCATAAGGAGAAAGAGGAAGTTCAACTCTTCCCTACGAAACAAGTTATCTGATACTTTTGGTCAGAAAGATAAGTCATAATCAAAGTATTACTAACAGTGATACATTTTGATATGATGCAAAATAATGACAAAGTAGATCTAACTAACTCAAAACTGACAATTGAGTTAAAAGACGATAAAGAGATCGAAAAAATTCAAGAACAGATTTTGGCTGACATTAAGGGTGCTACTTCCGATAAAGATGAACGAAAAAGAATGTATGATAAGCGAAGAGATTTTGTGGCGGGAAGACAAGAAGGTTATACCAATATTATTGGCTTGACTCAAAAATCAAAACAAGGTCATGCTGATCAGGTGATTAATTATGTCGGTAGATCGGCGGTTAAACTTTATCATTCTATTGGCAATAATCCTCCTAATTTAAAAACCTTACCTTTAAGTAGAACTAATGAAATTGAAGGTTTACGGGCTCAAAGTGTGGAAGACTTTGTGGACCGAGTGTTTTGGCGAAATAAATGGTGGAAACAAGGATATAAACGAGCAGTAATGAATCAAGTGGTTATTGCTGATTTTGGGGTCAAAGTTTATTTTGATTCCTCTAAAAAAGAAATTAAAATTACCCAAGCGGAAAAAGTGGAAAATCTTTTGGTGGGTTGGAGATCGGATGATGCCTTGGAATATGATTGGGTAGCTCACACTTCCATGATGAGTATTGATTTTATTGAGAAAGAATGGGGTATTAAAGTTAAACCAGAAATTATTGCCAAAGGTAGTAATGGTAATGGGCAACATGGTGATGAATGGGGAGTGGATAGTAAGACTTCAGTTAATAGTCCGATTGGTACCAAAGATATTGCCACTCAACCGATGGCACAAGTGACCGAATATACTACCGATGAAGTTTATGCCATTATTATTGGGGAAAGATTATGTGAATATGTTAAACATGACTGGAGTTTTAACCCTTGGGTGATTGGTCATTCGCTTCATATGCCAGGAAAACCTTGGTCTAAGTCTTATATTGACGATTTAATGAGTCCCAACATTGAATTAAACGAAGTCAGAAATGATGCCAGAGACTATATTAGAACCGCTTCCAATGCCAAATATGTGGCTCGAAATATGTCTGATTTTGACCCTGAATCAATTAAACCTGGGTCAGGTCAGGTGATTTTTATTGATGGACCAGATTCTGATTTTTCGACTTTAACTCAAACAGTTAATACCTATCCTGTGGATAATTATGTCACAATGACCAAATCTTTTATCCATGATATGTTGGTGCCTGAAGTTGGTTTTGGTTCAAGTGGATCTGATTCGGGTCGTAAATCTGCTATTGATTACCAAACTATTTTGGATGTCACTACTGATTTAAGGGATGCTTGGGAATTGGTTTTAGATGGCATTATTGAAAGAGTCCAAATTCTTGGTGCCAAATATTTTCCCAATGTGGATTTCTGGAAAAATCCAGATACTAATGAATTTGAAGTCAGGATGATGGAATATGGTTGGGAAGATGTCATGCCCATTTCCGCTTCCGATAAAATTGTCAATATTATGAATAAATTCCAAATGGGATTACCATTTGAAACCACCTTTGAAGAATTAGGTTATAAGGATCCTCACGCCATTATGGAAATGATGAAGGCAGAAGCTGAAGATCCAGTCTTAGTTGAATACCGAGCTAAAATGTATCAATTTATGAAAGGTGGCGTTCAAGCCCAACAGGATGCAGCTCAGGCGGCTTCAACTCCTACCACTCCTGATACTAATGTCCCAGGAACTCCCAGTGTGAATACCCCATCACCCATAATGGTTTCCAGTGAAAATCAAGGTGGCTTAAAACCCATGTCTGTCAAAGGCGGTACTACTACCTATACTTCAGGTAAAGGTTTAATTGATCAAACCCAACAAAATTTAGCAGCACAAGGAGCATAATATGGCAAATATTTTTGACAAAATCATCAATAAGGTAAAAGAAGTGGTAGCTCCCAAAATGCTTAGTCCTTTGGCTGATCATCCTGAAAATATGCCACAACTTAATTCGGCAAATACAGTGATGCCTGATGGCACTACTGCCAATCCTGCCACTAAAACTGGCTATAAATGGTCACAAAGATATTTTAATCCTGATAATTCGATTAATAAAAATGCCTTTATTACCAATGGCACTACAGTAAAAGAAGTAACTCCTACCCCACAAAAGGTGGCTACTCCCACTTTAATGCCCAGTAATATGAAGAATATGCCAACTCCTACCATGATGCCTAAAATGATGGCAACCACACCAGCAAATGTGGGCATTGCTCGAGTTAAAAGACGAGAAAGAGTTGCAGCTGATTTTTATGATGCTTGTCAGAAATAGGGTGGGGGTTTGGGAGGCACGGAAGAAGGTATGTGGGC
>WARW01000013.1 GCA_013387215.1 Patescibacteria group bacterium
AGCACTGCCTTGTTTAGTTCTGATTTCAAACAGGCTTGGATTTATTGTTGGCGGAGTGTCAGTACAAGCTGGTGGCCCCGGAGGCCAGCTGCTTGAATTATTGTTTGATGAATTTGATTGTGGCTGATCATAGGCAAGCACAGCATAGTACGATGCTTTTGTGGCCATAAATTGGCAGTAACCATTTGCTACTACACAAGTCCCTGGTGCCACAATGCCATCATTTGTCCAACCATTAGATTTTCCTGGCGATCTAACCACCGACATTAACTGGCCATTAAATTCAGTTCCTACATAAATATTTAAAGTAATTGGCTGGCTGAATATTAAAGTTGTTCCCAAAAGTCCCCATTGTAAACTAGCCTTTGGATGATAACTAGTATCAAAATTGGACAGTTCTGTTTTGTCCACCAATTCAGCGGTCATCTGATTAGCATCAAATGTGGTGTTGTTGCTTGTGGTTATTTGGGTATTTTGAGGCAAATATACACTATTGGGCATACTTGTATTACCAACCGCTATGGTTGTATTGTCACTTACTACAACTTTTGGAGTACTGGTAGCCACTTCTCCTTGTGGAACAATAAAGGTTTTATCATTAATCAATTGTGTAATTTGCGTTGCATCCACTGGCGAACTGGTATCTTTTTGGGATCTGAAATCACTGATTGCACTACTTAATGTCGCCGCCGCCGCATCTACGAGTGCTTGGGAATACGTGTTATCAATAGCTTTAGCTGCATTTATTGCTGCCAAAAATGTTACTTTTGATCCCGCAGCATATTTTCCATGCCCCACACCTTCTGTTGCTTCATCATATAACGCCTGTGCTTGGGAAATTGTTGCTGTTAATGTATTTAGGCTTGAAACCGGAATTGCGCTTGCCACATCCGAAGCTGCTCCTATTCCAGCTGAGTTGACCGCACTAACCCGAAAATCATATTCCGTTCCGTTACTTAATCCAGCCACCATTCCTCCCGCTAAATTTGACACTCCATCAGCAAACACTGTCCATGTTCCTCCTACATGTAATTTGTATTCAATTTGGTAATCAATAATGCTTGATCCGCCATTATATGCTGGTGCTAACCAAGACAATGCTACCTGCCCATCCACTGGGGTGGCTACTAAACTGGTTGGAATGTCTGGGGTATTAAGATAAGTCAGTTTTTGAATTCTATGGTTGCCGGTATCTGCCACATAGATATCTCCTGTGTTTTCATTAGCCACAATTCCTCCGGGCTGATAAAAATTATCAGTAGCAGACCTTGGTGCATACCCCACCACACCATAAGTCATCCAACTGCTTGTTCCCACATCAAATTTTTGTATCCGGTTATTAAAAGTATCCGCCAAATACAAATTACCCGTACTATCAACTTGTACTTGAGATGGTATATCAAATTGCCCCGGTCCTGTTCCCTTAGACCCAATTGTGCTCCAGTTATTCGTTCTTGGGTCATATTTTTGTATCCGGTTATTAAAAGTATCCGCCACATATACATTTCCATTACTATCTACATCTAGTCCTTCTGGCTGAAGAAAACTACTTCCTATTATCGACCAGGTAGTTGTCCCAACATCATATTTTTGAACATTATGGTTGTTATAATCTGATACATAAATATTTTTTATGCTATCTACTGCCACTCCATAGGGAAAAACAAATTGCCCCGGTCCGGTTCCATAAGTTCCCATTGCTTTCCAAATACTTGTTCCCACATCGTAAATTTGAATCCGATTATTAAATTCATCTGCTGCATAAATATTTCCATTATTATCAACATCAACCCCTGCTGGTCCATCAAACTGACCCAACCCTGACCCGGGGCTGCCCATACTCGTCCATTTGCCATTGCTTGGGTCATAAATTTGTATTCTGTAATTTTCTGGATCGGCAATATATACCTTACCGCTGCGGTCCATACTCAAAGCACTAGGACTTAACACCTGATCAATATTTGATGAAGGAATAACAATTGACCATTGGCTAGTTTCTGTATCATACTTCACCACCCTGCCATTCCAATTATCTGCCACATAAAGTTTATTGTTATTATCAAGTGCCACATAATTCCCAAATTGTAACTGTCCTAATTGATCTCCAAAACTACCAATAGAACTCCAGCTAGAAGTTCCCACATCGTATATTCTGATTTCTCCATCTTCTGTTGCATAAATATTACCATTACTATCAACTTCAACTCCCATCTGATGAATAAATTGCCCCGGTCCAGTTCCATAAGTTCCCATTGCTGTCCAGGTACTCGTCCCTAAATCAAGTATTTGAATTCGGTTATTAAAAGAATCTGACACATAAATTTTATTGTTTCTGAATTTTATACCCTCTGGTCTTTGAAATTCCCCCAGTCCCGGTCCAGTCCCCCCTGCTCCTATTTCTGTCCAAGTTGTTGTTCCCACATCGTAAATTTGAATTCCTCTAAATTCATCTGCCACATAGATATTGCCATTAGCATCAGCATCCACATCTTGAGGATATCCAAACAGCCCCGGT
The DNA here is from genome assembly GCA_013387215.1 of Patescibacteria group bacterium. GTDB lineage: Bacteria > Patescibacteriota > Microgenomatia > UBA12405 > UBA12405 > WARW01. Next base: position 2,516 of record WARW01000013.1, read on the forward strand.
CCAGTTCCCCCTGCTCCCATTACTGTCCAGGTTGTGGTTCCCACATCATAAATTTGAATCCGGCTATTGGCGCTATCAGCTACGTAAACTTTTCCATCACCCCCAACAGACATTCCATGAGGTCTGAAAAATTGGCCAGGAGCACCAGTTCCATAAGTCCCAATCACTGTCCAAGTGGTCGTCCCCACATCATAAATCTTAACTTCATTATTTAAATCATCGGTAATATAGACCTTATTACCATCACTAATCGCTATTCCATATGGATCTGTAACCAATGACGATATACTAACTCTTTCACTCGGACTAGAAAAATTGACCGCCAACAGTTTAGCGATAAAATAAAAAGATGGTACTAGTAAAAATAAGACAAAGACAGTTAGAAATCCTCCAAATACACATCTCGTCTTTAGATTATTAGTTATATTTATTATATATTCATATTAACGAGACCAAATTAACAATACAATACCTCCAAATATGCCCACCAATAATTTAACCATCATTGTTAAAGATTCCCACAATGCACTAGTAAAAAATGCCCAAGTTACCATTAATCCTAGTGGTGTTACTGGTAAAACCGATGAAAAAGGCCAGGTAAATTTGCCTCTGCCTGATCAAAAAAAAGTAACGGTTACCGTAAAATTAAACGATATTACCCAAGAAGTTCCTTTCTACATCAATGGCCAGCAAGGCACCCGTTTGGAAGTAAATCTTTCTTATTTTCAGAAAATTAAATCTCAGGAAATCAAAGAAACTCCCAAAACTACCCACTCCCCTTTAAAACCCTCATCTGTTTTTGGAATTATTATCTTAGTTATTGCTCTGATTCTTATTGCCCTGACCCTCAAAAAAAAGCTATTTCGTGCCTAAGAATTTGTTCTCTAATGTTGAAAGTAGCAGACCTGCCCCCTCTGCTACTCTCAACGCTAAAGCCAAACCCTTGACTTTCCTTAAAAAAATCTCTATTTTTAAAGAGAAGAAACAACGCCATACGTGTTCCACCTGCTTTGAGAATATCGATAGCGCTGTTTCTTTTTTTTATCCCGTTTTTACGGGATTTTTTTTGACCAAATTTTTAAGTTTCTGCAATCTTTCGATTACATTAAGATCAACTTTCCTCTAAGTTTCCCCATTTCTCGGATCTGTTTCTCAGCCCAAGCTCTATTTCCACTACTAACTTTCTTAGTACTTTTCTTTTTCTTACTAGAAAAAAGTTTTGAAATTATTTGAAGCATTGAATTAATATACCACCGGATTTTCTTGATGTCTATATCCTATATTTATTTAGTGTCCAAAAAACACATGTCTTATATAAATATATACGTAGTATTTTAGGTTCAAACTATGCCTTTTTTAGACACTTTTAAGTCGTTGTGGATAACTTCTGGAAAACTTGTTGATTGCAACAAAACTCACCTCCTCCGCCAAAGCCTCATAAATTAACGTCTAGAACTATTGAATAGAAAAAAGTTTGAAAATATAATTTTTTCTGACATTCAACCTGGTGACAGATTGACAGGAAGAAAAAAATATATTGAAAACTTAAAAATTACAACGCAGTCACGCATTGACCGAACTGAAAAAATATGACGAAAAGAATTGAAGATTAACTTTTCATTTCTCTGACGTTCTTCATTTCCACCACTCTCCTCCCCAAACTCTCCGCCTCTTTCTTTCTTTTATCTAATTGTTTTACTTTTTTAACTTCTCCCAATAAACTCACTTCACCCACGTAAACATTTTTGCCAGGCAACGGTTTCTCTTTATACGAACTCCACATGGCCGAAAGTATTGCCAAATCTGCAGCCGTCTCATCAATTCTAATTCCGCCCGTAACCGAAATATAAACATCATATTTATAAAGTGGCATCCCTAAAGACTTTTGGGCAATGGCCACCAGTAATTGTCCTCGATTATAATCGACTCCCGAAAAAATTCTTTTTGGCATCGGTGCAAAACTTTCCACCACCAAAGCTTGGATTTCCAAAAGCATTGGTCGGGTTCCTTCCATTACCACTGTCACTGCCGATCCCACCTTGGCCGATTCCGAATCAACCAAATTTATTTCTTCAGATTTTATTTCTCTCAAACCGCCTTCTTCCATTTTAAACACCCCCACTTCATCAGTTGGTCCAAAACGGTTTTTAGTAGTTCTCAAAATTCTTAAATCTCCACTCTTGTCTCCTTCAAAATACAAAACCGTGTCCACCATGTGTTCCAAAAGTTTAGGTCCGGCAATGTCTCCCTCTTTGGTCACATGTCCTACCACAAAAATGGCAATCCTTTTTTTCTTGGCCAACTGGATTAATCGGAATGTCGACTCTCTAATTTGGCTCACACTCCCCGCCACTCCTGTCACATTAGCACAGCTCATGACCTGAATCGAGTCTACAATGGCTATTTTGTACAAATTATTTGTTCGATCTAAAAACTCCTCAATATCGTCAATTGAGTTTGTGCCCAAGATATCGAAGTTTTTTTCATTTAGCTTCAATCTTCGGACTCTAATTTGGATTTGTTCCGCCGATTCTTCCCCCGCCACGTACAAACCGCCTATTTTACCCACAAGTTGGGTCAAAAGTGTACTCTTTCCAATCCCAGGTTCACCCGAAAAAAGGACTGCCGAACCCTGAACAATTCCTTTACCCAAAACTCTATCAAACTCCGATATTGTAGACGAAAAGATGTTCTTGTTATCGGTCAAATTTACCTCTAATTTTCCCAAATTTACTGCTTCCAATTTTTGTCCCAATCCTCGTGACGGTGCCGCCACTCGTGACGACCCATTATTGTTAGTAAATCTTGCCGCCACTTCTTTTATAGTATTCCACTCCCCGCATGCTGGACATTGTCCCTGCCATCTTCCAAATTCATTGCCGCAATTGGAACACACAAACGAAACTTCTTTTATCTTTTTCATTCCTCTATTTTACCAGTTCGGGTTAAATAATCTTTTTATTTAATTAAAATTTCGAAACTACAATTTTTTATGACATTCAACCCGGTAACGGATTGACCGGAATAAAAAATTTGTAGTAAGAAATTAAATATTTATATAAACAATCAGGCCTAGCTTTAAAATCTTCAATTCTAGCGCCTCTCACGAAGTCCATCAAAAAAGCCCCTTATTACAGGGGCTTTTTAAATTACAAAAAGAATTATTTGTAAATAACAGCTTTCTTGTCAGTAGCAACTAATCCTAAAGAGATTTTTCTCTTAGCCACGTCTACACTTTCGATATAGACTTGGACTTTTTCATTTTCTTTAAGATTGACACCACCAGTTAATTTAGAAATGTGGATCAAACCTTCAACACCAGTTTCTAATTTAACCAAAGCACCGAAGTTGGCAATTCTAACAACGTAACCTTCCATTTCTTTATCTTTTGGATATTTACCTTCAATGTCCATCCATGGATCATCGGAAAGTCTTTTAATGGAGAATTGAAGTCTGCCGTCATCTTTATTGATAAGTTTAATCTTAACCTTATCTTTTGGCTTGTACATGGTAGTTAAATCATTGACTTTTTCCCATGAAATTTCGGAAATATGGACTAAACCTTCAAGATTTAAAGCCACACCGTCTTTACCAGTAGCAACTCGGACAAAGATACCGAATGGTTCAACTCTCATGACATCAGCTTCAAAAATATCACCGATTTGGAGATTTTCGATAGCATTTACTTCTTCACCAACTTTACCAGGTTCAGAAACTAATCTTTCAGAAAAGACCAATCTGTTTTTAGCTTGATCAACTTCCAAAACTTTAGCTTTAATTTTCTTACCGATCATTTTGTCTGGATCGCCTTCGTATTTAGCTCCGATTTGAGAACCAGGAATAAATCCAAAGAAACCAAATGGTGCAATAACCACAGCTCCACCTCGGTTTAATTCCTTGGCAAATACGGTTACTTCTCCACCACTCTTTTCTTTTTCTTTAAAATAGTTCCAACCATAACCGGAAGCAGCTCCGCGGATAGAAACTAAAATTTGACCTTTATCGTTTTCAGGTGATTTAACTTGAACTTCGATTTCATCGTCAACTTTCAAATCAGCTACGTAGTCTTTAACAAATTCGAATTCTTTTCCCATGACCACGGCGTCAGTTTTAGCGCCAATGTCGATAAAAATTGCTTTATTTTTTATAGCAGTGATTTTACCTTTTACTTCTTGGCCCTTTTTAAGACCTAAAAGTTCGACTCCTTCCAGTTTTAACAATTCTTCCATTGTCAAAGCTGTCATATCTTTTTTGATTTTCTTTTCTTTTTTAGCCATATAACAAAAAACTCCCATTATTTGGGAGTGTTAGAGGGATTGGTTACCCCAAATAAATTAATAATATATATTTTTATTTATTGAATCCAAGCATAAAATTCTGAAGTTATAAATTTTTTAGATCATTGAATGCAACGCATTCACAGACTAAAAAATTTTGTAACAAAGAATTAATGAATTTAATTTAGTTTCTCGATTCTGGCCATGACCTATCTTCAAGATCCCTTGCGGGAAGACTATTGTCAGTGCTGAGGCGTTTCACTTCTCTGTTCGAAATGGGAAAAGGTGGTTCCACCTCGCTCCAATGACCAGAATTGAAAAACTAAATTAAAAGTTTATTCTAAAAAAAATTTTTATAAACAAATTTTTTGGATCATTGAACCTGGTTACAGATTCATAGACGAAAAAATTTCGTTTTAAAAATTCAAATCATTTTCTTGGCTCCTAAATTGAGCCGCCAATCGGTTCCTAAATAATCATCGATAGATTATCTAAGAACCGCATTATATTGCATAAGTTTCTTCGATCTTCCCTTTGCTTAGCTTAAATCCTTTCAGATCTTCCACATGCAAAGTATTAGCCAGTAGTCTCCTGGCGATCTTTCATCAATCTTGCGATTGACAACGATTCCTTATCTCGGGGTCAGTTTCCTGCTTGAGATGCTTTCAGCAGTTATCTAATAGGAACGTGGCTACCCAGCGATGCTCTTGACAGAACAACTGGCACACCAGCGGTACCCTCATCTAGGTCCTCTCGTACTGTAGATGAATCCCCTCAAGAATCGAACGGTCACAACGGATAGAGACCGAGCTGTCTCGCGACGCTCTGAACCCAACTAACGCAGCGCTTTAATGGGCGAACAGACCAACCCTTGGCCCCTTCTTCAGGGCCAGGATGCGCCAAGTCGACATCGAGGTGCCGAACCACGTCGTCAATATGAACTATCGGACGTGACTAGCCTGTTATCCCCAGAGTAGCTTTTATCCAGTAAGCCCGTGCCCATACCAAATGGGTCACGAGGATCACTAAAACCGTCTTTCGACCCTGATTCCGATATCAATAAAGTTCGGAACTCCCCATACGGGGATTCGACTTGTAAGTCTCACAGTCAAGCTAACTTATGCTTTTACACTTATAGCCCGATTTCTAGCCGGACCAAGTTAACCTTTGTATACCCGCGTTACTTTTTTGCAGGTGCCTGCCCCAGGCAAACTAGCAACCATACACGGTCCCTCTACAAGATTCATTGTAGTAGGTTAGATTCAAAAATGGCAAAGGGAGGTGTTCCATTGTTGCGCAAGCGCTCCCTCCTACTCTCGACAATCGCCAAATTCTTATCAATGTAAAGATCCAGTAAAGCTTCATGGGGTCTTTTTGTCCTGTTGTGACTAAACGGCATCTTCACCGCTCTTTCAATTTCACTGGATAGACGGTTAAGACAGTTGCACAGTCGTTAAACCTTTCATACGTGTCGGAACTTACCCGACAAAGGACTTCGCTACCTTAGAACAGTTAGAGTTACTGCTGACGTTCACTAGGGCTTCAATCAAAAGCTCAAAGGATTGCTCCCTATTACTCTCTCATTTAACCTTCTAGCACCGGTCAGGTTTCAGCCCATATACATCCCCTTACGGGTTAGCATGGACCTGTGTTTGTGGTAAACAGTCGCCGTACATTCTTTTGTTGTAGCCCGGGTGTTATCCCAGGCAGGGCATCTTGCATAGCTTACGCCCAGTTAATTTGCCAAATTCCTTAACCATCTGTCTTCCAATCATCTTAGTCTACTCGACTTATCCACCAGTGTCGGTTTTAGTACGAATTCCCGGTATTCTATTTGCGACACTTTTCTCGGATACATGGGTTCAATTCAATCGCCTAGTAAACTAGACTCTTATTCGTGCTTCGCGTTAAAACGAAAAGGCGGATTTTCCAACCCCTTCTAGCTTGACACTTAAACGCTCGATCACGCGAACGCTAAATCTCCCACACATCGTCATGCCCCAACTTAAAACGAATACAAGGAAGGACCGGAATATTAACCGGTTATCCATCCACTACGCTCAAAAAATGAGCCTCATGTTAGGATCGCCTAACCCTCAGACGAACAACGTAGCTGAGGAAACCTTGGATATTTCGATGTCAGAGGTTCTCACTCTGATTTCGTTACTCATGCCTGCATTCTCACTTCTGATCGCTCCAGCTATCCTTGTCGGACCACCTTCACTGCAATCAGAACGCTCTCCTACCATTCCAGAAAACCTTGCGGTAATCTGAAATCTCCACCTTCGGTACTATGTTTTAGCCTCGTTACATTTTCGGTGCGATTTTCCGACCTCTTGCGAGGTCGATCAGTGAGCTATTACGCTTTCTTTAAAGGATGGCTGCTTCTAAGCCAACCTCCTGACTGTCTTAGGAAAATCACCCCCTTTCCCACTTAACATAGATTTAGAGACCTTAGATGAGAGTCTGGGGTCTTCCCCTTTTGCCGATCCAGCTTAGCCCGGACCGACTGACTGCCTAGTTATACTTTACGGTATTCAGAGTTTGGTTAAATACCCTAGCTTGCGCTAGAAATATTCATCCAGTAGCTTTACCCCCATAAAGAAACACTAGACGCTATACCTATATATATTTCGGAGAGAGCCAGCTATCTCCGGTCTCGATTGGCATATTACCCCTAACCCAAAGTCATCAGACACTTTTGCAGCAGTGATCTGTTCGGGCCTCCCTCCAGCTTTCGCTGAAGTTCACCCTGCTCAGGGTTAGCTCGACCGGTTTCGGGTCATCTCCAACTACCTAGACGCCTTGTTCAGACTTGCTTTCGCTACGCCTCCACTCCATTAGGAGCTTAAACTTGGTAATTAGAAACACTCGCAGGCTCATTCTTCAATAGGCACGACATCACCCCTTGCGAGGCTCTGTCTGTTTGTTAGCAAATGGTTTCAGATCTATTTCATTCCCTGATATAGGGTGTTTTTCACCTTTCCCTCACGGTACTAGTTCACTATCGGTCCGCTAAAGTATTTAGCCTTGGAGATTGGTCTCCCCAGATTCCCGCGACATTACACGTGGACCGCGGTACTTAGGTATCAAACCAGATAATACTTTACTTTCAAATACAGGACTTTCACCTTCTATGGTCGTCCATTCCAGAACGTTCTTCTGTTATTTCTTATCCTTGTGTCTGACCCTGCAACCCTCAGAGCAAGCTCTGAGTTTGGGCTATTCCGATTTCGCTCACCGCTACTGACGGAATCTCTTACGATTTATTTTACTCCGGGTACTTAGATGTTTCAGTTCCCCGACTTACCTCCCCAACTTACGTTGAAGTCATACTGGTTTCCCAGTACAGGGTTTCCCCATTCGGACATCGCTGGATCATAGCTTGTTGACAGCTCCCCAACGCTTTTCGTAGTCTCCCACGTCCTTCTTCGGCTTTAGCAACCTAGGCATCCACCATTTGCTTTATTAAAACTCTCTACAATATAATTTTGGCAACTCAATTCAGTTGCCAAGAAATTGAAATATTTTTTTAGTCAAAACTTCGATTCAATAAATTGTTAATGATCAAATACACAGTCAAGAAACACAACCTTAGTTAGTGTTTCTAATTCTATATATATTGGCTTAGAGTGGACCTGGGGAGAGTCGAACTCCCGACCTCCTCATTGCAAATGAGGCGCTATAACCAACTAAGCCACAGGCCCTAGGCCTTTTGATTAAATGTGCGTTTTCGATTTTAAAAATAAAAAACCGAAAGCTTGAGCTTCCGGCGTAATCGCTTGGTCTATAATCGTTTTTTACTCGATTTTAGACACCTCCTTCGTAAACATTTGTTTATTCTTTTTTATCCTCACCATTAGCATCAAGTGGGATTATTCTACCTAATTTAATTCTCTCCGTCAACAATCAAATATCACCCAAAATTAAACATAATATTGACCTAAAAGTCCAAATAATTTACCCAAGGCTAGTTTTATGCAGCAATCTTTCTTTTGCTCTTAATTACCTCCAAAATTATTGGGGACACTGAAACTGCGATAATTAAAAGAATCATGTAATGGAAATTATTTTTAATAATTGGCAAATTACCCAAGAAAAATCCTCCCCAAATAAAAAGAGTCACCCACATCAAAGCGCCAATCACACTAAAAGTTAAAAACTTAGGATAAGTCAATTTGCCAATTCCAGCCACGAAAGGTGCAAAAGTGCGGATTATTGGCACGAATCTAGCTAAAATCACTGCCTTAGCTCCATGTTTGGCATAAAAATCTTGAGTCTTGATTAAATATTCTCTTTTAAAAAGTTTATTATTTGCTTCAAATAATTTTTTTCCTATAAGTCTCCCTATCCAATAATTAAGGTTATCGCCGATTAAAACTGCAGTCAACATTAATATATATAGTAGTCCCACATTAAAAGCACCTCGGGCAGACAATGCTCCGGCAGCAAATAAAAGCGAATCACCAGGCAAAAAAGGAGTCACTACCAAACCGGTTTCCATAAAAACCACAAAAGCTAAAATTCCGTAACTCAAAGTTCCATAAGCCTGAGTTAAATCTAAAAGGTGTTTATCAACATGCAAAAAGAAGTCAATAATTAGTTTAAGTGTAGTCATTGTCTTTCATTATACTGGATTGTCAACCACTGTTTCCAGAATTAATTTAAAACCTTACTTACTTCGTTCCACAAATCACCATTCTCTCCTTCATATCCTAAGGCCCAAAACCCCACTCCTCCCAATTGGCCATCAGTCACCAACTTAACTTTTCTAGATAAACTTTCCAAATCTTCATAATAAATTTCCTTAATCACCCCGTTTTCTGTATAACTCACCCATGGCGACATCGACGTTTCATCCCAATTTTTTTTGAAGTTATCCAAGTCTAAAGGGTCAGAAGTTAATTCTTTCATTCTTTTATAAGTTGCCAAAGCTGAATATCCCCTAATTACTTTTGCCTCAAAATCGGCTGTTTCTGTTTTCCACTCATATCCATATAAAGGATAAGCCATCACAATTTTTTTCTTATCTATGTTTATGGCCACTATCTTTTGGATTATTTCTAAAATATTTCTGTCTCCTGGAGTGGAATTTACTGGCGCCACTGCTCCCGCCGAATCCATTCCCGGGCGGTGAAAGTCATAGGCCATTACAATCAATTCATCTACGCCATCCACCATTCTTTTTAACTCCACATCTCCGCCTTTAATAATAGTATTAGCAAAAACATCCACACCAACTTCTCCAGAATATGATTTTTTAAATTCGCTCATAAAATTAAAAAACTCATCTTCTAAAATCGCTGTTGGATTTCCCTGATATTCAAAGTCAAAATTAACTCCATCAAAATTATTTTGTCGACTTAACTCCACAACTTGTTCAATTAAATTACTTTTTGCCGATTCATCGGACATTAACTTATCAATCTTTTTATCGTCAAAAAGCTTTATTCCTAAAATATTTTTTCCGCCGCACTTCTTAAAACTTTCTTTTTGGCTCAAATATTTATCGCTGTTTAATTTCTTATACTGAGCATCCAAAGCCAAATCACCTGTTTCTTTTACTTCAATTCCTAAAAACACCAGTTCATTCACTTCTCCGCAATAATCAATTGTTTTGCCAATATTCCAGGTCGGCAAAAACCCGACTACTTTATATTTATTGCCAACTTTAACTATTTTGTTTTCTTTTGACGACAATGGATCCAAAAAATCCACCTTATTTTTATATTGATAAAACCAAATACTAGCAACTGATGCCAAAAACAAAAATACTGCCAATACAGCTAATTTCTTCATTCATCTCTTCGGTTTAGTCTGGCTAATCCGAATTTAATCGTTCTAAAAAAATTTCCAAAGCTGCCAAAAGTGATCAAAACCAAAGCACCGGCAACACCGACAACTCTTAAGATATTCCACTTTTTCATAATTATTATTATCTCTTACTCAATTTTGAAAATCAAATGTAACCAAAATGTGGGCAATGGAGAACTCGAATCTCCGACCCCCGTCTTATCAGGACGGTGCTCTAACCAACTGAGCTAATTGCCCGTAAAGTAAATGTATTATAACAAGATATAGATAGATTTAAATACCTTAAAGCGTTACATGAATTTTTGGAAGAAAATTCATATAGCAAGAAATTAATAAATGTGAACGCAGTGAACATACCTAAAACGCTGCGAAAAACGAAAGGTTTTTCATAACAAGATAAAGATCAAAAAAATCCCTGGACTAATTAAGCTCGAAAGCTCAACCTGATCCAGGGAAAATTCAAAAAAATTAATTAAAAGAATATAAAAGAGAGTGTCTTTTTTTGTGATTAAAAGCTAACCTGGTGCTATTCACCCATATTTTGGCAAAATCACGATTCTTTCTCAGATACTTCAATTCGCTTGCAGCCAACAATCTCGGATTGTAATGATCGAATATTATCGATCCAACCTTAATCATTTTTATTCTACAGTAGCCGCAACTCACAATCATCATTTCCACCACTTCTGCTTTTCCCTTAACCCACCAAGGTATTCTGTTGTTTCTTTTTTCCAGCAAATATATATCATCGACCAAAGCATAGTCTATCTCTCTGAAAAAAGGAAATAAAGGTTTACTTTCTGCCTTTGTAGCTAAATCCGACAATACTGAAATCTTTTCAGAATAATAAACTTTTAATGGAGCCAAAATTTTTTCCACCACCTCGCTGCTGTCTCCCACTGGCAACATCACATTTTCTAAATCTTTTCCAATAAGAAAAAAATCGACATTTTTTTTGTTTTGATCTGGACTTGAATAAGAGTCAATAATTTTTATGACCTTATCAACTCCATCACAAAGCTCCAGCCATCTTTTAATCATGGCCTCCAAGTTTTCTTTCCCGATTACAACCAATTCTTTGACATCTTTAAACGCGAGATATACTGGCAGTTGACCATTAGGCAAAAGATCTTTCACTTCCACGACAATCACCCTTTCTTATTTTTTTGAATTTAAAAGTACAAAAACACTACGCGCTAAAGCATAAGTTTTTTAGTGCCGCTAGTGTACCAAATTGTCCCTATTAATACAAGCTATTTTAATTTGCTTTATCTAAAAGCATTTCCACTACTAATTTAGCCACATTGGTTCCAGTAGATTGTTCAAAACCCTGATATTGGCATTGTCGGTTTACTTCTAAAACGTAACTCTCATCATTTTCATCTTTCATAATATCTACCCCGCAATAATCAAGTCCGCAAACCATAGCCACCTTTTCAGCAACCTCTCGATCTTTTTGAGACAAATCCCATTTTTCCACCATTCCACCCAAACTAAAATTGCTTCGGAATTCCTCGCCCTTAGCTGATCGTTTCATAGCCCCGATTGCCTTGCCGCCCAAAACAATAATTCTCAAATCCCATCGGGTAGGCAGACATTTTTGCCACAAATACATCCCCACATTTATTTCATCAACTTTGGCTACGAATTTTTCTAATTGTTTTCGGTTATCAAACTTTCGGACACTTTTACCCTGATAACCTCTCTCGTGTTTACAGATAACCGGAAACTCCCAATCCTCTGAAAGCACTTGTTCTTTGGTGTAAAAAATTTTAGTTGGAACTACAGGAATATCGTTCTCAATAAATACTCCATGTTGAGCAATTTTGCCCATTCTTGGCCAATCCAAATAACCGCAGCTATTGGTGCAAAATATCTTATTTTTCAAAAGTCGGATAACTAAATTTCGGCCTTCAACATATTTTCCGCTCACAGTTCCGGCTACTCTAAACCATAAAGCCATAGTATTTTCAGGAGTCACTTCTTCGCCCTTGGCATAAACTTTTGTATTTCCGTTTTCCATTTTAAAAGTAATCTCTTTATATAAGCATCTATTCACTTCTACCCCTATTTTCTTTGCCTCTTCCACCAATCTGGTAACTTCAAAATTGCTTTGTTGTTGGCTCATGGTCAACACTAATATTTTTTTATTCATATTTTTTTAAAAAGATTTTTAATTGACTTTTTTGAGATCATCGAACGTTCACATTCGCAGACGAAAAAAAGTTAATTAAAAAGTGTATTAATAAATAATTTATTTTTTTAAGCTAACTAAAAATTTAACTATTTCTGCCGGCACATCGATTCCAGTTGCCTGCATAAATCCTTTAAATTGAGGACCTTTATTTACTTCCCAGATTACTGGTTTTTTAATGTCAAAATCTCTGAAAGCCACGTCCACTCCAGCCACCCATAATCCGCAGACATCAGCCGCTTTTATAGCCATTTCCTTAATTTCTTGAGGCAAATCAGCCACTTCCACTTTTCCGCCAGCTGAATAGTTGTTTTTAAATTCAGCCTTACTTTGGGAACTTCTCTTCATAACTCCCAACACTTTTTTGCCCAACACTAATACTCGATAATCGCCGTCATTTGGAATATATTCCTGAGCCATATAGCGTTTGCCGTCTTCGACTTCAGACGTTCTCAAATCCATTGCTAATTTATTTAACTGTTTTTGATTATCAGCTTTGTAAACTCTAGTTCCCCGATCACCACCGCTGCCTTTAATAATTATTGGAAATTCAAAATATTTTGAGGCTGTGTCTCTTAGGTAAAAAAGACTGCCGTAAATTGTTTTAGGCACATCAATTCCGGCTCTTTTCAAAGCCAACATTTGATATGCCTTACAGGCATCCGATGGTCGGCCTTGTTCCACTAAAGGATCAACTATTACTACATCGTCTCTTTTGACTCCGTCCAAAATCAAATTCACTTCTTCCCAATGTTTCCCCGTAGTTCTGAAGAATAGAACATCATAATCGTTCAGATTTTTAGCTTTTTTATGAATCTCTTTTTCCGAACTCAAGTGATCTCTCAATTTGATTTCACCGGTCATAGTGTCAAAGCAAACCCGGTTATAAGAAATTAAATCTAACTCTACTTTTAGTTTTTTAGTAGCTTTTCGGATCAACACTAAATGCTGACTAATCTTGCCTCCAAAAAACAAAGCTATTTTTGTATTTTTATTTGTCATATTTTTATTTAATAAAAACAATTTGCAGATATGATTTTTTTGAGCTTTCAACGCGGTAACGCATTGACCGCGAAAAAAAATAGTATCAAGAATTGTTTTGAAAATTATTAATCATTATTTTTTTGCCGTTATTAAAAATCCTCCCAAATCTTTTCTGCCCAACAAAAATTTGGTTCTTAACTTATGTCGGTCAGCCACGTTGACTGCCGTAACCACCTTTTTTCCATTCAACCAAAAGGTCAACCCAATCACCGGTCGGTCGTTGTGTCTGCCTAAAGATGATCGATAATGGCGGTAATACAAGATTTTATTGTCACATAATAATCCCAAGTCTTCGGCCAAAGTTTTATCAATTGAACTTCTATATGCGCCAGTGTCAATTTTAGCTTTCACTTCTTTGACATTTTTCTTGCCCTTGCCTAATTTTATTTTTATAGTTTCCAAAGGACCGACTGTTTTAACTTTTTCTTTTTCCTCAACCTTTTCAAAAAAGCTTTCTCCAAACAAATATTTAGTCAAAGTAATAGCATGTTCAGTATTTCTGACCTCAATTTCTTCCACTCGATCCATTCTTGATTTTAAACCAGCTCGATTGCACACTTGGATCGATAAACCAGGTCTGGCGTTAACTTCCAAAACCATTGGGCCTTTTTCTTTATCTAAAACCACGTCGACTCCTAAAAATCCTAACCCTGGAACTGCTTTTTGGCAGTTAATTGCAGTCTCCAATATTTCTTTCCAAAAAGGAATTTTAATTCCGTTCACTTTACGAAGTTTTTTCTTGCCGTAATCATAAAGCTTATAAATCGGCTCTCCTTTTCCTTCAATTCCAAAGGTAGTAATTCCGGTTGCCAAATCAATTCCCAAACCATAAGCACCTTGCTGCAAATTTGCCTTGCCGCCGCTTTTTTCGGTTGGAATTCTAAACATAGCCATCACTGGCACATGATTGTAAACAATTACTCTAATGTCTGGCGTACCTGACTTAGTTAACGACAAAAACATTGGATGAATTTTAATTCTCTCTTCAACCAAAACCGAATCCGGCATACTATGAAGACTATATCGGCCAGCCAAAATATCCTGGCAATGAAGCTTTAAATCTTGAGTACTCACAATATCTCCATTCATTTTTTGCCATTCACCCGCCCATTTGCCTCTTCGTCTGATGATAATAATTCCCTCACCGCCGTAACCTGATTCGGGTTTAATCACAAAGTTTCCTTCCAAATCTTCCCATCGGAATTTTTCTAGCTCAGTTACTGTTTTAAATCTTTTGATTAATTTTGGCACTCCCACTCCGGCTTTTTCCAAAACTCTTTTGGTTCTAAACTTGGAATCCGCCAAAGATCGGCCAGAAGACGTGTTTTTTCTAAGATAGATCTTATTTCTCTCGTTTTTAGTCAAAAATTGGCGGTATTTTCTTAGAAAGTTAAACATCGTTAATTTAACTTAGTATTTTTTTGTCGGATAGCTTTCTTAAATCTTTCGATTTCCGAAAATCTGATTCCAGTATAGTTTCCAACGGCAAGATTAATGATCAAAACCAACAGAATAATTAGCTCTGGGTTAAACAATACAAAGTTTTGAACCCAATTAATGTTCATTGTAATTGCCCCAGTTATGGCCAAAATCAAAGTTCCCATCATCAAATTTTTGGCTTCATTCTTGCTCTTTACTAATTGAGTTCGGACAAATTCTTCAGCTAATAAAATCATAAACAGGATTGGGAAAATTGAAATCTGACTAATATCAATCAGTTTAATAAAGGATGAACCTACCATTAAACCGAAAGTTCCCAAGGAAATGAACAACAAATTAATTGCTCTGGCTGGCCAGAAATGAATTCTAAACTTTCTTAATAAAAGGTTGCACAACATCGAAATCATCAAAATCATGGCAAACAGTAAAAGTCCTCCAAAGATTCCGGTTGCCAAAAAAGTAATGGCAATCATGGTTGGCATAAAAATTCCGTAGCCAGTCAAACCAAAAACGTAGTGTAAAACCGATACTAAAGTAGCAATCAAAGGCAATAATAGTAATAGTACTATTGTATTAGAAGCCACTCCTCTGTTAATAGCCCAGCTGACAATCATTCGCACTGAATTTATTCCATTCCATTTCCCGGGGTCATAAACCATTTTTTTACTTTCCGGTTCCGTAATATTAGGTACTGGGGTTACAACTTCAGTTGGTGCAATTGTTGCCGCCACTGTTGCCGATTCTGTAGCTTCAATAATTGGTGTAATTTTTTTCTCATTTACTGGAGTTCTAGCAGATACTTGGCTCACACAAAAAAATCCAAGCATTACTACAACACCCGCGAAAACAAGAGAATGGACAGTTTTTCTCATATTTTAGGGATATTTTAATAATAATTTTTAAGATTATCAGTGGCGTATTATACCATCAATTTTTACCAGTCAATACACCAAATTAAAATCTTTTTAATCGCATTTAATATCTCTTAATTTTAACAAACATAAGCACTCTTTAGTTCCCTAGCTTTTTATTGTATAATTTCCTAACTATGCATCAATTGCTCGCAGTTAACATCGGTGATATTCCAATTACGGGAGGTACCCTTGCCACCAAATATCCAAGCTTTGGCACTCTCGTAACCATTCTCCTCAAAAATTCTCTCACAATTATTGGCATTATCCTTCTTTTCCTTTTGATTTATGGAGGTCTTATGTTTATAATTAACGCAGGTTCTGGTGATTCTAAAAAGGCCGATCAAGCCAAAGGAGTTATCACCAATGCCTTGGTTGGATTTGCAGTAGTCTTTTGCGCTTACTTCATTATTCAACTAATACAAGTTATTACAGGATTAACAATTCTTTAAAACATGATTGGAATTTTTGGAAACATTGTAGCTCCAGACGCCATCACTAAATATAACAATAATAGTGGTAACGCTGCTGGCGGTGGTGGTCTTTTTATCTTTATCAGTAATATCTTTAAATTTACCGTTTTTATTGGCGGCATCTATCTTATCCTCCAGCTCATCCTTGCTGGCTATGCCTACATTTCCGCCAATGGTGATGTCAAAAAAACCGAAGCTGCTTGGACAAAAATCTGGCAAAGTTTGCTTGGTTTTGTCATCATTGCCGCTGCTTTCGTCATTGCCTCTATTATTGGTAAAATTACCGGCATTGAAATATTAACTCCTCAAATTTATGGACCACAATAATTTAATCGCTATTGGTTACAAAATTAGTGGTGGCGGCATTCCTGTTACCAATAATGATGATGGTGTTTCCAAAATGGAAACAATTATCAGTAATTTTATTGGTCTTCTTACTTTTGTTGCCGTTATCTATTTTGTAATTAGAATCATTCTTGCTGGTTACTCTTTTATTTCTTCCCAAGGTGACGAGAAAAAAATGATTGAAGCCCGCTCCAGTTTAACCAACAGTGTTCTTGGTCTAGTAATTGTCGTCGTTGCTCTTGGACTTGGCTCATTAATCGCCCATCTTCTTGGCATGGATGGTCTCTTTGATTTCACCACTACCATTACTTCATTAGTATTGCCCAATTAACCTATGAATCTTTTACACTTAATTGTCAAACCAGCTTATGCAGTTATCACTAACCCCCTGCTTAAGAATGGTGAAAAACAAGTCACCCAGCCTGTAACTTACTTCAGCAATGCTCTTCAGGCAGTTGTCACAATTTTCTTTGTTGTTGGCGTCATTTATTTTCTTTGGCACTTAATCATGTCTGCTTACCATATGATTTCTTCTCAAGGAGATGCCAAAAAGTTTGAAGAAGCTCGAAATGGTATTTCTTTTGCTCTAGTTGGAATTGTGATTACTTTTTCTATTTTTGCCATTTTAAAGTTTGTTGGTACTATTCTAGGAATAAACGGTCTAGATGATCTCACTCTAACCCTGCCAACACTTTAATTATGTTAATATTACTGATAAAATTAATTACAAATTTATAAATTAATCTAAAAACCGAACAAATATGTTTCAAAACATAAAAAATAAAATTCAGTATGCTGCAATCGCTGCTCCTGTTTACGCTCAAATAGAACTTAAATCAAAAACCACCGATTTCCAGCCTCTTCAAAACTTAACTGCTTCTGGCATAGTTTCTGGAGCCATCAGCTTAGTTTTAATCGTTGTCGCTTTAATTTTCTTCTTCATCTTAATCTTAGGTGGTCTTAAATGGATTACTTCTGGTGGCGATGAAAAAGCTGTTGGTGTTGCTCGTTCTCAAATCACCAATGCCTTAATTGGTTTAGCTATCATTTTTGCTGCTTGGGCAATCATCAACTTAATTGGAACTATCTTTGGAATCAACATTCTAAAGCTCACTATCCCAACCTTCCAATAAGGTTTAGTTTTAAACTTAAATCCCTCCGATTATTCGGGGGGATTTTTTTGGTCCAGATATGATAAAATTAGATATTGTAATATATTTAACATTTATATAAAATAATCTATATGAACATCCTATCTCAATTGCTAGTCAAACCTGTATTTGCAGATTCTATTGCCATTAATCCCAAAACTGCCGACTTCCAACCTCTAACAGGTCTAACTATCTCCGGTATTATTTCTGGTTTGATTAGTTTAATTTTAATCGTGGTCACTTTAGTCTTCTTTTTTATGCTTATTTTAGGTGGTCTAAAATGGATGACTGCCAATGGTGATGAAAAAGCTGTTGGTTCCGCTCGTTCTCAAATAACTAATGCCTTAATTGGTCTAGCTATTGTTTTTGTCACCTGGGCAATTATCCGGCTTGTTGGCATTTTATTTGGAATTAACATCTTCAGTCTTACCATCCCCACTTTTAACTAATATTTTCTGAAATACGAAATCTAACCTGACTATTGTATAATTCTCGTATGGTTAAAAAAATAAAATATGCTTTATTATTAGTTCTTGTACCAGTTTTGGCATCAACTTTTATTAACCCAGTCTTAGCTCAAGAAACTAAAGATTGGAACAGTATTCCTACCAGTTCAGGCAAAGCTTGCGTGCTCAAAGAAGATGTTGCCACTATTCAAGGATTTGAATGTTTATTTTTTAATGTGCTTCAAGTTATCGTTTTCTTTGCCGGTATTGCCTTCTTTGTCATGTTTATTTACGGCGGCTACCAATATCTTTTTTCTGGCAACGATCCTAAAAAAACAGCTGTTGCCTCTTCCACTCTCACCATGGCGGTTATTGGTGTAGTTGGTATTATTGCTTCCTGGCTAATACTTTCTTTAATCCATACCTTTACTGGTCTTGATGTCACCAAGTTTGCCATCCCTGGTTAATCTTAGCTTACCCTCAATGCTATAATGTAATTTAGATTACATTATTAAATCAATGGGTGAAAACTTTATTTTTTGTTCTCCTCTTTTTCTTCATTTCCACTCCTTCTATTTTTGCCGACTCTTATGATTATTTCTCTCCGGTTGAAGTTGGCAACAATCCTCAAAGAAGTCCACCATCAACAGTAAACAATCCAGAATCAAAAGATCCCAGTGTTTATTCCAATGATATTGACACTGCCCCTATCACTTGTAGCTACCAAGTTAATATTTCTCAAACAACAGCCCCCGACCAAGTATTAGTCGATAGCGCCAATAATATTTGGAAGTGGGTAAAAACATTAATTACTAGCCTTTCTGAAGAAAAGAATAATCAAACCTATACTAATAATGTATTCCGAGATAGCCAGCTCCACCTAGCCAAAGATCCAGTAATCAAACTCGAAGCTACCGATCAAGAGCGAGGTACTCAGTTTAAGAACTACGACAAGGATGGCCGCAATGCCAGTATCCGGTCTCAACCATATGCCTATCAATTGGTCAACAAAGGTCAACTTATTGAAGACGCTGCACTGTCTTTAAACAATGCCAAAGACACAGTTGTAACTGATGAAGCATTAGCTTGGAATTGCTCTGGTACATGTCGTGATCTTTTTGATGAAAATGGCAACAAACCCAGTGGCTGTCAGCCTATAACCATTAGCGAAGTTGGTTATTATTACTATAAAAATGGTAAGTCCACCTCCTATGAATTAGTTGAAAACCAAGCAATAAACATTTCTTTTCCAGGATCTGTTTCTGCAATTTTTAATAATTATTCTCATTATCGAACTGCGTTTCATTCCTTAGCTTCCACTCCAAATTGTTATGAAACTTTATATAAAAACCTACCCCTAGTTCCTCGAGGAAGTATTAACACTAAACATGTCTTTCATAATATTAATGAATCTGGAAACTCAGTTGACAGTGTTGCCTATCAAGCAGTTCCTCTAGCTGCTTCCCTAGCTAGCAATCAAGCTTCAACTACTCTCAACCTAGCCATTCCTCAAAAACAACCCATCCATAATATCAGTTCAAGTTTTTGCAATAATATTAAAACTGCTAGTCCAATTGCCGACAAACCCTCTCGTTTTAATATACTCACTTTTGTTAGAAACTTAATTATATATATTGAACAACCCCAAGATCTTAATACCCAAGTAAACACAGACATGATTTTACCTGCCAAACTTACCGACAACATGAATAAAGATTTAGTTTTTTTGAATGATTTTATTCCAAAAAAAAGTCAAGACAATTACAAAGCTGAAAAACTATCCACTACTGATAATAATTCTGATACTAACACCCCCAACCCTGGCAGCCTCAACGATGCGGCCCGAGTCTATTTTAAAGACATTATTATTCCTAAAAATTGGCAAGATATCTATAATCCTAGACCCCAAGAACCTTCCTATCCAACCTCAACCGGAAACGTTCCTAAACCTGTTAAAGCCTGGTGTCCAATCATAAAAAAATATGCTGACATTAATGATTTACCTTCAGGTTTAATCGCAGCTGTCATGACCATTGAAAGCGGCGGTGACCCCAATTCCATTTCTTATCAAGGTGCAGTTGGCCTCATGCAGGTAATGCCAAGTGACGGTATTGCCGCCAAATTTATGTGTAATGGTCAACCATGTTTTGCCGGGCGTCCTACTACCCAACAATTACTTGATCCTGATTTTAATGTTTCTTATGCCACTAATTTATTAAAAAATCTAATTAACTATTGGGGCAGTATCCGTGATGGCCTGCTCCACTATGGTCCAGTTAATTACGGCTACAAATATGCCGATGATGTTTTAGGTATCTACAACGCTAATAAAAATATTTGCCAATGAGTCGGTGTGTATAATTATTGTATAATTCGGTAATGATTTGTCAGCCCTCGTCTATATTTAAACACTTCGGATTCTTCGGTATTTTACTTGTACTATTTATTTGCACACCCTCGTCAGTTTCTGCCCAAACCCCCACTTTAATTCCGACTGCAGCTCCCACTCCTTTTACTCAGAATTCTAACAGTTTCGGTTTTTTTGACAAAATCACCCGTTATTTTTCCAAAGACTACAACATCGATCCTAGCAATGTAAACAATCGCCAAGCCCAAACCAATTATGACCAAAAAGACCGGGACATAACTTCACGGGCTATTAATGAAAGTGAACGTGCCTATGAAAAAGGTTACTACATCAAACAAGTTCTAGACGGTGATTATGATGATAGAGTTCTTGCCTACACTTGCAACAACACCTGTTATGCTATCGATTCTGAACCTGAAAACTGCAACGAAGTCAAAATTTCTACTGTTGCCTATTATTTTTATACTCAAAACATTCGCATACTTTATGAAAAAGACAATAAAACCACCCCCATTGCCTACAACCTTTCAGCTTTCAGAGGCACCTATAATTTAATTAACGATGGTTCTTGTTATCTCCATCTTTACGATGGGCTTTACATTGTCCCCCAGGGTTCAGTTGACAGTCAAGCTAATACTGCCAATATTTCCAGCCAACAACTTAATAATAGTTTAAAAACTCCAGTCTACCAATCTTGGGAGACTGATCATCCTGAACAAACCGGACTTTGGGGTTGGATTCTAAATTTGCTTGGACTAAAAATCGATGAAAATAAAAGACAGGAAAAATTTATGTTATCTCAATTTGTACCCGATAAAACTAATGATCAAAGCAATGATAATGACACCATGAGAACTCAGTTTGCCAATTACATGTATCCATATTCCTGGCAGACCTCTCCTCCTGAACGAGGCACTTCTTCCAATGGCAGTGGTGGTCACAGTATGGGTTTAAGTCAATACGGTGCTCAAGGTCGGGCTTTATCTGGCCAAAAATACACTGAAATTCTCACTGCTTATTACGGCACCAATACCACCCTAAAAAAAATTGACACTTCCAATGCCAAAATTGAAATTACTCCTGGCAATGAAATTCTAGATTTTGAAACCAACTACATGCTTGGTATTGCTGAAATGCCAGATGGTTGGGAAATGGAAGCTCTAAAAGCCCAAGCTGTTGCAGCTCGAACCTATGCTTATGTCTACACCAACAGTTTTTCTAAACCAATTTGTATCGACACCCACTGTCAAGTCTACAATCCCCAACATGTCACTCTTGCACCTCGATGGAAAAAAGCGGTCGAAGCCACCGCTGGTCAAATCTTAGTCGACAGCACCACTAATCTTCCTTTCTTAACTATGTACTCTGCTTGGAACGGCGGTCAATCTATTGCTTATGACGATTCTGGCCATAGTACCGTCTCAGTTTACGATAAAGATTATGAAAAGAAGGCGGGTGCTCCCTATTAACAAACGTTTCTTTTTGTTAAAATTAGACAAATTATACACACTATGACCATCAAAGCTTTGTTAAACAAATTAAACCGCCGCGATACTAGAATCTTGCCAAAAAAATTCAAAACTTTTCTTGTCTACTCTCTAATTATTTGTTCTTTCTTTTTCTTTAAAAAAGCTTTAGCTCAAACTACTCTTCCCCCAGATAATACTCAAATTTTCAGCACTGAATTTACCAACAATAATATTGTTAAACAAAAACAGGACGCCATAAAAAAAGGTAACAATCAAGAATCTTGGATGTTTGAATCTATGGGTAGTAATGCCGTTTCCGGTATTGACGCTATTACTGGTGAAATTCCCGATGATGTACTCCAAGGCAAACCAGGTGTCAGTTGGATTCCTGGGGGTATGATCGGTGGCACCAATCAAATGATCGCTTCTCTCTACAAACAGCCGATCTCCGGAATTCAATATATGGCCCAAGTTAAGGATAACTTTTTAGGCAAACCTGCCTATGCTCAAGGGGTTGGCTTCCAAGGACTTCAGCCAATTCTTCCTATCTGGAAAATATTTAGAAACCTTGTTTATGTCACTGCTTCCTTAATCTTTATCATCATGGGTTTAATGATCATGCTTCGTGTCAAAATTAGTGCTCAAGCCGTCATTACTATTCAGTCTGCTATTCCTCAATTAATCACTACCTTAATTCTTGTAACTTTCTCCTATGCTATCGTTGGACTTTTGATTGATTTAACTTATTTCGTTCAATCATTTTTTGTCGCTCTTCTCTTCCAAGGTAGTGGTGTTGGTGTTAATCAAGATCTTTTCTGGCACAACACTAGTACATTTGGAAAAATTACCGATGTGATTAAAAAATTATTCTTTAATCCAGCCTCACTCGTCGACAATCTTATTTGGCCAAACAATTTAAGCAATCTCTCCACTATGGGTTTGTTTAAAGCCAATAATTTAATTCACGACATGGTTCCAACTGGCACAGTTTTTGCCCTTAGTACTATTATTGGTCTAATCATTGGCGTTTTCTTTGGTCCAGCTGGCATGGTTCTTGGTGCTGGTATTGGAGCTTTGGGTGGTGCCATTCTCCTTTTAATTATTCAAATAATCGTTTTTGTTCTACTAATTAAATTCCTTATTGGTCTTGTTAAATGCTACTTCACTCTTATTTTAAAAATTATTTTAGGGCCTCTAGAAATTGGCCTAGGCGCCATTCCCAACATGAAGATGGGTTTTTCTAGCTGGATTATGAGCATTATCGCCAATCTTGCCGTCTTTCCTATTTCTTCACTTTTCATCATTATCGTCACTTTAATCATGGCCACCCTCAATGACCCAACTAAAGTTTTATGGGCTCCATCTTTAATTTCTATCGCTGGTTGGAGTGGTTTCACCCGCATGTTAATTGGACTTGGTGCCATCTTAATATTGCCAAAACTTCCTGCTATGATTCCTGAATTTGTCTTCCAAATTAAACCATCTCCATGGGGTAAAGCTCTTGGTGAAGCTGCTAAAAATCTTCCATTCAGTGGTGGTGTTAAAGAAGGTTATAGTATGGCTAGAAAAGCTGGATTACAAGCTGCTGGCAATGCAATTTTATCTAGAACTGGATTCAGAAGTTCACCTCGTGCTGGAGCTGGTCCTAGCTCAGGAGGTACAGGCGGTGGTGGTCCTACTCCACCTCCAGCATCACCATAATTATGAAAAATATCCAACCTAATCCTAATCCACCTAAAACAAAACCTCCAATAACTCCGGATTTTCAGAATTAACTTTTTATCGAAGATAAATTAGCTAAATATAGCGTAGTCTCCAAAGATTATAAGATTATCTTTTCTTGTTGCCATTCACAAACGAATCAAAAAAGTTATCCATGAATCTTGCCCTACCATTCATTCTCATTGCTTGCATAAATGTTAGATCTTTTCCTTTTCCATCATTAGCTATTTTTTGTTCTAATGCCCAATTCCATTGTGCTTCAGTAATAAATGGCTTTGTTGATTCCGAAAGCTTGGTATCCACCAAAAGTTCTCTAAGTTTTCTCATAGAACCAATTTCCCAACCAATATTTTCCTTGGTAGCAAAAAGCTCCAATAATCCCAAAACATAATATGATTTCATTGCAAATTGTCCACCTCGACTTTTTTCAACCTTAACTTCTTTCCCATTAATGTTTACAAACTTGTCGTCGCCACCCTTATCATAAGTAGTGTATTCTGTGCCATTATATGTGAACTTTTTATCTTTAATCTTAACTGTTTCCCATCCTTTTGATGTAGGAATCATATCCATTGGAACATCAACTTTATCAAAACTTCCAGTCAATTCCTGTAAATGGGAAATATTCAATATTTTCTTTGGATCTGGATCTGAATCCATTAAAGCGCTTTTCACCGATCCAACATAGGAGGGTAAAATTTTACAAAAATACATAATAGAATCTTTTTTACCTTTCATTTCATGAAGATTTTTCACAACCTCCTCAGAATCAATCGGTCCCATTTGATCGCTTAAATCTGTTGATCTAGAAAAATATCTTAACCATCCATGAGCCAAACTCTGAATTCCTCGGCTTGCATATGGTCCAACTTTCTTGCCTTTTGAAGCATCATCATTTCTATAGTCTCTAAAATAAATTGCTTCTGAAAAATTATCGCCTTTGACGAAATCAAAATTAAAAGCAGGTCTCTCTCCTGTAGCATTAACTAATTCATTGGCTAATTGATAAGCCTTTTTACCATTTTTACCCAACTTACTTATAATATAATTTTCAACAATCAAAGCCCTACTTGGGTCCCTATCTTTATCTAAAAATAAACCAACCCCTCGCCCTTCAACACAAGTTTTACCAACATTTAAAAATTGTTTCTCATCACCCTTATAATCTTTAGCAAATCCACTATTGTAAGCTTCTTTTAAGATACTTCTATAATCAAAGTTTGCTTTCTGTATTAAATCCCAAGCTGCAGGAATATCAAAACCAACTTCTTTACCTTTGTCATCCTTCATACTAGATTCACTAAAACAATAGGTCAAAACTTCTCGGTCCATAATTCGGTTCATTTTAGCCGCCTGGTCAATTATGTCGCTCATTCCTCCTCGGTCACTTATTCTAAAGCTGACATCAGAAGCAAGTTTACCAATATCAAAAATAGTTAATCTTGCTTTTATTTCTTTCCTTAATAAATCATATTCTTTCTTTTCCTCTCCTTCAGCATTATCAATCAATCCATTTTCCAGTCTGTACATAATAGTATCCAAAACATCAGTTGGCTGTCCGGTTAAACGGTATCTGTTAGACAATTCTTCCATTCCCTCAATTCTGTCAAGGTTTGCCCTAGCAATTTTTGTTAACTGTTTTACACTTGTTTCTTTTGTATACAATCGCTCGTACCGGTCATCATTCATATCATATTCCTTTTCTTCACCATTATTTCCATTTTCTGTTTTATCACCATTGTCTTTATTTCTGTTGTTTCTTCTATCATTGTTTTTATTTTCATCACTTACTCCTCCACCTAATTCATTTTGCAAATCATTCAAATATTTTGTCGCTTTAGCTTTAGCCAGCATTTCATCTTTTTTAGTGAAATCAACCCTGGCTCTTTCCAAATTGCTTTTTTGGGCTTTAACTTGTTGCAATAAAAATCCATCTTGATTTAAATCTGGATCATTTTTGATTACATCCACAGTTTCCAAAGCACCTCGAATATCTCGATTATTTGTAAAATTATTAGCCACCACATCTCCTAAACCTTTTAGCTTACTTGGCAACACACTTTCCACTGAATAAGATCCAGCCACCACCAATATTCTTTTGTCAGGATCTTCATTTTCAGCCAATGCTCTATAAACGACTCTTCCTAAAATTTCTTTTTCTTTTTTCGCCATTCCTTTGACTCTTTCGCTTTTTGACGAATCTTTTTCAGTCAAATAAAAACTTTCCACATCATTAACTTTCAATTTAAAGGTATCCAAAATTTCCAAAGCTTTTTGATTTCTTACATCTTCATCCACACTCAAATCAAAGATATTTGCTTTTTTTATTTTTTCAACAAATTCATCCTCAGTAATTTCGTTATTAAATACCTTTTCTTCAGTTTTTTCTCCTTCATTACTTTGAGTTGAACTAGATTCTTTTTCACTATTACCTTCATATCTTGCATTCGGATTTTCACTTGAAGCTGGCAACAATATTACTTTATCTTCTTCAGAATCAGTTGTTGATAAAACATCTTCTTGTTTTACTTCACCACCATCCATGACATGATAATCTACTCCTTCAACAATTACAGGTTCATTGTTTTTCGAAGTTTCTTTATTCTGATTATTAAATATTTTATTTGCTTCACTTTCTGAAATTGGAGTTAATTCCGGTGCATTATTTTGTGTATTCTGATTGTCTATTGGACCTGGACCGCCTAATCTTTCTGCCATATGCCAAATTATACATATATCACTCCCTAGCTTCAAGATATCAAATTATAAAGTTTTTACCAAAATATCGATCAAATTTTATTTTCCCTTATCTTTTTTATATATAAAATCTAACCATCAGTAGACATATATTTATAAAAAATCATTGTAATTTTATTTATTGTAATAATAATTACATATATTCTCATTTTTATGCTAACATAATATATGTTTCTCAAAAGAATACTTCATCGTTTAAACCAACGAAGCACCCGCTTTATTCCTAATATTCCTCCTCGCTTCAAACTCCTCTTTCTCTTTTTCCTAGCAGTTGCTATCTTAGTTTCCAGTAAAACCATTTTTGCCGACAATATTATCAAGCAAAAACAAGATGCCATTAAAGATGGTTCCAATCAAGAAGCTTGGCTTGATGAAGCCATGGGCAGCAACATGGTTTCTGGCATCCGAACCATGATGGGTGACGTCCCCGATGATATTCTAAATGGCAAAGTCGATCCCAACAATCTCAGTTATATTCCCAGTGGTGCTCTTGGTAGCACTACTCAACTTATTTCTTCACTTTATAATCCTCCAGTTTCAGGAATTGAATATATGGCCCAAATTAAGGATAATTTCCTAGGCAAACCTGCCTATGCTCAAGGCATTGGTTTTAATGGACTCATGCCTCTAATTAATATCTGGCGTGCTTTCCGAAATATTGTTTATATTCTTTCTTCACTCATTTTTCTGACCATTGGTTTAATGATTATTCTTCGAATCAAAATTAGCCCTCAAGCAGTCATTGGCATTCAAAACATGATTCCTCAAATAGTTTTTACTCTCATTTTAGTCACCTTTTCTTACGCTATTGCTGGATTTTTGATTGACCTTGTTTACTTTGTCCAAGCTTTCTTTATTGCCATCTTATTTTCAACAACAACTCCAAAAGCTACCCCTTTAACTTCAGATCTTATTCCACCCAATATTTTTAGTTTTCTGGACAATATCCTTCATATTCCTCAACCAGATTACAGTTTTAAAGCTATTTCTAATCCTGGAATGTATGAATATTTTCTCCTCGCCAAAGCCGTCTTACCTACAGCTTCAATATTTGTCATTGGGTCAATTTTAGGTGCAGTTATTGGGACAATTATTGGATCATTTGCCGGAGGCGTTATCGGACTGCTTTCAGGTGGAACTTTAATAATTTTAATACTTCAAGTTGTTATTCTAGTTGCACTCTTAAAATTTTTCTTTGGTCTTATTAAAGCCTATGTTATTGTAATTATTAAAGTAATCACTGCTCCGCTTGAAATTGGCGCTGGTGCCTTTCCTAATTCCAAACTTAATTTTTCCAGCTGGTTTGCCGATATTATCGCTCATTTGGCTGTTTTTCCCATTTCTATTATTTTTATAGTTTTGTTAAATCTTATTGTTAGAAGTCCTGGTGCTCTTTGGGCACCTTCATTGTTAAATGTAGCTACACTTACTGGAGTTGTTACCATAATCCCAGCTATTATTGGTTTAGGTGGCATACTTCTTTTACCCAAACTCCCTGATTTAATTCCTCAACTTGTCTTTCAAATTAAACCTTCTCCTTGGGGTTCCGCGATTGGTCAATCATTTAAAGAAACAGCCGGTCCTTTCAAAGCTGGTGGCAGTCTGTATCTTCAAAACCAAGCTAATGCTGAAGCTGAAAGATACAAAAGCCGAACATCTCAAACTCCTGGTCAAACCCTTGCTCATTCATTCTGGGACGTTCTCAGTAACTATGGATTTATTAGACGAAAACCTTAAAATCCAATCAATGAAAAAAAACTGCCTCGTCCGGTTATTCTTTGTCTTCGATTAACTGCGCCCGGACTCTCGCAATTTAATGCCTTCATCACCCATTCTTTTTCTTTTCGGTTATTCACCAACTGTCTAATTCCAAACAAACTATTTAATTCATCATATTGCGCTTGGCTGAATACTTTTGGAGTCATCATCACCAAATGTGGACTTTCCATATAAACCCCGCCTTTAACACAAGCCACTATCGACCATAATAAAAATTCCGAATTATTTACATGAGGCGAAACCAAATTATTTCTGCTTATTTTGTTTCTGGCATCAGCCAAAGCATTTGCCCAATCGACCATTTCCTTCGATGCCTTGCCATCATTAACTTCCAAAACTAATGGCGTTTTTCCTGTGGTAATATCATACAAAGTTCTGGCAGTACTGGCAAAATCATAATAACCACCCCAAGAATCATCACTCGATCCTTTCGACGTAAAATTTATTTCTTTACCCTTCAAAAGCGCTTCCGCCATCGACATTTCTTCATAAACCACATCGCCATTTTTATTATGTCTGGCAACCACATTTACTCTGTTGTTAATCACATAGCTGGTAAAAAGTCTTTCTGGAAACGGATGGAATTTTCCTTCCTTATATTTATTAATAAGTCCTCTTGACTCTCGGTTACGTTTTGAAAGCTCGATTTGTTTAACTAAAAATTGGCCTTTCTGACCTCCAAAAGTCTCTTCCGTCCCCTCAGAACCCGGACTTTTAATAAATTTGTCATAAGCCTTTTGCGCTGGATGCATTATATTCCAAGCTTGAGCTGCAATTACTTCTCCCCTCAGCCATTTACCCGTATCTGCATCTTCAAAAGTATTGCCAATATATAAAATATTCCAGGCAATCGAAATTGCCCGAATAGCTTCCATTTGATCTTTTTCAATATTTCCCGAATCAAACATTTTTCCTGGTCCTGCCATTTTATCTCTCATTTCCAGCTGTATTTTTCTGATATCTAAAAACTTATTTTTAGCTGTTTTTTCATTAGTTTCTTTCAATTGCAAAATAAATTGGCCATTGCTGTCTACTCCTGCTTTAAAAAAGTCCTGCATCATATTTTCCATAGATTCCCTCACTCCCGGCACCTTTTCATATAATCTCTGCATCATTTCATTACTGGCTCCAAAAGTTGCTTCTCCTCTCACATCAAAAAGAGCATCAGCCAATGCTCCCCCTAATTTTTTCTTATTAAAACAGGCATTTGCCAATTGAATTTCTTTCACAATCAAAGCCTTGTCTGGGTCATTTTTCATCCAATCAGGTGCTAAATTTGAAAACGGATCATCGCTTTTAGTATCCTCGTGCAACAAAGTTGAAAAATAAAAATCATACATTTGACGAATAGATTCATCTTCTTTATCTTGAGCCGTTTCTTGTTCTGGCAGCTTGTTAACCACTCTATTAATTGCTTCCACCACTTCAGTGTTTGCAGCAGTCGCAGTTGGCGTTATTGGCGCTATTGCGGTGTCATATTTATTTTTTAATGCCAATAAATAGTTTTTTGCCATAATAACTTCTTGGTTATATTGGCTTTCAACTTTTATCCTAATTATCCTGCCTTTTACATCATCAATTTCATCAATAAAGTCATGCACTTCTCTTGGATCCGAAAAGTTCACCCTGCTTCTTACCAAATCCACTTCTTCTAACACTCCTCGAACTTCCTGAGATTTAATTAATTGGTTAACTACCGCATCTCCAAGTCCCTTAAAAGGCTCTGGAAGCACTTCTTCTACACTCTGTGAGCCAGCCAAAACTCTATTTGCCAAATCTTGTCTGCCGCCGTAATTCATCACCAAAAAAACTGCTTTCCCTAATTTATCAATATTTTCTTCTGCCAATTTTTTTTGTGTTTCGGTTTTATTTCTGTCTTGAATAACATTATAAAGATCTTCCACTTTTTCCACCCCGCTCAAATTTCTGACCACCTCTCTAGCTTTATTTGGTACATTTTTTTCATCTGTTTTATCGAGTGGATTAAATATTCTCTTGACTCTAATTTCTTGAGCTAAGTTATTTATCTGTCTACGTTCATCTTCATTTTTAACTTTAATCAAGTTTATTGCGTCTTGGTCTGGCGACCATCTTTCATATGCCATATCTAAATTATACCTTAATAGTAAGTTTTATTACAAAACAATCATTTGTTTAAGTATCCAAATTTTTATTCATAAGTTACAATTGGTTATGCTAGAAACCGAATCAAGCAATTCCAGTATTGCTAATATTGAATTCCATGTCCGTTCATACCGCTCTGCTCTCAAAAGTACTCTTGAAGTCACCATCAACTCTCTAACCAATTCGCATTTAAAAATGCATTCTATCCTTCATCCTCATGGCAGCCAGCCTAAAATAATTGATGTCTCAGCTTTTTGTTATTCCCTTTCTCGCCTTCCCTCAGCAGTCGATAAAACTCTAAAAATTATCATAGGCCAGGATCCAGAAATCTTTACCCAAGCTGGATATACTACTATTGAACGCTGGCCCAAAGTTAATGCTCAATCTCGCCGCCGGGTAACTCGCTTCAATAGTGACAAAAAAATACTGGCCTACTTTGCTGCTTCCATTTCCGATATTGACGACCTAACTAACACCTTAATTGCCTATCAAACAGAATGGAACAAATTTCACGATCTTCTCCATCAACACTATTCTTCCTATCTAAACTTTAAAAAAGATCTTCGATCAAATCTATTTCTTCAAAAACTAAATATTTCTCCTAGTGATTGGCCAATTATTGTTCAAGCTCTAGGACATAATTGGAAATTGCGGCTTAAAAGAATTTTCAATAATCCTCAAAATCTAAAGATTCAACTTCTGGCTTCTTCTTGGATAAATTACACTAAAACCACCCAAAAATGGTGGAAAAACATTGCCTCCACTGTCTCTCCAGATTTTC
>WARW01000014.1 GCA_013387215.1 Patescibacteria group bacterium
AATCTCTAGAAATTACACCTGTATGTCAATTTGGCATAAGAGTGTGCGGCGTTCTGGCCACAGATGTTTTTGTTAAAAATGAAAATTACTTGTCATTTCTGTATTCGTGCATTCTACCCTGAAACAAGTATCTCAAATCAAGTAATTCCGTAGTTAAATCATTGATTTATTGGCATAATTATTGTCAAAATGTTATTCAAGAGTATAATTATAACGTACACTTTAAACTGTATTTAATAAGAATTTAAAAATTGAAATCATGGAAAAATCAAAAATTGTTACAATTTATGTAAACACGGATCCCCACCCATTTGAAAAAGGTAAAATTAGTTATGAAGAAGTGGTGCCTATAGCATTTCCAAATCCAGATTATGAACAATACATATACAAAGTATCCTATTTTATAAAAAATTCAAGTCATGAAGGTACCCTTGAGAAAGGTGGCCATCCAGTTGAAGTAGTTGATGAAATGTCCTTTACTGTAGCTAATCCAAAGAGATCGTAATTATGCCTATAAGTAGTAGGGAGATTATCGATAATAGCCCAGACCTGCAGGTTTTGTTTCTCGATGGATTTGAGGTATGCATTAAACATTCACATTTATTAGTTAGTAGTATACCGTACTTGAATCACGAAAAGAAAATAGAGTTGGGTACTCTTATATTCCCAATAACTATGTCAACACCTGTAACGGTTAGTCCTCCCCCTAATCATGTTGCATTCTTTGCGGGTAGTCGGCCTCATTATGCAGATGGTACACCTATTAATGGAATCATAAATCAAGAAGCAACATTTAAGCTAGCCAATGGTATAGTAGCAAGATTTATGTTTTCAAGTTATCCTAAAGTTAAGGATGCTGATTATAATGTTAAGGTTCGAAGATATATCGATGTCCTTTCAGGTCCTGTAAAGGAAATTGAAAGAGGAATCACAGCCCAAACCCGTAAAGTAATGGAAAGTGAAGACGACGATTCACCTTTTGTTTATCAAGACACGAACTCAGGCAGAGCTCAAATAGTAACAATATCAGATAAGCTTAGAGATTTACGAATTGGAATTGTCGGTCTTGGTGGAACGGGATCATGTGTTTTGGACTTAATTTCTAAAACTCCTGTTAAAGAAATCCATATTTTTGACGATGATGAATTCTCTTTGCATAATGCCTATCGGTCACCTGGTGCACCAACTTTTGACCAGTTAAATAGCCGTTTACCTAAGGTTAATTATTTATCAGAAATATATTCCCGCTTACATAAAGGAATAAGGGCATATGCTGAACGAATCTGCCCAGAAAATATAGGTAAACTTCAAGGTTTAGATTTTGTTTTTCTATGTGTTGATCCGAGCGATGATAAGGCAAGAGTAGTGGAATTTTTAGTGCAAGAGAAAATTCCATTTGTTGATACAGGAATTGACGTGCAGAAAAAATCAGATAAACTTATAGGCATGGTTAATCTGATAACTGTCACACCGGATTATAATAATCACATCGGGAAAATTCCAACGAAAAGCGGTGGTGATGATGAATTGTATGAAAGCAATATTCAGATAATTGAATTAAATATGCTCAATGCAGTAGCTGCCGTGATCCGATGGAAAAAATATTTTAATTTTTATCACGACGAAAGAAATGAACATGAATCTTGTTTTACTATTGGACCTAATATGATTTC
This sequence comes from Patescibacteria group bacterium, assembly GCA_013387215.1. Classification (GTDB taxonomy): domain Bacteria; phylum Patescibacteriota; class Microgenomatia; order UBA12405; family UBA12405; genus WARW01. The sequence continues at coordinate 1,674 of WARW01000014.1, forward strand.
AAATGGAGAAATTTAAATTAGATTATAAATTTGTTGAATCTCTACCTAACCCACTTGAAAATGGGATTTTGTACATATCTGTTTCCTTTAGGTTAATTGCCCATAACTGTTGCTGTGGTTGTGGAAAAAAAGTCGTTTTAAATCTTTCTCCCGATGATGGGTGGAATTTTACTTATGATGGAAAAACGATCAGTGTTTACCCATCAATAGGGAATTATGGTCTGAAGTGTCAATCACATTATTTCATCACAAAAAGTGTTGTTGAGTGGGTACCAAAGTGGAAAGACGATCGCTATAGAAAGAGGCATAAAAACTGGTCTTTTCAATTTTGGAAGTGATAAAATAGTTGAAAGACTTCTTGTAAGGCATGGAATAAGATTTTTTGTCTTATGTAGGGTGCTTAAACTCCAGAGTATTACCTAAGGGGACATTTTCGATTAAATTAATAGTAATATGTTTTTCTTGAAGAATATATTGCAATTTAACGCATGTCCATTACATTCTATGGCCATATCTTTTGGGTATAATGCCTATCCTTTTTGCAAGGGCATACATAATGGTAAAAGAAAGTCGTGAATGAAATTCAACGATCTCTCCCAAAGTGAGATTTTTCAGGTCGACACGTTTTCATTTCCATGTAAAAGAGCAGGTTTTCCTGCCCCACTGTATACAATGCCTGGGCTCAATCTTTCTTCAATGTCCTTTCATAACGTCGCCGCCAATATGCTCATATGCCAATCGGAAGAACGTCCTTCTTGTTTTCGAGGGTATCATTTACAGCGTTCACCGAATACGTACATTAAATCTCCGGAGAATGTTGAGATAAAATGAAAAGATCTAATTTTTTGCCTCATCAAAAAATTAGAAGTTTTTTGTTTGAACAACTAAAAAGAATCTCTTATTGCTAAAATTTAGTTTTTAAGATCAGTTATTTAGTAAGTTGCTTTTCTAAGTATTCTTTAATTTTTTCGTACAAATTTGATGTAATTAAATCAAACACTTCATTTGCAGAACACCATTTAACTTCAGATAGTTCTTCGTTATCTTTAACAAATGCTTCTCCAGCAATGTATTCATTCAACCAATAAAATAATTTTACAGGAAAATCAGGGTGTTCCCTCTCCCCAAATTTAAATAATGGCTTACAAACAACGCCTGTTTCTTCAAATGTTTCTCGTATTGCAGCAGAATCATCATTTTCATTTTCTTCAATTCCACCAGATGGAAATTGCCATAAAAGATTACCCTCTTTTTGTCTTCTTTTTACAAGTAAGTACTTGTCGTCTTTTTTAACAACTGAAACAGCAATTTTTTTCATACCTTATAATTTTGATTGAATTAATAATTCTTTTAATGGTGGAAATGTGTCTGATGTGATTAATGACAATGCTTCATTAGCAGTCTTCCATTCCACATACTCATTTTCCTGCTCATCCCCATTTATTATATCACCTTCAATATACTCGCAAAACCAATAATAAACATATGTTGGTGTATTGGGATGGGCTCTTTCACCGATCATCAATATTGGCCGAGCAACAATATTTGTTTCTTTCTTTATCTCATTTTCTAATAGTGTAGCTTGATCTAGACATGGTTTAAGCTGTACTGCGGGGAACCCCCATAATAAACTATTTTCATTTTTTCTGCGTTTTGTCATTAAAAACCTATCCTTATATTTAACTATACCAACAGCAATCTTGTAATTCTCTCTTTTTGTATTAGAACAAGCCTTAATATTATTTTCTTCAATCCATAATGATACCAATTCTTGAACATCTAATTGTTCTTTGTATACTTTGTGGATTTTAGCCAGAAAATCAAACGGTTTTTTATTGCAAATATCTTCGTGGATAAGAATTAAGCATTTTTTATTTTGAGAATGCATGATTCCTAGTTCATATGCAACATTGGGACCGTAATATTGTCCGTCTTCCGGCTTATCAAAAAGAGCTATTCCATAGTTGCAGCAATATAAAACTGCTAATGGATTTAATACAGAATCTCCCGTTATCATCCAATCTTTCATGTTTGCCATTACGCCATTTAAACCTTTTTCTTTTAATGTCTTTACAATAAATTCTCCCAATTTACTATTATATCCTCTGTATTTCATCATTAGAAAGACATTCTCAAAAAAATTTGTATTATTAATCTTACCTTGTATCTCTTCTTGGTATGATGACAAATCTTTAGTTAAAAGATACTTTTCATTTAAAACCGAAACAGTACTTTTCATTGTTTTCTGTTTATTTGGTTTTTAATATTTTATATTTGTTCTTTCTCTGTAAATATAGTTAGATTTATATTAATTTTATTAATAACTGCTTTTATTTTTATTTTAACAAAAATATATTGTGGAACTTTTCTTTTATTCGTCCGATTTGCCATATCATAGGGATAATTAAAATTTAAATTAGATATTTTGATTGAGTCACCCCCATAGCCATCAGGCTATTAATTGTAATGTATTAATATGATAACATTTTAACAATGTAGGTAATAGAACGTTAATATGGGGTCTGATAGGGGTAAATTGTAATATATTGAGCTTTCTATGTCTCTTTCGTGTCGATTTTTTGTTTTAATTAAATATAAATTTATGAGTCTCCATGGCACTTTTCTTTATTATCCAAAAACACAAAAATACCTTCCATTTCAAAAGGCTACTATTTTTAGTATTTAATTCTCTACGCAAACGAAAATCTAGTGAGTTGGTTGATAATGACAGACAAATGGCAAACAATTTTTGGATCAAAAAGGGGAATCTATTCTGCTAAAAAGAACTCTGTATTAATTCTATAATCACATTCAATAAATTGCAAAGACCGAACTGTATTAAATCTGGATTTGTAGACGATAATCAGATTTGGGGTTTCCATCAGAAGAATATTTTTCTTTTCATCAAGCTAGTTATACCGAAAGTATAGTAGGGTAGAGCTAAATTGTAATAGAATTCGTCCGATTGATGTAAGTTTTTTCTCGTGATAAAATTACTAGGGAGTAAGTTTTTGCTATTTATCCAGGTTCGATTAAGGTCCAGTTCTGCCAGCAGGAGTAACTTCTTGTTTCAATGACAAATTTTCATCAAGAAGTGAGTTTTTGTCATTATTTTCGGTTCAATTAAGGTTTATCCGTGCCCATCAGTAATGTGTTTTTGTCTTAATATCCAATTTTGTCTACAATTATATATCGAAGTTTAGCAGATTTAATAACCTAGTTTTCCTCATCTGTTAAAAATACAACTTGAGTAAATATTTATTGGATACTTCTAATTTTAAATAGAAATCGTATCAGTTTGGATATTCCGGCAATGTCGGTTCTGCCGGAAAGTCACAAAAAGAAAATATGAAAAATCAGAGAAGGGTACTAATTTATTGCTTTTCTAGAGGGCCAGCCTGATTCTGAGTTTCCACAGTTTGAGATTCGGCAGTTACAACTTCATTTATTTTAGATAACATATTATGTATTCTGTCTTTCTCTTCATCTGTAATGTCTCCAATGAAATCTGAATCCTCAAAAACATTCATTTTCCTCAAGGATTTTATCATTTCAATATATGTAAATTCCTTTTCAGATAAACCGTCTCTAATTTTAACACTTAAGTTATTGTCCTGCTCTTTCTCAAATATTAGTTTCATAGTATTATTCCCTAAAGTTTTTAAGATTATATTTTTTAACTCTTTTTTTAATCGACCTTTTACCACCATCAGTTATTTCTGCAATATGATCCACAATACTCTTGTCATCAATTTTTCCTTCCAAACGACTTGATCGAATTTTAATTATATTACCATCGTTTTTACATAAAACAACATTCTGAGCATCACCAAGCATAGGTATTGTTGCATTATGCGATACCAGTAATATTTGTTTCTTTGATTTTATATTTTTTATTGCTTCAATTAACCCTGTATTTATATAATTGGTTGCAAGATTATCTTCAGGTTGGTCAATAATTAGAGGTGCCATATCACCTTCATACCCAAGAATTATATCAAGAATTACCGAAGTTTTCCAACCGGCACTCAGATTCTCAAAGTTTTTACCTTCCTTTGTTATGATCTTGTAAGTCTTTTTATTCAAACTTTCAAAATCACTATAAATTTTTGCAACAAAGTCTTCATAATCTCTTACAACGGGCATTTGCTTCTTAAATCGAGATTCAAATAAATCTTCAGGCTGGATGCTCTTAAAATCATTAATCTTATTTTGTGGCTTCAAATATTTATTAACAACTTCAGTAAATTTGTCTCTATTTAATATGAATTTATTTTCAATATATAGTTTGTGGCCCATTGATTCCACAACTTGTGAATCACAACTTAAACTTGTGCTGGCAATTAATTTTAGAGTTTTATAAAAAGTATTTAAAGCTAGACTATATGATTTAATACTTAAAAGAAGTTTGTCAAAATCCTGTTTTTTAGTCTGTTGTTCTCGACTTGTTGACTTGAGGTCAGAATCAAGTTCTGCTTTATCTGTTTTTATTATTTTTCTAATTTTTAATTCGAAATCAGAGGCTTTATATGCTTCTTGTAGCTCAAGTTTAATACCAGGAATTAACTTAGTGTTATGATCAATAAGTGGATTCTCATTTAAAAACTTCTCAATTCCATTAAGAAATTCTATATCATTCCCCATTTCATCTTCAGTATAATTAATTTTCAATTCTGCGTCTGAGCTTGGAATGAAAGTCGATATAATATTATCTCTTACATCTTTGTTAGTTATCAATCTTGATAACAGGGGTATTCTTTTAAGATTCTCATTTTCTGAATCCAAAATCTTAATTGATTCTATTAGGGTTTTTAATTCTGCTTTAAATTTTGCTAGACCTCTATCAATTTTTACTCTTATTTCTTGATCTCCCGGAAAGACATTTTTAATTATATTTATATCATCGATTTTGTTCTCTGAATCTTTATTATCAATGACCTTAATTATATAATTCTGATATAAATAATGAGGTTCTATATTTGAAGGATTTACTACTTTAATTTCCTGTACTTCGTATTTCAAATAATCACTTTTATCAAATCCTCCACTGATCTTTTTATACAATGAATCCACAAATAAAGTCTTCCCACTTGAAGACCCTCCAATAATAACATTGAGGCCAGGAGTTAAATCAACATCAATATCAATTAGATCGTTTTTTAAAAATACTTTTGTAATATGTTCAGACCACGAAGTTGGTTTATCATTACTATATTTCAATCGTGACGATTCAGATAGCGATAATCTTAAGCCATCAAAAGTGGGTAAAGCTAACATCCATGTAGGTATGAATGGTTCTGCTTTGGTGTCTTTTGCGTTGGGATAATTTTGAGGATTGTAATTATCTGTACAAGTTATTAAATTAACAAATTCATTAATTCCCAATTTTTCGAAATAATCAATCGTAGTTTCTAGTTTGCTGTTACTTCTAGCAGTAAATCCATCAAACTGGTTATAGTAAATCCCTCTTTCAATTCTGTTATCAAATTGAACTCCTTTGGGTATTGATTTATCAAAAGTAGAATGTGACTGACCTCCATGAGGTAATAATAGAAACTCATATGAATCAAATAATTTAGTGATCTCATCTAATGAAGGGATGTTATCTTCTCCTCTTACAACTTTCTTGGGATAAAGTGAATCAAGTATTTTATTAATGTCGTCTATTATTTGTTCGTTGATTTCTGAGTCAAAATAAATGTGACAATGATATGGTGCCGCTTCGATATAATTTCTGACATGTAGTTCAACCCCAAGTAGTAAATTTTTCACTTTGTCTTTTGCTTCCAAATATGCTTTCTTATTGATTGTATTGTGATCTGTAAGAGAGATTAAATATTCAGAATCTTTAGATGTAAAATTAATCTTTTCAATTAATTTTTCTAAATCATAATTATCAACAAGCCTATCGGGGTTTTCTGACGTATGAATATGTATGTCAAGATAAATTGGGTTCATAAGCTATAATTTGAGATTTTATATAAAGTATTATAACTGATTTAATGAAGATGCGATACCGATTTTATTCAACAAGTAGTTTTAATATTTAAAATATAATTGATATCAAATATACTATTTTAAAGGACACTTTTACAATATTTTGAATAATCTTCACATTTTATTTCACAAATCTTTGTTCATGTTAATTTGTAGAAGATTTCCTCCCCAATAAGCAAATTCACATATAATAGAATTTATGATAAAATTTCTTAATGAATGGAAAAACCATAGAGGAGCGACTGCAGAATTATTCAGAAATTAGAAAATATTCAAAAGAACTATATGACACCTTTTCGAAGGTTTTTTCTCCGGCCCTTGGACAATATATACACTTCACTTCAAACGGGTTTAATCATTTGATTTACAAAAGTGCTAAGAAAGAAAGAGATAAGAAGACTCAGATATTAAGATTTGATTTAATAAAAAGGGCTAAGATCATATTAGAGAGATCAACCACTTTTCAGGAATTCGAAGAAGAAATGGAGTATACGAGAGTTAACAGATATGGTAAATATCAGTCTGTAAACTTAGTTGTTAAATACTGGGGATTTGTTGCGATTATTGATAGATTTCGTGTCAAGGTAGTTGTGAGACAAGTTGGCAATAGTAAAGCCGAGTTTTATAGTGTTATTCCAGCATGGATTACAAAACAATATAGGGACATGAAAATTATAAACAACTCAACAGGGAAGGGCTTAAAATGTGAAGATGATGACTAGATACTAAAAAACGCCACCCAAGGTGACGATTTTTAGTGTGCCTGTCTCTAGCTCAGAAATTTGGCCAGACAGAGCTGACGCCCCTCAGACACACCCATATTATACACCTTTAGAGTGGGATAGGTCAATAGTTATTAAACGATTTAAAAATAGTATGAAATTGAGAGTACCAACAGAATTAACTGATAAGCAAATTGAAGATTTCCAGAGAATTTATAAAAAGACGTTTGGGGATGATATTTCAAGAGATGAGGCTATTGAAGAAGGATTATGTTTAATCAGATTAATTGCAATAATTTTAAATTATAGAAAAGAATATTCTAGAACCAAAAATAGACCATCTAGTCATGAAGGTTGATTTTTATTACACTCTAGGAGATCAAATCAAAGTGTAATCGATATTTAATTCTCTACGCAAACGAAAATCTAGTGAATTGGTTGATAATGACAAACAAATGGCTGACACATTTTTTAATTATTTTGAGGATCAAATAACTCCATCGTCGAAATGGACTCAGTTAGATTTTATTGCTAAGATGTAGTTATTGTCAATATTACGCTCATTTAAGCTAAAACTGATATACTTTTGCAGGCAATCAAGATTTCTAAGTTTGGAATCCAAGAACATCTATTTAGATTAATGTAAATATTTATTTATGAATGCAGACTTGTTTATTTCATATGCATGGACATCACCAGAACACCGCGAGTGGGTTCGGTTACTTGCAAGTCAATTACACTTACTTGGCTACGAAATAAAGATTGACGAGGCTGTCGATTATGGGTCAAGTCTTAACGGTTTTATGCAGGAAGTTATCGATGCTAAACACGTTTTGCTGATCATCGATGAGAATTATGTTGACCGCGCTGACAATAAGCCAGAATCAGGGGTAGGTATCGAAACCAAGTGGATTAGTAGTGTTTTTAAGGATAAACAAGCTACCTGGTTGTCGGTTGTTTTTGTTCGAAACCCAGATCATAATATGCCAGCATGGTTAGTCGATTATAATCCGAAAGGTTTCAATTTTAATTCTAACCCAGATAAGAACCGGTTTCCTGGGTCATATCAGATCGACGAGATCTGGCGTTGGATAGAAGGGCTGCCAGCCGACAAAACTAATGTAGTGCCACTAGCAGAGGTTAGGAAGCGTGCTGCAAGGATCGAGCGCATTGACGCATTACGTGATCCAGGTAACTATGCAAATCCCGCCCTAGAAGGTCGCGTCACATTCAAACACAATGATCATATAGATTACACCATTGGTTACGGTGAGTATGAATTTAAAATTCACTTTAGCAGTCGATCTGGTAATAGTGTCTATGTTTACAAAGATAGCGGTCTTAAGGCAGTTGGACTCATTACTTCACCCAATTATGACCCACTCACCGTTGATTCATATCTTAGACATGGTAGAACTGCTGAACCGGTTGTCGGTCAAAGTGTTGTGCTAATGAACGCTCATGGAGCACTTTGCATTATCACTATCGACGAGGTTCAGAGCGAAGTTAATGAAGTCGCATATGTTTCTGCGCATGTGACGTTCGCTTATAAGGTACTTACGAAATGATAAGAACCTTAAGGCGTAAATCTTTCCGTTCTATTTTCTGGTTTGTAGGGGGCTTAAGTGTTTTCAGTTCTGCCAGCAGTATGCAACTTTTGTTTTTTGAGCAAATTTGCACCGAGAAGTGAGATTTTGCCACCGTTGCTAGGTTCGATTAATGTCCTGTTCTGCCAGCAGAATGAAACTCAGGGCTAAAATTCCTAATTTTACCCTTGTTTCATAAGGATAAATCTAGGTTCGAGCCTCAAATTTTGGGTGGTGTACTAGTATTCAACTCTTTTATCTTTAAAAAAGGTTTTCGTATTGTAATTTCAAGCTTTTTATTCAATAAAATTAAGTTCGAGGCTAAATTTTTTACCATCTCAGTTTTTAACGAATCATCAACCTGGTTGAATGTTTTTGGTGCACTTAAGGCGAAATCTAAACTTTTAGTTAATTCATCGTTGCATTCTATATTTTGCTTTTTAAATTGTTCAATTTCATGTTCAATGGACAATAATTCTTTTTGAGACTTTAGTCTTGACAGGTTAAACTGGTCAGAATTTATTTCACCACTTGCTCGTAGTTCAATTAATCCAATAATTCTATCTTCAAGTTCAGTTTTTCTCCTTTTCATCCCCTGAATTAGTTTATCATATTCGGTTTTCTTATTTTCATTTCTGGAATTTAATTCATGTGATGCCCATGAATAGAAATCTTCAGTAATTGACACTTTTTTAAGTTCTTCTTTTATGAACTCATCAATTTGATCTTTAGTTATTGACCTCTGGGAACACTTTCCTTTGCTTTTGCTACAGTGATAATACAATATGTCTATTATTGTTGGATTGTCCATTTCCGTGAGCTCAATATCGCACATGGGGCATGTGGACCGAGTGTGAATTGAATATTTGTACTTGCACTTTGTACAAATTGCTTGAAGTTTATGATCGGGTAATATCGAACAGCCGCATTCTCCGCATTTGATAATTCCACGGTAGGGGAAATTATATGCCCTTTCCCTTGAATGTGAATTGGGTTTACTGCTCAAAATAATCTGAACTTTCTGAAACTCTGATGGGCTGACCATTACTTTATGTTTTCCTTGATAACGAATGACATTATCACTAGCATCCTTCCAACAATAATACCCACAGTAAAACTCATTTGTGAATATTTTATGATATGAGTTTTTGGAACATAACCTTTTTTGTTTGTTCGTTAAACCCAGGATATCACCCTTTCTTTTAATTTCTGCAACAGAATATTTTCCCGTTAAAAGTAATTTCCAGAGTTTTTTGAGAATGTCAAATTGCTCTTTGACCGTTATTATCTCGCTATCCATACCAATAGAAAAATTTGAATTATGGGCATACCCAATTGGCAATACTGTTGAAGGAAACCACCCTCTTTCAGCTTTTTGTCGCATACCTCGTTTAACATCAAGACTTAAGTCCTTAACATATTGATTTGCCATACCAAATTCTACTTGCATGAGCAGTACATTATCGGATGGATTATATTCTCTTTCAAAAGTCTGAATGTTCTTGATTATGTTTTGTTGAAGCATCCAACTTATTTGACCTCCATCTATAGGATTTCTGGCTAACCGATTGAGCTTCCATGTAAGAATTCCCTGGGCTTCACCCTTATGAATTCTTTTGAGCATGGTATTAAACCCAACTCGACCCGGTTCCTTTGCAGATTTAGATTCGGAGATAATATCAACGATGTTAATGTTATATCTCTCAGCTAATTTCTTAGCTTCTGCGATTTGATCCTCAATTGAGGCCATTTGTCGATCTTCAGACTCACTAGATTTTCTTGCATAGAGAAAATATTTTAAATGAATATTTCTCATAGAAAATCGCAAAAAGGGATAACAGAGCAATTTAAGTGTGGCACACAAAATTTTCTGTTACCCCTTTTTGGGCTTAAATTGCTTATTCTGTGTGCCGTTATCATATTACCATAACTCATGTTATTTTTCCATATAACTGATAACAATAGCAATTAGCCGGATTAAGCTTAATCCTTCCTCTATTGCTTCTTCTCTTGGAATATTCTTTCCGAAGGTCTTATTGTAAATCCTTTGAAACTCTTCAATTTGCTTGTCGCTTAGTTCAGTTGGAATTTGTAAACGCATTTCACGATTGTATTCAAGCTCTGCGAGCAAGAGTAGAAGTGTATCCCTGTCATTAATTCTAGAAATGATTTCTCCTTTTGTATTGTGATTTCGTTACTATCACTATAATGACAAGAGAGAATTTTACTCCAACCCCCAATATCTTATTCGATAGGCTTCTAAGAGAATTAAGCAACTCCGAGCTTAAAATACTTTTGGTAATTATTCGACAAACAAATGGGTGGATTAATAAAGAAACAGGGAATAGAAAGACAAGAGACAGGATTACACATGGCCAATTTGTGGCAAAAACAGGCTTATCACGCAGAATTATAACTGAGGCGGTCAATTCACTATCTGATATGGGATTGATTCAAATTACGGATGTTTCCGGTAGAATTTTAAATCAGCCATTTGAAAGGAAAGGTAAATTCTACATTTACTATTCTTCCTTAATAGATCACTTACAGTCGTTATATCTCTTAGATGCAACCAGTGCAGAAAAAGACATCAACATATGCAAAAATCGACATCAACATGCGCAAAAAGTGATACATAACAAAAGAAACTATAACAAAAGAAACTATAACAAAAGAAATAAATCAAAAGAAAGTAGAGCTGATTACGTGCATATTAAAGAAATATTGGAAGATATAAATCTTAAAATGAAATCCGAAATAAAAGAATGATAACGATTTTTCTGAATTTTATGAATTCAGAAAAATCTACAACAACTTTTAATTACAAATTCCATTATTTGTCCAGTTGACAAAATATTAGTACTTCTTTCCAGCTAAATATTTTATAAAATGATACTAAGCAATTTTAATATAACTAATTGCACATTATTTTTTTATGCAAAATTTGTTGAGGACATATCGTAAGAAAACCGAATTATCAATTGAAGATGTTTGCCATCTTTTAAGCATGCAAGATTGTTCAACCCTCTCAAGGTGTGAACGTGGTCTCCGTAAGCCAAATCTCGAGATAATATTTACCTACCATCTTCTTTTCGATGTATCAATTGAAAAGCTCTTTGAAAGTGAAATGAAGTACACTTTTAGAAAAATTGATAAAAACATAGATCCATTACTCGAAGAATTGCAAAAGCAAAATTCAACAAGAAAGGTCGAAGCTCGAATTTTATTTTTGAGGGCATTGAAAGAATTAATAGATAAAAGGATATGAATAACGAAAGAATGCTCTCAATTTATCCTAATACCTTGGGTTTTGGATTTGTGGTTTTTAATGACCTAGGCGAGATTCTAGATTATGGAATGGTTTCGATTCGTCCCATAAACAATGATAAATGCTTTGGTAGAATCCAACGCATAATATCATACTATCAACCTCAACTCCTAATTTTAGAAGATTACTTAAAATCAAATAAGTCAACGAGAGTCCAAAAACTCATTGAAAGAATTTGTGAAGCCAATGAGAATAGTTTAAAGATTTTCCTTTATCCTCGAGAACAAGTCAGAGATGTACTTGCAATCTTTGGTGCTAAAAATAAATATGAGATATCAAAAAAAGTATGTGAAGCATACCCTCAATTTAATAGCAAATTACCAGAAAAGCGTAAAGTTTGGGAGCCAGAGAATTATTATCAAGGTATTTTTGATGCAATTACCTTAGTTCTTACTCATAATTATCTTAAAGACTAATCCCAGAAAAAGGCTTTGAACTAATTTATGGTTATATTTGGTGAGATATAAATACTTGTGGTAAGTAAGATATTCTGAGGAATTTGCATACAGGACTCTTATATGTAGAAATTAATATCGACATTAAAAATGACAAGATTAGCTCCGTTTCCTCAACTCATACTTACCTACCAGGAATTCTTTGGTATTGCACCTCCAAAAAACCGGATATCGCTAATTAAAGAAATATCCAAAGAAAGTATTCTTTATGAAATAGTTGCATTAAATTATCGACTAAAACCCAAAAGACAAATTCACATAGATACAAGTTTTGAAACCCAAGTAAAAGAATTAAAATATTTTACAAAGACTGGAGAACTTTTTAGTATTTATGCTCAAACAGTATTGGAATATACTGGTAAAAGATTTAAAGCGAATTATCCAATTATTTTTAATAGACAAGCTTGTCTTTTTGCAATTGAAGAAATTGTAAATTCAGATGAAATGCAAATAATTGAAGGTTTCGAAATGTCTAAGGCTGAAGTTTGGGATGCTATTTTGAAATATCTTTTAGCAGTTAATTACAAAATTACCGAAATTGGAATGGAAAAAGATATTTCTGTTTCACTTTTTGAGGAAATTAATTCAAAAACACTACCTCTAAATGAGCTTGCAGTTGAAATAGACCACATCTACACTTCGTATCGTGGATATATGCTTATTGAATATTTCCAAAATAATTCAAAATTTTCCTCAGAATTAAGACAATATTTTCAGGAAACATATGGGCTTGAACCTTACTCATTTATCCATTTGGTGATGAAATTATATCTATCAAATTGTTGCGAGGACCCAGAATTGAATTTCTTTTATCTTATTAAGGATGGCAACCAAAGTTTTTTTGATAAGTTAAGTATTAGGTTTAAAAATGAAGAAACTTATAAATTAATTAGCATAAGAAAATCTCCTTTTATTAAGCTTGGAGATCTCCAGTACTTAATAACCGACAATTCATTTTTAATTGAAAAAGTATACTCTCAATTTATTAATGATTTTTGGTTTGATAGGATTAAGTATATAAAAAAAAGAAATGGAAAACAGAAATTTACAATTGATTATTATCGTAGTGTGATTGGCTACTTTTTTGAAAAATATATAGCTCAGATTCTTATGAAGAGTTTCGAAAAGTATAAGTATTCAAAGTTGTTAATGTTTGATAAATTGAAAATTTATTCCGGTAAACGTCAAATAGAGATTGCTGATATTTATCTAAGGTACGGTAACAAGATTTTACTCGGTCAAGTCAAATCAGGAAGTATATATGACAATGAAAAATATGGTGGAAACATTGAACGGTTATACAATAATGATAGAAATAAATTTTTTGAAAAATTTGGTGTCAATCAGATTATTAATTCATTGAGTGAGATGGATAACAATATGTTAGCCCTTGATCCCAAATTTCCAAAAAATCATTTTTATAAAGTTTACCCTTGTATTATAGTCAACGACAAAGCATTTCAAACCCCACTAATGCCAAATGTATTCAATCTCAGATTTCAAGAATTGTTAAAAGTATCAAATCATAAAAAAATATTTGTAAATCCTTTAACTATTATTCATATAAGCGATATTGAAATGTTAGAGGAATCTCTAATTAAAAATCCAAGTGAAATATGGAAAATTCTTGAGTATAATTACAGGGACAAAAGTTTTATACTCCCTTTCTATAATGCTGTTAATCAGAAAGTACAAAGAAATCAATACCCAAAAAAAATCGCAAAATTATATGAGAATTTAACGTCGGAATATGGTTGAAATTCAGCGCTTTAGAGAATTGATTCTTAGCGTGATAATATTTATGGCTTTTAATTAGTATTAGTTTCGAAATATATAAAATATTGGTTGAGAGATCACTTAAAATTACTCCAACCCTTTTATCTGAAAATAGTTTAGGTTTATTGTTAAGCAAATTAGAAATTGAATTTTAATATTGTGGTTTCAGTTGATTGTCAGAAGGATGAAGCATTCTAAAGAAAAGGGTTCTGTTTGTTAAAAAGAATTCTCAACATTGCCAAACGATACTAAGAACAGTGTTATATTTGGGTGTAACAATGCAATATTCAAAAAAAGATTCAGCATTATCGTATTTCCCAGTTTCAAACCATGTTGATTTATTTATTTCCTGTGCAGAGTCTTCTTTTCTATATATAGTACCATCATTAAAGAATTCAGCTGCAACAGAATCAATTGGTGGTGCTAAATTAGTAATATCTTTAACTTTAAGATAATAGCCTTCCGTTTTTTTCCAGTATCTAACTTTGTTATTACATGAATTAAAGACAAAAATTGGATGATTGCCAATTTCAAGAAATCTATAGGCTACTGATGTTATACTTGAATTAAACTTTTCGGATAGTTGCCGCAAAAGATCAGGTGAAAATTTCTTTCGGTTGCATTCTTCTTTAAAAAGTTTTTCAGGCATTAAAAGTTCTGCTGCAAATTGATTAGCTTCTGCCTCTTGATTACCATATTTGAAATTATTAAGAGTTAAGTCATCATCATTGTGTACACTAATATTTTTATGCATTTCAAAGTGTCCTAGTTCATGTGCTATAGTAAATCTTCTTTTCCCCTCGTATTCAATTTTTGAATTGATAGTTATAATAGCATTTCTCTTTTCCCCAAACACAATTCTCCCGTCAGCACCTTTTATTTCTTTATATCTTATTAATGGGCCTCTTCCTGCAACTAATAGCTCTAAGGGTACTTCTGTGATATTTACTATACCACATTCTTTTAACATTTTATTTACTGCAATTACTCCCTTCCGATTTTCCATAAACTTAAATATCTAATTCTTCAATGGCGTTTATTAGATCAATATCGTCAAGTATTTCTCTTAATTGAATTTCGTCCAGTTCTTGTAAATTTCTAAATTGAAAAGCAGGTTGCTTAATTTTTATAGCATTTTCAATGTTAGTCAAAGTCTCAGGAACTGCATTTTTTATTTTATTTAATGCTCTTTCGATAAGATATTGATGTTTTTCGAGAGTTGATTCAGCTTTTCTTAGAAATTCTTTCTTTGCGATTTCTTTAAGGCCTTTACTTACGTAGTAATTTATATCAACCTTTTCGCTTTGAAGGTAGTGATTTGCTGTCTCTTCATTTAAACTAACAGAGTCAGCCATATCATAGAGCAATTTTTTATATTTTTTTTCCATAGCTTTTTAGTTTAAATGTTTTTCCACAATTCTTTTTAATCTTTTCAATGTATTGTTGTATGATGTGACTTCGATTGAAAATTCTTTACAAATTTCTGATCTTTTCATATTTTCTTCATAAAGGGCTGCAAAAATTATGCTCATTTCAGTATCACCATCAATTTCTTTCTGAATATTCGTGACTATTTTTTTAATGTCTATTGTTTCATCAATCTGCATTTCTTCAACATACTTATCGATAAGATTTAAGTCATTTATTTGAATTTGAGATATCTTAATATTATCTGCTGAATTAGAATAGTTTGAAATTAACCTTCGAAGTATATTCAATTTCAGATATTTAAGTAAATCAGGATTCCTTGATGGATCAAATTTATCTTTATGTTCTAAATATTGAGTTATAGCTTCTATTGAAAAATCGTATGCCATATCTTTTATATCGTAGGCTCTGAATTTTTGTTTGCATATAAGTTTAAGGGAATAAGCCATCAAAATTTTTATGACTTTCTCCCAATCAACATTGTCATAATCAGAAGTGATTGAGTAGCGACTTTCATCCATAATAAATACTTTTTAATAGATGCTACTAAAATAAAAAAAATATCCAATACCGTGGCAAATTTTTTAATTTGACAAGCATTTATTAGAAACCAAATA
>WARW01000015.1 GCA_013387215.1 Patescibacteria group bacterium
ATAGACTCAATCCAAAGTCAAGGCGGGATCGCACAATTGATTTTTGGGAGTGGAAATGGTTGGCCATGGTGGCAATTCTGGAGAGCAAATGATTGGGAGCGGGGTTTCGTTGTTTCAACACATAATCAATGGTTATCCCTTCTGATAATTGTAGGAATTGTTGGACTCGTATTATTTTTAATCCCGGTTATAAAAGGGGTATGGTGCTGTATAAATAATAGAAATCCTATCAACAACATCAGAGTGATTCTTTTTGTATGTGTCTTATTTGAATCAATGAATCTTGAACCATTTATTTATGCAAGCTATACTTTTTTTCTGTTTGGACTGATTTTAACTTATACTCCAAATGTTAAAATACTTCCCGGTCGTTGAGAAATTAGAATTAGTAAAACCAATATTTATTTCAGGAAGATATGAATATCGTTTGTGCTTCAGATGATCGCTTTGTGCAACATTGCGCCGTTACCTTAGTTTCCGTTTTAAAAAATAATCCGGGTGAAGTGACAATTTATTTACTGACAGAAGGGTTGTCAGACTTTAATGCTTTTCTTCTAACACAACTGGTTAGAAATAATGGTGGCGTGTTGAATATATTGCTGGTGGATCCGGCATTGTTGAAAAACTGTCCAATGCCCGATGAACCTAAGTTGGCTCATATCAGTATTGCTACATACTATCGGTTATTAATCCCATTATTGCTCCCCGGGGATGTTAATAAAGCAATTTATCTCGACTGTGATATTGTCGTTCGAAAAAGTCTTGCCGAATTATGGAATACTCCTATTGATGATTTGGCTTTAGGAGCTGTATATCAAATTGAAGAAAGTACCGTCAGTGCGGTTAAAAGATTAGGGTTTCCATTATCATATGGTTATTTTAATGCAGGTGTGCTGTTGGTAAATCTTAAATATTGGCGAGATCATGATGTCATCGCACGTGTTTTCGATTATTTAAATTTAAACAAAGACAAAATACTTCTTCATGACCAGGATACTTTAAATGCGCTTTTACATGACAAGTGTTTAAAATTGCCGGTAAAATGGAATATGATGATAGATTTATTTGAGAAGAGGATGTTGAAAATTTGTGATATTGACAACGGGAAAATTGTGAATGACTATTCGATAGAGAAAAGTCAATTTTTATCCGAAATGAATGATCCAACAGTATTACATTTTGTCTCGAAACCAAAACCATGGGATGCAGGTTGTAAACACCCATTTAAAAATGAATATTACTTTTATCTGCAATTTACACCCTGGTTTGAGTATCTTGCCCCAAAAGTTGTGCCTTTATTATTTAAGCAACCGGTAACTTTCTATTTTATTTTCAAGGAAATGATTAAAAGAATCATTCGAGGAAATCCATATATCACGGCTGATACACTTGACGGAAGATGACGATTAGATAAAGATAATCAGATGTTTGAATAGTTAGTAGCGGTGGAATCAGCGACACCTTACGTGGTAAATTAGCAGAATCTTACTATACATCATTATTGGATATTATCTTAAAAGAATACTTACGAGATGAAAATTAATATTGCCGGAGATTTTTTTATAGGTGATAAAATAGATGAACCCTATGATCTGGTTAAGCACATTATCCCATTTTTTAAAGATTCTAATTTTAATATTGTGAATCTCGAATCTCCCGTTTCAGATGGTCTGAAAAAAGACAGGATTTTGAAAACCGGACCTCATTTAAATGGTCATCCTGATACTTTCAGGATTCTCAATTTGATGAATATAAATTTAGTAACCCTTGCCAATAACCACATCATGGATTTTGGTAGAAAGGGATTTGAAGATACAATACTAGGATTGGAATCACATAAAATCGGTTTTGTAGGAGCCGGACGTAATTTGAAAGTAGCTGCTAAAGCCTATAGCATCGAGAGAGATGGTTTAAAAATTGGAATACTCAATTTTACTGAAAATGAATTTTCGATTGCCAAGGTTGGGGAACCCGGGGCCAGTCCGCTTGATATTATTGAAAATATCCATCAAATACAGGAACTAAAAAGAAATCACGACAAAGTCATGGTGATCATTCATGGGGGACATGAAAATTATCATCTTCCAAGTCCAAGAATGGTCAAACAATATCGTTTCTATGCCGAAAATGGTGCTGATGTGATAATAGGCCATCATACTCATTGTATTAGTGGTTTCGAAATATATAATAGTGTACCTATTTTTTACAGCTTAGGCAATTTTCTTTTTACATCTAAGTCAAAAAATAGGAGTTGGTATATCGGATTAGTGATTCAGCTCGAAATTATCGAAAATCAAAATATTAAATTTGAATTATATCCTGTGCTACAGAATCCAAACAATTTTGAAGTTGAATTTGCGAAAGGTACACTGAAGGACGATATAATGGATGAGATCAGTAGATACAATATTATCATCGCTGATAAAGAATTAAATCAAACGAATTGGAGCAGTTATTTAATTCAAAATTCAAAAGAATATCTGAATGGCTTTTCTCCTATTAATATAATTGGAAACCGGATAATCAGAGCCGGATTCAGAAGATTGAATTTTGATCGGCTGATTTTTCAAAAGCAAAATTTGAAAGAAATTCTAAATTATATCAGTTGCGAAGCGCTGGTAGATGGTTCAAAAGAAGTTATCAGACATATTCTGAAAAAGTGACAGGGTATATACATATTTGCATTTATGGAATTAAATATTGTTTTCATTTTGGATCAATCGTTCCCGGTTGGTTTTGCAATGTCGAAAAGGCATAAATACCTGATTGATTATCTTAATGAAAAAAATATTAGTTCCGGTTTAGTCCAAACACGTACGAGTAATGATATTTTTGATAATCCAATGTATGGATCTTATGGAAAAGCTGAGTATGCTAATCTAAGTTGTATTTGGAAAAAGGGATTGTCAGGTAAAATAAAGTATTTCAAAGAGGTCATTCATTTTCTTAAACGTCTGTACAAAAAAGACAGGTCAAATATTCTTATTTTTCCATCAATTGTCCAAATTGATGTGATCCCTTTCTATATTTACGCAAGACTTAAAGGGTATAAAATTGTTTTTGATGTTGTTGAAAATTATTCTGTTGAAGGAAGCAATTCCTCTTTCCTTCATAAAATTTCCTGTGCGATTACTAACAGGCTGTATGAAAGCTCATTGTGCTTGTTCGTGATATCAAATCCACTTCAGAAAGTTATAAGTGAAATTGCACCTAATATTCCTGTTTGTATCCTTTCGAATTCTGCACCTATAACAGCTAGTGGAGTTAAATTGAGATATTCTTCCCCGGTTCGCATTCTCTATTCAGGTACCTTTTCTCAAAAAGATGGACTGGATTATATGATTAAGGCATATCTGGAATTCCTGAAAAAGTCTGAAATCAAAAGTGAGTTCCTCTTAACCGGGAAGGGGAGGAAGAAAGATATGGAACGGGTGTTTACACTGATAAATGGTTGCTTGAATATCAGGTATTTAGGTTATGTTTCTGATGTTGAGTTAGAGCAACTCATAGGTAGTAGTGATATTTTGACAATGACACGGTGCAACTCAAAATTTGCCAATTATGGATTTCCATTTAAATTATCCGAGTATCTTGCTAGTGGCAATACTGTCCTGGCAACGAAGGTTGGGGATGTCCCCCTTTATTTGAGTCATAAGGAGAATGCATATTTGGCCGATTCTGAGGATGTGGAGAGTCTTGTCGATGCACTCTTGTTTTTGACATCAAATCAAGAAGTTGCAATAGGCATAGGTAGAAATGGGATTGCAACGGTTCGGCAATATTTTGATGTCCAACTTAATGGAAAGCGATTTGTCGATTTTTTGAATTACAGTCTGGCAGAATATTCAGGTAAATGAAACATCATTAATCATCTTTTGCAGTTTTATTAAATTAGTAAGTAGATATGACTTTTCTTTATTTAAAGCTAAAAGGATATAAAGTAAGGAAGATGTTGAGAGCTAATCTAACGATCTATTTTTCTTATTTATGGTTAAGGAAGGGATGGTACAACTTATTTTATAATGACAAAGACTTTCTGTTTAAGCAATACAAGCAAACTTACGGGATATATCCTGAAATTTCTAATCCAAAAACATTTTATGAAAAATTGATTTGGTCCTTATTAAATCATCGAAACAAACTTTTTATAAAATGTGCAGATAAATACGAAGTGCGCGAATATGTCAGGATTAAAGTCGGAGATCAGTACCTGATCAGAAATTATGCTATATATGTTAATTATGAGGATTTTAAATATGAAGATTTACCATCTTCCTTTGCGCTAAAAGCTACACACGCTTCCGGTTGGAATCTGATTTGTGCGGATAAAAGTAAATTGAATAGAAATAAAACATTAAGATTATTGAGGTTTTGGTTATCAAACAACTATTATCAATTCGATCGGGAATGGCCATATAATTACATGCCCAAAAGGGTTATTTGTGAGGAATATATTGGAACTCCGGACGGCACTGTTCCTATGGACTATAAAATTTATTGTTTTAGTGGTGAACCAAAATTGATTCAGCTTGATATCGATCGTTTTAAAGATCACCGCCGAAATCTTTATGATATAGAATGGAACCTGGTTAAGGAGAAGAAACCCTATCGTGAACCTGATTTGACTAAAATATATGAAAAACCAAAAAACTTTGGTAAAATGTTGGAAATAGCCAGAATACTTTCTAAAGACTTTAAACATGTTAGAATAGATCTTTACAATTTAGAGGGTAAAATACTCTTTGGAGAAATGACCTTCTTTTGTGGTGGTGGTACAGAGTTTTTTGCTTCAGAAGAGATTCATCTACTTGTAGGGTCTTGGTTTGATTTGCCCAAAGCGAATATTGGGATTCTTAATGTTGAGCATTAAATAACATTTTATTGTCAACAGTATGTAAAAACCTAAACACTATTATCATGAAGAATAATGCTTTAAAATTTTGAACATTGAAAGAAATGGAAATTAGTAGGTTTTTGAAGACTAATCTTGATATTTACCATACCTATTTATTAATTAAAAAAGGATGGAACAGATTGCTGTATAATGATCGAAGCTTTTTTCGTAAGCAATATAAGAGCACCTTTGGGGTATATCCTGATCTGGAAAATCCTAAAACATATTGCGAAAAATTAGTGTGGTCGATGCTTAACTATCGCAACGAAATGTTTGTGCAGTGTGCTGATAAATACAATGTTCGGGAGTTCGTAAAAAGAAAAGTTGGTGAGAAGTATCTCGTACAGTGTTATAATATCTATGAAAGATTGGAAGATGTGGATTTCGAAAAATTGCCTTCTTCTTTTGTAATAAAAGCTACCCATGGCTCTGGGTGGAATTTGATATGCAGTAATAAAAAAAATCTGAATATCGCTAGATCATTAAAAATGTTGAAGTTCTGGTTGGCTCAAAGTTACTATGAGTTCGACAGGGAATGGTTATATAAAGGTCTTAAAAAGCGCATTATTTGTGAAGAATTCATTGGTTCGGAAGATGGTACTCCTCCATTGGATTATAAAATATTTTGTTTTGGTGGTGTTCCTAAATTGATACAACTGGATATTGCACGTTTTAAAAAACACAAACGAAATATATACGATGTCGAGTGGAATTTGATTAAACAAGTAGAGACAAAATTCGAAAAAGATCTTAAACATATATATCAAAAGCCCAAAAATCTTGATGAAATGCTGATTGTTGCGGCAAAACTCTCAAAAGGATTTGAACATGTAAGAGTTGACCTATATAATGTTGATGGAAAAATATATTTCGGTGAGATGACTTTCTTCCATGGCGGAGGTGTTAACGATTTTTTCAAGCCAAAAGAATTTGAACTTTTAGTAGGGTCCTGGTTCAATTTACCGAAAGCAAATCATAGTGAAGGAATTCCCGGATTATGTTACATCGGTCGAAATGATTATTTTGACTATAATGATGAAGCAATTTCTAGGATTTTATAAAAGAACAGTATAAAGAGAGATTTAGGAAAATTCAGAATTAACGTAAGATAAAGGGTGCCTGACACTTAAAATATATTTTATCAGATGGAAGCATCAGTAGAATTGTAATTGTCTTTTGCCCGGATAGATGAGATTTTGTTGTAAACTAACTTAAAAGAATAACACTTTTCTAAATTCGATTAAACTCAAATGAATGCTAGAAAGTTGCTTAAAGAAAATCTTACCATTTATATTACATACTTATTGTTGAAAAAGTTATGGTACATGTCTTTGTACAATGATAGAGACTTCTTTATTAAAAAATACAAAAAAACATATGGTGTTAATCCGAATTTAGAAGATCCAAAAACATTTTATGAGAAGCTCATCTGGTCTATGCTTAATCACCGGAATGAACTGTACATTAAATGTTCCGACAAATTTGATGTTCGTGAATATGTTAAAATGAAAGTCGGTGATGAATATCTGATAAAATACTATGCTGTATATAATAATATCGGTGAGATAGAATTAAATAAATTGCCTGATTCTTTTGCCCTCAAAGCTACTCATGCTTCAGGTTGGAATCTGATTTGTGCAAATAAGCGTAAATTGAATTTTCGTAAGACTTTAAGGTTGTTGAAGTTTTGGTTATCCCATAACTATTATGAATTTGACAGAGAATGGCCATATAATTATATGCCAAAACGTGTAATTTGTGAGGAATATATCGGCGCTAAAGACGGAACAGTCCCTATTGATTACAAGTTTTTTTGCTTTAACGGCGAGCCTAAAATTATTGAGCTCCATATGGATCGGTATACAAACCACACATGTTTTATTTATGATACCGAATGGAATCTGATAAATGAGACGAATTCTTATTTTGAACACTATCTGGCAAAAGATTTCCAAAAGCCAGGGAATCTTGACCAAATGATGGATGTGGCTAGAAAGCTTTCGCGTGATTTTGAGCATGTTAGAATAGATCTCTATAATATTGGTGGTAAAATCTATTTTGGTGAAATGACTTTCTTTTGTGGAGGGGGTGTAGATTATTTTAGCTGTATCAAATTTAATCAAGTAGTTGGATCCTGGTTTAATTTGCCCAAAGCAAATATTAATTCCCATAAGATGAAGCTTGAAAATGTATGAGTGGATAAAAAGCAGAATCGGATCAGTAATAATAATTCTTCTTTGATTTTAATTGGATTTGCCTTCTGTAATTTTTTTCAAAAATAACAACGTGGAACTAAACATTATATTTATCCGGCAACATCCTTTTCCGGTAGGTTATGCTATAACAAAACGGCATAAATATATTATTGATTATCTTAACAAACAGAATATCAGCTGTGGACACGTTCAGACACGTTGCGGAAATGATGTTTTTGGGAATCCAAAAAGCGGAGTTTATGGCAAAACCGAGTATGCTAATCTGAGTTATTTATGGCACAGTGGCATATTCGGAAAAATAAAATATTTCAAAGAGGTCTTTTATTTTATTAACCACCATTTCAGAAAAGAAAAGATTAATATTATTATTTTCTCAACCCTGGTTAAACTTGACACTTTGCCATTTTATTTCTATGCTAAGGCAAAAGGATATAAAATTGTTTTTGATATCGTTGAAAATCTGTCAGCCAAAGGCAGCGATGCATCTGTCTTTTTAAAAATGGCATTTTTTATTTCAAGCATATTATATAAAAGTGCCCTTTGTGTTTTTGTAATTTCTCATCCACTCAGAAGTGCAATTCGTAGAATTGCTCCTAAAACGCCTGTCTGTCTTCTTTTAAATTCAGCACCAATAACATCGAGAGGGATAAAGGAGGGTTTTTCTTCCCCTGTACGAATTCTGTATTCGGGAACATTTTACTCAAAAGATGGGTTAGAACTCTTTATAAAAGCATACTTGCAATTTTGTCAAAATTCGAAAATTCCGTGTGAATTAATATTGACGGGTGGCGGAATGGAAAAGAATAAGGAAAAGATATTGAATCAGATAAAAAATAATCCAAGTATTAAATACCTGGGTTTTGTCTCTGATTCTGAATTGGAAAACATCATATGTAACTGTGACATACTCACAATGACCCGGATTAATTCACAATTTGCGAATTATGGATTCCCCTTTAAATTATCAGAATACCTGGCTAGTGGAAATACAGTACTGGCTACCAAAGTAGGTGATGTTCCTCTGTATCTCAAACATTTAGAGAATGCATTTTTAGTTGAACCTGACAATGTATCCAGTTTGGTAGATGCCTTGAACTTCCTCACAACCAATGAAAGGCATGCAGTAAATATGGGAAGAAACGGGATTGATGTTGCGAAACAATATTTCGATGTTCAAAGTAATGGAAAGCGATTTGTTGATTTTTTAAACTTTTGTTTGAGAAATAGAAATCTTGTTTTAGATGAATGCTGTGAAACGTATAATTAAAAAAATAGCCAAATCAATTTGAAAATTTAGACCATATGAAAATCAAGGAGATATTGAAGGATAATCTTACCTTGTACCATTCATATTTATTGATCAGAAAAGAATGGTATAAGTTGTTTTATACTGATAGCGCTTTTCACTTCAAACAATATAAAAAGGCATACGGTAAAAATCCGGATCTGACAAATCCAAAGACCTTTCATGAAAAATTGATTTGGTCTATGCTCAATCATCGTAATGAGCTTTACATAAAATGTGCTGACAAATTTGAGGTCAGAGATTTTGTCAAGACGAAAGTTGGTGAGGAATATCTTATTAAAAATTACGGAATTTATAACCGTTATGAGGATATTAAATTCGAAGAATTGCCTGGTTCATTTGTTCTAAAAGCTACCCATGCATCTGGTTGGAATCTGCTTTGTTGTAACAAAGAAAACTTAAATATCCATAAAGCTTCAAAGGCACTGAAGTTTTGGCTATCACATAACTATTATGAGTTTGATCGGGAGTGGCCCTATAATTTTATGCCGAAGCGTGTTATTTGCGATGAATACGTATGCACTAAAAAAGGGATTCCCCCAATGGATTATAAGATTTATTGTTTCAATGGTGAACCCAAATATATTCAACTTGATATAGATCGATGTACCTGCCATAAAAGAAATATATATGACATTGAATGGAATTTGATGAAGGATATTGTAATCGTATATCCTCAGGATTTTTCAAAAGTTTATGAGAAACCTTTGAATTTTGAGAAAATGCTTGAAGTCGCCCGGAAGCTCTCAGGTAGTTTTGAACATGTTAGAATTGATCTGTATAATTTGGATGGTAAAATCTATTTTGGTGAAATGACTTTTTTCTCTGGAGGAGGTATTTCTGATTATTATAATTCAAGTGATTTTCATTTGTTGGTAGGCTCTTGGTTTAATTTACCGGAAGCAAATATCCACAGTTTTAATAGAGAGCGAATTTTAGAAAATCTGAACAATCAGATAGTCATCTCGACCACAACGCATGCAAATTATTTCAAAAGTTGATTGTGTGTTAATTCATTGTTGAAAAATGGATTAAAATGATAAGTTTAAAATATATTCATTTCGATAGTTAATACTAAATATTATGTATCACAAGTCAATTAGAATCGGCATTATCGGCTTAGGGTATGTTGGTCTACCCCTGGCTGTAGAGTTCGGTAAGATAGTTCCAACCATCGGTTTTGATATTAATAAAGAAAGAATCGAAGAGCTCAAAGGAGGAAATGACCACACATTGGAAACATCTACAGAGGAATTGCTTTCTGCTTCTCAATTATTTTTCACTACAAATCTTGAAGAATTAAAAATCTGTAATACATATATTGTTACAGTACCTACTCCGGTCGATAAGAATAAGCGACCTGATTTAATACCGCTACTTAAGGCCTCGGAAACTGTTGGGAAGGTACTCAAGATTGGTGATATTGTCATTTACGAATCAACAGTCTATCCTGGAGCAACCGAAGAAGAATGTGTACCAGTATTGGAGAAATTCAGCAATTTGAAATTCAATAAAGATTTCTTCTGTGGCTTTTCTCCTGAAAGGATTAATCCGGGTGATAAAAGCCATACTTTGACAACAATATGCAAAATCACATCAGGATCAACGCCTAAAGTAGCTGATTTTGTCGATCAGATTTACAATCGCATTCTGAAGAACGGTACCCATAAAGTATCTTCGATCAGAGTGGCTGAAGCCGCCAAAGTAATCGAAAACTCTCAAAGGGATATCAATATTGCTTTTGTCAATGAACTTTCTCTCATCTTTGAACGGATGGGTATTGATACAAACGAAGTTCTTGATGCTGCAAATACAAAGTGGAACTTTCTCAACTTCAGACCGGGATTGGTAGGAGGTCACTGTATTGGGATAGATCCTTATTACTTGACGCACAAAGCTCAGGAATTAGGTTACCACCCAGAGATCATCCTTGCAGGAAGAAGGGTGAATGACAACATGGGCTTTTATGTCGCTCGTCAAGCCATTAAACTCATGATTCAACGAGGTCAACAAATTTCTGGAGCTCACGCACTTTTACTTGGAATCACTTTTAAAGAAAACTGTCCCGATATCCGCAATTCAAGAGCAATCGATGTCTATACAGAACTAAAGGAGTTCGGTTGTAATGTTGATGTTTATGATCCATGGGCTAATGCAGAAGAGGTTAGAAGAGATTACGGAATCTCACTATGCACACAACTTGCAGAAAGTTATGATGCCGTCATTTTGGTAGTAGCCCACGATCAATTTAAAGTCATGGATATTAAACCCCTTTGTAATGGTCATGGTATTCTATATGATATTAAAGGAATTCTTCCATTAAATATGGTCGATGGACGATTATGACAACTTTCCTCCCTTTCTGTCTTGTTTAAACTTTTTCAGAATAAAATAGTGTAATCATGCCATATAATAAAATTAGCGGCAAACGAATATTGGTTACCGGAGGGGCCGGTTTCATTGGTTCAAACATTTGCTTTTCACTACTCCAACAAGAAAATAAAGTCGTATGTTTGGACAATTTTGCAACTGGTAAACCCGAAAATATCCGAGAACTCATGTTTAACCCCAACTTTAAATTAATAGTTGGTGACATCCGAAATCTGGAAGATTGTAAAAAAGCAGTAGATGGTGTTGATTATGTTCTTCATGAAGCTGCTTTGGGATCAGTTCCACGCTCAATCAATGATCCGATAGTAACGAATCAAGTTAATATTAATGGTTTTCTAAATATGCTTGTGGCTGCAAGGGATGCAAAGGTTAGGCGTTTTGTATATGCGGCCAGTTCTTCCACATACGGAGATTCGACAGAAATGCCAAAAGTTGAAGAACACATAGGCAAACCACTCTCGCCCTACGCTATAACAAAATATGTGAATGAACTGTATGCAAATGATTTTTATGAACTTTATGGATTGGAAACCATAGGATTGCGTTATTTTAATGTTTATGGACCAAAGCAGGATCCAGACGGTGCATATGCAGCTGTCATACCGTTATTTATTAAACTATTGATTGCACATCAATCTCCCCGGATTAACGGTGACGGAACTAACTCAAGGGATTTCACATACATCGAAAATGTTATACAGATGAACCACCTTGCATTATTATCAGAGAAGCAGGAGGCTTTGGGTCAGACATTCAACACTGCTGTAGGAGAAAGAAATAACTTAAATGCATTGGTTAAATATCTCAAAACGTTGCTTTGCGAATATGATCTCGACATTGCCAACGTTTCAGTTGAATATGGGCCCTTTCGCAAAGGCGATATTCCTCACTCTTTGGCATCAATTGAAAAGGCGAGAAGACTGTTGAACTATGAACCTACTCATAACCTGCAGCAAGGGTTAAAAGAATCGATGAAATGGTATTGGGCTAACCTAAAAAGAATGGAAGAGATTTTGGCTTTGTAAAACGAAGAAGGATTTTCTAAAACATTCGGGATCATACAAGAAATATTTAATATGCTATTTGATTAGTTAAATAAGAGTGTTGAAGAATGAATAAAACCATATCAAAAATATTTGCAAGAAGCTTTGGATTACGGGTATGGAAAGCCGTAAACAATATTTTTGATATAGATCAGCACATAAGTATTAAGGCAATCAAAGCTGATCAATTTATATTTAAAATTAATCCTGTTAGTGCTGTTGCAGATCCGTTCCTGTTCGTAAATGATGATATACTTTATTTGTTTTACGAAGAAAAAATCAATTATTATGGCAAAGGAGTGATCAAACTCACTACGACAAAAAATCTTAGGGATTGGTCTGTTCCTCAGACGGTACTGAAAGAAAATTTTCACTTGTCGTTTCCATTTATTTTTAAAATGGGGAATGATTTATTTATGATTCCCGAATCCGGTGAGGATAAATCTATCCGGATTTACAAACCAAATGACGATTTAACTGAATGGACGTTTTATAAAAAAATATTGAGTGGTCATAATTATAAGGATAGTTCGATTTATATTAAAAATAATATCCTGTATCTATTTACTACGATCAACCAGGAGAGGACTCTGACATTGAGATTGTATTATTCTGAAGATTTGGATAATAATTGGGTCGAACATCCATGTTCACCCATTTGTACTGGAGACGATATTGCCCGAAATGGAGGTTCAGTTTTTCATTACAGGAATGAATTGTATCGTCCTGTTCAGAATTGTAGGGATTTATATGGTGGAAATTTGTCTGTTTTTAAAATCAAGGAGCTATCAAAGACAGTTTATCATGAAGAGGTAATGAAAGAAGATATTTTTCCTCGACATATTCCTTTTTATTTCTTAGGCGGTCATCATTTTAATTACATCGAATTTCAAAATGAAATGATCGTTGCTTCGGATGGATTGCAGTATGATTTTAATGCTTTTAATTTGATTCAAAGACTGTATAATGCATTAAAATTGTTTGTGGAGTTAAAGTCAACTCCAATAACTACTTACAATTTTTAGCGATAACTGATTTAGTTTAAGCAATTTTAAAAAAATCCTTAAAATTGATTGCTGTCACATTGATAGCAATTAAACTTGATTCAATATTATGTAATACCATATCAAATGCGAGGAGATGTAAAATTAAATCTCCTCGTATTGATATAATGAAAGTTTAGTTCAGTTTTAAGATATAAACATTGTTGAGACCTGCTGTCCCGTTTAGTTTTACAACACCATTGACAATGCTAAGATCAGCGCTACCGTCTCCAGCCTCTTGCAAAAGAGTGTTGGTTTTAGAAACCGAAACAACGGTTCTTCCGGCAGGTAGTGCTATTTGTCCGGTTGTCGTCATTAACGTAAGGAAAAATTTAGAAGTTCCTGGTTGTAATACTCCGATTGCATTAGGACTGGCAAAAGCAGTTGGACTTTGGTAAGTCGTTCCATCCCACGTTCTCGATGCGATTGCAGTATTATTTTTGTTTTCATAAAGCGTAAGAACCCGGATAAGTTTTAATCTACCTGGAACTGCTGTAATGCTTTGATAATCGGTCATATTCCCCGATCCACCAAAGCGACCAAACCAGGTAAAAGTACCCCCATTAATCGCTGCTTTCGCTGCAATTAACCTGTTTGAAGGTTCATCCGAGACATTTGGTGTTGTGCTGGCCATCCGATCTTTAGTGATTAGCCCACCTGAAAAAATTCTGCTGTCATCGACAAAATCGGTTCCAGGTCCTTCCTGACTCAAGATATCAGGCATAATCTGACTTGCATCTGATCTGGTTTGTATTTTCCCAATCCAGTCATTATATACCCCATAAGGTTCCATGATAAACCTTGCATCAGGCCAGTTCTGTCTCAATGTTGAATATAATTGTTTGTAGAATTGGGCGTGTCCGTCAGAATAAGTTGGAAATTCATGAGTGTTGCCTGGATAAATTGCACAATTATCACTTCCTGTCCAGTAGCTCAAAGTAATTTGTGCACCACCCGGATAGACACCACTCCAGAAATCACCATTTATATTGGGAACATCCCAGGCCAAACCTCCGAAATGGAATTTTGGATTTGCGGCTTCAATATTTTTGATCTGAGTCAAAATAGCCGTAACAGTTGAATTTATGACTTTCTGCTGCTGAAGATCCAAAATAGGAGTAAAATTAGTAGAGTTATAAAAATAGCCTGTCGCAATGTTGCTTGGGAACGGGTCGGTGGTGTTCTTTAATGCACAGTTTGTTTCCCATGAATTTATCTGACTTGCTGAATAGGTATTCGTCGTAATTATATTCGGCGTATAAGTATTGTATTCAGGGGATTCAAGATAAAAATGTAAACCGTTGGATAAAGTATCTTTTTCCATTCCAGGTTGATAAAATACATAATCATACTTCATTTGTCTGGCATAGGCTAAATTTTCATGTGCTGTTCCTCTCCATGAAATTCCATAAAAGTTCCTATAATCAGCGGTAGTATTAGGGACCGGTGCTGGAACAGGCGTTGGCGTCGGAGTTGGAGTTGTGGTAGTAGTAGTTGTTGTCGTCGTGGTAGTTGTTGAAGTTCTATGTCTGCTGTAAGGGTATTTTTCACACCCTGCGGCAAATAGGAAAATCAAAATAACCATTAATAATTTCAAATAATTGGCAGTTTTGTTCATAATACGATAATTTTTTTCTGTAACTGATTGTGGAATTGAGTTAAGACTATTCATTTTTTTATTGATCTTGTGTCCTGTAGGAATATTTTGGTGATCCTACTGTTTTAGTAATTAAAATTCTTTTTTCTCCATAGCATTTTGAATTTGAATTATAACATAGCTGTTATAATATCATTGTTTCAGACACAATGCATCCCATTACGCAAAATCTTTAATTTTGCATACTCTTGTTTACGAGACATATACAGGATTTCTTTTTAATTGTTGATTAAAAAGAGTGGTGGAATCTTCGAAAGTTTTCTCCCAATTTCACAAATGGAGACTGACAAAAATGTTATTTAATTGTTAAATTTCGAAATTCAAAATTAAAGTAATTTATTTCTTTTCAAATATTTCTTCTTGAAATTTAACTTTATTTAGGATAAAGAATAATCTGAAAATGGACAAAGGAAATTGTTAATCGTAGAATATTTGTAGTGAAATCAATTATTCTCTGAGGAAATAATCGCTAAAATTACGAGAGTAAGATTGTGGAAGATATACCCAGAAAGATTTTTTTTACTTCAGCATCTTTTGAACCATTGTAAATTCTTAAATATGGCATCCGAATATTGTGTAATTAGAAGATAATTAGCATATTGGATAACTGATTTTTAAAATGAAAGTAATAATTCTCTGTTCAAATTATGAGCCGGGTGGTGCACAACGTGTATCGCTTAGACTGGAGACCGCGCTAAAACAGAGAGGGATTGACGCCTCTTGTTGGTTTTTTCACCGGAAAAGCGATAACTTTTCGAAAGAGCTTCCAAATCTTTTAATCGACCGAAAGATTTCAAAAGTTAAAGATGTTGGTCGG
Organism: Patescibacteria group bacterium; assembly: GCA_013387215.1. GTDB lineage: Bacteria > Patescibacteriota > Microgenomatia > UBA12405 > UBA12405 > WARW01. Next base: position 15,368 of record WARW01000015.1, read on the forward strand.
GTTATGTTACAATTCTTAAAAGTCCTAAACCATGAAAAGCCTGATGCGTTAATTTCTTTTTTACCCTATGCCAACACCCTTGGTTTATTTATCGCGTTTCTCAGGGGCGTAAAAATCCGTATCGCGTCACATCGAAGCGAGAGTCAGCAAGAATTATCCTTGAATATGCGTGTTGTTGATTTTATGTGTGCCTTTTTTGGCATATACACTTCAATTACTGCAGTCTCTGAATCAACAAAATCTTCATTTTCGTTTTACCCCGATCAATGTTTCAACAAAATTAAGGTTATCAATAATGGTCTGGATTATACTGATGCTGATCTGTCAAAGGAGAAATGCCGGCAATATTTTAATTTGAACGGGAACGAATTTATAATCGGCACCATTGGCAGGTTAGTTTCTTCAAAGAATCATCGATTGCTGATCGAAATCCTTCCATTCGTTGATAAAGTTCAACTCGTGATTGTAGGTAAAGGTAGTTTAAAACAGGAACTCATTGAAATCGCTCAAAAACTTGATGTATCCGAAAAACTCACAATAATTGACGAAGTTAGTACAATTGATATACCTCGTTTTTTGAATGCTATAGACATATTTGTCATGCCAACGTTGTATGAGGGATTGAGCAATGCTCTTTTAGAGGCACTGCATGCCGGTCTGCCCATAGTATCGAGCGATGTGGCAGCTCAAAGAGAGGTATTAATTCGATCGTCAGATGGTCTAAAAGCTGGAGTTTTGGTTGATGTATCGAATCCCAAAGAATGGATTAATGAAGTCAACAGATTAAAGGAGGATGAGGCTTACCGGGAATATTTTCACAAAAATGCACTAATCCGCTCACTGGATTTTACATTAGATAGAATGGCGGATGGATACATTTCTTTGTTGAAACGTCAAAGCTGATCTTCAAAGGTAACTATAATCGTATATTAACAAAATATTCTCTTTTATTCTCCTGATTGTGTGTTAAGTTTGATTGCCACTTCTTAAATTTTTATCGTTTCAGCCTTGTTTAGTCAGGGAGATAAATGAATGAGGAAAGAAAATACGAGAAGGAAGCGGCGGGACTCTGCGAATATGATTGGTAATTTAGCGAGAATTAATCGAAGGATTACCCTTGCTAATCTGTTAAGGGGGATCACTCAAATATGATTAAAATACTGATATAACCGGGATTTTATATTCATGGTTTGCTCAAAATCACTTGATTATTGGGTGAAAGCCTTTTTTCGATTCATTACTTTTTTATAAGCGGATAATGTTTAACTTTTTTTACAGTTTTTCGTAGTTACTCATATTTTGAAGAAAATACTAGATCTTCTTAACGTACTTTCATTATTGCAATTCAATGGTGTTTTTTAGATAGGAGCAGATAAAAATTAGAAGGAAAATGAAAATCGTTATAGTTGGAACAAGGGGGATTCCAAATATTTTAGGCGGAGTAGAAACACATTGTGAAGAACTTTTTCCACGTATTGTAAGGCTAGGTTTCGATATTACTATTATGCGGCGAAATACATATGTCAGGGACGCATTAATAGAATATAATGGCGTAAAATTAATAGATCTGAACACTCCCCGGCAAAAATATCTTGAAGCATTTATTCATACGTTCAAAGCTGTCTGGTTCGCTAAATTTAAATTACATGCTGATTTAATCCATATTCATGCTGTTGGACCTGCACTGATGACACCTTTGGCTAAGTTGCTGGGCATGAAGGTCGTGTTTACTCATCATGGCGCTGATTATGAGCGCGCAAAATGGGGTAAAATGGCTAAGTTCATTTTAAGACTTGGAGAGCGTATGGGCATCAAATTTGCAGATGAGGTCATCGTTATTTCTGATGTTATTAATGAACATATTATTCAGAAATATGGCAGGAGAGATGCGAACATAATCTTTAACGGAGTCAATATTCCCACAAAATCAGAGGATACTTCGTATTTGGAAACGATAGGTGTAAAAAAGAGAAATTACGTTTTTGCCATGGGACGTTTTGTTCCTGAAAAGGGGTTTGATTTGCTGATTAATGCCTTTTCAAAAAATCAACCTCAAAATATTCCTCTTGTCATTGCCGGCGATACAGATCATGAGGATGATTATTCAATAAAGCTCAAAGCTTTGGCAAAAGCAGCTAAAATAGTCCTGCCAGGATTTATTAAAGGCGAGAAGTTGAATGAACTACTCACAAATGCCAGATTATTCGTGCTCCCGTCATATCACGAAGGATTGCCGATTGCCCTTTTGGAAGCGATGAGTTTTAACCTTGATGTCCTGGCGAGCGATATACCTGCAAATACAGTTGTGCATTTACCTGGTGATTGTTATTTTAAAAATCAAAATAAAGAGGACCTGTCAATCAAATTAATTCAAAAGATATCTCATCCGATACTGGGAAGAGAGTATGATTTGTCAGCCTATAATTGGGATATTATTGCAAAGCAAACAGCTTCGGTGTATAAAAAGATTCTCAATTTAGATTGATTAAGTAGAATTATTTTCATTTTGGTTTGATCAGTTATTGAAAATAAGGAGGAGAAAAAGAGAGAATTTAATTTCAACTGATAATTATAAAAAGACCCGGTTATCTTACATGATGATCGGGTCTTTTTGTCTATGTGATTTATTCAGGTGTATTGGAAAACTATACAGCGTTAGGTTCACCTTTGAACATATTATAAATTGTCTTAAAAAAGATATGTGTATCAAGAACCGGAGACCAATTTTCTATGTAATAAACATCATGTTTAACGCGCCCTTCCATCAGTCCAGGCTCCGTTGTGTCGCCCCGGTAACCATTAACCTGTGCCCAACCGGTTAAACCAGGTTTTACAAAATGACGAACGAGATAACTATTAATAATTTTGGAATAGTAAATAGTGTGCTCAATCATATGAGGACGAGGACCAACCAATGACATATTTCCCATTAGAATATTGATAAATTGGGGTAATTCGTCAATATTATATTTACGTAATAGTGCCCCTAATTTGAATATCCTGGGATCTCCTTTCCTTGCCTGCAGTTGATTGGCCATGGAGTTTAATTTCATGGACCTGAATTTAATGATATCGAATTCTCTGTTGTTTAATCCGGTTCTGCGCTGAGTGAAAAATATTGGACCACGTGAGTGGAGTTTAATTAAAATGCCCAGCAATGGTATCAGCCACGAAAGGATTAAGATAATGACAGTCAGAGAAATGGCTATATCAACACATCTTTTAATGATTCGATTTCCAATACTTTCGAGCGGTTCTTCCCGTAAACGTATGATGGGGATATCACCATAATAGTCGGGTTGAAGATGGCTGAAATTAAAGCGCATAAAATCAGGAACAATCTTTACTCTTATCGTGTGCTCATCGCAAAAGCGCATTAACTCGGAAACTTTTGAAACATCATAATCTGGAAGAGCGATAAAGACTTCATCGACCCTGTTGTTCAATGCATAATTTTTAAAGTCAACCAAAGAACCCAGAACCTCGGACTTAAACTGGCATTTACAAGGATCGTCTTCAAAAATCCCCAGATATTTGAAATCTAATGAATAATCGGTTAATACATTGGATCTGATTTCGTTACCAAGCGACCCTCCGCCCAGAATAGCAATCGACCGAGAATTAATGCCTAATTTTTGGAAGTAGCGTAGACCGTTGAAGAGGGCTACTTTGCCGGTTATCAGGAGGATGTAGCATAATATATAATAGATGATAATGTGAAGTGGATTATATGCAAATATGACACTCAGTTTCAGGATTAAGAAAACAACCAAAAAGTTTATTGTAAGGATCAGCGCTTCTTTATAGATTTTCTTGTTAATCTGAATTTTTCGGCTTAACTGGTAAAGATCGCTATTCTCTGCCAAAATGAGCCAAAACAGGTTGATGATAATCAAAAAAATGATTGTTTGCCCTTTTGGAAGAAAGGATGCGCTGGAGGTAGTAATTATTGACGCTACAAAAAAAGCAAGATTCAATAAAAAAAGATCGCTTAGTTGTAGTATTATTTTTACTTTTTGCGAGTAGTGAATTCCGGACATTTTGAAAATATAAATAATGGATTAAAAAAAAGTTTTTTTAATTTCATATCACTATTTCAAACACTAAAAGTATTGCATAGCTTAATAAAAAGGTAATTCGTTTTTTTAACGTGGCAATTATTGAAATTAACGTTTTTGATAATCAAAATAACCCAATATCGCAGTTGAAAAGCCATTTTAAACACAAGGAAACGAGGACACTAACTGATTAAAATAAATTCAAATTTTAATGATGAATCTATTTATGGAGTCATTTAGGATAGACATTTGCTGAAATCCCAGGTTGGTTTGGTTGTATGCTTATTTATTACCAGTTGCATGCAAAACCACTGGGTAAATAAATGTCAACCTATATGCAGATATGAATCCTTTGCGCTTACTTATATCACCATAAATCAGATCAATAGATATCATCCTGTTTTCTTAAGAAAGCTGAATAGACCTTTCTTTACTTTCTTGTTAGAATATCCATATCCGTTTCCATAACCTGAACCATATTCATAACCATATCGCCCGCCTTCTCTGACTCCGTTGAAGATGATATTCATATGTTTAAACTTCTTCCCTTTGTAAAGTGAATCAAAGTATTTAAGATAGCTTTTTGGCGTGTAGTCATGTCTGACCACATAAAGTGTGGCATCAGAATATTCCGCTAAAACCTGTGCGTCTGTAACTATTCCAATAGGCGGTGCATCGACAACGATAAAATCAAATAGATCTCGTAAATCAGATATTAAATCATCAAGTCTACCGTTAAGCATCAATTCTACAGGGCTTTGCTGGATTGGTCCACTGGCTATAAAGAAGAGATTAGGTTGTTTGGATACCGGATAAATAATTTCGTCCAGTTTAACCAACCCCATCAGGTAATTGCTGATACCTTTAGTGTTGTCTATTTCTAAAAGCTTATCAAGCATAGGTTTGCGCAGATCAAAATCCAGAATTACAGTTTTCTTATTCATCATTGCCAGACTAGCCCCAAGATTGATTGCTACAAACGATTTACCTTCACCACTTATACTTGAGGTCAGGAGAATACTTTTGGGTGTTTTTCCTGACGAGACATAAGGCAGGTTTGTGCGCAGGGAACGGATCTGTTCTGCAAACAGGGTACCGGTGTTGATGACTGCCAGAGGCTCTTCGTGATCTGTATAAGATATTTCCCCCAGAATAGTTGCTCCTGTGGAATCAATGATGTCTCTTCGGCGTAATATCTTATCGTTGTAAAGTTCATTGATTTTTATGATACTAAAAGGTGCAGCTAGACCCAGAATTGCAAAAACCAGATAAATTAGTTTAGAGTTTGGAGAAACCGGTTTATTTCCTGCATGCGGAATATCTATCGTCCGGCTGTCTGATTCGGCGGAAGAAAATGACAATGCTGTTTCTTCTCGTTTCTGCAACAAATACAGGTACAGGTTATTTTTGATGGACTGTTGCCTGCTGATATCTACTAACAATCGTTCTTTCCCGGGAATAGTCCTTAACATCGATTCCATTCTCGCATTTCTACCTTCATATTGTTGTCGGGATATTGCCAGGCTTTTTTGCTGAGAGACAATATTACCGTCGATATTTTGTCTTAAGGCTGCAATCTGATCATTTAGAGAAAGTAACATCGGGTTATCTGACTTAACAACTTTTGACATACTTATCTGTTTATTTTCAAGCTCGACTAGTTGAGTAATCAAATTAAGCAATACCGGTTCACTGATTCCAAGGGTAGACGGGGCAGTGCCACTATTTCCATTTGAATGGACATATTTACTAATTTCTTCAAGTACTTGCTGCTGTATTTTTATCTTGTTGATTTCTATGTCATTGTCCTGAACATTATTAAGAAAAAGCCTCGACTCTTCGCTGATATCTGTAATCCGGTTTCCTGATTTGTAGTTTTCTACGTTTTTTTCAACGTCACCAAGTTCCTGAGAAATCATCTTTAACCGGTTTTCAATAATGACGAGCGTACTGGCTGCTACTTTGTTCTTGTCTTCCAGTTTAGCAAGGTTGTAATTGTCAATCAGTCTGTTAAGTATGTCACACCCTCTTTGTTTGACCGGATCGTTGATACTCATCAATAATACTGCAGAAACTTTGCTACTAGGTTCTATTTTTAAATTTCTGGTTAATGATTCTGCAAGTACGCCCGGGGGTTGGACCACTACTTTTACTTTGTTTACTTTACTGTATTTATTTGCGATATGAACTTTTAATAATCCCTCAGGTGTCTCTACTGCTCTATCAGGAGAGATTATAACACCGTTCAATTTTATCAAATTTGGTGTCTGGATATCAATTTCCAACGGCTCTTCATAAAGCAGCGAAGTGGGATGGATTACTTCCAGGGAGACAGGGCTTTGGTCGTAAAGTTCATTCACCCTGAAATAGTCTGCAGTAGATTTTCGAGGATTGAAGTTTAACCTTGGAAAGCCTTTAAAGACCAGTACTGGTGGATGTAATTCAAAATAATGCACATTAAGGTTTAATGAAGTTACTACCTTTTCCATTAATGTGAATGATTTAAGTACTTCAATTTCATTGTCTACTCCTTTTTCGGATGTAAACATGTTGAGTTGCTTTATCAGGTCATTCTGCCCGGGACTTTTTTTGTCCTCTTTGATCTGAATACTACTTTGTACTGAATATATTGGAGTTTGGAATTTTATATATAAAAATGCAATGAAAAGCGCAAGTACAACTGAACCTGCAAACCATTTCCAATAAGATAAATGTTTAAAAGTCATCTCCTTAATGGTTGTATCACTCTTCTCTTCCTTGAAGAAATAGGGGTCAAAAGTTTCTTTATTCATCTTATAAATCTTTAAAAGTTATTTTTTCAAAATTATAGATAGTAAAACTGTCAGTAATGAAGCTCCACTGAGTAAGGTGGGCGCCAGAAGTACTGTCTTGTCAGTCGTTAACTTTCTTCCTTTGCCGGGCTCTACGTATACTACATCATTGGGTTGTAAATAATAATATGGCGAATCAAAAAAGTCTCTTTTTGTCAGGTCAATCCTTGTAAATAAGCGTTTCCCGTCATTTTCCCTGATGACAAGTACATTATCTCTTCTGGCATATATGGTAAGGTCACCCGCAAGGCTCAGCACTTCCGGGAGAGTAATGCGTTCATTTGGAATAGTATATACTGATGGTTTGTTAACTTCCCCCATCACCGCAACATTGTAATTTAACATTCTGACATTTACTACGGGGTTTACAAGATATTTTTCCAGTTTTCCTGTTATCAAGTCCGCAACCTCTTTAGTGTTTAATCCAGATACTTTTACTTTTCCTACCAGAGGTAAGGAAATAGAGCCGTCATTATCAACCATATAACCAATTGCCGGATTAAGATTATTAGTTTGTTGATAAGTATAGTTTACGGGTTGCATGACCAAAAATGGATTAAACATTGTGTTTGCATCGGGACTGATACTGTTTACTCCAACATTGATGATGTTTCCGGGTTTCAACTGAAAAGAGCGTTTTTGCGTGATACTATTCATTATAGTGTCCAGAGAGCCTACTTTGGGTTGAAAATACGTTATCTTTTTCTGGTTCAGGCAGGAGGTTAAAAAGAGAGACACCATCATTGTGACTGCAATCAAAAAGTACTTTCGGATTAAATTTTTCATATCTATTAGTTTTATAATGATTATTATGTATTGCTGTTAGGACGCTAAAATTGATGGATAATGTGCATTAAAAGTGTCGTTTTATTTTTTCTATATGTACTTGTGAAAAATCGAATTAACCTGTTTGTGTATGTTTTTCTCAGATATAAACGCCTGAAAAACATGATTTAATGATTCGTTTAGTTTATCTCTGTCTAAAGGTTTTGATAAATATTCACAAGAATGTTGCATTAAATTTCTAAGTGTCTTTTGGTTTTTGGAGGTAGTGAAAATGATTTTAAAATAAGGATCTTCAAATTCATTGAAAATTTCTGAGCCACTTTTATAAGGCATGTCGATATCCAGAAACACGATATTTGGATGTGTGATCCTGATGAGTTCAATACCTTCATCCAAATTAGTTGCCGTTCCTACAATATTAATTGAAGAATAAACATTTAGCATATCAATTAAATCTAAAATAGCCACTACCTCGTCATCAATGATTACTGTATCTAAAAGGAAATTTTCCATGAAATAGAGTGTTAATTGTAAGAGTCCATTTTTTAATGTGTACGTTGTATTGAAGACAAATATATTTGGATGTTGCAGAAAAACTAAATTTGGTTTTCTAACGTAGTGTTTTTGTATTTTATCGTTATGATCTTAATTTGAAGCTAAAAGGGATTAAATTGTTCTTTTAATTTTTAAACGTTCATTGCGATATCAATCTCAAATTCTTAAAAAGAAAAAATGAATTATTCGATTTTCTATATCGGAAAATTTGAAAATGGCAGGGGAAAGCAACTCTGTCAGGTTATCAGAAACTATTTAAAAAAATCGAAAATGTTTTGTAAAGAGCAGTAAATGATTTAAATGAGTTATTTAGTGATTCTTTTCCTGATATCATTGGGAAGAAAAGATGTAACCCTTGCAGACACCGGAATTACAACTCCACTTTCCATTACAATATAGTTTTCTTTGGACCGGACGAATTTTTGAATGTAATGAATGTTCATCAGATAGGTTTTATGTGGCCGGTAAAAATGTTTTTCAGCAAGGAGCTCTTGCAATTCTTTGAGAGACCGGCTTACCGCAATTTCTTTTTGAGAATTCATGACAACTACTGAATGAGCATTTTTGGCGTAGCAATATTCAATGTTTCTCGTATTCACTATTATGAATCCGTTTTCAACTTCAAGCAAAATGTTCGATCCTGAAATCACCGGGCAATTTTGAATACTGATCATATCCTCTATTTGGGATTGTTTTTGCTCACTGACGAGTTCATTTATGACTTTTTGCAGTATTTTATGTAATTCACTTTTATTTACCGGTTTTAAAAGGTAGCCACAAGCTGATTTTCGTAATACATCAAGTGCAAATTCCGGATGGGCAGTATAGAAAACTATTTTAAAAATCGGATTTTTAAAAATATCATAAATTTCCAAACCACTTCTTCCCGGCAAAATGACATCGAGAAATACGATGTCAGGTTGTGTCATTTTAATTATTGTCGCTCCATCTGTTAGATTTGATGACGTTCCGACAATTTTATTTATCACTGACGAATGGTTAGTTAATAAATCGACTAATTGATTAATCGCTGATTCATCTGCGTCTATAATTACTACGTTAAGCATGATTTCAATTTTTTTTATGATTTAAAAAATATTTAAATCCGTTTTTATTATAAAAATCTATTCTCTATTTGATTAACCGACCTTTAGTAATAGATCGGCTCTCCAAACAAAGTTATTTTAGTTTAATAAAAAAGTCTCTGTCACTTTTTTAACGTCTTATATTCTGCATTAATCGTTTTTTTAACACGATAAGGATTTTGATGATTGATTTTAAATACGAATGACGATCTGTTATGTTCTTACATTCAGTTTCATTTATTCTGAATAAGTCGTGTATCCACTATTTAGTTTCAAAAATTCTCGGCTTATTCCCGGATGATTCTGGTATAACCGGGGGTATATTTTGGTATAACGGGGATAACAACCAGGGGAATTCGGTAGGCGCTCACTATTTAATCAATAGGTACTCCGTATATGTGTCGTATCCTATATACGAAACAAATACGGAGTAGATACGGAGTACTTACGAAGAAACTACAGAGTTGCCCTGGTTATTACCTCCTTTTTATACCTGTTTTATCACCTTTATATCTGGATTATCCCTTGGTTGCCGGTTGGTAATATGGCCGGTACCGGATGATCAAATTCAGTAAATATCGGATGAGTCACGCCCAAATAAACGCGGATTTAATGAATTATTTTTTAATGGGTGATCAACCTGTTTATTTTAAACAGAATGTCTGGGGAGGGCCGGATCATGGCAGCAAAATGAAACAGGGCGGGAAATAAAAATGTTACAAAGCAAGATAACCTTCAACGAAAAATCAATGCCTGGTAGTTTGAAAATATATTTTAGAAATCAACAGTTTAGATGATAGGTTTTATATCTTTGTGTAAAATATGATTCCTTCAAAAAAAGCGATGCTAAAAGATGTTAGAATTGCCGTTATCGGCTTAGGTTATGTAGGTTTACCGTTGGCAGTGGAATTTGGAAAGATCTATCCGGTTGTGGGCTTTGATATCAGCGCGCAAAGGATAGCTGCTTTAAAGTCAGGGCATGACCACACGCTGGAGACTTCAGATGAAGATCTGAAGGCCGCTGTAAATCTGAAATTTACTTCATTTATCGAAGATATCAAGGATTGTAATTATTTCATAGTCGGTGTTCCTACCCCGGTTGATAAGAACAAGCGTCCCGACCTGACGCCGCTGATCAGGGCGACGGAGACAGTGGGAAAAGTGCTGAAAAGGGGTGACATTGTGATATATGAATCTACAGTTTACCCCGGTGCAACCGAGGAGGACTGTGTTCCTGTGCTTGAGAATTTCAGTGGTTTGAAATTCAATGTGGATTTCTATTGTGGGTATTCACCCGAGCGAATTAATCCCGGTGACAAAGTACACACATTGACCCTGATCCGGAAAATAACTTCAGGTTCCACGCCAGAAGTAGCGGACAAGGTGGATGCTCTTTATAATACAATATTGAAAAAAGGGACTTTTAAAGCCTCTTCGATCAAGGTAGCAGAGGCTGCAAAGGTGATCGAGAACACGCAGCGTGACTTGAATATTGCTTTTGTCAATGAACTGGCATTAATCTTTAACCGTATTGGTATTGATACTTCAGAAGTATTGGAAGCTGCAGGCACAAAATGGAACTTTCTTCCTTATAAACCGGGGCTGGTCGGGGGACATTGTATCGGAATCGATCCTTATTACCTGACCCACAAGGCGCAGGAACTGGGATATCATCCTGAGGTGATTCTTGCAGGGAGACGTTTGAACGATAATATGGGTTTCTATGTTGCGCAGCAGGTGATTAAACTGATGATCAAAAAGGGACAAAAGGTTGAAGGGGCAAATGTATTGGTGCTCGGAATTACTTTTAAAGAGAATTGTTCAGATATCAGGAATTCACGAGTGATTGATGTTGTGACCGAGTTACAGGATTTTGGATGCAAAGTGACGGTTTATGATCCCTGGGCCGCTCCAATGGAAGTATTTGATGAATACGGAGTACAATTGGTGCCCGAGTTAGATAAAGGATATGATGCGGTGGTTTTGGCAGTAGCGCACGATCAGTTTATGAAATTGGATTTTGATGCATTGCGCAATGGTCAAGGTGTATTGTATGATATAAAGAGTATGCTGTCAAAGGAGGTAGTCGACGGTAGGCTATAATTTTTTAAAACTTAAAATTTATCCACGGATTTTCACGGATAATAAAAAAACACGGATTAGCACAGTTATTAGTTTTTAATAATCCGTGTTAATCCGTGAAACTTATCTGTTTAAATCAGTGGATTTTTTATGAATTGGATAATGACTTTATTTGCGTTTCCAATACAGCGATTTTGGACAATGCGTCTGATTGTTTCTTCCTTTCCATATTAACGACCTGTTCGGGAGCACTTGAAACAAAGCGTTCGTTGCTTAATTTCTTTTCTACCGATGCCAGGAATCCCCTGGTATAGTTCAGTTCATCATTGAGTTTTGCAAGTTCTGCATCAACATCGACCATACCATTTAAAGGTACAAAGTATTCAGTAGACTTAACCACGAATGAAACAGCTCCGTCTACCTTTTCAATGATATAGTTTATCGAATTAATATTGAGTAATTTGGCTATGACGCAATCAAATTTTGGATCAGAAACCTCGTCATTGTTCTTGCGGATCAGCAGTTCGATAGCATCCCGAATCGGAATATTCTTATCTTTTCGAATTCCTCGCAAATTAATGATTACCTGTTCTGCCATGTCATATTGGGCAAGTATAGTTTCATCGTAGGGTTTTGCAACCGGCATTTCACTAACCATGATGCTCTCATCTTCATTCTTTTCATTCAGAATGTGCCAGATTTCTTCAGTAATGAATGGCATAAACGGATGAAGGACTTTCATCAATTTATCGAAAAGTGTAATCGTGGCATTGAGCGTGACCGGATCAATGGGTTGCTGATAAGCAGGTTTGATCATCTCCAGGTAAGCAGAGCAGAAGTCGTCCCAAACCAGTTTATACACACGCATCAAGGCATCTGAAAGGCGGTATTTTTCAAAATGGCCTTCAATTTCAGTCAATGCCTGATTGAACTTGGCTTCAAACCATTCGACAGAAAGCGCTGAAGAAACAGGTTGCTTCAAACCGGCTTCAACGGTCCAACCTTTTACGAGCCTTAGAGCATTCCATATTTTATTGCTAAAGTTTCGACCTTGCTCACATAGAGAATCATCAAATGGAAGATCGTTACCGGCAGGGGAGGTGAGCAACATTCCAACACGTACGCCATCTGCTCCAAATTGTTCAATCAAAGCGATGGGATCAGGTGAATTGCCCAACGATTTACTCATCTTACGGCCTAATTTGTCCCTGACAATACCGGTGAGGTAGACGTTGCTGAAAGGGATTTCCTTGCGATATTCCTCTCCTGCTATGATCATACGTGCAACCCAGAAGAAGAGAATTTCGGGAGCAGTGATCAGATCATTGGTTGGATAGTAATATTTTATATCCTTGTTGTTCGGATCCTTAATGCCATCAAACACAGAAATGGGCCACAACCAACTTGAAAACCAGGTGTCCAGAACATCTTCATCCTGCCTGAGTTGATCTATGGTGTAGGTGGCATTGTATTTTTCTTTTGCTATAGCAAAAGCCTCTTCGGTGGAATGAGCCACTATCTGGTGATAATCGGGAGTGTAATAAACCGGAATCCGATGGCCCCACCAAAGCTGACGGGAAATGCACCAGTCTTTTACATTTTCCATCCAATGGCGGTAGGTGTTGACGAACTTGGCGGGATGAAACTTGATGGTGCCATCGAGTACAACATCCAAAGCCGGTTTAGCCAAATCTTCCATCTTGAGAAACCATTGCATGGAGAGTTTGGGTTCAATCACTACATCGGTACGTTCAGAAAATCCAACTTTGTTCGTGTATGATTCTTCTTTTACCAAATGTCCTTTGGCAGCCAGATCTTTTGAGATTTGATTACGAACTTCAAAACGATCCTGACCGATATAGAGTTGTGCTTTTTCGCTCAGTGTTCCGTTGTCGTTAAAAATGTCAATCGATTCGAGGTGATGTTTGATTCCGATGTTATAGTCGTTGATGTCGTGAGCAGGGGTGATCTTGAGACATCCCGTTCCAAATTCACGATCTACATATTCGTCCTGAATTACCGGGATGGAACGATTGAGTAGTGGAACGAGTACACGTTTACCTTTGAGATGTTTGAAGCGTTCATCTTCAGGGTGAACGCAGATAGCGGTATCACCTAATATTGTTTCCGGACGGGTTGTTGCAATTGTTACCCATTCGTCGGTAGTGCCTTCGACCTGATAACGAATATAATAGAGTTTCGACTGCAGTTCCTTGTAGATGACTTCTTCGTCACTGAGTGCGGTCAATGCTTTAGGATCCCAGTTAACCATACGAACACCGCGGTAGATGAGTCCTTTATTATACAGATCGATAAATGTATCGATAACAGATTCATAATATGTCGGGTCCATCGTGAAACGGGTACGTTCCCAGTCACAGGAGGCGCCAAGTTTCTTCAGTTGCTCGAGAATGATGCCCCCATGTTTGTGGGTCCAATCCCAGGCATGAACCATGAACTCATCACGACTAAGGTCGGTTTTGTTGATGCCCTCTTCTCTGAGTTTGCCAACGACTTTAGCCTCTGTGGCAATGGACGCATGGTCTGTACCAGGAACCCAACATGCATTTTTGCCCTGCATACGTGCGCGCCGAACCAATACATCCTGGATCGTGTTATTGAGCATATGACCCATGTGGAGCACCCCGGTTACATTCGGGGGAGGGATCACAATTACATATGGTTCACGGTTATCGGGTTCAGAATGAAAGTACTTCTTTTGAAGCCAGTTGGCATACCATTTATCTTCGATCTGCGTTGGATCGTATTTAGGCGCAATGTCCATTTTGATTATTTTACAAATTAGCTAAAGTCATGAATCTGCAAAATTAATAATTTAGGGGAGTGGTTCGGGGGGTAGGGTCGGAGAATGTGAGAAAAATATTAATTTTGCAGGTCGAAAACATTCATTCAATGATAAATAAAAGGTTTGCGATAATCGGTGGAGGAAATCTGGGGTTAGCCATTGCAGAGGGGTTAATAAAAACTGAGAAGATTAGTAACCAAAATATTACGATTACCCGGCGGAAGACTCATCTGATCAGTCATCTCAATGATAAAGGAGTACATGTTTTAACAGATAATGTCAGCGCTGTTAATGGAGCCGATATTGTGCTATTGGTTGTCAAACCCTATCAACTGGCTGATATCCTGTTGGAAATCAAGCCTTATTTGAAACCGGAATTGATCATTGTTTCGATGGTAGCCGGATTTAGCCTATCATCTATAGAGGCAATAATCGGTGATAAGATACCACTTTTCAGGGGCATGCCCAATACTGCAATTGCATTGTGTGAGTCAATGACCTGTTTGGCCTATGAAAAAAAATGGGAATCCCGTAAGAATGAGGTTTTCGAAATTTTTAATCTACTTGGTAAGTCAGTCGTGATTACTGAAGAATTAATGGCCTCGGCAACAGTCCTTGGTGCATGCGGTATTGCATTTGCTCTCAGATTCATGCGTGCGGCAATGCAAGGTGGTATTGAGATTGGCTTTGCTGCTGATATGGCACAGTTTATAACGGCACAGACGATGAAAGGTGCCAGTGAATTGATATTGCAATCTAATCATCATCCTGAACAGGAGATTGATAAAGTAACAACACCTCGGGGAATCACGATCTCAGGATTGAACGAGATGGAGCATCAAGGTTTCAGTTCATCCCTCATTCAGGGATTAATCACATCTTTCAGTAAAATTGATAAAAAAGACAAATAACAATTACTTTTGCAAAACGGTAGCCGGATAAACCGGTCGTGTACTTGGTAACCACGTAAAAAACAAGAACTATGAAAACTCAGGTTTCTACAACCTTTATGTTCACAGGTATTCTTTTTGCTGCCTGTTTATTAATCTCAAATATACTTGCTGTTAAAATCATAATGATTGGCCCTTGGGCTGCTCCTGCCGGTGTTTTAATATTTCCTGTTTCTTATATAATAGGCGATGTTGTTGCCGAAGTTTGGGGCTACCGTAAAGCCAGATTGATTATTTGGGCAGGCTTTGCCGTCAATTTGATTGCTATACTCTTTTACAGTTTGAGTATCATTATCCCGGCAGCTCCTTTCTGGACAAATCAGGATGCCTATGCCACTGTTCTGCAATATTCTCCAAGGATAGCATTAGCAAGCATTGTAGCCTATCTGTTTGGATCGTTCATTAATGCTTTTGTCATGAGTAGAGTAAAAGTGATGACATCAGGGAAGAATTTTTCTTTGCGCGCAGTTGTTTCTACCATAGCAGGGGAGGGGATAGACTCGATGATATTTATGTCGGTCGCATTTTTAGGTCTTTTTCCCGTAAAAAACCTGATCATCATGATTGGAACACAGGCAACTTTGAAGATAATCTATGAGATTATTGTTTTGCCACTGACCATTGTGATCGTAAGGTGGCTTAAAAAACAAGAAGGAATTGATACATATGATATGGAGATTTCATATAACCCATTTAAAATTAGTGAAATATAAATATGAAAAGAGAGAAAGCCGAAAACAATGATTTGACGTTGTTAGGAAATCAGAAAGTTCCCTATTCTTTTGATTATAATCCGGAGATTATGGAGGTCTTTGAAAATAAGCAT
>WARW01000016.1 GCA_013387215.1 Patescibacteria group bacterium
CATTTCACTCTATGTGCCATTGGAGCCTCAGATTACGGGAGCACTTGGAGCTGCACTTATTAAATTCAGTTAAAATGAATAACCTATCTCTTGCTTCATTTCTTTTGAAATAAGGTGTATATGGGTATTTTAGCCCAACGCCCGATAAGGAATCAAAAAGATGGTTAGTTCGACTTAATGAATAAATTTTCATAATGCAAATTGTAGAAATACGAACATTTCATCATACAACGTTCGTGTTTTAAGAGAAAATCACTTATTTTTCTATCGATATTTAGAACATTCTTTCCCAAAATACGAACTTTTTAATGTTTTGTTCGTGTGCAAAATCTTATGGATAACGGACTTGTAACATCTGATTTCAAAGGCTACACGAGTATGAAGAATGGTACTACACAGAAAGAAATCAGATTATCCTTCCTAAAGAAGCACAGAGGAAAGTGAAACAAAAACTAGTAAAGAGGACAATTGATAAGTTACCAGCTACATTTCCCTATCTTTTCAAGGCTTTCATGGAGTGCAAGAGGCCACCAGCACGTAATACTTGGTTTGAGGACCTTGAAAGATGGAGCTACAAAGCCAGTATTAATCCAAAAGTCAATCCAAAGATTCCCAGGAAAACAATTGAAAGTTGGATGCTAAAAGCAGGCATACCAGAGATTGAAATATACAGCAGGCAAGGACACGACCCTATTACCAGTCTCAGGCATTACCAGAGTCTTTCTTTTACAGATTACGAAATGAGGGACATAGAAAAGAGGCTCATAGAATGGGGAATTCTTACAAGATAATCTCTAAACTTTTATAAAAAATATAAAACGTGATATCAGGTATGATTATACAGATTAAAAATGAAAAGGGAATTCTCCCTTTATTACTTTACAGTTATGCTCTTGCAAACAGACTTACAAGTACCTGCAGAATTACATGCGGTCAAGCAAACTTTGTAGGTTCCTGCCTTTTTATATGTGTGAGTTGGGTTTTCTGAAGTTGATTTTGAACCGTCACCAAAAGTCCAGGTCCATTTTGTAGCTCCTGTAGATTTGTCTTTGAAGGTTACTTTCTTACCGGATGCTGTACATGTGAAACTTGGAACGAGCTTTGCAGCAGTTACCGTAACAGCTGATTTTTTAACTTGTGTCACAGAACAGCTTCCAGTACCGTATGCAGTTACTTTTACATCATAGGTACCAGGCTGTTTTATAATAAGCGAGCAAGTGCAGATTTTTTGTTTTGTACAGTGTCCACAGGTAGAACTGCAGGAAGCAACTACTTTTCCACTTTTATCCAATACTTGGTATTGAACACGTTTAACAGTACCCTCCATGTAAGTTGTAAACCCGATTTTAGCTGGTGCGACTCCGGTTGCAGGATGTACATAAAATTTAGTAATTTTCAAATTACACGCAGTACTAGATGAAGCGCTTGCGATGGCAGTACATGATGTCAAAACCAATAAAGCTAATACTAAGAAAATTGCTTTTTGTTTCATAGTTTTCTATTATTGGACAATCTTGATTATATAATTTTAGAAGTTCACCAAATAAATTTACAATGTTATGTAAATAAATTTAGTATTTAATTTAAAAATAATGCGTTATTTAGGTAATATAAACGTGAAAAGTCGAAATGTATTACTAATTAGAGATATAAATTAGCTTAATTTTTTAGATAGTTTTAGCCTATCTTTAATTTAACAGTAAGGAATATCAAATCAAACGATTGATTTTTTTATAAATGTCTGTAATATCATTTTCTTGTAGGAATAAACAAGGAAGGCTACGCTAAAATATTACAATAGAAATATACCTTTTAAGCTTACTACTGGAAATTTGAATTAGTGTTTTATCAAATTTTGTTAACTCAAAGAAAATTTTCGACATCGGCTAATCAGAGCTATGCGAATTAATAAAAATTCGTTTCAAAGACTATGTAACAGGATTTTGAAAATCACCATCTATTAAACCGTTTTAAAAAAAGAGTCTATTTTTTTCCTTCGATGAGTGTATTAATATTGAATGCAAAAAGCCTGGAGAAACACTAGGCAATTGTGATTTACAAAGCTGCTACTATAATACTATATATCAATTAATTATTTGGTATAGTTCTATGACATTGATACATCCCTCAATATTTTGACTTTTGTACATCATACATATATTTAAATGCTTATTCTGAGATTTTTGCAACGGAGCCAAAATAAGTAATGAAATTAATAAGCTCAAAATTTATCTTCTTATTAAAAATTGGTTACTTAAAGTAAAAAAATTAGTAAGCTTACAAATTTTCTTCTGATTAAAAAATTTGTCTCATATTGCGTATTTTGGTTAACTCTATTAAAATATGGATAAGTTATCTAATTTTGTGGGGTAATTAAATAAAAATTTACTTAGGCTACTATAAAATATTATCTTTTTCTTTTGTATATTAATCTTGATGAGATTACGGCATCTTTACTATATATTAAAATTTTGGTAAATATGCTAAAAATTAAAAAGTCGGATAATTTGTAGACTCTAAAATGAGTGAAAATAGTTAATTTGAAGAGTTCTTTGATAAAATATATAACAGTTAACATAAAATAACTTATTGAGTTCAAATTACGCTTGACAAAGTATATACTAAAGCTACTAAAAATTTTAAAAAGGACATGTCTAAATATATGTGTCCAAATGGTCCAGTTATAGCTTATGGTTATACAATTGATGGTGTTCTTCAGGTGACAATTAAAAAAGGACAAAACGTAGATACAGCCAAAGAAAATGAAATTTATAATTTATTTTCGAATTATGGACAAGAACTTAACGTAACGAATATACCGCTAACAATTGTATATGGAGATTTTTCTGTACCAACTATTGGTCGTAATGGCTATTGGAGCCCCTTAATTGGAGGCATACAAATAGTTTCAGATGGTACTGGTGGTGCTGCGACGTCAACTCTTGGTTTCGCTGCACAAACCAGTAGCGGAACATCTGTCAGAGTAATCCTTACCCCAGAAGCTGCAGATGCATATCATAGTTTCCTGAGCAAAGCATCAGACTCAGAGCAAGAAGAAGTAATCCTTAATGCATTCCTTCAAAAGATAGAATTGTTAAAGGACAACGTCCATTATAGACAGCCAATTGCTAAAAAACTGATTCCTGCCGAATACAAGACAAAATATGAAAGTGGTATGCCGATTAGCTTTAGGGCCCCACTCCCCTCTCCAATCGGCACAGGTGATAAGATGCTCTTCCGCCTTATCTAAATATCTAGGTGCATGAACATATTTAGAATACTGTTTCTATGTATATCAAGGATTTCAGGATAAAAAACTGAATACTGATAACAGGCCTTACATAGATTACCAAAACTTCACTATGAATTATTTCCTCGAGGTCCCTTAATTGTCGTTCTGACTTTCCAGTTTTTTAACTATCTTTTGAGTTTTCAGAGATTCCTGACAATGTAAAGTACACTCTCAAAAGTTTTTTAAAGTATCGAATCGTTAACAGTTTTCTCTAGAAAAGAGAAAATTGATCCCCTCCATGTTCTCTTTTCTTTTTCTTCTTTTTTTATTATATTCATCCAAAATTATATTGCATTTCAATAAAAGGTGCTTGATAGTGTTCTCCATTGGAAGTGAGGGGTGCATACACACCAAATTCTCCTGATAGCAAGTTGCATTGGAAATAAATATATATTTAAGATTCTTTTCACTTTGGTTGATATCGATTTTAATATGCAGTATCCAGAATTACCAAAACTTCCACCATTTCTTTTTTTCTCCAGGTGCTTCAATTGCCTTCTGATTAATCAGCGTTTGCATTTGTCGCATATAATTGTCATAATGATTTTGTATAATCTCTTTATCCTGGTGAGCTTTTTCAAGTTCTCCTTTCAAAGTCTGATTATGCTTTTCTAACTCTTCGTACCTGGCCTGCAGCTGTAATAACTCCCCTAGATCCGGAGCCTTTGCAAGATTATCTTTCAATCTAGCGTTTTCAGTAGTTAAAGCCTTAATATCCTCTTTATATCCTGTGATATCCTGGTTTAGATCCTTTTGTATCCATTCTAGATCCTTCTTGTATCCTCCCATATCCCGCTTGTATCCTTCTCGGATCCGTTGATATCCTTCCAGGTCCTTTTTCAATTGGGTATTTTCAGATGTGAGGGCTGCAATATCCTGAAGATATCCTTCTATGTCCACTTTGGATCCTCTTGTATCCTCTTGTGGATCTTCTAGTATTCTTTGCAGGCCTTCTATAACTGCCTGAGTAACGCTCTCATATCCTGCAGGCTCGATTTTATCATAGAGGTTTATAGGTATCCAACAATTGATTTTCCTCTTCTCTTCGGGCATGGAGGCATATTAATTTTTTTAGGATATAGTTGTATCCTTTCGTATCCTAAATGTATCCTCTCTTTTTATAATTCCTTATTTTATATTGCCTATATGTCTCCTAGCATTTTTTTCTGTTAAAGATGTCCTCATCGATAGGTAAAATATGTGCTTTTTAAATTTGCCTATCATTGATGTCGATTTTATTTTTCATACTTTTTCTCGCCTGATAAACTACTACCTCTGCACGCAGAATAATCCTGTAGAAAATCAGATTAGGAGCTAACATAGAGTAGGTCAGAGAAATCCAGTACTTTTCCCATAAAACTAATCAATAGGCTATTTACCTTATAGTATCCAAGTGAATAATATTCAGATAACTCTGCTAAAATTAGTGAAAATTCGGTATTTCAGGAGATTTTTACAAACCTTATTTATCTTTGTTTCGTCATATAGATAGATATGGGACTAGCAACTGTAGATTATGGGGCTAAAATTTCTCCGGATATGGCTTTTTTGTACCTCTTCTGCGCCGTGGTTATCATCTTTGTTTTGCTCGGTCTTTTGCTTTTAATTGCACGTAGAAATGTTCGGGATAAAAATAGTTATTGCACAGAGGATCATTGTTAACCTAAACATCAGGATAATTTTTATTTTCCATAGTGCAGCCATAGATCCGTTTGTCATTTTTGATACATTTCTTAATCTTTTTCTCATTCTATGAGCCTTTTTTAACACAGAACCGCTTAATCAAAAGGCCTTAGTAGAAGACACCAAGAAAAAGTCGTGGTGGCAATTTTGGTAAAGTTTTTACCACATAAACTTTTTATTTTAAACAAATAAATAGAAATTGTACTGTAAATGACGGAAAAGTTGGCTTTAGAATGAAGGGCAAAAAAATCGTTCTGACAAGCGATCCCACCATGATGAGCACATATCACGGGGGAGCGATTCTTGGATTTACAGCGACGTTGCCAAAGTCGGTACTGCCCGATTTTGCCTTCAGAAGGCTCTTTTGCCCTCCCATGGCTGCAGCCTCGGATGGCTCAGCCCTACTCGCGCCCTGTGGCATGAGAAAAGTGGAGGCAGCCCTCTTGGAGGCCGGTTTTGATCGGTCCGAGGTGATGGTGGCTCATCCTGATCACCTTGATAAGGCCATCGGCCCAGAGACTGAGATCGTGGGAATAACCCACGACGATCCCCTGGGAAAAATCGCCTTACGCGAGATCGAGGAGATGATCGGGCGGGGTGAGCCTCATAACAGGTCCAAGTTCCTGGCCTTGATAAACCATCCACTGATCAAAGAGCATAAGCCAAAGCTGGTGGTCGGCGGTATGGGATCCTGGGAGCTGTTGGGCGAGGATGTCCCAGTGGACCATATTTTCCTGGGAGAGGGAGAGGGCGATTTTCCTGAAATCTGCCGATCTATTATTAACGGCGATGAGGTTCCAAAGGTAATCCGAGGAACAGCTGTGGCAGGAGGGGACATACCTGTGAACAGGGGCCCAACCATTGCCGGAATCGTGGAGGTCGGCAGGGGCTGTTGGCGGGGATGTTCCTTCTGTTCTCCGAGCATGCGCACTGTCCGTCACAGACCCTTGGATAAAATCCTCGATGACGTAACGGTGAATCTAAAGGCAGGTCAAAAGGACGTGGTTCTTCATTCCGAAGACGTCTTCACCTACGGCTCATCAGGCGCCAAGCTCGATGGAGAAAAGGTCAAGAAACTGTTCAGAGAGGTTAAGCGGCTGGGTCCGAGGACGGTGGATATATCCCATGTCAGCCTCGCCACGGCTTATCAAAATCAGGACCTTCTTCGAGAAGTGTCCAGGATCGTAGGAGTTGGCAGAGATCAAAAGTACATGTCTGCCTGGGTAGGGATAGAGACCGGAAGCTGCAGAATTCTCCAAATGCATATGCCAAGAAAAGCTTCGCCGAAAAACCCAGAGAGCTGGCCTGAGATCGTCAGAGATTGCTATCGGCTTTTCGGAGAAGAGTCCTGGCTTCCTGTCGGCAGCCTTGTGCTTGGCCTCCCTGGCGAGACTGCCGAGGACGTGCTGCAGACCATTGAACTCGTGGAGTCGCTGAAGGATTACACCGGGCTACTGATGCCGCTATTCTTCAGCTCCATGTCTGAAACAAGGCTTGGCGGCACGACCAGCTTTGGAAAGGATCGGGCTTTTCCTGAGCACTGGGAGCTGGTGGGACTTTGCCTAGAGTACAACCTTCGTCACTTGAAGGCTCTGCACCGATTTTATAGCGAGAGGATGACCGTAGGACCCGGGGTCCATGCAGTTCATAAAGGGATTACCCTTATTGCGGACGTGGCAATGACCAAGTATTTGAAGAGGATGAAAAGAGGAGAGCCCCCAAATTGATTGAAAAACAGAATTAATGTTTGTTTAAAACCGGATTAATAGTTATCCAGAACGGACTTTACCACACTCTTGTTATCGTCCTTGAGGGAGTATATATGGTTCCGTTGCAAAAATCTCAGAATAAATTCGAATTTGTCTTTTTTGTTGGTGCAGACAGCTGCAGGCTTGGCTGGATATTTAGCTATAATCAGCAGGAGTTACAGCGGGGATAGTTATGAAAAAAACTGTGACTTTGCATAAACCAATAACCACTAGCAACATTATAAGAAAAATATTATATACTTGAAAACTTAATCAGTATCAGTAACTAATTTTTGAGGTGATCTTTATAACCGACATGAGAAATTTCGTAATACGAGACGAAGAAGGAAATGAGCATGGAGTTTTCACCGGAAAACAGCCGAGACAGGCTGCTTTGAAAGCCGCAAACAGATGCGAGGGAACAAAATCAAAACCGGTTACTCTTATGCTCAGGGAACGCGGAACTAAAAAGGTGCACATTTTCAAGGCATGGAAACAAATTGTTAAAGCCCCAGAAAACCGGCCTGAATGGATGCCGGAGAAAATAAGCAAACCCTTTGTCAAGAAAGAGAGAATAGAAGCAATCGATTAAAGGAGTTATTCTCCGACTGTTAGGAAGACTTTCAGGACATGTCGGGACTAACTTATATATCCTTTTTTAATACACTTCTTATATAGGCTTAGATTTTGGGAAAGCTACAGAAACAGCAGAGACTTTGCAGAAAAACCGGCGCACTGCCCAGTACTCGCCTGCCTTCTTTTGTAATCGGAGTGAACTACCTCTCCCTGAAGGGAGAGGCTTCGCTTTCATCCCCTCCCTAAAGGAAGGGGACTTCTCGCTGTGCCTCCGCGCTCCCAAGTTAAAACGCAGTTGGTTTTTTGGGTGAATTATCCTTATTCTTATGCTAAATTTTATGGGTTGTCGTATGGGATCGTATTGACAGATTATGTTTTAGAGACTCGAAAGCAAGATACACTAAAACAAGGATGGAGTACCGAAAGTCCTGTAAAATACAATAATATAAAAAGTTATTAGTTATGCTGAAAAAATTACTGTTTTTCTGGTTTTATTCATCAGAAAAGTTAATCATTCTCATCACCCGGAAAAATAGTACATAAAGGTACTAATTATAGCCTCAAAGTGCAAGAAGAAAATTTTTGCGACACAACCCTTGAATGTAAGAATAGTAAGTTTAGAAGAACAATTAAAAGTAAAAGACAAACACTTAGAGACATTGAAGAAAGAGTTAGAAAAAGTTCCAGACCCGTTAGAACTTGCAGATATCAAAGCGCGTTTTGAAGAACGTCAAACATTGCTTGAAGAGAAAGATAAAAGGATAAGCAGCCTTACAAGAGAAGTAGAGAACCTTAACAAAGAAGTTGAAAGTACAGGATCCGGTCCATAAAAATAAACCTGTAGTAACTAAGGTACTGCGCAATCTACAGAAGTTGATATTGAACGACTTCGGAGCTTACCGAATATTTATCCCAACCCCATAAACTACATAGTACCCTTGATGACATAAGAGTTTTAAACATTATATAAACTTGGAGGTCCCTGCAAAAGGCTTTCTATTACGTTTTATTGTAGACATTACAATTGATTCTATATCCGAAATACTTGCTTCAATCTGAATCTTTAGAGGATACTTATAAATCAAATCAATTGCTAATTCGGTATCAGAGGACAGAGTAATGAATCTTGTATTCCCATAGCCTTTAATCTTTTGAGCATGGATCAACTGTTTATCATCAAGATCCGAGATGCGTCTTGAAATATGTCCTTCACTTGTCGGCGATTCATTCACTATTTTACATACTTCCTGGTATACATTCAATACCGTGCCTGTATTTGGTGATGAGTTCAGTTTTTCAGCTTTAATAATTCGGTTACATAAGTAAATAGCAGTGATTAAATACTGATCATGCTTTGAGAACTTAGTCATCATTTCCATCGTTGCTGTATTTGTTATTTCCTGCTCCGCATTATTAATATGTTGAGTAGTTATCCTCTTGTAACGCTGATCCGAAGCAATCTTTCCTGCAACGTGAATTGTATCAATCGCTCTGCGAGCGTCCCCGTGAAATCCTTCTGCTACACGCTTGGCACAATATCTGATTTCTGCTTCTGTAATTGCGCCAGGTTGAAACGCTTCAATTCTATCTATTAAAATCTCATAAAGCTCCTGCTCGGTATAATCCGGAAACTGCAGATATACAAATCCAGCAGAGGACTGTACTTTATCATCCAACGAGTTCAGAAAGTCTTTTTTATTCGATGCGGTGATGATCCCTATAGTAGAGTTTGAAGACTTAATCCGTTTATTCTCCATTGCTCTTGATAACTGGTAGAGAACATTATTAGGATCCTTAAATTTGTCAATTTCATCGAAGAAGATGACCAATGCATAGTAATCGTAATTACTTGCTATGCGGTCAATTTCGCTCCATATAAATTGAAGGTACTGAGCAAAGGTAAACCCTGTTTGAGGGATAGTCGCGGTCAAATGCGCGAGAATTTCGTGACAAACCAGAACATCACTGTTTATAGACGTAGAATCTATCCGAACGAAGTCCACATGAGTATTATCGCTATTTTCATGAAGCCCATAGTCTAAAATAGAGAGTACATGACGGATTGTAATTGTTTTTCCTACTCCGCTGCCACCCCAAATGTACATATTGATAGGATCTCCATGTCTTGTAATCGGTGCCAGGTTAGCAGCGATCTGCTCAAGCTGCGTATTTCTTCCTATAATGTTTTCTGGCACGTAGCTTTTACTGAGCATTTTCTCTTCTTTAAAGATGAGATTATTGGGCACAAATAATGCCTGATACAACGCTGACCGATCGAGTTCTTTAGGTTGCTTAATCTCCATAGCATCACCTGAGTATTTTAAAGAATACTGTTCCCGTTTATAGCTACCGGAACTTAACAATCAGAAAAAATGCAATGTTAAGTACATAATCAAATTCAGATGGCACATTAATCGAGAATACGATAATAACATAACATAGTACTTAACATGAACCCCCTCCCCTCAATGTTAAGTAGTATAGCAGTAATGCCCATTGTCTGAGAGATTGAAACATGCAAAATTATGGCGATTTTGCTCCAAATGCAAAAATAAGTCTTATAGTTATTTATAGTATTAATTTTAAAACCCTACAACATTGCTTTTATCATAACATTAAACTGGTTAATCCAGCTTAATCTTTTAGACTTCTATTTCCTCCATTAAAGTCAAAACCCTACCACTACTACTGTACTACTTAACATTGAGGGGAGGGTGTAAATGTCATATACTTCATTTTTTACATGTGGGGTTCTTTGAAAACATGGCAACATACTACGTTTATATACTTGACATTGTATTTTGTTAATATGTTAAGTTCTCTTTGCAATTTGATAAACTGTTAAAACTCTGGTAGTCAAGCATTATCTGAACCTGAGCTTCAGATATTAGGATCTCTTCAATTATCAGGCATTAAAATCAGTATTTTTGCATTATCAATTATATCCAGAATTTCTCGTTTCACTCATGTATTACTGACTTTTTGGATAGGCTCTTAGTATTGATCCAACCTACTGTTTTTAAATTTATTTCCAAATTTCTCTTTCAACATAATTGGCAAATCTAATGCAACCTCATTAACCCGTTTTTCTATCTCTTCGTTGTAAGCAACATGGATGTTTTCTTGAACTTCCTTACCAAGAGAGATTATTCTGGAATTACCCCAATCGCCTTTAGAGGAGTCAACTAATCTAGTTTTCACCATGGTAGATATATTTCTGCTTGCATGCCCATAAGAAATCGGTTTGATCTTTAAAATTTTACATAACCACTCGTAACCAGTATAGACTACTGGCATGGTTGGCTCTGGAATGTATGAAGTAACTAAATATATTGCAGCAAGCAGATACTTATCATGTTTTCCGCAATCATTTATGAACTTCTCTAAATCCGAGCTGTTTATGATCTTCTCGGCGTACTCGATACATTCCATGGTTATTTTATTGTAGTCCTTATCAAATGCGTATTTACCCGCCCCCAGCAATGTATCAAGAGCTCTGCGTGCATCCCCTTTATGCTTATCTGCAACCTCGGTAGCGATATATTCAATTAAACTGGGCTCAATTACCCTGGGCTGGAAAGCATCTATGCGATCCATCATGATTTTAATTAAATCAACTTTATTGTATTTTGGGAAAAATACTTCATTAAAACCCACTGACGTTGCAATGTGGGGAGGTAGTTTTTTAGCTAAGAAATCGGGATCGTTCGAAGCTGCAAATATTCCTACCCTGCAATTAGGGACTTTGACAAGTTTCAAGTCTATTGCCCTGGATATCCGATAAAGTATTTCTAGGGAATAATTATTACCATCGTTGCCTTTTCTCTTGTGAGGGTTGAATTTATCGATCTCATCAAAGAAGAATATGACCGTGTAGAAGCTGCTTGACAGGGCTTTCTCATTGATAAAAGCCCATATTTTATTCATACTTTCCTCAACTGAATACCCTTTAGGATCATGTTTAAGACCTATTTGGTTTGCTATAATCCTACAAACTTCAGTGTCATTAATACCATCACAATTGATCTCTATCAGATCAATAACATCTTCACTTATTGTTTTTAACCCTTCCTGCATAAATTTTCCTACAAATCTAGTGCAGATAGTCTTCCCTGTTCCATTCGAGCCATCAAGAAAAGCATTGATTGGGGAGCTGTGGCTTACGATAGGTTGAAAGCAACCAGACAACTCTTTTATCTGTGCATCTCTGCTCACAATTTCAGCAGGGATGTAAAACTTTTCTAGAATGGTTCTGTCACGAAATATTTTGTCGTTGATTTTAATATTCTTATGAAAAGCAGCTAGATAATCTGGTACTTTCTTTGGGGTTTCATTCATGTTAATATCACCTGCGGTAGAATCATCACCGGAGTTCATTTATATTTACAAAACACGGACAGGGACACTACGCATCACGTAAGATAGCAGTACCATCTCAGCTCTTAGTCAAGCCTTGTGGTGTAGGAAGGTATACTTTGAGTAGGGAAATAAGAAAGTTGTACTTTCCTTAACTTTCTCGTCCATAACTGTACAAAACATGTGTTCTATATAAGCTTTGATATTTTGCACAGGTTTGATTTGTAAAAGAATTTACGAATATCAATAAAATATTGTTCACTGATAACTATAAATACAAATAAAAATAATTTAGGTAGGATGAATGTTTTTTAACATACAGAGTAAAATACTCTGAATGTTAGGTTTGATTTTTCCAAAGAATGTAGACATCCAAAAAGAAGCCTATATGCCTCCGATATATTACTCGATGCGTAGGGGGGGTGTACATGTTTTGTAAATATAAAGGGGATGTATTGTGCTATCGTTTTTCATAATTTCATATTTTAAGCAATTGTCACTTATATTTCAGGTGAATATTGATGCACCTATCTCATGATTGTTGTGTAGTTGACGGGGTCTGGGGATAAATTTTCATTATTCGATGACATCTGTCAGGAGGTCAAACCCTGTCAACTACACAGTACCTGCAACGGAACCGTTTGTATAATATTAGCAGCCGTAGACTCCATAGTACCAATCCTTAACCGATGACCAATGGAAAAATATCACTTTCTGGAAAACATCTTCGTGAAGTAGGAGAAAAAAATCTTTTAGATCTTTTTCTTAAGCACTAAGTATCCTACTAAGATCAAAAATAGGGGTAAAGCAATTGTCATTAGTACTTTAGCTGCTCCCTTCACTTCCTCTGCTTTACTATTATTTCCACTCTTGTTTAAGGCATTTCCTGCACTTACCAGGCTTTCTGTAGCATCCTGCAGTTTTGCTTCGATTTGGGTATTGTTTTTGTTTGTTTCTCCAGGATAGGTAATAGCAAAGAAAGAAAAACCAGGCGCTGTCGAGGTAAAATATGAATAATTGTTATCTTCTCCGATCTTTTTGGTATAGAGCGGCTCCCAACTTTGATTATACCATTGGAGGGTTATAAGGGATTCATTAACACTGTTATTGTTAATCCATGATTTTTCAACTCTGAACCCAATTACCCCATTTGCAAGGGATGTAGGAAGCCCTCCTCCGTTATCTCCTACCCAGATATTCACATATTTATATACACTTCCGGAAGCACGTTCTGGGACAAAGGTGGACTTGCTCTTGAGTTCTTCTACAGTTGTGGTCGTCTTTTGAAATGTTTTTTTTGCATTGTACTCTATATACATAATGCATGTACTGTTTTGCAAAAAATCGTATCTTATATGATTACCACTCATGATATTTCTGGTAGCAATCTCTTCTGAAGCAACATTTGTGGCTGGCTCTTTGGAAAAACTGTTTCCCACGTCACTAGAGCTAGAACTTGAGCTAGAGCTGCTCTGACTTTGGATAAGTTTAGTAGTATCCGTGTTAGTTGTTGTCTGATTAGATGTTGTTGTCTGATTAGATGTTGTTGTCTGATTAGATGTTGTTGTCTGATTAGATGTTGTTGTCTGATTAGATGTTGTCGTCTGATTAGATGTTGTTGTCTGATTAGATGTTGTTGTCTGATTAGATGTTGGAGTAGGAGTAGGTGTTGGAGTAGGAGTAGGTGTTGGAGTAGGAGTAGGTGTTGGAGTAGGAGTAGGTGTTGGAGTAGGTGTTTGCTCATAAATTTTTATTCCAACATTATACCCTGAAAGGAATTTAAGATCGTATCCAACAGTATATCCATCAGCATATCCTATATCTTGAGAAGTGGTGCTCTTTGGTGCGAAGTTAATACGACCGGTTCCTGTATATTTAATTCCTTTAATTCCTATATCATATCCTTGGTCATATCCATTTATTAGTCCAATTTTATATCCTTCATCATATCCATCCACATAGTGCTGTTTATCCTTTGATCCCCAACTTGAATTCATAGATGCGCTTACAACTATAGCCATCGCTGACATTAAAAAACAGATAGTCAGCAAAATACTAAGTGCCTTTTTTGGCTGTCTCTTCATAGTGGTTTTGACTCCGAATTTCTAATTAAAGTTACTGGTTCCGTTGCAAAAATCTGGTTACTTTACAAAATAAGTGAAAAACTTCACAATTAGGAAAGTTAATCATTTTCATAACCCAGAAAAGTAGTACATAAAAGTGCCAATTATAGCCTCAAAGTGCGAAAAGAAAATTTTTGCAACACAACCATAATTTCTCCTTCATAATGCTTCCATTTAAAGGAATTAGATAGCATGTCACTATCTTTGAGTTCTTTTTTATTTTATTATATCCTTAGAACAGATTTTTTTGCAACGAAACCATCCGGATTGTAAAGATACTTTCTTGTTCTAGTTTTTGAGATAAATTTTTGATCTAATTAACTCCTGACAGCTGAGACAAGATAGGCTGATGCAGAATAAACTTCACTGCTACTAGGCCCGCTTCTAGAATGAAAAGCCGAGTCTTTTATATAGATGATGTCGAAAAGGGGCGTGAAAGTGCTCTCAATTTCAGCTTTTGAGATCCTTCTGGGCCCGTAGTCTCCAGGCTCTTTATCGGAGAAGCACAGCATGAAATATTTGCTGCCTGGCTTTAGCACTCTGTGTAACTGTTGCGCAAAAACGGGTCTTTCTTCATCTGTCATCGCGTGAAACAAGCCAGAATCAATGATGATCTCGAACTCTGCTTCCCTGAAAAGCTGGTTCATTTTTAATACATCTCCTATCAAGAAGTTTACCTTAACGTGGCGCTCTGCAGCCTTTTTCTTTGCGTCAGATATGGCATCTTCAACAAGATCTATACCTGTGACGTCACACCCATTCATGGCTAACATTATCGCGTTATCACCCCGTCCACACCCAATGTCCAGAGCCCGTCCAGGTTTGATCTCTCCATCTTCTACAAGAATCTCAAAAGCAGGTTGGGGGCGACCAATATCCCATGGCGGTGTACCCTTATATACTTCATTCCAATCCAAGCTAATCACCTCACGACTTAAGCTACATTTGATTACAGATTAATTTTTTGATATTTACTAAACTCCCAATTGACTTGAGGGTTCTACAACTGCCATAGTCTGTTTTTCATAAAAGGCTTTAATGCAAATATAGACATTTCAGAAACAGAGATAAAAGTAACCATAACGGCATTTGTTAAAACTCAGAAACACTAAAGTTGAAAAAGTAAGTGTTTCTCATGGTGTAAACGATATAAATTTACAGCCAGGGCAAACCGCAATGGCTTGTTAAATAAATCCAATGTTATCTCCTTTTTACTTTTTATTACCTAGTTTTCGATTTTAGTTTTTCAAGCATTAGAATCAACATTGGCGGTTCCATTGCAAAAATTATTAAATTGATACTATGAAACAAATAGGAATCTAAGAGTGTATGATATGTCAGTTATTCAAAAATACTTAATTTGTCGAAGGCTTATGTTTTTAGGTAATATTCTATCGTTTTTCAGTCCATCTATAGCAGGTGGATATTTTGTCAACGTTTCTTTTCTATTTCAGGTGATGATGTATCCATCTCAAGAGTGGTATGGTCGACTATTACTCCCCTTTCTGCCATCATTTCCTTTAAATTTCGATAACTTACTGAATATTTTAAGTGCCATTTTACGTTTAATGAGATGATTTCCCCTTTGTAATATTTCCACTTAAAAGAATTAGATAGTATATTATCGCTCTATTGCTTTCCTCCTTTTTCAAGTGAATCCTTACTATGAATTTTTGCAACAGAACCATTAATGTAGTTCGTTATTTTCAGAGGATTTATACAGAGCCAGACAATACCAATTCCACAGCAGTATCCGAAAGTAGTAGCGATCATTGTACCATCTAGCCCTAATTTAGGGATCAAGCAGATATCTAATATTATATTTACTATTGCTATAGTAATTGTGCCTATAAAATTTATTTTAGCACCTCTGATACCTGCGGATGTTAATATAGATGCATATAATGCGTACCATATAGACATGACTGATGCTGTTCCAAATAGAAAAGCGAGTAAAAAATTAAATGGGTAACCTTTACCATATATTTTTAAAATTATAAATTCTATTATTAATATAAATGGGATGCCTAAAACAATAATATAGGGTATTAATTTATGTAATCGCTTGAATATTGAAGTTTTATCTTTATATTTTGAGACTGCCGGCAGAAAAACAGTTGAAATTATCCCAATAATAATTGTAACTACATTTATTGAGGAATATAAATATGCGTTATATATTCCAACATTCTCGATCAGCATATATTTATTGATCAAAAGTTGATCAATATTTGTATAAATAATATAAGAGACATCACTTATTGCGGTATATAGACTAAAGATCATCAAAATTTTTGCCCATGTTAATTCAAATTTAAATGCAATATATTTTGTAATAATTGGCAGGGTTAATAAGCCAAGTATAGCATTTGAAATAAGTATTGAATAGATTATTGATGTATGTGAGATATATGTTAAATATATAAACAAAATTAGTGGTAATAATTCTAGCAACCCATAAATTGATTTTATCTTTGAATACTTTTTAATTTCGTTCACGCTACGTAAAGTATTAGTGGTTACGAGACTAAAAATAGAAAAAAGAGCTAAAATTATTGCAAGTTTAAATGAATCTTCAGAAACTGAGAATCTTTCAGATATCTGTTTTGAATATACAGTATATATTATTGTAAAAAACAATACACATATAATCACTAGCATATAAGATGTTGAAATTACAGTCTTTTGTCTATAGATATCTTCTTTTTCTGAAGCATATTTTACCATTGCGGTAGGAATTCCAAATGTCATTGGTATTTGCAAAAACATTGCCGTTGACTGGATCAGTCCAAACTTGCCGTATTCGCTTGGACCAAATATTCTTCCAGAAAGAATATTAAACAGAAATGAAAAAAAAGTAGATATTATTATTCCTATACTTACATATTTAATATTAATTATAAAGCGTTTTATGTCTTCACTCACTTCTACATTATATATTTTCTTGTATATTGCTAAGACAAAATTTTGGTTAGTCTTATAAACAATATTAAGCAAATCTGTATTTAACATTTTAAGGTTCCATTGAAGAAAAGTTAGTATAAATATTTGAATATATGTATAATGGGTACTGTGTAGTCTACAGGGACTGGGAAAAATTTTCAGCATCCAGTAATATCTGTCAAGAGGACAAACCCCATCAACTACACAGAACCTTAACTTCTCTATGTAGTTTTAGTACCAGGATGGCCCCACGTAGACTGTTTTGTATACATAGACAACAGTCCAGTGGTTGTTCCTGAACTCTCTGTGACCTACTCTATGTTTTTCCCAATGACCTGGATGGAAGTGTTTGTGGTCGTCGCCAAATTTCTTGTCATTGTCACCGAATTTCTTGACATCTTTATTTACTTCATTTGGTGTTGCACCTACTGTTGCAGCTGTCACTGACATTACAAAACATAGTGCCAGTAAAATACCGAGTATTTTTTTTATTTTTAACATTTTTTTTCCTCCGAAATATTTCAAAGAAACCTTCTTTTCTGCTGGTTGTTTATAAAGAGTGTATAAACAATTTGTTGAATCAAAGGTTTATCGAAATTCTTTTTGTTGATCTATTTCGGACTACACAGTTGAAGTAATAACGCGAACAGCCACCAATACTTTTATTAGTTTCATTGCATAAGTCCTATTTTGATCAACTTAGTCTTGTTGATTCTATGTCAACAGTTCCTAAATCAGTTAGATAAAATATAATATTACTTATATACGCAAAAAAATATAATTTATTTTTAAATACGTTATTTGAGCTTTAATTTCAAAAAAAACAGTAAATACTGTAATTAATACTTATTAGGGTGATCTTAGGTATTATTTACTAAAGAGGACCCAAATTTGCCTCTTATTTTTTACATATTACTCCTTAATTAATTAAAAACCAAGTTATAAAAATTGAAAGCCTGAGAAATGAACTTACAAAACTTAAAGGATTGCAATTAAACCAAGATGACGAGTCAAATATAGAACCTGCAAAGTATTCCATATCGCTTTTCAAATAAAAGTTTTAAGCGAGTCTAAATTCAATAGCTACATACTTTTTTTGGTTTCGTTGCAAAAAAATATGATTATTTTACAAAATAAGTGAAACATTTACAATTAAGAAAGTTAATCATTCTCATTACCCAGAAAAATAGTAAATAAAGATGCCAATTATAGCCTCAAAGTGCAAAGAAATAATTTTTGCAACGAAACCTGAAATAATAAAGATTATTGAACTTCTCTCAAAAGGATAATGGAATAGCCAGATTTTTTGCAACAGAACCAATATATTCATTTGAAATAATAACCGTGACTTGCGGCGAATTGAAATATTTCATTAATTGTAGCCGTCATACTGGTCTTCTGAGCAGTTAATTTAGCACTTTTCCCTTCTGCGCGGTCACACTTTCCTTTCTTTTGTTCCCGCAATGCCTTTCTCAATTTTCGCAATTCCATTTATTTTCACCCCTTTAATTCATTTTTTAATACAATTATATATTCAAATAACAAAGACTTCTTAAAATATTTGATTTTTAATTTAAGAGAATTAAGAAGTTCCGGATAGAAGTATAAGATGAGCCGATCCCAAAACTCAAAATCGCCCCTTTATATCTCGAATTTGCAATCATTACTTGAGCTTCGGATAATGAAAGCAATTCTGAAAATTTTATGATTTTGAGAATAAAGTTGGTTTTGGGATTGCCTCGATATGTTTTTCTCAACTTGGATGTTCCATAAGATAGGAATAGAGCATTTATGACCGATAACTGCCAACATCAAATGCAAGAAACTCTGGAGAAACACGTAGGCAATTGTATTTTACGGAATTTTTGGTAGATTGCCATTTTGTTTTAAAAGAAAATTTTTTGTTTTCTAAAAGTAAATTTATATATTTGATATTTTTCTCTGAAAAGTATGTTTATTTCTAAATAAATCAATGCTTCAACTTGTCAACCGATAGAAGTCGGCAAGACAATAATTAAAAAACGATAAAAGATTATTGGAGGCAATAAAATGAATGCAAAACAAAAAATGTCCATTGCATTAATTAGCATAATATTGTTGTCGGCAACTGCACTTGCTGCATCTCCAGCTACTCAAGGAAAAACAACAACAAAACTTCATGCAAAACTTCATGCTAACTTTACTGCAACTCACAATTTAAAGACACCATTAAATGTAAAGTTTACAGATAAGAGTATAGGGTCACCAACTTCCTGGTCTTGGAACTTTGGAGACAAGACCCAAATTGTAACCACTAAGAATGCAATACATACATACAAAAAACCTGGAAAATACACTGTTACATTAACTGTAAAGAATGCTAAAGGGCAAATCAGCAAAGCAACAAAGATTATTAATCTTAAGTTATCTAAAAAATGATTGTTCTGATTTGACATTAAACATGAGGATGATCTTCCTCATGTATTCTTTTCTTCATCTTTTTCCAAATTGTAATTATTCTATTATTTTGATACTTTCATCAACTAAGATGTTTCAGCAATCTTTAGAGTTCTTCCAAATTAGTGTTAAAACTAAGGATATAAAATGCTTATTTTGAACAATAGATATATATTTAGAGTTTTCTTAACTAAAATACATTCTAAAAACTAATTTTTTAGAGAAATTATCTATAATAATCTTTAAAATCAATGAAAGGACAGAATAAAAGCTTTATTTGTTCATAATTTATGTTTATTTACAACTAATGCATCTGATATCATTTTCATCCATACGAAATTCAATGCTAAAATCAAAGAAAAACAACGTTTAATCAGTTAATTGAAGCATTTAAGTCTTTTAAATAATAAATAAACTGTTTAATGCATATATTTTAATTGGAGAAGGTTGACATTATATTTAATTGGGTAAATAAGGCTTAATAATCCTTAAAAACTAATCATCTTTTAAGGGGTCTATATTTACATGTTTATTTGGATATTTTTGCAACGGAACTAAGATTTCTAAGAAAAACCTGAGTGACATAATTTCCTCAATAGAAAAATTCAAATATAATTATAATTATATATTTAATTGCTAAGTGTTACCTTTCTTTACATTTATATGTAAAACACTTAGATTTTTGTTTTCTCATTACTCCTCATTTTATAACCACAATATAAGATAATAAATTGTAATAAAATGTTGGATTTTACGACAATTTTTGGGATTTTTGCCTCTACAGGTACAATTATATATTAGTGCTTTATAAATAATAAATTATATAAGTCGGTGAATTCTTTGCCATACGTTGATCTATACATTAATGAAGTCGCCTACGCTATGCGTTTTACTGGCGGCGAAGATTACTTAGACCAAATAGAAATCTGGGAAGTAATGGCTAGAGTATTCTCAGGATCAAATGAGGGTACGGCTACTCTACAACTCCCGAGGTAAAAAATGGACATAATTAATATAGAAGAACTATTTTCTCAAAAACAGGTTACAATGGTTGTATCTGTTCCTGAATCGGTTGCAAAACTCTTTCAGGAAATTTACTTGAATGGGTATTACTACGGACTTCAAGGCTTATCCGAGGAAGAAGCTCTTGGAGCTTTAGTCGTAGCTGGGATCTGTGTTACAGTCCCAAAAGAGAAATGGAAACGAACAGTCCCTTTATACAAAGATGAGAACGAATTAGAATTAACTAAGTATCTCTAAAAATGAAAGAGGCGTAAATCGCCTCGCTTATTTTTGTAAATTTCGAGATTATACTTCCGTCAAATCCGCAAACTAAAAAGGCGGTATCTCCATCATTATGCCAGATGCCACCGTTTTGAGCTACGTTTTTAGGTAATCTCAACGGGTTCCGTTGCAAAAAAATCAGAATAAGTATATAAATCTATGAATGATGAACAAAAGTCAAAATATCCAAGGAAAAATGTATCAATATAGAACTATTCCAAATAATTGATTAATATATTTGACTTCATCAAGACCAGAATTATTTTAGATTATTGACTTGTCCTTTTTTAATCATGTTCAAAGCTTCAATCCCTTTTTTGCTTTTTGCCTTATTAATTTGGTCAGGATCCTTGCAGAACTTGCCAAATATCCGGCTAAAATCAATACATAAAGGCTTCTCCTAAAATAAGAATAGAAAACTAGAGTGGGGCTTGCAAAGATGGTGTTGTGGAACGAATTCCAAGGCGGTACTTGGTTGCAAGCCTTATTTACTCTTTGACTTTGCAAGTTATATTCTTTTCTTTTTGCGTTGGAAAAAGCTCATAGGATGAGAAAAAGATTCAGAAATATATTAAAAATGGATTTTTTTGGCCCTGTAGGACCTCATAAAGATAGCAACATTTTCAAGTAAAATGTAGTTGTTTTCTAGATTAAAATACTTTTTTAAGCTTTAATTTCACAAAAAAGGAGGATGACAGGCCGACAAGTATGGGGTATTGTTGGGGGTGTATATTATTAACAGTTGAGGACGTTAAAGGAGGAAAATTTGCTCATGTAACAAGTAGATCGGTCGACCCGCCAGATTTACATAGAACTAAAAGTATAAAAAATTATTGATAATTATTATTCAGTAACTATCTTACTGACAATTTTACATCCAATAGTATGGCTATCGGTAGTGACCTAGATATTTTATAGCCTATGGAATAGTTCAAAAATACTTTCATGAAAGTCAATTGACTAAAACTCAATTATTTACCTGCAGTATGAAGAGCAGGCCAGATAATCCAGTAGTTTAAAGGGAAAATAACTGGATTTTGAAAATTATGAAAAAAATCAAAAAAATTATATAGTTAAACAAATTGTTATGGCCTTGATACAACCATGACAGATGAAACCCTAAAAATCATCTCTATATTCGCTTTAGCGATAATCTGCGTGCTGATAGCCGAACACATTATTTTCCCAGATATCACATCAGTCTTATCCGGATCAGCTCTTTCGAATAATCCGGATAGCAATCTCTCAAGGTATCCTATTATTATGCCGTGACTTCACAAAGATCAAAACTGGAAGACCCAAAGAGCAGGCTTGAAAATAACTGCATTACGGCAATCATTGAGCTGTGCTCAGGAGACGTCAAACGCAATCTTCAATGTAATAGCACTTAATATTGGAGAATTGATGTTTCAATGTTATTGGTTTATTAGCTCTACTTTTTATATCAAGACTTAAACATGGCTTATAGAACCTAGATAATGGATCTTAAGTCCTATAAGCCCCGTCTGAAAGCCTCTATCATATATTTAGGTAAAGATGTGTATCGAGGTTTTTGTCGCTTCTGTAACTCAAGATAGTTATAGCCTGGTCTTTGGTACAGACTTGATTACTGGCTTTTTGACTGATTTGATGGCTTTCTTGGTTACTGACTTTTTAACGGATTTGATTACTTTCTTGTGAACTGGCTTCTGAACTGATTTGACTACTTTCTTATGAACTGTTTTCTGGACTGGTTTAATTACTTTCTTGCTAACTTGCTTGTTATGATCTAACAGACTGTGAGTAGAATTGCTAATACTTTTTTTATTTTTGGTAACATTTTTTAGCCTCTAAAGATTTCGAAAACCCCTAATTTTCGGCTGATTGTTTATATAAAGCATATAAACAATTTGCCGAGATCAAAGATTTATCGAAGTTCTTTTTATTGATCAATTTAGGACCATGCAGTTGAAGGAAAGAGCAAATACAGCCACCAATGATTTTTGTTAGTTCAATTGCATAAATCCTATTTTGATCAACTTAGTCTCATTGACTTTGTATCAACAATCCCTAAATCAGCTAAATAAAATATAATCATACTTGTGTATGTAAAGCTTTATAGAAATCGTCTTTTTAAACACACTTTATTTGATATTTAATTTCAAAAAAATATAATAATCATGTGTTTGATACTTATTAGGGCTCAATAAGGAACTATTTACTAAAATAAGTATTATTTAGCTTTTATATTCTAATTTGTAACATCTAGCCTAGATATTTCCTAAAAGTTTCTATAATTAATCCTTATTTTTTTCTTTAATTATCAATTAATTATTCATTGTAAAAATAAAAACTAATAATAAATCATTCAATAAAAAAGATTTCTATTTACTTATAATTTCTTTATTCTAGGCTCTGCTCAAGTCCAAGTATCCCATACATCCTGTTAAGCTATCCATCTTTAGTATAACTTTGATCTCTCCTTTTCAATAAGATCTCTTATGCTTGATAAACGTCCCATTGTCGAGCTCATCAAAAGCGACGCGTAATTCATCTCGCGTATTCATCACAATAGGGCCATACCAAGCAACCGGTTCACCGATGGGCTTTCCCGATATTAGCAAGAATCTAACATCATATCCTTCAGTTGAAACCATAACTTGATCGCCATCACCAAAGAGAATAAGATTTCCGTTTTCCAGGAAGGGATCCCGCTTCATATCAAAATAGTTGACCCCTTCCATCTCATAGGAAAACGGTTCCTTCTCCTTGCAGAAATACCCTTTTCCCTCGATAACATAGGCTAAGACAGTGTGTCCTCGTTTAGTAGTATGAGAAAACTCTGATTCAGCAGGAACGGTCACATCCAGATATTCTGGATCAGTGACTATGTCTCTAACGGGTCCTTGTTTACTTCCTACGCTTCCACAAATGACCCTGATTTTCGTGCCATTCTCCAACAATACCACTGGAATTTGATCACTTTTCACGTCCCGATATCGCGGATCCATCATTTTATGGGATTTGGGAAGATTAGCCCATAGCTGAAATCCATACATCGAACCATCTGGGTCTCCTTTGGGCATTTCCTGGTGTATAACTCCACTTCCGGCAGTCATCCATTGTACATCGCCTGATGAAATAATTCCTTTGTTTCCCATGCTGTCCCCGTGTTCTACATTTCCACGAAGAACATAAGTGATCGTCTCTATACCTCGATGGGGATGCCAGGGAAAACCTTTGACATAGTGCTCTGGATTATCGGATCTAAAATCATCCAAAAGCAAAAATGGGTCGAAAATAGGAACCTGGCTGAACCCAAACGCCCTTTTGAGGTGGACACCTGCTCCTTCAATTGTGGGCTTGCTCTTCAGGACTTTTGATATCTTTCTAGTTTCAATCATTATCATTCCCCACTGCTATGAATCAATATTGATGCTTTATTTCTTTCTTGGAAATAATACCTTTCAGTAAACCTCTTTTTCATGAGTTATCAGCCGAATATAACTCGGTCTTTCAAAGCTATTAGGGAAAAAACGCTCATGTTATCTAGTACAAGACTCTCAAAGGCAATATCTAAATGCAGTAACGGAGTCGTTGACTATTTTTAAAAATAATTCTTTGTAAATATAAATAGAAAATTAT
Organism: Patescibacteria group bacterium; assembly: GCA_013387215.1. Taxonomy (GTDB): domain Bacteria; phylum Patescibacteriota; class Microgenomatia; order UBA12405; family UBA12405; genus WARW01. The sequence continues at coordinate 24,066 of WARW01000016.1, forward strand.
TTTTTGCTTTGAAATCTTTGGTTTGAAAAGAATATTTCTTTGAAAGCAATTTTTGATATAAATAATTTAAAATAATTTAAATCATTAGTATATTCTGGAGTTGGGAAGTCGGAGTAGAGGGGGTAAACTGCTCAAAGTGCTATATTGGGGATAAGGTTAACGGATGCAGTGTCATCGGGCTTCTTACATTACTCTTTTTGTTGCCTGTTCATTTCATGTTCCTCCTTTCTATTTTTTAATTTTTGTCTAAAACCTGTTTTAGTTAAAGCAATTGTCAACCTTATTTTTTAAATTGGTAGAAAAGGGACTACCAATGCGGGTTTCAAATTAGCATATGTGTTTCTCAGGTTTTTTGCATTTGATAATACGGTTCCGTTGCAAAAAATAATGAAAGGAATTCATTGAAATAAGTAAAAATTTAAGAGTATGTGTTATGCCAGTAAATGCCTTTAAATGGAAACACTTTGCAGGTGAAATTATCTTATTAAATGTAAGATGGTACTTAAAGTATGCATTGAGTTATAAAAATTTAGAGGAAATAATGGCAGAAAGAGGAATTCAAGTTGATCACAGTACTATAATGAGATGGGTACATCAATATTCTCCTGAAATAGAGAAGAGAATAAGAAGACATTTAAGGCCAACTAATAACTCTTGGAGAGTTGATGAAACCTATATTAAAGTAAAAGGTAAATGGAAATATTTTTACCGAGCAGTTGACTCAGATGGAAACACAATCGATTTCATGTTAAGCTCAAAACGAAATCGAAAAGCAGCTAAGAGATTTTTTAAGAAAGCTTTGAATTCTAGTCATAATCAAATTCCACTGGTAATAACTGTCGATAAAAATCCAGCTTATATACCTGCTGTAAATGAACTGAAAAATGATAGAATATTACCTCAAAATGTAAACCTTCGGCAAATTAAGTATTTGAATAACATCATTGAACAGGATTATAGATCTATAAAGAGAATCGTTAACCCAATGTTAGGATTTCAGTCTTTTCGATCTGCTAATAAAACTTTAAAAGGAATTGAAGCTATGAATATGATTAAAAAGAGACAAGTCAATAACCTAAATTACTCTGTTCTTAATGAAGCTAAATATATTAATCAATTATTTGGTTTAGTTTTATAATGTTAGTACATTTTCTTGAATATTTTAACTTTATTCATTATCTATGG
>WARW01000017.1 GCA_013387215.1 Patescibacteria group bacterium
AATCCATTAAGAAAGTTTTATTGAATTAATACACCTTTAAAGATACACCTATTTTCATTATAAAAACCTTCATTATTATGTTAAAAATGAAGACTTTCATGATTTTCTATTCAAATTTTCCTTTAAATTATACTGGATTAATTTTGATTTTATGATGAACCAACAAAATAACACCCTGTAAAATAGAGTGTTATTTTGTAATCTTAACAAATATTTATGACTAGACACTGGCTCCAAGTTTGGGATGACATTCGAGAAAATGAATTAAATAATTGACACAGAGGACATCTATTTTTTGCATTTTACGTTTCTGATCACCTTTCATTTCCCTACTCATTTGTTTAAGCCCCTCAGCCAGACCTGTTAATAGAAACTCACCTATCTCATTTAGTTGTTCATCAGTCAATCCAAAATCACTTCCATATACTTTTAGAAGCTCTTTTCTTAAATCATTTATTGCTTTGTTTGATAATTGCATATTTTAAATACAACTGAGTAATCAATACACCAATTCCCGTTTTTCGACAGATATGCCTATCAGTAAAATCAAAAGTTTACCAATATATATAATCTTAACTGTTCAATTTTAATAAGCTAAATATTTAGCTTATTAAAATTGTTGATATATAATCAACTAAATTTTTAGATAATTAATTATCAACAATATTTATAAGTTTTGGGAAAATGTATAGGGTCGGCCTTTGTCCAGAACCCTGCTGTAAAACTTCAAGAACTCCTCCATCAACTAAATCACTTAATATCCTCCCTATACTCCCCTGTGGAATTTTAGATATTTTTTTAAATTGAATAGTATTAAATATCGGCATATTGAATATACAATCAAGAGCGTTTATTGAATACTTTGAATTGGTTAAATCTCTTACTCTAATTTTCTTTGTTTCGTATAAAGATTGAACTTTTTTAGCTTTTTCAATATTTACCTTAGTTTGCTCAATTACTGCCCTTAAGAAATATTTTATCCACTGCTCCCATTCCCCCTTATCAGATATATTTTGCAGTTTGTCATAATATTCATCTCGGTGTGACTCAAAATATTCACTCAGATATAACATGGGGGTTGATAGAACTTTTTTAAAATTAAGAAACAATGGAAGTATAATTCTACCCATTCGGCCATTACCATCACTAAAAGGGTGAATTATTTCAAATTGAGCATGAATGATGGCCAATTGAACCATAGTATCTTTTTCATTTATATTAAGATATTGTTCAAAATTTTTAAGATACAAATCTAAATCTTGCCATGCTGGAGGCACATACCTTGCGCCATCAGGATTACCTGGTGATCCTATATAAACATCTTTTTTTCTAAAATTTCCAACATCATGTTCTTCTCCTCTGACCCCAGATAAGAGAATTTTGTGCATATCTCTCATAAGTCTTAATGTAAATCCAATTTCATCTAAACCTCGTGTAGCCTTGTTCATTGCTCGACGATAGTTTAAAACTTCTTTAATATCTTGAGTCCTATTTGAATTTTGAGGATCTGCTTCGTATTCGAGAACTTCTTGCATTGTAGCCTGTGTTCCTTCTATCTTAGATGACAAAACGGCTTCTTTTGTTGTAAGAGGAGATAATAAAACTGCTGGATTAGGAATACTTTGCAATAGTCCGTCAAAACGAGCCACAGCATCATGAGCTGGACCAATTAAATCAACGAAAGACATCCAATCTAGTTTTTCTAAAGGCAAATTATCGGGTATATGTGATTTCTTCATAGGGGCAGTATATCACATTACGGCAAATATGATAAGCTAAAATATTAGCTTATCATATTTTGCAAATAAAAAATGAAGCCTCTAAGTGGGTAAAAAGAAAAGGGGCCTTAGGTAGTTAGCCGTTCGGACCCCTCTTCGTATTTATAACTGAATTATACATCAAGCAGTTGATGTAACTAACATGTAAATGGCTTAAATTATAATGGAATAATATTAACTTTTTGATGAATCAACAAAATAACACTCTGTTTTATAGGGTGTTATTTTGTAATCTAGATAGATAATTATGACTAGACACTGGCTCCAAGTCTGGGAAGAAATTCGAGAAAATGAAATAAATAATTGACAAAGCAAACAATAACTTAGGACACCATATTAGTTACCATCATCCCTTATATCATGTTTGTTCTCTAGTGTACACTTCGCTTTAATATTTTAATGTTTAAAATAATCAGCATATTTCTCCAAGATGTAATTTAAAGACTCTCCATTAGATACAAAAGAATCACGAATTTGAATACATTTAGATATGAGATCTTTATCATTGGAAATTTCAGCTTTAAGGAATTCACCTTCTGTGTTATATGACATTAATAATAAGGTTGATTTATCAAACAACCAAAAATCCTTTATATTGCCATCTTCAACACTTTTAGTTAATGCATTTTTTTCTTCAACAAAGAAAAACTCGAAACCAACCCTTGATTGAGGTAAATATCCAACTAAAGTCTCAAAAATAAAATAATCATTCAAAGGATTAGGAATTATTCTTGCTCTAAGATGTCTTCTTCCTTTTTCAATCATTTGCTTAGATTCTGAGATATATTTAATTATAGATATATCCTGAATGATTTTACCCGTTTCCAAATACTCCTGATAACTTGCCCATTCACCCTTCACCTTATAAAAAGGAAGGGTCTCAAGCCTAAACGCTTCATGTTTATAAGTACTAAAAAGTTTGCCAATCTTAGACATATTAGCTTCTTTTAAATCTATCAAGAAAATCTTTTGGTATTTCTACAACAGATTCATTGTCTGGTAAAGTTATTTCCAAACCTTCATTTCTGTTAATAATTGAACCTTGAACTAAGTATGTTCCTCGGTCTGTTTCATAGATAGTTGGACATGAATTACCTACACAAGTGTCATTAGTGCTAAAAATTACCTTCGTTTTCATAGACATTGCTTTTAATGGTTAATAATAATTAATGATTATAATATGCTCATTTATGAATTTAACAAAATCTCTTGGAAATAAATAACTTACCTTAATCCATCTTATTCTCACAAAATCCCATTTATATAAAGCTTGCATATCAATTACAACCCTATTCCAAAATTCATCAGGTATCAATTTATGTAAATTATATTCATAAATTTCAAAAGAATGATTTATCAAAAACGATGCAATATACTCTCTTTTAATATCACTTACAGCATTACCATTTTCTTTTGCCAAAATTGCTAGATTTTCACTATCATTTATTATTAGTGAATATATTTCTCTAAAGTTTTTGTAGATACTGGATACAATAGTCGCTTGAGTTAACTTTTCCTTTCTTTCCATCTCTTGTCTAGTGAGACGAACAGAAGTATTTGTGATATTCCATAATAGAAATGTTCCAATGGTGTATATCACGGTAGATGAAGCTGTAACCAATATTGCAATAGTTTGAATATCCATTTCGATACTACTACAGTTTTACAAAAAAAACACATTTATTTACAAAACCACCATTTCAAGGATTATATCACTCCAATGATAAAATCCAAATATAACGATAATTTTTGTATATATTGAAGTTATTTTAAAAAAATATTTACAAGTAAATACTAATTTCGAGAAATCAATATGCTTTGCACTACTTGTTAAATATTTGCTATTGCGAAATACTACAATAAAAAAAGGGAGCCTTAGGTAGTTAACCGTTCGGACCCCTTTTCGTATTTATACCGGAATTATACACCATACGGTCTGTGGAGTCAATATGCATCTAGGATTAAATTATAAAGCTTATTTGAAAGGATTATTTGGAGATAAGAAACCTGAGTTTAAAACTGCCCATCAAACGACAAATTCAAAACATCTCATTATCCTAGATCAGAGTCATTTTAGGATTAATCAGCCTAGAAAGTTAACTGCTCTTCTTTTGTAAAAATTATCAAAACTTTTGAAGCTCTTGTAATAGCGACATAAAAATTTTTAGGGCAAGTAAAATTATGAGCACCTAAGATTACCACAGTATCAAATTCTAGTCCTTTTGTAAGTGCTGTTGTACCAATACATTTTCCGTGAAGCTTTCTTCCGGTTCTTCGAATTACATTTTTATAAGAAACCATGCTTTCATAAACTGATTGATTCTCAACAATTGCTATATCCAGTGCCTTTATGATACTTTTCAACAAATCATTCCTAGAGGACTTAAATCTAAGTTTATTTTTCAAGAATAAGATAATTGCTTTTAAGTTTTGCAGTGACGGTAGTAAAAGAAAGTTTTCAATACATACTCTTAATTCATTTGACAATAATTTATCAGTTGGATTTCTCTTCCCTTTTAATCGATTCCCGGATATATCAATCCAATTTTTTATATCGGTTAATTTAAAAAGTGGTTCTAAAATTTCAGTGCACAATTTCTTTATAGGATTTCGACTACCTTTAATTGTACTAATTATGTTGTCAATTTTTTTTGAGATTACATAAAACGATTTCTCATCAATTGCCTCGATTAAGGCTAATTTATGCTCGAAATCTATTAAAGACTTGACTTTTGCCCTGTCTGTTACATTGCCCTTGGGAATATTACCCTTAAGATACTCAGGAGTGATTATCAACATATTATTAAACTCGCCCCTTTTGCCATTACTGGTTATAAGTTTTCTTATGTCTTGAGAATATGTACTGCTAAAGTTATATAAATCGTTGTCATCTCTAATCTTGACAAGATATAACACCCCATTTCCATTAAAATTAGACAAATCTATTGAGGGATGGTCGCTCGTTAGTATAGATCTTATCTCTTTAAGTGCTTCACCTAATTTCTTGTTATTACCTTCTTTGAACCATCGATAAGGGGTGTCCAACTCAGGTACTGTTTCAAATTCTGTTAAGTCAACTTCAAAATCGACCAAATCACCATTAAAATTCATAATACCTTGTAGGGGGTCCCCCAATAAATGGGTTGGTAGGATTTCTGAAAGAGCGAGTACCATAGAATGTTGTTGTTTTGTGCAGTCTTGATATTCGTCAACGAAAAGCCCTTTATAAGTGGATGATACAATTCTCTGTACAGACTTAAGCTTAAATAACTGAGAAGCCTTTTCTAGAATAAAGGAGTAATACTCTTTAGAGTTGTCCTGATCTGGTAATTCTTTCAGATTACAAAAGGCCAATACATATTTTTGAGCAAAACTTGTGATTGTCTCTAATTGGTATTTTGAAGTTGGGACATTTAAATGTTTAATCTTTTCTTTTATAGATGCAATTCCTGCGTGTGTATGAGTTAATATTAATTGCTTTTCGTTTGCAGGTACATAATTCAAACATTCAGCTATAGTATGAGTTTTTCCATAGCCGGCAGGAGCGATCAAAAGACTTTTCTTTTTTGATATAAAATTTGTGTAATCAAACATTATCTGTCCAACTTGAAATAGCTGAATACTGTTCTAATAATTTTTTACCCTCCAGTTTTGCGAGTGAATTTATCCAAACTTGACCTAAAAATTCCCCATGATCAATTCTTTTAAACCAACCCTTATCCTTTGCTGCCAAACCAAGAGTATCTCTTATTTCCTGACTGTCTTTATCACACCAATCTTGTTGAATTTCAACACCATACTGATTATTGATTAATAATTTTATACCCTCCTCTGTCTTTTCACTTGAAACATATTCAACTAAATGCATCACAGAATCCCACGGTAGATCAGAAAACAATTGTTGTTCGATTGATTTGTCCGTATTGCAGTCAACGATGGTTACGTTTAGGATTCGTAAATCTTCTTTCTTTCTGTTAATACCCTTATCATCGGAATCACAAAATGCACAGACATCAAATCCTGACTTTTTAAATTTAGTACAGTAATCAATAAAGTTTGAGCCTGTGCCATCAACTATACCGATACCTAAAAGTGAAAAACTATCTTTGCCTAACGATATTCTATGTTCATTAATACTTCGACAAATACCGACTTCAGTCGCTCCTTCGCATACTATTACCTTTTTTGTGAAAAATGCTTCTGGATTGTTTCTAATACACCCCTGAAATTCTGTATCAAATGGCATTAACTTGGAACAATTCTTTTTTGTTAAATAAATATCGTTTGCATTAAGCTCAACAATAACATTACTTGAGTGGGTTGTTATAAAAATTTGTCCACTGTTTTGCTTTCTTAATCTATTTACGAGGAACCTTACTCGATCCGGCTCCAATCCTTGTTCAATTTCATCTATTAGTACAATTCCTCCAGCTTTTACAAGCTCTGATTGAATCGCAAAAGAGAGTAATCTTTTTGAACCCTTACCTCTAAGCCTGTATGGGATGTGATTATCGTGTAAACAGAGTTTGTCTTCACTTAAAAATACATCTTTAAAATCTATTGTTGTTCTTGTGTTTTTAATATCTAGACCTAAATTATTTGCACTTTTTTCGATTTCCTTAATAATTTCGTCAAAGTGGTCGAATGACGTACGATCTACTTTACTTTTTGCTCCTCGTAAAGCAGCAAGTATTGGAAATTCGTCTTCTTTTTTAGTGTCTGAATTTTTTGACAGTAGATACAAAGGGTTTCCCTTGCTCCAAGAAAAATGTTTATCAAAATAATCAGAAACCAGAAATACTCCTATTTTTGATCTGTCTGAAGCACTAATATCTTTTGGCTCAAGGTTTTCAGTTTCATTTACAATTTGCCACTTTGGCTCTAAGTCTTTAAACACTTGTAACCTAAGCGTTAATAAATCCAAATTTTCTTCAGAATCTTCCTCTGTCAAACTGTTAACAATTTGACCTTCACTATTTAGGAGCTTTTTATAAAACCCAAATTTGTTTTCAGTTAATAATTCTTCCGGTAAATCGAATAAAGTAACAGTTATTTCAATTGGCTCCTCAATATTACTATTATGGAAATCTGTGTCGTAAAAATTAAAATTCCATTGAGGAGAAAGGGCTGCTGAAATTGCCTGAAGTATTGTAGTTTTCCCAGAATCCCCTCGACCGACTAAACACACAAATTCAGACCTCCCAAAAACTTGTTCGAAGCTTTTTATTCCTCTATAGTTCGCAATTTTAAGAGTGTGAATTTTAGCCATGTATATACACTAATCAGTTTATAAAACAAATCTACTACAATTAAATTGTAATAGATAGATATTTTATCGTCAACTTAATTTTTTTTAAAATTGAAAAGGCGTCATTAATTTGCTTGATAAAATTATATATTTAACGCACAAAAGAGGTTAGACCAAATTAATTTAAATAAATTGCAAACAAAATAACACCATGTAAAATAGGGTATTATATTGCAATTCAGACAGATTATAACGACTTGGCACTGCCTCCGTGTTTGGAAAGACATTTGAGAACATATAATAAAAGAATGACATGATTGACAATAAAAACCTGAAGTTTTCTATTTGCACATCTGCTGACAATCTCTCATTTCTAAAATTTAGTTCTTAATTATCACCTAATTAGCCGGATAATTTGATCGCTTTATTCCATAACTATTAAAGGTACTTCTACACTACTACTAAATCCGCCACAGTGCTTTGCATCGGTATTTGATTCTTGCAAGTTCGCTGCCTGCCCGCCCCTAAAACATCAAAACAACCGCTTCAAATGTTTCGTATTAAAGCTTCAAGCAATTTACACTGCCTCTGTGCCTAATGTCGCAGGAGTAATAGAAAAGTTCATTTCTGGCTTATCCCTGGAAAGTCAGCTAATCATGGCTTTTTAAATCTTCTGTATAATTTTGATATTTTTACAACACTTTCATATCAATCGTCACTTACATGGGTACCTGATCCTTTTAACAGAATTTTATTTATCGCTCCCCACAAAGCCTCATAAACAATAAAGTATAAGGTAGTTTGAAATCATTTCTTGAAAACCGGTTTCGAAATGTTTTCTATCATTATTAATACATTAGCCACAATTTTTTTAATTCTAATATTTGATATGCTTATAATCAATTTAGCTTTTATACGTTTCTCAAATTATAATGGGATAAGTCACAATTTTTTTAAAATTCTAACTTATCCCATTAGTAGATTCCGAAGATCTCAAATTGGAAGCCACTTTTTAAAGACAACACAACAATAATATCAGCAAAACTAGTACCACTCAACCCCAAAATAAGTAAGAAACCACTTTTTATCAACTAATTTAAATATATATGTAATTACATCGTCTGTTTCTTTGGTAAGTATCTGTTCTCGCATGATAGAATCTTTCCTTTCAAAAGTAAAATAATACTTTCCGGTTGTGTCTTTAGTATGAGTAATATATCTCCAACCTTTCTTTTTCCAAAAAAAGTTATTGTTTTTAACTAAATATTTATCAGTTTCCTGATTATCAACTTTGGCATCACCATATATCACAGCTGACCAAGCACCTGGTAATGGGAATATGGTACGTGATAGTTGAAAGACACTGTCGGTAAAGAATTTTTTATTAAATTGTTCAAAAACTTCAACTGAAGAGATATTCTTAGAGGTATCAATTGAAGAAGTACTATTTGAGGGTTGCTTATTTGACTTACAAGCCATTATGCATCCAATAAATAGTACACCAATAAAAATAAAGTTACTTTTCATTTTGAATGTTTTAAGATATGCTGCTATTTTTGTTTATTGTCTTTATAATACCATTTTAAGAAATCATCACTATAATTTTCATCCATAGTCCTTCCAGGCCTATTGTATCTGCCTGTATTCCCGTACGAATTAGGCATTTTCAGCTGCCACATAATATCTTCTGCACGGACTCCTTTTGGTTCTATGCGGCTCGGTCCCTTGCCAGTGATCGTTACTTCTCCTAACATCGTTGGGTTATTCGAATTTACAGCTTCCTCGTCACTGCTATTTATTTCATTTAGATACAATTGCAAGTCTCTTATTAACATTGGATTTACAGGCTTTCCGGCAAGTAACATTTCCACATGAAGATGAGCGCCAGAAACCCCGCCGGAAGCACCGGATAAAGCTAAGACGTAACCATCTGTAATTTTTTGTCCTTCTTTAACTTTCATACTTCCTTTTGTAAGATGTGCATATCGAGTAATATACCCATTTGAATGTTTGACCTCAACATAATAGCCCCAACCCGTTTGGCTTTTTTCGTTATATTGATTACCCACTTTCGTAACAATCCCCCCTGCAAGTGAATGTACATTGTTGCCCGCAGAAACAGTAAAATCCTGACCGTGGTGTGGGTGTAGATCTCCAGTGACAGGATGACGAACCAAAGATAGAGTAAATCCTCTATTTCCAAGTCGACCATGGTCAACAACTTTTTCTATTGGCCATAATCCATTTACATCAACGTATTTTAGCGGATTATTTATGCAATATAAATAAGGTGAATTTGCAAAAAATAATTCCGAAACTAAATCTACATTATGCCACCTCCCAATCACTGGATCGTAAAATCTTTTCCCGTAATCCAACCAATGCAAAGATAGCTCATTTTGCAGCTCTTTTCCATTGAATTTGTAATTATTTATCGGGTCAGTATTATCTGATTGAGACAGCCCCTCGTTGAGCATTCCAAAAGGATAATAGTGATTCTCCTCGAGGAGACCTCCCGAAGCAACGCTAAGCTGAAAGTTGTCAATATAGACACTAGCTGGACTTTCATTGATTGTGTAGGCTGTCAAGAATCCGCCCTGGTCCATCACTATACCGCTCTCTGCCATCTGCTTCACCTGGCCTGCTCCCTCAGGAATCTGTCTTGCCCCCGAACTCCTGCCAGTTTTTACAAGCTTCATTTCTTTGTCAAAGAGCATCCATACCATGTATGCCTTGGGACGGTCGTTGCCTTCCTTGTAATCCGAGTTAGGCAGCTTGTTCATCATGTTTTGATAGCTTGTACCCTTACTGAAACCCTGTGCCTTCAAGTTGTCGACTGCAAAGGCCTTCCCCTTAACCGAGAGTCCTGCAGGGTTGACGATCGCATTTACCAGTTGACTCAGGGCTGTTTCGGCAAGTCCTGTCCGTTCAGAGCCTTTATTGTCGGGGTAGAAGCTTTGAGCCGTCAGATTGATTGTATCTCCACTGTTGACTTTAACCGTAATCGAGGGACCAATCTGCCTGTTGGGGTCTGTCCCCTTCAGGTGGGCCACCTTCTCATTTTTCTTGACCGATTTAAAACCAACCGGGGTAAAGCTTCTGACCTTGTCCAGATTGCTGTAATAGGTGCTTTCGGTGGCTGCCGACATGGTCTCCATGGTTGCAGCAGGGTAGACCATTGACTGATTAGTGTTATCTGTTCCCAGCACCACACGAATATTGCTCAGGTGATCTCTCAGGAAATAGTCATAGGTGTAACCACCCGCCCCTAGTCTTACCCGTCCCTCTTCGGTCATGGCAAAAAGCAGATTGGTGCCCCGGTATTCTATTCCGTCGAAGTAGTAATGGTCCGGCTGACCAGTAAATGTTTTCTTCAATTTCCTACCCATGGCGTCATATATATAGCCAATGGTGCCTGATTGTAAGGAGCTACTCACGGTCTGGGGAAGGTTAAGAATGTTATAGCTTATGGTCAGCCCTTTGTTCTTGTCGTCTGTCAAGTTTCCACTGGCATCATAGATATAATCATCACCTGAGTAATTGACTTTCTTAAAGCCGGTCGGATCATTGCTGGCATCGGTAATAGAGGCCAACTGGTTGGACAACCCATTCTGCCTGTAATGATATGTCAGGTTGTCAATCGTACCTACCATTCCATTCCTCATCAATGTCTTGATGTTACCCATTTCATCATAAGTAAGCTGTTCGTTGTACCTTCCCGCTGCCCCAACAAGATTTGAGCCATAAGCACCCGAACCATAATTGGCCAATTTCAGCCTGTTCAGCTTATCATATTCAAAGGCATAGCCGTTTACCTCTATACCGGAAGTAGCCACTGAGGGCCCTTTGCTTTTCCAGCTCATTCCACTGATGTTGCCGTTCCATTGGGCGGATCCGTTAAAACCGCCTGCAAGGAATCCACCGTTATAGCTCAACTCTTCTCCAAAAGCATTGAATGAATCTTCATTATTATCACTTACCTCTAGGCCGGCATTGTTGATACTGGTCAGCCATCCACGGATATTATAACGGTAGTCAATACTCTGCAGGTGAGCACTGATATCTCCGTGCAAGTACTTCTTGACCAGCTGTCCTAGTTCGTTGTAGTGATACTGGGCTAGTTCTACCTCAGGGCCACTGCCTGTCTGTTGGAAGACCTCCTTCTTGCGATCTACATGATCATATGTGTAAGTATTTTTGATGGTGAGGGCATCGTGAGTCCGAGTATTTTGCACTACCTTACCTGTAAAATCAAATACTGAGGTAGCTTTGTCCCACGCGCCTAATATGTTCTGAGAATGAACTTGTAAAGGAAGACCTTTATCGTCATAATAATTAACAGTAGTTAGCCAAGTATTTGTATTATCTAAGACCTTTACTTTGCTCCCAGTCAGAAGTCCAGTTGTCATGCTGCTATTTGCAGGATTACCAGAAATTTGTTGGTAAACAGGAATAGTGTAGTCAAAGCCATAAGTATCGTAATAATTCACTGTCAGCACTTCATAACTGTATATTGAACTTTGAGGATAGGCGTCAGAAGTGTAGGCATAAGCGAAGTTGTTGTTCCGGGTCTCCCATAATATCGTTTCATTATTATCAATACCGGATTGAATGTTTTCACGGGTACTACTATTTGCTAAAGATCCAGTCATTACTGTTCTTCCAAAAGCATCATACTTTGTAAAGATCCATTTGCCTTCTTGTTGTTGTCTGGCATCCTGACTTAAGATCAACTCATCTATCCTGTTATAGACCATGTTAGTCCATCCCGTGCCAGGAACATGTTTTTCGATCAGCCGGTTTCGATTGTCATAATGGTAAGCATATAGAAGCTCACTAAAATCAGAACTTCCCTCTGTATAAGTATCAGAGATCGCTTTAGGGGGGACAATATATGCCAGACGATCTATCGCGTCGTAAACATAATAGGTATTTAATAAAGCACCATTGTTATCCTCTACCTGCTTTAGAACGACCCTGTTTTGTAGATCCATATATTCCCAACTATTGTTACCATTCTCATCTGTTGTCTTTGTCTTTTTCAGCGTTCCAGCAGCGTAATAGTCCAAAACGTTTAACGTTCCATCACCTGTTATCCAATGCTTTACCTCATTTGATTCATTGGATTCGTTGGCGTATTCTGTTTTATGATCCCCTGTATACCATTCGGATCCTGATCCATATAGTTTCAGGGGACGGTTAAGTGGTGAGGGTTCAAAAAAAGTCTCAACATATGGTCTTCCATCCTGTGCACATTTGGCACTTAGGACATTACCAGCATAAAAAGAAGCTTGTTCCGTTATTCCATTTTCTTTAAAACTGCCATCATTACTGGTAGTCGCATATGGCAGGTATTTTTTTGTTTCACGTCCGTATACATCATAGCATACTGGTTGTACCATATCATTTAAACCAGGACTGCCTTTATAAACGACAGTTTGTTTGAGTCTACCCAGTCCGTCAAAATACTGCACTTCTTGCGTAAGTCTACTGATATCTTGTCCGGCAATTGAGTCCGCATCCAACATTCCTGACACTTTCGGAGAATAAGTTACGATATAGTTTTGATTTTGGCTTAAATTGGCAGTGGGTAATGGATAAACAGCAGAACTTATTGATGTTGTGATATTTCCATGAATAATATTGTCGCTTTTTTCTTCCGACACTACGTAATAGATCCCCGGATCAAGGAACATTCTGATTGAAGCCTGTCCACCATCACACAAAGGGCCATTTCCGTCATTTGTGAGTATAACAGCCCCACTGTTATTGAGCAGATGCATATACGTATTTACAGCCGATCCACAATGAGAGATGCTCACTTTCGATCTTGCATTGAGTGCAAATTTGTAATATATTTCAGGACTAGATTGCCCTATAAAATGAAGATAACAATTGTCAGCTGAAATATTTTTTGTGTCGATAAATGGTGTACTCAGTGACCCAGCATCAATAGCTGTAGCGAGAGTAGCCCCCGGTGGAAGTGAACCATTGCCTGTATTACTAACTTCTAATGCGAGGTCTCCACTATTCAAAGAAAATCCTTCAGCAACAATATAATATGTCCCGGGAGAAAGGGTTGTTTGAATGGATGACTGGAAGCCCGAACACAAGGGTCCATTATCATCATTAGATTCAATTTCTGCACCAGCTCCATTTAAAAGATGAAGATAAGTATCAAAATTACTACCACACAAAGAGATATTGACTAGGGTCGTCTCACTGATCGTCATTTTGTAAAATATATCATCACTCGGCTGTCCGAATTTGTTTCCATATCCATTATATGAACTATTGTTCTTGTAATCAGTATAGATCCTGCTGCCACAGTAACCAAAGCTTCCAGCATCAATAGCAGTATTGAGTGCATATTGTATTGAAGAATTAATATCTGTATTATCTATCACCAAAGAAATATTACCGCAATTTTCTCCATACCCTTCAGCTACAACATAATATGTGCCTGGAGTTAGGGTCGTCTTTATCGATGATTGACTGCCAATACACAATGGACCGTTGTCATCATTAGACTCCAACTCATTCATATTCCCATCTAGAAGATGCAAATAGGTATCAAAATCGCTACCACACAACGAGATATTAATATTGGTTGTACTGCCTACAGTAAATGTGTACCAGACGTCGTCACTTGGTTGCCCATAGTTATTTCCAAATCCGTTATACGAAATATTGTTTTGGCTGTCATAGAAACTGCTAAAACTACTGGAAACGTAATATCCAGCATCTATCGGATAATACATGTTACCGGGTACTTGCGCTTTGGCAGGTTTTGCCAATAGGCATAGAAATGCTATTACAACTAACATTAAATTTTTCAACTGGATAGAATTTCTACACGGACATAAAATATATGATCTGGACATATTGTCTTTTATTTTGAATTACCTGAACACGAATTTTTCTTTACCTTGTTGATTGTCTTTTCCTTTCTGTTGTTGGAATAATTTTAACTTGTTGAGCAGGAGTAAGAATCCGTTCAAGTTTTTTATTCTTTTCGTCTATTAGTCTGTCGATTTTAACCCTCTTGCTCTCTGCTGAGAGAGCGGCATCGGCAACTACCTCCTTGATGCCTTCCTTGTAAACAACCATAATGGTGGCTACTTGGTTAGCAATATCTTGGTTGGCTACTAATAACTTGCTATAATAATTAACCTGCTTTTGTTTCAGACTGTCCTGCTTTTGTGCGTATGAACTGTTGAATAACATTAATGACACAAAAAATAGAGAAATTGATAAAATGTATGCTTTCATGGTTATATGTTTAGTTTATCGTTTATAATGATAATCATAGCTCTTGATAATATTGCCTTTCTGATCTTTTATTGATTTTAATCTCTGAAAGTCGTCATATTCATAAAAAGTGGTCATCCCTTTCGGATCTGTGGAAGAAGTCATACCAATGAGTGGAATGTAAGTATATGTTGTGACCATTGCGTTTGGCAAACTTGTACGCAACGTATGTAAATAGTCTCTTAAGCTGGTATCGTTTGCTGGATTATCAAGCAGACTTTGATTTGTGATGATGGTACTAACTGTTGCATAATCACTACCAACAATTTCAGCCACAGGGTATTGCGAATTATACCCCCACAATATGGTTTTTAACACGTTGTCTTTCTTGTGGTATTGACGAATATTCCCAAAAGAATCATAGTTGTCGATTATTGTTGTATTTTCCCCACTCGGCAAATATGGCAATGCAGCTGGTGTAAATTCTGTGTTTTTTTTCAGTAGTAACAAATTCCCAAAATTTTCATATTCTTCCTTTATCACGGATTGCCATTTACGTATCCCTGTATATTTAAGATATATAGATTTATCAATTTTTATTGGATGATTCAATCTATTTGCCGCTCTTAAGTCAGAAAGATACTGATCAGGTGGTAGAACTTGTGTATAGGGATCATAGGGGTAATAAAACTCCTGAGAATCTGAGTTTCCATCACTTCGATCAGTTTTTATTTCAGCGATATTATTATACTGATAATCATAAGAATACCATGTGTTTTTTGCTAGTGGAACACCTAAAGTCGGATAATCTGTTATTGTCTCTCTCTTTAAAAGACAATTTCCACTGTAAATTGGGTAAAAGCCAACAAGATCCTTTTCAAATTGATAGTACTCTATCGTCCCCATTCCACCACATTCTGCAAAGTAATGATCATAAGATTGTTTGGCACCATAAAATACTTTAGATATAGCGAAGGGATAGTATTCATAATCTATAACTTTCACCGGGGAATTATTGCCATCTTTGAAAATCTCACTCTTATATTTTAAACCATTGATAAATTGGCCCTCATCTTTTCTTGCAGGTAATATCATATTACTTGGACGATTTGATCTTTGATCTACCACATCAAAACTATTGTAATAGTAATCAATAATTTTACCAGATGTTAAATTATTATTCCCTAATAACACTTTTGTAACTTTATCATACCCGACATTATTCCCTGAACCTGTATATGATGATGTATAAAAATTGCTACTATTAATTAACCAGGCATCGATGAATAACATGTAATCTATGTGGCTCAACAAGCCATGTTCATTAGGAAAAGACTTTCTAGAATTCTGAGAAAATCCATCGTTAATAAATAAAGACAAAGGAGTTATAAGTTTTCCGCCTTCATAAGAATAACTTTCTATTTTAAATTTCTCATTTTCATCAGTTGTGCCCGTCTCTTTGACTCTTAATCCGTTACCAACTGTAATGAAGGGAGTTGTGGGGTTGGAAAATGTGTTCAGTTCATATATGAAGTAACGTTCACCTTTTGTAGGAAATATTATTTTTTCAAGTGATCCTGCTTTAGCAAATTCAAGATATGATGCCCGGTCATTTCCATTGTCTGTCAATGCGTCATTGAATACCTTTGGATTTGGAATGAGGGATGTGTTTGAGATTTTTCCATTATAAAACCCCCAATAATCAACGGCATAAGAAGATTTCAAAGGTAATTGTGTTTCATTATAAACAAAGGTATACTTTGATTCTCTGTCCAGATTAATCGAATTTAATTTAAGCCTATTGGAAAGTTCAGTACTAGTTTTACCATGATAAATTATGTAGTCTGTTTCTTTATCATAACTCATTCCATTATTATGACCAACAAGATATGAATAGTCGAAGCTAATGGATTTTATTAATTTTTGATTATTGTTTTGAACCTTAATGTTGTCTAGTTTAAGATCATTTACAATATCAAGTCTGGGAGATGTCATAAATGTAATACTACCAGATGGAAATGTTATCGAGGATAAATATGATTTGATTTCTTGAATATTTGAATAATTAAATCCCAAATCTGTAAGGGTTGAATTTGGATTTAATCCTGCAATTCCTCCTGAACAGGCATATTGCCATTCACAATTTTCAATTTCTGCAAATTCTAATCGACCATAGAATGGTTCAGGTGTTGCACTAACACTTCCCGTCTTCATATTTTTATATGTCTGATTGAAGCCTGGTAAAACTTTGATGTTTTGCGTTTTGATCCAGTTAAAGGTTATTTCCTCTCCATTAATATCTGTTATTTTTGAAATTTGGAATATTCTTGAAGCAACCGTTTCTCTACCGTTCATGTATACAGAAAAACGAACCTTAGTTGCAGAATTAACAATTTTTGATTCAGTAATTTCGTTAAATTCAAAGATAGTACCGTCTGGAGAAATTACTTTTATCCCCTTTGTATTGTTGGGAAGTGATACCAACGAGACTTTGTACCCTTTTTTATCTAAAATATTTATATATCCTGTTTTTATGTCAATGATAAATGTAAATGTGTGCCCAAAGAAATTGGCTTTAAAAATATCAGGTTCCGAATCTATAAGATCGATTTGACCTGGGTAATTTGCGTTAAAGAAATCTGGATTTCTAGTATTATAGTTTCCATCCACTGGAAAATAATAATCTGTAAATGTTATATATGAACTTCTTGGATGGGTTTGATCAATACCAGTACTTGGAAAATAACAATCCGGAGGATTTGGATTTTTGACAATGGGGATAGGATTACGTTCGCAGAAGTTATAAGGATAATAAAAATTATAATAATCTGGTAATACTTTATGGATTGCCCCGGTGTTATCCAAATCATCCTGGTCATTCACAATTTGAACGATATTGCCCATTTGCAAATCCCACCCTAATCCCACCCATGATGCTTCTTCAGCAACACGAATTCCACCACCATGATAAGAAAGAGCGATAGGTATTTTTATTTTATCTGTCTCAATCTGATAAATAGGAATGCTTATTTCAGCTAATCCCGAATATTCGTCAATCGGGAGTTCATCGTATTTCAAGAATTGAAAAGCAGTAGGAGATACAGGTTTATTAAAAGGAATATAACCTGTTGTTTGAGAATAAAGTTTCAAGCAAAATAGATTTAATACTATCAAAAGATAAATTGCCTTCATAATCATAAAGTTTTCAGATGTATTTTCTTGGTTTAATAAATTATATTTAAATATCAATCAGTTGCTTTATAATCCCATGCCAACCCTAACCTGTAAAGCCGGAGTAGCCGGTACATGGCTCTCGTGCAGGAAGTCATACAGCAGCTGCACATTTCCACTTGCCGCTTTCTTTTTAAGTACCGGCACTTTAAGCGGGACAGACATCCTCTTGCTGATGCCGATTAGTGCACTCTGTTGCCAGTTCCGGGGGTTCTTCAGCACGATCATGTTCTCGGTTGGGACCTGTTTCAACAGGAAGTTCTTCTCCCAGCCTCCCCTGATGTTGAACCCCTTAATAATTGAATACTCAACGAATGACCGCATCGAAACGCCTTCATGGGTGAGTTTCATGTGCGTGATATCATTGCCCAGGCCAACTTTCCAACTTCCGCCAATACCGATCACCCCTTTTTTCATCAACTTATACGAGATGCTGAGTCCAAAGTCTCCGGTTGAAGGGAGAAGGTTGTTTCGTTTGTCGAACTTGCAGTCGGTTCCAATTTCCAGTCGTTGCCAAAGGCTCTTTGTTTTCTGTCCGTTGGGTTTAAAGCCCGGGATATTTGCATCCCCTTCACCTGATGCCTCTTGTTTGAGCTTGTCCATCTCGTCCCGGGCCTCGCTCATTTTTTCTTCGATGATCTTGTTTGCATCAGGTCCCAACAAACCCATCTGGTCTTTCATCAGCTTGTCCACTGTCTCGCGGGTCTGGAGCCTGCTCAGGTTGGTCGCCTCTTTTGGGGTGAACATTGCTGCAAGGATTCCGTTCTCCTCCATGTATTTATTGAAAGCTGGAACCTTGAGCAGTAATTTTGTGGCCGCCTGTTCGATGCTTGCCGGGTCGCTGAGCATCTCCTTGTATGAAGTGAGCTGCTGGTTGTAGTAGTACATTTCCTTGCTGATCTTGCCCATCTCTTGTTTCATCTTGTCGTATCCTGACAGGTGCTCGAGCTGTTGTCTGAGTATTTGTTGACGTTCCCGCAGGTAGCTCTTGATCTTTTCAGAGTATTGCAACTTGGCCTCTACCCCCTTCACCCTTGCGAGGGCATCTGTTAACTGTGCCGGAGTCCCGGGGGAAGAGAAAGAGAGTGCCTTGGTCTCATTCAGAAAAGAGAGGCTGGTCTTGAGGGTATCCAGGTAAGGAAAATATTCCCCCTTGAGTGAAGAGGGGCTTGAAAGTTTATTGGCTTTTGAAGTGATGACCTTTTGGAAGTGTTTGAGAGAATCAATTCCTCTGGTGAACAAGTTATGGGTAGCGGCGGAGTCACCCTTAGCCATTAAAGCTTTCAGCCTTTCTTCTTGTTTGATGATCCGGCTAAGAGATTTGTCAGTACTTCTTGTGATCTGCCTGTCGAAATGATTGATCCGACCATCTATTTTCTTAAACAGGCGATCAGGAAATGAGAGAACTTTGGTGATCAGGCTATCGACAGACTTTGATGGTTTTTGTTCCAGTTCTTTTGTGGCGGTTCTGTTCTGAGAAAGGGTCGACAAAGTAAAAGAAAGGCACAATAATAGCACTAGCCAATACCTGAGCGTATCGCCTTGGAGTTTGTTTTCGTCCTTTCTATAAATCATTTAAAACTAGCTCGGAAATTAAATTAATAATACCAACAGCACAGCCCATCTAATATTTTTATTATCCCTTAATCCATGATTTCATAAAAGGTAACTCGTAATTTGAATATTTTTTAAATTATTTATCTAATTTATAATGATTGTAAATAATATATTAAAATTTATGACACTATTTGCCTGTTAGTTTATGCTATGTACGTATAATTATAATCGCTAATTCAATTATTCTCTTTACTATACAAAGAACGGTTATAGTAAGTTAAAACTAGGTGGCTAAAGTTACCATATTGAATTCTTTGATACTAACCCATATTCATTACCTTTTGTAAATAAAAGCAACTGAATTTTTTATTTCGCGATTCAAAAATTTAGATTAGCTCAACTATTTCCATTCTTTTACAAATTTAACAAAGTCATTTATTGGAATTTTCCTTAGCTCGTTGTTATTCAAGACTTGAAAAATATGACCTCCAAAATCAAAAAATAGAGGCGCTTTGGAAAGGTTCCATGATGGTCTTTTGTATTTCCATTCATAGAAATATAGCCCCTTTTTGTCTTTCATTATAACCGACTTATCCTTTTCACCCTTAAATCGTATCATTTTTTCATTTACAAAGGATTCTTCTAATAAATTTTTTCGCTCAGCTTTAATATCATCTTCGATTCCCTGAATTTCATTTTCTTGGTTTTCAATCCCATAAGTAAGATTAAAGATTTTTTCTTTGGAAATTCTAATTTGATTTAGTAGATATTTTCTCACTGACTTCTTTAGTAATCTAAATTCTACACGCTTGTTTTTAATCAAAATACACCGTTCAAGTTCCAATTGATTTTTATTTTTCAATAATGTATTAAGATCATTTGAGAGATTAATTAGAAGCATGTAGGCATTTTCTTGCAAAGAATACCATATAAAATTACTCTCTGAATCTAAATCACGAATTGTCAGGAAAAAGGTATTTATTGTATCCTTTTTAACTACTTTGCATTTCGCAAAACTTGATTGTGAAACACGATTAAATGGTACTATTTTAAAGCACGAATTATCATCAATCCTATAATCGGGTAATTCGTTAATCATTTTATTTTTGTCAATTACTTCAGATAATTCAGAATCAATATTTTCTAATCTGGTTGATATTTTTTGAAGTGAGAGAATATGGTCGCAAGTAAAATCATTGAAGATATAAGGTGTCTGGCATTTAAAAGAGAATGGCCTGTTATAATTTTTGCAAATCTCGGTTAAGTTTTCATTTATTGATTCTAACCCTTTAACCAATTCAGCTAGCTTTCTTTCCTGGGATTTAAGTTCATATTCAAAATTTTTTAGTTTTCCCTTTTGTTTATTCAAATTTTTAAATAAAGGAGTCAAATCACCTTCAATTTGGCTGTTTTTGTTTAGCTGGATTTTAATTTTAATATCCAATACTCTTAATTCCTGTGAGACAATGCTCCTTATTTTAAAGTTTTGTATAAAGTTTTTGGCATTTATTAACCAAATCATATTTCCGTAAAACAATTCTCTATCCAGAATATCACTTTGTGAGATTGATGAATTTTGTAATTCTACAACCAATCCTGCCTTTGTTTTAATATCAGCCCGATGAATGCTAAAATTCTTTTTTATAACTACTTCCAACCAATCATTAGGGAATTGACGCTTCCAGTTTCTGTGCCAATCAGTTTCATTTTCATTCCAAGGATCACAATCTGTAATCTTTCTATGTCTCCAATGATGGATGTTAATATCACCACAGACTGGAACTAGTTCTTCGCTGCACAATTCACACAATGCAGTTAACCCCTTAGCTGGTCTAATCCTCTCCCGCTCATTGTTAAGACCAAAAAACATTAATTTAATTTTTAAGTATGCACAAAAGTAAAATTAAAGATTGATTGTTAGGCACATATTCAATTCAAAAGAGACCCATTTTCGAGTCTCTTTTAGTTACTTGCGTTTTAATAGTCAGTGGTTGGTTCACTTTGGATTCTGAGGATATAGTCAACGGCTCTCTGCGCTTGAGCAGCTGCATTTAGAAGTACTTTAGTATCATTCTTAAATGTTCTAATCCAACTTTTAATGTAAGCCACATTATTCTCAAAAGTTTTTTGTTGAATGTTCACTAACCCACAAAGGTAAGCGGCTCCCATTTCGGCGACTAATTCTTCTTGACTATAATCCCTAGACCCAAATTTATGATCTTTAATTTTTTGGTGTCGACCGAGTCGTTTAAGATGACCAGTACTATGAACCAATTCATGAAATAGTGTGGAATAATACTGCTGATCGTCAAAAAATACTCTTGGACTTGGAATAGATACCGTATCTCGGTTAGGTTGGTAATAAGCAGAGTCACTCCCCGACTCTATCTTAGGACAATCAGGCCAATTACGGATAACGGATTCGGCTTTTTCAAGAGGATTAAAATCATGATCAAAGGCATCAGTCATTGGAATTTTACTTGGATCAATACCTTCAACTTGGGAGATATTGAAAACATTATAATACCTTAAAAAAGGCACCAATTTTTCTTCATCTGGTTTTTCTTTTGACTTTAACATTTTCCAAAAGACAACCAAAGTAGATTTTTCACCTTTTTTAATTTTGCCGCCCAAAGACTTAGCCTGCTCAAATGTAATATAGAAAGGTAGTGGGTCTTTATTACAAAGCAACAACCAGAAGTTAATTCCCTTGTAGGGACGTTGGGTTATTAGATTGCGAGGCATTCCATTTGAAGTTCTCCACGGTATTTGCCACGGTATAACTCCTTTCTCAAGTTGATCAATGATCTTTTGAGTGACAACTTTGTAAATATCAAATTTATTCATTCAGAATGCCGCTGCCCTGCGGACTTTCTTTGGCAACTGGCACGCCGATTAATGATTTTTACTTATTATCATTTAACTGGCAGTTGCTTTCTAGAATAAATATTTTGCCTTTTGGGCAATAATTTGAATTTAGGTATTACGAAAATTTGCTTTCTGCAAATTATTATTTTATCTTTATGGAATATTTTTGTCTATACACTGAAATTCAGTTTTTTATAACCTTACTAATTATTTAAAAATATGAAAAAGCAAATTTCGTTCTTATCAATCATCTTCTTATTCCTACTTACTAGTGTTAGCGCTCAAACGGTATATATTACCAATACTGGATCAAAATACCACAGAGAATATTGCAGATATCTAAGTAGAAGTTCTAATGCGATTAGTTTATCAAAGGCAATTGCAGAAGGATATACCCCTTGCAAAGTATGTAGTCCTCCAATTACCGTTACCACCAAAAAGGTTGTAAAATCTCAAGTGACTACTAATAAAAAGAATCAATATATCCCAGGAACTGTCTCAGTCCAATGTTCAGCAACAACTAAAGCCGGAAAACGGTGTAAGAGAATGACCAAAAGTCCAAATGGATTATGTTGGCAACATGGTGGCAATTAAAATTAAGGTTAAATTGATAATTTATTGGCACTAACTTTTAACTAATACAATTTTAAAACAGTAACAACATGAAAGAGGAAATTTTTGAGCTCGAAGGTTTTATATTTAAATTATCGTATCTTGAAGAAGAACCGGAAAAACAATTGCTTATTGAACTTAAAGGAAAAGGACGACATTTAACCGGTTCATATTTTTATGATATTCACCAACCCCATAATCCGACGGGTGAAATTCATATACATTTATATGATAAAGAGAAAGAAATTCTAGCGATAAACAAAATAAGTGGTACAGCACATGATCGCTCTCATGGAATAAGAATACCAAATAAAGCCTTTAAAGAACTACAACATAGATTTAATGACTGGAAATGGCCAAATAATCAAATATTAGAATCTTTAAATTATACTTATATTCTTGATTCTAATTCAGAAAGCTATTTAAGACCAGTCATTGTATTTAATCATAAAGATTTCGAATTAAATAACATTAATGGATTTCATGGCTTCTTTCATTTATTTGCAGATGACCCATTTTTAACTGGTGGGGATGGTGGATGGAAATCACGAACTGTTGCAATAATTGAAAATGACATTGGTAAAATATTTAAAGTACCTGTGATAGCATTTCAATTTTTAGATTCTAATATTTAAACTCTCTTAAGTAAAAATCAATTACTCCTACGTATTATTTGAGACACACCAAAGCAAATTCACTATACTATTTACTACGCTTATTATGAATATAATAGCAAAGTGGATTATTCAAAAGACAAAATAACCTACTTCGCAGAAACTAACTATTACAGTAAACGGGTTCTTTTTGGCATCAAACAAGAAGACAGACTTTTACATACCTATATCATTGGTAAAACAGGAACCGGGAAAACTAACCTGCTTCAAACTCAAATTCTACAGGATATTGAATATGGAAGAGGATTTTGTGTGTTTGATATTCACGGAGATTTGATAAATAAGGTCTATAACAATATCCCAAAATCCAGAAAGGAAGATGTTATATATCTTGACATTACCAACCCTGAACACAATTTCAAGTTCAATCCCTTTATTAAGGTTCCATATGAAAAACGGCCATTGATAGCGTCTGGAATATTAGATGTCTTTGAGAAGTTATGGAAATCGGCTTGGGGTTTAAAACTTGAACACATTTTAAGATACATACTGCTAACTCTTTTAGACCAGGATGAAGCCAATATTTCAGATGTTATAAGATTGCTTGACAATGAAGGCTATAGAAATGAATGCATCAAACATGTTGTTAATGACGACATTAAAAGATTCTGGCAAAATGAGTTTAAACATTATTCCAAAGGAGATCTTCTCCCTATTTACAATAAGGTCGGTGCTTTCCTTATCTACCCTGCTATTAGGAGACTTCTCATTGAAAACACTAATGAGATTTCATTTAGAGACATTATGGATTCAAGAAAAATATTGCTTATCAATTTATCAAAAGGAGCCTTAGGCGAAAATGTCTCTAGTATACTTGGTTCCTTAATCTTAAACTCATTATCATTCTCAGCTTTCACAAGAATAGACATACATGAAGAAAATAGAGTGCCTTTCTTTGTGTATTTAGATGAATTCCAGAATTATACTACCCCTTCATTAGTAAATATGTTATCAGAATTAAGAAAATTCAAATTGGCATTAATCATGGCTCATCAATATTTAGCTCAACTAAGTGACGAAATCAGAGATGCAGTACTAGGTAACGTTGGAACAATGATATCATTTCGTTTGGGTGTTTCAGATGCAGCCTACTTTTCAAAAGAATATTATCCTGTTTTTGACATTGTCGACATCGTCAACCTTCCAAATTATGAGATATATTTAAAATTAATGATTGATGGAACTCCCTGCTATCCATTTAGTGGGAAAACCATCAAATGGCTAGAATGACAATTAAACACTTCTACAATTCAATATGCACAAAGATTAAGATTCTATTGAACCTTAAAAAATCTAAAGTCATGGGGAAGCTTAATGAAATTTACGAAGTGGATGTAGTGTACAAAAGACCGGCAATTACTTCCATGAAAAATATTAAAGGCTGTGAAGAAGCGGTTGAATTATTTCGGGAATTAATAACAGAAGAAAAAATTGATTTAAAGGAGTTCTTTTTGGTTGCATTGCTTACAAGAAATAACAACATTCTTGGCGTTTCTAAAATTGGTATGGGCGCAACCAATGGCACAAGTGTTAATGTTAAAGAAATTGTCCAGTTAGCAGCAAAAACTAATGCTTCAGGGGTGATTCTTTGTCATAATCACCCTAGTGGAAATCTAAAAGCTTCGGACAACGATATCTTACTTACCAAAAGAATCAAAGAAGTATGCAGTATATGTGATATAACTCTTTTAGATCATATAATATTGACTAGTGAAAGCCATAATTCAATTATTGACGACATCTAAAATCTTTAAACCTTCCTTAATTGGAAGGTTTTTTATTGTAAGTCCTAATAAAAAATTACTTTTTGGAGATTTGCTTTTTGAATATTTATTATTTTTATCATCAATTAGTAACCTAAATCATTTCAATATGTTAGTCACAGTAATTGTCTGCTTATTCATCATTCTAGTAATTGTTGCAATAATAAGACACAAAAAGGATGATGTGCACTCACATTGGGCACAATTATTACCAAATTTTAAATTCTCAACGAAAGAGTTTTATCAACTTGTTAAAACTGAAATGCAAAGCCATGAAATCAAAAATATATCCTTTGAGGAAGTATCACTTAGTACAAGTACCATATTTGCAAGAAACAGGTTGTATTTAAGAGTTTTCTGGACAGAATTCTATTACGATTTATGTTTCGCCCCTTTTGGAGATGGTTGTTTTGTGTCTTGGTGGCTGATATACGAAACTTCATCAATTGAAGAGATAATTAGGAAGATTCCTTTCATTGGTGAGTGGATTAGGTTAGCATTATTTCCAGTTACTTATTATAGAATTGATTCAGCCAGTGCGTTCATGACTTATGCTCAACAATCAGTCTTAAAAGTAATTGATGAAATTACAAAAGACACTGGCATTAGATTAACCGAGGACGAAAGGAAACCAATTTTGAAGAACATATTTGATCGGTAATGAATTCCGAGAAAGCTGTCGAGAACTTTTATAACTGGGAACAAAAGGGCCGAGGTTATGCGTTATTCCCCTACCCCGTCCATTTAGAGCCATCATATCACCCTTTTTATCATTCATACGATTATAAGGAGTATGTTGATGACGGCAGGATTCCAACCTTTTTCGAAAGGCTATTTCCAAAAGCTAAGACAGAAGTTGAGGAAGAAATTGAAGAAGAAATACCTCCCAAAGTATATGAATTCGATTTGTTCCCCGTACAAATTAAAATACAATTTTATAAAGTACAAGACTTTGATAGTGGAACAGCTCTCGAGTTCTTAAATATGTTATCTGATAGTGACGGTCAAATATCATTTGAAATAATTGGCAAATATGATTCGCTTGAAATTCAGATTGTCTGCAATACGGAAGACCACAAAAGAATACTCCATCTTCTTTATGCTTATTTCCCTACTGCTATTATTTCTGACACCAATTTAAAACGCTTACCATTTGATGATGACGAAGACATTCTGATAGTAGACATTGGCTATGATGATGAATTCATGAGACCCATTAATACGTCTCTTGATTCATTAACGAGTATTTTGGCTTCATTTGAGCACCTAAGAAGAAGTGAAGTTGCTATGCTACAGATACTTTTCAAAGGAGTCAAAAAGCCATGGGCTAATAGTATTCTAAATTCTGTCAGTTATGGTGCGAATAGTTTCTTCCCAGACTCTCCTGAAATGCTTATCTGTGCCAAAGAAAAAGTTTCCTCTCCTTTATTTGCAGTCGTTGTTAGACTGGTGGTTCAGTCTGATGGCTCAAACAACGCGGAGAGACTTGCAAATGATATAATCCTAAATATCAAACTTGCTTCCAAGTCCCCATTTAACACCCTAATTCCACTAAGCAATTCTGGATATAAATATAATTCACATTTAAGTAATCTAAAGAACAGGGCTAGCAATAGGTTTGGAATGATTATGAACAGTAAAGAACTGTTATCATTTATTCGTTTCCCAAATTCTCCAAAATATATTGGTAGCGGGTTTAAAACAAAGGCTGTTCCGCTTTCAATAACTAACAATGATTATCATATTGGAATCAATAGTCATTTGGGAAGAGAGGTGGACGTTACCTTAAATGATAGTCAGAGGTTAAGACATTGCCATATAATAGGGGCTACCGGAACAGGCAAATCCACCTTTATTTCTAACCTCTTTCTTGAAGATATAGAGAAAGGAAATGGTTGCGTAATATTTGACCCTCATGGGGATACTATTGATGAGTTAATTCCACATATACCTGAAAACAGATTACAAGATGTGATATTAATAGACCCGTCAGATGGTGAATATTCATTTGGTTTCAACCTTCTTTCAGCCAAAAGTGAAGTTGAAAAGATAGTCCTATCGTCGGATTTAACCGAAGCATTTAGAAGACATTCTACTTCCTGGGGCGATCAAATGACCTCTGTACTCTCAAATGCAATCAATACATTTCTCTATTCGAGTATTGGCGGTACCCTAATTGATCTTAAGCGGTTCTTGCTTGATATTCAGTTTAGGAAAGAATTTTTAAAAACCGTTAATGATCCAAGTATTCAATATTATTGGAATAACGAATTTTCTTTAATTAAGAAAGTTACACTCAGTCCCCTTCTTACCAGGCTTGATACTTTTTTAAGGCCTAGAATAATTCGCTTTATTTTATCTCAAAAGGAAGGATTAGATTTCAATGAGGCCGTCAATGAGAGAAAGATATTACTTGTCAAACTGTCGCAAGGGTTAATTGGTGAAGAAAACAGTTACCTCTTAGGGACTCTAATATTATCTAAAATATACCAGGTTGCCCAAGCCAGGCAATCATTATCCAAAGAAAGTCGTCACCCCTATTATATCTACCTGGACGAGTTTCAGAACTTCATTACCCCTTCAATTAATGGAATACTGTCCGGAGCCAGAAAATACAGTCTCGGCTTAATTTTGGCCCATCAGGAGCTAAACCAGATTAAAGATACCAATATTGGTAATTCCATTCTATCAAATGCCAACATTCGTATTTGTTTTAGATTGGGCGATGCAGACGCAAAGAAATTAGAATCCGGATTTTCATTCTTTGATAGTAACGATCTACAGAATTTAAATATCGGTGAAGCGGTAGTGAGGGTTGGCAAAAATACCGATGATTTTACCTTAAGAACCTTACCACTTAAGCAAATAGCGGAAAATGAGAACGCAAGTCTTATAATTAAAAATTCTAGAGTGAAATACTCTAAGAAGGTCTCAGAAATTGAAGCGAATCTATATAGCTCTTTCTCTGGTCCGACAGAACATACAGAGGTTATAAAAGAAGAAGTCCAACAAAAGAAAGTTGAAATTCAAGAAGCAAAATCAGACATTAAAGAAAGAAGTATCGAGTATCTGGAAAAATTTCAGGAGAAAGAAGAAAACCGAGAACATCGTTATTTACAGACATATATTAAGAAGATAGCTGAACAACGAGGCTTTAAAGCTAACCTTGAGGAAGTTGTTGAAAATGGCAGAATAGATGTTTCCTTACTAAAAGATTCTAATCAAATTGCCTGTGAGATTGCGGTTTCAAATTCGGTAGAATATGAAGTCAAAAATATCAATAAATGTGTAAATGCCGGTTATTCCACAATCTGCATTATTTCAAAAGATGAAAAGCATTTGGGTAAGATAAAGGAGAAAACAGATGACGAAATTAAAAGCCATGCTAAAATCTATTTCTTTACCCTAAATCAACTAACAGAATTCTTGGATTCTTTAACGGAAAATAAGGAAACTGAAGTTAAAAGAATCAGAGGGTATAGGGTGTAGGTGAATTATCAAATCGATGACAAGGGATTTTAAATTCAGCATTTATTCCCCCGTTTATTTTTTCACATGCCGAGAAAGATAGGTTTCAAATCATTGAAATTCTTGTTAAAAAACATAGAAATTGATTGTCTTTCAGAAAATACTTTTCACTGTTCATAATAGTAAAAACCTATGGTAGCACTATCGTTGGAATAAATTCTATACCAATAACTTTAGAAGTAATTATAGATATTAACATTGCGTTCTTTTTGGTAGGACTACCTGATAATGCCAAAAAAGAAAGCAATCAACGTATTGAAAATGCCTTGCATAAAAATGGTTTTAAAATTCACAAGAAAATGTTTTGATACCTCCAATTTATCTTCATATTGTTTTTAGATTTTTGATTATTTAATTCCATACAAAATACCGACTATTGTTTTATTATTTTAATGCATTTATTAGATCTACCTGTTGATATTTTAAGAAAATATATTCCTTTTGCGATTCCTTCTAAATTAAAAATTAAATTACCAGTATTACTTTTAATTTTATTTTTATGAATTAATTCTTTGATCAGGATACCTGTTATTGAGTATAGTGAAATTCTTAAATCATCTTCTTTATTATCATATAGTGTATATTGAATATTTACTTCATTAATGAAAGGATTAGGATAACATATTATACTAATATCATTATAATTATCTGTTTGTTGTATTAATAGTGAATCATTTAAAATATTCACTTTTTTATCATAATAGATAGGAGCTATTTTGCTTTTCATATTCCTTATGTAGAACATTCTATCTGTGTTTAAGAAAAAACCTGTTTTAACGCCATCGTTATCTTTATACCCTTTTATAATATCTTCATATCCATCACCGTTGATGTCGACAAACTTAACACCTTGGCTTATTGTTCCATCTTTAGCAATAGGAATTGGAGAATTGTACGCGCAATTATAAGACCTTATCCAACCATTTCCATTATTTAGATAAACTCCATTTTGTATTGTACCATCGCTTAAAACTCTATTATAAATAATATCTTTGTAACCATTTCTGTCGATATCTACAAAATTTACACCCATATCACCACAACAATCAGCATAGATATGATACGGAGGGTTATAATTTGGGGCATCAACCCAGCCATTTCCCACATTAATTTTCGCTCCGATATCATTTGG
>WARW01000018.1 GCA_013387215.1 Patescibacteria group bacterium
CAACTAAAAAAGTGCCTTTACTTCCGTCTTTTTCAGACCATTTAATTTTGCATCCGGCATATTGAGAGGGGATTATTCCTGCAGTTTCCACTACATTATTTTTAGTTCCATTCAAAATTCTGACCTTATCACCGCTGAAAACATAACTAGTCCCATTGTTTACATAAACAAAATCATCTTTTTTCAGATTTTTTCTGACTTGACCGATTGGGCTTTGTTCCAAATAGGCTTGTTGCAATTCTTCAATCGTCATTATATTTTTTTGTTCCTGACCAATCTTTTCATCAGCAGCTTCCATATCGTCTGAAGACAACACCACCTTAGCACCGGATATTTTATCTACAAATACGTAAGTATTGATGGTTAAACAATTTGTCTTGCTTCCATTAATCATGTATTGGAAAGCTTTATAGGTAGCATCCAAATCAATCATGTCTCCCGGCATATTTTCCTCAATTATTTGATCGCTGCCAAACAAAGCTTTTCTCTCAGCATCAGTATAGTTGACTAAAACCGATTGTGTTTCTCTGTCAAATAATACCTTAGCTCCAAAAGTTTCACTGATTGCCTTAAAAGACACTTCAACTTTACCGTTTTTATTCAAACGAGGCGCCAAATCTAAAGTTACCGTTCTTTTTTTACCTTTCTCTGTCACTGTCATCAGTTTGCTGCCATTTTTTATTTTGGTAACTTTTCCTTCGCGGGTAACAGTTGTAATTTGACTCTTTTTATCAAACACAGATTTTGCCCCTAAAATATTTCCTACCATTTCAAGCGGCAGCATTGCCTGTCCTTGAACCATTTCTGGTGATGTATCAGTTTTTCTGATTAAATTTGTCCCCTCAGAACTTGTTAGCAAATAATAAGGTTTATTAACTCTGACAATTAATTTGTTTTTAGAATTGTTTTTGTTGACTTCCACACTGGCAGTTTTTTCCACATTAGCAGTAGAAGCCATTGCCACCAAAGATGACAAGGCCTTATCATAACGGGCACTGATATCTAACTCTGGGTTAACCGAGACATAAGCACTATCCAATTTTGCTCTATTTTCGCTACTGTTTGTTGAAGCAAATACTGCTGTTCCTTCTGTCAAAACAGACACGAGCGCAGTTCCAACAGCAATTTCTTTTTTGTGATTTTGCACAAAATCAGAAAAATTCGAACTAGAAGAATTTTCTTCTAAACTTTTAATTTCTTCCGAGGTAGGGTTATATGTTTTTATTTCTTTCATATTTGTATCCTATAAGCTAGGACAATATTGATGGAATTATACGATTTATATACTATAAAATCAAGTATTTTTTAAATCCCATAGTATTTTATACATATCAATTACACACCAATCTTTAGCCGTTGCTCAAGCTGATTCTAAGCTAATTCAAATCGAGAAAAACCTTACCTAAGTTAGGAGATACACAAAACCTATATTATTAGTGAAATTAGTTTCTAATTGTTATTTTTGAATTAAATTCTTTTTGGGCGTAATCCGCATTACTGGCGCTCGTAATACCTGCACTTATAATAAAATCAAAACTCACATCACCTGGAACACTAGGCGAGGTGCCTGGACTGCAGCTTACAAAATTTGAACAATCAGAAACATTCACTTCATCAATACTGGTTAAATTAATTATTTCCCTTGCTGATTCGGAAGATATTTTTCCTTTTTGATTTCCGAATGGGGGAGTACATTTTAATACTGTAATATCTCCATCCAAAGTACTTACAAAAGCCATTGATGTTCCCACTCCAGACATTGGACAATCCATCCCCACTGCTTTAGCATTTAAAATATTTTTTCTTATTTCCCCCAAAGCCCAATTGCCGTTTTGAGTAACTTTATTGGTTACCGACATTTTATTATTAGCTCTGAAAGTGCTCATCAACGCTCCGACTATTGATGCTAATATGATTGCCATCATTGTCAAAACCACCACTATTTCAATTAAAGTAAACCCTTTTTTCATTAATCGCTTCTCCTTGAAAAAAATCTTTGAAATGTCGAAGTTTGGTTTTGACCTCCAGTGCCGCCGCTCCAACCAATTTTCACCACTACATTTGCGCAATCAGTAAGTCCGACACCGCAGTTGCTTGATGCATCATCTATATTTGTAAAACCAACTGAATAAATATAGTTGTCGAAATCAGAACTCGACCACTTTTTATTATATTGGCCTTGCAGTTTCCAAAAATTATCCGGATCATTTTTCTTTTGGCTGATCAAATCTTCCATCACTATTTGACTTAATTCAGCTGCTTTCTTTCGATCAAAACCTCTATTCCTGGAATTTATAGTATTAACCAAAAGAATAATTACACCAGTAATTACAATTGCAACAATACCGATTGCAAAAACTAGTTCTACTACACTTTGCCCTGATTTAGTTTTCATTTATAAGTCCTGAAGAATTTATATGGATTACTTCTGTATCACCCACACCTTCAGTTGAAGAAATAATAACATCTATTGCACCGCCCATTACACTGGGATCTCCACCAATGGAACTGCCCTTATAAGAGGCAAATTTAATTGTTGCTGATGGTGGGTTTATAACAACATTTACTCCATCAGGAGACACGTCTTTACTAAAATAACTTGTTCCAACATCCATTGCAACCGCTGCAATGTGGCCGTTTGCATTAATATCTACTTGAACATAATTTAAAACATTATTCGTCTTAGAAACACCTTCAGGTAGCTGCATTGTCGCCGCATAATTCCGTGCCAGTTTTAAAGACGATATTAATTCATTTTTAGTTCCATTTATTTTCTGACTGCCATTAAAATTATTTAAGGATACTAAACCAATTCCGGCAAACAACATGATTATCGTTATTGATATTATTAACTCTATTAAAGTAAATCCAAACGAGCTTTTTTTCATAACACGATTGAATAATTATGGGTTTACGACTCTATAATTGCAAGTTTTACAAGTCGGAGATGCACCACAATTTGTGCTATAACTTCCCGTAGTGGCTCCCACATCTTCCATTTGAGCATCTAAAGTATAATCATAAGAACTACCAACACTTCGAACATAATAATAAGAACAACCGGACTTTGGATCAGTTGGCCAAGCTTGTAAAAATTTATTTGTTATTAGAGAATTCGTGTCAGGTGGATAAACACCAATCTGCTGGCGGTACATTTCCAAAGCAATAGCCACTTTTTGGATGTCTGCTGCTCTTCGGCTGTCTCGTGACTTTTTACTGGTTCCGGCATAATTTACCACTGCCACCACTGTTAACACTGCAATAATGGTTACGACCACAATTAATTCAATTAAAGTAAAACCCTTTCTTGTTTTCACTGTTGGCTTTTAACACAATAATAAGGACCGGTTGTTCCAGTACCGCTGCCAAAAGCACAAATACCATCTGAATTACCATTGGAACGACTTTCCATAGCTGCGCATGCACAATAGGTTGTTGCAATATTGTAAACATAATTTGTCCAGCCAACACCTTTAGGATCTTTTGGGAAGATATCTAAAACAACTTGGCTATTTGCGGTCCAGTCAGTTGGAGCATTAGTACCCGCAGGATAAATAAAATTGTTCAAAGAATAAAATTGTTCTGCTGCCGATTGAAGTTCTTTCATATCTTGAAGTCTTTTTGAGTCTCTCGCTTTCTTTTGGGCGGCTGAAAATGATACTGAAATTAATGCCGATAATATGGCTATAATTGAGATAACAACCAACATTTCAAATAACGTAAAACCGTTTATTTTATTTTTTTTCATTATGGTAGGGTAGTCCCTGGAGTAGTGTTAGGACTCGATAATCCAAAACAATAATTATAACCACCTAAATTAATGTTTAGTTTACAGTCGGCATCATTAGTGTTTTCTAACTTAGCAAACAAATTGTACGATTTTCCGCTGGCACTCACCACATAACGAAAGGGTGGTTGACCTGATTTTGTTTCAAAAGGCACCACTTTCATATAAGTATAATTATTGCTTGAAAAATCTTTTGTACTCATATTAGTATCACCAATCATTTCGTTTATAGTCTTGTTGAAAGTCGTGAATTTGTCAGTAGCCAACGGAAATTTTCCATTATCATCATAGTACATTTGTAAAGCTTTGGTTAATGCGTTTAGTTCTGCTTTTCTTTTTATATCACGGGCTTTTTTCTGGGCTGAAGCAAAAGAAGCTGTTACTATAATAGTCAGAATCCCAATAATAGCAATCACCACCAAAAGTTCTACTAATGTAAAACCATTTTTATTTTTGGAAATAAATTTCATATTACTGAGCACAGACAACATATAACTTATCAGCCGTATTGCCAATACCTAATCCACAAACACCAGTTACACCGCTGCCGCATTTCACTTGAGAATTTACATCATCATTGCCGCTGCCGGCATCAAGACCCACACAAAGTTGAAAAGAATCACCATTATCTGTTTGATAATAAGTAAAACCAACGCCTGCAATACCAGGAATTACCTTTAATAATTCTGTTTGATCAGCAGCAGAAAAATTTGCCACTGAAGTAAAACCAGTTCCGACAGGATACGATTGATGATCATTATAATAAAGCCTTAGTGCATTTTTCATTCCATTCAAGTCTTCAATTCTTTGTGCATCTTTAGCTCTATCTCTTGCTCCCATAAAATTAGCCATCAAAATTGCCGTTAAAACTCCGATTATTGATATAACTACTAATAATTCAACTAAACTAAAACCCAAATTTAAACGTCTGATATTCTTAAGTTTTCGAATTAATAACAACATAGTTAATATCAGTATAGCAGTAACTTTTCCCACCGCAACTATAAAGTCCCTTCTTACAATCAGGATCACTTTTACTTTCAAGATCTGTAAATAATTTAAAAATTTTTGCCTTAGAATCAGCTTCATAACAATATGGTTTATCTGGCAGATATTGCTCTTTTGGCATTTGTTTCATATACACATAACCGCTGGCATCAACAAATGGTTTTCCCCATAAACTATTTATATCCGGATCGCTATCATTGCCTTTTTGCGGCAAATGACCATAATCAGCAAAATATGTCTGAATTGCTTTTGAAACTTCGTTTAAATCGGATTTTCTCGATACGTCTCGAGACTTAGCCTTTGCTTCAGCAAATTGAGTATAAGTAATAAAACCTAAAACCGACATCACTGCCACCACAATCAATAATTCCAAAAATGTAAAACCTTTTTTCATAATCTAGATTGATTTTACTATATTTAATTCAATAAAATTTAATTGCATCCCGCTTCACAGCAAGCCACTTTACATTTTTTATCGCACGATGGGCTTGCATAACAATTTGAACCGCTGCATGCATTATTGCTTGCTCCTTTGCAGGAACCGTCTTGATAAAAATTGCAGACATCTTGTGTGTGATCTAAAGGATGATATGTACAGTTTCCATCAATAAAAGGATCGTACCAATTAACGTTTGTGCTTGAAACTCCATAGTTTACATCTAAGGCAGTCATCTCTCCCATATGATAAGTATCAGGAAGATGATACCAACCCGAAGGAACATCAGAATCTGTTTTATTTTCCAGATTAGTAAAAACTTTATACCATTTTAAAGCTTCCGGAGAATCCGTTAATATTTTATATGGTTCACCGGAGATTGGATCGCAGGGCCAGGTATTGAGCCAAGGAGCCATCACATTTGAGCCGCAATTTGATCTTTGCATTAATTGATCTACTAATGCGGCATCAGGATAATGACCTTTATCATTCAAATATTCTTCAAAAGCGGTTTTTATTTTATTTAAATCTTTTTTTCTTCTAGCATCATTACCTCGATTCATCATGGCTATCGGATTTAATGTTGTAGTTAAAATTAAAATTAAAATCGCCAAAATAGAAACACAAACCAACAGTTCAACTAAAGTAATTCCTTTCGTTCCAATCCAAAAAAATTTCTTATTTTTTAAAACCATTTATATATTAAATTTAACACAAGATTTCCACATGACCAAGCCATTACTGTTCCCAAAATTAAATATGGACCAAATGGAAGAACTGAATTTTTTTTAGCTTTTTTGAAAATCATTAATCCAATTCCCACGATCGCACCAACAATAAACGCCACATAAAAAGCCAATATAGTTTTTTGACCGCCCAAAAGAAATCCCATAAAAACGGCTAGTTTTACATCTCCAATACCCATACCTTTTCCTTTTGTTGCCACATATAAAGTCAATAAAAATCCACACGCTCCGATCGCTGCAAATAAATTAATCCAAGCCAAATTATGGTTTAAATAATTAATCGCAATAGATCCTACAACTAAAACTGCTGTTGAAAAATCTGGTAATTCCATATATTTAAAATCAAAGGTAGCGCTCAAAACTAAAAACACAATCATTAATAAACCAATCAATAAACTCAAGAATAATTTTGCATTTCCAAATAAATCAAATGAAAAACTATTAAAATAAACAACAAACAAAACTCCTGTAGCTAATTCGACAATAGGGTAGGAAATTGGCAATTTTTTATGACAGCATGAAGTTTTGCCGCCTAAATATAACCAAGAAATTATAGGAATATTTTCCCAAATTTTAAGTCGTTTGCCGCAGTTGTCACAATAGCTAAACTTATCGTCAGCCACTTTTTTATCCATATTTTTTTTATGGCCGTATTTTATTGCCAAACGATATTCCCACATATTCACAAACGATCCAAAACAAGCTCCTAAAATAAAAACCATTATTTTCAAAAGTAAAAGCATAAATCATTCTAACAAATCTTTATTAACTAAAAACCCCGCCGATTGGCGGGGTTTGAGTTCTAAACTAATTTTACCTTAGTTAACCTTACCTTCAGGTACACAGATTAAGTTTGGATTAGCAGCACTTGGAACATATGACCAGTTAGAAACCTGGGTGATTCCGCAGCTAGCAGCACCTGGAACATAATCAAATAGTGCTGGAATAGCTGGATCTAAACATTTAAGATTAGCTGCTTTTGCAGAACTTCTATCTGCATTTGCTTTTGGAAAGTAACAAACATAGTTCGATCCTGAATTACCATTGTGGAAAAGCCAGAAATTATCTTCTGGAAGTGGATTTGCTTGGAATGGAGCTTTACCGGCAAATGAACTTTTCAATTCAGAGGTATTAACTAATTCACCGTATTGACCGGCAGCATAAGTTGGTACAGTTGAACCAGCTGCATTAGGAGCTAAAATACCAAACATTGGATTGGTACCGACAGCAGCATAAGTAGTACTAGAGCTGACTGTTTGACCAATAATATTCCATGGATAAACATTTTGTGAAGCGTAATATCTTTCGAGTGCTCCTAAAACTTCTGCAGCATCGTTCTGCATTTTACTGTCTCTTGCTTTGTTGGTTTGTTCGATTGGATTGATAGTTGCCAAAACAGCCACTGATAGGATTGCGATCAAGGCGATAACTATTAATAATTCCACTAAAGTGAAACCCTTTAACCCGATATTTCTTGTTTTCATTTTTTGTAAATTTTTAATCATTAAATATTGTTTAATATCATTATTTACTACTAGAATTGCGATGTCAAGTTATAGATTGGCATCATAACTGCGATGACCAAAAAAGCCACACCAATACCCAAAACAATCATAATCAAAGGCTCGATTGCAGAGGTTAAAGATTTAACTGATTGCTCGGCTTCTGCAGCAAAATAATCAGATACTCGCATTAAAACTTCATCCAATTTGCCGGTTGCTTCTCCGGTGGCAACCATTTGGTTTACAATCGGTGGAAAAATTTCTGTTTCTTCAAATGAATTAGCAATACTAAAACCTTTTTGAACTCTTTCTGCAATTTTTAAATACGCTTGATAATAAAGTTCATTGTCTGCCACTTTGGCCACAATTCTCAATGCCTCAACCAAAGCAATACCCGCTGCCAAAAGCATCGACAATGTTCTCATTGTGTTTGCCATGACATTTTTCTTGGTTAACTCTCCGTAAATTGGAATCTTAAATTTGTAAGTATCAACTTTTAATCTAAGATCTTCATTTTGCTTACTTATCTTTAAAAAAGTAGCTGCAACTGCAGCAAATATTGGCAATAAAAACCAAAATTTTTGAAAGAAATTAGAAGTCGCCATTAAAACTCTTGTTGCCATTGGCAAATCCGTTCCAAAATCTGAATAAAGTCCTAACAATTTAGGCACCACAAACACCATCATGATCACCACCACCACAATCATACCCACAATAACGATGATTGGATAAATCATGGCTCCTTTTACTTTACTTGAAAACTCATTTTCCCGTTCAAGATTGTCGGCTAATTTCCCCAAAATTTCATCCAAAACTCCTCCTTCTTCACCGGCATTAATAGAAGCAATATATGCTTCTCCGAAAATATTTTTATATTTTTCCAAAGCCTCGCCAAGCGAATGGCCGCCCTGAACAGTGTTTAAAGCTGTATCAATAATTTCATACATTAAATTATTTCTATCGAGTTGGTTTTTTAATAAAGATAAAGCATCTGTTAAAGCCAGACCTGAGTTAAGCATCGTTGATAATTGTCTCGTAAAACTTGAAACTTGTTTCAATCCCACCCGGCCGACAAAATTCCGATAAACTTCACTCAACATTCCTTGTGTTTCTTGGGCAATCGATAAAGGCACAAGTCCATTGCTTTTTATTGACTCCAGCACTTCTTCTTTGTCATGCATATCCAACATTCCCTTAATTGTTTTTCCATTCCAATCTTTAGCTTTGTATGCGAATCTTGTCATAAATTCCTGCTTCTTCTCAGTTTGTTTTGAAAATCTAACGGATTAGTTGAATAGCTTAACGCTACTTCTTCAGTAACTCTGCCTTCTTGAACAAGTTTAGCCAAATATGATTCCATGCTAATCATTCCTACATCAGCACTGGTCTGAATAATGTTATCGATCATAAATGTTTTTCCTTCGCGGATAACATTTCTAACTGCCGGTGTAACCATCAAAACTTCAAACGCCGGTATTCTTCCGCCTTCAATTGCTGGGACTAATCTTTGAGAAATAATGGCCGTTACTACTGATGACAACTGAACTCTGATTTGATCTTTGGCCGAAGTAGGGAAGACATCAATAATTCTGTCGATTGATTGTGCAGCAGAATTGGTGTGCAAAACCGAAAACACTAAATGACCAGTTTCTGCGATAGTTAAGGCAGATTGAATTGAATCAAGGTCTCTCATTTCACCCACAAACACCACGTTTGGATCTTGCCTTAAGCAAGATCTCAAAGCCAAATCAAAACTGCGGGTGTCAAAACCTAATTCTCTTTGAGAAATAATTGATTGCTTAGGTTTAATTAAATATTCAACTGGATCTTCAATAGTAACAATATGGTCAGCTTTGGTTTTATTGATTTCATTCAAAATCGAAGCGACAGTTGTAGATTTACCATGTCCAGTTGGACCGGTTACTAAAATAAATCCTTGTTTAAATTTCAAAAAAGTTTTAAAGAATTCTGGCAAATGCAATTCTTCAAAAGAGGGGATTTCCGCAGAGATTATTCTCAAAGCGCAAGCAATCGTTCCTTTTTGATAATAAATATTGCATCTAAATCTTGCCTGAGGCGACTCAACTGAAAAATCCAATTCTTTTTCTTTCAAAACAAAGGCTTTCTGTTCCTCGGTT
The DNA here is from genome assembly GCA_013387215.1 of Patescibacteria group bacterium. Classification (GTDB taxonomy): domain Bacteria; phylum Patescibacteriota; class Microgenomatia; order UBA12405; family UBA12405; genus WARW01. The sequence continues at coordinate 9,618 of WARW01000018.1, forward strand.
AAAATTGAAAAAATCATCTCTTCCAGGGTCTTGGCATCCAAACCTGCAAAACTAGTCACTTCTCTCAACTCACCGTTAACTCTTAATTTTGGAATTACCCCTGATAACAAATGAATATCAGAAGCTTTGTTTGCTACTGCTATTCCTAATAATTCAAGTATTTTTGTATGCATATTAATATTGTGCCACTCTTATAACTTCTTCTAAAGTAGTAATTCCTTCAAGCACCTTAACGTAGCCGTCTTGTTTCATTGTCAGCATTCCTTCTTCCATAGCTAGTTTTTGAATTGTTTTATCCGAAGCTTTTTCTACTACCAGTTTTCCAATTTTTTCAGTTATCGGCATGACTTCGTAAATAGCGATTCTTCCCAAATACCCAGTGTGATTACATTTTTCGCAGCCTACAATTTTAGGCAGCATCATTTTTTTGCCATCTTTAACATATTTATCATTAACAGTATCGTAAATTGCTCCTAAAGTTTCCCTTAATTCCTTTTCATTATCTGGAGTAATATCAGTTTGGCCAACACACTCTGGACAAACTTTTCGTAATACACGCTGACCAACCACACAGTTAAGAGATGATACTAATAAAAATGGTTCCACTCCCATATCCAAAAGTCGTGGAGGCACACCTGAAGCATCATTAGTGTGTAGAGTGGAAAAAACTAAATGACCGGTTAAAGCAGCGTTAACAGCCAAATCTGCAGTCTCTTGGTCCCGGATTTCTCCGACCATGATTATGTTAGGATCTTGACGCAAGAATGAACGAAGTGCTGAGGCGAATGTTAAACCAGCTTGAACGTTAACCTGAACTTGATTGACACCTTTCATTTGATATTCGACTGGATCTTCAATAGTTACCACATTCACTTTTGACGTCGACACAATATCCAAAACTGAATATAAAGTAGTGGTTTTACCTGAACCTGTAGGTCCGCAGACGATAATAATTCCGTGAGGTCGTTGGATAGCGTTCATTAAATTTTTCAAAGCCAATCCTCTTAAACCCAACTCTTGCAAAGTTGGCACTTTGTGGGCTTTTTGAAGCAAACGCATAACCACCTTTTCGCCATATGTAGTTGGCAGAGTGGATACCCGCAAATCAACATCGTTCCCATCCGCTGAAAAGAAAAAGCGTCCGTCTTGAGGTACTCTTTTTTCGTCGATTTTTAAACTAGACAAAATCTTAATTCTCGAAACCACGGCTTCGTGAACATTTCGTGGCAAAATATATTTTTCCTGCAAAATACCGTCAATTCTATATCTGATTCTGACATTGTCCTCCTGGGGTTCAATGTGGACATCGGAAGCTCTTGATTTGACCGCATATTCCAAAATTGTGGAAACGATTTTGGCAACTGGAGCTTCGGCCGCCACTTTTTCCCGATTTTCCACCAGTTCCTTTTCTTCGTCTTTTCTCTCATCCAAAGCCTTGGTGACTTCTGATGTAATATTTTTTTCTCGGATATATTTTTCTCTAATAAAAGAAGAGATTTGTTTTTCAGTCGAAATCGAAGCGTTTATTTTTAAATTTGTTTTCTTTTCCAAAAATTCAATGGTCTCCAAATCCAAAGGATTAACCATTGTCACAAACAAAGACTTGGTCTTAGGATCCAAACGGTAGGGGACTATCAAATATTTTTGGGCCACACTTTCCGGCACCAAAGTTAAAGCTTCCGGAGAAAACCCGATTGTTTCCAAATCCACAAAAGGCACTCTCAAAAAATCTGCTTTGCATTTAACAAAATTTGTTTCATCAACCAATCTTAATGATTTGATAATTTCTTCTTCTGTCTCACCAGATTTTAATTGTCTTAAATTAATCTCGTTCAGTTGGTCTTGAGTAATTAAGTTTTTGTCCAGCAATACATCCTTGAGGCTCTTATATATTTTTGGACTAACATCAGTCATAATTAGATACTACATTTTTTTAGGAATCAAAACAACAGTATGGATATTTTTCCGTCAACTTTAATCATCTCCACCAACCCCGAAACTGTTCATAAAAAAATTACAGAAATTACCGAATCTTTAGGTCATAAATTTAATTCAAACAACCCCGATATTTTTCTGATAAATGAAGAATCTGGGTGGGGAATTGAAGTCATCAGAACTATTAAAAAATTCCTGTCTCAAAAAGCCTTTAATCATCAAAATAAAATCGTCATTATTTTTGATTGCCACAACCTAAACCAAGAAGCTCAAAATGCACTGCTAAAGACATTAGAAGAACCCGGAAGCAATAATTTTATTATTTTAACCACCAATAAACCGTCAGCTATTCTGCCAACGATTATATCCCGCTGCCACACCATTAAGTTATCTTCACCTAAAAAATCATCAAATCAAAAATTGCTTCATATTACTGGCAATCTGGCTAAAGATTTACTCACTGCCGAAACTTTAAGTAAAAATAAAGACGATGTCTTGCCGTTATTGGAAACTCAACTCCAGCTATATCAAGAAGAATTAGTCAAAAATCCTAATCCTAAAACCGCTAAATTCATTGAAAAAATAATCAAATCCATCCAAATGGTTCATGCTAATGTCGATCCCAAGTCAGCTCTAGATTATCTTTTCTTAGCTTAAACATTTTACACTTTTATTACTCAATTCTTTCGCAGATTTCTAGTCTAGTCTATATAAACATTCAAATTTATCTGATCTAGTCAAAAACCCCAAGGCCACGGAAGCTATGTTGCAAATGAATAAAATTGACATTAATACTCTTAAACAAGCTTCAGAACAAATTTAACTTTTTTGAAATAACTTTTAACCGCACTTTTCCCTTATTGACTCTGAAAAAAGTGTTATAATGGTTAAGATGTTTTACCCCATCTTTACCATCAATAACAAAATACTCAAAAACATCAGCGCTATTGAAGCCGCTAAAGCTGTTATTGATGAAGCCCCGCTTATTCCAGCCTACGAAAAACAATTCCAGCAAGAAGCTATCGTCCGCACAGTTCATTATGGAACCAGAATCGAGGGAAACGACCTAACTTTCCAGGAAGTTGCCAAACTTGTCGAAGGCCACCAGATCACCGCCACCGAACGCGATATTCAAGAAGTTATCAACTACCGAAACGTTGTTTCATATCTCGAGGAACTTTGGAGCTTATACGATGCCAACATGCCTCTCCCTGAAGAAAAACTAATTCCCGCTGGAGACAGCCAAAGACCATTTTTTTACAGCGAAACAATCATAAAACGTATCCACGAATTAACCACCACAAAAATTATTGCCGAATCGGAAATTGGCAAATATCGTCATCAGCAAGTCGTCTTAAAAAACACCCGCACTGGTGAAATTGCTCACCGGCCGCCGCCAGCCATCGAAGTCCCATATCTTGTTGCCGACTTTATTGATTGGCTCAATAATCCTGAATCCCGGGAAATTCATCCAGCCATCCGCTCGGCAATTGCCCAATATGTTTTAGTCGCTATTCATCCATTTATCGAAGGTAATGGCCGTGTCAGCCGTGCTTTTGCCATGTTGCCTCTCTATGTCGAAGGCTACGATATCCGCCGTTTATTTTCTCTTGAAGAATATTTTGACCGCAATGCCGAAACTTACTACAATACTTTGCAATCAACCCACCAGCTTTCTTCCAATATTTTTAAGCGCGATATGACTTTGTGGATTGAATATTTTACTGAAGCCTTAACTATAGAATTAACCCGTATTAAGGAAAAAGTTCGTTCTCTTTCCCGTGATATTAAACTCAAACAAAAACTTGGCGGCAAACAAATTCACCTAACCGAAAGACAAATTAAATTAGTTGAATACATGCAGCAATTCGGCGGTTTAAGAATGCCTGATGCTCAACAACTCTTACCAATGGTTTCTGACGACACCATTTGGCGCGATCTCAAAAAACTTGTCGATACTGGTGCAATTGAAAAACGCGGCTCCACCAAAGGCGCCTACTACTGTCTGGTAAATGTCTAAGTCGTATCTTGGTATTAAAAAGTTATAATGTCTTTATGATCACTCTCGAGAATCTTGATCTTCAAAAAATTACCCCCGAAGAACTTGGCGAAATTTTAATGGAAGCTAAAAAAGCTTATTACGTCGACAGTAAGCCGATTATGGATGATCATACCTACGACACATTGGAAGAAATTCTTCGTAAAAAAATTCCTCATCATCGCATCTTTACCAAAGCCGGCCATAAAAATTTTGACACTGGTTTTGATAAAAAACACCACTCCATGCCCATGGGTTCCTTAAACAAGGTCAATATTTTTGAAGATTTAATCCATTATTTTGAATTAAAAAAAATCCCCAAAGACGCCTCGTTTGTTGTCCAGCCAAAGTGCGATGGCATTTCATTGGAAATTGAATATAAAGAGGGGAAATTACTTGATGCCATAACTCGCGGCGATGGTAAAGTTGGCGACGTCATCACTCAAAATGTCGTTAAAATGAAAAATTTTGTTCCCGAATTTAAGGATCAATTTACTGGCTCAGTACGCTGCGAAATAGTCATGTTATCAAAAGATTTCGAAAAATTAAATCAACTTTCTTCCGAAGTTTATTCCAATTCCCGCAATGCCGCCTCTGGCATTTCCCAGCGTCTCGACAGTAAATATTCTGAATATTGCAGTCTTTATGCTGTGGATGCTTATTCAAACGAAAACCCGAATTTTTTTTCTACCGAATCTCAAAAAATAGAATTCCTTAGTAAACACGGATTCACAACTGTTGACACTATTTGTTGTCCCAAGTTTGATCAAATCGAATCGATTTATCAAGATTATTTAACTTCCACTCGAAATGAATATCCATTTGAAATTGATGGACTGGTTATAAAAATTAACGATCTTCAAATTCAGCATGAATTAGGTGTCAAAAACAATCGGCCCAAAGGCCAGCTGGCCTACAAATTTCCTGCCCGTACCAGCGAGACCAGAATTATTTCTATTAACTGGCAGGTCGGACCATTGGGAATGTTGACTCCGGTTGCTAAAGTTGATCCCATCGAAATTTCTGGTGCTGTCATCACGTTTGCTTCGTTGGCTAATTACGATTTAATTAAAGAAAAGGATATTAATATTGATGACATTGTGGAAATATCCAGAAGGGGAGATGTCATCCCTCATATCGATAAGGTTGTCAATAAAGTTACTCCTGGTCACGCCTCTGCTCCAACACATTGTCCATCTTGCGGCACCCAATTAGTTGTCGATTCAAAATTCTTGCGCTGCCCCAACACTAAAAATTGTCTAGCCCAAGTTCTTGGTTCCTTAAAATTATTTTGTGACACTTTGGAAATCAAAGGCATTTCCGACAAAACCATTGAAAAACTATACAACGCCAACCATGTCCGTCTGCCAGGCGATTTTTATAAACTTACAGTTGCCGATTTTGAAAATCTAGCTGGCCTTGGCAAAAAATCTGGCGCCAACATTGTCCGGGAAATTCAAAATAAAAAAGAACTAACTTTAAGGCAGATTCTTGATGCTTCTATTATTCCTAATTTTAGTTCTCAAAGAATCCAGCAGTTGATAAGTGCAGGTTTTAATACTCCTGAAAAAATTTTGAATATCACTGTTGAAGAGCTCGAAAGATTGCCAGGATTTCAAATTACTCTTGCCAAAAAAATCTATGAAGGCATCCAAGCCCGCAAAGATTTTATCGAATCGATTCTGTCTCAAGTCGAAATCAAAAAAACCACCACTCTAAATAAACTAAATGGCCAAACCTTTGCTATAACTGGAACTCTAACTCGACCCCGAAAAGACATTGAAAAAGATATTGAATCTTTAGGTGGCAAAACTGTTTCCGCCGTCAGCTCCAACACCTCCTATTTGATTACCAATGAAACCGAATCCAGCTCCTCCAAATTTGTAACGGCTAAAAAATTAGGAGTGAGAATTATTTCCGAGAAAGATTTTGCCAATTTAATCAAAGATTAACCACTGGCACATTATTGTGTCCTGTCAAAAAATCGATTAAATTTCTGACATTCAAAAACATCACCCAAAAAAAATAAAGTAGTGTCAAGGTCAAGAAGAATAACAGTATCCACCTTAAAAATTTATTCTTAATTTTCATTACCATTATTTGGCTAAATCTATACGAGGCCAAAGGCAGCAATGTAATTGAAATCAGAATAAAAAACACCGCTACAAAAGTTTCAAAATCACCGGCACTAACACTTCTTTCCAAGACTACCGCCACAATTGCAAACAAAAAAGATGCCATTACTAACCCAATATTAATTAGTAATTTATTTAACATTAATATAGTATACCAATTTTTTTATTATTTTGGCGATATTTTCCAGCATTTACATGTTAGCAGTCAAAATTTTGACTGCTAATAACCAAGTAAAATTTTATTATTCCTATCCTTAGGTGAAAGTTATATATCAATCTGTATCTTTATATATATAATGTATATTTTATGACTAAAAATAGATCAATAAATTTAAAAAAATTCCATAAAAAAAGGAGGGTAGGAAAATAAAGAAAACAAAATGTTTAAATTATTTTCACCCTCCAAATAGGGAAGTGATTTGTCATACAAGTTAGTCAGTTTTTTTGCCATTAAAAACGAATTCGATGCTGATTTTATAAAGTCTCAAAAACGCATACACTTCTACGCTAAATAACAAAATTAAAACTGCAAATAGTTTTACGACCGTTTTTTCATCTCCATTAGCCCATACGCATGCTGCCATAAAACTTTGAAAGGCCATTACCAACCAGAAAATTGCCCGTGCCACAACTTTTTGTCTTGGAAGCCAATGTCCAAAACTAACCTTCACAACAAACATCTCCTTTTTTAATGTTCACCAACCTTTTACTGTTTTAAACGCTATTATTTAAAACTCCAAAAGTATACCACCGTTTCTAAAATCAATTTGTTGTAAAATAAGCCATGAAACTAATAATCGGACTGGGGAATCCTGATGCCAAATACAAAAACACTCGTCACAATTTGGGTCAGAATATAATTTTAAAATTAATTGCCGACAAAAAATTATCTCTAAAAAATTATCCAAAACTTTCAGCTCAAATTGCCGAAATGGGGCAGGGGAGTGGCGATAAAATTTTGATTGGAATTACCAATGAATACATGAATAATTCCGGCATTGCCATCAAAAAAATTGCTGATTATTTTAAGATCATGTATCAGGATATTTATGTGGTTCACGACGAACTCGATTTAGGAGTAGGGGACTACAAAATTCAATTTGACCGAGGACCAGCCGGACACAATGGCATCAAATCAACCATCGAACACTTGGGCACTCAAGCCTTTAATCGAATTCGGGTTGGGGTTGGCAAACCCATCAATAATATCCCAGTAGAGGATTATGTTTTAAAACCTTTTAGCTCCGACGAACAAAAAATAATCACCGAAACTTCACAAAAAGTCTTAACTGAAATTGATAAAATAATTTAAGTCCGGGCCTATAGTCTAATGGTAAAACAGCTCAGTCGCACTGAGTCGTTGGCAGTCCGAGTCTGCCTAGGTCCACATTTCCAAAAAGTGCTACCATTAATCATGGTTAGAATTATTACTCTAATTGCATTGGTCTTATATGTGACTTTTGTTATTGCTGCCATCACCTCAGGCGACAGATACACGCTCTTTTATAAAATTGCTTCTTATTCAAATGTTTACGAAAACCAAATTAATTTAGTTCATCAAGATTGTCATTTTTGCCAAGGCAAAGAATATAAATTGTATTGTTATAAAGTTCCCGATTTTAAAAATCGGATTGCTTGTCATCAAGTCTGCGTTGGAGATTTAAACGATATTTGTCCAGGATCTGAATAATCAAAACTGCGATATAATCCGTTTAATGAAAGAACAGGGGAAATGCAGTGTTGTTGTTGGCGGCCAATATGGTTCTGAGGCCAAAGGCAAAGTTGTTTCCTATCTAGCACCTGAAATTGATATTGCTGTTCGAACTGGTTCTCCCAATTCTGGCGCCTGTGTTTATGATGGTGACACCGTCTATAAACTTCAACAAATTCCCGCTACTTTTTTAAACCGCGATTGTACATTGTGTATTGGTGCTGGCGCCTACATTAATCCCGACGTTTTGCGTCCCGAAGTTGAATTAACTCAAACCAAAGATCGTTTATTTATCGATCGAAACGCTGGCATTATTGAACCACGCCATATTCAGCAGGAAATAAATGATGGTTACACCGAAAGAATCGGCAGTACCAGCAAAGGCTGCGGTGCTGCTGCTGCCGATCGAGCATCCAGGAATCCTAATTTTAAGTTTGCCAGAACCGAACTTACTGATTTTCAAATTACTGATGTTTCTCATATATTAAACAATGGTCTTGACCGGGGTAAAAATATTCTGGTTGAAGGCACTCAAGGCTATGGTTTATCGCTTCTTCATGGACAGCATCCCTACACGACTTCCCGAGACACTACTGCCGCTGCATTTATTTCCGAAGCAGGCATTTCACCTCTTCGGGTAACAGATATTTATTTAGTCATCCGCTCATATGAAATTCGTGTTGGTGGAAATTCTGGACCGCTAAAGTATGAAATCGATTGGGCCGAACTTTCCAGAAGAATTGGCAAAAATGTTATTGAAACCACCACCGTCACTGGCCGAGTCAGAAGAGTGGGGGAGTTTGACTTGGATTTAGTCCAAAAAGCAATCATTGCCAACAACCCCAACCATATTGCCTACCAATTTTTAAATTATAAATTTCCTGAAGATGAGAATAAATCGAAGTGGTCTTCACTTTCCCAAAAAGCCCAATACTTTATAAAAGATTTGGAACAAAAACTTCAAGTACCAATCACATTAATTGGAACCGGACCAAAATCCGAAGCTATGATCGACCGCCGATAATTTATTGTTGTTTTTCTTACTTTATTTTTACAATCCTTTGTCTTTTAAAAAATAAAATAGATTGGTATGCAACACAATAAGCTACCAATTGTAATTTTATCGGTTATTGCCTTAACTATCCTGTTTTTTAGCATTTCTAACGCCAAAGAAATTTCCAAAGATAAATTTATTAAAAATACTGCCAATATCGATATTAAACCTCAGCTTCATCAACCTGTACCTGAATTTCAATCTCGAATTACTAAAAAATTTTTCGGCACCTATGTCACTCCCAAAAATTCTCCTGTTTACCCTGAACGTTTCACCGGCTATCACACTGGCGTTGATGTCGAATTTGGAGATGATTCCAAAACCATTTCAGTCTTTTCTATTTCCAATGGTCAAGTTGCCTTCTCTGGTTTTGTCAAAGGATACGGCGGTGTAATTGTCATAAATCAAAATATCAACAATCAAAACATTTTAACTTTATATGGCCATCTAAAACCTTCAAGTCTTCCCAAAAAAGGAACTAATGTTTTAGCAGGGGATCAGATTGGAATTCTGGGTCGTGCCTATTCTGCCGAGACCGATGGTGAACGGAAACATTTGCATTTTACCATGCTTAAAGGAAGGGATATCGACTTCCGTGGTTATGTACTTAAAAAAGAAGACCTCCAAAACTGGTACAACCCACTCGATTTTTACTAAGCTAGTACTTCCTTATGATTTCCGTTAAAATCAGAGCATGGGATACAAAAAATATTTATATTTTTTTGGAGCATTAATTGTTTCCACTTTTATGTTCGGATCTTGCAGTCGTCCCGCTAAATTAATTAAACACAAAACTCCCGTTCCAACTCCAATTCCTACGGTTGAAATTTCTCCAACCGATATGCCCTCACCAACTCCCTCAATTGTTTTTACTTGTCCTGCCAGTGCCTGGGTAAATTGCATGCCTAGTCCCGATTCGCCTCCGCGACCTGAATGCCAGTCTGAATTTTTAAAATGGGCCCACGATAATTGTCCAGGTTTTCAAGGTGCAGCTTTATAATTTAAATAAACATGTTATCTACTTTTAAATCGATACTTAAATCTATTTTCAGAGGTATTCGTTTCGACCCCGAAGTCGATAAAATCATCAGTAAACATCCTAACGCTTTTGGTTTTCTCAAAAAACGGCTCACCCGGGATGAAAAATTCGGTCTTCAATTAACCATCGGCACTTTATCAACTTTTATTTTTATTTTTATTTTTTATGGAATTTTACGAGAGTATTTAGAACACGATCCAATCTTTCATGCCGATCAAAGTATTCTTAACTTTATTGTGGCCCATAGAAATCTATCTTTCAGTCATTTCATGCTTTTTATTACTTATCTTGGTCAAGCTCAAATCATAATTCTGGGTGTAGCTTTTGTCAGTATTATTCTCATTTTGCTCCGTCGCCGTTATTATCTTTATTCCTTATTAGTTTCTGTTGCTGGAGGCCAGGCTTTTGTTTGGATTATCAAAAACATTATCGAAAGATCCCGTCCTCCAATTACCAGCGCCCTTGTCTCCGAATCCAGTTTTAGTTTCCCCAGCGGCCACAGCTTTATTGCTATCTCTTTTTATGGACTTTTATCCTACATCGTCATTCATCTCATCAAAAACAAAACCCTCAGAATTATTGTTGGCATCATCAGTCCGCTTTTGATTATTTTAATCGGTTTTTCCCGAATCTATCTCGGAGTTCACTGGGCTTCAGACGTAATTGCCAGCTATGCTTCTGGTTTGGCTTGGGTTTCAATTTTAATTACGGCTGCCAAAATAAAAAATCCAGAAACAAAAAACACTATCATTCCTAAAAAAACCATTTATAAGATTGGTATTTTGTTTTTCTTTATTTGGATAAGTTTTGTTTATTACTACTATGCCAAACATCCCCTTAAAACCCCGCCTCCAACCACCAAAAACTCCATCAATATTTACGATAATTTAACTGAAAATTTATTTAAAAACGTTCCGCTTTATAGCACTACTATTTTTGGCAATCAAATTGAGCCCATAAATATTGTCCTAATTGGTTCTGCTGCTAATGTCCAAAAAATATTTAATGATGCTAATTGGCTGCCCCTCGATTCGTTTAATTTTAAAAATCTTCTGGTTCTCAGCCAACGTTCTATTCTCCAAAAATCTTATCCAAAAGCTCCTGGTTTTCCATCTTTTTGGAACGACCAGCCCAATGAACTAGAATTTAATCAGCCGACCGAAATAAATTCAGCTCAGGAACGCTACCATATTCATCTTTGGCAAACTCCATTTTTAGTAAATGGCACCACACCAGTTTGGTTTGGCACTACTCATTTTGATAAATATCAAAAAACATTTTTACCAATTCATTCCGTTGATCCACCCCTCGATAGTGCTCGCGAAAAAATCAAAAATGATCTTCTAAAAACTTCGGATTTAAAATCATTTAGTCTAGTTCAAGTAGTTCCGCCAGCTATGGGTCAAAACCTCTTTGGCAGCCAGTTTTTTACCGATGGAAAAGCATATATACTATATATAAAGGACTAATATAATGACATCAAAACCCCAAGATCTCAGAGATCAGCTTGGTAAATATAAAAAAACTATTGAATCACGCCAAAAATATGTGAAAAATGAATATCAGGCATATGGGCTTGAACTAGCCAAAGAACTAGGCGATTGGAAAAACCGGGCAATCTATATTAGATTGGCCAAAAATGTAGACCGGAAAATAATAGAGGCCGCTAGATATTTCGTCAAAGATCAGGACAAATCTAAATTAAAAACGCCGTTTAAACTTTTTTTATGGAAATTAAAAGAGTTGAGAAACGCACAAAAACCCGTATAATATAAAAGTTTATGCAATTTTTGAAACACAATTATAAAAAACTTATTATCGGTCTGATTATCCTAGCAATTGTTTTTTTTGGATACCGTCAATTTAACAAAGGCAAAAAAGCCAATGCTAATATCTTTAATCCCAAAAAAGATACCATTGTTAATCCTCAACGACAAAACATAAAAGATCAAATTACACTTTCTGGATCAATCGATGCCGAGTCAAAGGCTAATCTTCAATTTCAAACTCCAGGACAGCTCGCATGGCTTGGTGTCAAAGAAGGGGATAAGGTTAAAAAATATCAGGCTGTCGCCGGACTTAATCTTTCTCAGCTCAAAAAGCAATTAGCCATCGATTACAATAATTATCGTTCTCAATTATCTCAATTTGACGATACTCAAGATCAATATAAAGATCAAAAAGATAATCTAACCTTAACCGATCAGATGAAACGAATTTTAGTTCGTTCTCAATCTTCTCTCGATAGTTCTGTTGCCAACTATGAACTTGGAGATTTAGCCATAAAATATGCTACTTTAACAAGCCCAATCGAAGGAATTGTCACTAATGTCAATCAACTGGCCACTGGCCTTAATATTTCTCCTGCTACTTCCAGTATTTATATTATTGATCCAAAAAGTATTTATTTTAAATCTCAAATTGACCAAGCCGATGTCCCAAAGCTCAAAATGGGGGATAAAACTTCAGTCAGCTTAGACAGTTTTCCTGATAAAAAGTTTGACTCTACTGTTTCTTATATTTCATTTACTCCAGTTGCCGGACAATCATCAACCGTCTATGAGGTCCGTTTTGCTATGCCAATAGATAATTCCAATATGACCTATCGTTTAGGTATGGATGGAGATGCAACTGTTGACTTGGGCGAATCTCAAAATGCTTTAACTATCCCAAGCGAAGCTCTCTTTGAAGACACTGACAGTAAATATGTTTATGTTAAAACCGACAACAACCAATTAACCAAAAAAATTGTTAAGACCGGAATTGAAACAGATACAAATATTGAAATTTTAGAAGGATTATCTGAAAATGACCAAGTCGTCATCAAACAAAAATAACGCCAAGGTTGTTTTGGAACTAAAGAATATCACCAAGTCATATAATACTGGCGGTACTGTTTTCACTGCCCTAAATAATGTTTCGCTTAAAATTTATGAAGGTGAGTTTGTTTCTATTACCGGCCCCTCAGGTTCTGGTAAATCGACCTTAATGCACATCATTGGACTTCTCGATAATCCCACCTCGGGTGAAGTTTTATTGGGCGATCGTGATGTTTCCAAGCTAAAAGAAACTCAATTAGCTCAAATCCGAAACGTGACTCTTGGATTTGTGTTTCAGCAATTTAACTTATTGCCCAAAACTTCTGCCATAGAAAACGTACTTTTACCGCTTTTATATTCAGATGTGCCTAAAAAATTCCGAAACCAAATGGCCACTGATTTGCTTGTCAAAGTTGGCCTTGAAAATAAAATGTCCAATACTCCGGCACAACTTTCCGGCGGACAACAACAAAGAGTTGCCATAGCTAGGGCCTTAATTAATAATCCAAAAATTGTTTTAGCTGACGAACCAACTGGAAATCTCGATAGCAAATCTGGTGCCGATGTCATGAAATTTCTTCATAAACTCAACGAAGAGGAGGGGAGAACTATTGTTTTTGTTACCCACGACATGGACCTCGCTAAAGAAGCCAATCGAATGATTATTATTAAAGACGGTCAAATCAACAACCATGCTTAAACCAAGTATCCAAGATTTATTCCGTTCCAGTTTCAGATCGATTTTAAAGAATAAAAGTCGTACTATTTTAACCTCGCTAGGTATCATTATTGGCGTCACATCAGTTATTCTCTTAACTTCAATTGGTAACGGGCTTAAAGTTTACATTTCCAGTCAATTTGAAGCTCTTGGAGCTAATTCTGTTTTTATTGCTCCAGGCAAAATTTTCAACGATAAAGGTGGATTTAATAATAGTGCCAGCAGCCGTTTTATTACCACCAGTTTTAGTCTAACCGATCTAAATACTATCAAAAGAAATTTCCGTAATTGTACTGTTATTCCAATTGCAATTTCTAGTGTCGAAGTTAAAGCCAATAAAATCACTAAAAGTGATGTTGCTCTTGCTGGCACTAATTACCAATTTTCTGAAGCTGCTAATCGTAAAATATTAGATGGCGGTCGTTGGTTTACCAAAGAAGAAGATGACAAAAAAAGTGATGTGGTTGTTCTTGGCTACAATGTTGCCAACACTGTTTTTGTAAAAGGAAACCCCATCGGCAAAAAAGTAATTATAAAAGGAAAGAACTTTAGAGTAATCGGAGTTGTTGAAAAGCAAGGCGGCTCCATGGGAGGACCAGATCCAGACAATCAAGCATACACTCCAATCGGTAATGTTTTTAATTTAAATGGCAATCAAAATCTAGCTGAAATTTTTATTAAAACTCCCGACAAAGATTCAGTTGCTGAAACTAAAACTAAAGTCAACAAACTGCTCTTAAAAAAATACGACAAAGATGCTTTTTCTGTCTTCGACTCCAGCCAGCTTCTTGATAGCATCAACTCTATTATTAGCATGCTCACTATTGGTTTAACCGGAATTGCCGCTATTTCTCTTATCGTCGGCGGTATTGGCATTATGAATATCATGTTAGTTTCTGTCACCGAAAGAACCAAAGAAATCGGTCTTCGCAAAGCAATTGGTGCCTATCCTAGGGCAATTTTAGTTCAATTCTTAATTGAAGCTGTCATTCTTTCTTGTCTTGGTGGAGCAATTGGTATTTTGCTTGGAGCTCTTGGTACTTTTGGAATTAGTCAATTTTTTCCGGCCAAAATTACTACTTCATCAGTATTAATTGCCTTCAGTGTCTCATCAGCAGTCGGAATAATTTTCGGTGTCACTCCAGCCAGAAAAGCTTCCAAACTCTCTCCAATCGAAGCCTTAAGATATGAATAATAGTTAATCTGTTATCATTAATAAGTGAAACAAGAACTTACTCATCACATACTGCCGCTTTTTGTTTTATTTTTGATCATAAGCGCCGTTTGGTTTTTTAACCAAGTGCCATATTCTGAAATTATTTTTCTATTTTTAGGTTTTTCAGTTGGCACCTATTTACTCGACATTGATCATTTTATTTTCTGGTTTTTTCTTCGCCCCAATCTTGAAGAAAGCCGAATCGCTCAAGCAGCTTTAAAAAATAAAGATTTCAAATCTATTCTGACTCTTTTTAAAGCCACCCATAAAAATCATACTAACTTAATTTTTCATCATTACTTTTTTCAGGTAGTTTTGGCCTTATTTACTTTCTTTGTCTTCACTTCCAGTCCAAATATTTTTGTCAAAGCTTTACTTTTAGCTTTAAACTTACACTTACTTGTTGATGAGCTTGGCGATTATGTCACTGATAAAAAAACACTTCAGAAATGGCTTTTTGCCCGTGAACCAAAACAACTTTCGGCAGATTCGCTTAAATATTATTTAATAGTCTTCATTCTTTTGTTATTTACTTTTGCCGTGCTTCTTTTAAAATCTAAACCATGACCCAACTTTCTTCTCAAATGTTTCATGATGCCAAAAAGTATGTTTCCGAAAACCAAGCTAAACTGGTTTCCGATGTAGAAATAATTCTAAGCCGTTTGACTCTTGCCGATCATATTAACGATTATTCTTTTGTTGTTTCTCCAATGGCTAAAGCCTATGAGGGATACTTAAAAGACTTTTTCTTAAACGTTGGTCTTATTTCAGATCATGATTACGACAGTGACCGTTTTAGGGTAGGGAAGACTCTTAATCCATCATTACGCTATAAAAGATTTTCCGTTTTTCAGCGTCTTGCAGATTATCATGAAAAAGGTGAAGAGCTTGCCGAAATTTTGTGGGATGCTTGGAAATATGGACGCAATGAAATATTTCATTATTTTCCTGGAAACGTCAAAAACTTAACCCGCCAAGAAGCCGAAGAAAGAGTTTGTCTTCTTTTAAACGCCATCATCAAATCTGGCGAATTTGTCGAAGAACACAAGAAACTTAAAAACCAGGAGTACGTCTAATTTTTCCCTTATAATCCCTAAACTTATTTATTTTTACATCCCAAAAATTTAAAGGCACAGGAATTTTATTGGCCGCTTTTGGAGCATCGATCACCAAAGTGGGGCAGGCAAGTCCGGAAATTTCTTTTCTCAACTGACTCATGATTTCAATTTCTTTCTTAAGCGGCACCATAAAATTTTCCAAACCTTTCACTGGATCGCATTGAAAAATATAATATGGCTTCACTCCAATCGCCACCAGATTATTAAACAATTTTTTTAATGTTTCCACCGAATCATTTATTCCTTTAAGAAAAACTGATTGCGATAAAACCATAGCTCCAGTTTGTCTGATTTTTTTTACAGCTTCTATACAATCTTTAGTTAACTCATCTGGATGTTCAAAATTAATCAAAACATATAAACTTTGTTCATTAATGCTTTTGAATATTTTTAAAATTTTTTGATTTATTAATTTTGGATTACTAACCGGCACTCGAGTGTGAATCCTCACCACATTAATTTGCTTCATTTTTCCGATTTTTTTCAGCAAATATTTCAGATCATCAACCACCATCAAAGGATCGCCGCCGGAAATGATTACCTCATTAATTTCTTGATGTTGGTCTAAATAATTTAAAATATTATCCAAATCACCTAGAGATAATTTATTTTCTTCAACTTTAGAAATTTTTCTTCTCCTGGTGCAAAACTGGCAATAGGCAGCACATTTCATTGTTAGCTTAATCAAAACCCGGTTTGGATATTTTTTAACTAATCCCTTAATTAAGGTACTTTTTTCTTCTTCTAGAGGATCATCAACAAAATTTTTATTAATTAATTTTTGCTCTATACAAAAAAATTGGCGTTTAATAAATTCCGAAACTTCGGCCAAATTTTCTATATAATTATTTTTTTCCGAGATTTTCATAATTAAATTTGCATAAAAAAATCGTCATGTATAATAGCAAATGTATGACAAAAAAAATTATAGTAGATCAAGAAAAATGTATTGGTTGCAATACTTGTCCATTAGTTTGTCCTGAAATTTTCGAACTCGACGAAACCAGCTACAAGGCCAAAGTAAAAAAACAGCCGGAAAAAATTGAAGATGCAGATTCCGCCATAACTGCTTGTCCAGTTAGCGCTATCACTGTTGAAGAAGAATAGTTTTTTAGTATACTCATTCTATTACATATTTTTTACTAACATGGTTAAAACCAAAAAACGTACCACAAAATCTAAAACAATCCCTCAAATAAAAGAAGTCAAAATGACTCCTGAAAATACTAGAGTTGTCAAAATACCTCTTGCTGCTGCTGTGTTCTTTAGTTTATTTTTAGTTTGTGCTGCTTTCTTCCTTGGTGCTATGGTGACTAAAGTCGGCAATAAATCTACTACTACTGCCGAGCTCACTTCTGCAAATTCTTTTGCTGTCACCAAAAGCGACAAGCCAGAATTCTTTTTCTACGTCATGAGCTTTTGCCCATACGGCAACCAAATGGAAACTGCTTTAAGACCAGTCTTTGATGCCATTGGTAATAAAGTAGAACTTCAGCCTCACTATATTTTTGAAAAAATTACAGATCTTAAAACATCCTGCAAAGCCATGTCTGGTGACGCTACTCAATGTGCAGCCTATGTTCAAAATAAATATTTCCCAGATGAAGCAACCTGTAAAAAGACCATTGCTGATAACACAACTAAATGTATGGATGAAAATTCCTACATTAAATCTGGTGACAGTTTTTATGCTTCTCTCCATGGTCGACAAGAAGCAAATCAAGACGTTCGTGAAATTTGTGCCTACAACATGCTCACCGATAAAAAACCTTGGTGGGATTTCGTTGCTAACGTAAATCAAGCTTGTACCGCCCAAAACGCTGATTCCTGCTGGGAAGAACAAGCTAAAAAAGCCGGTCTCGATACTGGTAAGATCACTGAATGTTTCAATAAAGATGCTATTAACTTAATTGAAAAGGAAATTGCTTTAACAACTGCTAATAAAGTTCAAGGTTCTCCAACCTTAACTGTTAACGGTAGTCAATTCCCTCCAGAGACAGCTTATGCTCAAGATGGTAAAGGTACAATCGCTGTTGGCAAAAAAGTCTTTACTCAAGACCAATACCGATTACCAAATACTATCAAAGAAGCTATTTGTTCTGGATTCAAAAAAGCTCCAAAAGAATGTCAAAAAGAAATTGCTAATAACACCGCACCTTCAAATGCTGCAGCAGCTGGTGGTGGTTGTCACTAATTTTGTTTTTTTAAAAGAGGCGGACCCAAAAACTCCGCCTCTTTTTTATTGGAATAATATCAGTATATAATTGGCATTATGATTAAAGAGTTAATAATTGGCACTACGAATCCAGCAAAAACCAATCAGGTCAGGGGAGCGCTTTTACCTTTAAACATTCAAATCTCTGATTTATCCGGCATAAATTTACCTGATGTTAAAGAAGATGGCCAAACAGCACAGGAAAATGCTCGCAAAAAAGCCGAAAGTTATTCCAAATTTTTAAACAAAACAGTTTTATCAATGGACAATTCTCTTTTCTTTGACGATCTTCCAAGCGAAAAACAGCCGGGAATTTTTGTCAGAAGAATTAATGGCCAAACTGATCGCTGTAACGATTCAGAAATGTTGAATCATTATGTTAATTTAGTCTCAAAGCTTGGCGAACAAACGAAAGGCAGATGGGAATTCGCTGTTTGCATTGCCAATGGCGACAAAATCTCAGAAACAACATTAATTTCTCCTCGAATTTTTACCAAACATCCAAGTCCTGTCATGATTCCTGGATTTCCTTTGGAATCAATTCAAATCGACCCCGACACTGGAAAATATATTTCCGAAATGACCCAAAACGAACAGGATATATTTTGGCAAAGAGCCATTGGTCAAAAACTTCAAGAATTTATTAAAAATATAGATTTCTAATTATGAAAACAAAATTAAACTCACACCAAATCAGAAAGAGTAGGGAAGAGGTGGCCTACAAATTGCAGGACCAAATTAAACGCAACCCTATTGTTTTAGTTCTAGATAATGTTTTAGACACCTACAACATCGGATCCTTTTTTCGTCTCGCCGATGCTCTTGCGGCCACTAAAATTTATCTTTGCGGTCCTGTTGTGACTCCACCTAACATCAAAATTCATCGCAGTTCTATTGGCACTTGGAAATGGGTTCCGTGGGAGCAATTTGATTCCACTGCCGAATGTATAAAAAAGTTAAAAGAAGAAGGTTTTGAAATTGTTGCCTGCGAACAAACAGAAAATAACACTGATTATTTGGAAACAAAATATAATTTTCCAGTCGCTCTGATTGCCGGATCTGAATCTCAAGGGGTTTCTAAAGAGGTTTTAAAGCTCGTCGATAAGACTGTAGAGATTCCTATGTTTGGCATTAATATCTCTTTAAATGTATTAGTTGCCACTTCAATAATTTCTTACAATATCATCTCCAAACTGCCTAAAAAATAAGCCAAAATATTGCCTATTTTTAGAAGAAAATTACATCAAAAATCCTGTAATTTTTAGCAAGATCTTAACATTATATTTTGCGTATCTTTCCACATTATTTGCTTATTGTAAAGCTAATTATGCTCTGTTAGAATGTGAGTAGCTTTAAAAGTTAAGTTTTTAAGTTATTTAAGGAAAAAATATCAAAATGGCTTCTCCACAAGAATATACTGGCGAACAAATTGTCGTCCTCGAGGGACTTGAACCTGTACGTAAGCGACCCGCAATGTACATCGGTTCTACTGACGGTAGAGGACTTCATCATTGTTTAACCGAAATTATCGACAATTCTATCGACGAGGCTTTAGCAGGTTTCGCCAAAAACGTTTGGATTATTATTCACCCTGACAATTCAGCCACAGTCGCTGATGACGGCCGAGGTATTCCAATCGATATCATGCCCAAATACAACAAACCGGCTATCGAAGTCATCATGACTACTCTTCATTCCGGCGGTAAGTTTGAAGGCGCTGCCTACAAAGTTTCTGGTGGTCTTCACGGTGTCGGTGCCGCCTGTGTCAATGCGCTATCAAATCTTTTCCAAATCGAAGTTCGACGCGATAATAAAATTAATTTAATTGAATTTTCTCGAGGCGGTCTTAAAACTCCTTTAACCACTATTAAAGAAAGTAAAGTTGAGCGTCTAAAAAACATCCTTCCGAAAAACATTTCCGGTACAACTACCACTTTTTATCCGGATCCAGAAATTTTTAAAGAAACCCAGGAATTTGATTCTAAAGTTATTATTCGCTCCATCAAAGACCGAGCCTATCTTACTTCAAAAATTTATTTTCACTTTTTTGACGAAAGAAATAACACTCAACACCACTACTATTTTGAAGGTGGAATTATCTCACTCTTACGCGAATTAAATAAAAACAAAGTTGTTGTCCATGAACCAATTTATATTCATCGTGCTGAAGAGGGAGTTGATGTTGAAGTTGCCATTCAATACAATGACACTTTCCAAGAAAATACTCCATCATTCGTCAACATTATTAACACTCATGAAGGCGGCACCCATGTTGCTGGTTTCAAAACTGCCTTAACTAAGGTAATTAAAGACTATTCCGTCAAAAAAGAATTGCTTAAATCCAAAGATGATGTCATCACTGGCGATGATGTTCGTGAAGGTTTAACTGCTGTCGTTTCCTTAAGAATGGGATCAAAAGATCTTCAGTTCGAAGGTCAAACCAAAGGTAAACTTGGAAACAGTGAAGTCCAGCCAATTGTTGCTAAAATTGTCCGAGAAGAGCTTGAAGTCTACTTTGAAGAACATCCTGATGTTGCTAAAACCATTGTTGGTAAATCAGTCCTAGCTATCCAAATTCGAAAAGCCGCTCGAGCCGCCAAAGACGCCATCATGCGTAAAGGTGCTTTCGAGTCGCTTGGTCTTCCAGGTAAACTTGCCGACTGTCAATCCAGAGAACCAGCCGAAAGCGAAATCTACATCGTCGAGGGAGACTCTGCAGGTGGTTCAGCCAAGCAGGGGAGAGACCGAAAATTCCAAGCCATCCTTCCTTTGTGGGGTAAAGCTCTAAACACTGAAGGCATGAGACTTGATAAAATTGTCGGTTCCGACAAACTAAAAGATCTTATTATTGCCCTAGGTATGGGAATAGGGGAAACATTTAATTTGGAAAAATTAAGATATCACCGAATCATTTTGATGTCCGATGCCGACGTCGATGGTGCTCATATCGCCACTCTTTTGTTAACTTTCATTTTCCGTCATTTACCAAATATTATCGAGGGTGGTTACGTCTACATTGCAATGCCGCCTTTATACCGAATTAAACATGCCAAGGTGATTAAGTATGTTTATACTGACGAAGAAAAAGAAGAATATCTTAAAAAGATTGATACTAACACCAAAATTGATATTCAGCGTTATAAAGGTTTGGGTGAAATGAATCCTCAACAACTTTGGGATACCACTATGAACCCTGAAACTAGAATGCTTAAAAGAGTTACTATCCAAGATGCAGTCAAGGCTGACGAAGTCTTCAGAGTCTTAATGAGTGAAGATGTTCCGCCTCGCAAAAAATTCATTCAAACCCACGCTCATCTTGCCAATTTAGATATTTAATTTATTTTAACCATGACTAAAGATCCAAACATTTCAAAACTACAACACATTGGCAAGGTGCTCGAAGTCGATATCGTTCCAGAAATGGAAAAGTCATATCTCGACTACGCCATGAGCGTTATCGTTCAAAGAGCTTTGCCTGATGTCCGAGACGGTTTAAAACCAGTTCATCGACGTATTATTTACGCCATGGACAAAATGGGCTTAACTGCCACCGGTAAAAACGTCAAATCCGCCGCAGTTGTCGGTGATGTTTTGAAGTCTTACCATCCACACGGCGACATGTCAGTTTATATGGCACTTGTCCGTATGGCTCAAGACTTTTCTTTGCGCTATACACTTGTTAAAGGTCAAGGAAACTTTGGTTCCATCGACGGCGACCCTCCAGCCGCCATGCGTTACACCGAAGTCAGAATGTCAAAAATCACTCCGGAAATGATTGCTGATATCGACAAAGAAACTGTCGATATGATGGACAATTACGATGGTTCCACCAAAGAACCAACAGTTTTGCCATCCCGTATTCCTAATTTACTTTTAAACGGTGCTGATGGTATTGCTGTCGGTATGGCCACTCGTATTCCGCCTCACAACTTAAAAGAATTATGCAGTGCTATCACTCATATTTTAGACAATTGCCACCTAGAAAAAATTGAACCGGAAATTGAATTAGTTCCTATTATTGCAAAACCAAAAACTACTCAAGAATTAGTTTTGCAACCAGTTTATGCCCTAGAAAAGGAACAATTTAATTTTGAAACCGCAGCCACTGTCGAAGAATTAGCTAAATTTGTCCAAGGTCCAGATTTCCCAACCTCTGGCGAAATTTACGGCCGCTCAGGAATTTTGGAAATGTATGCTACTGGTCGAGGCAAATTTGTTCTCCGTGGTAAAACTGCTATTGAAGAAACCAAGTCTGGCAAAATCCGAATCGTTATTACTGAACTTCCATACCAAGTTAATAAAGCCGAATTTGTCAAAAAGATTGCCGATCTTCACCGTGATAAAAAAATCATTGGTATTTCCGATCTTCGTGATGAATCAGACCGACATGGTATTCGAGTCGTAGTGGAAATCAAGAAAAACGGTAAACCAAAATCGATTCTCAATAAACTTTTCAAATACACCCAACTTCAATCCTCATATTCTGCCAATATGTTGGCACTTGTTAATGGTGTACCTCAAACTTTAAATCTTCGCCAGATGCTCTTATTGTTCTTAAGACATCGCGAAAATATTATCCGAAGACGCACCATTTTTGATCTTAAAGGTGCCATGATGCGGGCTCATATTTTGGAAGGTTTAAAAATTGCTCTTGATGTTATCGATGAAGTCATCAAAACCATTCGTGCCTCCAAAACTACCGATGAAGCTCGAGAAAATTTGATGTCTAAATTCAAATTTACTGATCTTCAAGCCAACGCTATTTTGGAAATGCAGCTCAGAAGACTTGCAGCTCTTGAAAGACAAAAGATTGAAGATGAATACAATGCCCTTCAACAAACCATCGAAAGCTTAACTGCTATCATCACCAAACCAGAAGTTATGATTGGAGTTCTTAAAGATGAAAACAAAGAAATCATCGAAAAATACGGTGATCCTCGCAAAACCAAAATCTATGTTCGAAATCTTGAAGATTTCAGCGAAG
>WARW01000019.1 GCA_013387215.1 Patescibacteria group bacterium
TGCTTAAAGACGAAAAAATTAGTATTGGCTATTATTCCCAAGAATTCGAAACATTCGATTTCAATAAAACTCTTTTAGAAACAATGAAGGAAAAATGTCAGCTTGAAGAAGGTATTTTACGATCTCAATTGGGTCGCTTCCTCTTTGCTGGAGATAAAGTTTTTCAGAAAGTCGGTTCCCTTTCCGGCGGTGAAAAAACCAGACTCTCCATTGCCTTGCTTTTGGTTCAAAACTTCAATCTTCTTATTCTCGATGAACCCACCACTTATCTTGATGTTTTGTCTCAAAGATTAATTTTGGAAGCTCTAAAAGTCTATAAAGGTGCCATGATGATTGTCAGTCACACTCCTGAATTTATCGACGAACTCAAGCCCTCACGAAAATTCTTTTTGCCCGAAGGTAAGATGAAAATTTGTGGATAATAAAATTATCCAAACTATACCACTTTTCAAGCGCTTAAATACTGTTATATTTATTATATGCCCACAAAAAAATCAAAAACAAAAACAACAAAAACTGTTAAAGCTAGCAGTAAACCAGTAGTTTCAAGTAATTCATTAACCATCATTGTAGTTGGAGTAATCTTAATCGGAATTGTCGTTGGTTATAATCAATATCTCGTTCGTAAAAATGCCGAATATCAGGCTGCTATTAATGCAGTTGATCAAAAAACTATCACTAATTTTGTCCAGATTGGTACCTTAGCTAAAAATTCTGCTGGACTTAAAAAAGATACTTGGTATCTCAACTACAACGAAACTGGTCTTTCAGCTGTTAATGTTGAACTTGCTTTTGATAAAGAAACCGTTTGCCAAGGTCAAACAAAAGATAAACCATGTGACCCAAGCAAACTTAAGGTTGGTCAAAACGTCAAAATAACTGGCAACATAAACGGAAGCCGAGTTACTGTAAGCGCTCTTACCAATCTTACTGCATCAACTCTCACTAAGACCAAGTAATACCATTCTCTTACTTGCTTGCCATTTCTATCTCACACTGATTTTATAGACTTCAGTTTAAGTTAATAGTAAAATTAACTTGGACGCGCGCTTTGTTATTATTTATTTTACACACATGAATATACAGATAGATGGAAACAATGTAGAAATTACCAAAGAAATCAAAGAGCTAGTCGACACCAAGCTTTGTGCCAAGCTTGACCGCTTATTACCCAATTTCAATGATGAAATCAAAACTGCATTTCTTCATTTGGAAGAAGATAAGTACGGCACCTACCATGCCAAATTTGACATGGCTTTACCCGGAAAAGAAGGTCAGATCGTGGCCACTCATGCCCACAAAAACTTAATTGCCTCACTTACGGGTATAAGAGAACAAATAGAAAAGCAAATCAAAAAATATAAGCAAGATAAGGTGAATTATAGTTTAAACGGCCAATTTAATTAATTGCTTATTAGCCATGATTAGTTTAAAATACCACTCATGGCTAAATCTAAAAAAACACCCAGAATTTTAATCGCCCTTCTTTGTTCTACTTGTGGCGCTCAAAATTACTTGACTGAAAAAAATAAAACCAATACCACCGATAAACTAAAATTAGTTAAATATTGTAAGTGGTGCAAAAAGAAGACCGAACACAAAGAATCGGCTAAATTAAAATAAATAATTCAAAATTGCGGGGCGACACTTGTGGTCGCCCCTTTTTTGTATGATTACTCAAACCCAAATATTATCTGCCCTTGAGAATATCTACATCTCCCCTTTGGAAAACTGCAATTTAAATTGCAAGCTTTGCTACACCCACAAAACTAAAAATGTTTTAACGAATCAACAAATTCTAATATTTATTGAAAAATATGACGAAGCACTCCGCAATCAATGTTTTTTTTCGACATTGAACCTGGCAACAGATTCACCGGAGAAAAAAAATGTTGATAAGAAGCGCGAATCATATCTAAAATCAATTCTCTTTTGTGGCGGCGAAGTGTTTATCCTTCCTAAATTTACAAACTTAGTAAACGATTTAATTCAAAAAAATATTTTTATCACCGTTATCACTAATGGCACAATTGATAAATTAGATCAAATCAAAAGTCCTCAAAACTGCCAGCTTTTAGTCTCTCTAGACGGCCCAGAATTGATTCATGATCAAAACAGGGGCAGTGGCAGCTTTCAAAAAAGTATAAGTTTTATACACAAAGCAATTTCCTTGGGTTTTCCTGTTGAAATCATGTTTTTAATTACTCCTGATTCCTACGATTATAAAGACACTTTTTCTGCTTATTTAAAAGACCTGCTTGGAATCGAAATCAAACTCAACTACATCACTCAAAAAACTATTTTTTACACCCAAAACCATCCGCTTAGCAACCAAAATAATCAAAATCCAGCCTTAACACCAGCTCAAATCGTTGACATTAAAACCAACTACAATTCAGTTCCCAGTAAAAACTTTGGCTGCTTTCAAATTTCTCTTCAATCTGATGGTCAAATTTATGGCTGTTGCGAATCCCCTGTTTCATTGGGAAAAACTAATGATGACCCTCAAGTTTATATTCAAAAATTTATCGATTCTCTTTCGCCATGTCAGAACTGCAAGTTTGGCGCAGATAATGTTTTTTTTAGCGCGCAGTCATCTGAGCGAAGCGAAGGCGCGAGCACTAAAAAATCATTATCAAGCCAACTACAATGTAATGGCTGTTGTTGCCCAAATTTCCTTTGTGGCTATAAAAAAGAATTAAACCAAATTTCTTGTAAAGATGTTATAAAATTATTTAACAAATGAGACAAATAACCGATTTTTCAACCTTCTTTACCAAAGAATATACTCTTCAATTTATCCGGGACTTTTTTATTAAAAAAGGTTTTCATGAAATTGAAACGCCAACTTTAATGCCTGCACTCCCCCTCGAACCTAATTTGTATTCTCTTAAAACTCATTGGCAGGAAAAAAACAAAGATTTCTATCTTCCTACTTCTCCTGAATCTTCAATCAAAAAATTAATTTCTATGGGCATTGGCGATTGCTTTGCCATCTCCAAAGTTTTTCGCGATTTGGAAGATATTGGGCCAACCCACAATTTGGAATTCTCCATGATCGAGTGGTATGAAATGAACAAAACTTATCAGGATATTGCCAATACTACCGAAAATTTAGTGCTTGAAACTTACCATAGAATCCTTGAAAAACAAGGTAAACGAACAACAAATATACTCACCTACCAAGACCAGTCTATTGATCTTTCTACCCCTTGGTACCGTTTCACATTAATCGAACTTTTTCAAAAATATGCCAACATGGATTTAACCAAAAATCTTACCACTGAAAGTATTATCGCCACTGCCAAATCTAAAGGTTACAACGTTGAAGGTGTCACTACTTGGGAACCGCTTTACACTCAAATTTTTATTAACGAAATCGAATCCAAGTTGCCGCAAGATAAACCTGTAATTATTTTTGATTATCCAACTTCCATGTCTCCACTATGCAAACTTTGTCCCGATACTCCAGGATTCAGCCAAAGATATGAATTCTATATTGGCGGAATGGAAATTGGTAATGCCTACACTGAATTAACTGATTCTAAAATTCTTGAAGCTAATTTTATTAAAGAAGCTCAATTCAGAAAAGAAAATAATCTTAGCACTCATCCTTATGATCAAGACATGGTCACTGCCACCACTCATTTTCCGGAATGTGCCGGCATTGGCCTTGGTATTGATCGTCTGGCTATGCTTTTTGCTGATATTGATCGCATCGAAGAAGTAATCTACTTTCCTACTTCTGATATGATTTAATATATTTATGCAAACCCAATCTAAAAACAGAAAAGTATCTAATTCTTCGGCTGTCATCAAAGGATCTGTTCCTTCACGGCAACAACCTCCCTCTGGACCGAATCGAGTTGTTAATGGCTTTCGTCCAAGTTCCCGATTCCAGTCCATCAATCGAGGTCGTCGTTGATATTATCTTTGTCTAGCAAGTTCTTTCTCTAATAACTCTTCAAGATTTTTATCAACATTAAGGTCTTCCTGATTCTTAAATTGGTTTACTTTTTTCTCGCTTTCTTTTTGAGTTCTATTTTGTTTTTTATTTGAGCTTTTATAGTCATAACCAAAACACATATATGATCACCCCCTTTCTAAATACGATACTTATTTAGTGTTTCAAAAAATTTAAAATCGGGTAATAAATATGCAAGTTTGAAGCCTGGTAAAATATAGGGTGTCCCCAAAATTTCAAAATTTAGCATTTGTTGATATCGAAACCACCGGCACCGATTTTATTCATGATCGGATCATTGAGATTAGTGTTTTAAGAGTTCAAAAAGGCAAATTGGTCAAAACTTTTACCAGCCTGATTAATCCAGAACTGCCCGTCTCTCCTTTCATCACCGAAATGACTGGTATTACTCAAAAAGATTTAGATAAAAAACCTACTTTTTTCGATATAAAAGATCAGATTCTTGATGCGCTTGATGGTTGTATTTTTGTGGCCCACAATGTCCGTTTTGATTACGGATTTATTAAAACTGAATTCAAACGTCTGGGAAAAAATTTTCGTTCCAAAACTCTTTGCACTGTCAAATTGTCTCGTCATCTTTTTCCTCATGAATTTAGTCACAATCTTGATGCCATTATCGATCGCTTCCAAATCGACTGCATCAATCGTCACCGAGCCTATGATGACGCCAAAGTTATTTTTGATTTTTATCAATATCTACTCAAAAATATTCCCAAAAAAGATCTGGAAAACGCTTTTAAAATTATTTCCCATAAATCCACCTTGCCCCCAATTCTTGAAGAATCAGAATTTGAATTATTACCTGAAAATCCGGGAGTTTATATTTTTTATGGCCAAAATGATTTGCCCATTTATATCGGTAAAAGTCAAAATATTAAAAATCGTGTTCTCTCCCATTTTCAGCAAAGCTCCACTTCTTCAAAAGAACTCCAGCTATCTACCTTAGTTAAATCCATAAAAACCATTGAAACCCCAGGCGACCTCAGTGCCTCCATTCTCGAGTCAAATCTTATCAAGACTCGAAATCCCCTTCTTAATCGTCAATTAAGATCCGTTAAAAAATATTTTATCCTCAAAAAAATTACCACTCCGGAAAATTATTTTAGTGTCGAGATTGAAGAAACTTCAAGTATCCCTATAAAAGATCTGGAAAATATTTTAGGAATTTTTAATTCTAAAAAGAAAATTCAAAACTTTCTAGAAGTCTTAGCAAGAGAACACAACTTGTGTTCAAAATTACTACATCTTGACGATTCTAAGGGACAATGCTTCCTTCACCAAATCGACATTTGCTATGGCGCCTGCATCGAAAAAGAATCATTTTTAAAATACAACTTAAGATTTTTAGAGGCTTTTTCTAAAAAAACTATTCTTAAATGGCCA
Source organism: Patescibacteria group bacterium (assembly GCA_013387215.1). Taxonomy (GTDB): domain Bacteria; phylum Patescibacteriota; class Microgenomatia; order UBA12405; family UBA12405; genus WARW01. The sequence continues at coordinate 5,369 of WARW01000019.1, forward strand.
TTTAGTTCTCCAATTATTATTACTGAAACCAATCCTCTAAATAATTTGTCTGAACAATTTATTGTCGACCAGTGGTGTCTTTTGGGAAACATTAAATCTGAAGACGAACTTCACAATATCAACTTTTTAAAAGATGATTATGTTTTTGAATATGATATTTACAAAATCATCAAAAGATTTATTAAAAATCCCCAAAATCATTCTCAAATCAAACGCATAAAGACTACCGACTTAAATAAACTTCTCGATTAACTTCATCAATAAACTTTTAATTCGATTTTTCTGTCTAATAAATACAATCTTTGAACCCCGTTTTCAAGTTTGTAATAATGAAAAATATAAGGAACTAACAATATTAAAGTTAATACATCAAATACAATCAAAATATTATTTTGCAAAGTCAAGGTAAACATCATAAAAATTATGAATGCCAACCCAAAAGCCAAAGTCACTAAAAGATGAATCAATCTTTCGTGCTGCAAATTTATAGTTACTGCCCGGTGGTTTTCCAGTTCTTCTTTCCAGTTAATTCTTTTGTCGTCGTCTTTTAATAAGTTCAAAATATATTTTTCGTGTGCCAAAAGATAATTCACCATATATTATTTATCATACTCTTTCTTACTGCCTCTGCCACATCTTCCCATTTCTCGCATGGAATCACTTTAATATCGTTTCTCTTTGCTTCATTATGATCATAAAGAAAAACCGTTCCCTTATAATCTTTAGATAAAAAATTAGTTAAATTGGGATTATCGTCAACAATCCCTACCACCTGAGGATACAAATATTCCAATACTCCCGCTTTCCATTTATTACCCTCACTTACAGGAATACTTGATGGTTTTGTTATTAATTCGGCCTCTGGAAAATTATGTTTTTTCAGCCAAAATTTGGTTGATTCTATCACCTTTTCCGATCTCACCGTTATGTAAGCCACGATTGGAATAATTTTATTTATTTTTGCCACCATTTCTTTAGCATTTTCAATTAACGGCAAATCTTTGTAAAACTCATCAGAACTAATAAAAGTTGTAATTATTTTTTTCGCTGCCTCATTTTGCCAATAGGAAATATTATCTGTATGTTTATATTTTCTGGCGATTTCATACGCTGTCAAATTTTCCGGATTCCCCGCTCCTTCCATTAACTTTTCCACCAAAAGACCGATTGTAAAAGACAAAGTTTCATCAATATCCAAAGCCAAACCTTTCTTTAGTGTCTTTTCCATTCTTCTCTAATTCCCTTTTTTAATTGATCGATCATCAGAAACTCATCCAAAATTCCATCAATCATTTCATAACTTTTGGCTTCTTCAGAACTCACCCAGGCAAAAGCATCTGTCTCTTCTTCTTGAAGTTTAACCTCACCGCTCACATAGTCAGCAATGCAGGAAATCACCAAAGATGGACTGCCGTCAGCATGAACCGTGGCTAAACTGGTCAGATATTGGACATTAGTAATTTCAATCCCCACTTCCTCTGCCACTTCTCTTTTCAATGTTCTTTCCAAGACATTATACCAATAAAACTCTGTATCTTTAGGCAACTTTAAATAATCACTAGTTTCCATTTTCCCGCCCGGCACCGTCCAAACTCCGGGAAATCTTTTTTTATTTTTCGATCTTCGGGTAATCAAATATTTACCATCTTTAATAATGATGGCGGTTGTCGCCACTTCGTGTAGATATTGGTTGGCTGTGTTTTCCATAATTATTGGTTTTTATATTGCTGTACTTCTTCGAATTTATATTCGATTTTAATCCCGACTTTTTTAAACATTTCCTCTGATTCTGTTCCGGCATGATATTTTCGTTCACAAACCACTCTTTTAATTCCGCAATTAATTAAAAGCATGGCACAGGTTCGGCATGGTGTCATTCGGCAATAAACAGTCGCACCTTCAATCGAAATCCCCTGCTTGGCTGCCTGACAAATGGCATTTTGCTCGGCATGAACTGTGCGGACACAATGCTGTGTTTCTGTTCCGTCTTCATGCACTGTCTTTTTTATTTGATGTCCAATTTCATCACAATGAGGTAAACCCGCTGGTGAACCAACATAACCCGTTACTAAAATTTGCTTATTTCTAGCAATTACACATCCACTTCGGCCCCGATCGCAAGTTGCTCTTTTAGAAATTGCGTCTGCCACTTCCATAAAATAATCATCCCAGCTTGGTCTGACATATTTTTGTTCAATACTATCCGATTTAGCCATAGATCTCCTTAATTTGATCTTCTAAAAAATTAATATCTTTAGTGTTTAAAATAGTAAAATCAGCCATCGCAATCGTTCCACCTTTGTTCAATTTCTCGATTTCCGAAAAGTCGCGCGATTTGGCTTCCTCAACACTTAAAGGTCTGTTTCTAACGTTAGTGTCTTCAGAGTCTTTCTTTCTTTCCGAAAGCCTTTGATACCTCAACTTTGGCGGTGCATAAACCGCGATTACTTCTAATTGCTCTCCAAAATGTTCTTTTAAAACTTTATATTCTTCAAAGCTGTAAAGTCCATCAGCAATCACATTTCCAACCTTAATTAATTCATCAAATTTAGGTAAATTCAAAATCGCGAAAGCCGCCATTCCATAAGTCTGTCTCAGTTCTTCTCTGACTGATCTTTCGTTTGCTTCATTAACTTCCATGCCTCTTCTTTTTACTTCATCTAAAGTTATTTGACCAAACCTTATGTACTGAAATTCATTTTTAACAAAAAAATCCGAAACCACACTTTTTCCTGCCCCGCAAAGTCCTGTTATGCAGACTATTTTATTCATTCACCTAATATAACCAAAAACCAAAAATATGCAAACGCTAAAATAGTTTATTTATAAATCAGTTCTACTAAAATCTCTTAATAAATTTTCCGCTTCAATTGTGCCAACTCTAATGCCCTTTTCTTCAAAATATTTATAAGGAATCAAAAGCACCTCATTAGCCCCGATATTAAAAAATCTTCCTAAAGGCAGAATTCCTTTCTCATTTAAGATTTCTTCTTTAGGTGAATTGCAAGTGTAGTGAAGCACTCCTTTGTCTGTTTCCAATGTTCCCTCGGGTCTCCCGTTTTTATCAATTCGAAATCCAAATTCGCCATTAATACTGCTCTCTTTAAAGACAATATTTTTCTGTGTTGATGCAAATCCTTCCTTGCGCATTAATGCTGATTTTACCTAAAACTAAGGTTAAATCAAGCGCTTGTTTATATGAAATATACACGGTGTTTACTTTAATTTCACTACCACCACGCTAATATTATCCATTGACTTATTTTCTATCGCCAATTGCTTCAGGTTGCTGACTGCCTCAACTGAATCTGAACTTGCGCGTACTACATCCACCGCATCTTGATAATCAACGACACTCCATAATCCATCGCTGGCTAAAATTAATTCCGTATCCCCTTCCTCTAAATCTATTTCTATCATTGAAGGTTCCGAACTAATATGCGGCTCTAAAATATCTTTATCACCTAATGTTCTGGTTAGCGCGAAATCAAATGAACCCCGAGATGTACTTACCGATAAATAACCATTTTCTGAAACTATTCCTCCGTTAATTATAATTTTGTTCAATTCTGTTTCTGATTTTAGATTATGTTTTTCCGTCAAAACCATAGCTTTTCCATTTCGGTTTAAAACTGCTTCGCAGTCTCCCACATTAGCCACGACTAATTTATCAGTTTCCACAATTGCAAAAACAGCTGCAGCTCCAGCGTGTTTTAATTCTGGTTTTTCTTCAATTTGATCATCCAACTCGTTAATTGTCTGCTCTAAAGAAATTTTTGGCAAAGCATTATTTCTCCACAGTTTATCGAAAAAAACTTTTTCAGTATTTATTTTTAAAAAATCAGCCACCTCGCTTCCTCCATGACCGTCAAATACAGCCACCAGATTAGTGTCATCATATAGCTCAGGAATAACCAATACTCTGTCTTCCATATGACTTCTGCCTCCCTTAAATTCCAGAGTAGCCGTTTTTCTGCCGTTCCCAAAATCGATCATGCCAACCCTATTCACCCGATCCGCCGCATCTCTCATTGCTCCAAGTTGATAAATCTTTACATCTGATTCAATATTCATAAATTTTATTTGATTCTAAAATATAGGGTATAATATCATATTACCCAAAATACCGTAAAAACCTCTAAAAACACTCTTTATCGTATTAAGCGGGATATAATTCTCTTTTTAAAAGACCCCAAAGATTTTCTTTATTCTTTTACTTATCCCACAAACAAATACGTCACCATTGAGCCTTACGACCCTCATATAACTCAAATTGGAACCAGACTCAAGCAAAAAATTAACAAAATGTATCCTGAACTAAAAGTTCATTTTATGGGGTCTGCTGCCCTGCGTATTTGCGGTCAAAAAGACCTTGACTATATTATCGATTGTCATCCAGAAAGTTTTAATTTATATATTTCCGGTTTAACCTCTTTGCTTGGCCAACCTAAAAAAAATCGGCCAACGTTTGTTGAGTGGGAAACAAACCAGCACAACTATCATATCGACCTGCTTCTCATGGATCCCTCAAATCCTGTCAGTATCAAAACACTAAAAATTTTTGACATATTTATTTCCAACCAAGAAATCTTAAAACAATACGAACAGCTTAAAATGGCTTCAAATGGTGTTTCAATTCGGGAATACAAACGGATCAGAATGGAATTTTTCCAAAAAATTTTAAAAAAATAGTTGGGTTGGAAATAAAAAAACAAAAAATAACAAATAAATGTTAAATTAGTTTTTTAAATCCAACCCGGCTTTTTTATGTTTCCTTAATATAACCTTTTACCTCCAGCTTTTCGATTATTTGTCCTGCTCCAGGAATTCCTAAACCTTCGAAATTCTTTCGCAGATTGCTAACCCAATGTCTTCTATTGTTGCCTAAAATTTTCAAAATGTCTTCCACAAAACATTCAGTGTCTTTATCGCCTTTAAGCGACTTGGATATTTTGGTGCCTAAATTTAAAACATCAATTGATGTTTTTTCTTTAATTTCTGAAGACTTCTCTGACTTGCATTGTGGACAGTCATTCGGCAGCCAAAAATCGCATTTGATTGGAAAAAGTATTGTCATCCAAGAATATTTCCGGAATTCAACTTTCTTCATGTCTTCGTGACCAAAAACAAGAAACATCTGAAAAACTTTTCCGTCCAAACTTTCCTCAACAAACTCCTTAAGAGCAATTAATCGGTTTGTTTTACGGGTGACGCAGTCACAAATTAAGAGAAGCTTTTTCCCTTTAATTAGTGGCAAACATTCATCCGTAAAGGAAATATCATTTCCTTTTACCGGGCTGATAACATTAATCTTTTTGTTGAGTTCCATTTTATACATTGAAGCCACCAGATAAGCCCACACCAAATCACTTTTTGAAGAAGCAATAATGGTATCAATCTCCCCTTCTAAAGACGATTTGAATATGTGGCGACAAATGTCTAAAACCAGATCAAAATGAAACATCAGTTTTTCCAAACTTATCATCGCTGAACCATGAATACTGTCCAAAGTATGGTAAATAAAATGACCATTCTCTTGGATAATCCCCAGCTGCCGGATTTTTTGTTCTACTTCTTGCAGATTCAAAAAATCAATATTCGTTTTTACAGACAGATTCGTCTCTTCTGCGGTGTTTTTGGCGGGAACCACAATTTCTTCTTGAGTAGGAATAAATTTGAAACTAAATTCCGATAAGCCTCCTTCTGAATTAGTATTCTTAATTGCCAATTCAAATGCTGGAAAATTACCTTTTCCTTCCATACCAACATCTCCTTTCTTTATTATTAGTTATATTTCGGTTTTAAAAGAGCCAATTTTAAAAAATCTCCAAATTATACCAGGCACTAGTCAAAAAAATACCCGACTAAAAGTGATGATGTTAATCAACACCCTGTCGGGTCAAAATATTAATTACAAACTACTTATCTACTTCTTCTTTATCACCATGTTTTTTCAATTTTCTACTAGCACTAGACCGCACACGGCTTCTTTCATCTCTTGATAAATTCTTAACCACATTTCCACATCTAGGACAATTACTTCCCACAAAAACCTTTTTACAACTCTCACATCTTGCCATTTGTATTCACCTCCAATCTTCTTTGTTTTACAGTTTTTTATCAAAGAGCTATCTGAAATTGAAAAATAAACGCTATTGTTCTTTCTTCAACTCAATCGGATTGTACAAAACACCACTATGTAAGTCAATAATTTATCAACTTAAATTACCTTTCGTCCTTTCGGACTCATCAGTATAAACTCACATTTATATAGGTAATAACACTCGGCTTATCAGATCAAGAAGAGAGATTTTGCATTCAAAACCAATCTTCCCGATCCAACTCGACCGAATGTTTTAATTTTTACTTTTTTTTCAAAGCAGCCCAAGCTTCTTTTAAAGTATCAGGCAGCTGGGACGCCCGCGCATCAAATCGCCATAGACTCTCTTGTGAATATCCAGAAATAAATTCTTGCCTATGCACTTCTTGAGATAATGCAAAAAGTATTCCTGTTCCTTCATATCTCCCCGAGCAATAACTCATTCCTAAAGTTCTTACTCCCACCTCGCCTAATATTTGAGATATCAACCAAGGTTTCTTGACTTGTCCGTCAAAATAATAAGAACTGGAAAGATTCCATTCTATTGGATTATAGCCAATTACATATCCATCAGAATTTGTAACCGGACTCCAAGTTGTGTTGTCAGTAAAACGATATTGGCATAAAAGATCAGCTCCAACAGCATGAGGATTGGCTTTCATAAAATTCCAAACCGTTGATTCTCGTTGCCACTCAGCCCATTCTTTATCAGTATATGGTTGTTCATCTAGCTTCTTGCCTTTATCGTCATATAAAACAGGTATAGGTAACTTTTGAGCAGGAACCTGAGACGCTTTACTTCTGATCGTGTTTAGATCAGGTTTTACCGGACCAAACATAATCAATGAGTCATTCGCACCAACATAAGCCCTTACGGTCATGCAGTACAAAATTTCATTGTCCGATGAAATAAATTGAATTTGCTCTAAACTTGCATTTGGAGCATTCATCCAGCCTATTTTCTCAATTTCAGCAATAACTGAATCATCGTTTGATTTTGGTAAACCTCTTTCATCCAATAAACTGGCAAACTTATCACTTCCCCAGCCTTTGAATTTGCCGATTATTTGACTTACATCATTCCATTCATAGTTATAAACTGGCTTAACAGTAATATAATCCCAAGCAACATCTTTACTTGGTCGATAAAAAACTACATATTCTTTTTGTCGATCCAAAAAGATTCGATCAAATGTTGCGTATTGATCAGCATCTCCAGCACTATAAATCAGATAAGATCCCGATTGAGCAAATGAACTATTTTCATCAAATTCAAGCCAAGGCCGTTTACTAGTCGACAAATCCTCTACCATTCTATTAGCTACATCATAAGCACCCATAGTGTCTTTAGTCGAATTAGCAATATCCCAATTCAGCCACCAGCCACCGGGTAATTTTGCAGGTAAACCATCAACAACTGTTACTGAATGGCCCCAATTGAAAAAGAACGAACCAGAAGCAATCCTAGCCTGCCAAACCTGATTTAACACTACACACCTGAGTTTAGCTTTAGAAAGATCCAAAATTACATTAGTTCCATCTTTAGTGCATGGAATATCGTAATACCAAAGAGATTGAAAATCTCTTTTATCTTTATCAGCATATTGTAAAAAATTTCGGTTAAAGTCCAGCCTGATTTTTGCACCAGCAAAAACCTTTCCATTAGAGTCCACTCCCGTATAAGTTGCCGATTCCAAAGTCATGAATTGAGAAAGACCCGCAAAACGTTTAGTCTTAACCATTCCTAAAGCTTGGCACACCTTCCCATCCTCAAGTGTTACAGAAACATCTTGAGTTTTCGATCCCGACATTTTACCGAATACAACTTTTTGCTGTAAAACAGGAGAAACTTCATTAACACCTCTCAACTCAGCATAATTTACTTCTTGATCTGTTCCGGCTGGCCCCCTTAAGTTATAAGTTACGACTTGGGTAAGTCCATCCGTACTCATGTCTGAACGTAAAGGCAATGATGGACCTATCGCACATGCAGACAACAGAAAACAAAAACACACAACCAGACCCAACAATCTCCCATGTCTATTCACAAAGATCACTCCTCAAAATTTGTTTTACGACTCAGTGGTCGGTTCCTTAATAAAGAACATTCTGCTTATTAGCCCTAATAAACAAAATGCTCCTTATTAAGACACAAATTTGAGGACATGTTAAAGTACGGAAGAAACGGGCAATTTTACTAAACAAAGGGGGTAAAAGTCAATATTACAGGATTCAATCTGGCAGGCCCATGAGGATTCGAACCTCAAATAAAGGTTTTGGAGACCTTGGTGATAGCCATTTCACTATGGGCCTAAATTTTGGGTGGACCCAAGGGGACTCGAACCCCTGACCTTCCCCATGCCATGGGGACGCGCTACCAACTACGCTATGGGCCCAAAAAGGATTCATTATTCTAACAAACTTTCCATATCGATTCTACTGGTTCAATTGATTGCTTCTGTGCTACCATAGCTTAATATGACTATCATCAAAAAAGCCGTCATTGCCGCAGCCGGCCGTGGCACCCGTTTTTTACCAGTTGTCAAATCCTACCCCAAAGAACTTGTACCTATTTTAGCTAAACCAAATATTCAATATCTAGTTGAAGAAAACATTGGTGCTGGTATTACTGAAATTGCCATCGTCACCCGAGTTGGCGAAACTGCCATTGAAAGATACTTTTCACCAGACCCTGAACTTGAAAAATATTTAATCGAAAACAACAAAACTGCTTATCTTGATAGCTTAAAAGAAATCTGGAGTAAGGCTAAAATCACTTTTATCCCTCAACCTGTTGAACTTCCTTATGGAAATGGTTCCCCTATTATCGCCGCCAAAGACTTCATTGGTTCCGATCCTTTTGTCTACATGTTTGGCGACGATTTAACCGTTGAACCCAAACCAGGCACATTTTTATCTAAAATGATTGCCACCTTTGATAAATACCAGCCTGATGGTGTCATTGCTGTTAAAGATGTTGGTCGGGAAGAAATTTGCCGCTATGGCTCTGCTCAATACGTTGAAGATCCAAAATATCCTCACCGAATCTCTGCCATGCTTGAAAAGCTTCCAGCCGATCAAGCTCCCTCCACTTTTGGCCAAGGTGGACGTTTTGTTTTATCCAATAAATACGTCGAAACCTTATTAAACCAAAAAACCGGTTTAGGCAACGAACTCTGGTTGGCTGATGCCGTCAACACTCTTGCCAAAACCAGTGTCGTTTTAACTGAAGCTCTTGAAGACGAATCAGATTGGATGACCACCGGCGACCCTCTGCGCTGGCTCAAAGCCAACATTGCCGTCGCTCTTCTTGATCCAAGCTTAAAAGACGATCTTAAAGAATTCTTCAAGCAAAATATTTAAAATGAAAGTAACCAAAGCTGTTATTGCTGCTGCAGGTCGCGGAACCCGATTCTTGCCGGTAGTCAAATCCTACCCAAAAGAACTTGTACCCATCCTTTCTAAACCTAATCTTCAATATCTTATTGAAGAGGCCATTAACGCCGGCATCACAGATATAGCTATAATTCATCGTTTTGGTGAAAACTTAATCGAAAAATACTTTTCCCCCGATCCCGAGCTGGAAACCTATCTCAAACAGAATAATAAGCTTGAATACCTGGAAAGCCTCAAAAATATCCAAGCTAAAGCCAAGCTAACCTTCATAGCCCAACCAACCAATTTGCCTTACGGAACAGGTTCATCAGCTTTAGCCGCCAAAGACTTTGTTGGCGCTGATCCTTTTGTTTATATGTATGGTGATGATCTTATAGTTGAACCTAAATCAGGCCAATTCTTAACTGAAATGCTTGCTACGTTTGAAACTTACAATCCAGATGCAGTTATTGCCACCCAAGAAGTGCCCATGTCCGAGATTAGTCGTTTTGGTTGCATAAAATATGCCGAAAATCCCCGCTTTCCAAACCAAATAGACACTTTATTGGAAAAAATGAGCCCAGAAACCGCTCCGTCCAACAATGCCCTGCTTGGCCGTTTTGTTGTTTCCAGCTCGATTCTGGAATATACAGCTACCCAAGGTCTCTCTCGGGATAAAGAACTTTGGTGGACCGATTCTATTAACCACTACGCTCAAACTTCAGTAGTCCTTAATCAAACTATTAAAGATGGTGAGTGGATGACCACCGGCGATCCTTTGCGCTGGCTTAAAAGCAATATAAAAATTGCCCTGCTCGATCCAAAAGTTGGTCCTGAACTTCGAGACTACCTAAAAACCTTCTTATCGTAATCTGACGTTCTTCTTACTTTCTAGCTTTAGAATATAACCTATAACTTGACATTATTGCATTTTTATTGTAAGATATTTCACAATACAACAGTCAAAGAAGACACATAAATCCCCTTATATTTCTCCTTTGGCTGTTATAGCCAAGTATCAAATAACTAAAAACAAAGCGTTTTTAAATTAAAAGATACTGTACTTTTACAATCTACAGCACCATTTTCCAAAGTTTGCCTTGCAAGTCCATAATCTTGGGCCCTATAAGATTTAATCTTAATAGTGTTTAGGACTATGGATTTGCACTGTGCAAATTTCAGATCAGCTTTAAGCTGATATCTTTTCCACCAACCAGTCGAAGGAGGATTCAGATGGCCGCAGCAGCAGTAATACCCGTAGTTTCTCATCGTAACCGGAATCTTGGCATCGGATGTGCAGTTCTCGCGTTGTTGTCAGCCTGTTGTGCGTGTTCAGTCTTGACCGCATCCGCGTTTGGTATTGGCATTCCTTTGATTGCCCGTCCCACGCTCCCGGTCGTTGTATTGCCGCCCACCCAGGTTCCAACCGCCATGCCGCCCGCTGTAATGCCAACCGCCCAGCCTCAGACGCCGTATCTTGAACCAACCGCCCAGCCGCCCGCCGTTGTCCCCACGACAATCGCTCCGCCTCAAGGTCAGGTTGCTCCCAGCACTGATGGCTCAATTCATATCTTCGTGTTGAACCCCACTGGCACCGATCAAATGCAAAACAGGCACCCCGCTATTTATAGCCAGACGCAAGTCTCAGGAGTTCCTGTCAGTTACATCATCGATGTGCCTGATGGCTATTTCGCGATTGTCGGCGGCTTCAAGGTTGATGATGTCAATAATGGCGTCTACCAAGGCCTCGGACCCGGTCACTATACCAGGACAGTCACTGACGGTTTCGTTGAAATCGTTCGCGCTACCTGGGCTAAGGCTGAATGGGATTTTCGCATCGGCGAAGCCACTCAGTTCAACTGGGCCCACAACTCGGTCGACGCCGGTCCCATCAAGTAGCTTAGGGGGCTACTAAAAAGAGGAGGATTAGGCGCAAGCTTAATCTTCCTCTCCCTTCGGGGTTTGGAAAAAATGGAAAGTGTGTGTTGTAGATGATAGTCGTCCGATGCAATCGGGCCTGACGAGTTCAAAAGAACGAAACTATCTCCCCAAATACACATCTATTGCTCAGTTATACCCATAAATATTGATACCTATAATTATATTTTTAAATATTGATATTTAAAGTATTTAGGCTTAAAATACGCTTTATATATAGACTACCACTATATATAAGATATATAATCAATCTATTGACAATATCCTATAACAATGGTATATTACAATTAAATAACAATACATTTGTTATTGAACTTTAAAAAGTATAGTAAGACTTAGACACCGAAAGGAGAGATTTGGAGTGTGGCTCCTCTAGAGTTTCGCACCCCGTTTCTCCTTTGGTGGCTAAGTCACGGTTTAATAAACAAAGGAGAGATTTGGAGTGTGGCTCCTCTAGAGTTTCGCACCCCGTTTCTCCTTTGGCTGTTAAGCCAAAGGTGTTGAAGCTGTTTTAAACGTAGCGTTAAAAAATTAGCCGGAAACACTGTACTTTAAAAATCCATAAAACTAAAAAACATCTTCCCCGACGCACTTTTAATGCGCACAATTTTGGATATAGACTGCCACAAATCCTCTATATCCAGCATCGTGTGTATTAAATTTGTGTCTAAATTTTTTTGAAATTTCAGAGAGCAATCTCTTTTATATATAAATATAAAAAATAATAAAAAATTGAAAGGTATGGTGTTTTGTATGACAAGTAAAATTAAAAAGGTATGTTCAGTAATTGGTTCTGTAGTTCTATTGTTCGTGGCTCTTTTCTGCGTTGTGTTGCTTCCAGTATTCTTCGGAGTAGCTGGGCTTTGTATCGGTATCGGTTTTGTACTGCTGTTTTTGTGCAGTGTTGGTGTTGTTGTTTCACAATATACAACCCCAAAATTCCTTAAACCGCTTTACACTTCCCTCTGGATCTCTGGTTTAGCTTTAATAGTTTTAACTATAGCTGTACTTGGATGCATTAAGCTTTCCAGCTACGCTGCTTCTCTAGCTCATCCTGAAACCGCTTCAATTACGCAACCTGTCGCAACTGCTACCCCTGCTGCTCCAACATCTGCACCAACTGTAAAACCAGCTGATAACGATCAAGGACAGAGCCAGCCAGCAAGTCATCATAGCTCAAAATCCACCCATAAAAAGGTAGATAATACTCAGGCTAAGAAAGCTGCTGACAAGATCATTGCTGATGCAAAAGTTAAAGCCAAAGCTATTACAGACCAGGCCCAAGCCGATGCAAACGCAAAAAGGATAGCTGATAAAGCTGCTGCCGACAAAGCTGCCGCTGAAAAACTTGCTGCTCAAAACGAAGCTAAGAAATTAGCCGACGCTAAAGCTAAACAAGAGGCAATCGATGCACTTGCAAAAGCCAAACAGCCCAGCTGGTACGATGATACTTCCAAACATTCTGTCACAACTTACACTTGGAATCTGAAAGTCAATTCATGCGATTATGGTATGATCTCTGGCGTTTTTGTCAAAATCACAAATTCTTCGGGAAATGTGGTCTTCGATAATACTAACCAGCAATCACAAGGTGTATACATCAAGAAGTTACTTCCTGGTAATTACACTGTCACCGTCACCGATGGATTTGTCTTAACGATAAACCAAAACTATGTTGATGAAGAATGGAATGCTCGTATTAAACAAGCAGAAGCCAACAACTGGGCAAGAAATTTTATAAAAGTGGATCCACTCTCTTGAAGATTGGATCTTCTCCCCTTTTTTTTACTTCTAAGTTTTATGGACCATGTGGTTCTGGATTATTAATAATTTGATAAGCTTTTAGCTTGTCTCCTTATTATTTAATCCAGAACCCATCACTTTTTAATAAGTAGAAGAGAGACAGAATTTCTCTTTTGTTTATTAAAATAAACAAATTAATTTTAAAAACACTGCGTTTTTAATCAATTAATCTAGTTCCTTAACAATCCGTAACAATTCAACTCTATCTAGGAGGTGTTTTTATGGGCAAACGTTTACCTTGGATAATTTCTTCCGGGCTAATACTGTTTTTTATCCTGAACTTATTTTATTTAAGTCACAAGTATGCCATTTCTGATTGGTGTTCTGACAACTTCTGGGATATTGCCTTTAAGGCTTTATCTACACAAGATTTACCATTCTTTGATAAGTTCTTATTTATATTCGAGTTACCATCATTATTGATTGGTGGCATTATTTTCTTCATTAAAGCTGGTGTTCATATTAACTGGACTGGTGAAGAACAATAATTTTATCAATATACAAAACACCTTACTTGTGAGAATTGGACTTTGTCCAATTCTCTCCCTTTTTATTTTGCTTGAATTTTACGGATTATTTGTTTTCAAATTTATGAAAAACAAAATGTCTTTAGTCACAATTATAATGCCTGCTTACAATGCAGCAGAATATCTGCCTCGATCAATTGAAAGTGTCTTAAATCAAACCTACTCTGACTTTGAATTTATTATCATTGATGATGCTTCTACCGATAAATCTTGGAGTGTTATCAAATCCTACGCTAAAAAGGATAAAAGAATTACTGCCGTCAAAAATCGTATTAATCTTGGAGTTAGTATTACTTCCAATATTGCTATTAGCATGGCTCATGGCCAATTTATCGCTAAAATGGATGCTGATGATATTTCCTTTGGAGATAGAATCGAAAAGCAAGTCAGCTATTTAACCGCCAACCCAAATGTTGTAGCTGTTGCCGGTCAATGTGTTTTGATTAATTCTCAAGACCAAGTTATTGGCTACAAAAAATTTCCTACCGATTTCAAAAAATTAAATGACATGATTTTCTGGGCTGTTCCAATGCAGCAACCTGCCATGATGATTAATGTCAAAAAATTACCTCGTAATTTTACCTGGTATGATGCCAGTAAAAGTTCTGCCGAAGATGTCGATTTGATGTTCAAATTAATGCTTTACGGTCAAATTGCCAATTTACCTGACAATCTTTTATTTTATCGTCATCTTGATTCCAGTCTTTCTCATAAAGATCCAAAAGGTACTTTCAGACTAACACTAAAAAGCCGTTATGATGGTCTTAATTTGGGTTTTGCCCCAAGTTTTAAAGCTATCATTTTAAATATCTGCCAAATTATTGCCATTAGTTTAGTGCCTGGAAACTTAATTAATGAAATCTGGTATCGTGTTCGTGGCATCAAAAGTTCTGATTCCAGTATTACTGTCACAACTTTTGCGGAAAGCCAAGTATAATTTAACTGATGGCTAGGCTTTTAAATCAATTCAAAAAACATTTTGACCTAATCTTCCTTAGCCTGATTTTGCTGTTTATTTTTATCCAAAACTATTCTCCTGGAACCTATTTGGTGGGTTGGGATAATCTCATGCCCGAACTCAATATCGGCATGAATATCAAAAGATCCCTTTTGGCTGTTTGGCAGGAATATCAAGGTCTTGGTCTTGTTGGTGGCATGGGTCACGCCACTGAAATAATTCGACAGTTAATTTTGCTGCCTCTAACCTTTATTATTCCTCATGATTTAATTCGCTATCTTTGGCATTTCTTTACTATCGCTTTGGGCACTTTTGGCATCTATTTTGGCCTCAAAAAACATTTTCATTTTAACCGCTATATTTGTTTTTTTTCTTCACTTTTTTATCTTTTAAACTTCGGTACTGTCCAAAATTATTGGGCACCTTTTGAACCTTTTTCAGCTTTCTGGGGATTTTTTCCTTGGCTGATGTTTTCGCTTTGGGAAACTCTCAAAAAACCTGACAAAAAAAATCTTCTCAAATTTACTCTCTTAAATTTCTTTGCCATCCCGAGTTTCTATGTTCAGACTGTTTTTATTGTTTATCTAATTTCCATCGGCCCAGTCATTCTCATCCACTTAATTTCTTCCCTCAAAAATTGGCAGTCAAACCTTGCTCACTCATTTAAAATGTTGGCCATTCTTTTTTGTATCAATGCTTTTTGGCTTCTGCCTTTTGCTTATTTTCTTAAAGATGGCATTCAAAATCCAACTAATGGTTTTGGCAATTTAATGTCTTCCGAGGAAACTTTCATGCGCAACCAAAATCGAGGAGGTCTTCTGGATTTTCTTTTACTGCGTGGTTACTATTACGACTTTCCTGATTCTGGCGGTTTTCTGATGACTGCCTGGCGCAACCACTTGTCTAATCCTTTAGTGGTTTTTACTGGCCTATTCTTATCTTTAATTTCCGTTTATGGCATCATTCGTCTTATTTTTGCACCCAAAAAACTTAATCTCGAAACCAAAAGCCTTTTAGTGCTCTTTTTTATTTGTGCCACCGCTCTGCTTTCCACCACCCCGCCTTTCTCTTTTTTAAATTATCTTATTCGTCAAACCTCACTTCTCAATCAAGTCTTCCGCTCGCCTTTCACTAAATTTATTGTCCCCACCACTTTTTCTTTTGCTCTTCTTTTTGCCTTCGGTCTTAATTATCTAAAACCGCTGATTCAAAAAATTAAATCAGAGTATCTACATAAATTTGTTTATGCTCTTATCCCTCTTTTCTTGCTTATTTTTTCATTCCCAAGTTTTACAGGTAATTTTATATATCCTCAAATAAGGCAAAAAATACCTCAAGAATATTTTAATTTAATTAATTTTTTTAAGACTCGACCTTCAACTGACCGGATTATGAATTTGCCGTCTGGCAATTATTGGGGTTGGACTAGTTATCGTTACGGCATTCGCGGTTCCGGTTTTATTTGGTATGGCATTGAAAATCCTATTCTTGATCGTGCTTTTGACGTTTGGAATCTGAAAAACGAACAATATTATTGGGAACTGAATTTTGCTCTCCAAAAACAAGACCCTCAATTACTCAAAAATATTATTAATAAATATTCAGTTTCCTACCTTATTTTTGATAATAATATTTACTTCCCCAGCGATCCGATTTATGGCCAGCTTTCCACTCCTACCCGGCTCATGTTAAGTCAGATGGACAATCTCACTCTTGATGCTCAATTTGGCAATATTTATATTTATCGGGTCAAAAATCAATCTACTGTTTCTGAAATCTCCAATCTTCCCGATATTTCTGAACCTGGCTTTTTCTATACTGATACTGTTTACAATACTCTCAATAATTTTCAAACCTCATCCTCACCTCAAATTATCTATCCATTTACCGATCTTTTTACCAGCCGTCTTCAAAAAGACTTGCCTTTCCAAATTGATATTAATAATAATCAAATTGATATAACAAAACCGCTAGCTCAAAACGCTGCTTATTCGATTTCAACTCCTCTTTCCAGTTTTTCTGCCATTTTAAATCCTTCCGGCATCACTGCTTCAATCCCGATTACCAAGATCATCAATTCAGACTTAAATTCTGCCACTCAGCCGTTAATTAGTGAAAATGGCCAAAAGTTTATTCGTCTTAAAACTTCAACCCCAAATGATCTCTTTGTTCAATATTTTCCTGAAGTCACCTACGATCAATCTTATTTGATTAAGATCGACTACCGTCATCTGGCTAACTATCCATTAACAGTTAGCGCCTACAGCGAAGCCGACCGACACATATTTTTCAACACCAAACTTGAGCCTACTAAAGATTGGACCACCGCTTGGTTTATTATTCCTCAATACGACCCTGACTCATTCAATAATGGTTTAACCATAATGTTTAACAACACCACTCTTAATGGTGCTACTTCAATAAATGATATTAAAGATATCAAAATATATCCAATTCCTTATAACGATTTAGTTTCCACCCAAATTATTTCCTCACCAACTTCTCAATCAAATCCACCTGTCCCGTTGGACTTTTCTTCCTCGATTTTCTTTTATAAAGTCAAAAATATTTCCAATGTCCCCGACACCCTCATTCTTCCTCAAACTTATGACCGAGGCTGGATTGCCTATTACTTCAAAGGTCTTCGGCCAATTATTCTTAAAAACCATGTCTTAGTCAATAATTGGGAAAATGGCTGGCAGCTTAATTCTAATGCCGCAGCTACAATTTATCTCCTTTTCTGGCCTCAGGTTCTCGAATTTATTGGCTTTGGATTTTTGCTTTTAGTCCCTCTGATAATTTCTACTAAAAAACTTGATTTTTAGCCAAAAGATTGGTAAAATACCCCCAATTAAGTAATCAGGCATTTGCCCTCTTTCACTTGATAAATTTCGTTCTTTAACAAACGGTCGTATTAAAAAAATGTCCTCAAAAAGAGGAAAGAAAGGTAAGGTGTTTTCCATGTTAAAAAAAATCGTTTGCCTCGTAATGGTTCTCTTTGTCTGTCTATCAATAACTAGCGTTTCTTTCGGTGCTGAACCACCAAAAACTATTACCGTTACTCTTGTGGACCAAAAAGTAAATTTGAGTTCCAATTGGAGTATCTATTACACCAGAGTGCTTTGGAAAAGAGCTAATGGCACAGAATACAGTCAGTTGGTCAGCTTTTCATTAAAAAGTTCCACTTTCTCTATTCCCGCAGACGCTTGGGCTGTCAAAATAGACCATGCTTCCAATGTTACAATTTTTACCGAACTTCCGGCTATCTATAATAGCTGTTGGATTATTGTCAAAAATAAACCAGCCGAAGTTTGGACCAATCTCAGCCATAGTTCCACTCACACTCCTGGTTTAGGACATCAGATTTACCAAGTATCTACTTGGGGCAATCATCGTTGGATTTGTTCTTATGAAACCGACACTAATTGCACAATTTGTCATCCTAAACCTTCAAACGCTATCGATGCTGGTAAAAACTTTGAAACCGGTGTTAACAACACAAAATATATCTATTTCAAAGTTGATACCAACGAGCTGGGCATAATTGGGGCTTTTTCTCTTGATGGCATCTCTGATGGTGTTTACAAGGTTTATACCCCCGGTATATACACTGCTAACATTAACAATGGTTTTCTAGTTATTGTTTCCAAAGACAAGGCTCAAGCCGAGTGGGATGCACGTCTCAAAACAGCCAAAGATAATGGTTGGGCTTGTGCTCACATTGACAAAGGACCTTTGAAGTAATTTTTTGGGGATTCTCTTTTTTCGCAAGATTAATGGGAATCTCCTTCCTGCTTTTAATATACGACCGTTTGTTGCAATTTTTCCTATTTTTTATTGAGTATTTTTGTGTCTAAAAACTTGACATTTAACCTATAATATAGTAATATATGTTACAGTTTACAAAGAAACCTTTGTTTCGCACAAAACCGCTTCTTGTAATCCTGGTACCTTAACAAACGGCCACACTTAAACCCAAAAGGAGATTTCAAATGAACCGCAGTGTTGCTTTAAGCATTCGTATCCTTTTCACCCTCAGCTTCATTTTGGCTCTGACTTTTTCGTCCTGTTTCACGGCCAAAGCTGATTCCGGCAACACCCTGACCATTAGTGGAGATTCTAACCTCATTCAGTTCCAAACCAACTGGGATGTGGCTTCTCTGCCTATGTTTTGGGGCGTTTCAGGATTACCCATGCAGCCAGACACTATCACCTTCGTCAACCGCCAAGCTCAATTAATTCCGCCCAAAAACACCGTTTCCATGTTTTTCAATCAGCCCGGAGTCACTGTTTCCACCACCTTCACCGCTTTAACCAGTGATGGATGGTATGCAGTTCCCCAGGCTACTGACGAGATTGTTGTTTCTGGTTCCATTGCTTTGGTTCAATTCATATCCAACTTTGATCCAGCACCACTCAGTGTTACTTGGGGCGTTTCAGGACTTCCGGCTGTAACTCAAACGGTTACTTTCACCAATCGCGTTGCCAGCCTGATTCCCCCTAAAAACACTGTGTCTATGCTGTTTGCCCCCTCAGGCATCAAAGTTACCACAAGTTTTCCTAATCTTGGCTTTGGCTGGTATCAGGTTCCCGCAGTTACCCCAACTCCGACTCCCAGCCCGACGCCGAATCCTATTCAAAACAATTTCATTTATCTCCCTCTCGTTACTCGCTAATTCAAATCCCGCTTGGGCTGCTTCCCGACTCTCGTAATCGAGGAAGCAGCCCGGGTTTGGGATAAAAGTGTGGTCGTTTGTATAAATTTTCCCTATTTCCCCCAGATTTTTTCTTGACTTCTACCTATTTTTATTGTAATATAAAATACAATTATAGGCACATTCTTAAATTGCCAAGAATTCTGCATATAATCAGTTCTTTAAAAAAACGACCGTATCTCAACCCCAAAATCAAAGAAGGAGTCTAAAAATGTATCACCGTTCAACCGCTTTACTTGCCTTTATCACCATTGTTCTGTTGAGCACTTTATTGTTCTATCAGTCAAGTGCACACGCAGAATCCGCAAACAACACCATCACCATAAGTGGAGACAATTACCTAATCCTTTTCTCATCTGATTTCACTTCCAGCCAAGCATTTTCTGTTCATTGGAGTCCTGATAACCATAACTGGTCAACTCAAGACATCATATTCAATAAAAACAATGTATATATTGAGCCACCAGATGGTACTATCAGCATGAAAATTGACTCAGCCAATACTCTGATTAGTACTAGTTTTAACCCGCAAGAAAACGGCAGTTATTCTATTCCTCAAATATTCCCCCGTCTTATTCAAATGACTGGAAACAATAAACAATTAACAATGATTATTAGTAATGTTGGCCCAATACCTATCCCCATCAGATGGAGACTCCAAAACAACATCGAAATCGAAGATACCCTGAATTTTTATGATAATACTCTTCTTGTGACTCCACCAGTAGGTGCCGTTGCTATCGGAATGAATCTAAAAGGATACAACTTTTACACCCAATTCGAACTAACTCCCGGTGGATGGTTCCAAATCACTCAGGTTGAAACTGGACCTCAGCAACAAATCTTTTTACCCTTAATTCAGGGTTAAAGCTAATGATTTATTACTACATCACTCTCATCACCAGCATCCTTTTGATAATTGGTCTGTGCGCCTTTTTTGTATTTCAGATTTGCCGTTTAAAGCGTCGTCCCACCAAGCACCAATCTTTATGGAATTATATTGGACCAATTCCTCTCGGAAGACGCAAATCGCACAGCGCTCATCGGTAATCACATTTTTCAACACCAAAGGGCTGCCCTCAAAACACACTCGTGTCCGAGGGCAGTCCAGAAAGGGAAAAAGTGCGGTCGTTTTAAAAATTTTTCAACCACTCTTTAACTTCATTTGCTACTTTTTCTTTATTTTCTCCCTTAATTACCTGACAAATTAATTCTCCTATTTTGACCATATCCTCTTCTTTCATGCCTCTGGTAGTCATTGCTGGTGTTCCAATTCTGATACCAGATGGTCTCAAAGGTGAACCTTCTTCATGAGGAATAGTATTGGCATTAACGATTATGTTGGCTGCCTCTAAATCTAAAGCCACTTGCTTGCCCATTTCTCTGCCCACATCCACCACCATTAAATGGTTTTCGGTCCCAAACACTCTAAACCCATTTTTCTTTAAAGTTTCGGCCAAAGCTTTAGCATTTTTTAGCACTTGAACTGCATATTCTTTGAATTCAGGCGTACTAGCCTCGGCAAAAGCTATCCCCATTGCTGCAATTGCATTCTCATGCGGACCGCCTTGCAGGCCTGGGAAAACTGCTTTATCGATTTTTTTAGCCAGTTCCAGATCCTTTTCCAAACCTTTTTTAGTTACGCCGATAAAAGCCCCTCTTGGACCTCTCAAACTCTTGTGGGTAGTGCTGGTTATCACATGTGCATATTCAACTGGGCTCATATGCACTCCGCCCACAACCAAACCCACAATATGGGAAATATCTGCAACTAACCAAGCACCCACACTATCGGCAATTTCTCCAAATCGTTTAAAATCCAAAACATATGGATAAGCCGTGGTGCCGGCAAAAATCATCTTAGGTTTAGTTTCTTTAACTAAGTTTTCCAACTTGTCATAATCAATCCTTCCATCCGGCTCAACATCATATTGGATACTTTCAAAAAACTTTCCGGAAAAAGTAATCTTTGGATGTCCATGAGTCAAATGTCCGCCAGCTGAAAGTTTCAAACCGCAGATTTTATCGTCTCTCTCCAACAAAGCCATTTGCACTGCACTATTGGCAGGACTTCCGGAATAAGGCTGGACATTTAAATGTTCCACTCCTAAAAGTTCCTTGCCTCTGGCAATTGTTAAATTTTCAATTTCATCAATAATGGCATTGCCCTGATAATATCTTCTGCCAGGATAACCTTCAGCATATTTGTTGGTCAGCCCGCTCCCGATTGCTGCCATCACATCCTCTGATGCAAAATTCTCGCTTGGAATCAGCTGAATCTGTTCTTTTTGTCTTTTTTCTTCCGCTTTAATAAGCTCCAACATTTTATCTTTCATATTATTAATTAAATTAATAACAAATTAAATTTATTAAAGATTTTTAAGTTCATATTTTTTGAGATTTTCAACGTGGTAACACATTGACTGATCGAAAAAAAAATATGACGAAAAAATCTCAATTAACTTATAGAATTTTACTCTGATTTTCCCATTTAAAAAGATCACCAAGAGATCTTTCCTGATGAACTCTCCAAATTATTTTTCCCAAAAGCGGAGCCAACGAAATCACTTTTACTTTAGGAGTTCTTTTTTCGCAAGGAATTGGAACGGAATTCAATAAAAGTATTTTTGAAGCAGCTGATGATTCTAATCTTTCACAAGCATTTTTGGACAAAAGTGCATGGGTTGCACACACCACCACATCTTTAGCCCCGAAATCTTTTAATACATTTGCTGCAGCTGCAATTGAACCGCCGGTATCAATAATGTCATCGATAATAATTGCTGTTTTATCTTTCACATCACCCACCAAATGGGCTACTTCAGCTTCGTTATGTTGTTTTCTGACTTTATCAATAATGGCCAAAGGTGCTCCCAAAAGATCAGCTAATTTATTGGCTCTTTTTACTCCGCCAATATCTGGTGATACTACTACGATATCTTGGTAGTTTAATTTTTTAATTTGTTTGGCAAACAAAGGATAGCCCACGAAATGGTCTACTGGAATATCGTAAAAACCTTGAATTTGTTCCGTATGTAAATCGACAGTTATTAATCTATCAGCACCTGCTTTAGTAATTAAATCAGCCACTAGCTTAGCAGTAATTGGTTCTCTAGAGGTCACCTTCCGGTCTTGTCTTGAGTAACAAAGATAAGGACAGATTAAATTGATTCTTTTTGCTGACGCTCTTTTTAAAGCGTCAATAATAATCAACATCTGCATCAAGTTGTCATTCACCGGGCCAACTAAACTTTGAATAATATAAATATCATCTCCTCTAACTTTTTTACCTATCTTTACATATATTTCCCCATCAGCAAAATTTTTGATTTCAATCGGAGTCAAAGGCACATCTAAATTCTTCGCTATTTTCTGGGCAAGTTTTAAATGGGCAGTACCGCTAATTAATTGAATTTTGTTCATACTCCTTAAATTTTTAAAGCTGGGGGCAGCTAATTCCACTATAGCCCAAAACAGGAATATTGCTACAGGCTAAATCTGGCTCAAATCAATCCATTTTTTTTAACTTCCTCTACTACTTTTTCATGAATTTCTTCAAGACTCATCAAACCATCCTTATTACAGCAATTTATTGCCACCCAAGTCTTATCTGACTTAATCATTTTTTTATATTCTTCAAAAGTAGATTCTTGATGTTCTATACTTTTTTCAGCCATATCGGCTCCTTTTCCACCCACATAATTTCTTTCGGTTTTTTTCAATATCAACTCAGCACTCACTTTTGGTTCCACTAAAAGCACAATTACCAAATCCGGTTTTAAAATTTTCATATCATTCCAGCCAGTTTTCCAAAGCCACTCCCGATATTTTTCTTTAGCCTCACCTTGAAGTTTCGCGATTTGATGAACATTGGAAGTGAAATACCGATTGGAAATAACCAACTTTCCTTCATCCACCCATTTTTTGATTTGCTGGCTGCCCCAATATTCATCAATCATATATGGCAAAACTGCCAAATATGGACTGATGCTAAAAAGATCTCCAAATTCACCGGTCAACATTCGGCCCACCAATTTTCCCCACACACTTGAATCATAATGAGGGTAATCATCAGTTTTCACTTCAAATCCTTTTTCTTCAAAATAATCACCAAGCAAACTCACCTGCTCCCCTTTCACTCCGCCTTTACTTATTTTGTATCCTTGTTGGCTTAAATATTTTTTTAATAAATCTGTCTGAACCGATTTACCGCTGCCATCCGTTCCTTCAATCACAATAAATTTGCCTTTTTTTATTTTTTTCATATCTTAGATCTTAATTCTGCACCATTAATTTTTTTCCACAACCCGCAAGACATTTTACCTTCCCAACAAACTTTTTCATTAATACAGCTTGGTCCGGCATTTTCAAAAATATTTGGGGCTACTTTTTTCACTTCCTTTAACATTTCATTGGCAATTTTTTGAGTTTCCCATTGCGATCTTTTACAGCATCTTAAATGGAAAAAGTTTAAAAGCGATCTAGCATTCATTGTCATCACAATTTTGACTTGAATCGATTGTGGCTGGCAATATCTGGCATCTTCCTCTGGCACCCCATTGGCTACCAATTTATTATAAATTTCCTGCGTGTGTTTCAAATGTTTTAAATATTCTTTTAAAGTCTTTTTATCGCCTTTTAAAATCGAATCTGGAACCACATATCTGGCATCAGATCTTTTAACATACCTTCCCGATTGAATCGAAAATGAGGCAATTCTGTGTCTAATCAAATGAATTTCTGTCACCCTGCTGGCGCCCTCTATTGCAAATGTAAATGATGCATGTTCTAAAGTGGACGTGTGGCCTGAAGCCAGCACTTGTTTAATCAACTTAGCTCGATTTTCGTCGCTTATTTTTTTCTTGAGTTGTCTGGCTCCCACTGATGAGTAACACTGCCGAATTGCTGCAGCCGCAATTTGTTCTGGGTCTTTAGTAAATGAAATAAGTTTTACTTTCAATTTACTTTGTTTTATCATTTCAAACTCCATTTATAGACAACATTAAAAAAGTTTTCAAATGAAATTTCCAAGCTAAAGCTCTTATTTATCACCTCAGATTCCGTGTTCAACCAAGTTCTAGCTTTGCTATACTTGCATATACTTTTATGGCTTTCAAAACTATTCATCACCAAAAACACTACAACTATTTCATGCTTTTTCTTGGTATTGTTTTAGCTGTTTTTCTTTCTAAAAATCCTTTATTTGAACGGTTGCTCACCCAACTTGGCCCCTACGCTTATCTTAGCGCTATTGTTGCCGGAGCCATGTTTGTATGTACTTTTTCTGTTGCTACCGGAGGCTTAATTATTTTGACGCTTGCCAAAACCATGTCCCCAATCGAGTTAATTTTATTTGGTATGTTAGGAGCAGTAATTTTTGACATGATAATTTTCCGTTCTTTTAAAAGTTCCATTGACAAAGAAATTGTTGAAGTTTTTAATAATCCCAAATTCAGCCACTTTAAAAAAATTCTTCATACCAAATATTTTGCTTGGATGATGCCGCTCATCGGTTTATTGGTTTTCATATCGCCTCTGCCAGATGAACTTGGAATCAGTTTATTGGGTTTATCTAAACTCAAAACTTATCAATTTATTTTAATATCGATCATGAACCACTCTGTGGGTATGTCTTTACTTGTCTACGCCACTCATTTTATTTAATCTTTTTTAAGCTAGCAATTTCTTTTTGTACTTCCATAATCATCGACTGATATACTTTAATTTGTACTTCCAAATATTCATCTCCATAACAGCTCCCTGCCCGAGTCGCTGCCCAATCTTTTTGCATTTGAGATAATTTTTCTTTATATTTTATTAAATCTGCTTCCAATCTCATCAAATTATCGCCATTCATAGCTCATTTTATCATTCTATGTATACTTTCGATTATCTAAATAAAAATCGTTTAGCTCCAGACTTTTTTGATCAAAAAACTCTTGTCATTGCCAAAAATTTGTTAGGAAAATATTTAGTGTCCACTAAAAACAACTTTTTGCAAATCGGCGAAATTATGGAAACTGAAGCCTATATTGGCACCAAAGATCTAGCTAGTCATGCCCGCTTTGGCGTTACTCCTAGAAATAAAATTATGTGGGGCAAACCTGGCTTTCTCTATGTTTATTTAGTTTACGGTCTTCATCATTTGGTTAATATTGTGGTGGAACAAGAAGGTTTTCCGGCTGCTGTTTTGCTGCGTTCACTAAAACCTATTCAGGGCATCGATATCAAAACCAACGGTCCTGCCAAGCTCTGTAAAGCTTTCAATTTGACTGTAGCTAACACTGGCACAAATATTATTACCAGCAATAAAATATTTATTGCTGACCTCAAAAACAAGCCTCAAAAAATTATCACCTCACCCCGAATTGGTATCGATTATGCCGCCGAACCTTGGAAAAGCAAAAAATGGAGATTTTTAGCCAAAAAAAAGACCCTGCAAGAATATTGATTATTAAATCAACACCCCATTCGAGTCTTTGACCTTCAGGTCTTTAAAAAAATAGTCAATCGTTTTCTACATCCCAAAACTTATTCCGGCACATCACACCAATCGTCAATCCTTTTTTGTCTGTAACAAAAAGTCCTGCCTTTGGTGAATTTTCTTTGGCATCTGGCCAATATTCAGGCTCAATTCCAGTAACATCTGATAAAAATCCTAAAAAATGTTCAATATTATCAACGACGAAATCAAAATGAATATCATTTTGATAATCCTCAAGATAATAAAAATATTCCTTATAACTCTTACCATATTCAAATGAAGACCCAGATTCTAAGAAAAAAGTTCTAAAATGATCAGCTACGTCTCTAGTATAACCATTTGGACAACTAGAAGTAATATTTTCATATTCTTCTTTAGTGCACCAATAACCAGTGTGGTGAAGTTTCAACTTATAAAATATGTCATGATAAAGAATAACAGCTGCAATCAACTGATCATGTTCCTCACTTAAGGCACTAACAGCCACATAATTGCAACCATAACGAACTCCGCCTTTCCAGCCATGACCATCTTTAAAGTTTGGAATTGGGGTCACAGAAAGCCCTTCATTTTTATTCAACAAAAGCAGCTCTCCAGCTTTACAGTTAGCAAAATATGGCCCCCGGGAATTTGTAGAAGGAACACCAGCCCAACCAGCCTGAGAAAATGCCGATTGACCCTCTGCTTCTCCAATCACCACATAAAATGATTTTTGAATTGAAGTCGCTAAATAATTAGCAAAATCGAAAGATTTAGGAATAGTTTCCGATAAATAACTTTTCACACCTATCAACCCTTTCTTTTTTTTATTTTTGACTATTTTTAAAAGTGCTTGTAAAACAAAATATAGACCGTAAATAGCCCTAAATTATTTTCCGGACAGTATAACAAAATAAAAATTAAAAATCAATATTATAGGATTAGTTAAGTTCAAAACTTACCACCAAAGATTGACTAACATTTTCAGTTCCAACTTCAGTTACCGCCCCGCCGCCCATTCCGGCCGTTTTTGCCATCATTGGATAAACAGGATTAACACCACCTGCACCTTCATTAACACTAACTACTTTACCCAATTTTCTGCCCGATGATTTGGCAATTATTGCTGCTCTTTCTCTGGCATCTTGAATTGCACCGTCGTATAAACTTTTTTCAATATTACTGGTATTATCCATTCTGAAATTTGGACCATAAACATTGTTAGCACCGCTGCTATTTAACAAATCGGTCAAAGCCGATGCCTTGTCAACATCTCTTAAAGTAATTTCAATTGAATTATTAACCACCCATTGACCCCCGCCTCTTTTAACTGGCGCCACTTTTGAATCCATCATGTAAACCGGTTCTTGCTGTTGATAAACACTTACATTTTGAGTTTTTATATCAGCTGCTGGAATTCCAAACTTTTTCACTGCTTCAACCAAAGCACTTATTTTCTGATTAGTTTCTGCCACTGCATCTTCTTTTTTATCTTTAATAATGTTCACTCCGGCCGTAAAACTGGCAATCTGATTTTTTTGAGTTGACTTTGCTGTTCCAGTTACAGTTACCGTTTGAGGTGTTGCCCATTCAATTCTCCCCCAATTGACCATTTTCCAAGGCAACACCAATGCTGCCGCAATCAACATCACCGCCAAAACTCCAAAACCCAACACAATATTGATTTGCCCTTGGTTGTTTTTCATATATTTCATTCTAGCATTTTCAAGCTCTTGTCAAACTAAAATTTCCTGCCTAAAAATTTGACTTTCCCCTAATTTTGGAATAATCTATTAACATGGCACTAGGAACGATTCTCTTCATTTTCATTCTATTTTTCATTGTTTATTTAATCTTTAAATCGATCGTTATCGTCAACCAATACGAACGCGGTATCGTTTTAACTCTTGGCACTTATTCCTACACTCTTAACCCAGGTTTAAAACTTGTTATTCCCATTTTTCAACGGGTTATTAAAGTTGATATCCGCATCAACACTCTGGATATTCCTAAACAGGAAATTATCACCAAAGACAACGTGGCGGTTTCTATTAATGCTGTTGTTTATTTTCAAGTCACTAAAGCTGAAGATGCTATTTTAAAAGTCAAAGATTTTGCCTATGCCGTTTCTCAATATGCCCAAACTGCTTTAAGAGATGTTATTGGCGGCATTGAACTGGATTCCCTGCTTTCTGACCGTCAAAAAATTAGTGATGAAATCAAAGTTATTGTTGATTCTGAAACCGTGGAATGGGGTGTCGATGTTACCTCTATTAAACTTCAAGACGTTGCTGTTCCCGACAACATGAAACGCGTTATGGCTAAACAAGCCGAAGCTGAAAGAGAACGCCGTGCCACCATTATCCGGGCTCAAGGTGAATTAACTGCTTCCGAAAATCTTTCCAAAGCCATGACTCAAATGTCTCAAAGTGGTGCTATTACTCTTCGCACTCTTCAAACAATTGAATCTGCCAGTACCGGCGGCAACACTATGATTTTTGCTCTGCCGGTTGAAATTCTTGAGGGTTTCAAAAAACTAACCCAAAGACAATCAATGTAACAAAAAGTATCATTTAGTATAACAAAAGCTATCAATCTCTATCATTAACAGAACGGGCATTTATTGCCACTATAATAGCAGCCGCATTGTTTACATTCCTTAAAGCCATCTGGAATCTTGCCGTAAGACACATGTCCATCGACCACAAAATATCCATAACCGTATCGGCCCACTGTAGTTTCACCAGCACAACCAGAACTTGATTCTCTTTTAGATCCAGTCATTAAACCAAACATATACATTTTCAAGTCATAGCTAACTTCAGTATTTCTTTTACCAATTCCCCCATCTTTAATGGTCTGAATTCTAAAATAATCATAAACCGAAGTATAAAGTCTTAAAATTTTATCTTTACTCAAAGTTATCTCCTCTCCGAATTCTTTTTTAAAATCTTCAATATTTTTCTTTACTTGTCTTTCTATCGATTCGTAACTAAATCCATATTTATTACTAGCCAATTCAAACAAAGAAAATAGTTCACATAACTTTAATTCCGAATTAATCGGTCTCCCTAAAATTTCCATTTCACTGCTAGCCTCTTGGCCGCCTAATTCAGTCAACACTTTATTCATTTCTCCAAAACCTTCTCTAACTTGAATTCTATTCCAAACTACTTTTCCCTCCACACATCTCCAAAAATCCACACAGTTTTCTGAATAACCCAAAGTCTCATTTTTAGGACTAAAATGAACCCAAGTTTTATTTGGATCTTTTTTTAAACCTTCTTCAATCGCGTAAATTGCCTCAGTTTCTTCTCTCACTCCGCCTCTTGAAGTCAAATGAACCACACTTTCATGAGACACCGAATCCACAATTCTTTCATTTTCCCAAATGTATGTTTTTGAATATTCCACTAAACCAAAATCTTCAGCTAATTGTGTCGACAATTCTAAATCCAAGCTTTTTACTCTTACTTCTGGGTCTAATCTGCCTAAAAATTTAACTTCGTTTTCTGGAGAAAATCCTAGATTTTTTTTATATTTTTCTACTGACATATTACTTTTGCGCGAAAGTTTTGGTTATCCGGCTATACGGTTGCGGCACAGCCCAGGACTTACACCTGGTTCCCCACTAATTTTTATATCGTTCGGCTAATTATAAACAAATAATCTGACAAACGGTTGAAGTATTTTAAAACATCTTCATCGATTTTTTTAGAATTATTCAAACTCACAACTCTTCGTTCAGTTCTACGAGCTATCGTCCGACCTAAATGTAAAAAGGCTTCAATTTCATTTTTACCTGGCACCACGAATTCTTTTAGTTCAGGTAATTCCTTTTCCATTCTCATAATTTCAGCCTCAAAAAAGTCCACTCTTTTATTAATTTCTTCAAATTTTTTTCCACACGCCAACTCACCATTAATTCTCATCAAATCTTTTTGTATTTCTTCAATTTGAATCTTAAATTCTGGAATCTGGAATTTTATTTTTACAATTCCCAACACCGCCTGCAATTCATCAATCGTTCCCACTGTTTCCACTAACACATGGTCTTTGGTAACTATTTGATAGTTGCAAGTTGTTTTTCCTTTATCGCCTGTCTTTGTTGTTATCGACATTATTTTTAATATTAAAAAATTTTAAAACTATAATTTTTTGTGACATTGAACGTGGTGACACATTCACCGGAACAAAAAATTCATAGTGTAAATTTTAATATATTTTTATGGGGTGCGGTTTCCGCACCCCATAGTTTATTAATTTTTAACTGCACTTACTGTAACCGCAGAATTGGTTAGTACATTTAAAACAGCCTTCTTCAGCTCGAAGCGGGCTGCCGCAATCTGGACAAGCACTAAATTTGCTTTCAATTGCCGCTTGTTCAGCTCTGATACTCGCCAAAATACTTGGTGTGTCTACAGTTTTCACTTCGCTTGGCATTAAAATCTCATTCTTCTCTTCGCCAAACATATTTAGCTGTTCACCTTTGGCAATTTCCAAAAGAGATTTACCAACGGCATCAAACATACTCAAAACTGTTCCAGAACCTAAACCGACTTTTTGGCCGCAAGAGATTCCAATTAAATGTTCTGACACCTCATCTAGAGTTGCTCCATATTTTAAAGCCAATGAAGCTAATCTTCCAGTTACCTCTGCGGTTCCCGCCATGTAACCGCCGCTTTTACCTAAATTCACAAAAACTTCAATAGGACCGTCACCAGCTTCATAAAAAATTGAAGTGTAAACATTACCCATGTCGCATTTCTTTTTAAGTCTGACTCCTCGAGCAATAGTTGGTGTGGCTTTTTTCTTGTTCATAACTAACTTTTCCACTACCTCTTCTTTCTTTTCTTCTTTTGCTTTAACTTTTTGCAAAGGTTCAAAAGATCTTGAGCCGGTTCGGTAAACAGTAATACCTTTGGTTCCTAAAGAATAAGACATTAAATATGCATTTCTGACATCATCAACTGTAGCTGTTTCTGGCAAATTAATGGTCTTGGAAACTGCATTATCAGTATATTCTTGGAAGGCTGCCTGAATTTTAATGTGCCATTCCGGCTCAATTTCCAAAGCGGTTATAAACACTTTTTTAACTTCTTCTGGAATACCCTCAACTCCAGTTAAAATGCCTCCATTCTTCACAATTTTTTCCATTAATTCTTCAGAATAGATATTTCTTTTCTTCAGTTCTTCCACTAAAACTGGATTAACTGTATACAAAGTTTTTCCTTCAACAGTATTTTTTTGGAATCCCAAAGAAAATACCGGCTCAATTCCTGATGAAGTGTCAGCCAATAAACTGATTGTTCCGGTTGGAGCAATAGTAGTTAGGGCCATATTTCGTGGTTTGTAATCAGTGCCTGCGTAAACACTCACGTCCCACATGGGGAATGGTCCTCTGACTTCACCCAATTCTTGAGTAGCAATTCTGGCAGATTCAGTCACAAACTTCATTATTTTTTTAGCCCAAGCAATACCTTCATCAGAATCATATTTAATTCCCAACTTAAATAAACAATCTGCAAAACCCATCACCCCTACTCCGATTCTTCGGGTTTTACTTACCATGTCTCTTATTTTTTGGACTGGGAACTCATTTATTTCAACAACGTTGTCCAAGAAATGAACTCCGGTTCTGATGGTGCTTTTTAAAAGTTCCCAATCTAAATCTCCATTAACTACAAATTTTGCTAAATTAACGCTGCCCAAATTACAGGCATCATAAGGCAATAATGGTTGTTCACCGCATGGGTTGGTTGCTTCAATTCGGCCCATGACTGGAACTGGATTTGAGCTTGGGGCATTCATTCGGTCGATAAAAACCAAACCAGGATCGCCAAATTGCCATGCCAAACGAGTCACTAAATTAAATACTTTGTAAGCATTTAATTTCATACTGACTTTTTTATCTCGTGGGTTAATCAATTCATAACCCTCGCCTTCCTCTTTGGCAACTGCCCAATCGTAAAGTTTTTTAATTCCGATTTCAATTTCTCGTAGTCTTGCATCTACATCTCGATTTTGTTCTGCCAATCTAATTTCTTCCACCACATCTTCTGGAATCGAATCATCAGCACAAAACTTTTTGTCTGGTTCGATTCTATCCATGAAAACATTTGTTACTGCCAAAGAAATATTGAAATTAGTCAAACTCCATTCATCTAATTTCACCACCGCAAATCTCAAAACGTCTGGATGGTCAATTGAAAGCATACCCATGTTGGCCCCTCGTCTGACTCCGCCTTGTTTTATTTGAGCCGTAACATCGTTGTAGGCCTGCATGAAAGATACCGGACCGACAGTTGTACCGCCGCTGGTTTTAATGTAATCGCCATAAGGTCTTAATCTGGAAAATGAAAACCCAGTTCCACCACCGCTTTTATGAATCAAAGCCATATCTGACATGGTTTGCAAAATAGATTCCATCGAATCATCGATTGGCAACACAAAACAAGCCGATAATTGTTGATGTGGCTTTCCGGCATTTACCAAACAAGGTGTGTTTGGAAAAAATCTTTGTTGAGCCATCAAGCTGTAAAATTCCAAAGCTGTTTTTTCGACTGCTTCATCACTTGCATTAAAACATTTATCACCCTTAGCCACATTCAAAGCTACTCGCCAAAAAATATTTTTAGCCTCTTCGACTGCTTTGCCATCCTCTGTTTTCATTGAATATCTAGTTCGTGCAATATATTTTGCATTCTCCGACAACTGTGGTTCTGGAAGTTCCATCATACTATTATTATTGGACCGAAAATTTATATCTGCCATTTATTATTTTTTTAAATTTTTAAAATCAACTAATAATTTTTGAAATTCATCAATAGAATTAATATCCAAATAAACTGTTGCAAACCTAATATAAGCCACCGGATCAATATTTTTCAGTTTCTCTAAAATCATTATTCCAATTTCTTTCGAAGGTATTTCCACACTTGGCCAATTTAAAAGCTTCATTTCAATCTCATCAATAATCTTGGCTTTGTCTTCCTTACTCATTCTAAAACAAGCCTTATCGATACATTTTTCTAGCTTTTCGCGACAAAAATCTTCAACTCGGCCGCTTTTTTTAATTACTTTAAGCTCAATATTCCCCACTCTCTCGTATGTCGTAAACCTCTTGTTGCACTTAATACATTCTCTGCGCCTTCTGGTTACTCTACCGTCTTCAGCCTCGCGGCTTTCTAAAACGTTTGATTCGTCACACTTGCAATAAGGACAAAGCATTATTTTTTTATGTAATTTATAAAAACACTATTTCTAGTGGATGAAAATCATCATACCCACCATAGCTAGTGACGGTCAATACAACGAAATATATCAAAAATTTAATATTCAATTTTTCTGCGGAAAAAATTTGCAAAAAAAATACCGCTTGTCTACTTTTTAGTAAACCCTGCGGTATTAAATTTTAATTCATTTTCTTTGCTCTTTAATTTCTTTAGCCATTTCTTCCATCATTTTTGCGTCTTCAACAAGTCCGCATCTTTGATTGGCTGCTGAAATCATCTTTAATATTAAGTATCTGTGTTTATCCTCATAGGCATCAATTAATGGTAAAGACATATCCCTTATTTTCTTTCCTATTGTTGTGTTCAACCCAAAGTTAGGTACATTGTTACATCTAATTGTTCTGGTCTTAAGGCAATAAATAATAGTATCCAATTCTTCTTCTGGAATATTATTTTTAATACCCTCTCCAAGAATTCGAAGTAATTCATTGTCCACTTCATCATCTTCAGATCTGTCCAACAAATCAGTTACTGCCCCTGCTCTTTCTGCAAAATCTTTTGACTTCAACAACTTCAATATCCTACTGACAAAATCAGCAGTATTTAAGTTCAAGCCGCCAAACAATGCATTAAAAATTGGATCATTAACCATTCTTTTCTCCTCCCTAAAATTTTGTCAAAATTTCAAACCTTAAACACTTCAGCCACCCCAAAGTCAAAGACCACAGCAACCATTCCTTCTGTTTCTTTAAGCTTTTTTGCCGCTTCTTTGTCAATTAGGTTTAAACCTTGTTGAATAAAATTACGGCTGGCAAGTCCTCTGGCAAATGGCTTCTCACCTCGATCGCGAATCTCCTGCCAATTAAAATTGGGCATTAAAATGTCAGTAAGCGCTCCTCCATAAACATCATCAACCGATAGGATAATGATTACCATTTCCTCAGGATTTTTGTTATGTGCTTCCATCCTCTTTTTGAAATGATCGATTCGATCCAAATTCTTATCAAAAGAGATTTTGCAATTGCGCTTGTTAACTACCGAAATAACTGCCATAGCCTCTGGATCTTCCAACACTAGTTTTCCATCAACCTCTACAATCCTTGCCCTTGGATAACCATTTTTTTCATTTGACACATACATCCACACCTTTCTATATTTATATTTTCAGATTTCAAAGAACCACCTCATCGATTTGATTTAGTGCGATACTAAATAAACCAGTTCAGTGCGCAGATTATAACACGACTTACTCCGAGCTTTTCCGCCACTTCCAGATTAAATCTTGGTATAATACGCTCATGCAAAAAATCACTCGATTTATTAAGGAAGTAATTGCCGAGTTTAAGAACATAACTTGGCCCAAACGTGAAACTTTAATTCAGCTCACAGTTGTGGTAATATCAATCTCTATCATCATCTCCCTCATTTTGGGTGGTTTTGATTATTTATTTACAAATTCGATCTCATTGTTAGGTCAAATTAACAAACCAAAAATTAGTCCTAAAACCCAGGTTGAAGCAACACCATCTGTTACCGCAACCTCCAGTGCTCAAAACACGACCATACCATTATCTAATCCACCAATTAAAAAATAACCTTTATGCCTAAAACATCAACTAAAACCAACAAAAAAGATTTTATCTTTAAACTTTCACCTTCAGAACCTAGTATTGATGCTGCCTGGTACGTTATTAACACCTACTCTGGTCATGAATACAAAGTTATTGAAGCTTTAAAAACCAGAATTAAAACCATGAGTCTTGAAGACCAAGTTTTCCAAGCTGTGGTCCCAATTCAAAGCAAAATGGTCATCCGCCGTGGTCAAAAAGTTAAAACTCAAGAAAAAACCTTCCCAGGTTATGTTTTAGTTCAAATGGTTTTAACCGATGATTCTTGGATTACCGTCAGAACCACTCAAGGTGTTACTGGCTTTATCGGCATTGAAAACACCCCATCTCCTATTTCTCAAAAAGAAGTTGACAAAATCCTTCAAACTACCGAAGAAGACAAACCAAAATATCAAACTCCTTTCTCTCCTGGCGACGTTGTCAAAATCACCAACGGTCCTTTCGCTGACTTTATTGGTACTATCGACACCATCGATCAAGAAAAAGGTAAAATCAGAGTTCTCGTTTCATTCTTTGAACGAGAAACTCCAGTCGAACTTGACTTCTTACAAGTTACCAAAGAACTCTAAAAATAGTGCCCAAAATTGGGGCTTCTCACTATAAATACAACTTTATAAATAAATATGGCAAAAAAAATAAAAACAATTGTAAAACTAACCATCGGAGCCGGCACAGCTAATCCAGCCCCTCCAGTCGGTACCGCTCTTGGTCCTCAAGGTATCAAGATCATGGATTTCTGTAACGAATTCAATGAAAGAACCAAAGATATGCGCGGTTCTTTAATTCCATCCGTTATTACCATCTACGAAGATCGTTCTTTCGACTTCATTATCAAAAAACCTCCAGTTTCTGACATGATCAAGAAAATTGCTGGCCTTTCCAAAGGTGCATCCAACACTGGCCGAGAAAAAGCTGGTAAATTAACCAAGGCTCAAGTCGAAAAAATCGCTCAAGATAAAATTGTCGATTTAAATACTGTCGATTTGGAAGCTGCTAAGCGTTCTGTCATGGGTACTGCAAAATCCATGGGTGTTGAAATCGTCGACTAATAACATCTCCACCCCGTCCCGAAGCGACAAACTGTCTTTTATTAAATAAATTATTAATAATTTAAAAAAACAAATATGAGCAAAACCACTCAAGAAAACAAAGCTAAAAAGCTTAAAACCAAAGTGGAAGAGCAAGACTTAGAGCTTACTCAAAAGGCCAATATGGAAACTGAAACTGAAGCTGTTGAAGAAACTGCCGAAGTCTCTGAAACCGCAGAAGCCGAAACCACAAAAACCGTTAAAGTTGCCAAAGTCCGAGGCAAAAAATATCAAGCCGCCAAGAAAAAAATTGACGTCATGAAATTTTATCCTCTCGCCGAAGCAGTCAAATTGGTCAAAGAAACCTCTTTTTCTAAATTTGACGGTAAAATTGAAGCCCATATTACCACCTACGATGCTGGTAACGTTGGTGAAATTGCTTTCCCCCACCTCGAAACTTCTTCTAAAAATATCGTCATCTTAAATGACGCTGTCTTAGCTGAAATCAAAGAAGGTAAAGTTAATTTCGATATTTTAATTGCTACTCCAGTCACCATGCCAAAACTTTTGCCTTTTGCAAGAGTTCTTGGTCCAAAAGGTTTAATGCCAAACCCAAAGAATGGCACTTTAACCGATAAACCAGAAGAAGCAGTCAAAAAACTTTCAGTTGCTAAAACCATGGTTAAAACTGAAAAGAAAGCTCCTGTTATTCACATTATCGTTGGTAAAGTTTCTCAAACTGAATCTGATTTAGTTGAAAACGTTGCTGAATTAATCAAAGTTGTCAAAGCAACCAAGATTAAAAAATTGGCTTTATGTGCCACCATGGGCCCATGCGTCAAGGTCGATATTACAAAATAATTTTTGTATATAAATTGATTCAATCACCCCTCCAATTTCGGAGGGGTTTTTGTTATACAATTATCTAAGCTTATGCTAGGTTCGATTAACTTATCACTTCTGATTTGGACGTTTACCATCTATTCCTTTTTAGGCTGGTTAACTGAAGTTACTTACTGTTCTTTGAAGCGCAAAAAATTCACCAATCGCGGCTTTTTATTTGGACCGTTTTGCCCTATTTACGGATTTAGTTTTGTTCTCGTTATTTGGTTGTTGTCGCCATTCAGAAATAATCTAATCTTATTTTTTCTCGGCGCCATTATTGTGACTTCTTTTGTTGAATATTTTACTGGTGTAATTTTAGAATTACTTTTTAAAACTCAATGGTGGGATTATTCCAAACGTGCTTTTAATTTAAACGGAAAAGTTTGTCTTCGTTTTTCCTTATATTGGGGTGTTCTTTGCACTTTAATTATCAAACTAATCCATCCCTTAATTCTTGGCGTAGCTCAATTTTTAACTTTTAAATTAACCGATTACGCTGCCTCTCTAGTTTTAGCTTATTTCATAGTCGACTCATCTCTAACCTTTGTTTCACTTTACGGATTGAAAAATATTTTGGAAAGTCTTAATAATCTCAAACGCCAATATGATCTTGATGTTACCAATGTCCGCCAAAACTCTCTCTTTCCTTTTCTTCGATTAAGAAAACTCCAAAAGAATTTTAATCTAAATCAAGCTCAGCTCTTAAAAAACTTCAAAAAGCGTTATATTCATTTTATTGATGCTTTTCCAGAACTCAAATCTTCCCGATTCCCAGTTATTAACGACATTCGCAAAAAACTGGGTGTCTAAAATGCTATCATACACTAGCTAATGCAAATCACCATAAATAACCTTAAAACTGATTATCTAAAAATTGGCGCTGGTCCAACTTTAGTTTTTCTTCACGGTTGGTCTAAAGATATTAACAAAGAACGCTACCAAAAACTCTTTGATTCTCTCTCTCAAAAATACCAGCTAATTGCTCTCGACCTTCCTGGTTTTGGCCAAACCGATTCTCCCCAAAAACCCTGGTCAGTTTCCGATTATGCCAAGTTTGTTAATGAATTTTTAGATAAATTAAATATATCAAACTGCATCATGGCTGGTCATTCCTTTGGTGGTCGCATTACTCTAAAACTTGCCTCTCAAAATAACCCTAAAATCAAAAAAATAATTTTAATTGACAGCGCTGGTATCGAAAGAAAATCTCTCAAAGTCAAACTTTTATCTTCTGTTTCCGGCATTATTCCTGTTTCTGTCAAAAAAATATTAATTCCTATCCTTGGTTCAAAAGATTACAATGATGTTAATGGAGTTTTACGGGAAACTTTCAAACTGGTCGTCAATGAAAACCTTGAACCTATTATTCCCAAAATTAAAGTTCCAACTCTTTTAGTTTGGGGAAAAGAAGACCACACCACCCCTCTTTGGCATGCCAATCTAATCCAAAAATTAATTCCTCACAGTGTTTTGATTACCGTCCCCGAAGCCAATCATGGTCTGCCCTATCGTCAGCCTCAAAAAACCGCTCAAATAATTTTAAATACTAACTTATGATTATCTTTTTTAAATTAATACTTTTTCTTATTTTCCTGCATCAAGTATTTTTTTGGATTTATCATTGGCAGGTCAAAGAATATCGCCTTGATCGTTTTTTCGATTCCCTCAAAAACCGTTTTGATCTTTTAAAACTTTTCAAAAATCAATACAATTTACTTTCCTGGTTTCGGCCCAAACCAACTTTCAGAGCTGCTTTATCATTATTTTTAGCCCTAATTTTTTCCCTGCTGCCTTTATTTGTCTTATCTTTGTCTCAAAGCTTTCTTTTTACCCTTTTTATTCCCATCACTGCTTCTCTGCCCGTTTTTTTGCTTGCTCCTATTTTTAATTATTTAAAATCCCAACAAATCGAAAAAGCCAAACTGATTATGTCCAAGTATCCCGGCACCGTTATTGGCGTCACCGGTAGTTTTGGCAAGTCTACAACTAAGGAATTAATTGCGGCTGTTTTAAGCTCCAAATTTAAAGTCGAAAAAACTCAAAAAAATAATAATTCTGAAATTGGTGTCACCCAAAATGTCTTAAAACTCAATTTAAAATCTGACTTTTTCGTGGTCGAAATGGGTGCCTACAAAATTGGCGAAATCAAAGCTATCTGCAATATTGTTAAACCCAAAATTGGCATAATTACTGGTCTTGGTGATCAGCATTTAAGCCTGTTTGGTAGTCTTGAAAACATAAAAACTGCCAAATACGAACTTATCAAATCCTTGCCTCAAGATGGTTTTGGTATCGTGGCCAAAAAAGATTTTAATTTAGACGACGCCAAAAATATTGAAACTTGCAAAGACCATGTCGAGTTTGATTTTCAAAAAACTCATTTTTCTGTTCCGCTTTTGGGTCAAGATTTAATTTCCAATATTATCGGCACCATAAAAATTTGTCAGCACGCCGGCATGTCGCTTTCAGAAATTCAAACCGCTCTTTCCCAAATCGATCCTCACCTTTTTTATCCCAAACTCATCAAAGTCAAACCTGATTCTTTTTTAGTTGATGACAGCTACAACTCCAGTCTCGAATCATTTTTATCCGTTATCGATTATCTTAAAACTTGGACTGACTACCGAAAAATAATTATCACCCCAGGCATTATTGAACTTGGCCCAAATGCTCAAAAAGATCACCTTAAAATAGGTAAAAATCTTAATGTTGCCGATCTGGTATTTGTCACCCAGCCCCATCAATTTTCTGCTTTAAATCAATATCAAAATTGTCAGCTTGAGACCAACACCAAAAGGCTTATTGCCAAATTAAAAAGTTTTAGAACTCAAAAAACCGTTTTTCTTTTTAAAGGACGGGTTCCTTCAGCTATAATCAACTCATTAATCCATGAATAATCCTTTTAAAACCATTGCCATTAGTTTAATCCCCAACTTCACTTTTTCAGATGTCGTTCGTTCAAAACTATTAATTTTTCAACCCTGGAATTACCAAAACTCTGATTCTCAAAACACCCTCAAAAAAAACCTGGCTACTTATCTAAACCAAAAACATGTCGAACTTTTCGACAGCGGTCGCACTGCCCTTTATTTTTTGCTTCAAGCCCTCAACATCAAAACTGGCGACGAAGTTATTATTCAATCATTTACCTGTTCTGTAGTCCCCGCATCCATCATCTGGACTGGCGCCGTTCCCATTTACGCCGACATCGATAAAACATATAATCTTGATCCGGAAAAATTATCCAAATTAATTACTCCTAAAACTAAAGCTGTCATTATTCAGCACACTTTTGGCACACCAGCAAATATCGATAAAATCGTTTCCGTTTGTAAGTCTAAAAAAATTATATTAATTGAGGATTGTGCTCATGGTTTTGGCAACAGTTATAAAGGCCAAAAACTTGGCACCTTCGGCCAAGCCAGTTTCTACAGTTTCGGCCGCGACAAAGTCATCTCTGGTGTTTGGGGAGGAGCTGTTTCCATAAACGATTCTCAAATATTTGAAAACCTCAGAAAACTTACTTCCAAATTACCTCGCCACACTCTTTCATGGACCCTAAAACAGCTAATTTACCCTCCTTTAATGTTTGTCATCACCAAAACTTATTCTTTCTTTAAATTGGGTAAGGTGCTTCATTTTTGTTTTCGCCGTCTCCATCTTTTATCAGATGCCATTACTCCTCAAGAGAAACAAGGCATTAAGCCAAAAACTTTTTATCAAGGCTTACCCTCCCCACTTTGTCTTTTAGTTATAAATCAACTCAAAAAAATCGATGCCTTTATTCAACATCGTCAAAGATTGGCCCACTTTTATTCCGAAAAACTCAACACTAAATTTGATCCTTCCTCCTCTTATTTGCGCTATTCTCTTGAGATCGATAACCCTCAAAAAATTAGATCTAAATCAGCCCTAAAAAACATCTTTTTAGGCGACTGGTATACCACTGTAATCGCACCAAAAGATATCAATCTATCTCATTTTATGTATCAAACTGGATCATGTCCTCAAGCCGAGGCTATGACTCAAAAAATTATTAATTTACCAACTAACCCCAACTTATCTCTTGCCGATGCTCAAAAAGTGGTTAATATAATAAAACAATGGAAATAAAAGAAATCACCAATAAATCGGTTTGGGAAAAATTTGTCACAAGTCTTTCAGATCACACTTTCTTGCAGGGTTGGAATTGGGGTGAAATCAATAATAAAATTGGTGAAGATCTTTATCGGCTTGGTCTATATAACCAAAATAAACTTATTGGAGTCTGCCAAGTCTTCACCGTCACTGCCCGCCGCGGCAAATTCTTGTTTATTCCCCATGGTCCGCTTTTGGAAAAATTTTCTCAATCTCAACTCAAATATATTTACGATTATTTAAAAAAACTTGCCAAAGACAAGGGCGTTCATTTTATCCGTGTCAGTCCTTGGATTGAATCCACCGATAAAAACAAAAAAGTCTATCAAAATCTTGGTTTTAAACCAGCTCCGATTTTCATGCACGCCGAAGAAACTTGGTTAATTGATATCAGCAAAGACGAGTCAGTGCTTTTGTCTGAAATGAGAAAAACCACCCGAAATTTAATTAATCGGGCTACTCGAGATGGTGTTGAGATAATTAAAAGCCAAGACCCGAAAGACATTAAATATCTTTACGATCTTCAACTGGAAACTTCTAAAAGAAATCACTTCGTTCCTTTTTCCAAAAAAATCCTTGAACTGGAACTTAATACTTTTTCCCAAGACAATCAATGTGTCCTATTTTTAGGCAAATACGATGGCATAGTTACCGGTGCTGCTATTATCGTTTACTATGGTAAATTCGCTTTCTACTATCAAAGCGGTTCTGTTGAAAACAAAGTTCCCGTCAACTATCTTTTGCAATGGGAAGTAATTAAGGAAGCCAAAGCCCGTGGCTGCCAAGTTTACAACATGTGGGGCATTGCTCCCCCCAATAAACCCAAACATCCTTGGAATGGCCTGACAACCTTCAAAACTGGCTTTGGTGGCTTCAATCGCAACTATCTTCACGCCCAAGATTTGATTTTATCGCCTAAATACTGGATCACCTACGTAATTGAAAAAATCCCTAAAACCTTAAGAGCTAAATTTGCCAAGTAATCACTCTTCAAAGCTCGGGTGTCTTAATTGAATCTTTCCCTCTCTGAAACTTGGCATGTCTTTTAAGATAAATACTCTATCTTCCAAACCGGTTATTACCCCTAACTTTGCCACCACATCATACTCTCCCAAACCCAATTCCAACGCTTCTTCAGTTAAACTTCTTAACTTTTTTAATAAACCATCTGGCACCTCACCAACTTTCATGCTTTCAATTTTACTGCCGATATATTTAATTTCTGCCAAAATATTCTTTTCATCTTCAGTCATTTGATTCATTTCCTCTTTAGTCAGTATTAAAGTAGCATCAGCACATTCATTTACCTCATCAATCATGTTTTTAACTTCCTCACCTATTTCAAAAGCAGTATCATCAACCCCCAAGCCATTTCTAATAAACACTCCAGCTGTTTCATATATTAGTTTTCGGGGACACCAGACATCTTCTTCATTCAATTTTTTTTCATGGGCTTCCAATCTGCAAGCGTCAAGTGATTCGCAATTTTCAAAAATCATTCCGCACACGGGCCCGATCTCGCATGGATCGTGGAATCCCCACCATTGAACTCTTCGCTCAATTTCTCGATTCATTATAATTTAACCTTTAAATTCTCGGTCTTTTTTCATTTCCCTTTCAATCAGGTTTCTCAAAAATACTGATCTGGGAATCATTTTTTCTTGTGCCACCCAATCAAGGTAAGCTAAAATCTTTGGACTAACAAAAAAATTAAATCTAACATCGACGTTTTTCTTAGATTCTTCAACTGCCTTTTTCAATAATTCTTCTAAATTTTCTTTGGTATAACTAATACTTTGTACTTTATCTCTACCTAAACCTTCCAAAAGCATTGCTCTGTTACCACCTTGTATATTTAATAAAATTACTGACTTGTTCAAATTGACAGCCTCAGTAACTTCATGGCCCACTGAAACACTTGGAGTCGACACTTCCGCCACCACTAGATCTGCTTCTTTTATTTTATCTAATAAATTTTTATATACCTTTCTTATTTCTTCGGAACTTTGTTTATCAATTTCATTAACATCGGTTTTTAGAATATGATCAGCATAAACATTACACCCCAAATTCTTTAAAGTTTTTACAATCGTTAAATAACTTTCGTTATAATTAGTTCTTCCATGCACTGATGCAGCAAAATAAACTTTCATATACTGGGATTATAATATAAATATCCCTAAAATCCATAATTTGTTATAATTACATACCTTATGAATAGCCCTGCCCTACTCAACATAGATGATAAAGAGCTGTTAAGTAACAATATCAATATTAGAGAATTGATGTTTTGTATCACTTTAACCTGCAATTTAAGGTGCAAAATATGCTACCTGGGCAATGACTGGTTAAACAGTAACCTCTCTTTTTCCGATATAGAAGTAAAATCAATTTTGAATCATTATGGCAAAAAAGGTTTAGATCGGCTCACATTTCTTGGCGGAGAACCATTTTTACATCCTAATATTACTGATTTTATTATTTTCGCTCGACAGTTCGATATTAAAGAAAAAAGAATCACTACTAATTGTCTCGATTTAGGATTTTTTGACTTAAAAAGACTTGATCCTTCAGATTTAGACCATATCAGTGTTAGTTTTGATGGCACAACCAAAGAAACTCATGAATTTGTTAGAGGTAAAAACACTTTTGATAGAACTGTTGAAAATATTAAAAAATTAGTTAACCATGGATTTAAAATTCACACCAACTTTACCGTTA
The DNA here is from genome assembly GCA_013387215.1 of Patescibacteria group bacterium. Taxonomy (GTDB): domain Bacteria; phylum Patescibacteriota; class Microgenomatia; order UBA12405; family UBA12405; genus WARW01. Next base: position 48,882 of record WARW01000019.1, read on the forward strand.
CAGGTTTCAATAAACACGAAGTAATTGATGCTGTTAAATTTTCAAGAAACCTAGGAGCCTCAGAAATTAATTTTCATTTAGTTTCTTTAATAGGCAATGCTAAAAATCATACGGAATTTAAAGTAACACCTAAAGAATGGATTGATATACGTAAAAAATTAAAAGAAATAAAAGATGTTAAAGGTATCGATCTTAGAATTCCTATTATGTATGTAACCAAAGATGAATATGAACAATTAATTAAAAATAATAATTATTATCCAATCCAAGAAAAATCATATTATAGTGGCTCAGGTCAGAGAATTGTGCTTTATCCAAATAGTAAAGTCTATATGTCTTGTGATCTAACTGGGACTGAGTTTAATTTTGCTAATTATTCTAATGGTAAATTTACCGTTTCTAAAACCAGAAATGAAATATCTAGTTTTAACCAAGGCCAAAATAATCCAGATATTTCAAGCGATTTACTTAACTTAAACAATCAAGGTTTTGTCCGCCTTTCAATTTCTTATAAAGAAAAAATTAAATTGGCTTAATTTTTTAATCTATTCTTCCCTATATTGGGCATCTTTTTTCATTTCTTTTTCGATCAAGTTTCTCAAAAACACTGATCGTGGAACCATCTTCTTTTGAGCCACCCAATCAAGATAAGATAAAATTTTTGGATTCACAAAAAAGTTAAATCTGACATCAATCAAGCTATTAGCTTTCTTCATTGCCATCTCCACCACTTCCTCCATATTCTTTTCATCATATTCCATCATGATTAATTTCGAATCAATTATCCCCTTAATAAAACTTGGCATCTGATTAACTTTATGAAGTGCAATCACTGGTTTGCTGCTATCCAAAGCTTTGCTTATCAAATAACCTAAAGACATACTATGTCCAGAAGCTTCTACAATCATCACGTCAGCTTTTTTGATGCATTTCATCGATTGGACATAATTATCCACTTTCACTTTCAGAGGAGCGCTTTGAATGTCTTTAACCCCCATTTTGGCCCATTTTAAAACTTTGTCGCTCAACATCTTATTGCCGGCCTCCAAGCATTGATACATTCTTTCATATAATTTTGGTTCAACTGCCACCAATCTCGATGAAGCAATAAAATATATTTTCATAGACGATAAATATTAATAAATAAAGGATAAAAATCTAAAGAAAAAAATGGCGAAAAAGTCCTGATCAGGTGAAGCATTAAATATGTACAATCTCTTGTCAACTTAAGCCCAGTATACCATTATTTACTTCTTCAAAATACTATTAAAAAAACCGATATCTTGCCCAACCACTTGATTCCAACTATTTTTTAAATTATGATCATCACCTTGATAAACATATAGTGTTGCAGATTTTCCCAAAGCTTTAAGTTTATTAACAACTTCTTGCTGCCAATCCACATTGCACCAGACATCAGCCGTCCCTTGATGAATTATAACTGGCGCCTCAATCCATTGATAATAATTTTCTACTGCATATCTTCTTGGATCGTATCTTTTTCCAAAATCGCTGATTAATTTTCTTATCGGATCGCCGCTTGTACCGCTGTCTGCCGTATCCAAAACACTCTGAGGAAATGGATTTGTCATTGGCGCCCACAAAACTGTTGGGTAATCAGCACTACTCACTTCCAATGTCGATAAAGCGATTTGTCCGCCGTTGCTGTGCGCCCAAATGCCAATTTTACTTGAATCAACATATGGCAGTCTTTTAACTGACTCGATTAAATCCATCACTGATTCCACTTTCTCAAATCTCGCTTCCAACGAATCAGCACTTTCATTATTTGACAGTCCATATCCTAAAAAATCCAAAGACACTGTCACATATCCATTTTTAGCCAATTCATCGGCAACTTTCCAGGTTCCAGAACCGGAGTAATACCCTTCTCCTTCAGCAAACCCTCGGATCATAATTATTGCTGGCATCTTATTGCTCATTGGCGTCATCGGTGTATTTATCATTCCGCTTATTTTTTTGCCGTTGCTTTGAAAACTGAATATTTCACTTTTCCATGTCATGCTTTTATTTAAAATTGATTGGGCTAGTTTTTGTTTCTTTTTGGGCAATGTTGCTTTAATGGCATTCAATCTTCTGATATTTACATCAACAGTTTCTCCTTCAATCTTAATATCACTCCCAATCCCCCCTCTTTTTTTTAAAGAATCAAAATCATATTTTTCCAATTTATTTTCTTTCCGCTCAAATTTACCGCCGCCTGGATTCAAGTTTGAAAACCATGGCCACTTGTAATAATTTTTGTATACATAAAATCCCGTGCCCAAAAATAAAACCAACCCCAAAGCTAAAATAATTATTTTCTTCACTATATTATTTTAAACCATTTTACAATCACTTCTCTTTTGTGTATAATCCCGTAATTTTAAATACAAAGCTATTGCGCTTTGATATTTGCACATTAACTAAGAGAAAGGAGCTGATTTCCATGGCACTTATTATCCGTAAGCATTATCTTTATGGCACAAAAGAGAAAATTGGTTTAAACCTTTTATTAAATGGACATTATAATCCAGACGATCAATCGCTCAAACTAATCCCCGGTATCCAAACACTAACCGTCTCAGATCATCAGCTGATTGTCTTTTTTGCCAACAGCCTGGTCGGCTTCGAAGTGATGGCCACCAATGTTCCCATCAAAGCAGTTGAACATCTTCACAGTGTTACTGAAAAATCCGATCAGTATATGATCGAAAATAAAAATAAGATGTACATTCATGTCAAAAAGGATCCGGAGTTTCTCCTTGGCTACGAACTTATCATTATTCCCGACGAGAGGGCTAAAATTTTGTCCAAAAACGAAGATATCCCTCTTTGTGGTCCATATGATGATAATCGTTAGTAGCTTCCCTTTGTCTTGCCTCTGGCTGTTTTATAAATTTATTTATAAACACTCGGAGGTTTTTTTTGGCAAAATTATCTTATAACTTGAAATAAACATTAGTGTTGTATATAATCCCGCTGAAACTTTTAAACCAAAAATATTCGCATTTTTAGGTTTTTTTGCACTTTTACACACAAGCTCGTTTGGCTCAGCTTGAATATTAAATTAATGTTCAGACTGAGCCCAATGTAGCTCAAAATAATAATAAAGAAGGTGTTTTTATGCAAAGCGCTCCATCAATCAAAGGAAGTAGCGATATTATTCAAACAACGACAATACTCTACAAAACTAAAGATGATTTTATAAATCGCAGTCACTCCACTCGTCCAGAAATCGAAAGACGTATATTGCCATTGTCTGACCTTGGCCTCTTACTGTCCAAGAAAAAATCTCTAATATACATTAAAGCAGTTGCCGAAGACACTCGTATTTTTGTCTCCAGCTTATACATCTCTCCCAAAGGTTCTGTACTCCTGCCTGAAGGACTAATAACCAGCTCGGGTAGATTTGTTCTAACTTATGACAGCCAAGGCGGTAAATTTACTAATCATGATAAAAAAGGCATCTGGATAGGTAGTTGTTCGGAAAATCCGATTAAACTTACCCTTCATTCCGAATACCCTTTTGTCCCTTATGCCACTTACGACAACCATTTGCTGGCAATCCTCCTGACTGAAAAAATGAAAAAGATCATTGGTGAATATGAAGTTGCCAATCTCATCTTTGATTAATTCTTTATTATTTTTAATTACCAAGCCCGAGGCTTTTTGATAATATTTTTTTATCAATTCCTCGGGTTTTATTTTGACTATATTTATATCCTATAACTTGATTATTTTATATATATTTGGTATAATTCCCTGTTTTTTAAACATCCCAAAAAATAATTGCATTTTTGGGTTTATGTACCTTAAAAATCAATAAGCTAAATCGAGCAAGTGCTCTATTTGGACATAAATTTTATGCCTAAATCGAGCATTTGCTCAAAATTTTAGTTAGGAGAGTGTATTTTATGAACGATTACTTATTTGTATCTGACATTCACGGTGAGGATCTTAATTTAGCTGAAAAACTTTTCAAGATTGCCGAGGGCAGCGAACTACCCAAAATAGTCTTTTTCCTTGGTGATGTGGTTGGAACTAAGCTTCTAGATCAGCTGCAAAAGCTTTTCTATAACCGCGTTTACAATCATATGAAAGCTTTATTGAAAAATAATCCCAATCCAAGCGACCGGGAAATTATCGATTATCCTATTGGCGATGGAAAAACAATTGCTGATGGCTGCAAAGAACTCAGCGATTTTCTCCAAAATATCGACCCTGAATACAGGCCTGTCGGTATAGCTACATATGCCAGGGAATTGGTCTCTTATGTTCATTATGGACATTTTTGCTCCAATTTGACAAAAACGATCAAGGAATTCATTAAAAAAGATATGAAAGAAAATGCCCAAGTTTGGCTGGAAGTCATGAACGCATTCATTGAAAAAGGCGTACTTGTTGTTGTTATTGAAGGAAACTGGGATGCTCGCACCCCGCTTGACTTTATGCCCAGCAAAAAAGAATGCCTGCCCCTCCCAATTAAAAACAGATCTTTTTATTTTAAAGAACTATTAAGGTCCTACAATAATCAGATCTTATACTTTGATGCAGTTGGTACTATTGAAACCGAAAACGAAATCTTCGTTCTCTGGCCATTTGATAGTGCAATTAACGCTACCCAAATTCCTGAATTTGATGACAATGAAACCAGAAAAATAGTTTTGGTCTCACACGCTCAAATCGATTGGGAAGCAATCAAAGGTAAAACAGCCATGACTGCCGAAGGTGAAACTATCCAATTTAATATGGGCATGACGTTCATTGATTTAAAGGCTGATACTGCCGTCCATGGACATTTGCATGACGATATTAACATTGATAATTACTCTTATCATGAAAAGAATATTCATTATTTGCCCCTTCGCACCTACCGTTTTATTAATTTTTAGCTTATCTGATCCGATAGCCCTGATGTTTCACAAGATTTATCTTGTATCAACCTCAGGGCTTTTTTTTCTTAAAATTCTATCCTATAACTTGATTTTAATATCTATACTTAGTATAATCCCCTGTTTTCCAAAAACTTAAAACATCAGCGTTTTTTGTTTTGCACATTTAAAATCCTTAAACTAACTAGAAAGGAGGCGTTAATATGCTCGACCTTGACCACCCAACCTTTATCGATGACACCGCCGGCACTTTAAAAAGATATCTTAAAAAAAGACAGATTGCTTATACTACTGAACCAGGATCAGCTCAAAATGTCCGGCTTAATCCAGACGATGTCACCACCGTTATTTCCTATTACAGAAATTTTCGCCGCAAAATGAAAAACCAGTGGAAAAAAAGTTTAAAACATCTTCATTGTAAAAATGAATTGATTAAGCCAGTCCAGATTAAACTTATTCGGGTTGATCGTCCAGACGAAGACTATGAAATCACAAAAGCAGCTGAGAAATTAAATATATTCCATGTTGATTTCGCCATGACTCAAAATAATATTGAAACTTTCTTTTGGATTTCAGAAAACAAACTTGCTCAACATAATCGCCACATATATCGCACAAGCGACCATACCCTTAAAATAATCCGTATTTGTTAGTTCTTTGGACTCGACTCCGATATTTTGATTTATATCAAAACCAATCGGGGTCTTTTTTTTGCCAAAATTATCTGGTTTATACATTCTGAAAATGCGCTATAATCAGCCAAATTAAAATAAAAGCATTTTAGTTTTTGCACTTTAACCAAAAAATAAGAAAGGGTGAATTATATGAATGATCTACTCATCATTTGCTCGACCGATGATAAAAAAATAGAGGATCTTCTTAAAACCAAATTGAGTATTGAAGATTTGGTGACAATTTTTAATTATGCCAAAAGCAGCTTCCGATCAACTGTCCTTGATAAGCTAAGAAGTTCTACTGGCACACTTGAAACTTGGATAAATGTCTACAAGAACAACCGGTCAAACCTCCTCTTGCCTGTCGCCTCGGAAAAAATTAAACCTTTTTTGTCAGACATTACTGATTTTAACGAACTAGTTAAAGTCTATAATAAATGCGACAAAATCGTCCCCATTCAAACGGTTATTTTTGAAGCCATTGAAAACTATCCATACACACTCGAAAAACTGCTGGAAATAAACCGCGGCCCCAAGATCCCTCAAAAAATTAGCACTTATATTCTGAACCAAATCCGGTCCCGGATCAATTTAATAAACGACAAAAATGAAATTGCCAGCTTCCAAAACCCTCAAAACAGCCAAACTCTAAAAGAATTTATTCAAACAAGACTCTCAAAACTTTCTTAAAAAATTATGGTTTCTTGACCTCAGTTAGTTTATTTGCAAAATGCAAATTAACGCTAATCTGAGGTCTTTTTTTTGATTTAAAGCTAAACAGTTATACACATCATTTACGCATTGACTTTTCGGAAATACTCCATTAGAATTCTTAGTTTGGAACAGACAACCGCGTCTCGAATCCAATTGTTCTTTAAAAACGTAAAACACATCTGTAATTGATCAAAGGAGGTCAAACCATGCCCCATTACACCGACAACACCCAACCTAACCTAAAAGAAAACAGCAAAACATTGATTATTCAAGGGAAAGTAACTTATTTAGACCCAAAGTTTGCCCCCAAACCGCCCACTCATCAATCTAAAGCCTTCTCACCCCTTTATATCACCACTAAAAGCCAGCTTGAGTATCCCAAATTAATAAAAATTATTGAAAATAAAACCAATAATTCTCTTGATTTTAGTTCAATTTCCATGCGCCTCAGTCTAATGAAGGTTCCCCATGCGAAAGTCAGAAACAATTTCTACTCAGCCTATATCGACAAGCCTAATCTGGCAGACATCAAAGAAACGGTTCATCGTCAAAGCAGTGGCCATTGGTCAGTTATAGAAATATAGTGTTTTATTTTCCAAAACAGACTCCAAATGTGTTTTTAATATAAAGCCATTTTTGGAGTCTTTTTTTTACCCAAATTTTGAATATTGTTCTTATTAAATATGAATGTTATAATCCTCTATTCACCGAAGACAGTAGGTTTTCTGAGCAATCAGAATCGAAGCATCCTACCGAGGCAATCAACAAAGTTATTTGTATTTGATTATCTCCTCGCACTCGGCGAGGATTTTTTTTATTAAAAAACATTATGCCAACACAGAAAAAAATTGATCAAGTCGCAGATGTGGCAAAAAAGTTCACTGAAGCTAAATCAGCTGCTTTGGTTCAATACCAAGGTCTAAATGCTGCTGATATCGCTGCTTTGCGCGCCAGCATCAAAGAAAAAGGCGGTTCTATGGAAGTTGTTAAAAACTCCCTTATTACACGTGCTTTAGAACAATTAGGATTAAAACTTCCTGAAACCTTAACCGGTCCCACTTCTATTGCTTTCTGCAATGAAGACGAAGTCGCTCCTTTAAAAGAAATCGACAAAGTCAACAAAGCTAAAGACATTACCAGTTTCAAATATGGAATCTACGATAAAAAGTTACTTTCCTTAAATGAACTCAAGAGTTTCCTAAACTTACCAAGCAAAACCACTCTTATTGCTCAATTCATTGGTGGATTGGTCAATCCTTTACAAAGAATGGCTTACGCTTTCCGTTTCAACCAAACTCAATTGGTTTTAACTCTCAAAGCTGTTGCTGAAAAACAAGAAAAAACAAATTAATAATTTATAAATTAAAAATAATAATATGGAAGAAGTCCAAATTAGTGCAAAATTACAGAAAATAATTGATTCTGTAGCCGAATTATCAGTTCTCGAACTCTCTGAGCTCGTCAAAGCTTTCGAAGTAAAATTCGATGTTAAAGCTGTTGCCGCTGCTCCTGCTACTGGCGCTCCTGCTGCCGCTGCTGGTGAAGCTGCTCCTGCTGCTGAAGAAAAATCTGATTTCGATGTCGTTATTACTTCTGCTGGTGCAAATAAAATTGCTGTCATCAAAGTAATCCGAGAATTCAAACCAGAATTAGGTCTTAAAGAAGCTAAGGATATGGTTGATGCCACCCCAGCTAATTTAGGTAACATGAAGAAAGAAGCTGCTAATGATGCAAAAGCAAAATTAGAAGCTGCTGGTGCTCAAGTCGAATTAAAATAAGTTTGTTATTTTAATTAAGCTTTTAAAACCCCTCCTTTTGGAGGGGTTTTGTTTATCTGTAGTTTTTTTATCGCAAAATTTCCGGGCTTACTTGTAACCAATATTACATTAATGGTATAATTCCGTTTAAATAAGTGATTAAACAATAATCATGAATTTAAAAGAAGGCTTATTTCACAAGGATTCTTTTAAACACACTCGATCCAGTTTAAGAGTGGCATTAGTCGACTATTCTGGATACGACAAGCGTGAACCCTCCCCTTTTCTTACCAAAAGTCGAACCAGAGAATTTTGTGCCCGCGTTAACAAGGGCGAACACTTTGCTTTTATTTTTTACAAACCTCTTCAAGATCCAGAGCATATCAACTCAGAAGATACTTGTACTGCTGTCGTAAATCTACCCGGCCACACTTATATCCCCCTTCAATTGTTTGAGCAGGCAGCCAAAATCAAACCTAAACCAACTAGGGAAGAATATGAAAATTGGTGGAAACGAAAATATGGGCACCAATTTGTCGGAATTTTTATACCTGAAACTTGCAGCCAAGAAGATCTCTCAATTACCATTCAAAAATGCCATGACACTTTAAACAAAATCCCGAGACAACTTTTATTTAAATTATAAAAGTTCGTTTCTGTTTTTTTCTTTCAAAGCATCCACCACCTGTCCCACTTTTCCGGTTTGGTCTCTTTTGACCACCAAAAGTGCATCTCCAGTATCGATTATTACGACATTTTCAATTCCAATAGTCGCAATAAATTTATTACCTTTCTTGAAAACATAATTATTATTTCCTTCGATTTCAAAAGTATTTTCATCCACAGAATACCCGCCTTTGGTCTGCATATAATTGGCCACTGATTCCCAAGTTCCAAAATCAACCCAATTAAAGGGCAATTCAACGACCAAAGCCTCGTTATTTTTATAAACCAGTTTGGTTACATCCTCAATTCCCGCCTTTGGCATTTTGGCATATTCAGTTGCCACATCACCGCCATTGGCAATTTGAACTAGTGGTGCATACCAATCCATTTTATATTTTTGATACATCTTCATTAAACTGTTTGGAGTCATGGTTGTGTGATTGGCGTGCAAAAGCAATTTATCTGTTCCCAAATATTGTTTAATTTTATCTTCTTCGGTTCGATCAATATAATCAGCCACTTCAAAAATCTTTACTCCGTTTTCTTCGGAAACCAAATTTCCTTTGACTAAATAATCAACACCTCTAACTATTGATTGTGGAATAAATCCGCCGGTAATATATTTATCACCGGTTTTGGCAAGCTTATCAGCTTCAGCAATCATGTCTAAAAATTTATCATCCGGTTCTCTTAATACATCAGCTTGTACTAAAATAAAAGGTTCATCTCCAAATCCTTTTTTGATTAATTGGGCGGCTGCAAAACCCGTTGCTGGACCCTGATTTCTCATTTCCGGTTCAATAAAAATATTTTCGTCTTTAATTTCAGGTATCTGCTCTTTAGCAATTTTGGCCTGTATCTCATTTGTCTGTAAAAAGATTTCTTCAGCAGCAAATTTCTTTCTTAATGTTTCGTAATTCAACTGAAAAAGCGACTTCCCGTTTATAAGTGGCAAAAAATGTTTTGGTGTTGTGCTTCGGCTCATTGGCCACATTTTTGAACCGATTCCTCCACAGATTATTACAGGTTTCATAACCCATTATAACAGACCAACTCCTAACTAATTATTGTATTATTTATTACAAATATATAAAATGTTTTTATATATATGAATAAAATCATAATATTATGTGTTTCAATTATTTTACTTAGTTCCCTTATTATTTACGGTTCTTATAATCTAAACAAACCCACTCCTGCAACTCAAGAATCAAAACCAGCCGGTATTTATCAAAAACAAGCCATAGAATCGCTTGCCTGTTTTCACAATCAAGAAGCCTTACCTGAACAAATCTGGTTATTATCTAAAGTATATTCACAAACCAAAGACAATAAATATCTTGATGTAATAAAAGCTAAAATAGATCAATTACCTGCTTCCTCCGATTCTATTTCTCCATTAAGGTGTAAGATGTTTTCCGAAGTTGTTCAAGTAAGTGTTTTAGATCAAAATTATTCGCAAAAAATAAAAAATAATTGCCTTAACTCCTCCGATACTAGTTCTTCTTATGACTTAATCCAAAAATTAGAAAAAAATTACAAACCAAATGAATTGAACTCCCTCGTTCAAAAAAGTTCAAGCTTCTCTCAAACCAGTAACGATGATCCAGATAAATCTATGAACATTAAAATTCTTTCCTTATTATCTTCCGAAAATATTGGAATTTATAAATTTACAAATAACTCAGCCGCTCTTAAATCTAGTCAAATACTATTTCAACATGCTTATTCTGTTTTTATTAAAAAACGAAACTGGGAATATGTTGACGCTTGCACTCTAGGTTCTGCCGCTCTAGACAATTACTTCAATACTAATAATAAAACCTACCTTAATGCCGCTGATTTTATTTTTAACAAAGCCAAAACTATTACTGAAATTAATAATATTAATTTATTTTCTAAAGGTTCATGTACTAACTTCTTCACTCGATATTTTGATTTAACCTCCAATCTAGAAGCAAGCAAAGTGAATAAATTTTTAATAAAAGATTCGTTAGATTTTAATTACGATGACCTTGGAACCGCAAACTATCATTCTGCTTCCAAATGTTTTATTAATTTTGATAATACTACTCCTTTCTTTGAAAACAGTTTAATCATTAGTTCCTTACTAGACATAAAATGAAATTTATAAATCTTTCCAAAATTTTTATTCCTCTTGTTTTTGCTTTCTTGCTTTTTATTTCCAGTCGCCAAGCGGTTTTAGGAGCTTGTATCGAATGCGCCAACGATCATGCGGGAATATGTAACCTATATTCAGCAAATCAAGCTTTTAACAGAATGGTTGGCAGGTATTGCGGCTCTACAGTCTGTGATTTCTATGATGCTTGTTCTCCTCATACTCATAATGATGCAACTTGCTATTCAAGTAATTATGATGATCTTAGTACACATCTACAACAGTTAAGTAGTGGTGAAGCCTTCCATGGAGCTTTTGTGGGATGTAATAGTAATAACCAAGGTCAAAATTGTTTTTGTGATTCTAGTGGTAGAGTTCACTGTTACGATGATGCCAACAGTGATTCTTGTGCTGCCAAAGAAGGTGGTTCTCCCAACCCAACATCCCCTCCTGGATGTGAGGAACACTGTCCCAATCCCAATCCTAAAGACTCGGACCTTCTTCAAAATTGTCATCCACCCGATTCTGATGGAACCAGCAAAGACACACGTTGCACCGCAAAATGCCAAACAGCACCTTGTGGCGGCAAAACTTATTACTGTCCATCCCCTGGTGGCACCTGGACTACTACTCCAATTATTTGTTGTTCTCCGGCTCAATCATGTCCTACAACTTGTCATACTGCAACCATACAAGTTGATGATGGTAATTGTGGCAAAATTTCCTGCCCTGCCAATGCTCCAGCTTATCAGAACTGTCCCAGTTCATGTCACACCACCAGCCTTTCGCTTGATGATGGTAATTGTGGCAAATACACCTGCCCCCCCAATGTTCCACCGGCCCAATCATGTCCTACAACTTGTCATACTGCAACCATACAAGTTGATGATGGTAATTGCGGCAAAACCACTTGTCCACCAAACGCTCCCACAGCAGGAACTTGTCCTATTTGTCGAACAGCTTCATCAACAGTTCCCGACGGAAGTTGTGGAACTACAACTTGTGCCCAAAATTGTTGGGCTACCTGCGTTGGAAATGTTTGTAATTATCCTCCCACGTTTTCTAGTTTTACAATTAAAAATTCTACCGATACTTTGGTAAATGTCGATGCCACTGGTAAAAACCACATATGTCAAACCATATTTAATGGCAATAGAATCCCTATTTTAACTGTTACCGCTTCTGATCCCGATGGTGTTTCCGACATAACGAGCATCCGGCTCCGCTGGAATGGACACGAATTCCCTCAAACTTCTTTTTCCAATGGCGTTGCTACTTTTTCCGAAGATTTGCCCGTAGCCCTTAATAATTCCAATTCATATTTATTTGAAGCTAATATCACCGATTCTGTAGGTCATACCACCGGCTGGGTCAGCACTGGCCGCTTCTTTAAAATTTGGGATTGTCTGGTTAATGCTCATGGTACATATTATGATGGCTCCAAAGCTTCTTTTGGCACAATTACTTGCGGAGCTATTAGTAATGAATTCAAAGATTTAATTGGGGATGTTAATTGGAAAACTCTTGTTTTTAAAAATGCAGTTGCTGACAAAAACATGGATATTGATGCTTCACTAAGTAAATATCAAAGCCTTTCCAATAAGCTAATATTCGGCAAGACTTATACTTATGCATTTAACACCGACATTGCCGCCGGTATTCCTCAAATGAGAATTCCCAATGCCGCCACCTGTCAAAATACCTTTACGGTTGACTTTCCTACTGTTGATCCATATGTAGCTCTTCCAGATATGCAGATTGATTTTTCCAGCATAAAAGACCAAGACCCTTGGTTTCAAACTACCGCTGGTGGAGTTAATGCTGTCAGAAATATTCGCGACGCTATTCCTCCTACCTGTCAATCTACACCTGGATGCATCCCTGTCATTAGTATTGAAAATACTCAAACTGGTTTGCTGAATAGCAATTTGATTTTTGCCAATTCAATCGATAAAGGTTGCGACACTTGTAATTACGGTCAACCTAATAATTGGAGTTATTCCGTTTCCAGGACCAGTCTCTCAGAAGATTATAATTACAATTATTTTTATAATAATTACCAAAACAGATTTCAATTTACTAAATATTATGATCAAGCCAGCATTAATTTTAGTACTATTAAATCGGAAATTGGTGGCACTGGAATAGTTATTGTGAATGGAGACCTAAACATTGATACTGACAATGCTTTACCAAATGGCCAATTCTTGATAATCGTTGTTCATAAAAATATTAATATTTCAAATACTGTTAATCGCATCGATGGTCTTCTGATCGCCGATGGATCAATTACTGCTGACGGAGTTTCTGACACCGATCAGCAGCTAGTTATTAATGGAGTTCTTTATTCCGCTTACTCCAATGTCACTCTGACTCGAGGTTTTAAAACCAAAAATAAAAACAATGGCACACCAGCAGTTGTTGTTAATTTTCAGCCGGACTATATCTTCAATATTCCAATCATTGTTCCGGAAACTCAGAAGCTTTATCAGTCTGGAATTTAAGGCATTTTTTATCAAGAAGAACTAGTTTTTGCTACAGTAGTTTTTGATGTTATCAATGGTCGTTTGGACTATTCTGCCGATTGCTTCTTTGGTATTAAAAGCATTATGAGGAGTAAAAACTACATCATCACGATCTCTCAAAAGATGAAAGCTTAATACTTGTTTTAAGTCTTCTTTTAGGTATTTTTTGCTTATCACTACACTCATACTTTCTACTACATTTTCTTCTTCAGTCACGTCTAAACCAGCGCCAGCCAATATTTTATTATTCAATGCCCAAACAATCGCCTCTGTCTCCACAATTGGCCCTCTGGAGGTATTGATCAAATAACTTCCTCGTTTCATCAACTTTATATTACTTTTATTGATCAGATGATATGTCTCTGGAATGGATGGCACATGTAAAGTTACAAAGTCCGACTCCTTTAAACAAGTTTCCAAATCAACATATTTAAATCCTAAATTTTTTTCTAGCTTAGGGTCTTGCATATGCTCTACTGCTAAAACTTTCATTCCAAAGCCTCTGGCGATGCGAATCACATTTTGCCCTATCTTTCCGGCACCAATAACACCTAATATTTTTTTGTTGATATCTACCCCAGTCAAACCCTCAGGACTGAACTCTCCATCCTCAACCGATTGGTTTGCCACCACTATTTTTCTGGCAATAGCCAAAAGTAATGCAAACGTATACTCTGCTACAGTGTTTGATCCATAACATGGCACACTCAATATTTCTATTTTTCTTTTTTTGCACTCTTCAAAATCTATATGGTCAATCCCTGTTGATCGGGTCGCAATCATTTTCAAATTAGGCAGCTTACTTAAAACATCCTTATTCATAAATGAATATACAAACGGAGAAATTATTTCATATTTAGCTGCTAATTCTAAATTATCTTGGACTTCGGTTTCAAAAATTCCCACTCCAAAACTATCCAGTTGACTTATCTCTTTTTCAATAATCGGTCTCTCCCAACTTTTAACTCCAAAAAATGCGATTTTATATTGTTTTCTTTCCATAATATCATTTTACCTTTTCCTCAAAATTAATAAAGTATCTTTTAAAAAATAAAATTTAATTATTGCCTCACCTAAGGATAAAAATAGTACAAGCGACTTCTTTTGATTTACTAACCCATTGACACATAAATATGCTCTATGTTTTACTGATTATAGTTATTAATTAGTTTGATATAAGAGGAGCCAGTCAATGGATAATCAGACCATATCACAAGATGTACTTGTGAAACAAAACGCCGCCCCAAAAAAAATTAATGGAATCTCTATCGACAACCTTCCAGACCTCCTAACGGTGGCCGAAGTTGCTGACCTTTTAAGAGTGAGTAAACTCACTATTAAGCGCTGGGGAAAAAGAGGCAAGTTGCCTGCAATCCGCATTAACGCTCGAGGCGACCGCCGCTATCGAAAAGAAGCTGTGTTGTGGTTATTGGGAATCCAAGCTGACTAAGTTTTGTTAGTCAAACTTTTTCAAAAGACTCCGGTTATTCCGGAGTTTTTTGTGTATGCGACATATTTTTTGAAATCATGTTTTTTAAAGATTTCCAACGTGGACTCCACATTGGCCGATCTCTAAAAAATATGATGAAAAAAAATTAAGCAAGGACCCGTCCTCTTGGAGTTCTCTTAATTAAACCTTTTTTCATCAAATATGGTTCGTAAACCTCAGTGATTGTGCCCACATCTTCGGTTAAGGCCGCTGCAATATTCTCTACTCCAACAGGTCCTCCGCCATATTGGTTCTTAACAATCTCTAAATATTTTCTATCGGCATCCGAAAGTCCCATATCATCCACACCTAACATATTTAATGCCTCTCTCGCCTCTTTAAGTGTGATTAAACCGTCATTTTTGATCTGAGCATAGTCTCGTACCCGGCGAAGCAATCTATTGGCAATTCTAGGGGTGCCTCTGGCTCTTTTAGCTAATTCCAAAGACGCATCTCTTTCAATTTTTACTTTCAAAACATCGGCCGTTCTTGAGACTATTTCTTCTAAATTTTCATCATCATAAAAATCCAACTGTTGCACATAACCAAATCTGTCTCTCATTGGACCGCTAATCAAACCGATTCTTGTTGTTGCCCCAATCAATGTAAATTTTTGCAAATTTAATCGAACAGTTTTAGCCGATGGTCCTTTGCCTAGAACAATATCCAAAGCAAAATCTTCCATGGCCGAATAAAGCATTTCTTCCACCAATTTATTCAGCCGGTGAATTTCGTCAATAAACAAAAAATCTCCTTTTTTAAGTCCGGTTAAAATTGAAGCTAAATCGCCGGCTCGAGTCAAAGCCGGACCAGATGTCATTTTCAAAGCGCCGCCCATTTCTTTTGCCATCAAAAAAGCTAAAGTTGTTTTACCCAAACCCGGAGGTCCATAAAATAAAATATGATCCAACGAATCCCCTCTAGTTCTGGCGGCATCCAAAAATATTTGCAGTTGATCTTTCAATTTTGGCTGGCCAATAAATTCTGAAAGTTTTTGCGGCCGCAAACTTTTTTCAACAATTTTTTCTTCACTTTTTGCTTTCGCATCAATTAATTTGTCTTCCATAAAATTAGTTTCCTAAATTTCCTAAACACCAGCTTAATTTTTCCTCAATTTCTATTAATTCTAACGGCATTTTTTTAACCACTTTTTCAATTTCTTTTTTATCGAAACCAAGTTGTTTTAAACTGGCAGTCAAATCATCTTCATGAATTTCTTCACCTTTACTTAAATCCAACTCCCCCAATCCGCCGATTTTAGATTTCAAATCAACAATAATTCTTTGAGCGGTTTTTTTGCCGATGCCTTTTATTTTTTGAAAAAATTCTACATTGGCATCACCGATTGCTTTTATCACATCCAAACTTTTGCAGTCAGCTAAAATTTGAGCGCCCGTTTTTGGACCGACTCCTGAAACTGAAATTAACATTTTAAAAAGATTTACATCATCCCAATTTTCAAATCCAAAAAGTGAAATATCATTTTCTGAAACTGCCATGTATGTATAAACTTTCACTTCCTGATCAACTTTACTGGCCATTGATTTAGCCAATGCTGGGCCATAAACTAGATAACCAACCCCACCTACTTCAATCTCGCAATTATTTCCCCAAATTCGATTTATTTTTCCTTTAAGGCTTGAAATCATAGCTTCATTTTACACTATCCCAAACAAAACCCAAAACAAACAATTACTTCTTAATTTGATACCATCTCTTTTGAACTGAATAATACGAATCCAAAATTTTCTTTTTATCCTCTGGCATCACTCGGTTATTGTTTTTTTCTTCCACTAATTTCACAAAGTCATCAAATTTGATATTTTCTGCTTCCACATCAATACCGCATTGTTTCATATATAACGGTATTTCCGGATTAAGTCGACAATAAATTTGTTCGTTCACCTGATGTTGCAAATAGTCGCGGCTTGATCTATTTTTTTTATAATTAAATTCTAATTGACCCTCCATTTTTTCTACTTTTTCCAGTTCGCTTTTATATTTTTTTTCGCTGCCAAAAAGTTTATTTATACCCTCTGGTGGATGTTCAATTAAATTATTTTTAACTTCTTTAAGATCAGCTTGTTGAGTTTCAATTTTTCCCATTTCTTGATTGTACGCATCAATTTGTACATCATATTTTGGACATGAATAATGAATTCTAAAACCCGGAGCTCTCTCATGATCCCACACTTCAACTTCATCGTCTTTTTTTATGGAAATCGATAAGGCATCCTGCAAATTTAAACTCTCAATTATTTCTCGGGTATCTTTTATTTTTCCATCCATTATTCGTTTTTGGATTTCACTGTCTTCTTGATATTTAATGGCTTCTTTTACGTCTTTTTCAAACTTACCATAGTGGAGTTCATGCATAAAAATAGCTTTAGAATCATGTTCAACTTTCGCTGCTAATGATCTTTTGACACCATCCAAATCTCTCTCATTAAAATTTAAATCGGACCCTCTTGCTTGTTCTTCTAATTTTTTATTATAAAAATCAATTGCAATGTCTTCATAATCATCATCTATTTTAAACATTTGTCCCATCTCGTCAGGAATCAATTTAACTCCTTCATATTTTTTTATCACTCCGTCAGGATTCTGAAGTTTATTATCAAGAAGCTGCTGTATTAAATATTTAGAACCATAATTTCTTTCTTGCTCTTTTGCGTATTTTATATCCAAAAACCGGATTACCTGCTTCCCTTCATCACTCTGTTTTCTGGTTTCCAAAATCTTTTCCGATAACTCCCAACTTCTATCATAAGTTTTTTTGCTTAATTCCCCCCAGCTCATATTATCTTCCACTCCCAAATCTTTCGACACTTTCTCTTTTACCATTCGGGCTTTATCTATCAAACCGCCGTCTTTATGGGCTTGATCCGACAATTCCGTTTTATTCTTTAGATAGTCTGAAACTTCTTGTGTATCTTTATATTTATCCTTAAATTCCTCGAAACTTTCAATTCCATTTTCTTTTAAAACTCCGGTCTCTTTTAAATTGGAATATATGTTTCTCACCTTTTGAATTCCATGTCTCAAATGTCTATGAGCCGAATCAATTTCCTCGCTTGTCTTATCCAAAGCCCTTCCATTTTGTTTATTTTCTTCATACTTATCCTTTAAATCAGCAACAACCAGATCATGAATTTTTGGTTTTTCTTGACTAATTCTTATTCCATCAGCTCCACTGCTAATATTTTCGCTCATAATATATATAAACAATATAAAATTATGATCATTTTGTAAATCCGTAAAATTTTTATTCCAATTGTATAAAACTTAATAAAATTTACGGCTAGCCGTTGATATACTAGAGCGTTTACAGATTTATTTACAATAATGAATCGTGTTAACAATGAAATACTAAGAAGCGCAGAAATAAGAGAATACTCAACCAAAAGTTTTCCGATGGATTATTTAACAGCCATCAAAAACAGAGAAGAACTTGTCAGGCATGAAACCCAAAGAGAAATATTTTTGAGAAACGAATCAATTGCAAAAAACATAATTGATAGTCTACCCCCAACTGCTAAATTCACTTTAACCCAAAGATCTGAAGAAGAACCAAATGGAGAAATTTCCTATCAAGTCATTATCAAGAAAAAAGAAGACGATAAAATATTTTTTGGCATTGAAAATTCTAAAACCATCAAGTCTTGCAACTATTTAGGATTTTGTCTTCAAAGCAAATTGCTAATCAGAGACAAAGACGGCAATCCCACACCTAACCAGGAACTGATCGAAAAACTATCTCAGAATACTGCCTCAATGCCTCAAACTAGACAAAACGCTGCGTAAATAGATGGGTCAAGCCCACCGCCACCGCATCGGATGCGTGAGAAGGATTGATAGGTTCACTTAATTTCAAAAATTCTCTCACCATCACTTCTACTTGTTCCTTTTCTGCCCGGCCGTATCCCACCAAAGCCATTTTCACCTGAAGCGGCGTGTAGCCAAACACCTCGACTTTGTTTTTCTGGCCGCAAATTTTTATTACTCCAATTGCTTCCGCCACTTTTATGGCCGACTTAGCATTCTTGGCAAAAAACAATGTTTCAATTGCCACTGCCTCCACCTTATATTTTTTGATCAGTCCGTCAATTTCGTCATAAATTTGTCCGAGTCTTTTGGCTGATACATCTGAAATTTTCGTCACTAAACAACCGCACTCCACCAAAGTTTCTTCGTCTTTTAAAATTGCCCAACCAGTATTAGCCAGTCCCGGGTCGATTCCTAGAATCATATACTATCTTATCAAATTTATTTTTAAGGCAACATTATCCCACCTAAACCGCAATCTTTTGTTTAAAAGCCTCTCATGAAGTCCCATTTTTTTACTATAGGATAAATTAATATTTATTCACTTATCCACATCAACAACTTATATTATTTTAATATTATTCTATTTACAAAGTTATAGGATGTAAAATATAACAAAACAAGCCTAAAATTAGGAAAAATTGTCTATTGTATATAAACAAGCTATAATTGTCCTATGGATTATCAAGAAATCTATAATCAACTTAAAACTGAATTCCCTAAATACTTAATCTACAAAGATCATCCCTTAGCTCCTCATACCACTTTAAAAATTGGCGGTCCTGCCGACATTTTTATCAATACCACCACTAGCCTTCAATTCCTAAGATTACTCAAATTTCTTTCTAAAAATAAATTTTCCAATTTTACAATTTTAGGCAATGGTTCCAATGTTTTAATATCAGATGATGGAATTCGTGGAATCGTTATCAAAAATAATTCCAAAAAAATTAAAGTTGTTAAAGAATTATTAACTCCATCCGAACTTAATAATTGTCAGTTTATCGACACTCATCGCACCGAAAATGAACCTGGCCAATACCTTGATTTTGCCAATCTCGATTACGATGAAACTGGTTGCCCTAATGTTTACGTCAGAATATATTCAGGAGTCTTTCTCCCCTACACCATAAATTACCTAATTGACCATCAAATTACTGGATTGCAATGGTTTTCCTATATTCCTGGCACCATTGGCGGTGCGGTTTGGTACAACATTCACGGCGGCAAATACCATTTATCGGATTTCATCGAAAGCGTATCAGTATTTAATTTTGAAACCGGCAAAAAAGAGGTCTACAAAAAGGAAGATTTGAACTGGGGTTATGATAAATCAGTTTTTCAAACAACTCCAAATTTAATCATTCTTTCCGTAGTTTTAAAACTTTTCCGCGGTGACGCCACTAAAGCCAAAATCACTTCTGAAAAATGGATCCAGCAAAAATCGCTGGTTCAAGCCACTAATTCCGCTGGTTCAGTTTTCAAAAACCCATCATTAGAAGAATGTCAAAAAATTTGGGGGGAACAAAAATCTGCCGGCTGGATCATTGATCATGAACTAAATCTAAAAGGAAAATCTGTTGGTGATGCTCAAATCAGCCCTAAACATGGGAACTTTATTGTTAATAACGGCAATGCAACTGCTCAAGATTATTTAAATTTAGTTAAATTAATTCAGTCCGAAACTCAAAAGAAATTTAATCTTAATCTGGAACCGGAAGTTAAACTGCTAGGTAGCTTTGAGCAGTAATATCTGCAGTAATAATTCCATCATTTTCATAAACAAAGTCACTTTCTAACAATCTCAAATCACCTGAATCCAAAACTTCCAAACCCATTGTTAATGCGTCCATTGCAGCTTTGTCCATTTCCTGTCTTTCTTTATTTACTAATTTATATATCTTCTTGCTGTTTAGATCGATATCTACATCCACACCACCTCTAAAAAACGTATTTCCTGGAGTATAACCAATATTAATTCTACAGCTTTGTTCTTGCTCAGTATTTGTTTTAAGTATCTCTACTGCAATCCTTCTTCTCCCTGTTTCTTCACTATTTTCAAACAAACAATTTATTGTTTTATGTCTATCGTCAGTAACAACCATCGATAACACTCCATTACAATCTCCGCCACAACGAGTCAAACTTCCTTCCATATCTTTATAAACAATATTTTTCCCGATTGAATCAATAATTTTACCTAATCTCAGTTTTATCCGCTCAGCAATTACTTCGTTATTTTGTAGTCGTTCTAACATTACCTAGTTTAGCACTTCTCTTGATTACTTGTCAACACTTTCAACGTAAAGATAGGCAAAACAAGCTGTCGTTTAAATCTTTTTGGTTCTTTGATTAATGAATACAGCCATTCCATCCCTGCTTTTCGCCATATTTCAGGCGCTCTTTTAAGATCTCCGCTGTAATAATCAAAGCTTCTCCCCACTCCCATAACGATACCGATATTCAATTTAGCTAAATTATTTTCTATCCATTCCTCCTGCTTTTTCATTCCATAAGCCACAAATAAAAAATCTGGTTTCATCTTATTTATTTCTTCAATTATTTTAGAATTTTCGAATTTAGGTTCGCCTTCAGAATACCCCGTTTTTAACTTCTTATTTTTAGTACTGTATTTTTCTTGAAAAAACTGGGCCGTTCTTTCGGCTCTATCATTCCATCCTCCTAAAAAATATACTGATCCGTTTCTTTCAAAAGCCATCTTGCAAAATTCATCTACAAGATCACTTCCTGAAGCTAATTCATTTTTGAACTCGCCGCCTAAAATCTTCAATCCAGTTGTTAATCCTACCGACAATCTTCTTAAAATTCCTCTTTCTTTAATCACTCTTCTTGCCCAAACCAAACCAATTCCATCGACCACATTTAGGTCGGTTTTCTTCAAAATCTTTAAAAAATTCTCATCAATTGTGGTCTTAACCACAAATTCTGGGTTCACGGTAGCAATCCATTTGTCTTTTTGTTTATTATCTAACCAATTCTCCACTATCCTTAGCACTCCCGCTCTGTCTCTGCCACATAACGGCGTTTCCCAAATTTCCCAGTTGTTTTCATTCATTTCTTCTCTTTTCACTATCTTCATTTTAGCAAAAAAATGCAATTTAGCGCTTATCAAAAAATTTAGGTTCAAAAAAAACTTCTTTATGCTCAAAAAAATTTACCAAAAAGCCAAAAAAAGGTCGCTAAAAAAATATTCCTCAAAAAAAATCTAAAAATATTTTCTAAATGTATCATAGTTACACATCAATAATACTATATTTCTATACTTTTATAAGATAAAGTTTACAAATATATCACCCTTGGTTAACTCGATCACTATAAGTTAATTGAAATTGATATTAAAATTTCCATATTTATTCATTTTGAACAAAATATTTACTCTGAAATAATACCTAAAATAGGGATAATAAATATAAATAATCAAAATTATATAAAATAATCTAATTACTGATATATAAGATAAAAAATCAAAAAAATTAATCAAATATTTTGAAAATTATAACCTAAAATATTTCCCATTTTATAATCAAAAAATATAGTAAATAATCACAAAATACATAGATTTTTTTTGAATCTCCCGCACCTCTCGCACTTCAGTTTAAAGCTAAAATCTACTTGTTCAGTCTGAAAATAATTTCTCAAAACACGTATATTTATACATATTCAATACATCTAAATTAATGGTTTTTCTTTCTTTGTTTAAGATAGCTTAATATACCTATTGATACAGTAAACGATCTATAAAGATACGATTTAACGTATTGCCCTTCGATATACTTCCAGGTTTTCAACTGCTATTCCAGTTCCTTTGATTACACAAAATTGTGGTTCCAATGCCACATGGGCTGACACCCCAATTTCTCGAGTTACTAAGGTGTTAAAGTTTTTTAATTGTGATGTTCCACCGCTTAAGACAATTCCCCTGTCAGCAATATCGGCCACTAATTCTGGCGGTGTAATTTCCAAAGTGTCTCTTATCGCCATTATGATCAAATCCAACATTGGCTTAATTGCTTCATAAACACTATCCGAATCGATACAAATATTTTTAGGTAGTCCATAAACCGAATCCCGGCCATTAATTTCAATTGTTTCCACCTTTTTAGGCTTAATTGCTGAACCCAATTGTATTTTAATATTTTCTGCTGTTTGTTCACCAATAACCAAATTATGCTTTTTCTTCAAAAAATCCATAATGGCACTGTCCAACTTATTTCCGCCAATCTTTACACTTTTATGAGTTACCACACCGCCCAATGAAATTACTGCTGCTTCGGCAGCGCCGCCGCCTATGTCTACAATCATATTTCCATATGATTCCGACACGGGAATTTTGGCTCCTATAGCAGCTGCTAATGGTTCATCGATAAGATAGGCTTTCTTAGCTCCGGCTGCCAAAGTGGCATCCAAAACCGCCCGTTGTTCCACCTGAGTCACCCCTGCTGGCACACAAACCATAACTTCAGGACCAAAAAACCAATTAGTTCCCATTACCTGCCTCATAAAATAACGAAGCATGGCCTCTGTTACTTCATAATCAGCAATTACCCCATCTTCCAAAGGTTTTATTACTTCTATATATTCTGGTGTTTTTCCTAACATTTTTTTTGCTTCATTTCCTACAGCCAATACTTTTCTATCTTCAATTCCGACTGCTACTACTGTAGGTTCATTTAAAACAATCCCCGCGCCTGCTTCCCAGACTACAGAATTAGCTGTTCCTAAATCAATTGCTAACTTCTTAAATAATTTCATCATTTCATTTTAACAATAAACTTTTCACTTTTAACTAAGCTATAATATGTCATGGCAAATCCTTCTGACAAAAAAAGTATCATCATCATAATCTTGGTACTCCTTCTTATTGTAAGTTCCACTTATTTTATTTCCATGTTCGCCCGGGGATACCAGGTTAACTTCAATAAAGGACCAGGTCTCACAGCGACAGGTATCTTATCTGCTACCTCTAAACCCAAAGGTGCTTCTGTTTATATCAACGACCGCCTCGTTACTGCTACTGATGACACTATCAACTTAACTCCAGACACATATACTATAAAAATAGTCATGGATGGATATTTACCATGGCAAAAAACCGTCTCTATCAAAAAAGAAGTTGTCTATCAAACCGACACTCAACTCTTCCGCTCTGTTCCTGATCTAAAACCAATAACTGTTACTGGTGCTGTTAATCCTACTGTTAATCCCGATATGACTCAGATTGCTTACTCTGTTGCCTCAGCTTCAGCTTCCAAAGATAATGGATTATATTTAATTCAGCTTACCGACAATCCAATTCTAATCAGCCGCAACACTCCTCGCCAGCTTAGTCCAAATCTTCCTGGAATTGATTGGGCAAAATTCACTTTTACTTTTTCTCCTGATTCTCGCCAGATCTTAGCCACCAATAAGACCTCCAATATCTCTTATCTTTTAACCCTAGATTCGGCTATTTCTCAAAAAAATCTTTATGATGTCACCCCTCGTTTAGGCTTAATTCAAGAAGATTGGAATAATCAGAATCAACAATTAATTGCTAGTAAACTTGAAAGACTTCCTAAGGCTTTAAGAACCATGGTTTCCACTGATTCTGCCAAAAATATCACCTTTTCTTCAGACGACAATCGTGTTCTATACCTGGCTAAAGCCGACAATAATATTCCTCAAAATTTAATCACTCCTCCTCCAGCTCAAAGCACTCAAACTCAAAATCGTGATCTTAAAAAGGACAATTACTACGTTTATGACATTAAGGATGACACTAATTTCCTAATTGGTCCAAACACCAGTATTTCCAATCCATTTTGGCTTCCAAACTCCAACAGTATCGTTTTTGTTGAAGAAAACAACATTAAAGTGATTGAATACGATGGCACCAATAAACAATCTCTCTTCGCTGGTAGCTTTGATCCTAAAGTCGTCTATCCTTGGTCTGATGGCTCTAGAATAGTGACTCTCACTTCTCCATACACAAGCGCTCCAGAGAACCTTTACGCCATTTCCATTAAATAAAACGGTCATTATTATCCATCACAAATTTAACCATATTTTTTGTGATAAATTTTAACTGGAAAATATAGACACCAAAAACACTCTCAACATATTTCACTTCTTCGTCCCATCCGATAAATGTATTACTCGCAGCGGCTGTTTATTATCTTTTGAATCATTTGACTGTAATTCTCTTGTTCTGCTTTTGTGATTCCTGGACGGTTCATCAAAGACACTATTTTAGTCAAACCCTTGTCTACATCTTTTTCAGACACACACTTAGCTTCCAAAGTATTATTTTGAGATTCAACTACTTGAACATCATTAACCTCGGGCAACTTTACAGTTCCTTCAGTTGACGCACCTAAAACAGAAGATGTACTATAATCGAAATAACCTGACTCACCTAACTCGACAAATCTTAAAGGTATTAGAGCTACCATTGCCAAAACAAAACAGACAATTAAAGTTCTACAGGTTCTATCATTGTTAGTCATACTACATTCAGTCTAAATATATTTTTAAAATAGTCAAGGACTATTTTAAAAAAAGAAAATATATTATCCTATAAACAACACAATTTTTATAGAAAATTTTCAAAATTAAAACACCCAAGTCCAACTCTTATATTTGTAACCCAAAACCTCAAAAAATCTTTTTTCATGTGTCCTAGCTTTAAACCAAGCCCTAGACAGCCATTATCACTAAACTAAATGTTCTGCTAATTGTCTTATTTCCAAAAAACCTCTAGGATATCAAACATCATCTTTTAAACACTTTTAATTACAAAACCTACTTGTGTTAAACAGGCCTTTAGTAAATAGGTTATAATATTTAATATTCCTCAACGAATTTCGGGGATTGGCGCAATTGGCTAGCGCGCAGCGTTCGGGACGCTGAGGCTGCTGGTTCGAATCCAGTATCCCCGACCACATAAAAACTGGTATATTTATTCCATAAATAAGACCGTAAAACAGGATAAATCGCACCAGAGGCTCTAGAACGCACAGAATGTTTGTCCTTATAGTTCAATGGATAGAACGGCTGCCTCCTAAGCGGCAAATCCAGGTCCGATTCCTGGTAGGGACACAAAATATTTATCATTCTCCGCATTTTTTATACCCACAATTTTTGTATTACCGCATCAATTTTACTGATTACCGCTTATTTACTGAATGAATTTTCTTTACTTTTTCATAATTTCCGCATACTTTTAAACCGCAACAATAGTCAAATAAAACACCTACCTATCTAGATCAAATAAGCCTAAAAATAATCATATTTACCGCACCAGGCACACCATGTAACAATTTTTAATGCTCTTATTATTAAAAAAGGCTCTAAATTATATCGTTTGTGAAAGTATTTTCACCTTTTCACACAAGCCATTTAAAGTGTCTAAAATCTATATCAGACTTACTCAAAATTGCAATATTTTTGCTCATATTTATTACTGTCTTTTACTATTTATCCACCGTAGCCTAGCTTGGTAAAATTTATTAAAAAGTCACAAGCAAGCGTTAAATATATTATTCAAAATGCATTAGCAGAAAAAATCTTCAGTGCTAAATGTTCTGATAATCGCTTGTTAGTATTTTTCGCTTCAAATTTTAGCTTTATCGGATCACGGACAGGCTCTTAATTTGCTCTTTTATAAAAATTTCTTTACTTAAATCTTTTAGTTCTTTTAACTCTGTTTTACTGTATCGATTAAGCTCTATTAAGATCGAATCGACTCTATTTTCTAATAAGAGTTTCTCGCCAACATAACCTGATATAAAATCAGTTCGATCCATTGCTAGCTGCGTCTTGCCCATCAAAAACTCTTTGGCTCTTTTCAATTCGTCTTCATTTAAAGTGTCTGCCAAATTTAGCATTTCTTGGATAGATAATTCTTTGGCCTCATCTAGTTTATCCAGCTTTACTCCCGACTGTACTCCTAAAAACCCGGCTTCCTTAAAACTATCGGTAACTGGAAACACATAATAAGCCCAAGCTCTGTCTTCCCTTATCTTGTTATACAATCTGGATGAAGTGTTGCCGCTCAAAATTATATCTAAAAGTTTTAAAGCATACTTTCTTTTGTCATTCCAGGAGATTGCTGGCACTCCAACACAAAAATGACCTTGCTCAATTTCTTTTTTAATAGTCAAACTGCTATTAGGATTTAAACTTATCTTTACTGCTGGCAACTCTTGAGCATTAGGGTTAACAAAATCTTCAAAACAATCCCTTAAAACTTTTTCTGCCGACTCATCCACATTACCGCTGGCTACTATTACAATTTCCTTGGGATTAAAATATTTTTTATGATAGTTAACTAGTTTTTCTCGATTTAATTTAATAATATCTTCTGTCTCTCCAGAAATGTTCCAGCAGCCGATTTTAGATTGACCATATAAAAATTTCACAAAATCACCCGACAATCCCATCATTGGATTGTCCTGATACATTCTTATCTCCTCAATTACTACTCCTCTTTCTTTTTCAACTTCTTCCTCAGGAAAGGTTGAATTTAAAAGGATATCGGAAATTACTTCCACTGCCCAAGGTATATTTTCTTTTATAGTCGTTATATAGTACGAAGTCATTTCGTGGCCCGTTCCCGCATTATATGTGGCACCTTTAGCATCAATCTCATTGTTTATGTCTTTAGCCGTTGGTCTTCTTTTGGTTCCTTTGAAAGCCATGTGCTCCAAAAAATGACTTAAACCATATTCTTCTTTGTTTTCATATTTGGAACCGATTTTTACAAATACTTCAATTGTGGCTGACTTCAAACCTGGAATCGGCACAATAGCACCCCGAATTCCGTTTTTTAAAGTAAAAGTATGGTATTTGTCCATCATTTTTTTTGACAATGTTTAATTTGATCTTTTCTTCCATCTTTCAATCAATCCGATGCCTCTTAGCAGTCACTTGCTTACTTTGCTTGATACACTTTGAATTATTCTCTTGAACTAATTAATATGACTATTACTAAATAGTTTATCAACTGAATCATTAATATTCAATCTATGATTTGTTATCATAAAAACTATGCCAAATCCTCCCGCCAAGCCACTTTTCTGCTTCTCGGTTTTGCCCTTTTAAGTTTCAGTTTTGAATATGACAAGCACATCATCAATGGACTCAGAGATCAAACCATGGGTTCTCTCATCACCGGCCAGGCTCACTATACCGCCGCTCACTGGATAAATTTAATTATCGGCAGTCTCCTGCCAATCATTTTTTATATGACTGGCTGGATTCTAATTTTTATTGCCATAATCTTAAACCACCCCAAAAAGCAACCTTAGTCTCTTACTACTAAGTTCACCATTTTGCCTGGAACATAAATTTCTTTTACGATACTTTTACCGGATAACCAGCTTTTAATTTTTTCAGTTTCTTTGGCTGCACTGATTATTTCACTTTGATTGTTTTGGTTTTCAGACTCAATTTCAATTTCATCCCTTACTTTGCCATTAATGGCGATTGCCACCCTCATCTTATCTTCAACCAAGTACGTTTCGTCTGCCACAGGCCATTTAGCAATATGAACCGAAATTTCATCTTTATCGTTTTTGATCTTACTCCATTCTTCTTCAGTTGAATAAGGGGCAAAAGGAGCCAACATTTTAACTATATCTTTAAGATATTTCCCGCCAATATATGTCTCACCTAAAGCATTTAGCTCGTTTAGTGCTTCCATCATTTTGGCGATAGCCGTATTGTATTTAAAATTATCGGTATCTTCAGTAACCTTTTTAATCAACTTATTAATTATCACATCGACTTTTGCATTGCTAGCATTTTCATTATTAATTTGCTTACTTTGCTTGTCAAAATAATTCTGCAGCCTGTCCAAAAATCTTTTAACTCCCATTAACGTATTTTCATTCCATGCCATAGTCGAATCGAATGGACCCATAAACATCAAATACATTCGCACGACATCAACTCCATACTTAGTGGACACATCTTCTGGAACAATTACATTCCCTCTCGACTTGCTCATTCTTTGATTATCAGGACCCAAAATTACACCATGAGACAATCTTTTATAATAAGGCTCAGGATTTTCTTTCGGCATTACTCCCAAATCATATAAAAATTTGTATATAAACCGAGAATAGAGCAAGTGAAGTGTATTATGTTCATCTCCACCCACATAAACATCAACCGGCATCCAATATTTCATCTTTTCTTGACTAGCTATTTCTGTATCATTATCTGGATCAATATATCTCAAAAAGTACCAATCACTGCCTGCCCAGTTTGGCATCGTGTCTGTTTCTCTTCGAGCCTTCTTTCCACAAACAGGACAAACTGTATCAACCCAGTTTGATATAGTTGATAAAGGACTTTCTCCATTATCTGTAGGTTCATATTGTTCCACTTCGGGTAATACTATGGGCAATTGATTCTCTGGCACTGGCTGCCATCCATGTTCTTCACAATAAATCATTGGAATTGGCTCACCCCAATAATGTTGTCTTGAAAATATCCAATCACGTAAATGGTATGAAGATGTTTTTTCTCCAATGCCTTTTTCTTTAATCCAAGTAAGCATTTTTTCAAATGCTGCTGCTGGAGTCAGTCCATTGATTGGTTCAGAATTTATTATCTTGCCATTATCAACATCAGTGTATGGTGCTTTCTCAAAATCCCAACCGCCTTCTGGTTCGATTACTGGTACTATTTCTAGACCAAACTTTTTAGCAAAATCATAATCTCTTTCATCGTGTGCCGGCACCGACATAATTGCCCCAGTGCCATAGCTTGCCAAAACGAAATCTGAAATCCAGATTGGAATTTCTTTTCCGTTGACTGGATTAATGGCATATAAACCCGAGAACACTCCAGTCTTATCTTTAGCTAATTCTGTTCTTTCCATGTCTGATTTACTTCTGGCATTAACTACATATTTTTTTATTTCCTCATTATCCATTAATCTCGAAACTAACTCATGTTCTGGTGCAATCACCATAAATGTTGCCCCAAAAAGAGTGTCAGGTCTGGTGGTAAAAACTTCCAATTCATGATCTGACGAAGCGTCAATTTTTCGCCCGGAATCATCCGAAGACGAAGTCTGAGGGCGTGAGGACGATAAAATTGATGCTGAGTTAGGAGATAATTTAAATCTAATTTTGGCACCATCACTTTTGCCAATCCAATTGATTTGAGCCTGTTTTACTTTTTCAATAAAATCAGTGTCTTTTAAACCCTCAATTAGTTTGTCGGCATATTCTGTAATTTTTACTACCCATTGAGAAATAGTTCTTCTTTCAACTTCCGACCCGCATCTTTCACAATGACCATTGACCACTTCTTCATTTGCCAAACCGATTTTGCAGGACGGACACCAGTTAATCGGCATCTCTTGTTTGTATGCTAATCCTTTATTATAGAGCTGAATAAAAATCCATTGAGTCCACTTATAATATTTTGGATCTGTCGTGTTCACTTCTCTAGCCCAGTCAAAAGAAAAAGCTAATGCCTTCATTTGTCTTCTAAACATGTCGGTATTATCTTTAGTTACCTTTTGTGGTTTTTGTTTTGTTTTAATGGCGTAATTTTCTGTTGGCAATCCGAAAGCATCCCAGCCCATGGGAAACATCACATTAAAACCCTGCATTCTTTTCAATCTGGCATAAACATCAGCGCCAGTAAAACTAAAAGTATGACCAATGTGAAGTCCAGAACCTGATGGATAAGGGAATTCCACTAAAACATATTTTTTTGTCTTTGACTTATCATTGTCGATGGCATGATAAAGATTTGGGTTTTCTTCCCAAAACTTCTGCCACTTTTTCTCAATATCAATAAAGTTTTCCATATGAAAGTATTCTACTATATAAATAGTATTATCGATGATATATTTTACATACATCATATGTTATCTCTTACAAAGGAAACTCTGATCAAGTTCTCTATTGCTTGTTCAATTAGTTTAACCGTTGGTTTTGTTGTCGGTATTTTTACTCCCCTTTATTTTAATTCTCAAGACCACGCCATCGAAGTGGTTCATGAAGTCCGAAATCCTCAAAACTATAAATTTATCAACCCACTCTTGGAATGCGACTCAGCCAATATTAGTAGAGACCGTAATTTATCCAATCTTCGGAGTCAGCTCAAATCATTTATTGATGAACAAGTAAAAAATAATGTGAATATAAGCTTCGGCTCTGTTTATTACCGTGATCTTAACAACGGTCCATGGTTAGGGGTTAACCAAGACGAACTCTTTTCCCCTGCCAGCTTAATTAAAGTTCCTTTAATGATCGCCTACTACCAAATGGCTCAAGAAAACCCTTCCATCCTTCAAAAAAAGATTCTTAACACTCAAGTCTTTGACCCTAAAGACCAAAATATCCAACCAGAGATTTATCTTGAAGCTAATAAGGAATATACGGTTGATGACTTGATCAACCGGATGATTGTTTATTCGGACAATCTAGCCTACAACCTACTCCTCAACGATATTGACAATCAAAAAATTTACCAAGTATATAAAGATCTTGGTGTTGATATTTCTAAAGCCAACACTGATCCTAATGGCAATATCCTCACTGTTTCTCAATACGCTTCATTCTTCCGAATTCTTTTCAATTCTTCTTACCTTGATAAAGACATGTCTGAAAAGGCACTTAATCTCTTAAGTCAAGTTAAATATAATGAAGCTCTTCCAGCAGGCATCCCAGCCAACATCAAAGTATCCCACAAATTCGGAGAACGCCAATATAATCAAACTGGAGAAAAACAACTCCACGACTGCGGCATTGTTTATTTACCTAAAAAACCTTATTTGCTTTGCATTATGACCCGGGGTCATAATTTTGAAAAAGAAGCCAATTTTATTAAACAGATTTCCAATCTTGTTTACCAGGAAGTCAGTAAATCCGCAAACACCGCTAATCTAAATTAAAAACGATTTCTCCTGATTCATCGGTTCTTAAAGTTTTAATTCCTCTTTTATTTAATTTTTCTAAAACTTCTTTTCGGGGATGTCCAAATCGATTGTTTTTGCCAACGCTGACAATCGCCACACTGGGATTTGTTTCTTCTAAAAGCTCATCGCTGGTCGCCGTCTCCGAACCGTGATGGGAAACTTTTAAAACATTTATTTTTTGATTCAGCATTTTTCGCCAGACCATTTTTTGTTCCACTTCTGCTGGAACATCAGCCAAAAGCAAAATCTTTTTATCCTTATAAGTTAAGATGCCAGCAATCGATCCTTCATTTGCCCCTTGTACATTTTCCTTGTTTTTTTCAGGATTTACCACCTCATAATTAATCAGACCCACATTAACCATATCAGTCGCATACAATTTTTTTGAATAAATATTTTGTTCATTTAGGGCTTCTAACTGCTCGTCGCTAAAAATATTAACTATCTTATAACTTCTTAAGACATCTTTAAGCCCTCCACTATGATCGCCATCACTATGAGTTACAATCAACACTTCAATTGTCTTATCCCAAAACGGCAAATGTCTATCTAAACAGTTTAATATTTTTTTATTATCCGGCCCAGTATCAATTAGAATTTCCAGATTTTTTTGAACTAAAAGTATTCCATCTCCCTGCCCCACATCGCAAAAAATTAGTTTTGTTTGACTATTATTAATACTCCAAACCCAAAGTCCCAAAAGCATCATAAGACTGACGGCTAAAATTAATTTAAACCTCATTTTTCCGCTTTAAAAGATAAACTCCTAAAACCAGATACCAGCCGATTAAAATAAAATAATTAAATTTAAAATCAATACTAGCCCAGCTTAAATTTCCCAAAACCTCCACTATTACCACAAAATATTTTAATAATGGATATATCAACAACAGAAAAGCATGACCTAAAATATTACAAAATACTCCGATAATAGCTCCGATACCTCCGATTATGGTAATAATTTCCACCAAACCTATAAGCATGGCATTGCTCAAAAAACTAATAATACTTATAGTTCCGAAACTAAAACTCAAAATCGGCGTAATAAAAAGGCTCACCCACAAAGTCGATTTAATATTGTTAAATCCCTTTTCATTATTTTTTAACTCCGAAATTACGGCTATAAACGCCAAAAAGCTGAGCCAAAAACTAATCTCCAAAATCATTTTTGGATCAGCCAAAAGCATAATAATTATTGTTAGAATCAAGCTTCTCCCGATTGAATATTTTCTGCCCAAAAGCTGCGCCCAATAATAAATGCCGATTAAGATTACTGCCCTTATCACCGGAATCTGCCACCCCACTAAATTTACATAGCTAAAAGCCAAGATTAAAGCCAGTATTATTGCTTTCTTTCTCCCCAAAATAACCGCCAAATTTTCAACAATAAGTGAGGTCAAAATTATCACATTGGTCCCGCTGACTACTACAACGTGTACGATACCGCTTCGTTTTAACTGCTCCCAAAAAGTTTTATCAAATCCTGTCTTGTCACCCAAAATTATTCCTGCCAAAAGCCCCGCCTCTTTCGGCGGCAAACTTTGATAAATCACCTGGATCAAACTATCACTCTTTACAAACTTGTACACCAAACCCATTATAAAAATTACACAAATCCATAATAGAAAAATTTTGAAGTTACTATTTGAAATTGGCGAAGATAAAAGATTTTTTGGAGCGCAATCATGCGAAGCGCGTGAGCACCAAAAAAATTTTATCAAGCCAATTTTCATAAACCGACTTTATCCTTAATTTTTTCGAATAATTTATCGCCTATTCCACCCACCAATTTCAATTCTTCAATATTTTTAAACCCTCCTTTCTCTGTTCGATAATCAATTATTTTCTGGGCAATGCTTGGTCCAATTCCAGGTAGTATGTCAAAATCGCTTAAACTGCCATTATTTAGGCTGATTTTATTATTCTTGACCGTGCTTGTATTTGCTTTTGTCTCAATATCTTCCGAAGAATTTGGAATATAAATTTTTTGGCCGTCGATTACTGTTTCTGCTCTATTAAGATTCTTTTCTACCCATTGACGATCAGCACCAATTGACAGCCCTCCCGCTCTCTCCAAAACATCAGCAATCCTATCGCCTTTTTTTGAATTCGTAAACTCCTGGATGTATTACTTCCCCGCTTACATCAATCATTACCTTACTAGAAACTTGTGCATCACCAGTCACTCCAACACCGCTTACTTTAGATATTACTTCAACTTTATTATTTTGAGAATATTGATCTTTAATCGATAGCCCCACCCCGACAGCAATAAGCATTATCCCTATCGCCAATACACCATCCAATATCTTAAGGTTTTGTAAAATTTTTAACATATAAAAGTTTACACTTTTTAAAACTTGATACTTGCTTGCAATTGATTGATACTATAATCAATGTCTCAAATTGCCGTCATTTGCTTATTATCACTTGGATCGTTTATTGCCTATATTTTTTCAGTCACTCCTTTGGCTGTTTACACTCCCCAGTTTATTGCTTTGATTTCCATTATCACTTTAATTCTTATCAAACGTAAAAGCTATTTAATTTTTTCTATTGCTCTCTTAATTAACGTTATTATTTTTACCTCAAACGGTCTCAACTCGCCTTTTTTCTTTTTAGTTTATTTCTTACTTTTTGTGATCGCTTTTCAAAATCCTCCCACCACCACCCTCTCATATTCCTTAATTTTAGTTATTCTTCTATCTCAATCTCTCAATTCTTACACCTCACTTATTCCCCTAATTTCCCTCTTATTCATTACTCCACTAGCTTGGTTTATTGGCAGGCAATATCTAGATAATCTCAAACTCGGTTCAACCCTCGCCTATGATGAAACCGAAATTCTTTTTTGGCTGACTTTAAAATTCAAAACTGGCATCTGCCAAATTATTGATTCTGCCTCCCAGCTTTTATCTCAACCCCAACTCAGTCCTAGCCAAAAACAAGAACTTCATCACATCAAAGACTCGGCTAAAAATCTTTTGAATTCTTCTCAAAAACTTACCCAAGAAATTGATCAGAAAAATAATGAAGCTTAAAAAAATAATTCCCATTTTATTTTTACTTTTTCTATTTTTGCTCTCCAAAAAAAATATTATTGCTCAGAGTTTTTCATCGGCAAGTTTTAGAATTCAATGGGGCAACTTTAATATGACCGGCGGCACTAAAAAAGCTCCCAGTGGTTTAACCCTAACAGATAGTGTTGGCCAAAATGCTCCCGGCCAATTCAATAGTTCGGGCTTCATTGTCAAATCTGGTTTTCAATATGCCTATGACACTCTCAGTAAATTTTCTTTTCAGATTGATAAATTAAGCCTTAACTTCGGCACTCTTGTTCCTAATGTCGGCAGCACTCAAAGCAACATTATTACTATTTCCACTCCTTCGGCCAAAGGCTATGAAATTTTAGCCATGGAAGATCATCCTTTAAATATTTTTCAAACCAACAATAATATTCCCGACACCACTTGTGACGCCGGCACTTGTTCCGAAACAGTTTCTGGTGTTTGGACAGGCACCACTTCTTATGGTTTCGGTATGAATGCCATTGGTATTAACACCAGCGGTGTGGCCACTGGTGTGGGCACTTCCAGCATTTTCACTAACAATACCTATTTTCGTCAGTTTGCTAATTTTCAGGCTGGTGAAAATAATCAGGTTATCATGACCGAATCAAATTCAGTTAAAGATCATTCTGCCCGAATTACTTATCGAATCGTTATCGATAAACCGCAGGCCGCTGGTCTTTATCAAAATTCTATTAATTTTGTCGCGATTCCAAAATATTAAAATTATGTCAACTTTTAACATCACTCTTGATCCTGCTCAAATCGAATTTGTTGTTAAACCTGGTGTTACCTTAACTCAGGCCTACAACGTCACCAATAACTCATCTGAAACTATTTCTCTGAATACCGTTGTTTTACCTTGGGAACCGGTCGGCATCGACGGCAATGTTAATTATCAAAATGTAGCTCAAAACCCCAATATTACTTTTTCACTTCTTAATGCCGATTTGAAATTAGGCCAATCGTTCATGTTGGCTCCAAATTCCAAACAGCAGATTGTCTTAAAAATTTCCTCCACTCAAAATACTGGATTAAACGACTATTACTATACTTTCTTTGTCACCCAAAATCCTCAAAGCGGCTTTGGTGCCGATTCGAGTGTTTCTCAAGCTTATGGCCAGATTGGTTCCCATATTCTTTTATCCGTTTCCAACACCGAAAACCCAACAGCTCTTGCTAGCATCCGCAATTTTTCTATTTCTCCCCGATTTAAAGATATCTTTTTTACTCCCGTTGCTTTTACTGCTGAGATAAAAAATAATTCCAATAATTTTTTTAAAACTCAGGGCAAATTAACTATCACTAAAAATGACCGGAAAATTGCGGAAACGGAACTTAAAAATGACAATGTTCTAGCTCATCATTCCCGGGCTTTAAACTGCAAAGATCAAGAATCTTGTGTTTTAAATCCGCCTTTTTGGCCCGGTCACTACACTGCTACATTGGCCCTAGATCAATCGCTTGGTGGTGAACAGGCATCCATTTCCTTTTTTGTGTTTCCATTTTCCTTGCTCGCATTTTCAATATCAATTTTGCTTTTAATTTTGCTTTTCCGAAAAATAACAAAATCAATTTTCCACTCTAAAAAATAAAGAAAAAAGCAAATTTAATTATCTCCATCTTTCGGTTAAATTATTAACAGATTATTAACGGAATTTGCAGTACTCTAAATTTAGGTGGTGAGATCAAACATTTTTGAATCATCCCAATTTAACAATTAAGACTTTATGGCAAAAAGTGAATGCAGACAATGTATTCAGTACTCATGTGAGTCATTAGTAGTTAAACAAGAAGACGGCACTTACGCCAAAGACATCACTCGCCGCTTCCGATTCATCAAAGAAGACGGTGTCATTTGTGACGGCGGAGCTGTCGAAAACAGCATCGAGAATTGTGAAATCAAAGCCCGAGCCATCGCCGAAAAAGAAAAAATCATCGAAATCGATCCCAACAAAATTGAAATTGCCATTAAAAAAAAGATAAAAGCCGAAAAAAGAAAGAAAAGCCGGGAAAGAAAAAGGCTCGCCCGTCTCGGCGATCTGGCTTAAACAATAAATTCAAGACAACAAAAAAACCCAGCGGTCGATTTCTCTCCCTTCTGGGTTATTTAGTTCAGGTAAAAATTGCAAAGGTTCTTTGAATTTCTGGTGCCGACTGAAAGCAATTTTCATAATCTTTAATAATATTTTCTCTGTCGTTTCCCCAAACAAATACAGTCATTTTAATATCAAAAAGACCATAACCTTTTTCTCCTGGCAGCTTTATTGAGCGCATATCAACGCTATAGTTGAATGCACAAATCGGACAGTCCAAAAGCTTGCAGATATGACTCATTAATTCAGGTGATGGTCGTTTCGGTTCTCCTTTCTTGTAATCAAAAGATTCCACCAGAATTCTCGTCGCTCCCTCATGATCGTAGTACCAAACAAAATTACATATATCTTTCAGTAACACCTGCAGCACCAGTTCTCCATCGTCTTGTTGTTTTCTTTCTTCACAATTTTCTTTGCCAAGTTCTTTGCAAATACCGGCAAACAATTCCTCTCGATTAACCACTAACACCATCTCCTTATTTTTATTTTAAATGAACTGCCCGATTATACCACTAAAAAATTACTAACTATAATAATTTGTAAGAAAAGATATATAATGCGCTTATGGCACAAGAATACAACTCTGAATTAATCTATAAACTCTATGATTCTAAAGAAGCGGAAGAAGCAATTCCTATTTTAGAAGAAATGGATGAAATTAAAGACAATGTGTTTCTATATCCAATTTACGCCGCTTACTTAAAATATAAAAATACTTTTTACTCTCACTTTTTTATAGACTCATTAAATATTTATGAATCCAATGAAACAGTTAAGATAGCCACAAAAATTACAAAATCTCCTTGTAAAGATACCGATTTTATATGGAGCTTACCAATATTTACTAAATACAATCATTTTAACGATGAAATAATAAAAAAATGTTTGTATATATTAGATCAATCAAGTAACAAAAAAACAAAACTTATCATCGAAGATTATCATCTAGAAAAAATTACAAATTTTTTATTAGGTGCAGGAAAAACAAAAGAAATCATATCAAATTTTAGAATTATATTAGCATCAAATTATTTTGCTAAAAATGTACGCAACACGGTATTAAAATTTTTATTAAAAATTGATACAGTACCAACTTTTGATTTATTGATTTCTGACTTTCAAAAATTTGATCCAGACTTACAGACACTAATTAGTAAACAAATCATTACATGGAAAGGACCAAAAACAGAAATATTAAAAAAATTAATTAAAGAAACAGGAACACCAAGAGCAATCGAGATTATAGAAACTTATGAAAAAAAGATAGAAAACGAAAAACAAAAAGAAGAGATATCAAAAAAACAGCAAGAAACGGAAGAATATGGTAACACAAAAATTGTTTTAGAAATTTCTTCCTTAAGAACTAATGTAAATTATTTAGCCTTGGCAAATGAAAAATTAAAAACCGAATTAATTTCAAAGGGAGAAAATTTGATGTGTCAAATCAAAACAATTAAAGATCAATCCTCACTTATTGAAGCATGTATAAACTTGAGGTCAGTCATTTTAAGTATAAATGAAAAAATTGTAATTCCCAATCCAATTGACACTAATGTACTAAGTAAGATATTACCAGGACTTAGAAAAGAAGAATTAAATAAATCATTAAATAAATTATGTGTATTTTTATATCTAAATGGTATTAAAGTAGATTCTAGCCTGTTTGGAATAAGATCTTTAAACCAAACAGTAAGTTTAATTGGGGCACATAATGACGAAACTGAAGAGTTAATAGATTTACTTAAAAAACAGAATCTTTTTGAAGATTTCAGTAACAAAAATTGGGATTTACTCCACAAAAAAATATTGCAAATGTACAAAGATAGTTTAACAAAAATGTCAGACTCTCTTAAATAAAACTTATTCACAAAAACCCCTCCTTTCGGAGGGGTTTTCTTATTCCATATCGATTTGGAATTACTTGCTCTCTACTGCAGCTTGTGCAGCAGCAAGTCTTGCGATTGGAACTCGGTAAGGGCTGCAAGACACATAATTCAAGCCAATTCTATGGCAGAATTTAA
Organism: Patescibacteria group bacterium; assembly: GCA_013387215.1. Taxonomy (GTDB): domain Bacteria; phylum Patescibacteriota; class Microgenomatia; order UBA12405; family UBA12405; genus WARW01. Next base: position 87,674 of record WARW01000019.1, read on the forward strand.
CAGTATCTGGATCTCCACCTTGTTCTCCACAAATACCAACATGTAGTTCTTTTTTGACTCCACGGCCAAGATTAATAGCCATTTCCATCAATTTACCAACACCTCTTTGATCAACGCTCTTGAATGGATCTTCAGGCATGATTTTTTCGCGTAAATAATCTTTCAAGAATTTACCGGCATCATCACGGGAGAAGCCATAAGTCATTTGAGTCAAATCGTTGGTTCCGAAAGAGAAGAAATCAGCTTCTTTAGCGATTTCATCAGCAGTGATTGCTGCTCTAGGAATTTCGATCATGGTTCCTAATTCATATTCCAATTCAACACCATAATCTTTCATGGTTTGTTCGATGACTGGAACGAGTTTGGATTTTAACCAAATCATTTCTTCAACATCACCAACTAGAGGAATCATGATTTCTGGAACGATTTTGGCACCTTTCTCTTTAACAAGTTCGCAAGCGGCAGCCATGATAGCTTTAACTTGCATCTTGCCGATTTCTGGGAAAGTAACTGCGAGTCTGCATCCACGATGACCCATCATTGGGTTGAATTCGTGAAGCGATTCAACTTTTTCTTTTAAAGATTCAAAAGAAATTCCCATTTCTTTAGCTAAAGCTTCGATATCCTTATCTTCCTTTGGCACGAATTCGTGTAGAGGTGGATCAAGTAATCGGATTTTGACTGGCATTCCCTTCATGATTTCAAATAATTGTTTGAAATCATCTTTCTGCATTGGATAGATTTTTTCCAAAGCTGCTTCACGTTGTTCCAAAGTGTCAGAAATAATCATTTGGCGAATCGCGAATATTCTGTCTTCTTCAAAGAACATGTGTTCAGTTCGGCAAAGACCGATACCTTCAGCGCCGAATTCTCGGGCCACTTTAGCATCTTTTGGAGTATCTGCGTTGGTTCGGACATTAAGTGTTCGATATTTATCAGCCCACTTCATTAATTTTCCGAAGTCACCGCTAAGTTCAGCTTCCATGGTGGAAACTTTACCCAAAAATACTTCACCGGTTGAACCGTCTAAAGTAATGACGTCACCTTCTTTGACTTCAACATCACCAACTTTAAACATTTTAGCTTTTTCAATTACGACGACAGCTTCACAACCTGAAACACAGCACTTACCCATACCTCGGGCAACCACTGCTGCGTGGGAAGTCATACCGCCTCGGGCAGTTAAAATACCAGAAGCAGCGTTCATTCCTGCAATATCTTCAGGACTGGTTTCAGCTCTGACTAAAATTACTTTCTTGCCATCTTCAACCCATTCTACGGCAGTTTCTGCATTAAAGACAACTTGTCCTGATGCAGCGCCCGGGCTAGCTGGAAGACCTTTGGCAATAACTTTAAATTTAGCTTTTTCTTTTGGATCCAAAGTAGGATGAAGTAATTGATCGAGTTTATCTGCTTCAACTCTAGTCAATGCAGTTTTTTCATCAATCATGCCTTCAGCAACCAAATCTACAGCCACTTTTACCATAGCTGGAGCGGTTCTTTTACCATTACGAGTTTGCAAAATGAAGAGCTTGCCATTCTCAATGGTAAATTCAACGTCTTGCATATCCTTATAATGAGCTTCTAATTTATCGAATATTGCTAAAAGTTCTTTATAGGCAACTTCGTTATCTTCTTTTAAAGCTTCAAGATGTTTAGGAGTTCTGATTCCTGCCACCACATCTTCGCCTTGAGCGTTCATCAAATATTCGCCGTAGGCTTTATTTTCACCAGTTGATGGATTTCGGGTGAAAGCAACACCAGTGCCGCAGTCATCACCCATATTTCCGAAAACCATGGATTGAACGTTAACTGCAGTTCCAAAGATTTTCTTTTCATCAATTTTATTTAATTGACGATAATAGATTGCTCTTGGATTGTTCCATGAACCGAAAACTGCATTGATAGCTCCGATTAATTGCACATGAGCATCTTCTGGGAACTCTTTGCCTTTTTCGATCTTGTAGATTTTCTTGTATCCAGCAACAACTTCCTGCCAATCTTCAGCGCTCATTGCGGTATCTTCTTTAATACCTTTATTGCTTTTTACACTATTAATAACGTGTTCGAATTTCTCGTGTTCGAGATTTTCAACCACATTACAATACATTTGAATAAAACGTCGGTAAGAATCCCACACAAATCTTGGGTTACCGGTTTTTTCAATCATACCTTTAACCACTTCTTCATTCAAACCAAGATTTAAGATAGTATCCATCATTCCTGGCATTGAAGCAGCAGCGCCTGAACGAACTGAAACCAACAATGGGTTTTTGGCATCACCAAATTTTTTCCCTGTTGTCTTTTCTAATTCTTTCAAACCAGCATCAAGCTGTTCTTTTAATTCCTTGGGATGTTGATTGTTATTACTATAATAGTACTTACAAACTTCCGTAGAAATAGTCACACCTGGTGGAACTGGAATTCCAAGATTGGTCATTTCTGCCAAGTTGGCCCCTTTTCCTCCAAGGATATATTTCATGTCTTTATCCCCTTCGGCTTTTCCGTTGCCAAAGAAATAGACATATTTATTCATCTTTATTCTCCCTAAACTAATAATGTCTCCTACTTTATAACAACTTACTCATTTAAATCAATACTATAAATAAATATCTAATTAAAAAACTATATGTTACTTTTTTCCTAATTAAACGCTTGACAAGAATATTCATAATACACTATCTTTAATTATTAATTAGAAAAAAAAATACAAATAAAATGAAATGGTCCAATAAGGCATCGGCAAGTTTTTTAGTTCTTTTATTAACCTTCCTATTTATTGGTCAAAAACAGAACATTATTTCTGCACCATCACTTGCTGTTAAAGACACCCTTTCTAATTCTCAATTATCTTTCTTTGGCCGCTTGGATGTTGGCACCAGCATTGGCGATAATTTGATTAAAATTTCCACCAATGGTAATCCTTCAAATTCTACTTCCAACATTTTTGTCGGCGAAACTCTGGCCATTGGCAACACTTTGGGTGGTTCTGACCGCTACTATGTTAAGGACATTGGCAATACGGCCATGATTGAAACCACCAGTGGTTTAGGGGCCAGCAATGCCTGGGCTGGCGCCTATGTCATTTCCACTTCCTCTGCCATTCACACCATTACTTTCACTCCTCAATCTTCAGTGGCCAATGGTATTTGGCAGCTTTTAATTAAGGCTTCCAGTCGGGCTAACGAAAATCCGGCCGATGGGATGCCGGATCAGGGTGGCTTTGATCTTGGTTCCACCACTCCTAGCAGCACCGGTCCGGCTGGTTTAGGTATGCGTTTACTGGCTGCTGATGTCACCTGTCCTTTTGGCACTGCTTCCGTTGGTACCACCACGGTTTTAACCACTGGGGTTGGCCTAGGTTCCACTGGCCCTTATCATGTCATTACTTGTACCTTATCCGGTGGTGCCACCAATCCTATTGGCTCTCCTGTCACTTGGACTGTCGGTCGGGCTTTAACTACTGGAGCTCAATTAATTAATCCTTCCGCTGCTGGCGTTGGCCACACTGAAGGTAATGCTGATACCTACACTTTTTACATTCGCCACACCTATTCTGATACCACCTTAATTGATACCGATACCACTGCTGGTAAGATTGCTGTCATTGAAGGGGTTCGGGTTTCCGCTTCCATTGATCCAACCATCACCTTCTTTATTGATGCTCCCATGGCTCAAGTCGGTCAGGGGGTTCGCCGCTGCGGTCAGCTTTTGGGTATTGGCGCCACCAACACTACTGCCACCGTGGTTAGCTTTGGCCCCTTAGCTTTATCTACTTTCAATGATGTGGCTCAGCGCTTTAACTGTACTACCAATGCTAAAAACGGCTACACCATTCAGGTTTACCAAGACATGCCTTTAACCAATGTCAATTCCGGTACTACCATTCCCAACACTGATTGCGACACCGGCACTCCTTGCAATGTCACTACTGCTGCCTCCTGGGTGCTGGACAATGGTTCCACCAGTTCCGGCTTTGGTTACTCTTTGGAAGTTGGCGTCACCAACTCCGGCACCACTTTAGGTATTGGGTCCACCAATTCTCAATACAAGGCTTTTGGCACTGGGGCTGCTAATGCTCAAACCATCATGACTCGCGCTTCCGCTCCCGCCATTACCGAGTCGGCTTACATCTGCTACCGGGCCACCACCACTAATACTCAGGAAGCAGGTTCCTATGAA
>WARW01000002.1 GCA_013387215.1 Patescibacteria group bacterium
ATCAAAAGAAACGCCTTTTAGAACTTTTTTGGCACCATAAGATTTAAAAATATTTTCGGCCATCAAAGGGATTTCACCAACCCAAGCTGGATCGGGCAATTTTATTCTTATTTTTTTGGCCTCAAGCGGCATGGCTGGCAAATTAGCTTCAATCTTTTCGATTCTTTTTTCCAAATTAATTCTTTGGCGAACACCTTTTTCGGATTTTACGTGGGAAATTTTCAGCCAGCCTTTTTTCATTTGGTCGATGTATTTTTGCTGAACGGCAATTTGACGTTTTAACAGTTCTTCAGATTCGCCCTTTAATTTGACAAAACTAGTGTAGTTGCCAGTATATTCTTCGATTTTTTTTGTCTGAGTATTAATGTTTAGAATTTTGTCGATGTTTTTATCGAGGAGATTTAAGTCGTGGGAGACAATGATTAAAGTTTTAGGATATCGGCCTAAAAAATTCATAACCCATTCTTTGCCGGCAGTATCAAGAAAATTAGTTGGTTCATCGAGAATTAAAATATCTGGTTCTAAAACCAAAGCCCGGGCAATTGCCAGTTTAGTTTTTTGGCCACCGCTTAAATTAAGAGGGGAGCTGTCAAGTTCATAATTTCCAAGCTCAAGACGGGATAAGAATCGATTCAATTCATAGTCTTCTTTTTGAAATTTTGGATCAAGATAATCCCGGATAGTTGCCGATTTATCCATTTCTTCATCGCGTTTGACTTCTTGAGGAACCAAAACTATTTTGCCGCTAATATCAATTTTTCCAGAATCCGGTTGTTCTTTTTCTGAAAGAAGATTAAATAAAGTTGATTTGCCGGAACCATTTTGTCCAACCAGACCAACTTTACTATTTTTGGCAATAAAAAAACTGGCGCCAACAAAAATTGGCTCCTTGCCATAAGAATAGGACAAATCTTTAACGGAAATCATTAATTATTGTATCATTTGAATTCTGATTAGTAGGATGGTTCTAGCTTTAGTAGAATATATAAAAGTGGATCATAATGATAAACAAAGATTAAAAAATTTAATTAAAAATGAATTTGTGCCTTTAAAAATTAATAAAAGGGTAATTTCTGCTTTTTTAAAAGTTCCTAGAGAAGAGTTTGTTTTGCCTGTTTATCGGAGAGAAGCGTATTTTGACAACGCTTTGCCAATCGGTTTTCAACAAACCATTAGCCAGCCATCTTTAGTGGCGGTTATGACACAAGCATTGGAACTTAAAGGAAATGAAAAAGTTTTAGAAGTGGGAACAGGATCTGGTTACCAGGCGGCGATCTTATCGAGATTAGCAAAAGAAGTTTACACAGTAGAGAGAATTGAAGGACTTGCAAAAAGAGCCAAAGAGATTTTAGAAAAACTAAATTACAAAAATATTAAAGTAATTATTGGTGATGGAAGTAGAGGAGTACAAGAGTTTGCTCCATTTGATGCCATAATGGTAACGGCTGGAGCATTGGAAATTCCAAAAGCATTAATTGATCAATTAAAGGAGAATGGAAGAATAGTAATTCCAGTGGGGATTAATTTATATAGCCAAGAATTACTTTTAGGAAAAAAGAAGAACGAAAAAATGGAATATAAAATTTTAGGAGAAGTCAGGTTTGTTCCGTTAATTAAAGCTTAGCTCTGACTATTAAGCCTATTTGCTGCATTTGCTGATAATAAGAAATAGCGTCAATTATTTCGGTAGGGTTCAATAAGTTATCGGCCATTTTTTGACCATATATGTCAATATGATTACCCATTGGAGCGGGATGAATAGGATATTGATCTTCGGATAGATTTTTTTCTTGACGCCATTTTTCTAGTTCTGATAGTGGTCCAAAAATTGCAAATTGATTGTCAGTATCTGGGCTATAGCCATTTTCACTGGCCCAAGCCGGAATCAATTCGGTATGCCAGAATTTGAGGTCACCTAAATTGACAGAATATAATTTTTGCGGATTCAACATTTCTCTGAACATTAGGTGATTATTATAACACCAAGCATTTGTTTATTATAGGATTTATTCTGTTGTTTTGAATTGTTTACATTTTGCTTCTTTGCCAAGCGGAGTTTCACGATAAAGTTTGAGAGGAGATTGGCTATCGTTACATCGGAGAGATACCCGAGTGTGTCCATCAAAAAAATCAAATTCTAGTTTTAAATTATCACATTTTTTGCATATACCATTTTCAAGAGCTCTGAGACGATGAGTGTTATCTTCAGCTGTCTCAAGATGAACTCGGCTATGACTCTTGAAACTCTTTTGAGTTTCCCGAATGCATTTGATAGCTTGGTGAATAATCTCTGGATTCATAGGGGCAATTATAACACTAAATAAAGATTTGAAATTTGGAATAGGGAAACTAGTTGGAAATAAAAAGGCCCGAGCGATGCTGTTTTATGAAAACAGAATACGTTCGGGCGCAAGAAAGATTATTTGGCAGTAATTTCTTTCCAATCAAGGATAAGATGGAGAATAATACCTACCAAGGAAACTGCAACCAGGCCGGGAAGAGCAAAAGAACCAAACTGTAAAGTGTTGGTAAAGTTTTGCAGAGTATGGATTGAATTGGCCAGGCCAGTTGAAACAGAAGAAAGGTCTTTGGTGTTGATACTGCCTATGATTGGGCGTAAATACTCAATCAAGATAGCAACAATCATCATTGAACCCATAGAAGCAACCAGGATCTGATTGGATTTTTTGCTCATTTCGATTTTTTCGGTTTGGAAAAGGTTAAAACCGGACCAAGCGATCATACCGAACAAAAGGAAAGTGGCACCACCGAGAACTCCACTAGGAATGGAAAGAATTAATGGTGAAAGTTTTCCCATGAATCCTGCTAAAGCTGCAAGTACGCCTGCAAGCATCATTACGCGAAGGCTGAAAACTCTAGTGATGGCAAAAACACCCATATTTTCACCATAAGTGACACTAGGTGTTCCCGACCAGGATAAGGCATTAGCAAGACCATCGGCTACGAGTGACTTCCAGGTTCTCGGCATATAGTCTTGACCAACAATACTTCCAGTACCTTTTAAATGCCCTAAGTGTTCCATTAAAACGGCAGTGGCAGTAACTAAAGCCATTGGTACACAAACTTTAGCGGTAAATATTGGCACAACGAATTTTGGCAAACTGAAAACCGGAGCTGCACCAATTGGGGTGGTATCAACTTGACCAGTAAAGAGAGCTACTAGATATCCGATAACTATGGCCAATAAAATTGGTAGGGCGCTGATAAAACTGTTCCTCTTGAACTTACAAGCAAAAATAACTCCAAGACCAAAAGTGATTATCGCAAGTATTGGGTTGCTGGCTGCTTCGGTAAAAGCTGTCGGTGCTAAAAGCAGACCAATGGAGATTACAACCATAGCCAGAACTACTGGAGGCATAAGTTTATTGATCCATTGCCAGCCAATAAATCTGATAATCAGACCAATCAAAATGGTGGTTAAACCAGCAGCAATGATACCGCCGCCAACCATTCCCAGTGAACCCCAATCGGAGGTGGTTACCGAGGAAATGACAGCGATATAGCTAAAACTGGTGCCCATGTATGCAGGAACACCAACCAATAAGATGTAGATAATCGTAGCAATACCTGAGGTGAACAGAGCCATTGAAGCACTAACGTGCATCAGGATTGGAGCTACAATATTAGCTCCCGATGCGGTGAGCAAGTGTTGAATTGCCTGCCATAAGGTTCTTCCAAAACCCATGACTTCCTCGGGTTTGACATCGTACGTTTTGTCGGTGTTTTGACCCCATAGTTTCTGGAGACTATTCATAAAAATTATCCTTTCCTGCCGCTATATTTCTTCTTTAATTCTTAAGAAGAGCAGCTTTAAAACTAATTTTTCAATTAATCTTGAAGCTACTTTTCTTAAGAACCATCTTTCTTTGTTAAAGTGCAAAAAAAAAGCCCCGCGGTGGGGCATTATTTTGTTTGACTAGATGCATTTTGCATTTCTTCGTTTATAGAGAAGCTTGAGAATAAAGTCAATAAGCTGTTTATTTTTTGGAGAAAAAAGCCCTAAATGTTTATTTACAAATAGGGCTTTGTGGCCATAATGATTTTAATATTCAATGTGTTTGTAGTGGGTTGTCCATTCTGGATAGTATTTTCTGATGGCTTCATCGTAGAAAGCAAAGGCGGCAACGACCAAAGTGAAAGAATAAGTTGACCTTATGTCAGAATAAAAATTGATTCTCATTGTGCCTTCATAGGTTTCATTGTTGGCACTGGCGTCGTATGAGGCGATAATATAATCTTTACAAGCAGATTCTGTTTGGTTTCCAAAGTCAACTCTAAAGTGAAAATGGGGTGTGTCTTCAGTGGCATATTGCTCTTTGATTTCAAGTGAAAAATTAGTTTTTCTTAGGGATTTCGCTAGGGCTTCGAATCTTTCGAGTAATTCGTTGGTAAAATTCTCATCTCTTTTTTCGGGCATAATCCAAATGCGTTTTTCCATTTTTCTTACCTCCTTAAAATTTGTGGTCAAAGGTATTACATTGTTATTGAAAGTCATTATGTTAAAGATCTGGTTTGGGCTCATTTGCGTTTAAACAAACTCAAAACTCCGGTATTATAGCCTATAAATGGGATTATGTCATGTTCCAGGCGGACCAAAAAAAATCCCCGAAAAGGGGATAATTGTGCGGAGGGTATAGGATTCGAACCCATGAGGGATTTCTCCCACCAGTTTTCAAAACTGGCGCCATGAACCACTCGGCCAACCCTCCAGTTGTGGAGCCCAGATTGGAACTCGAATCCAAGACCTTCCCCTTACCAAGGGGATGCTCTACCAACTGAGCTATCTGGGCAATATGGGATATTTTACCAGAAAAGTTTTTGGATATTAGCAATTAGTTTTTATTTAGATCCAACAACAAGTCTGGCCAGCAGATAGGATACAGTTGATTCAGCTCCTTGATGAAGGTTGACGCCGGTAGGAGTGAGACCGTCAAATGATCCACCAGTTGTTTTATCGTAAACTTGTTCGCCAAGTAGATTATTGCCCAAAAACCAGTAAAAAGTTTTAAACATTAAATTTTTGTATTTTCTTTTTTTGGTGACTTTATAGGCAGTTTTTAAGGCTTGAACCATGGCTACCACATCTTCGGGCTGCTGGTCATAATGCTGCCGGTTTTGATCGCCTTTTTGAAACCAGGTTTTTTGGCCAATTGGTACATAGATGGGGCCTTGGAAAGAATTATTTATCAAAAATTCCAGGCTAGATTCGGCTACTTTTAGATATTGGGGATCTTTGTTAATTAAATATGATAAAAACATAGCTTCAGGAAAAATACCATTGGCATAAGTTAGGGAATTTTCAAACCACTGCCAATCTGTGTCGGAATTCTTTTTGTAAAGCGAAAAAAGGTATTCTGAAGATTTTTTAATTATGTCTTTGTAACAACTAATTTGATGCCGGGGTTTTAATAAAGAAAGACCTTTAATAATGAAGGCGTTGGCTCGGGGAAAATCGTATTGATGATAACCATCGATCCATTTTTGCAATGTTTTAATAGCTTTTTGTTTTAATTTTTTGGGAATTTTAGGTTTGCTAATTAGTTCAGATAAAGCCCAAACTGTTCGACCATTGGAATCAGACAGATCAACATTGTGATTGGCTTCATTTTCTAATTCCTGCTGGTAACTTATGTAATTATAAAAATGAGATCCAACTTGGCATTGTTCAATAAAGTTTAGATAGGTGTTAGCTAGAGTGAGAGCCGGTTTATTGTTTGTTTCCTGAAAATATTTAGAAACGACAATCAAAGCCCGGGCATTATCGTCGACAGTGTAGCCATATTGTGGGTCAGGGTTGGTTAATTTGGCGAACTGAAACAAACCGTAAGAATCTGTCATCCGACGGAGATGGTCCAAATTAAATGTCGGCAAATTATGATCTTCAACTGAAATTTGGGGAGCGATGGAATTAAAAAGATTAATATAGGAAATAGCCACATTGCTCCAAAGCATATTTCGGGTGGAAGCATAGGCACAAAAATACATTTCTTCAAGCTGATTTTTGTTTTCAAGCAGTTTTAAAACAGCATCGGCATAAGCATCGGGATTTCTAAAATCAACGAGTCGGCCAGTGTCGTCGTTAATGATTTCTTTAGCCTGAGAAAAGGCAGTAGAAACAATACAGCGGCCAGTGCCAAGAGCATAAGAAAGGGTGCCGCTAACAGTTTGATTAGGATCAAGAGAGGTGGAAATATAAATGTCGGTAGCTTGGAGAAATTTAATAATTTCGTTTAAGGGCAGATAGCGGTCAAAAAACTTAACATTGTTGGTTAATTTAAGATTTTTAACCAATTCCAAAAGCTCTTCACGATACGATTCGCCCTCTTTTCTGCGGACAACAGGATGGGTCTGACCAATAATCAAATAGAGAATATTAGGATGTTTTTTGACAATCCGGGGTAAAGCCTTAATAACATACTCGATTCCCTTATTACGGCTTAATAGGCCGAAAGTTGAAAGGACAATTTTATTTTTGTAGCCAAATTTTACTTTTGTTTGTTGAGGCAAGGTAAACAAAACCGGATGAATGCCGTGAGGAATGACATTAATCTTATCGGGATCAACTAAATATTTTTCAATTAAAATTTCTTTGGCTAGTTTGGTCAAAACTACGACTTTATTTACTAACCTTAACATATCTTTGGTAATTTCCAGCATTTCTGGATCTGGAGATGGGGGAACAGTGTGCATGGTCAAAACACTGGGTTTTTTTAGTTCTTTTAAAAAAGCCATAATGTTGACTCCCCAAAGTCCACCGTGAATGCCATATTCATGCTGAATATTGACACATCTAACCTGATTTAAGGCATTTATTTTTTGGGCAGCAGATTGGTAGCTAGCTTCATCATTTTGGTTTATTTCAAAAATAACTTTAGAAGGGTAGACTTGAAAATCAGATTCCGAGGTATTCATGGCAATAATTTTGCTTTTTATTCGAGGGTAAAAGGTGTTATCAATGGCATTAGTAAGGTCTTGTGTGAAAGTGGCAATGCCGCATTCACGAGGGGGAAAAGTACTTAAATAAACAACCCAAGTCTGATCAGAATGTTTAATCATAAGTATCTATATTATATAAAATTGTATAAAATTTTACAAATAAGCGATAGCTTGAACCAAAATAAAATTTACCTATTTATAGGAAGAAGATGAAGAAGATTTTTAGAAATAGTTTTAATATTTGAATTTGGAGCCTGAAGTCAGACTCGGACTGACGACCTGCTGTTTACAAAACAGCTGCTCTACCAACTGAGCTATTCAGGCAAATGATTGACGAGTGTTAAACTTACGTCGAATAATGGTTATTATATCAAGAGTTTCTAAGTTTAATAATTAAGGTAAAATACTAAGTAATATGACAGCAAAGAAAAAAATCTTGGTTCTGACAGATCATATGCCTTGGGGACATAGATCCATAGCTAAGGCAATTTACAATTATCTTAAAGCAAACGAAAAAGATAACAACTATGAAGTAGTTTATGCAGAAGTGGAAGCAAAGACGGGAATTGCAGGAGACATGTATACTTTTGCCTATCGATATTTACCAACTTCCAATCGGCTTTTCCATAAATTTTTTAATAATAAGACAGCCAGAGAACTGTTTGAAGAAGTGTCTATTTTGAATTTGCCAAGGCTTAAAAAGGAAGTAGAACGAATAAAACCTGATTTGATAATTTCGGCTTATTTTTTTCACACTCATTCATTGGCCAAATGGAGAATTAAACATCACAAGCATTTCAAATTGTGGAATATTGTGGCTGACCCATGGACTATTAATCCGGTTACTTTTGTCAAGGATGCCGATTTGCATTTGGTATATGACGATGTGACTATGGAAGTGGCCAAAAATTATGACATTCCAGAAAGTAAGATTATGAAAACTGGATGGTGGGTAAGACCGGAGATGTATGCTAAATATGATCGAAAAAAAGCCCGGGAAAAATTAGGATTTTGTGATGACAGGCCAGTTATTTTTATCGGCGGAGGCAGTTTGGGAACCAATTCGTTGACTCGAATACTGCCAACTTTAATGCTTTTGAAACACAAAGTTGGATTTATTATTAATACCGGAACAGACAAACTTGCTTATAATTTAGTGGAAGAATACACTAAATTATTTAAAAAATTAAGAAAAAGCAATGTAGTGATGATTAAAAATTTTGGCTGGATTGATAATATGGCAGAAGTGCTGGCAGCCAGTGATATGGTTTTTGGAAAGGCCGGGCCAAACTTCCTTTTTGATGTGATGGCAACTGAAAAACCATTTGTGGCCATTACCCATATTGGCGGACAAGAAGACGGCAATATCGATTTGATCCGTAAAAAAAGATTAGGATGGATTAGAGAAAAGAATGGTGAAATTTCCAAATTTTTACTTAAATACTTGGATAATCCAGCTGAGTATCAATGTAAATTTTTGAACAATATCAAAAAAGAGGCGGAAACAAATCAAAAAAGTTTGCCAATGATTTTGGAAGCAGTCAAGAAAATATAAAAAAAATCCCATCAAAGGTTTACTCTAATAGTGGCTTTTCCACGCATAAAGATCACGTGGGGAAAACTATCCTTAAGAGCACGCCCTTAAAGAAATCGTCTTCCAAAATTGAAGGTTAGCTAGAAAAAACACCTTCTTAAAGATACGCCTTTGGTAGGATTAGCTAATTTTATCATGCAAGCTACAAAGGAAAAAGTAAAAATACTTTAAGACTTTAGTAAAAATTTAACCTAATGTAAGAGGATATGGAAGCAAACCGTTTTTTAAAGCGAATTGATAAATAATTTATTTTTAATGTAAAAATAGGCGATAAAATAAGTAAGCAATAGTAGAAAATAATTAAGATTATGGTATTATACTTTTCATGAAACAAGCTCAAAAAATCACCAAAGATATTTTAATTTTGGATTTAGTAGAAAAATATCCACAACTAGGAGAAGTCTTAACTTTAGATTATGGTTTTCACTGCATCGGCTGTATGGCTGCAGGCATGGAAACTTTAGAACAAGGGGCTGAGGTACATGGGATGGATGAAAAAGAAATCGATAAAATGGTTCTGGAGCTCAATAAAATTATTGAAAAATAATTAAGCTAAAAAGCTAAAATTCCATAAACAAAACGAAGAGCCGGGGTCATAATGATATTAGCGAGGTTTGAACCGTTTATGGGTAAGAATAGAAAAGCTAAAAGAATAATATAGCCATATTTCTGGAAAGCTTCTTCCCATTGACCAGAGAGATCTGGAGGCAAAAGTGCCAAAAGAATTTTGGAACCATCAAGCGGGGGAATGGGAATTAAGTTAAAAACAGCCAAAACTACGTTGGATTGGACTAAAATAGAAAAGAAAAATGCAACCATGCTGTTAAATCCGATAAACCGGGCAATTAAAGAAATTATGGTGGCTAAAAGCAAATTGCTGGCTGGTCCGGCAAGGGCGATAATCAGCTCATCGCGTTTGGGTGATTTAAGGTTATAGCGATCAATTTCTACGGGTTTACCCCAACCGAAATGAACTAAAAATAAGAGAATTGTGCCAAGAAGATCTAGATGATGAAGAGGATTAAGACTCAGACGTCCTTGAGAGCGGGGAGTTGGGTCGCCTAATTGGTCGGCAGCAAAAGCATGGGAAAACTCATGGATTGTGATAGCAATGATAATACAAACACCGAATATAACAAGAGAAATTAGATTTACCATATTTCAAAAATATTATTGTTTTGATATTATACCTTACTATGAGAACATGTAGTTTATGCAGCAAGGGTACAAAAGTCGGTCGTAACAGATCACATGCCCAAAATCGTACACCAAGAACCTTCAAGGCTAACATACAAAAAGTTACATTAACTGTTGGTGAAGATAAAATCAGCGGTAATTTCTGTACTAAGTGCTTGAAAAGATTGAAGAAAGAAACTCAACAAAAAACGGCGCTTATTTAAGGCACCGCTTTTGTTAAGGTTTAATCCGTCAATTATTTCTTTTTTGCTTTTTTGACGGTCTTTTTCTTAGCTACTTTCTTTACAGCTTTTTTCTTAGCTACTTTTTTAGTTGCTTTTTTTTTGACTGGCATATTTTTTCCTCCTTGTTTTAATTAAAAAGAATTTAAATTAAATGTCAAAAATAGGAATTCCTGTCTTTAGGGATTATTTTTGATGGAGGGGAGCAAAATTGGACCAATTTTTTCTAAGTTTTTATTGTAATAATCCCTGTTTTACGGAATAATTTTGATTGCCTAAATTTTAAAATATAAAAAATCAAAAAAATAAAAATTTAAAATTTGCGTAAGGTAGCAGAAAATTCACAATCAATTAATGATGAAAACTACCGATAAATTTAAAAATCAAATTTAAATAAAGCCATAGGACAGGAATAAATTTAATTCAATTTTTTGCTTAAAAATATTTTTTGACAAAAAACATTTGTAATATTACCCTTAAATCCCGATAAATACTTACTTTTTTATGCGATAATATTTTTCAATTTCCGACCATTTGACCGGTTTTTTGCCCTCGATTTGTACCTCAGCAGGGATGACGTTATTAGTAACACAGGCGGCGGAAAAGATCTTCATTTTAAAGTTTTCTTGATTTTGATTGGCAACAATGGTCCAGGCGATTGGCCAAGGATTTAGGGCCTGGATGAAACGAACAATCTTTTGAGAGTCCCAAGACCAATCAATTTTGGCAGTCTCTTTTGAAAATTTAGGGAAATATGTTTTTTGAGTGTGATCTTGAGGAATAATGTTTCCGGGTGAATTTATATAGTTGGTTAAAACGGATTCTAGGTTTTGAGCAGCCAAGTCAAAAGCTTTTAAGTAAAAAGAAGTGGCGGTTTCGGATGGAGAAATATCAAAAGGGATTTGAGAAATAATGGGGCCATGATCGGGAAGAGCGTCGATTTGGAAAAAAGTGACGCTGGATTTAGTTTCACCGTTGATTATCTGCCATGGGCCAGGAGTGGCACCGCGGTATTTGGGCAACGGAGAAGGGTGGATATTAACGATTTTGTATTTTGGTATATCAATAAGCTCTTGAGTGAAATATGGCGGCCCATAGGCGACTACAAGGCCAATATCAGGGTTTAATTCTTTAAATTGGGAAACAAAAGTTTTGTCAAAATCTTCGGGTTGAAGCAAATTTAAATTATTGACCCGGGCAAAAGCAGCAACTGGGTTAGAGGTGATAGTTTGGTCACGACCAGTGGGCTTGTCGGTTTTAGAGACGACAGCAGTAATCTTGAAAGAGTTAATTTCTAAAAGTTTTTTAAGAATTGTGACTGAGTATTCGGAAGAGCCGAAAAAAACTAGATTGACCATAAGTTAGATTATAACTTATGATGGATTGATTTGGTAAAATATACAGATGAAAAAGATAGTTATCTATCCTGCAGATTGTTTAAGAGTTAAAACTAAAAAATTAGAAACCGTAAACCCGGAACTCTTGGAGGATATAAAAATATTATCGAAAATATTGGAAAAAGGCGAAAATGCGGCGGGTTTGGCGGCGACTCAATTAAATATCAATAAAAGATTTTTTGGAATAAAAAATAGTGCCAAAAATGAAGTAAATATTTTCATAAATCCTAAAATTGAAGAAACTTACGGCGAAAAAATATTTCCGAAAATTATAGATAAGAACGATAATGAAGAAGATTTTTTGGAAGGATGTTTGTCTTTCCCAGATTATTATGGAACCGTAAAAAGATATCTGAAAATAGATGCCAGCTGGCAAGAAATCGTTAAAGGAAAACTTATTAGCCGAAGAGAAATTTTAAACGGATTTGAGGCTATTGTGTTTCAACATGAACTTGACCATTTGGATGGAATCTTGTTTATTGATCATGTTAAAAATGATCGAGGAAAGTTTTTCAAATACATCAACAAAAAAATGGTTGATTGGGACGTAAATAAAATTAGTTTTTAGTTTTGATTTCTTTGTTAATCTGGTTAATATAGTCTTTAGCTTGAGTATTTTGTGGATTAATTTTTAGGGCAGCATTGAAGTTTTTTAGAGCATTTGAATAATCTTTTTGTTCAAGCTCAATCGCCCCTAAAGCAAAATAAGCATGGTCGTAATTAGACTTTAAACTGATAGCTTTCTCAAAATATGGAACAGCTTCATTTGAAAGTTTGGCGGCATCCAGAAATTGGCCAATTAAATAATATGATTTGGCATCAGTGGGAGCCAGGACGGTGACTTTGGTTAAAGAATTTATGGATTCTTTGAAATATTTAGTGTCGATAGAGGAAAGATAGTAATACATTTGAGCGCGTTCTTTCCAAAGATTGGTGTTGGCAGGAGAAATATGAACGGCGATGTTGGAATAATTAATGGCCGAATCAATGTAGTTTCCAGATTTTAATTCATCTTTATTGGAGACAGAAATAATGGCCATTTTAGAAGCTAAAAGCGAGGCCTGGCTGAAATATACCGGTTCGTTTTGGCGAAAATTCAGTGTATTTTGAATTAATTTGTAGGCAAGCTCATAGTCTTCTTTGGCGTCTGCGGATTGAGATTGGGCATAGGAAATGTCGGCTAAATAATAGAATAGAGTTTTTTGAAGTATTAAAATTCCAAAAATAATAATAAAGAAATAGGAGACTTGAGTTAAAAGACGATACCGGGAAATAAAACCTGTCTTTAAGGAATTTTTTTCTTTTGGAAGTTTGGGGGTGATGGCCAAAATTGGCAAAAGAAAAAAGAAGATTGAAACCATAACGACCGTAAAACCGGCAATATTGGTAATTAAAATCGAAAGGTAAGCCGCAAAAACAGCTAAACTTTCGGCAGAATTGGTTTTATCGGTCCAAATTTCCTTAAGCAGGTTAAAAATAACAAAAAGAATGACTAGTAGATAAGCAACGAAACCAACAGTGCCAGTGGTGGCAAGATAATTTAGATATTCATTGTGGGCTTTGTTGTAGAGAAAATCCCATTCTGAAGTGAGGTTGTGTTCAACTGGGCGGGTCCAATAATAAGTGTAGGCAAAAGTTTCAGTGCCAGTGCCAAAGAAAGGAAATTTTTTCCAAAGTTCCAAAGTGCCTTTCCAAACTATTTTTCGGATATCTTCGGAAGGGGTAATATTTAAAGTTGGACCAGAAACGGCAACTGGTTGGGCTTTGGGCGGGAATATTCGGTCTTTGATGGGATTATTAAACAAAACTGAAATAAGAGTAATGATAATAAAAAGAGGAATAATGGGTTTTAAATTTGATTTGAGAGATTTGTCTTTGAAAGATTTGAAAAGATATAAAACAAAAAAAACAAAAAGAGAAATGATGGCGGCAATAATGCCGGATTTTGATTTAGTAAAAAGAAGACAAAGATAAAAACTGACCGATGCAGAGGCATAAAGAGCAGCGAGAATATTTTTTTTATTTTTAAAATTAACTAAGAATAAATCAAGGGAAAAAGGCAAAAGAATACACAGGTAAGCAGCTAGCCAATTTGGTTGGCCAAGAGTCGAAAAGACACGAGACTGGACATCTTGAACCCACATGTTTTTATCGATGCCAAAATGTTCAGCAATACCAAAGCCGCTAATTAAAAATCCGGAAAATAAAAATAAATTAATTAAGTGATTTTTGAATTTATCATCAAGATAGACCACTAAAATAAAATACAAAAGAACATAGGAAATAACCGACAAAAGACCGCCATTGAGACGGGAGTAATAACCAAAAATCGAAGTGTGAGGATCAACGGAAATAAAAGTAGAAATTGTTTGAGAAATTAAAAACAATAAAAGCGGAATGTCTAGAATTGTTCTTTTAAATAAGGAAACGCGGCCGCGAAAATAATTAATCAAATGGAGAGAAAGGAGAATAGTGGTGAGTCCATAAACAAAATACATTTTGGGCAATTCAAAAAGTTCAGAATTGAAAGAGGTGAAGATTAGCGGGGTGAAGAAAAACAAGGCTAAAAAACAGAGACGAATGACATTAGTAATTGATTTCATAGAGATAGTATAACCTGGCTTTTGTTATACTCTTTTACAGTGATTAAGTTTCCTTTTGGTTTAAATTCAAAAATAGAAAAATATATTGCTCCATTCAGTTTGGATATCGGAGTGGATTTGGGCAGCAGTAATTTTTTAATTTTCCTTAAAGATAGGGGAATTATGATAAATGAACCAACAATGCTCGCTAGAACCAAAAAGAAAAAGTGGAGCGGACTTTCAGCGCCTCAATTAAGTTATTCGGGGCCAATTGCTTACGGAATGAAAGCCAAGGAAATGATTAATCGAGAACCAAAACAAATTGAGGTGGTGAGCCCGATTAAGAATGGAGTAATTTCTGATTTGGAAGCGGTGGAAAGTTTGATTTCACATTATTTAAAAGTAGTCTATGAAATTCCGTCAAAGTACCCGAAAATTTTTAAACCAAGGGTAATTGTAGGAGTGCCAAGCAGCATTAATCAAGTTCAAAAAAGAGCCGTAAAATCGATATTTTTAGCATCAGGAGTCAGAGACGTGGTTTTGGTGGAAGAGGCGGTGCTGGCTTCAATTGGGATGGGGTTGCCAATTGATAGTTCGATGGGGTTGGTGGTGGTCGATATCGGCGGTGGAAAAACAGAAGTGAGTGTGGTTTCAGTTGGCGGAGTGGTAGTGGGAAAAGGAATTAAGACGGCCGGCAATGATTTAGACACCAGCATCATTAATTATGTAAAAATGAAATATGGACTTCTGATTGGTCCGAATAGTGCTGAAAAAATTAAGATAGAAGTCGGCAATCTTTCAGATGAGAGCCAAAAAGAAAAAAAGCTTTCTGTGGTTAGAGGCAGAGATTTGGAAACTGGGTTACCTAAAAGCATTAAAATCGGCGAAAATGAAATTAGAGAAGCAATCAGCTTGGAAGTGTCCAAAATCGTTAAAATGGTGGGATCGGTTTTAGATGAAACACCGCCAGAATTAATGGAGGATATTTTAAAAAGAGGAATTGCTTTGGTGGGAAACGGGGCTAAAATGCTGGGATTGGCAAAATTAATTGAAAGAGAAACAAAAATTGCGACGCGGGTGGTGGATGAACCAGGATTGTGCGTGGTTAAAGGCTGCGGTGAGCTGATTCAAAAACCTGACTTATTGACTCGAGTTAGATTAGTTTCCAATTTTGGCGAATGAGACAAATCGATGAAACTTCCTGGAAATATTGGCTACTGCGGGGCACACTATTTTTTAGTTTGGCTATTTTAATTTCTAACGTTTTTATTCTGGCGGTCATAAAAAATAAATATTATCAAAACATGGCCCGGGAAAATAAGGTGGTACAAAATACTTTGCCTGCAGAGAGAGGCCAAATTGTGGATCGAAAAGGCAGAGTTATTGCTAAAAGTGTTTATGAATATTTTAAAATGGATGGAACCAATAAGGTATATGAGGGTGCTGGTGATTTTCAGGGATATAAGTTTGAAGGCAAGGATTTATTGTTTGATCTGAAACGACAATATCCTTATGGCGAATCAACATCATTTATTTCCGGTTATGTGGCTAAAGTTAGCGATAGTGATGTGAAATCGGATACCTGCGCCACTAAACTTAGCGCTAATGAAATGATTGGCCGCGGCGGAGTGGAAAGTTCAATGGACTGCAGATTGAGAGGCAGTGATGGTTTGAGATTAATGGAAGTAGATGCCAGAGGCAAATATATCCGCGAATTAGGCCGACAAGAACCAACGACAGGCCAAACTTTAAATTTATCAATTGATGCATATTGGCAGGATAAAATTTATAAATTATTGGATGGCCGAAAGGCAGTGGTTATTATCAGTGAACCAAAAACAGGAAAAATATTAAATTTAGTTTCCAGTCCAGCTTATGATCCGAATGCTTTTTCATTTCACCAGGATAATCAGTTAATCAGCAGTTATTTGGATAACAAAGATGGTTTACCGCTTTTAAATCGAGCCGTTTCGGCTAGGTATGAACCTGGATCGGTTTTTAAAATTGTAATGGCAACGGCTGGTTTGGAAAGTGGAGTGATTACAAAAGATTCGACTTATGATGATACGGGAATAATGAAAGTGGGGGATTATAGCTACACAAATTGGCAGTGGTCAAAGAGTGGAGTGACAAATGGAAATATAAATATTGTGACTGCATTGCAGAAATCAAATGACATATATTTTTATAAATTGGGAGGTGATTTGGGAGTGGATAGGATTAAAACTTGGATGGATAAATATGGCTATGGAGTCAAAACGGGAATTGAAATACCGGGGGAATTGGATGGAGTGGCACCAGATGAAACTTGGAAATTAAAAATAAAAGGCGAAAAATGGTATTTAGGTGATACTTATCATTTGTCCATAGGACAGGGAGATATGAGTGTAACGCCATTACAGGTGAATCAAATGACAGATATTATTGCCAATAAAGGAACTAAATGCAAAATGAGTTTGCTGAAAGATTCAAAACCTGAATGCCATGATCTGGGAATTAAAACTGAAAACTGGCAAGCAATAATTGAGGGAATGAGAGCGGCCTGTAAACCAGGTGGAACGGCATGGCCTTTATTTAATTTTAAAACTCAAATTGCCTGCAAAACCGGAACTGCGGAAGTGGGTGATGGCAGTAAGGACACTCATGCCTGGCTGACAGCATTTGCTCCGGCTGATAATCCGCAAATAGCGATCACGGTAATGGTGGAAAGAGGCGGGGAAGGGTCGGATGTGGCTGCTCCAATCGTTGGTGATATTTTAAAGGATTGGTTTGAGGAACCAAATACATTAGTGCCAAGATATAGTAAAAGCAAATTGAACTCAGAATAAAATAATTGGTGATTTTGATAACATTAATAATGAGTGTGGCCATAAAATTGGAAGATAATCTTTATCCAAAATCATTAAAGAATATTTATGATTGCCCTCAGATTATTTATGCCTTGGGTAATGTGAATTTGTTAAAAGAGAAAAAGATTTTAGCAGTAGTGGGAAGCAGAAAAATGAGCCAATATGGAAAGGAAATTGTTAAAAAGTTTGTGCCTGAATTAGTTAAAAATAACTGGGTAATAGTGTCGGGAATGGCTTTGGGAATCGATGCAGAAGTGCAAAAGGTGGTGTTGGAAAATAAAGGCAAAACAATTGCAGTGTTAGCTTCGGGAGTGGATGTGGTTTCGCCCAGATCTAATAAATGGCTTTACGAAAAAATATTGGAAAACAACGGTTTAATAATTTCAGAATATAAAAACGGAACAGTTCCCAATAGGATAAAGTTCTTAGAAAGAAATAAGATTATTGCCGGGTTGTCTTTGGGAGTAATGGTAATTGAAGGAGCTTTAAAAAGCGGAACTTTGGTGACAGCAAAATTAGCCTTGGAACAGGGTAGGGAAGTTTTGGCTGTTCCAGGAAGAATTGACGAGGAAAATAGTAAGACGCCAAACTTTTTAATAAAAAATGGAGCTAATATAATTACAAATATTGAGGATGTTTGGGAAATTTTTGAAGGTGTATAATAATAAAGTTCGTAAATTTTTTGAAAATTATCGTATTTGAAACTAAAGTTTTATTGCTTGACAGGGGTGTTACTATAGATAACAATGACTGATATGTCCAAAAAACTATTAATTGTAGAGTCGCCAACAAAAGCCAAAACTATTGGGAAATATTTGGGAAGTGATTACCAAGTAATTGCCACAGTAGGACATTTGCGCGATTTGCCGAGCAATAAAATGGCCGTGGACTTAAAAAAAGATTTTGATGTGGAATATGTGATCGATGAGAAAAAGAAAAGAGTGGTAGATGAATTGGTTAAAGCTTCAAAAAGTGCCAATCAAATATTATTGGCTTCCGATCCTGACCGTGAGGGAGAAGCTATTGCTTGGCACGTAAAATGGATTTTGCTTAATGCCAAAAAACCAGTTAAGGAAAATATAATTTCCCGGATTACTTTTCATGAAATTACTAAAGAAGCTGTTGAAGAAGCTTTGAAAAAAAGCCGAGATATAGACATGGATTTGGTAAATGCCCAACAAGGCCGAAGAGTTTTGGATAGGGTAGTGGGTTACAGCCTTTCGCCTATTTTATGGAAGAAAGTCCGAAGAGGTTTATCGGCCGGAAGAGTTCAGTCGGTGGCAGTCAGATTGATCTGTGAAAGAGAAAAAGAAATTCAAAAGTTTTCCAAAGAAAAATATTTTTCAATTTATTCAGAACTTAAAAAGAGCAATGAAAAATTCAATGCCGAATTAATTAAGGTGGATGGCAAAAGTGTTTATAAGACTGAAAAATTCAATTTGTTTGACGGAGTTTATTCGGTCACTAAATCTATTTTTGACAGTCAAGAAGAAACAGACAAATATATTTCTGGTTTAGGCAAAGAATTTATGGTGGAAAGCATTTCGGGTCGGGAAGTTAACCGGGTTCCATTACCAGCTTTCACCACTTCAAAGCTTCAACAAGCGGCTTCAAGAAAGTTTGGCTGGTCGGGTAAACAGACAATGAGTGTGGCCCAAAAGCTCTACGAAAAAGGTTTAATTAGTTATCATCGTACCGATTCAGTTTATTTGTCTGACAAAGCAATTGCGGATTTCAGAAAATATTTAGGTAAAGAATATGGAGCTGAATATGTGTCGACAAAAGTCAGAGTTTATAAAAATAATGCTAAAAATGCCCAGGAAGCTCACGAAGCAATCAGACCAACAAAAGCTGATGTGCCAACTATTGATGACGGAGATGTTCGGGAAAATAAATTGTATGAATTGATTTGGAAAAGAGCCGTGGCCACTCAAGCCGCTGCTGCTAGAATGAGAAATACTACAATTATATTATCCAATGGAACAGGCACTTTTCAATCAAAGGGAGTAAGAATGTTGTTCGATGGTTTCTTGAGAATTACCGGCGAAAAACACGAAGATCAATTATTGCCAGAATTAATTGAAAAAGAAAAAATCGGCAGCAATAAAATCTGGGCAGTGGAAACAGAAACCAATCCACCCCCAAGATATAGTGATGCTAGTTTGGTGTCTTCTTTGGAAAAACAGGGGATTGGAAGACCAAGTACCTACGCGCCAATTATTTCAACAATTTTAATGAGACAGTATGTGGAAAGAGACGAAGGCAGATTTAAACCAACAGCTTTGGGAAATGCCGCTAATGAATTTTTAGTCAAAAACTTTAGTAATATTTTATCTTTGCCGTTTACGGCGGAAATGGAAGAAGATTTGGATAAAATTTCTTTGGGTAAAAGAGAATGGAAAGAAATGATGAAAAGTTTTTGGAGCAAATTTAAAGATGAAATCAAAACAGCCGAAACTGATAGCGAAAGAGTGAAGGTGGAGACCGAAAAATTAGGCGAAAAGTGTCCAGAGTGCGGCGAGGGTGAGCTAGTGGTCAGATTGGGACGTTTTGGAAAATTCATTTCCTGCGACCGTTTTCCAGATTGTAAATATACCCGTCAATACCAAGAAGTGGCTGGATTTAAGTGTCCAGAATGCGGTTCTGAAGGTGTAGTCAAACGAACTAAAACAGGCAGAAAATTTTATGGCTGTTCTAACTATCCTAACTGTAAATGGGCGGGATGGAAAAAGCCGTAAATAAATTTTAAAAGAATAGTGCCTGGAGGTGGAAATTTTTTTTCTGACTCCAGGCGTTTTTAGGATATTTACAGGAAGTTTTTTGTATTAAGGTAATTTTAATCTAATATGAGAGACATATTAGTATCTACAGGTTTGTCGTCATTTTGAAGGCAGAATTTTATTTTTGTGAATTCTTCTAAGGTCGATAGCAGCGATTTAAATTCTCTATCGCGTGCACATATACCTATGTTTCCAAAATAGAAATAGCGTATGCCATCTCCATAAAGACTATTAGTGAATTTTTCTAAAGACTGTTCCAATTTTTGAGCTTCATCTTCCGATGAAATATCGTAGGTATACAAATAGGTTTGGCGCCGTGCATAATATACCGCTACACGTACTTTCACTCTAACCAACTCCTTTCTTGGATTATTGGAAAAACTTTCTGTAAATTTTAAAAAGAACTAAGACTAAAAAATAACGCTGTTGTTTTTTAAAGTTGCTTGATTTTACTATAAAAGATCGGAAAAAGCCGTAATTATTTTTTATTGCGTTGTAAACTTAATTCGTCTTCAAAAATCTTTTTCTCTAATTCTTTAATATCAATAGAAGGTCCTAGAGATTCTAATTGTTTTTCTCGACATGAACTAAATGATTGACAGCCCACACAATTTTCAATTGGACAAATATCTGGTCGGCCAGGGATGATTTCAGGATTAGTCATTTTTTTAAGGGGAAATTTTAATTAACAAAATTATAAAAAGCACAATCGATCGATTCAATGAATATCATTAGAAAATTTTGGGTGCTACAATTAAATATTGCTGTAATTTTAGGTAATAAATGTAAACTAGAATACAATTATCCTTGAGTTTTTTCTGGTTCTGGCGGTGCCGGCGGAGTGGAATTTTCTGAAGGTGATGGATAAAAATTTTGTTTTCTTTTGCCCCATCTTTCTTGAGAGATGTGAACCAATTTAGATCGTTGTTGATTTTTGCAAGCCAAAGGAGGCAGAGTGGCAGCATAGAATGGTTGAGTGGTTTCGGAATCAATAGAGAGTTTGCAGACGATTTGGTATTTACCAATTTTAATTAAATCTTCAGGAGGGAATTGGGGTCCGAATTCTTTAGCTAAAATAAAGGCATCTTGGTTGCCGACAACGAAAGACATAATGGAACCAACGTTGCCCAAAATAGCGTCTTGAATAGTGCGGTCAAGCTGGGACATGTATTGGTTGGCAACAATCAAGTTAAGTTTGAATTTGCGGGCTTCAGAAAGAATTTTAATGAAGGCATCAGTGGCAAAGTTTTGGAATTCGTCAACGTATAAATAAAAATCAGAACGGTCTTCGGCTGCCTGGAAAACCCGGTTCATAGCCGATAACTGGATTTGTGTAATCAACATAGCACCAAGCAAAGCAGAATTATCTTCACCAAGCCTTCCAGTGGAAAGATCAGCAATAAGAATTTTTTTCTGATCCATGATTTCCTGGATATTAATTTTAGATTTAGCATGAGCCACTGTGTTTCTGATATTGGTAGAGGAAATGAATTGACCAACTTTGTTTAAGATTGGGGAAACAGATTCGTTTTGAAATTTTGGATCCATTCTGGCAAACTCATTAAACCAGAAATTTCTTAAGGTTTGATTTTGAAGCTGGCTGACAACTTTTTCCCGATAATTTTTGTTGGTTAATATTTCCACGATATGGGTTAAGTCAGAGTTGGGAGTATTAACTAAAGTTAAAACTGTATTTCGTAAAATGTGTTCAAGCCGTGGACCCCAAGAAATATTGCCGTAAAGTTTTTTGAAAATAGAAATAACACCAGAAGCAATTAATTCTTTTTGAGATTCATTTTTAGCTTCCAAAACGTTTAAAGGATAAACATAATCAGGATCGGCAGGGTTGAAATAGCAGCAGTCATTAATACGATTGGAAGGAACATAATCAAGAATAGTATTGCATAAATCGCCGTGGGGATCGATAACAGCCACACCACGGCCTTTTCTAATATCATCAATCGCCATGTTGGCGATTAAAGTGGTTTTACCAGTACCGGATTTACCGATAATGTATGTGTGGCGGCGGCGATCTTCGCCTTCTTTAATACCAAAAATACAGTCTTTGTTGCGGTATTCAGTTTTAGCAAAAAAAGTAATTTTATTTTTTTCTTCAGGTGTTAAATTATCAGCAACTGGAAGATTTTCTGGCGGATCGGCATAAAGTTTTTTACCCCAAGCAATGTTTGGGAGTTTGGTCATTTGACCTGGAAAGTGCCAAACAGCAGAGAGTTCTTCAGTATTAAAGATTTGACCTTTGAGACTGGTATCGAAATTACGATTAAGAATAGCTTTGAGAAGTTTTTTTCTTTTTAAAAATCCTGGAGTAAAAGATTTGATAAAATTGCCTCGAGGGTTGGTGTAGGCACCAAAAGAAGAGGAAACAGAAGCAATTAAACCTGGATTGTTGCTTAAAAGATTGGCTTGAGTGTAAAGACCGGGGAATTGAATTTTTTGTTCAAAAATGGCTTTGTCGGGATGAGCAGTACGAATATTTCTTTCCTTATCAACCAAAATTCCATTTTGAATAGTGCTGATAATTGAGCTTTGCCAATTTTTGGGAGCACCGCTTAGAAGAATTTGAAATAAGAAAAAGTCATTGGAATTGTTAGATCGAGAAAGGGGAGCTAGAACAGAAACCATTGGGTCGGTATCTTTAAAATCTTTGGCAGTTTTAATTGGGTAAGTATATGAACGAGCCAGACCAAGCTGAGTGAAAGAAATAGTGTTAAGTTTCTCGTCTGAGGCATGTTCAAGTAAATAATCTTTAGTGTCTTTGAGAACGGCAGTAGGGTATTGAGCGAGAATTTGGGAATGTAAAAATTCACGATTATCAGAAAGTGCAGCAATATAGAAATGTATTTGACCATTTAAAAGAACAATTTCCAAGGAAACAATGGTCTTTTTTTTGCCAGCTAGTTTTTCCCAGAATGACAAATTGGAAATTTGGGTGAAATTAGACAGGAGGGCGGACATGGATTCAAAAGTATATTCATTAGTCTGAGGTAAACGGATTTCAAATATAGATAATTTTGCAGCGTCGGCCATGAGAGTATTTTAACAATAAATTACACAGAATGATTAAGTAAAGATGATGTTCCTAGATAATTGAATAATAAAATTTCGGTGCTATTATTGGGTTAAATAAAATCTAATTACTAAAGATAAAAGCTATTTTAAAGTGATTTAGATGAACCTTAAAAACTCGCAAAATAATTGAACCGAAGGGAGGTCGTGTTTTTTATGTGTAGAAATTGCAGTGTTTATTCACGGGTAGTTGCAAGCAAATCTAGTTTGAGGCCGGGAAGACAACGCAGTCCAATAACCAATAAAAAGTAATTTAGGTGAAGGAGTGTATTTTGAATGTGTCAAAAGAAATATTTTGAGAAGAGACTTTTGATGTTATGTCAAAAAGAAGCAGACGGCATATTGTCTGGAGGAGATGAGGTTGAGCTAGAGAATCTGAAAACTAAGTATCCGGAAAGGATAGGACACATCTTAGGAAAAGGCAGTCCATTGATTCAGTTTAAAAATGAACTTGTTTTAGTCTCAGAAGAATAAAGTTCTTTATATATAAATTGATTGGTGAAAGGGTGGCTTTGAGTCACTCTTTCTTTTTTTTGGCGATTATTTTGTGAGTTTTGTTTATTTTCTCAAAGATAGGTACGGCTTATAATATTGACTTTTGGATATATAAATGCTATAATTTCTTACTTAATTATCAAGCATTAGCTTTAGCGCTTTTTGATTGAAGTTAAGGAACTTTAAAAACCAGGGAATATAATTTGTGTCGAAAATTGGGAATAATTTGTTTATCCCTAGCTTTCGGTACAAACCGAAAATAATATAAAAAGGATGAGTGATTATTGTGAAAGAGTTTATTAAAAGTATTCCGAGTTATGTTTGGACAGCGTTGGTATCAATCTATTTAGTAGAATTCTACATTTACAGCCCAATGAAATTCTTCAATCTGCTTTTAGCAGCTGTTGCTTTCAGTGCTGTGGTGGTGGCAATTCTCAATTTAAGAAAGAAAATTATCCCTTTAGTACAATTAGTTTTGGTGGTCATTTTTATCGCTTTAATAACGATAAATAATTTTCATCAAACAATTTCTTGTCTTGCCGGGGAAGTTCTTTTAATTTCTTTTTCTATAACTTTTATTGGTATCTATCTCAAATCTATTAGTTTTATTAAATCCAATAATTGAGAGTTTCATTAGAAGCTCTCTTTTCCTCTTTTTATTTTATCTTCCCTGGCTCTTTCTTTTTAAATTATATTATTTATATATCTTATAATATTGACTTTTGGATATATAAATGCTATAATTTCTTACTTAATTATCAAGCATTAGCTTTAGCGCTTTTTGATTGAAGTTAAGGAACTTTAAAAACCAGGAGAGAGAACATTGATTATGTCGATGAGGGGTTTTTTGGACCTTTGATCGACATAATTAATGTCAAAAGATAAAAAAATAAAATATACGAAAGGTAAAGGTGTTTTGTATGGAAAATTTGAGAACAGCGGTTTTATTTGTAGTGGGAGTGATAATTGTGTTTGGTAGTTGGATACTTAAGAGTTGGAATAACAGCGACATTTGGTCGGATACTGCAAAGTATTTACTAATTGAAGTTGTGTTCCTGGCTGTTATTGTATTCGTAGCACTTCTACAAAATATTAAATTTAATGGTAATTTTCGGAATATGCCTTTAGTAGTGATGCTTTTTGTGGCTTGCCTTTTTAGATTTCACAATGTTTCTATTTTAATAATTATTAATTTGGCAATTTATATTGTCGGACTGATGTTGTTAGCTAGAAAATTGAGATTATCGATAAAGAAGATAAGCCTAACATCAACTGCTCAAAGAGTAGTTATACAAAATTATCGTAAGAGGGGAAGAGTTTAACTCTTTCTCTCCTTTTTTCTCTTTTCTTTTTTTATTTTATTTCATCTTTTTTCTTCTTTCCTGGTTTTTCTTTTTTTTAATCCACTTTTTTCTTCTTTGATTTAGTTTTTCATGATATAATCCTTAGATTATTTATTCTTAAAATTTTTGGTATCTATAATCCTGGGTAAATCATACCCTTTACCAAAAGTATTAATAAGGAAATTTTAAAATGGCAGAAAAAAAGAAAGTCATAACAAAAACCGTCAACCGTAGCGGCAAATCTATGGTTAAAAAAGCATTAGTGGTAAAAGCTAAACAACAAAGCAATATCACTGCGGAAAATATTAAAAAGCTTAACGAAAAGATCAAAGCAGACAAAGACGTGGCTGCAAAAGCTTTGGAAAAAGCAAATGAGACTGTTGAAGTGAAAAAGGGTGAAGAAGTTAAACCAGATAAAAAATATAATTTAACTGTTGGTTTAAAAGATTTATTAGCAGCCGGTTGCCATTTAGGCCACAAAGTTTCTAAGACTCATCCAAAAGCCAAGGAAAATATTTATACCCAAAAAGATGGAATTGAAGTCATGGATTTAATTAAAACCATGGATGCTTTGGATAAAGCCTGCAACTTCATTTACAACAATAAAAGAAACGGCAAACAAATCGTTTTAGTTGGAACCAAAAGACAAGCCCGAGAAGTTGTCCGAAGAGTAGCAATGGATGCTGGCGTTCCATATATCACTGATAGATGGTTAGGCGGCACTATTACCAACTGGGAACAAATTAAAAAGAACATCAAGAAACTTGTCGAACTTAAAGAAGGTATCGAAAAAGGTAAATTCATCGAATCAACCAAAAAAGAGTTATCACAAATGAATAAAGAAATCGTCAGATTGGAAAAAATCGTTGGCGGTTTGACTAGCCTTGAAAAAATGTTTGATATTTTGTTTGTTGTGGATGCTGGTTTTGAAAAAACTGCTATCAAAGAAGCAAAAATCCGACATGTAAAAACTATTGCTATCAGCGATACTGACAGCAATCCTTTCAGAGTTAACTTTGCAATTCCTGCAAATGATGACAGTGTTAAAAGCATTAGCTTGATTGTTGAAGAAATCGGTAAAGCTATAAAAGCTGCTGGCGTGAAATAAATTATTTTTTTTAAAGGAAAATATGGATCAAAAACAAATAATTGACTTAGTCAAAAAAATTCGAGCTGAGATGGGTCTTGGCATTATGGAAATTAAATCCGCTTTGGAAGAAGCAGATGGCGATGAAAAAAGAGCCAAAGAAATTTTAAAAGAAAAAGGTTTTAAAAAAGCTGAATCAAAAGCAGAAAGAGAAACTCATCAAGGCAGAGTGGCTACTTACACTCATTCTACCGGTAAAATCGGTGTAATGTTTGAACTTTTGTGTGAAACTGATTTCGTGGCTAAGCATGAAGATTTTATTGCTGTCACTAAGGATATTTGTCTTCAAATTGCAGCTATGAATCCAGAAACTGTTGAAGATTTAATGAAACAAGAATTTGTTAAAGATCCAAGCAAAACCATTGAGGAAATGATTAAAGCTTTGAGCCACAAGTTTGGTGAAAATGTCAAAATCGGCAAAATGGCTAGATTTGAAATCTAAAAAGAATTGAATCTTTTAAAAGCCCTTCGGATAAAACCGAGGGGCTTTTTAGTTGCGGTATACTTTATTCTAATGGATTTTTCAGCGTTTCAAAAAATTTTAATTAGAAATATTTTGAAAAAATATTTAGAAAACAAAGCCCGAATTAAGGGTGAAGTTTTTCGATGTAATGCATTGGAAGGAGAGTCGGCTTATGATATTTCTATAAATTCGGACATGACAGTGTCGTGTAATGCCCAAGATTATAATGGCAGCGGCCATATTGGCGATTTGAATAAAAGCAGTTTGAAGGAAATATTTGAAGGCAAAATAGTAAATGATTTTAGAAAGAAACTAGATGAAGGAAAACTGCCATTGATTATTTGTGCCAGATGCCCGGAACTTGTATCAGCTAAAAAAAATAAGATAAAAAATAAAAAAAATACGGTGCCAAGTGAAGGCATAATGATAGAAAATACGGTTGCCTGCGATATGATGTGCAAGTCTTGCGAAAGAGAAACGCTTTTGGGCTGCAGAAAAAAAATCAGCTTGAGTTTGAATGACTTGGAAAAGATTGCTAAAGAGGTTTTAGAAAATAAAATTAAATCGGTTTGTTTTTTTAATTTA
Source organism: Patescibacteria group bacterium (assembly GCA_013387215.1). Classification (GTDB taxonomy): domain Bacteria; phylum Patescibacteriota; class Microgenomatia; order UBA12405; family UBA12405; genus WARW01. The sequence continues at coordinate 26,698 of WARW01000002.1, forward strand.
GGGGAACCTTTTTTATCAAAAAATATTTATCAAGAGCTAGAGATTCTAAAAAAACATAATAAAAAGCTTCATATTATTGTGTCGACTAATGGATTGCATTTAGATACTGATGAAAAAAGAAAGGCAATAAAATATATAAATCATATCGCTTTTTCAATTGATGGAGTGAATAATAAAATTCTAAGAAAATACCAAACCAACGGCAATTTTGAAACATCGTATGGAAACATGAAAGCTTTGGTTGATTACCGAAATAAAAATAATTTAGGCGGGGTAATTGAATGGAAATATGTTTTATTTAATTGGAATGATAAAAAAGTCTATATCGATCAGGCAATAAAACTAGCTAAGGAAGCAGGGGTAAATAAGATTACTTTTTGGCCAACAGGGAATCCTTTGTGGGGAATTTCCTGGCGCTATTATGTTAAGAGTTATTTTAAAAAGTTTGGGTTAAAAAACAGCAAGGGTGTAATTGAAGTGAATTTATAGAAAACGTTTGCTAGCATCTGATATAAGCCTAATCTTTGGTATACTAGGGTCATATGTTGAATTTTCAAGAAATAAAAAACAGAATGGAAAAAATCGTTAACATTTTTGTGAACGATATCGCTTCCTTAAGAACCGGCAGAGCAACTCCTGGTTTAATCGAAAATGTAATAGTGACAGTTTATGGCGGTCAAAAAATGAAATTGATTGAATTAGGTTCGATTACAGTACCAGATGTGAGAACTTTGAATTTCCAACCATGGGACTCTGAAGCAATTCGAGAAATATCAAATGGAATTGCAGCCGCAAATGTGGGTATGACACCAGTGGTAGACGGACAAATAATCAGAATGAGTTTGCCAATGTTAACTGCTGAACAAAGAGAAGATTACATCAAACTTTTAGGCAGAAAATTGGAAGGGGCTAGAGTTATGGTGAGAGATGCCAGAGCAGATTATAGAAATGATATTCAAAAAGCCAAACAATCAAAAGAAATTTCTGAAGATGAATTTAAGCGGGATGAAGCTGAACTTCAAAAGGTTACCGATCAATATGTCAAAAAATTAGAGGAAGTTTCCGAGAAAAAAGAAGTAGAGATCAGAGGATAAACAAGACAATCGTCTGAAGTGACAATTCGGCTTAATATCAGTTAAAATAAAAGATCATGGCTATTATCATCTTTGTTCTTGCGCTGTCAGTTTTAGTTTTGGTCCACGAGTTTGGACATTTTTACGCTGCCAAAAAAACCGGCGTAAAAGTTGAAGAATTTGGTTTAGGTTTACCGCCAAGAATAATTGGTAAAAAAATTGGAGAAACAGTTTACAGTTTGAATTGGCTGCCAATTGGAGGATTCTGCAAATTATATGGTGAAGACGGGGATGGAAAAGGAACTGAAGCTTTCAATCATAAAAAACCTTGGCAAAAGCTTTTGATAGTTTTGGGAGGAGTTTTGATGAATTTAGTTTTAGCAGTAGTGATTTTTAGCGTTGTTTATGGAATTACCGGAGTACCTAAGGAAACCGACAAAGTAAAAGTTATTGGTGTGGCTCCAAATTCACCAGCGGAAAAGGTTGGTTTAAAAGAAGATGATTGGATTTCAAAAGTGGACAATATTGTGGTCAAAAAGCCAGAAGAATTAACCAATCAAGTGGCAATAGATAAAGGGAAACAAGCAAATTTATTGGTAGTTGATAAAAACGGAAATGAAAAAAATGTGACAGTGGATGTCCGGGAAAATCCACCAAGCGGTGAAGGAAGTATGGGTGTGGCTATTTCCAATACTGATATGGTTAAACTGCCTTGGTATAGATTTTATGAAGGAATTGGGGCTGGGTTTAAAGAAGCCTATTTTTGGGGAAAAATAATTGGCGGCGGTGTGATCTCGATGATCGGAGGGTTGTTTATGGGTCACGTTCAAAAAGATGTTTCCGGTCCAATTGGAATGTTCCAAGCCACTTCAGCGATTGAAAAAAGCCAAGGTCTTTTGGCTGTGATTCATTTCTTTGGGGTTGTGTCTGTCAATTTGGCAATCGTAAACATTTTGCCTTTTCCAGCACTGGATGGAGGCAGAATTTGGTTTGTAGTTTATGAAATGTTAACCAGAAAAAGAGCCAACCAAAAAGTAGAAATAATTGCAAATAATATTGGAATGCTTTTGCTTTTAGGACTAATTTTAGTAATCACAGTTGGGGATATAATGAGATTGGCGACAGGCAAATAATTTTAAAAATTTAAATCTCTCTTTATATATAAAATAAAGAGGGATTTTTTTGTGTATACAATTTATAAAATTATACATTTGATACATTGACCGCAGTTTCCTAAAATGTTTTACTTTTTTATTAAATATTGGTCGAATATTTGAGGAAAATGTCAAAATTTAGTTTATCTTTAGGTAAAAAGTTAGTATATAAATTGTATAAAAAGAGAGATGGATTGGTCCAAATCCCTTTAATAATTGGATTAGTGGTAATGGCTGTGGCTTTGCCGTTAGTAACAAAATTGACTCAACAGAACACTGAAAATAGAAGTAAAGCGTATGATGGATGTTCCGGTGCACCGCAACAAGCTTGTCAGTATATGAGTAACTGCACATGGAATGGAAGTAGTTGCACTTCCATAAAAACTTGTGCTTCTTGCAATGGAAATACGAGGTGTAGTGGAGATGTGGTTACTGTTTGTAATTGTGATGGTAATTGGGTTGGTAATACTCCCTGTGCCAGCGGTACTCATTGTGATAGTTCAGGTACTCATTGTGTAGCCTCAGCTCCAGCAGCAACTGCAACCCCAAGGCCTAGTGATTGCCGTACTTCAGGATGTCCATCAGGACAGACTTGTACAAGTGATGTCGGAATTTGGGACTGTGTTCCTAATCCAACTGCAACACCAAGACCTGCAAGCACTGGTGATTGTAGGACAAGCGGTTGTGCTAGGGGAACATGTACAAATATAAATTATATGGCTGGCCGAGAAGGATCTCCGGCTGTTTATGTTTGCGTTACACCAACTCCCGTTCCTCCAACAGCAACTCCAAGACCTTATAATTGTCCTTCTAGGTGTAGTAGCAATAAAGGTTGTGCTACTGTAACTTATCAAAGTACTGATTCTGCCTGTAATAACGTTATTAGTGGAACACAAAACTACACTCCAAATTGTTCCTGCGGTCCTGTCTCTGGTGGTGATAATTCTATTTGTCAGCAAACCGGTTGTAAAAAACCAAATGGTGAGTCGTGTTCAACAGGTTCTGATTGTGCAAGTGCCATATGTTTTTCTGGTAAGTGTTCAGCTGCTGATTGTAGCGGTGGTTATGGAAACAAGCCTAATTCTTGCTCTTGTACTTATAGTTTCGAATGTGATTCAGGTAATTGTGTTAGCGGAAAATGTGTTGCTTCTGGTTCTTCAAATCCAACTTCAATACCAACTCAAGCTACCCAACACTATACGGTTTATAAAAATGGTTCTTGCCAGACTTCAGCTAATGCATATGTCAGTTTGACAGCATGTAATAATGATCCGCCAGTAAATAATTGTTACTCAAGCATGGCGGCTTGTAATAGTGCACATCCAGCAACTCCAACCCAACACTATACGGTTTATAAAAATGGTTCATGCCAAACTTCTATAAATGAATACACAAGTTTGACAGCATGTAATAATGATCCGCCAGTAAATAATTGTTACTCAAGCATGGCGGCTTGTAATAGTGCACATCCAGTTGCTTCAGTACCAACATATACATGTGAAACAAACGGCGATCATTGTTATACCACCCAAGTTAATGGAAGCATTCCAACTTCCTGTTTAACCTACACTAATACATATAAACAATTGTATGGAAGCGGTTCTGGTACTTGTGCTAGTGGACTTTGCTGTAAGACACCTGTTGCTTGTACATGTTCAAGCGGCTACTCAACTTCAGTAACTAGCTGTCCATCAGGATCCACTTTAGATACGACAAATTCTCTAAGTTGTGGATCTGGAGTTAAATGCGGTAAGTGTATCACTGCAACTTCTACTACTGATCCTGAATGTGTTGGTCATGCTAACAGCACAGGATTTTGTTCAGGAACAACTTATTTAAGATGCGAAGCAGGAAAAGTAGCTTACACTTTGGCTAATGCTGCAGCTTGTCCAGTAACTCCAACTGATGCTTGTAATAATTATGGAAGCAGTATTCCAACTTGTATGAGCCAGTCCAATTGTACTTGGAATGGAACTGCCTGTGTAACTAAGCCAGTGTGCGACAAACTATGCGGCAGCAATAAATATGGCGACATTGTTTGTAGTGGAAATGCAGTTAAGATTTGTCAATGTGATGGAACTTGGAGCAGCACAGTTCCATGTGCCAGCGGATTAGTTTGTGACAGTACGGCAACTAAATGTGTAGCTCCGGCAACTGCTGACCCTGGTATCACTTTTTCTAATTTTAATGTAGTGGCTAATAGTTCAACATCCGTGAGAGTGACTGGCAGTATGACAGCAACAAATGGCGGATTATTACAAATGTATTGGTTTAAAGTAGACGGTAATGACATTCAAAAGTTAACTTTGCAAAACCCTGATGGAAATGGCGGTTTTGTGGGAAGAACTTCATATGATTTCACCAATATTTCCGTAAATAATTTAAGTACTGGAAATCATAATGTTGCAGTTTGTGGAACTGTAAAATCTACTGATGGCAGTAAGGAAGTGAATGCTTGTACTGATGTAAAAGCTGTAAGTTTAGTAAATCCTCCAACTGCAGCACCAGGAAGATGCGATGTTTGTTCAACATTTGCTACATCAAGAAATAATGGAGATTTTGATTGTAATGGAACTTCGAACTTAACAGACTTCTCAGTATGGAAAGATCTGTATTTTAATTGTTCAGGAGTAGTTTCAACTAATGATTTTTCCATATGGAAGGAAAAATATCTTATTAATAAATAATTAAATGTTCAACAGCAATAACATGAAAAAAATAAATTACACCGCCGTATTCTGGGTACTGACAAGTATGGCACTAATAGGTGGTTTAGCATTGGCAAGCCAGAGCCAAGATACGAGAAGGGGAGCGGCATTTTCAGCAGGCAGGTTAATGCTTTTACCAAACGATAAAATCAGCTTTACTGTTGGTCAATCCCAAAACGTTCAATTATGGGTAAATTCAGGGAATGCATCGGCTAATGTTGATGCTATTAGAACCAATATCTGTTTTAATAAGAACTTTCTTAATTTAAATGATCCGGTTGTGGAAAATAATATTAAACAAGATCCAGCTTTTGATACTGTGATCGCAACTTTAAAAGATGGAAACACTCAATGTTTAGATTTATCAATATTATCAGTATCTAAGAAAGCATCAAAAAATGGATTATTTAAGATTGCTGATATCACTTTTAAGGGTGTAGGAACAGGATCTGGTCCAATTGATATTATTAAAGATAAAACTGAAATTTCAGGTGACAATGCCGGTAGTTTAGATAAAACAATTAGTATTGATTCAGTTACCGGAACTACTTTTGAAGTTACTCCTCAAACTTCAGTAGCAGTACCAACTACACCGCCACCAGCCGGAACACCACTTTTAAGTTTTAGATTTGCTTATGCGGGCGTGAAGGCAAATGCAGAGTGTTCTATTGGAGCAAAATGGCCAGTAAAGATTATGGTTAGGGGAAATGGAAAAATTTCAAAAGCTTATACTGCAATTCCAACTTTGGATGGAACAAATTCTCGAGGAGAGGCTGTTTATAAAGTTACAAATTTGGCTTTAACTGATTTCGATCAAAAAAGTGGTTTGGCTGTTTTTTTGAAAGGACCAGAACACGCTCAGATGAAATATGGAGTTAATGCACAGGCTAGTAACTACACAAAAGCAGATGGAGAAATAACTATTACCGCTGATGCATCTACAACTCCAATTTTGGATTTTACTAATTATCCAATAATGCCAGGTGATGTTCGAGGTTCAGCAAGCGGTGGCCAAGATGGAATAATAAATGTAGTCGATTTTAGTTATATTAAACAAGCAGTGTCGGCCAGATCTACTGTTCCAGCTGGTGGTGGTTTGGATGCTGACTTAAACGGAGATTGTATGGCAAATACCGGCGATGTTCAGTTATTTAAAAATTCCCTTATTGAGAAGCAGGATCAATTGTATTAAAAATTTTATAAGGCAATTATGAAAGACAATGAAATTTTAAAATTATTTATCCCGCTTGTTGCAGTAGTGGTAATTTTTGAAAGTGTTTTGTTAGTTTCTAAATTAACCAATAAAACTCCAAGCGTGCCGAGAACTGTAAATAATGTAAGTGTAAATGAGGCTGGAAGTTCGGCCCAAGTTTCTGAAAATAAACCTGTGGCTCTAGATTTACTTTTCGGAACAAAAACTAAGGAAATGAAAGTTGGTCAAAGTTATGCAGTTGAAGTGGATATGCTTGGAAAAGATAATTATTCTTTTGATGGTGCAGATTTGTATGTTAAATACGATCCAAGTGCTTTTAATGTTAGTAATTTAAGTTTTGATAGCAAAATACCAAAACCAACATTTAGTAAAGTTAGCCAACAGAAGGGAATGGTAGTTGCTAATTATTTATTCCCATCTCAAAATGGTTACAGAATTGCGAAAAATGAATTTGCTTCAGTAATGAAATTTGACGTAACTCCCAAGAAGCTTGGAAATTTCGATTTTGAAATTACTACTGGTAATCAAGACAAAGAATCTGCTACCATGTTTATAGAAAGTGTTACGAGTCAGGCTCTACCTTTCTCCAGTAATAAATTAAATGTTAATGTTTTGAATAAATGAGAAAGTCAAGTCTTTTTATAAGCATATTTTTTCTTGGAGCATTTTTAGTATTAGCTAAAGGCAGTAAAGCTACTTTTGCTGCTCCACACTTAACATTAACTCCTAGTACTGGAACTTATAATGTCAATGATACTTTTACAGCAACTGTTGGAGTCGATTCAGATACTGAAGGTTCTAATGCTGTTGATGTGTGGGCAACTTTTGATGCAACAAAATTAGATGTCGTTTCAATAGTTAAAGCTGCTGTGCCAGCATTTAATTTTGATATGACTCCTCATTTTGACAATACTACGGGTAAATTTGATTTTTCATGTTCTCCAAGCGATATGAGCAATTTGAGCATTAAACCAATAAAAGGGGATTTGGCTGTAATTACTTTTAAAGCCAAAGTGGCTGGAAATGCTCCTGTGAATTTTACTTGTCAACAAGGAGTAACAATTGATTCAAATATTTTTAATGCTACTGCTTCTGATGTAATTAGCTGTCCCGCAAACCAAAGCGGATCTTTCACGATTGGTGCTGCAACAACTACAACTGGAACAACAAATGCTCCTGCAGCAACAACAACAACAACAATTGCGGCCACAACTGCTACATCATCTGAGTTGCCAAAAACTGGTAGTCTTAGTACTACAATTGGTTTAGCTACTTTCGGATTGGTGAGTGTTCTAGGCGCATTTCTTCTGAGATTTCTATGAAAGGTAAGATTAATCTAAAAACTATTATTGTTTTTGTAATATTGATTTTAGTGGTGATTTTAAGTGTTTTGGGGGTGAAAACTGTTAGAACATATATGAGTGGAGCAACAGCAGGAATAGAGCCAAAAAATATTCAAGAAGTTTTAAGCGACGATGGAAAGAGTGCTACTATTACTTGGGTTTCTGACAAAGAGTCGATGGGTACTGTTTATTATGGAACCAATGCTGCCAGTATTCTTGTAACGTCAATTGAAAGTACTCAAACTACTAATCATGCTGTGGTTCTAAATAATTTAAGAGCCAATACTAAGTATTATTTTAAATTAAAAATTGAAGAGTCTGATTTTGATAATAATGGTATGCCGTTTAGTTTTACTACAAAAGGTTCGAGTGATGCTAATACGGATACACCAGAAAGGATGCCTAGTCGAGTTATGAATAATCCATCTCCAGAAGTGTCTTCACCATCAGGTATGGTCTTATCTCCAACAATTGCCTTGTCTCCTGTTTCTACAACTTCAAGCACAACATCCCCATCATCAGGTGCAGCTTCATGCAATAAATCAACTGACTATAATAATGATGGAGTTACAAATACTATGGATTATTTATATTGTATGAAAAATGGAAGTGGCGGCAGTACAACTACAGCGGCTCCGACTGGCGCAAGTGTGGGTGTTTGCAAACACGATGTAGATTATAATAATGATGGAATCGTAAATACTTTAGATTATATTAAGTGTTTACAAAGCAACAAAAAATAAGGTAAAATACTGACGTTTGTTAAAAGGAGGTGAATTGATGCCAATTATAGTAAAAAAGAAAAAAGGTGAATCAAAAGATGATATTATTGGAAAATTTAGAAGATTGTGTCTTGAAGAAGATATAACTGAAGAAGTACGCAAAAGAACTTCTTACACTAAACCTTCAGAAGAACGATATGCTAAAAAGAAGATAATCATTTGGCGTGAAAAATGTCGCCGAAAAGCTAAAAATTCAAGAAGACATGATTCGAGATAAATTAAAGCTAGACAGTATGACCGCTTTAAAGAATCGTGATAACGCACGGGTGGATGTGTTGCGGTTTTTGAGATCGTTAATCGATAAAAAAGAACTTCAACTGCCACCCGGTGGCTTGAATGAAGCTGAAGAAATAAATGTCTTGCGAAAAGAATTAAAAAATAAAGAAGAGTCGAAAGAAATGTTTGCTAAGGCAGGCAGAGAAGATTTGGTTAAACAAATTGACTATGAAATTTCGATTGTAAAAGAATATTTACCCGAAGAATTAACTGAAGAGAAAATTGCCCAGACAGTTGATGAAGTAATTGCTGAAAAAGGTGCTAATTTTGGATTGGTAATGAAAGAAGTAATGACAAGACTTGCTGGTGGAGCTTCAGGAGACTTAGTTTCTAAAATTGTCAAAGAAAAAATAAGTAAATTATAAAGTTTTTGAGTTGTGGAAAATATTGTATTAATTAAACATCCAAAAAATTGGGGACTTGATGAGAGTTTAGTTTTGAGATTGGCAAAAAAAGCTTTGGAGAGCAAAAATTACAAAAATAATATTGAATTAAGTATATTTTTTGTGGGAAGAGGTAAAGCTAAAAAATTGAACCAAGATTATCGGCAAAAAGATTATATTCCCCAAGTTTTGGGTTTTCCGATGTCAAAAGAAGTTGATGCAGATGGAATGATAAGACTTGGAGATATTGTGATTTGTACGCAAAAATTGAAATATGAAGTGGTGTTTCAAAATAAAACTTTAGAAGAAGTGTTGTATGAATGGTTAGTGCATGGAGTGGAGAATTTGATGAAAGGTTGAGATTAAATTTTTCTAGTAATGTTTTTTCTCACGGTGAATGTGTAACCACGTTCAAAGTTCAAAAAAACACTACTTAAAAAATTATTCACTTAAAAAAAGTTGATATAGTAGAGCTTAGTGTATTTTTGATAGGATTTTTATTAAAATCTATCAATGGCAGTTTTTCACTTAAAATATAGACCACTAAAAATCGCCGACCTCGATTTACCTGACGTTTCAGAAATACTGACAAAAATTTTATCGAATGAAGATATTCCTCAATCATTTTTATTTGCCGGGCCAAAAGGTGCCGGTAAAACATCTGCTGCCCGAATTTTAGCTAGAGCTGTAAATTGTGAAAATAAAAATGGAGTGGAACCTTGTGGAGAATGTGCTAATTGTAATGAAATTTTAAGCGGCAGTTCGATGGATATTATTGAAATTGATGCTGCTTCAAATAGAGGTATAGACGATGTTCGAATTCTAAAAGACAAAGCTTATTTGCTGCCAAGCAAATTAAAGAAAAAAGTTTTCATAATCGACGAAGTTCACATGTTAACTAAGGATGCATTTAATGCACTTTTGAAACTAATTGAAGAACCGCCAAAACATACAATTTTTATTTTATGTACCACTGATCCGGAAAAAATTCCTGACACTGTTTTATCGAGATTAATTAAAATAGAATTTAGAAAAGGTACTAAAAAAGACTTAAATAAATCATTAAAAAAGATAATTGAAGGTGAGGGGATTGAGATTGACAAAGCTACTGTCGATTTAATCGTAGAAAGAAGCGATGGCAGTTTTAGAAATTTGCAAAGAACTTTCAATGAATTGTATTTGCAATTAGGAAAGAATATTAGTTTGGAAGATACCAATAAATTTTTTTCGTCTAAAAGCGGCAACTATAATGAAGAGGATTTTGAAACCGATTTGGCAGCCAAGAAAACAAAAATGATTTTAGAAAGACTTGAAGCAATGGCCGATAAAGGAGTTGATTTTCAAAATTTCAGACAAAAGCTTTTAGCCTATTTTCAGAAAAAATTATTGGGTAGTTTTGGAGTTGGCGAAGAAATAAAAAATTGTAAATTGTCGGTTTCGGAAATCGAAAATTTAATTAATCTGCTTATTAAAGCGGCTAAACAAGAAAAAGATGTGGAAATTGATCAATTGCCATTGGAATTGGTAGTGGTGGAATTTATTGGTGAAAAAGGGAATGGTGGAGGAAATAAAGAAAAAGAGGAACCAGAAAATAAAGACGACAAAGCTTCAAGTGATGCAAAAGAGACAGAAAAAAAGGCTGAAGAGAAAAATGAAGTTCAAGAAGAAATGATTGTGGTTGAATCAGCCGGGGCGATTTGTGTTCAAGAAATCGAGGAAAAATGGGGGAATGTGTTGATGGCGGTTAAGCCTTACAATCATTCAGTCGAAGCTTTTTTAAGAGCAGCTAGACCGAAATCAGTAAACGGAAACACTTTGATAATGGAAGTTTTTTATCCTTTCCATAAAGATAGATTGGAAGAAGCTAAAAATAGAAAGATTGTGGAAAATGGTTTAACTTCTGTCTTTGGCACTAACCTAGCTTTTGAATGTATATTGGGAAAAACAAAAAAAGAACCTTTGGTGATACAAAACGATACCCCGGTGGAAAATATCAGCCAAAATTTAGTTGATGAAAGTAAAAAAGATTTGTACGATGTTGCTAAAGAGATTTTTGGATAACACTCAATATTAATGCTGCATGAAATTTTTGGTACTCACGCCCTCGCTTTGCTCGGATGATTGCGTGCCAAAAATTTATGCATCGCATTAACTGCTTCGGTATAAATGTATTTTATATTACAATAAGTAATGGATAGAATAATGCCAGATGCTGATATTGAAAAATATGACGGAATAGATGGCGTGGTCAAAAGCTTGGTAAAAGTTCAATCAGAAAATATTGACCTAGAATCACAGCCAACTTTGTGTGACGTTTTAAGAAGAATTTTTATTAGAGAGGGAATAAAAGATGTAGAGATAAATAATAAAAATATTGATCTTATTATTGATAAATTATCGAATTTTGATGAGTCAGTTTCTAAAAAGGAAAATGAATTGTTGAAAAAAGCAGCTAATAAAAAAGAAGAATTGGAAACAAAAACAGAGGGTTCGGTGGTTCCAGTAGCTGTAATCAGAAAATTGGTGGGGGAATATCAATTATATTTAGATAATGAAGTATCAGAAGAAGAAGCATTGAAACTAGTGGAAAAAAGGAATAAAAATGTTGTCTCTAAAAAAAATGTTGAAACCTTAATTAAACGGCAAAGAGAGATGTATTGGGAGAATTTAAAAGCGATTCAGAATTTTAAAGCAGAAAGTGAAGGTCGACCTAAATCGGAAGATGTGATTTTAATGAAGGCTGACGAAAAGAAAGATGAAAATGCCAGTAATCTTGAGAAAAAGATGGCGATGACTTTGGCAGAAGAGCAATTGGTGTTAGAAGAAACGATTGAGGGTCAGATTAGTGGTGTAGAAGCAGAAGAATTGAGTCGTAAGATTTTTGAAAAAGTGGTGATTCCTGGAATCTTTAATGATAATGGAACTTTAGACGTTAAAAAAATATTAGAGTTTGCCAAACAAACTGATGGGTTAGATATTAATTCTGAAAGACAAGAATTATTAGTGGAAACTGTAAGTAAAGTAAATAATTCTTTAGATATAAATATTAAAATCGATCAGGAAGCTGATAGGGTGATGGAAATAGTAATGGGTACTTTTAAAAGTGATGAAACACTTGAGGAAGTTTTTGAAAAACAAGAAGAAGCAATTCGAGTTTCTGTGGTAAGAATGGTGGAAAGAACTATAGATGATAGAACCTTAAATACTAATACTGAGGTTGAAAGAACAATAAGCGAAATAAAAAGTTTATACAAAGAAAGTACTGGTTTGGATTTAGATCCAAGTTTAGATCTTAAAATGGAAACAGCGATCAAAGGGGCAGCAGTTGAGGTGGAAAATTGGATTGGCTCTAGAGCAGAGGAAATAAATCGTTATCGAACTGAAAAATTAAGCAACACTATTTATACAAAAATTATTTATCAGAATCCGGATATCAGCCAGGCAAAAAAAACGGCAGTCAAAGAATATGGAGATTTGGTATCAAATATTTATTATTACAAATCGGAAATAGAAAGGCATAAAAATGAGGCAGTTGATAATGTATTATCAAAAGGATTTTCGCCAGAAAAAACTGCTAATGCTTACAGTGATTTGAGAGGTTTATATTCTATTTTAAAAATGAATCCCGGTGATTTTAATGGCCTTATTTATAAATATCGGCAATTAAAATTTGAGTTGAAAGGAATTGAACTGCCGTATGAAATTAAGGAATTAAAATCTTTTGAAGGTTTAATGTCTTTAGCTTCAGAAGTCCCTGAAGTAAAAAACTTAATTAATTTCACCCAAAAATATATTAAAGTTTACGATACAGTTAATGCAATATCGGGCGGGTTTTTGGAAAAATTGGGTCTTAAACAATTGGGGATGTCGGCATTAGATTCGGTTGGTGGTCAAGCGATGAGTAAATTTGTGACCAGTTCTTTGGAAGTATTTGCTGAGCAGGGTGTAAAGAAAGGAGCATGGGCGATTTTGAAAGGAATTATAAGCGGGGGAGTTGAGGTTGGAGCTGGGGCAGCAGAAGGAGCCGCTGGGGCAGCCGCGACTGGAGGTGTGGCAGGGGCAGTGGCAGCATTTCAAGCGATTCCAGTGGTCGGACAGGTAATTTTAATTGTGGTTGTGGTTGTGGTGGCACTTATAAAAATAATTAAACCAGTAATTAAAATTGCTACTTCAGTTTTAAAAGCAATGGGAGTTGATTTTGATAAAATGAAGGCGTTTTTTCAGGAATACTTAGGGGGATTTTTTGGGGGAATACTTAGTTGGGGGGTAAAAACAGGAATATTAATAATTAGTATTCCAGCGGCTTTGTCTATGGTTTCAATATCAGCAGTTGTCGGGCCAGTGGTGATATTTTTAATGATTGGACTTTTTGCTTATACAACTTTAAACGGAAACTTAGTGTCTTCTTTAGTGCCACCAGTAAGAATGGGCGGTGGACAAAATCAATCAACTGCACCAGGTGGTGTACTGGTTCCAGGAGAAAATAATGATTTTACAGGGGAGTGTAGCGTGGGACAATATGTTCAATTAACACGACAATGCGATCCAGCTTGGGCTAATATGAGTTTGCCCGGGGGTTGCACAATTTGTTATGCAGGGTGCGGACCAACAAGTGTATCGATGATTTTGCAACGTCAAAGTCCCGATAATACGGTCGTTAATTTATTAAAAGATCCGATATACAGCAGTGTTGATTGTAATGGGTCAGGCATGGATCAACATGAAAAAATATTAAGAAAGTATTTGGGCGATGATGCTATAAGTTATGGTTCATCATCACTTTGTACTCCTAAAGATATTGCCAGTTGGATATGTGATGGAAAAATAGTTTTGGTAGCGGCTCAGTTTTTTAATTCTAAAGGCACTGGCGGTCATTTTGTTTTAGGGGTGGCGGTTGATGGGGGACAGATAGTAACGGCTGATCCATATTATGGAACTAGAAGTCCTTTTGATGGAGATACTAGCTATGGACATGTTGATTTAAGTCAAGATATTTGGTGTTTATTAGTTGATCCAAAAAAATAAAATGATTAATAAAAAATACCTGATTATAGGGTTAATAGCAGTGGGTTTAATATTATTAATATATTCTATATTTAATAGGTCAAGTAAAAATATTAAATCTCCAGATTCAGGTCCTGTTCCAACTGTGAAAGTTAATTTAGATCCAACAAAAAACAGGGGAAGTTTGGACCCTGATAATATTTTTCCGACTGTGCCACCTAAGATTCAAGCAGAAGCAGAAGCAATAAGAAGTTTGAGAAATAGATCGCCTTTTAGCCAAAATAATTTTACGGTGAAATATGACTACCATATTAATAAATTTGTAATTACTTTTTCTGACGGTAAAAATGCTAATAATATTGCAAAATTTAATAAATGGTTAAAAGACAATAATTACGGAGCAATTTCTTCAATCTATTTCAACTTTCCATAATGTTAAAATAGATAGTTAATTAAAATTTATAATTTTTTAAATTATGTTTGATAAAGCAAAAATGATGGCTCAAGCTTTGAAATTAAAAAAAGCTGTTGAAGCCGAAATAGTAGAAATTGAAGAAAACGGAATTAAAGTTACCGTTAGCGGTGATCAAAAAGTAAGATTCTTGTCGGTAAACGGTGTAGAAAATAAAATTTTAGTTGAAACAATTAATAAAGCCATGAAAAAGTCTCAAGAAGCTGCTGCCAGAAAAATGAAAGATATGGGTGGTCTTGAGGGTTTGTTTTAATATGGCAGAATTCCCAATAGGCATCAAAAACTTAATCGCTACTTTTGAAAGATTGCCGGGTATTGGGCCAAAAAGTGCTACCAGATTGGTGTTTTATCTTTTAAATACTCCGGAAAACTATGTGGCGGAAATGGCTAGACTTTTGGTGGCATTAAAAAAAGATATAAAAATTTGTAAAAATTGTTTTTCGGTAAGCGAGAAAGATTTGTGTCCGATTTGTGAGGATGAAAAAAGAGATAAAATGACGATTTGTGTGGTGGAAAGGGCGATTGATGTGATGGCAATTGAAAATGTTGGCGGATATAAGGGTATTTATCATGTTTTGGGAGGAGTCATAAATCCTTTGGATCATGTTAGCCCGGATGATTTGAAAATTTACCAACTAATTGAAAGAATCAAGAAAATAAAACAAGAGAACAAGGAAAAAAATCTGGAAATAATTTTAGCTACTAATCCAACCATGGAAGGCGAGGCTACGGCGTTGTATATAAAAAAGAGAATTGTGGAAATTGATGATCAAATTAAAATCAGTCGTATCGGCAGCGGTTTGCCAATGGGGGCCGATTTGGAATATGCTGATCAAGCAACTTTAAGCAGGGCTTTGGACGGAAGAAGAAACCTCTAAATGCTACAATGAATTTATGAATCAATCGATTGCATCAGGTGTATTGAAAGGATTAGGAGAGCTGGGACAAGAAACAGTGAAAAAAACAGTTGAGGAAGCGGGAAAAATAATCGAACCAATAATTTCTGCCCAAGATCTTTTAGGAAATATTTCAACGATGAGTGATGAGGAAATGAAAAGAGAACAAGCTGAAGATGAAAGAAAAAAACAAGAGGAAATTGCCAAATTAAAGGCAGAAATGGGACAAGGGCGGGATTTGGAGTCAGAAATTGAAAAGATTAGGCAAGAGCGAGAAGAAAAAGAAAGACAAGAAGAAAGGGTGGAAGAGGAAAAGGAAAGACAGGAAGAAATGGCGGAAGAGGGTGAAATTATTTTTGAACCAGAGACCAAAAAGAAAGGACCGGGAAGCGGAATGGCCAAAGGTCATCAGGGAAAAGCCAGTAATTCTGATATGTCGGCAACGGCGGAATATTATAAAAAACCAGATTAAGGTTTTTCTTGATTACATTTTTTTCTCACGTCAATGCGTCACCGCGTTGAAAGTTCGAAAAAAATGCAATCTGCGAAAATATTTAAAAAATCAGCAGGTTCAAAGCTCGAAAAAATCACAACTTCGAACTCTTTTTTTCAAGAAAACTTTGGATCTTAAGTTATAATAGAGTCAGAAATGAAAGTTTATAACACCGCAACCAGACAAAAAGAGGAATTCAAGCCAATAAAAGATAATAAAGTGGGGATATATTCATGCGGACCAACAGTGTATTGGAATCAGCATATTGGAAACATGTATGCTTTTGTGAATTGGGATATTTTAGTTCGGGTTTTAAGATATTTGGGGTATGACGTGACTTGGGTTATGAATATTACGGATGTTGGCCACAACACTTCTGATGGTGACGAGGGTGAAGATAAAATGGAAAAAGGCGCTAAAAGAGAGGGAATTAGTCCTTGGGAAATTGCCAAAAAATACGAAGAACAATTCATTGATAGTCTTAAAAAACTTAATGTGGTGATTCCAAATTATTTGCCAAAAGCAACTGAACATATTAATGAACAAATTGAACTCGCTTCAAAAATGGAGAAAAGGGGATTTACTTATAAAACTAAAACCGGGTTGGTTTACGATACTTCAAAGTTCCCTGATTATGCTAAGTTTGCTAATTTGAAATTGGAAGAAATGGATGTGGGCAACAGGGTCGAAGTGGATGAGGAAAAGAAAAATCCTTGGGATTTTTTGCTGTGGATAACAAATCAGCCAAATCATATTATGAAATGGAACTCGCCTTGGGGTGAGGGTTTCCCTGGATGGCATTTAGAATGTACTGCCATGTCGACAAAATATTTAGGCGAACAATTTGATATTCATACCGGCGGAATCGAACATATTGGCGTTCACCATACAAATGAAATTGCCCAAGCTTTTGGTGCTTTTGGCCACAATACGGCAAATTACTGGATGCATAATGCCTGGCTGACTTTGAAAGAAGGCAAGATGAGTAAATCTTTAGGAAATGTTTACACGGTTCAACAACTCGAAGAAATGGGTTATGATCCATTAGCTTTAAGATATTTAATAGTATCGACTCATTATAGAAGCGGACTGGTGTTTTCATTGGATTCTTTGAAGGCGGCCGAAGTTTCTTTAAATAAATTAAGAAGTTTTCGAGTGGAAAATGCAGGTTCAAAAGTTAATGAAGAATTAAGAAATGAATTTGTGGCCGCTATTTCTAATGATATTGCTATGCCAGAGGCGATGGCGGTGGTTTGGAAAACAGTGAAATCAAACCTAAATCCTGAAGAAAAATGGGCAACTTTATTAGATTTTGATAAGGTTTTAGGATTGGAATTGGATAAAGAAATAAAAGAAGAAGAAATACCGGAAGAAATCACTAAATTGGCGGAAGAGAGAATTAAAGCCAAACAGGAGAAAAATTGGGAAGAATCTGATAGACTAAGGGGTATTATAAAAAATAAGGGATATCTTGTTGAAGATTTAAAAGATAGTTATAAAATAAAAAAGATCTAAAATATATACTATTTTAAGGAAAATAAGGTAATTGCCAAAAAAAAGTTATTATGTTAATCTAGTGAGTTCATGAAAGGAAGTAATAAATATCAATACCAAATGGTTACGGTTTTAAATCCAAAAACCGAAGATAAAGACAAAACATTAAATAAAATGTTTTCTTGGATAGAAAACAATAAAGCTGAAATTACCAATAAAGATCATATGGGTTCCAAGGATCTCGTATACAAAATTGGCGATCAAAGCAAAGGTGATTTTTGGGTTTTTGACGTTGAAGCGTCTGAACCTTTAAAATTAAAAGAACTTAATTTGTTGTTGAATCGAGAAACAAATGTTATTCGTTATTTAATTTTGAAAAAGTAAGGAGAATATATGCCTAGTCGTTGTCTTAATAGAGTAATGTTAATCGGTAACTTAACTCGTGATCCTGAGTTAAGATACACCCCAGCCGGAATGGCAGTCGCATCTTTCGGTTTAGCTACTAATCGTGTTTGGGTGACCAAACAAGGTGAGCGAAAAGAAGATGCTCAATTCCACAGAATTGTTGCCTGGAATAAATTAGCTGAATTGTGTGCCCAATTATTATCAAAAGGCCGAAGAATTTATGTTGATGGTAGAATTCAATACCGAGAATTCAACGATCAAGATAACAACAAAAAACAAATTGCTGAAATAGTTATCGACGATATGATTATTTTAGATAACAAAGGTGCTGGTTCTGACCACCCAATGGCAAATGATTTTGCTGAATCTGATATTGCACCTCAAGGCGGAGCCGATATGGGTCAAGGAATGATCGATGATATCGTTATCCCAGATGATGTTGTTGATGCTGAACCACAAGTTAAAGATAAAAAGGAAGACGAAGAAATTCCATTTTAGTTTAGGAGATAAATATGATTAAAAAGAAAAAAGACGCCATAATGGCTGCAAAGAAAAAAGGACGAGATACTGCTTGTGCTTTTTGTAAATCAAAAACCGTTCCTACATGGCAAGATTACGAAAAGTTACGAGAATTTCTTTCTCCAAGAGCAAGAATAATGGGATCACAATTCACTGGTATTTGTTCTAAACACCAAAGAAGATTGTCCCAGGCAATTAAACATGCCAGACATTTAGCTTTGTTGCCTTTTACAACTCAGCAATAAATAAAATCTAGTTTTGAATTTTAATCCCTCCTTAAAAAGGAGGGATTTTTTGTGGTATACATATTAAGTACGATGAAACAAAAATTAAAAGCCCATTTTGGGATTCCATTAAATAGTGATACTAAATTACATGTAAGTGAAGGGAATTTAGTGAATAAAGGCGAAAAACTAATTTCTTTTCCAACAGTAGAAGTTAAAGTTTACAGTGATCCCAAATTAAAGAAACTTTCCAGCCAGGTTTTAGATCAGATAAATCAGGAATTAAAAGGAAAAACAGTTAAAAAAAATGACACTTTGTACAAAAGCAAAGGGTTATTTTCAACAATTATTTTAGTGCCTCAAGATGGAATTTTTTTGGGAATTGATGAATTTGGAAATATTCAAATTGAATTATCCAACAATGAAGAAAAAGAAGTGAAGTCGCCAGTAAAAGCAATAGTTTCTAAAATTGATGATGAAAAAATAACTTTGGAATTTGATGCAGTTGAGTTTAAAGGAGAGGGTTTAATTGAAGGAAAAGCTTGGGGAGATACTGATTTGAAAATTATAGACAAACTGGTTGATTTAAATTACGAATATGACGGAAATGTAATTTTAAGCAGAGAGATTTCTCAGACCTTTTTAACTAAAGCAGAAGTATTAGGGGTGACTGCTGTGATAACTGATAATAAAGAAATTGCCCAAAATAATCTTGATACAAATCTGCCAATTTTATTTTTAGAAAACAATGAATGGAATGAATTGTTTGAGTATGGCGGAGAAAAAAGGCAAGTACTTCTGAACTCTAAGTCTGGAAGACTTTTAATAGTGATAGAATAGATAATACCATGAAAATGAAGAACATCAGAAATTTAACCCTATCTTTGGCTATATTAGCAATTGTTTCCATCATTAGTTTTAAGATGGGCCAGAATAGTTCTTTGGTTGGAGCAGGCGAGAGCGGTCAATTGAATTTGAATTTAATGTGGCAAGTGAAAAACAAATTGTCCCAAATGTATTTAGACAAGAGCAAAATCGATGATAGAAAAATGGAATATGGAGCGATACAAGGCATGGTAGCATCGCTAGATGATCCGTACACGGTATTTTTGCCTCCTGATCAAAATAAGAGCTCTAATGAAGATTTAGCGGGTCAGTTTGGAGGGGTGGGAATTTCTTTAGGCTATAATAAAGATAATATTTTGGCGGTTATGGCACCGGTGGCTGGAAGCCCAGCTGAAAAAGCGGGAATTAAAGCAGGTGATTTGATTTTGAAAATAACTGATAAAGCAAATAATGTTGATAAAGATACTAATGGAATGGCACTTGATGAGGCGGTTAAATTAATCAGAGGTAAAGTTGGGACAGATGTTACTTTGAAAATATTCAGAGATGGCAGTAAGGATACAAAAGACATAACTCTAAAAAGAGATAATATCGTAGTTCCAAGTGTGACTTTGAATTGGAAAGAACAGAACGGTAAAAAAGTGGCTTGGGTCCAATTATCAAAGTTTACGGATGAATTATACAAACAATGGCCAGAAACTATCGCTAAAATCAAAAAAGAAGGTGGCAATAATTATGGCGGCATAGTTTTGGATTTACGTAATAATCCAGGTGGATTTTTACAGGCTAGTGTAATGGTGGGTTCAGATTTTGTTTCTGACGGTGTAATCGTTAAACAACAAAATTATGATGGTACAACTCAAACATATAACGTTGATTCGGCTAGAAGACAACTTTTGAATGATCCATTGGTGGTTTTAGTAAACGGCGGGTCAGCTTCAGCTGCAGAAATTTTAGCAGGTGCATTGAAAGATCATGGCCGAGCTAAACTTGTGGGAGTTAAAACTTTTGGAAAAGGAACTGTCCAACAACCAGAAGATTTTAGTGACGGCAGCGGACTTCATATTACAATCGCTAAATGGTTATTGCCAGACGGAAGCAATATCCATAAAGTCGGAATTAATCCTGATGTAGAGATTAAAGAGGATTCAAATTCTAAGGATGATGTCCAATTAAATAAGGCAATCGATGTCTTACTTAATAAATAATTCAGCTAATTTTCAGCTTGTTAAGTTTTAATAAAGCAATCAATTATTATTTATAATAATTAATATGGATATAAAAACATTCAGAGGATTATTACTTGGTTTATTTATTGGTTTGATGGCTGCAGGAATGGTGGTAACCGGGGCAATAATTGATAAAACTGTTGGGTTTCCATTTTTAAATAAAATAATTGGTGATAAAAACAATTCAACCGTCAGCACGACTTTAAAACAAGAAACTTTAGATCAAGAATCAGTGGTAACAAGAGTGGTGGAACAGGCAACCCCAAGTGTAGTGACAGTATCGATTAGCAAGGTGAGCATGCCAACCAATGTTGATCCGTTTGGTTTAGATTTCTTAAATCAATTTTTTAATATTCCTAAAAATGATCAAAATGCTGAACCTCAAAAAATAGAGCAAGATATCGGCAGCGGTTTTATTATCAGTAATGATGGATTGATTGTGACAAATAAACACGTGGTGGCTGATACAAGCGCAAAATATAAAGTGGTAATTGGCAAAGATCAGGTGGTGGATGTGGATCAAATTTATCGAGACCCAGTGAATGATTTAGCCATATTAAAGGTAAATAAAACTGGCTTAAGTTCGGTGAATTTAGGTGATTCAGATAAGTTAAAAGTTGGTCAAACTGTGATTGCAATCGGAACTGCTTTGGGAGAATTCAGATCAACTGTAACGAGTGGAGTTATCTCTGGTTTAGGAAGAGGAATTACTGCTGGTTCTTCGATGGGAGGTTCAGAAAGACTTGATAATGTGATCCAGACTGATGCAGCAATTAATCCAGGAAATTCTGGAGGTCCATTATTTGATTCCAGCGGCAAGGTGATCGGAGTAAATGTGGCAGTGTCTCAGGGAGGACAGGGAATTGGTTTTGCCCTGCCAATTAATTTAGTTAAACAATCAATTGATAATTTCAAAACTACCGGTGAATTTGACAGACCATATTTGGGGGTGGCTTATAAAATGATTTCTAAACAAGCCGCTCTTTTAAATGAAGTTCCAGCTGGTGCTTATGTACAAGAGGTGGCTGCTGGAAGTCCGGCTGAAAAAGCTGGAATTAAAACAGGCGATATTGTGACTGAAATTGATGGTAAAAAATTAAGCGATCAAGGTGCTGATACTTCTTTGGCCACAATCGTGAATACCAAAAAAATAGGGGATACGATCAGTTTGAAAATTTACCGAGACAATAAAGACCAAACAGTTCAAGTGAAATTAGAGAAGAGACAAAATTAAACTGTTTCGATATCTTTTATTTTTAATTCTTTGACATGAATATCAGCACGTTGGTGATCTTTCGCTAGCCAACCTAAGCTTAATAGTTCTATAGAACCGTCTTCTGGTTCATAATCACTAAAGAAAACTTCTTCTTCTAATTCAGAAAAATCGCCAAATAATAATTTTTTGACTAGTTGATGATCGTTTTTGTTAACTAATTTATACTTTTTATTTTGATAAACAATTGTTTTTTTCTCTCCAATATCCTGATCTTTAATATCTTTTATATGTCCGATTATGTGGTCACTATACATTAATGTTTTTTCTTTTAATAAAACTAAAAGAAAAGATTTATCATCAAACAATATTTTTAGATATTCATCATTTCCCAGGTTTTTAGTGTGATATCGAGCCATACTCAATATTCGTTTGCTTTTACCATAAATTTTAAAAAATATTTTTTGATTTTTTATATCATCTAAAAAATTTTTAAAATTAAGGATGGCTGGCATAACTAATTTTATCAAAAGAAAGGATTATTTATTTAAACTTTCCTGCTTTTCTTTGTCTTTTTCGTCTAACACTGTTAATTCAAGGAATAGGTCATCAAGTTCTCCCTGCATCATTTTATCGAGGTTGTTGAAAGATTTGTCGATGCGATGATCTTTGACTTGGTTTCGAGGGTAATTGTAGGTTCTGATTTTGTCTGCACGAGTTGATTGGCTGATATTAGACCGACCAGCAGAGATTTCACTCATTCTTTTTTCTTCTTCAATTTGCCAAAGCTTGTTTTTTAGTAAATTGATAGCAATTTCCCGGTTTTGCTGTTGAGAACGTTCAGTGCGGACATCAAACATTAATCCAGTTGGTTTATGAACTAAATGAACAGCTGTAGAAACTTTATTGACGTTTTGGCCACCATTACCGCCAGCCCGACTAGCAGTGATGACGACATCTTCCATTCTGAAATTAACTTCTTTGGAGTCAATTTGAGGGAGAATGGCAATGGACGCAGTTGATGTTTGAATACGACCGCGTTTTTCGGTTATTGGAATTCTTTGGACACGATGAGTGCCAGCTTCATATTTAAGCTGGTTATAAGCATCATAACCGGAGATCTGGATAACTTCATCGTCAATTTGACTGACTTTCCAGCCAACTTTGTTGGCATAACGAACATACATGTTTTGAAGATCCTGAGCCCATATTGTAGCTTCCTGGCCGCCTGGACCTGGATGGAATTCCATAATAGCGATATTAGGATTTAGAGTAGGCATAATTTTATTTTATATATTTTTTAAACAAAAAACCGCCAAACATAATAATAATTACTGTATAGCGGTTTTAGAATTGCTACTTTGAAGCTTTTACTTTAGCAGTTTTCTTAGCTGCATTGGCTTTACCAGCGGCCATTTTTTCATTGAATTTGTCGATTCTACCTTTAATGTCAACGAATTTTTGTTGACCAGTAAAGAATGGATGACACTTTGAACAAACGTCGACGTCAATTTTTTCTACAGTAGATCCAGTAGTAAAACTGTTGCCGCAGGCACAGGTAACTTTGCATTGATCAAAATATTGAGGATGAATTCCTTGTTTCATAGGTAATTATTATATCAGATATAATGTATTTTTAAAGTATTTATAGTTCGAAATAGGATTTTTTAATACTAGTATTAGGATCAAGGCCCATTTCTTGAAAAATCGAGTCTAAATCTTTGTCTTTGGTTGATCTTATTTCTACAAAATTGCCTAAAAATCGGGTTTCATTATTAACTTTGGTTGATACATTATCGATTGAAAAAACTGTACCTTTATAAGTATAAATGGCGCGACTTTTTTGGATCATTTTAGTTTCCCGGCCGTAAAAATTAATGAATGCATCTTTAGCACCCTCATCAATTTCAAATTCCAGTTTTGGTCTTTCCCGGAAAGTTGAGGTTTCATTTTTGGGACCTTTGTAAGTGAGAATATAAAATCCATTTTCTTGTCTGATTCTTAATATTTCATCAGTATCTTTGAGGTCTTTTCCAAATGGTGTGTAATAGGAGTCGGTTTGATTAATATGGCAAAGAAGTTCGGCTTTTCTTAGAACAGCGGGGGATAAGGTCTGCAGAAACTTTACCTGGTTTTCGTTAACATTGGATCTTTGGGCTTCAACGGATGGATTGTATTCGTTTTCAACAATAATATCGGCGTTGATAATATTTTTCTGAATGTGCTTTTCGTGCATCGGTTCAACTACTTGGGCAAAGTATTTGACAATATCTGATGGTTTTTGGGAAGTTCTATCAATGTCTCTTAATAATCTTCTAATGATTCGGCCATGAGTTCCGATATCGACAAATATTTTGTAGTCAGATTGATCTTTTAAATTATTATTTAAGGCAAATAAACCTTCAATAATAATTAGGTTTTTAGGATCGATTGGCTCATAACCAGTTCTTTCACCTGTTTTGAAACTATAAATTGGTTTTTGAATAGTTTTGCCTTGTTTAAGTAGAGATAGGTGATCTTTGAGTAATTCGAGGTCAACTGCTTCTGGTTGGTCCCAATTAATAAGGTTGCCTTTTTTGGCTTCTTTTCCGATATAGGCGGCTCCACGATAGTAATCATCCATAGAAATTAATAAAGCGTTTTCACTAAATTTTTTGCTGATTTTGTGGGCAACTTGGCTGGTTTTTCCAGAGGCTGAACCGCCAGCGATAGCAATAATTGAGGTCTTATTAGGATTTGAATCTAAGATTTCTTGAATTTCTTCAATTGACTTTTCAACACCTTCATCGAGAGTAAAACGTGGAGCTTCTCGAAAGTGTTCGGGAGAGGGAAGGCCATATAGCACCAAGGCTTGATTTTTGAATCTTTTATCAAGGGTAACTTCACGTCCAAACCAAGATGGAGCAATAAAGTTTTTCTTAAGTTCCGGAGTTTTAAATTCAACTTCAGTCATGACTAACCCTTCATGTTTTCCGTGGAAGATATCAAGTTCAATTAGATAGTTACCATCGGGAATTAAATATCGAGTTTTTTCGATAATTCCAGGAATAGTTCTTTGCTGCCACAATTCCTCAAATTCTTTTTCAGAAATTGGTTTTTCTTGTTCCAAACGATCTTCGCCGCTGCCTGCTTTTTTAGTGTAAAAATATTCAACAGAACCGTCGAGATGAACTTGTTTTCTGAGTCTTTCTTCTGATTTTCCGGGATCAATGGTTAAGTATCCTTGAGTGATTTGAAGAGTGTCACACTTAGATAAGTCATGGGGAACATCATTAAGGTCGATCAGATACTTCTTTTCGTCCTCATGGTGTACTTTCTCTTTGTTAATAATAAACTCCTGAGACCCAGGTTGTAATGATTCTGCTTTATTCATACAAACGATTGGAATTTATAATCTGAGGCAATTATATCTTTTTTATAGTTTGTACAAGTGTGTCAAAATCAATTAAGTTTTGTTCTGTGGTTGCTAAATTTTTCAACATTATTTTGTTGGCTTTAGCTTCATCTGTACCGATGATGGCAATAAATGGTATTCCCAAATTATCAGCATACTTTATTTGTTTACCTAATTTTTCTGCAGTCGGATAAATAACTGAAGGAATATTTTGATTGCGTAAATCGGTAACTAATTTTAAACTTTCTGCTTCGGTGTCAGTACCAAAGTTGGCGACTAAAACTTTGGTTTTTGTTTTGGCAAGATCAGGGAGAAGATTTAGCTCTTGGATAACATCAACGAGACGATCAAAACCAAAAGCAGTACCAACGGCTGGAATATCTGGACCGCCTAAAACAGAAACTAAATTATCATAACGACCGCCGCCGGTGACGGAACCAATTTTTGGTTCTTCGACGTAAGTTTCGAAAATTGTGCCAGTGTAATAATCAAGACCTCGGACCATGGTTGGATCAAAAACATAAACATTTTCCGGGACGCCAAACTCCTTAATTTTTTCAAAAACACTTTTTAAGTAGTCATCTGGTTGTGCTAGTTTGATACATTCGAAAATCTTATCAATTTGGGCGGCAGGGAGGTCTTTTGAAATGAGCTCATTTCTTACTCCATCTTCGCCAATCTTTTGGAACTTATCGAGAGATTGAAGTACAGAATTTCGGTTATTTTGGACACCTGACTGGTCTAAAATTTGATATAAAACAGAACGGCTGTTAATGCGAATAGAGTATTTTTTGAAGTTTAATCTATCTAGTACGTTATAGATAACAGCAACAATTTCAGCATCATTAATGGGGGAAAGCGGTCCAAAAATATCTATATCACACTGTAACACTTCGCGGTAGCGACCTTTTTGAGGTTTTTCAGCACGATAAACCGGTTGGATCTGATATCGCTTAAATGGAAGTTGAATTTCGTTTTGATAAATTGCTAAAACTTTGGAAGCAGGGACAGTTAAGTCGTAACGAAGACCAACCTTTCGGTCACCGTTATCTTCAAAAGCATAAACAAGTTTGTCGGCCTCTTCACCATACTTTCCCATAAGGGTAGAGGCATATTCTAAGCTCGGAGTTTCCAGTGGTAAAAAGCCGAAGTTTTCAAAAACATTAATTAAAATATTTTTGACATAATTTCGAACTAACATTGTCTCGGGTAAAAAATCCCGAAAGCCTTTTAAAGTTTGAGGTTTAATTTTTGATTGATTCATAGATGAGTTTAACATTTAATAATTTATAAAGGACTTATCCGACTCGCTTGCGCTCGCTGGATTGTGTTTTTTTTAGCTAAAAACACAAAAAAACCCGCCAGTTGGCGGGTAACAGACACGTTAAAACCACCAACTTAAAAGTTAGTGTGATGATGGTTTTGAAATAAACGCGTGATTAACATTAGTTGTATTTTACTGGTAATTTAGGGAAAGTCAAATTAATTAGAATAATGTATAAATATTTTGTAAACTAAAGAAGAAAAATATGACTAATATAAAACTAATATCGAATAGCTGCGAACTAGAAATTGATTTGAACGGAGGAAGAATAGTTAAATTAATAAAAGACGGCAAAGAGGTTTTGGGAACATTCAATAGAATAGACGGAAAACAGGGGAATACGCACTTATGTGTGCCAAATTTTGCTAATGAAGGAGTGGAAAAGTATGGTTTACCATTTCATGGGCCGAGTAGAAATAATGAATGGAAAATTTTAGAACAAACAGAAGATAGCGTGACGATTTTTTACGAATTGAAAAATATCGGCAATTATCCAGGTTATATTGGTTTGACTCAGAAGTTTGAGATAAACGAGAACTTTAGCCAAAAAATAACATTAATTAATTTAGGAGAAACAAGAACGCCAATTAATTTGGGAATTCATAATTATTTTAAAAGCGATAAAGGGTGGCAGGGAATAAAAATTAATGGGGTTGAGGTTAGTAAGACTGTTGAAATTAGCGATTATGTTGAATTAAAAGATATAAATAATATTGAAATTCCTGGTAAAGAAAATATAATTTGGAAAACAATCGGATTTAGATTTGCCAAACTTTGGACAGGATTTAGGGAAGAGGACGGCAAAAAGATATTCGATAATAACTATGTGTGCATTGAGCCAGTTAGAGGGAAGGAAGGATTCTTGGAAACACCTGAAAGCGAGATCGAGAGAGGAAGTGTATTAATTTTTGAACAGCAATTATCTTAAGAATAATGGGGTGGTATACCGGACTTGAACCGGCAACCTCAGCTTTCACAGAGCTGCGCTCTAACCAATTGAGCTAATACCACCATGTTAAGGTCTTTGGGTATTATAAGGTAAAGAGCGGTTTTTATAAAGATTCAGAATAAACCTGAGAATTTATTTCTTTTTTGCAGCAGAAGTAGAAGAGTTTGCTGGAGTTGGAGAAGAAGCTGGGCTAACAAGTGAAATGATTTTTGAAGCGTAAAAAGTTTTAGATAATTCAGCATCAGGTTTAATTATGACAATTATTTTTTGGCCAGAACTAAGATTTTTAATGTCTAAAGTTTTGTTATTTTTATCGATGTAAACGCTTTTTGAATCAGTTTTAACCTGATATTGGGTGTTTTTATTGTTATTAGGAATCAAAACAAAAACTGGTGAAGATTTAGAAATATCAACTATTTTTCCAACAACAACTTGATTAAGATTTTCGAGAGATTTAATGTCGACCACAATAATTCTTTTAGCACCCATAACATTACTAGCGTCATAATAGCCTAAAACTAAAATATCTTGTCCAACGGTTATTTTTTCGAGTTTAGTTTTATTTTTCTTATTATCGATAAAAACAGTGTCATCAGCGACATTGATAACTTTATTATTGCCGTTGGAGTTGATGGTTATTTGCTTGCCATTAATTTTAGAGATAGTTCCCATTAGAGATTTAGGGGAATTGGTGTCAGGAGCAATTGGGTTGCTAATTTGCTTTAGTTTTTCTTTAACTTTTTCCTGGACTACTTGGCGGATTTTTTGAATTTCATCAAGACTTGGATTTGATGTTGAACCTGAGGAGGTAGCAACAGGAGTGGTTGTTTGGGCGAAAGCAATGCTTGTAGATAAAAAGAAAAGCGACAATACCAAGAGAATTTTTTTCATGTATTTAGATTTTAGCGGTGGAATAAGTAATAGAAAGTTGTGATTCTGTCTGGTTGTCGCTGCTATCGATTGAAGTGATGTGAATTTGATTAATGCCGCTGTCCAGTTCAATGCTGGCAGTGAAGTCTCCGGAAGCATTAGAAATAGTATTGTAGGTTTTAGATAAGGTGGTAATAACGATAACACTATTTGCTGGTGCCGATCCGGTAAGAGTTATTTTGGAGTTAGAAACAATAGCATTATCTTTAGGAGTGCTGACCGTTAAATTTGAGTCAGCAAAATTACCTACAGCAACAGTTGGGGTTGGTTGTTGATTGTTTTGAGTGTTATCAGTGCTAGAAACAACTGAAGTTGGAGTAGTGTTAATATTGGCAGATGTACCTTTTGTTTTTTGAAAAGCGAAGAAACCGCCGGTAATACCGAAGCCTAGGAGAGCACCTAAAATTATTGCGAGAAACAATTCCTTGATCATTGATTTAATCTAAATGATACCACAAAATATTGAATTGTGATGGTAGAATTGAGACATATGGAGATCAAAATTCTGGGAAACCAATCAGCCTATTTTAAAGGCAAGAAAGAAAATATTTTAATTAATCCAACTGAGGATTTAATGAATTCTAGTAAGTATCCGTCACGCATTGTTATTTTTACTTCTGAAAAATTTGACGGTATGGGTTTGAAAAATGACGCTGTTTTGATTCGTGGTCCAGGCGAATATGAAGTGGGCGGAGTGGAAATTAATGGTTATAACGCAGGCAATGGCGATACTATGTATATAGTAGGACAGGATGGTTTAACTTTGGGAATTTTGGGTGAGTTAAATGAACAATTGAGTGAAAAAAGAATTGATAAAGTGGCTGGAGTTGATGTGTTATTAGCACCAGTAGTAATCAAAACTGAAAATAGCGCCAAAGTAGTTTTGGACTGGGCTAAAAAATGGGGAGTAAATTATTTAATTCCAACTGGTTGGGTTGAAGATGAACAGGCTTTAGGCAAATTTTTAGATGTAGCCGATCAAGAAGGCTTGGAAAAAGTCGATTCTTTGAAAGTCGATAGCAATGATTTACCCGACGGATTGGAAGTAAAGGTCTTAAAGAAGGTATAATAAGGGTATGAAGGATGTAATCAAATTACCACCCAGCTCAGAAGAAGCTGAATTGTGTGTATTGGGAGCAATCCTTATTGATAATGATGCGGTTTTGGGAGTTTCTGAATTCTTAAGACCCGAGCACTTCTATAATTCAAATTATTCCAAAATCTATGAGGCAATGATGAGCCTTTATGAGGACAGATCGCCAATAGATATAGTGACAGTTTCGGAAAAATTAAAAACTTTTAAACTTTTGAAAAAAATTGGCGGCAAGGCATTTTTAGCCAGACTGGCCAACGAAGTGCCAACAGCTGCCAACGTGGAAAGTTACGGCCGAATTATTAAGGCGTTGTCAGCAAAAAGAGAATTAATTTCAGCCGCTTCAAGAATTACGGAAAAAGCTTTTGATGAGGGATTGCCATCAGAAGAACTTTTGGATATTGCCGAACAAGAGATTTTTTCATTATCACAAAAACATTTAAAATCAGTACCTTCTTCAATAAAAGAAGTGCTAACCGCAAGTTTTGATAGGTTGGATGAATTGCAAAAATTAGGAAGTGGTTTGAGAGGTGTGCCAACTGGTTATAAAGGTTTAGATACGATTTTAGCGGGGATGCAGGATAGTAATTTATTGATTTTAGCGGCTCGTCCAGGTGTGGGTAAGACTGCTTTCTGTTTAAACGTAGCAAGACATGTGGCAGTCGAGGAAAAAAGACCAGTGTGTATATTTTCATTGGAAATGAGTAAAGAGGAATTAGTGGACAGACTTTTAGTTAGACAAGGTTTGATTGATGCCTGGAAATTAAAAACCGGACAACTTTCCGATAATGACTTTGCATCTTTATCCGAAGCTATGGGAATTCTTGCTGATGCACCTTTGTATATCGACGATACACCAGGATTGACGGTGACCGAATTAAGAACTAAGGCACGAAGATTACAGGTGGATAAAGATATAAAATTTATAATCGTGGATTATTTGCAGTTAATGCATGGATCAACAAGAGACAACCGGGTTCAGGAGGTGGCAGAAATTTCCCAAGGATTAAAGAATTTAGCCAGAGAACTAAGAATTCCTATTTTGGCTTTGGCACAGCTTTCAAGAGCAATGGAAGCCAGAGGTGGAAAACCAAGACTTTCTGATTTAAGAGAATCTGGAAGCATAGAACAGGATGCCGACGTAGTTATGTTTTTATATCGGGAAGATGAAGAAGTTAGAGAAATGGTGACATGCAGTATTGAAAAACACCGAAACGGCGGAGTGGGGAGTTTTAATCTCTACTTTAATGGTAAACAAGTCAGTTTCTTTGATGTAGAAAAGAAACAAGGCTAAATGAACTGGAAAAGCTTGCTTGGAGATGATTTAATGTATAAATGATCAAATTGGTTGGCAATGTGAAACTAAAATATTTATGGAAGTATTTGCCTTTTTGGATGTTTTTAATGTTTTTTAAATTTGGTGCTTGCCTTCACTATAATTTACTGTCGCCATTTGGTGAAAGAGTTTTGCCTGTTTGGATTGTGGGTTTGGTTATAGGAGCAGCCTCTTTAATGCAATTGTTATTTGATGTGCCGGCGGGATTTATTTTGGACAAATATGGCTATAAAAGATTTTTGAAAATAACAACATTAATTTTTATGGTGTCTATTTTAGTGTTACTTTGGAAACTTAATTTGTGGACTTATTTAATAACCGTTTTTTTGAGCTGTTTTGGCTGGCTTTTCTTTGGTCCCGGAGCAAATGCTTATGTGATTTCTCATGCACCTAAAAAACAAGCCGGATGTTTTTTGTCTTTCAGAGATATGTTTGAATCAATGGGAGTGGTGTTGAGCAGCGCTATTTTTATTTTTACCTTATCTTTACCAGTGAGAATGGTGGGGGTGGTGATTTTGACATTATTAACGGCTACTTTTATTGCAATTAATTTTGCTCCTGAGGATGTCGGATTAGTTCATCAAAAAAAGAAATTAAAAACCCAAAATTATTATATTAGGCGACAGTATCTAATAAAGGTAATTAAGGCAATATCGAGATTAAACCCTGCCAGTGTGATGCTTTTATTAACTGGTTTAACATCTTCGATTTTTTATGCCTTAATCTGGTTTGTGGTGCCATTGATGCTGGCACATAACATGGTTCCAGGAGTGATGAGCTGGGCATTGGGAATATTTGATTTGGCGATAGTTTTAATGGGGTTTATTTTGGGTAAAGTTGCCGATCGAGTAAATAAGAAAAAATTAGTTTTTATCGGCCTTTTGATGTTTTCGATTACAGGAATGATTTTAGGTTTTCATTTTGGAATAGTATTTTTACTGTTAGGGTTTTTGGCGACAACAGGGGATGAAATGTCGACAATTTCTTTGTGGCTTTGGCTAAATACTTTAGATAAAAACCATGACGAAGATGGTTTAGTGTCGGGAGTAATTAATTTGTTTCAAGATTTAGGATGGGCAATCGGTCCAGTTATGGCTGGATTTTTATATTCTAATATTGGTCCAGAATGGACAATTGCGGCCGGGGGAATGTTGGTATTTTTGGTTTGGATTATTTATTGCCTTAAATTGGGTAAATCTCATAGTTATTTTAGTTTAAGCTCGGAGTTTGTGGAGAATAAACCACATCGTTTTAGACATAAGAGGTAAGTTACTTAAAATATCGGGGATGTTGTGAGATAATAAATTACTTTTGCCGGAGTGGTGGAATGGTAGACACGCACGACTCAAAATCGTGTGATAGCGATATCGTGGGGGTTCAAGTCCCTCCTTCGGCACAAAAAAATAGAAAGTGGATGATAAAATAGGTTATGAATTTGGCAATAATTAGAGTTTTGGGCATCATTTTATTTTTATATTTGATGTGGCGTAATTTGAAAGATAATTATCATGAGAATGATTTGATTTCTTATTCTTGGGTTGCTCTTTTGAGTTTTTTTGCCGGCGGAAGATTGGTGTATGGATTAATTAATTGGGGAGTATGGAATACTAATTGGACTGACTGGTTTGCCGTTTGGAATAAACCGGGTTTAAGTTTGATTGGTGCTTACTTAGCTGTTTTTGGAGTCACTTATTGGATATGCAGAAATGAAGGCTGGAAATTGTGGTCATTTGCTGAAGATAGTTTAAATGTTTTTTTGGTGTTTTTTATCTTTTTGATTTTAGACGAATTTGTTAGGTCGGGATTTGATTTGAGAACAGGCGTAAATATTTTAGTGGCAATAATTGCCTTTGCTGCCTCACTTTTCATTAAAACAAAATACCGATCATTCAGCTGGTACCGTAGTGGAAAAAAAGGTTTTGGATTTTTATTTATAAATTCTTTGATTTGTTTTATGCTCGCAGGTGTTTCTTTTTGGTTCAAAGACAGTATAATCTATACAGGATTGTACCTGTTAGGCGGGTTGATTTCTTTGGTTGGATTGTGTATCTTGGGAGAAGTCTTTGATGAATTAATGGTTAATTTAAAAAGGAATAAAAAATGACAGAGTCAAAATCAGCTAATAAAGGATTAAACTTCCCGGAAAAACTATTGAGTCCAATAAAAAACTTTTTAGAAAGCGAGTTGGTTAAATTAAAAAGACAAAAGAAAAATCTGAAGGAAGCAGATCCTTTTTCCGATGCCGGAAGAACGACCGAAAATTCCATTGAAGAAGATTTGGATGAACAAATCGGTCATTTTGATTCTGAAGTAAAGGTAAAATTTGTTAACCGACAGATCGTTCAATTAAGAAAAGCATTAACCAGAATGAAAATTGGAAAGTATGGAGTTTGCGAAAAATGTGGTGAAATGATTGATACTGATCGATTAGCTATTAGCCCTGAAGCCACAACTTGTGTTGAATGCAGTAAAGAAGACGAGAAATAAGATTGGATTTTTGGCAGGGTTTTCGATAGCCACCTTTGCGGTCCATGAGTTAATCTCAATTTTTGAGAGAAATTTGATATCCAATACAGGGGTTAGCTTTGGTCAAGAATTTCCATTTTTGCTTGTAATTACGGGTATATTTGCTGCAATGTGTGTGTTTTTATATATGAGACATGGAAGTTGGGGACTTATGTTGGTGGTAAGCGGCGGGTTGGTTAATTTCAGCGATAGATTGAGGTTTAATTTTGTCCGCGATTATTGGAATTTTTTTGGAAGCGGAATTTATAATAATATTAATGATTGGATTATTGGTCTGGGGGTTATATTATTTTTAATAGAAACGATATGGAAAAAGTCAAAATAATTTTTGAAGATGAATATTTGATGCTTTTGGAAAAGCCGGCTTTTATGGTGACAACTAAGGAAAAACCAAACGAGAAAAATACTTTAGAAGATTATTTAAGAGAAAATAGAAATAATAAATTAGCAAGAAATGGAATCGTTCATAGACTGGATAAGGGGACTTCAGGTTTAGTTTTGGCGGCTAAAACAGAAGATGTGCTTTTAAATCTAAAAAAACAATTTAAAAGCAGAACGATTAAAAAAAAGTATTATTGCTTAGTGTGTGGAGACGTTTCATTTGAAGGGGTAATTGAAGTGCCAATCGGCAGATCAAAATATAGTTTCGGTAAATTTGCGGTGAATGTTGATGGCAAGGATTCCAGAACCGAATTTAAATTAATTTCGAAATATAAAAAGAATAATAAAATTTATAGTCTTTTAGATATTGACCTTAAAACAGGTAGAACTCATCAAATTAGAGTTCATTTATCGTATTTAAGGTGGCCATTGGTGGGCGATAAACAGTATGGCGGGGAAACAAACGATTTAAACAGACCGTTTTTGCATTCTCATCGAATCTGTTTTATTCATCCAGTGAACAAAAAAGAAATGATGTTTGAGTCAGGTTTACCTTTAGATTTACAAACTGTTTTGGATACCTATGAGAAGATCTAAGTTTGTTAAACCAGAAAAAAACCTGCAAAGAAAACTTCTTTTGGTATTAGCAATATTGCTTGTATTGGCTGTTTTTGTTTTTTATGTCAGAAGTGATCTCAAGAAGGGGAATAATGATTATAAAATTGCTTTGGTAAGCAACAATAAGCTGGAAATGATTTCAATATCGCCGGAAAGGAAAATGATTAATGTGCTTAGGGTTGATGGAAACGTGCCGGTGTGGATCCCAAATGGTCCGGGATGGTATCGAATTAATCAAATGGAAAAGATACTAAATCGAAATTCAAAAAATACTAAAGATTTATTTTTTTATAATTTTGGTTTTGTGCCTGACAGGGAAATATTTTCAGAAAATGAAAATGCTTGGAAAAACGCTTCAGAATTGATTGGGGATTTGGGTTTAGTTAATTGGATTAGTTTTAAATTCAATCAAGACTCAATGCTTTTAAAAGATGAAGAAATTAAGGATGATCTGAATAAAAGTGCGACAGTACTAGATGAACTAATGCCGAGAGATTTTTCAGATAATCGGGTGCTTAATGATGATTTAAGTTTGTCTGTTTTTAATGCTACCGGCGAGAGCGGACTGGCTAATTTTATTGGAAAAAGACTAGAATGGGCGGGATATTCCATAGTCTCAAGCGATAGCACTAGCGATAAAATCGATGGCTGTGCGATTAATTATGGTCCAAAATCAGATTTGAATTATGCTTTTAAACTTTTAGATAAAGTTTTTGATTGCAAAAAAAATTATGATGATAATTTGAATGAAAACGAAGCGGAACTATATTTTGGTGAGAACTATGTTTCAATGGTAAAATACTCTAGTTATCAACAGAACAATTAGTCTATGTCAGGTCATTCAAAGTGGGCAAATATCAAAAATAGAAAAGGTGCCCAAGATAAAAAACGAAGTGAAGCTTTTACAAAAATGTCAAAAAATATTTTGACAGCTATTAGAATGGGAGGCGGGAATACTAATCCAGAGTCTAATTTAAGCTTGAAGACAGCCATAGATAAGGCAAAAGAAGTTAGCATGCCAAAAGAGAATATTGAAAGACTTCTGCAAAGATTTGAAGACAGAAAAGCAAATTTAGTTAATTTTAATATTGAAGGTTATGGACCTTTTGGGGTGCCGATTGTGGTGGAAGTTGAATCGGATAATAAAAACCGAATCTTAACTGAAATCAAGATGATTTTTAGAGATTACGAGGTGAGTGTCGGAGAAATGAACTCGGTGATGTTCCAGTTTAAAAAAGTTGGAGAAGTGGAATTTGAAGAAATTCCTGAAGATAAAGAATTGGATTTAATCGATGCCGGCGCGGAAGATTTTGAAGGAAACGTGGCCATTGTTGATGCCACTAATTTGAATTCCTTTGTTCAAAAAGCAAATGAAACGGGATTAAATGTGGTCAGATCAGAAACTCTCTTAAGAGCAATCAATCCAATTATGCTTGGAAGTGAAGAAGAGGTGGGTAAGATCATGGATTTGGTGGATGCATTGGAAGAAAATGATGATGTTATAAATGTGTCTGCAGGATTTGATTATGCCCAAAAGATTTAAGTATCTTATCTCTTCCATATTTTCGACCATTGGTTTTTTCTTCTTTTTATCGCTGCCTTACGAATCCCATTATTACGGACTTTTAGTGGGAATTGTTTTGATAATTTTTTGTTTTTGGTTTGGATTGGGGATTATTTTTGAAAAAAGTTTGTATGTGAGAATAATGTCGATAATTTTGCCAGTAGGATTTTTTGTGGGATTTGGTTTGTTTGCGGCTTTATTGCCAACCAATTTATTCGTCGAATCTTTGATCAGTTTGTTTTTTGGAATAGTGGCCTACATTATATTTTTGGTGGAAAACGTGTTTTTGGTGTCGATTGGTTTTAGAACTCCGCCTTTGTACCGGGCAGCTTACACAGTGAGTTTAATGATTCTTCTTTTGACCTCATTTTTCTTGTTTGACAGCTTATATTCGTTTAAATTTTATTATTGGATCAACAGCCTTTTGGTGTTTTTAATTTCAACTTTAGTCTTTTTATATTCCTATTATAGTGTGACGATTGAACTTCCCGATGATGGTAAAAATAAAGATATTAATGCTTATGTCTTGGTCCCATCTTTGTTAATGGCCCAACTTTCCTTGGTATTTTCTTTTTGGCCACTAGGAATTTTTAAGGGTTCAATTTATTTGGTGTCAGTGATTTATATATTATCAAGTCTTTTGCATTTTGATTTGCGGGAAAGACTTTTCAAAAGAACCTGGCTGACTTTTACCTGGATTGGAGTAGCAGTATTTTTAGCAATGATTTTAGCCACTAACTGGCGCTGAGGCTTGGATTGAAGTTATTGCCACAGTGGCGACAATATCATCTACATTACAACCACGAGATAAATCGTTGATTGGTTTATTTAACCCTTGAGTGATTGGTCCAAAAGCTTCAGCGTTACCAAGTCGTTGAACGAGTTTATAGCCGATGTTACCGCTGTTAAGATCGGGAAAAACTAAAATATTGGCATCACCTTTGAGCTTTCCATCTGGATGTTTTTGAGCGCCGACATGGGGCACTAAAGCCGCATCAGCCTGGAGTTCACCTTCAATCAATAATTCGGGACGAAGATCTTTAACCAAAAGAGTGGCATTTTTGACTTTATCAACCGACTCGCCACTACCGCTGCCATTGGTGGAAAAAGACAACATGGCAACTTTAGGTTCACAATCAGTAAGAAATTTGAAAGAATCGGCAGTTTGGGTGGCAATATTGGCTAGCTCCGTATCGTTTGGATTAACATTCAAACCACAATCAGCAAAAAACAAGACTCCGTTTTCACCATATTGAGTATTTGGGGAAATTATGGCAAAAAATGAAGAAACAATATTATTATTGGGAGCAGTTTTTATTATTTGAAGTGCTGGCCTTAAGACATCAGCAGTGGGGCAATTGGCACCGCCCACTAAACCATCTGCCATACCAGTTTTAACAAGCATAGTTCCAAAATAGAGAGGTGATTTTAATAGTTCACCGGCTTTCTCAAGAGTTAGACCTTTTTCCTTTCTAAGTTCGTATAGGTCTTGGATAAGTTTTTCACTGTACTCGTTATTGTTTGGATCGATGATTTCAGTTTGGCTTAGATCTAAGTTCAAATTAGAAGCCATATTTTTGACTTCTTCTGGATAAGCTATGATGGTAATATTGGCAATTTTTTGAGATGTAAGTATGGAAGCTGCTTGAATGACTCGAGGATCGTTTCCGTCGGCAAGAATTATTTTTTTTGGGTTGGCCTTAGCTTTTGCCAGGATGTTTTGGGTAAATTGGTTCATACGTCTATCCATGTATTGTAAACTAGGGCTATCTTATTGTGAATATATATAAATTATGCCTTACTTTAGGATAAATATTACGTTTTTATTGAAAATAGGGTAGTGGAGGGAACTATTCTAGGTAAAGGGTGGCTTTGAAACTAACTTCATATAGTTTAGCTAGGCAGATTTTTGGTGTTTATATAAGTAAGTTTAGGTTCAAATTTATAAGCAAGTACGGTAAAAAATAACAGGGTAGCAGAGAAGTAGGGAAGTGCTAAGTCCTATAATGTAAGACCTATAATATTAAAATAAGCATATATTTTCACGACATGTCCTATAATTTTCACGAAATTGATGATACACAATGATATAGTCTGTGTGGATAAGTCAAAATCCACTAACTATATCATCGGAGAGTGGTCTCTTTGAGAGAAGAGAGGCCTATTTGATGGGATATCAAAAGTATAAAAGAAATATATTAGTGCAAATTAGACATGGTGATGAAAGAATATATACCTTACTCTCCTGGTGGGAGAAGCGTCTTTATGGTATGTCGCACAATGTATCTTTTGCGACATTAAGTAAAATACAAACGGAGGGGAGTAGTGATTTTGACAAATTTATAAAATAATAATTACGCTAATTTATTTCTTATAAATATTATTTTGGTAAAAGATTTGCTAATAAATCCTTATTTACTCTCTTAAGCCAGCCGACCCTTCAAAAATTTTTTCAGCTTCAAATTTAATAATTGACTCCCCTCAACTGATTTTAGGTAGGGAACTTGCAAAATTAGTGGAAATATAGGAAAACTATCTTGACGACTCCCCTATGGCTGTTTTCTATTTTTTGGGCAGGGTAGTTAGGCTACATATAAAATATACATGATAAAACAGAGATTGTGCCTAAAAATCGGTAAAATGAAGCTAAGACATCACCAGAGCCCTTTAAACAAACGATTGTTAATTAGGACTTGTACTTTTAAGTCGAAAAATAATTTTTGAAGTGAGGATTTGCCAGTTTTAGGCAAAATATAAAAATTCATGTCGCAAAATATAGTTAGCTGTTGCTAAAATGGATTATGGAAAACGATTTGAATGTGGCGGTACGCCGATTTTTGGAACATTTGGAAATCGAGAAAAACTGTTCAAAATTAACAGTGAGAAATTACGAACATTATTTAAATGTTTTAATAGATTTTTTGAGTTTAGGAAATTCTGAAGTTAAACCAAAACTTGAAGATTTGACCGCGGACAAAATAAGAAGTTTCAGATTATATTTATCAAGACAAAAAGGTACGAATGGTGAAATGAAGTTAGTGACTCAGGGGTATTACGTGATCGCCATTCGTTCATTTTTAAAATGGCTAATAAAAAACGACGTTCAAGTAATGCAACCAGAAAAGTTGGATGTTCCAAAGACCAAAGATCATTCATTAAAGTTTTTGGACAGTCAGCAGATTGATAGACTTCTAAACCAGCCTTTACTTTCAGACAAGAACGGGCTTCGTGATAAGGTGATTTTGGAATTGTTGTTTTCCACAGGCCTACGTGTGTCGGAGTTGGTGTCTTTGAATAGAAATCAAATTAATTTGCACACCCGAGAATTTGGAGTAATTGGAAAAGGTGGCCGGTCGAGATTGGTTTTTATTTCTACCACAGCAGCTGGTTATTTGGATCGTTATTTGAAAGCCCGTTCCGATCAATATAAACCACTTTTTATTCGAACTCTAAAATCTACAGATATAATTTCGGATGATGAAAAAGTGAGACTGACTTCCCGCTCGATTCAAAGATTAGTCAAAAGATATGTTCATCAAGCGAGGTTGCCAGTTGAAGCGACTCCACATACCCTTAGACATTCGATGGCTACTGACCTTTTGCGGTCTGGTGCCGATTTAAGATCGGTGCAGGAAATTTTGGGTCATAAAAATATTGCCACGACTCAAATATATACTCACGTTACCGATGCCCGCTTAAGAGAAGTTCATGAGAAGTTCCATAGTGGTAATAAAAAGACATGAGTAAAATATGTGTATTTATGGTGTCCTATAGTGGAAGGCTTTAGAGAAATAGGTGATGAGTAACAGATATGTCACCTATCATGAAGATACCCCATTAACTTATGTCCTATCTTAAGGGGTTAACTAAAAATTGAAGCTAATTAGCACTACCCTATTTTGTTTGCTAATTCACATATTCGATTTGATGCTGTCTTATAGTATTGGATATATCCCCCACTCTTCTGAAAAATTTCGAATTTGCGGTTTTATATATCAATTTTTTATATAATTTTGATACTAAAAATGCCAGGTATTTTGATTGCCTGGCATTTAATTTAGTCATTAACAAGACTTGGTTTCTTCCGCAGGTGCCTCATCGTTCTTTTCCAAGATGGTCATGGCATTTAGTTTGTCGTCGTTTGACTTAAACCTCATTAAAATGACGCCTTTGGTGTTTCGACTGAGAGTGGGAATGTTTTTCAAAGGAAGCTTGATGGTGACAGCTTTCTTGGAAACCAAAATCACCTGATCGTGGATTTCAGAAACAACTTGAGCGGCTGAAATCTTACCGGTTTTTGGAGAGAGATTGGCAACTTTGATACCAATACCGCCTCGTTTTTGAATTGGGTAAAGATAAACATCGGTTCGTTTACCAATACCATTTTCAGTGACAACAAATAAGTGTCGGAATTGCTTGACAGCAGTTTTATCTTTTTTGTTGACTTCGATAGTAGCTGGCACAATGTCCATACTTACCAAGTAATCGTTGTCTTTCAAAAGAATTCCCCGAACGCCGCGGGTGTGACGACCCATTGGGCGAGTGTCTTTTTCATCAAAGCGGATACATTTGCCGTCGTGAGTAACTAAAAATACTTGGTTGTTACCATCAGTGATTTTAGCCCAGATCAATTGATCGTTAAGATCAAGTTTGATAGCGGTTAAACCGTTTTGACGAATATTTTTGAATTTATCGATAGAAGTCTTTTTGATAACGCCTTGTTTGGTGGCCAATAAGATGAATTTACAATTAGAATTCTTGCTGATTGGCAAGACTGTTTGAACAGATTCACCTTGGACAATGTTAATTAAATTAACTAATGCCTGACCTTTAGCTTGGCGAGTGCCTTCTGGCAGATCCCAGACTTTGGTTTTGAATACACGACCTTTATTAGTGAAGAACAATAAATCATCATGGGTGTCGACAGACAACATGGATTCAATTTCATCTTCAACTTTAGTGGTCATGCCAACAACACCAACTCCACCTCGTTTTTGAGTGTGATAAGTTTCTTTTGGAAGACGTTTAATATAACCAGTTTTAGTTAAAGTTACCAAAACAGCTTCATTTGGAGTTAAATCTTCTTCGCTGAAATCTTCAAGATTTCGAACATAGATTTTGGTTTTGCGAGGATCACCGTATTTTTCGATGATTTCTTTGTTTTCATCTTTAAGAACTCCAATCATAACTTCTGGTTTGGTGATGATAGCGGTTAAACTTTCGATGGTTTGTTTAAGAGCATCGTATTCATCTTCAATCTTTTGTCGTTCAAGAGCAGCAAGTCTTCTGAGCTGCATTTCCAAAATGGCGTTGGCTTGAAGATCGGTAAACTTGAATTTGGACATCAAGTTTTCTCGAGCTTCATCGGTAGTTTTGGAAGCACGAATGGTTTTGATAACTTCATCGATAACATCAAGAGCAATTTTTAAACCTTCCAAAATATGAGCCCGCATCATGGCACCTTTAAGATCGAAAATGGTGCGTCTTCGGATAATATTTTCGCGATGTCTCAAGAACAATAA
>WARW01000020.1 GCA_013387215.1 Patescibacteria group bacterium
CGATAACTGAACAATATTTAAACAGAATCAAAAATTTGCAAGCTTTCTGCAAAAAACCAATTCTAAATAAATCTTTATTAATAAAAGAAAAAATAATCCTATAAGTTTTCTTAAATTACTAGCTTGTAGTGTAATAAATAAATCATATTAAGTCAAGTGCTTTGAATATAATCATTAATCTGATTTATTTATAGGTCTATATTAAGTTTATTATCTGATCTAATTAAATTATATTGATATAATCAGCCATGCTTTCACAACCTACTTTTGTTCCAGTTGGCACCCAAGCCACCGTAAAATCACTCACTCCTGAAGAGTTAGAAGCCATTGGTGTTGAGATATTTTTTTGCAATACCTATCATTTATATTTACGTCCAGGCGATAAGGCCATCAAAAAATTTGGCGGTCTTCACGAATTTACCCGATGGAAAGGCCAATTAATTACTGACTCTGGTGGTTTTCAAGTTTTTTCACTAGGAAAAGACCATAACGGTGCCGGTAAATTGGTTAAAATTACCGAAGATGGCGTTGAATTTCGATCTCACTTAGACGGTTCGCTTCATTTTTTCACTCCCGAAAAATCAATTCAAATCCAACACAATCTAGCCGCTGACAATATTATCGTTTTTGATGAATGCACTCCATATCCTGCTACCAAAGAATATGCCAGACAAGCACTCGATCGCACTCATAGATGGGCCATAAGATCTCTCAATGAACACAAAAGATTAAATAAAAAATTAAGTCAAGATTTGAAACTCTATGGTGTTGTTCAGGGAAGCTATTATAAAGAATTACGCCAACAATCGGCTGAATTTATAGCATCACAAGATTTTGATGGCATCGCTATCGGTGGAGTTTCAGTTGGTGAACCTAAAGATAAAATGAGAAAAGCCGTTGAATGGGTGCTGCCGATTATTTTGAAAGCAAAAAAACCGATTCATTTATTAGGTGTCGGTGAAGTTGACGATCTTTTCGACTTTTTTGGACAGGGGATTACTTCAATGGATTGCACCCTGCCAACCAGAATGGCCAGAGGTGGTCAATTCTTACATCGCACTGGTGATGCTAAGCATGACATGCACAACAAATTCAAAAATCAGATTATGTCTGCCTGTTACCGAACCGACCAAACACCTCTTGAACCTGGATGTCAGTGTCCAACCTGCAAACAATACGATAAAGCCTATATTCACCATCTTTTTAAAACTCAAGAACTTTTGGGTTATCGATTAATGACTCTTCATAATATTTATTTTATGACCCACGCTACTCAATTAATCCGCGATGCCCTAAAAAATGGTACATTTAATCAGTTAAAAAAAGATTGGTTAGGACGACTTTAATATGAAAAAAATATTGGTAACCGGCGGTGCCGGACATGTTGGATCACATATCATCGAGTTGTTAGTCAAAGATCCAGAAAACCAAGTTATTTCTCTTGATAATTATTTTAATGGCAGCACCGAAAACCACATTAAAGGTGCTGAATATCGCACTGGCCACACCAAAGACATTGAAAAATTAATACCAGAAACTCCCGATATTGTTTTTCATCTCGGCGAATATGCCCGAATTGCTCCCTCATTTGATGATGTCGAAAAAGTATTCGACATGAATATTCTTGGCACTTTTGCGGTGGTTGAATTTTGCCGAAAAAGAAAAGTAGGCAAGCTAGTTTATGCCGCATCTAGCACTAAATTTGCTATTGAAGGCGACGGTCGTCATCAGAGTCCATATGCTTTTACCAAAGCCACCAATGTTGATCTTATAAACAATTATGGCCGTTGGTACAACTTGCCTTATGCTATTTGTTATTTTTACAACGCCTTTGGACCAAGAGAAAAAGGTGTTGGGAAATATGCCACTTTAATCGCCAAATTTGAACAAATCTATCTTAATGGCGAAGAATTTACTGTCGTCAAACCAGGAACCCAAAAGCGCAATTTTACATATGTTGGCGATCTGGCTCGTGGAATTATTCTAACGGCTGAAAAAGGCAATGGTGATGGCTACACTCTGAGCAACACCAAAGCACACTCGGTTATTGAAATAGCCCAAAGCTTTGGTGGACCAATAAAATATATTGATGGTTATTATGGTCGAGCTGAATCTGGAGAAGCTCCAAATAAAACCAGAGAAGAGCTTGGTTGGGAAACAACTGTAGATGTATTAGACTACATAAAAGAGTTTGTTAAAGCCCATCCTCGTAAAAACAAACCAATAGAAAGTGTATATGAATCTAAAACAGTTTAAAGAGATCCTTGATTCGATAGTCTCTAATAATAAATTATTTCTTTCAGTTAATTTTGGCTGCCGGGTTAACGTGGCCGAAATAAACGAGCTTTCCCAAATTTTGGTCGACAATGGTTTTAAACCAACAAAAGATGAATCTCCAAATATAATTTTAGTCAACACTTGTTCTATTACCAAAAAAGGGGAGATAGAATCCCTAAGTCGTGTTCGCATTTTAAACAGGCAATACCCTGATTCGATTATTTTGGTTACTGGTTGTGCCAACTTAAAAAAACTTTCTGATCTGAAAAATGTTTACACGTTTGATAATAAAATTAAAGAAGAAATATTATCAGAAAACCATTCCACATATTCTTCCGAAATTAAGGACAAATTTAGCAACACCAATCGGTTTTTATTAAGAATTCAATCTGGCTGCTCCCAATTTTGTTCATACTGTACTGTTCCGCTAAAACGCCAATATTTGTGGTCTTTGGAAATCGATAAAGCGGTTTTAATTGTCAAAAAAGTCATCGAAAACGGTTATCAGGAAATCATCATAACCGGTGTTAATTTAAATCAATATCAGCCCGGTTTTTCTAATTTAATTGAAGCGCTTTTAGAAAAAACAGAAATCACTCTGATTAGTTTTGGTTCAATTCCAATTAATTGTATTGATGATAAATTTATTGAATTTTATAAAAATCCAAAATATCAAAATCGGCTTTCTTCTTTTCTTCACATCCCCATTCAATCCGGTTCCGATAAAATATTGAAATTAATGAACCGTCATTACACTCAAGAAAAAATATTAAACACTTTTAATAAACTTAAACCAATTAAAAATATTCAATTTGGCACAGATGTTA
Organism: Patescibacteria group bacterium; assembly: GCA_013387215.1. Lineage (GTDB taxonomy): Bacteria > Patescibacteriota > Microgenomatia > UBA12405 > UBA12405 > WARW01. The sequence continues at coordinate 3,105 of WARW01000020.1, forward strand.
TTGTAGGTTTTCCTGGCGAAACTGAATCGGATTTTCAAGACACTTTTAATGTTTGCAAAAACATAAATTTCCAAAAAATACATTGTTTCACTTATTCAGTTCGTCCCAACACTTTGGCCAAAACTTACTATGAATCTCAATCAAAAATTGACAAAGCAACTTTGAAACAAAGAAGTCAAACTATAAGAAATCTAGTCAAATAAATTTATCCTGGTTTACAAAAAGCTTAGAGAGAACTACTATACACTAAAACTTTTCCATATTTTTGTACGCATAAATATGGTTTTAATTATTATTTGTTTAAATAATTAAAAAATATGTCACCTGTAAAAATTGAAAGTGGAAGCAGTTCATTTATTACTCAAGATAAAGAACGTGCTGGATTTAGAGTTTCAAGAACTAATCTAGGAATAGTTTGTACAGGAACAGAAGATGGCGGTAGAGTTGTAATTGCCCGAAAAATAAATAATGAAGTTGATTCAAAAACACATCATAATTATGATTTTGAAGAACCAATTGAAGTCCATAAAGGCGAAGAACCTGTAGTTAAGAGATACGTTTTAAAAAAGACTAATGGAGAAAAGGAAGTAATTTCGCTCAAAATTTCTGCCGTCTAATTATCTTCCAAACCAAACTTCCATTTCATCAAAAACTTGAAAATTAAAGGAAACTTCCTGACCTGGGAATCTTGCACCTTTGCCCCAAATATAGGCTTTTCCAACATCATCTCTCATCTGATTCGATATCTTTCTTAAAACATCATCCAAAGTATCGGTGTTTTTAACAATCAATGGCTCATTTTTATCAGGCAAACTGCTTCGATCTTTTTTAAGATAAACTCTAACCAATCCCAAACCCTGCCAAACTTTTTCTTTAAAATCTATAATTCCCAAATCTTGCCCGACACACATTTTTAAAACATCATCTGGTAGTTTTTTAAGATCTTGATGCTTAGCCAAATCCATTTTGGTCACAATTTTTACCGCCGGCATATATTTTCTGCTTTTAACCAATCCATCAATCAATCGATCTACGGTTTCTATTTTTTCACCTAGCTGAACGATGGCGTTATCAAGCCCCATTTCTTTAGCAATTTCTATGACTTGTGATTTTTCAAAAGAATTATATGGATCAATTACTTGAATAGCACCGCGATGAGTTTTGTGAACTGTAATTTTTGGTGGTCTGGTGTTTAATCGAATTCCGGCATTATAAAGTTCTTGGCTAACGACACTCAACCAATCGGCTCTCTGAACGTCTGTCATTAAAACGACTAAATCTGAGGCTCTGATAACCGAGATAACTTTGCGTCCAAATCCTTTATTTCCAGCTGCCCCTTCAATAATTCCCGGCAAATCTAAAACCTGAATATTCACGCCTTTATATTGCATCATTCCTGGAACAACCCCTAAAGTAGTAAAGTCGTAATTACCGACTTTAGATTCAGCATTAGTAATACTGTTGAGTAAAGTTGATTTACCCACGCTTGGAAGACCCACTAAAACCACAGACGCATCTCCAGAGTGTTTAATTGCATAACCAACACCGCCGCCACCGCCTTTATTCATTGGCCCTTCAAGTTCGTCCTTAAGTTTGGCCAATTTAGCCTTCAAAAGCCCGTGATGATGTTCACTTGCTTTGTCATAAGGCGTATCCCGAATCTCTTTCTCGATTCGAGATATTTTCATTTTTATTATTTCTTCCTTATTCATTTGTTAAAATAAACTACTCCTTATTTATATTCAAAAATGTTCCTGATTTTTCTATTAATATTTTCTTTGCTTTTTACAAGTCCTATTTTAGCATCTGAGAATATCTTTGGCCTTCATCTTACTCAGGTTCAGGACATCAATTCTGCCTACAAAGTTATCAATTCGAGTCAGGGTGATTGGGGCTGGGCCACAATTGTTATTCGAACCGATCAGCTGGATCATCAAACTTGGCAGGACTTTTTTGATAATTGCCGAAAGTACCATATTATACCAATAATTCGTCTTTCAACCATATCTGATCCTAATGGTAATTGGAAAAGGCCAGAAAACTCGGATATTGACCACATGGTGGCCTTTTTAAATACATTAAATTGGCCGACAAAAGAAAGACATGTCATTCTTTTCAATGAAATAAATCACGGTCAAGAATGGGGTGGGGCAGTTGATATTAAAAACTATGTCGATTCAGCAATTTATGCCTCCCAAAAATTCAAAAACACTGATCCAAATTTTATTGTCATGGGTTCAGCTCTAGATCTAGCTGCCCCTCAAAGTCCGCCTGATTTTGAATCTGCTGAAAATGTTTATAAAGAAATATATGCCTATAAAGCCGATTATTTTGACAATATAGACGCCATAGCCTCGCATTCTTATCCCAATCATGGTTTCGTTGGCACCCCGAAAGACACTGGTCAACACAGCATTCAAGGTTATCAATGGGAATTAAACTTCGTAGGCAGTCTAAAAATGGGGAAAAATTATCCTATCTATATTACTGAAACCGGCTGGCCGCATCGGGAAGGGGAGTCTCACAAAAATGCTTTCTATACTACCAAAACCACTGCCGAATTTATGAAAGATTCTTTAGAAATCTGGTCTCAGGATAAAAACGTGGTCGCCGTCACTCCATTTATTTATAACTACCCCTACGAACCTTTTGATCATTTTTCCTGGGTCGATAAGGATGAAAAAATGTACCCTGAATACGAACAAATTCTTAATATGCCTAAAAACAAAAACAAACCGGAACAAATAACCAAATATGAAGTCACTAAAATGTTTCTGCCGTTTATTATTTTGAATGACACTGAATATTCTGGACAAATTACCATAAAAAACACTGGTCAATCAATTTGGGGGGGCAATGAAACAAACTTTTGTATAAACCCTCAAACAACAGCTAATGTCAGTACTGGTTCTTTATGTACTGATGATGGTTTGGTCTATCCGAATCAGTTGAAAATATTTAACTTCAAATTCAAAATTAGTAAACCTCTAAACGTTGGCGACAAAACATTTATTAGCTGGGAGAATTTACCAGCTTTTGAAATTTCAGCCTTCGATAAAAATGCTACAATTTACCATCCACAAATAACTCTCATGGAGAAATTTGAAGATTTTTATCGAAAATATTTAAATAAATTCATTTTTCGGTAAATTCTGGTAAAATACTAAAGATTTATTTCTGTCCTCATAGCTCAGTTGGATAGAGCGCTTCCCTTCTAAGGAAGAGGTCGCAGGTTCGATCCCTGCTGAGGATACAAGATATTTTGCGCCCATAGCTCAATGGATAGAGTAATAGTCTTCGGAACTATTGATGGGGGTTCGATTCCCTCTGGGCGTACTAAGATGGAAAAACTATATTTCAACAGATTAATTCGTGACAAGGTTGTAAAAAAACTAGACGACAAAGGCCTTACCTATAAAATTGAAAAATTAGACGAGTCCAGTTTTGAAAGAGAACTATTAAATAAAGTTGGGGAAGAGTCTGAAGGATTAATAGCAGCAAAAACAAGAGAAGAATTTATATCAGAATTTGATGATCTTTTATATGTCATCGATGAAATTAAAAGATTTAAAAATATTACTGACCAGGAACTTGCGGAAATCAGAAGAGTAAATTTTGAAAAGAAAGGGGGATTTGATAATCGAATATATTTACATTGGACATCTAATGACGGCTATCAGACTAACGAAAAAAAACAGGAACAAGGACATGATAATCTTAAAAAAGATTAAAATATCCTTACAATAGTAGATACAATACAACTCCAAGCACGAATTTTATTAAAAAGTGATAAAATATCATATCTTTTCGGGTTGCTAGCTCAGTCGGTAGAGCAATCGCCTCTTAAGCGATCGGTCGTCAGTTCGAATCTGACGCAACCCACCACCCAGCCGCAGTGTTGAAATTGGTATACAAGCACGGCTTAGGACCGTGTGGGGAAACCCATGGAGGTTCAAGTCCTCTCTGCGGCACTAAACATTTTTTTTGAACCGTGAGAAAAATAATTATTCGATTTTGTGTCATTTTAATCGTCATTATTCCAATAGCAACTTACATTGTCAAAAATAATTTAATCCAGAAATTAGCCCTAAAACCCAAAAATAAAGCTGGTTTAATTATGACTACTCGTTTTAAATTAGAGCCGGATAAAAACGCAAAAAATAATCCCGAGGATATTGGTGCTTATATGTACATTAAAGGTTCAAAAGTTCCAAACACTTGGTTTACTTATTGGAATGAGCAGCAAGAATTAATTTATGTTTCCAGACCTTCGGGGGTTTTTATTTATCAAAATGATGGCAGTTATCCATTGTTAAAATACGTCAGCGAAGAAAGGCTAAAAGCCGGCATTAACCTTTCATATCGAACATTAGACGGAAAAAGCTGGGATATCTTTAATGATAAGTGGAAAATAATAGAAGATCCTATTAAAGTTGCTGCTTTAGCATCTGACAGTTTTAACCGCACAGATGGTCCCATAAAAGATACTGATGGTAAAGGTCATCAGGAATCTAATAGTGGTTCAGGTTTAAAATGGACAGCCCAATATGGAGATCCAGTAACTAAAAAAAATAAAGCGAAATTTTCATCTTTAAAAGAGAATATTGGAATAGCAACTGTTAACACTAACTCCAATGACGTGTATTTGAGAATAAAAATTTATCGTTCAAACGGCTCTGCTGGTTTGGTTTGGAGATATATCGATAAGGATAATTATTATCGGACTTATTATGATGGAACAAGTATAAAAACAGATGTTGTTTATAAAGGCACACTTCAAAATCTTTTTACAAATGCTCAAAAATATGTCGATGGGCAATATCTTACCGTCAGAATTGAAGGGAATCATTATGGAGTGTTTTACGGTAGTATTGTTGATAATGTTAAATTAGGTCTCGACGACACGTTACTCTATCCTATCGCAGCTGGACAATATGGAATCTATTCTACTGATATTAAAAATACTTTTGATGATTTTGTGGCATTTTCCGAATATTTACAAGACGATCCACAGGGAGATCCAGACAAATATTTAACACTTAAACAAGTTGATATTGTCGGTGACAGTCTCAGCGCTCGCAAAACGGGATACCAAAAAACTCTTGACTCCTTATTGGGTGATAAATTTGTAATCATTGACAATGGTATACCTAAAGCAACGACCACTGATATCATATCTAGATTTACAGATTTAGTTTCAAAACACAAACCTTCTTATATTGTGATTTTATCTGGAATCAATGATATTGCTTTAGACAAACCAGCAGAATTTGTAGAAACCAACCTCCAAAATTTATATTTTCTAGCTAAAATGTCTGGAGCTAAAGTAATCGCAGTAACCTTAACACCTTGCAATTCTTTTTCTATATGGAACGATTCTAAAAAATTTAATGTTACTGCTGTTAATAACTGGATAATGAATAAATCTATTGGTGTTGATTATAAGGTAGATATTTTTTCTGCGCTAGAAGACGGGCAGGGTAACTTAGCAGCTCAATATGATAGTGGCGACCACATGCATCCCAATGAAGCAGGAAATGAAGTTATCGGTAATTTAATTTATAAAAGTGTGCCTTGGCAATAAATCTGTTAAACTTAACGTATGTTATCTGCTTTATTAGTATTATTGTTCACATTTTTTTCAAAACCGGCTATTGCTCAGATTTCCACTCCAATTTCGAACTCATTTACTCAATATCAAAATGATTATTTCTACCAAAGAACTCTTTACCAAAAAGCGTTTACTGTCTACACCGAAAAATCTCAAATTGACGGAAAATACAGTTCTATAACTACTCAAAACGACAAACTTTCAGCTCTTAAAGACACTTTAATCAAACGAAATAACATGTATAAAGTCTATTTTATTGCCCTGCAAACTCTTCTCGACAGTAATAAGTCTATAAACTTTACTAACACCGAAAAAATACAAAATGACATTAGCGACCTGGAAAAGTGGCTTGATGACCAAAACCAAGTAATCAATAATTTTTCCAATATTAATGATATTAAAACTTGGGCTTCTGGATTTAAAACTAAATATGCCAAAATCCAGCGCACTACCTATACTGCTTTAGTTCAAAACGAAATTAATTTAGATATGCAGACACTCTCCGATATTACCAACTTAACCAATCAAATCCAATCTCAGCCGGAAATTTCTGAACAAAATAAATCTCTTATCAACGACATAAATAGCAATTCTACCGAAGTTAACACCTATTTAACCAACGCCTTAAACCTTACTCAAAAAGAAGATCTTGTCCAAGATCATTATTCAGATTTTTATCCTACCGCCAAATTGGAGTTAAACAAAGCCAAAGACAATCTTTCCAACATGCTTTCTAATCTAAAAATAATAGTTACTAAAATGAATGACTAACCAAGAAAACGAAATTATTCAAAATATTGACCTGCCAAACGCAAATCCGCTAAATCAGGAAGTGAAGATTAAAACAAATGATTTTAAAAATTTATTAAAAAACAAAAAAGCCCTTCTGATTATTTCTTTGTTCGGAGTTTTTGTTCTCTTAATGCTTCTTAGTTTGATTGTAAAAATTACTCCTAAAGTTTCCGACTCTCTCATAAAAATTTCTCAAAATGCTTCCACCCAAACTCCAACATCTTCTGTCTCGAGCAATAATATTCCCGCTCAATACCAGGAAAATTTTAATAAAATAGATTCTGAAATTAACACCCAAAATAATTTTCTTCCGCCGGAAATTGATCCCGATTTAGGATCAAAGTAAACTTAATTTACTTTCTAGACAAATATTGTCCGGTTTCAGTGCTGATAATTATTTCTTCACCGACTTTAATAAATAGAGGCACTTGAACTTTTGCACCGGTATCTAAGATGGCTAATTTTGTAGCCGAAGTAGCAGTATCACCTTTAACTGAGTTTTCAGCCTCAACCACAACGCAAGAAATACTTTTTGGCAAAGTTATACCAACAGGATTTTCTTCATAAAACTTAATTCTGTATAAAAGTCCTTCTTTTAAATAAACTTTATCATCGCCGACAATGTCAGCAGGAACCATATATTGATCAAAAGTTCTTGGTTCAATAAACACATAGTTTGAACCATCGAAATAAGAATATGCACCTTCTTGTGTTTCTACGATTACTTCTTCAACTTTTTCACCGGATTTATAGGTATATTCTACAACTCTACCAGAATATAAATTCTTTAGTTTAGTTCGATAAAAAGCTGACCCTTTTCCAGGCGACACAAACGAGATATCCACCACCATGTGTGGCTCATCGTGGAACATAATATAAATACCTTTTTTGAATTGTGAAGTTGAAATCATTCCCATGACAGCTATTTTAACACAATCTATTGTTTTTCAAACGGGGTAAATTGTAATAATTATCCCAAAAATAGGCGATTTTTTGACAAAAAAAATCCCAGAGCATGCTTTTAGAGGAGCCACCCCGGGATCTGATACGTAATATATCAAAATATTATAGACAAGTCAACCTACGGATCTGTTACATATCAAAAATTGCCGGTTTGCATGTCATTTATAAACTGGTTTACACCATTAGCCCAGGAACCATTTGAACTTGGACAATACTTCTTCATTATCTGTTCTGGTGTAGTGTAGCCTTTGTCAAAATATTCTCGTTTTAAATACTCAGCATAGCTTCTAAGCGCTAGCTCATAATTATCAAACTTTAATGTTCCCGCCTTATTAATTCCATATCCCCAGCAATTATGAGAGTTTTCTGGAATTACTTTACACAAATTTGATTCTTGTTGGGCAATAGCCACAATCCAATAATATTCATATCCATAATTTTGGGACAATTGAAAAATCAAATCAGAATAGGGGAGTAAAGGAGAATTATATCTCTCCAAATATTTTTTGATTATTACTGGTCTGGCATCGTCTCCAGCTACCCTAGAAGTCATTTCAATATTACTTTTTTCACTATTATTAGCATCAGTAATCAGAACTTTATTTACATCTCCCGACTGAGTTACATTGGTTCCAAGTACTACATTTTTAGTTGGAACCTTAGACAAAAAAACGATTTCACCAATCAAAACTGAGCTAGACAATACCATAAAAACCGCCAAAAATACTAGCCGGCTAGTTTTAAATACCAGTTTTTGTATCACTCAAGTATCATGTTATCATAGACCTACTTATGAAAACAAACGAAAAAAATTTCCAAAAGACGGCTGATAAGACCTTTACTCTTCATATCACCATCAAAAAAGATGATGTTTTAAGAGAATACCAAGAGGCTATTAAACATGTTCAAAACGAATTCGAAACCAAGGGCTTTAGAAAAGGTAAAGTGCCTCTGGATGTTGTTGAACAACAAATAAATAAAGAACACATCGTTGAAGATGTTGCTTCCAGACTTATTTCCAAAGCCTACACTGAAGAAGTTAAGGCAAACGACTTAAAACCAATTATTCAACCTATAGTTGATTTTAAAAATCCTCCAGCTTCTTTTGATAAAGATTGGGAAATCGATTTAACTTCCTGTGAACTTCCAGATTTGGAATTAAATGAAAAATACGTGACTGAAATCAAAAAAATTAATGCCGAAAAACCTGAAAAAGAGACTGCTGAAGCTGGAAATAAAAAAATTGACGAAACTATCGATATCTTGGTCAAAAACAGCAAAGTAAAATTGCCTGACATTTTAGTCAACAGCGACATCGAACATCATTTGAGTCATTTAGTTGAACAGGCTGAGCAAGTTGGTTTAACCGTTGCTCAATATTTAAAAAGCAAAAACCAAACTTTAGAACAATACAAAGAAACTCTTAAAACTCAAATCGAAAAAGAGTGGACTATAAACCTTGCTATTTCTAAAGTTGCTGAATCTCAAAAAATTGAAGTTTCTGAAAAAGAAATTAATGAAATAGTTGGTCAAAATCCAAACTTATCGTCTAATCTTAACTTCGTTTACTATCTTTTGATTCAACAAAAGGTTTTTGAATACTTAAAGAAGCTCTAATCTTACCTAATTTTTATAGATTTCCACATATTGCTCTGCTATAATTACGCATTATGGCAGGTGGTTTTGGAGTCAAACCCGATCCAAAAAATAACAAATACAATAAAAGCGGCTTTAACAATGAGATTTTTAAATCTCAAAGTGAATACTCTTCTTCTCAAAGTACCGATAAATCCCCAAAATTCAGTCTAAAGGGTATTTTGAACCTTGGCCAGACAGTTGAAGTCAACAATACTCCCAAAAAAGTTGAATCTACTTGGAATAAAGAATTCTTTGGACCCAGCCACCTTCAAAAGGAACAGGAACTTTTAATCCAAAAAGAACAAGAAGAACTCAAAAAAAGTATTGATGCTTTAAGAGAAGAAATCCAAAAACTGGTAAAATCTGCTGAAAACCTTGATGAAAATATTGAAATTATAGCCATGGAGCCAGTTACAGAAGTAAACGAGTATCAAGTTAATGTTCTTCAAAGACTTAAGAGATTAATCGTCAACTTCACTCTCAATATTAATCAGGCAGGTATTTGGCTTGATTGTGCCCGAAAAAAGAAACAAAAACACAACGCTTTCTGGGGAAATGTCAAAAATAAGAAAAGCGGTGGAGAGCAATATCTTTTCAGCAGTGAACACACAGCCTCTCGATCTGCAAATTAATCCTTTTTTTAACGCTAAGTTTAGGTTATACTTCCAACTATCCAAGTTAGTAGTCCTATTAAGAGTCTATAGCTCAGTTGGTTAGAGCGCTTCGTTGACATCGAAGAGGTCAGAGGTTCGAGTCCTCTTAGACTCACAATTCACACTTTTCCAAAAATCTCCCTATAATCAAAGCATGTGGTTAATCTATGCTCTAATTTCTGCAATTTCCGCTGCTTTTGTTACCATTTTTGCCAAAATTGGTCTGCAAAAAGTTGATTCAACCCTAGCCACCATAATTAGAGCCGCAATTATGGCTCTATTTTTAGTCGTTATTGGCTTTATTTCCAAGAAAATCGATTCTACTTCAATTTCCAACTTAGGTTCAAAAGACTGGATATATATTGCTCTTTCTGGCATTGCTGGCGCCACTTCCTGGCTCTTTTACTTTTTAGCATTAAAACTCGGTTCACCTTCAAAAGTTGCGGCTATTGATCGCACCAGTATTGTATTTATTGTCTTAATCTCCTTCTTTTTTCTTCAAGAATCGCTTCATCTAAAAAACTTTTTTGGACTTGGATTTCTAGTTATCGGCGCCCTTTTGATGATCGCTTGATAGTACGATAAGATACATTCTGATATAATTTTATATAGCAACTTAATCCAAACCAACCGCGGTTTTACCCATCAAGTTACTAAGCTCTTTAACTAGCAGCCTCTACCAACAGAAAGGATAAAATGGATACTCTCTTGTTTATCGCTTCAACAGCTTTAATGTGGCTGGGAGTTCTAAGTATCCCGCTCACCATCATCGCCATCATTATTATTCTGATTACCACTGTAATTAATCATCTGAATGACCCAGAAATCTTTGCGGTTCTTTTAGAAAGATTCATTACAGCCGTCTTTGTTTTTGCTGGCGCCGTCCTGCTCGCAATCATCTTCTACTCCTGGGGGGCTGTCCTAAACGTTATCCGTCTTTCTTATTTTTAAAAAACCTTCCCCATACCAGACGGACCAAACTCATTCACCCCAAGTAGTAGCCTGTGCTACATAAATCTTGGGGTTTTAGCGTTAAATACAAGTAAATAATCATGCTATACTAACAAAATCGTGAAGAACATAATTGCATTTTCTATTTTGTCGACTACATTGCCCAATAGGGCATAAATTTTTGTGACTTTATTGGGCTTAATCCCGTTTTCCTGTTAAAATATTTCAATAAACTTTTATTTAATATGTCAGAACAAATAATTGATCAAAAACAAAATTTGCACAATATTCGTCATTCAGCCGAACACGTCTTAACCCAAGCCATGTTAAGGCTTTACCCTAATAAATTTTTGATGGCCATGGGTCCAGCCACAGATGATGGTTTCTATTTCGATTTTGAACCTCTTGATGGTTTCAAAGTAAGCGAAGAAGATTTTCCAAAAATTGAAGCTGAAATGGCAAAAATCATCAAAGAAAATTTGCCTATTACTCGCAAAGAAATTAGTCTTGACGAAGCCAAAGAACTTTTCAAAGACAATCCCTACAAAATGGAATGGTTAAATTCCATCCAAGATAGGGGAGAAGTGATTACTATTTATTCAACTGGTGATCAGTTTGTCGATCTTTGTGCTGGTCCTCATGTCCGCTATACCAAACAAATCAAAGCTTTCAAACTTCTTTCCATTGCTGGTGCTTATTGGCACGGCGATGAAAAAAATAAAATGTTAACCCGCATTTACGGAACTGCTTTCGAATCAAAAGAAGATTTGGAACAATTCACCAAAACTCTTGAAGAAGCTAAAAAACGCGATCACCGCAAACTTGGCAAAGAATTAGGTCTTTTCACTTTTTCCGAACTCATCGGCAGCGGTTTGCCTCTTTACACTCCAAAAGGAGCTTTCATAAGATTGTCGATTAATAATTACGTTGAATCGATTCAGTCAGCTGGCGGCTATACCCAAGTTTGGACACCCCAAATTGCCAAAGCTAAATTATTCCAAACCTCAGGACATTACGACAAATACAAAGACAGTATGTTTCGGGTTGTCAGCAATTATTCCGATGAAGAGTTTTTTTTAAAACCCATGAATTGTCCTCAACACACTCAAATATTTGCCGCCCAACCCCATAGCTATCGTGATTTACCTTTACGTTTTTCTGATTTTGCCATGCTCTATCGTGACGAAAAACCCGGAGAACTTAATGGTTTAGCTAGAGTACGGGCCTTTTCTCAAGATGATTGTCATATTTTTTGCCGGGAAGACCAAGTTGATGCCGAAATTGATATGGCTCTAAAAATGACCAAAGAAATCATGAATACTTTTGGTTTAAAATACAAATATCGCCTATCTACGCGTGATCCTGAACATCCAGAAAAATATTTGGGCGATCCCAAAACCTGGGATAAAGTTGAAAAATGGGCTGTAGAAATCATGGAAAGAAACGGAATTGAATACTTTGATGGACCCGGTGAGGCTGCTTTTTATGCACCTAAAATGGATTTGATTGCCACTGATGCCCTTGGTCGCGAATGGCAATTATCCACAGTTCAAATCGATTTCGTCATGCCTGAACGCTTTGGATTGGAATACACCGCTGCCGACGGCACCAAACAACGTCCTGTAATGTTGCATCGGGCCATAGTTGGTTCCCCGGAAAGATTTATGATGATTTTATTGGAGCATTTCGCTGGTGCTTTCCCAACCTGGCTATCTCCAACCCAAATCAAAATTATTCCTATTACCGACAATCAACTCGAATATGCTCAAAAATTAGGCAAAATGTTGCAAAAAGAAAATATTCGTTTTGAAATTGATGACAAGTCTGAAACCATGCAGAATAAGATTAGAACTGCAGCTGGAGACAAAATTCCTTATATCCTAGTTCTTGGGGGTAGGGAAGTGGAAAATAACACTGTTTCTGTCCGTCAGCGTGACGGTCAAGATTTAGGTGTCATGTCTCCTCAAGACTTTATTAGCCAAATCAAAAACCAAATTGCTCAAAAGAGCTTAAATTTGATAAAATAGGCATTATTAATTATTTAAAAAAAACACAATCTTGAGTAGTTTTAAATCGAACACTAATCACAAATTCTACAAGATCAATCATTATATTACTGCGCCAACCATTCGTCTTTTAGATGAACATGGCAAACAAATTGATGTGATGTCTCTTTCTGAAGCTCGTTCACGAGCCCAAGAATCAGGTCTAGATTTAGTGGAAGTTGCGGGAAATGCTGTTCCACCGGTAGTTAAACTCATTAGTTTTTCTAAATTCAAATATCAGGAATCGAAAAAACTTAAAGCCGAAAAGAAAGGAGTCAAAGGCGGCGAGATGAAAGAAATCCAAATGACCCCTTTTATTGGTCAAGGAGATTACGAAACACGCCTAAAACGAGCCCAAAAATTTTTAGCTACTGGAAATAAAATCAAATTAAGTATAAAATTCCAAGGTCGTCAAATGAGTCATCAGGAATTTGGTCACAATTTGATAACAAAGTTTAAAACCGATTTAAAAGATCAAGCTGTCGCTGAAGGCGATGCAAAATTAATTGCAAGAAGATTAATTCTTACCTTTACTCCATCCAGAAAGAAAGGAGTTACTAACAATGAAGAAACAAAGTAAAAAACTAAAAATCAGAAAATCTGTTTCTAACAGATTCGAAATTACCAAGACTGGTAAAGTCTTACGTATGTCTTCTTTTAATCGTCATTTACGACGCAAAAAGAGCAAAAAGCAACTTCGCCGTATTAAAGGCAAACAATTAGTCTTAGGTAGATTTGCAATCAAAGTCAAAAAATTATTAGGTCAAGCTTAAATTTTAATAACTAAATAACATGAGAGTTAAAACAGGAACAGTCCGACGAGCTGCACACAAAAAAGTCTTAAAAGCCGCAAAAGGTTTTTGGATGACTCGTCACAAGAGATTTAAAGTTGCTCACGAAGCTGTCAAACACGCTGGCAAATATGCCTTTGTTGGTCGCAGACTTCGCCGACGTGATTTAAGACAACTTTGGATTGTCAGAATCAATGCTGCTTTAAAACCTTTTGAAATTAAATATTCCGTTTTTATTAAATTGCTTAAAAACAAAAATATTGCTTTAGACCGAAAGATTTTAGCTGACTTTGCTGTTAATAATACTGAAGCTTTCAAAGCTGTAGTCGAATCAGTCAAATAAATAAAATGATTAATTTAATCCCTTTCTTTTTCTTTTTTAAAAAATAAGATAGGGACTTTAGATGATTTTTAAAGCTCCCGAAAGGGAGCTTTTTTGTTAGAATAATCTATAATTTGTAAGTACTATGGACCAAAAATTAGAACAAATATTAAATCAGTATCAAGAAAAAATAGCTCAAATCGTCACCGATAAAGATTTAGAGACCACCCGAATCGAACTCTTTGGCCGCAATGGACTTTTTAATGATCTTTTCACTAAAATGAAGGACATTGAACCACAAGATCGCCGATCTTACGGACAAAATCTTAATGTTATCAAAAACGAACTGGAAAGATTAATGGCTCTTCAATCTCAAAAAGTTGAAAAAACCGTTAAAACCAAAGTTGAAAATCAAGAAAATATTAAAGCTTTGCCTAAAATTGGCCATCTTCATCCTGTCACCCAAACCGAAAGACAGCTTAACGCTCTTTTTAAAAAACTTGGATTTTCTGTGTACAACAGTCCTGAAATCGTTACTGATGAATTTAATTTTGAACGCCTCAATGTTCCTAAAAATCATCCCGCTCGAGACATGCAGGATTCCATTTACATCAAAGAGCCTGAATATCTTTTGCGAACTCAAACCTCAACCATCGAATCCTACCTTTTAAAAGCCAAAAGTGGCGACCTTCCGATTCGAGCTGCTTTTCCGGGAAGCGTTTATCGTAATGAAAAAGTCAATCGTTCTAATCATTTTGTTTTTCATCAATATCAGGCCGTTGTTGTCGATAAGGGCTTAACCATGAAAGATTTGATAAGTACCATGGATTTAATGTTTAAAACTCTTTATGGTCCAGAGGTTGTTGTCCGCTACCGGGCTAAATATTATCCAGAAGTTGAACCTGGTGTTGGTCCAGACATGCAATGTTTTAATTGTCACGGTAAGGGTTGTCCAATTTGCAAATACGCCGGCTGGATTGAAATGGGCGGTTCTGGCATGATTCATCCTAAAGTTTTAAAAAGTGCTGGCATTGATCCAAACATTTGGAGTGGTTTTGCTTTTGGTATGGGTCTTGATCGTTGGACCATGGCTCAAAAAAATATTAAAGATATCCGCACTTTAATGGGTGGCAATTTAGCCTATAAACCAAACGAACTATGAAACTAATTTATTCTCAACTCCAAAAACTGCTGCCAGATTTAAATGTCGTTCCTCAAAAACTTCGAGATGATTTGACCATGATTGGTCACTTCACTAATTATTTTGAAGAAATTGAAAACGAAATCGTTTTCGATCTCGATATTAAAGTTAATCGCGGCGACTGTTTAGGATATTTTGGAATCGCCAAAGATTTGGGTGTTTACTACAATATTCCTTTGCTTGTTCCCCAAATCACTTTGCCAAAAACTTTGGAAAATCTGGATATTCCTATCGAAATTAAATCTAATGATGTCAAAAGAGTTTTAGCTTTAAAACTTTCAAACATCAAAGTTGCTGATTCACCTGAGTGGCTAAAAAAAGTTTTAAGTCTACACGGCATAAATTCGATTAACAATATTGTTGATGCTACCAACTACATTATGCTTTTTTACGGCATTCCAAGCCACGCTTTCGATACTGCTAAAACCACTCCATATTTGATCTGGGAAAACAACAATAATCGTTTTGATAAATTTACTTCTCTAGATGGTTCAATCTTAGACCTAAACAAGGAAACGCTTTTAATTAGCAATCAAAAAGATGCCCTCAGTTTAAGTTTTATTGGCGGCAATAATTCTGGTATCGACTCAAACACTCAAGAAATTATCGTTGAAATGGCCATCTACAACCGCTCCAGAGTGCGTAAAGACTCTCGCTCGCTAAAAACTGTTACTGAAGCCAGCATTCGTCTAGAAAAGGATCTAGACACCGAAACTATTCCAATGGCTTTTGATCAATTAATTAATTTAATTATCGATCTTGGCTCAGGACAAATAACTAGTAATCTTTTTGAAAAATATTTAGTCAAACCAGAAATTCCTCAAATCGAATTTAACGCTCAAAAACCAAGCATCACCTCTGGCATCAACATTCCCATTGATTTTGTTTTAGATGTTCTCAATCGCCTTGGCTGCAAAATTGAAAAGACTGGTGAATTATTTTTAGTCACACCGCCATCAATTCGTCCCGACATCACCATGGAAGCTGACTTGGTTGAAGAAGTCGTCAGATTTTTTGGTTATCAAAATATTCCTATCACCGAACCTTTAGCTTTTAAAGATGTCACCGACATTACTCCTAAAGAAATTTATCTTATCGACGAGCTAAAAGACAAATTAGTTGATCTTGGTTATGATGAAGTCTTAACTTGGCCGCTCGTTAGCAAACCGGTTGACCCAAAAACTGTCATCACCACTCAAAACAGCATCAACACCGAATCAATTTATCTTCGCCAAAGTTTAATTCCCTCACTTCAAGAACAGCAGGATCAATACGAGCGCCTCAAATTATTCTCCACTCAATTCTTTGAAATTGGTAAAATCTTTTTTCAAGAAGGGGATAAGTATATCGAAAAGAATTCTTTAGGTATTTACAACTCAAAAGCCGAAAACTTAGTTTCTGATTTAGAAAAACTAGGAATAAAAGGAAAAATTGTAGATAAAAAATATGTTGAAATAATTTTAGACGATTTACCAAAGCCTAATTCCTACGCTCCACAAGTTAAAAACTTTAAAGCCTACGAATTAACTTCTCAAATTATCACTCTCGATGCTAACGTTTCTTTTTCTGATGAAAAAGATCCAGTTGAATTGATCAAACATTATAGTGAAATCATTGGCGATAAATATTTGTGGCAGCTTATTATTACTGACATTTACAAAGATACAAAATCAAACCAATTCCGCTACACTTTCCGAGCTTCCTATTTTAATATCGACGATAAAACCGCCAAAGACATTCACTTAAAATCTTTTGGTCTCAAAAACTAAAAAAATATTTTGCATTATTTTGATATATATCGACCATTTATGATGCATACATGTGTAAATAATACATATTAGCAGTCAAACATCAACTCTGCTAATTTAACACCCAAATTAGCTTTGCCGGAAGGATAGGGAAGAACTTGCTTAGGTTTGGCCGGCCGACGGACTTGGAGTTAATGATGGCACCAAAGTAGGAGATGGTGCTGAAGTTGGAGTAGGTGTTGGATTTCCGTTCCAGGGGGTATTAACTCCAATCTTAATTTCGCTTTGTTGGCTGTTGCCGTCTTTATCAGTGCCTCTAACCTTCAATGTGTGAGGACCATCGGATAAATTTAAGTTTGTTTCATAAGGTTTGTCGGTCCAAGTCTGTTTGTCTTGTCCATCAACACTCAAAGTAACATTGGTCAATTTGTTGACTGAATTACTAGATATTTTTACATCAAATGAACTGCCGACAGTTGATTGATCGCTTGGACTTGAAAAGTTAATCGACACCATACCGCCGTTTCGGCAATAGCCGCCAGGAGGATTATAAATATCTTTGTTGCTTTGAGTTGATTTCCATTGATCAATTCCAAGCTGCCAGCGGTTAATTCCATCGGTAGAAACTGGGTCGTCTTCCTTGAAAATTAAATATTCTTTTGAGTCAAAATTATTATTATTAACATCCTCAGGTGGAGCTAAACCGTTTGAGCCTTTACAAACTTTTAGTTTTACATGGATTGGATCTGGGGTAATCGGTTGAGTGCCATCAATAAAGTAATCGGTTCTTGATGGAAATCCATCATGAGCTGCATATCCTGAAATAGTATCCACATCCATACTTACAATCTTGTCGGGAATTGGAAAATCCTGTTTTGGTCTTTTTGGAATCTCATATTGCATTAATCTTTTCCAAATTGGAGAAGCACCAGACACACCCGAAGCAATCTTTCCCATTGGAGAGTTATCATTATTTCCGACCCAGACTGCAGTAATCAAATTTGGTGTCCAGCCGATTGTCCAGTTATCTCTTTTATCATTGGTAGTTCCGGTTTTTACTGCCACTTGATAGCCGGGAATTTGTAAACCGTTTACAGCACCGAAAGTTAATGAGCGGGCACTGTTGTCTTGCAAGATATTGGAAATAATAAATGCTTCTTGAGGAGTCATAGCTTTTTTGCCGTCAGGAACTTTGAATTCTTCCAAAACTCTGCCGTTCATATCTTCTACTTTTAAAATTCCATTTAGTTTCATGCTTTCACCGCCATTTGCAAAACCAGAATAGGCTCCAGCCAAATCAATCATTTTAACTTCGCCGCCGCCCAAAGTTACTGATAATCCAAATCTAGCCATATTTTCATCAGTTGGAGCTAAAGATGTTAACCCCATATCATTTGCCAAGGTCAACATATTTTTCAATCCAACTATCGCTAACATTTTTACTGCTGTGGTGTTTATTGAATTTCCTAGAGCAGTTCTAATATTCATTGGACCATTGTATTTGCCAGTATAATTTTGCGGATTGTAGTCTTTTTGTCCCTGACCGCCAGGGAAGGTGACTGGGGTATCCATTATTAAACTGCTGGCTGTATAGCCTTTTTTGATTGCTGCCAAATATGTTACCGGCTTAATCGATGATCCAGGTTGTCGAAATCCTTGAGTTACCACATTAAATTTGCCGTCAGTTTTATCGGAATTATAATCTCTCGAACCAACCATCGCTAAAATTTGGCCGTTAGTTGGGTCAGCCATTAATGCTGCACCGTTGCTGATACCTAATTTTTCTGCCTTATTCACTTCATCTGCCATGATTGTTTCCGCTTGGGTCTGTAAATCCAAATCGAGAGTTGTGGTTACTTTTAAACCGCCGCCTTCAACAACATTTTCACCATATTTCTTTGACAATTGATCCTTTATCCACAACACGAAATGAGGTGCCAGCATTGTTGATTTAGAACCATTGAATTTATATGTCTTTACTTCTTCAAAAGCTTTATCGGCTGCTTCCTGACTAATATCTCCATCTTCCACCATTCTGGCCAACACGTGTTGAGTTCTGGCAATATACGCCGTTGGAGTTTTGGAAAAAGGTGAAAAAACATTTGGTCTTTGTGGTAAACCAGCCAAAATAGCGCATTCTGCCAAATCCAGATCTTTTACTGGTTTATTAAAATATTGAATTGAAGCTGTCCCCACACCCCAAGCAGCTCCACCATATGGAGCTTCATTTAAATACATTAATAAAATATCATCTTTTTTATATTTGGCCTCAATCTGGACTGACAAAATAAATTCTTTAATTTTACGGGTAATAGTTACATCTGAAGTTAATAAAACATTTTTAACCAATTGTTGGGTTAAAGTTGAACCTCCGGTTAGTTTGTGAAAATAAAAAACGTTTTTGACAATTCTAAGTGGAGCCAATGGGTCAAATCCTTGGTGATTATAAAATTCCTTATCTTCCACAGCAATTGTTGCCTTTCTCAAATTTTCTGGCAGATCTGGCCATTCCACTGGTGTCCTTTTTGCATCTTTATACACGTCATATAAAAGTTTTCCATTTCGGTCGTAAATCTTTGATGAAAAACCATCATGCCTCACAACTTTGGAAGGAGTAGGCAGGTCTTTGGAATAAAACACAAAAACTATCACTGTCATCACAATTCCCACCATCATCAAACCCAACAATCCCATAAAAAATCTATACCAAAACCTTTTGCTTCTAAAATCTATTTTTACGTTTGAAACTCTTGTCATTAGCTTGCTCCACATCAATATAGACCAATTTTTTATTCTAATCAAGCTATCTTTGATTTTTTGCTTCATCGCATTAACACCGAAAAGAACGGCACTAATCCAGAAAGTAATAATGTAACAAGAGCTAATATGAGAATTACTTTTTTAACCGAGCTTCCTTTAATTTTCATGGTTTAATAATAGCACAAGCTAAATCACTAGTGAAACGAATTGATATAATATCAAAGTGGATCATAAAGAAACATACCATCAAATCATGGGCGGAAGAATCAGGCGAGACAATCGGTTTGTATTGCAAGAAAAAGCCCAAGAAATTCAACAAAATTTAATGACCCTCAAAAAGAGGGGAATTAACATGAATGATTTACCTGAAACGCTTGGCGTTGCCACTTCTGTTATTTCTAGAGCTGCCGGCGGCAGAGCCGGTGATATTCCTCAACCTCGCTTTGGAAATTTAAGTTCAACCGATTTTATTCTCCAAAAACTACAAGAAATGGTTGGAGATCCTGAAGCTGAAAAAGAATAGCTATTTCTCGTATTTTTCAATGGATTTCGAAAGAGAAGGTCTGTCTTTTTCAAAATACTTTTCAATCGAAAACACTAAGATTATAGCTTACTTTCTATTTTTAAATAAACTCCAAGCTGCAAGAAAAGAAAAATTTACTATTTTTCCATTAGTAATTAATTTATCTATTTTTGCAATTGATAACCACTCTGAACTAATATCTTCTTCTTCATCTCCACCTTTCTTTTTACAAAAAGTAAAATCTTGAGAAAGAAATACGTGCATTTTTAAATCACTACGCCGATTATTAACATAATACCATCCAATTTCACTTATATGTTTTATATTAATCCCAGATTCTTCAAGTATTTCCCTTTTTGCTGCCTTTTTAATATTCTCATTTTTCTCAACTTTTCCACCAGGAAATTGATATAAAATTTCACCTGTCGGATATGAATATTCACTTTGAACAAGAACTAAATCATCCTGAAAACAAATTATCGTAACACTAGCTATATTATTTTCAATAAACCTCAAATATGGAACAATATTTCCATTTTGTAATTTTATTTTATCTTCAACTAAAGTAATACGGGGATGCTTAAAAAGAATTTTAGTTCCTAATTTTTTCCACATATTATCATTTTCAATTAAATAATTTTGTAACAACCAGTTCACGATTGCAACCAGATCCTCTTGTGGATATTATTGCATCTTGTATATTTAGTCCGCTTATTTCAGTTTTTCCCAAAACAACACAACGTTGCAGCTGTGATTTCTCACCAACCTTTGCATCAACATCAATTACATTTTGATTGCAACTAATTTTCATATTGTTTTGATGATAACGAAAAATTGTTCCAGCATCATCCCAATAACCATTTTCAGGCAACCGAAAGATACTAACATCGTCGTTATAAACAGCTGGATGAATAATATCCTTAGTTAAATTTAATTGTTCACCTTTCCAATTTTTTTTATTCTTTCTATACATCCATTCTAATATATACTTATTCTTAACCACATAAATTCCTGTTGTGCTCATACAATCATAATTAGGTTTAAAAATAATTTCTTGAGGCTTTTCACCTCTGACTACTACATATTCTCCATATGTTTTAGGTGGAACTACCATTAAGGTTACATCTGAACCAGAAGCACGATGATGTTTCCAAAAATCTGCTAAAGAAAAATTATTATAAACACAATCACTAGGAATAATCAGGAAGTCTCCTTCTGAATCTTCCTGGGATAATTCTTCATAGTGTTCAAGTAAAGAACCAGCATTACCTACTACCTCTCTGTCCCTCAAAACTCTAACTTTTGGGATATCCGCCACATATTTTTCAATTTTTTCCGATTGGTAACAAGTTGTCATTAATACATGATCACAATTATTAATACATGCATTCAGTGAAAAATCTATCAGGCATCTTTTATTATTTCCCATAATAAGCAAAGGTTTTGGTTTTTCCAATGTATGAGGATTTAATCGACTACCAATACCACCAGCGGGTATAAAACCAGTTAATGTTTCCATAATTCTTCTCTATATATTTTTTCCAAAGCATCTACATGTAATTTAATATCGAATTTTTTTACACTTTCAGGCCCATTTTTAGATATTCTTTTTGCAAGGTTGATGTTATCAAATAATCTTATGATCGCATTTGACAAAGACTTGGAATCTCTTGGAGGTATCGCTAAACAATTTCTTTCATTTACAATTATTTCATCCAAACCACTAACTTTTGTCGCAATTAATGGTCTACCTACTTTAAGAGCTTCTATGGCAGTAAGACCAAGACCTTCATAGTATGAAGGAGTAATTACAATATTCGAACGACCATAAATCGCTGCCATATGATTACGAGGTATTATTTTTTTAGGAATTATCATTTTATCCGCAATACAAAGCTCTGTTGCCTTTGACATTATTAATTTACCAAACTCAGGATTAAATGGAGAAACTATATTGGTTAACAATAACTTTACAGATCTTGTTTTATTAATAATACTTAATGCTTCTATCGCCTCAAGAATACCTTTATTTTGCGTAATACGTCCTGGTAATGTCACAATAAAATCATTTCTATTCAACTGATCACCAAAATATTGTTTTAAATCTACTTTCAAACTATTTTTGATATCCTTTTCAAATTCTTCATGATCTATCCCTAAATAAGACATGGTTGTAAGTTCAGGAACTGCACCCAAACTAA
>WARW01000021.1 GCA_013387215.1 Patescibacteria group bacterium
ACATTCAATAAGATAATTTCACCTACAAAGTGCTTCCATTTAAAGGAATTAGAGAGCATATTACTACGTTTTATTTCTTTTTACTTTATTATATCTCTAGCAGATGTTTTTGCAACGGAACCGTACCAATTATAGTCTCAAAGTGCGAGAAGAAAATTTTTGCAACGGAACCAGTAACATTTCATTATAACTTAATTCAAATACGGATGATGTTATTCTCCTTTTTGGCGGAATATGTAAAAATACCCAATTTCCAATTTAAAATACACAGATTTTGTGGTAAAATCTGTGTATTTTTGCCATTTTTGACCCAATTTTGACCCAAAAACAGGGCAAAAATAGCCTGAAATACACAGATTTAAATAAAAACTGTGTATACTTATAGCTATGAAATACCCTAAACAAGTTTATGAAAGGGACCCGGAAGTTTTGCACCTTTATGTTAAAGACATAAGAATCCTGACCACTAAGGATTATGAGGCACTAAAAACAGTAATTCCAAAAGAAGCCCACAAAACAATTTTGGATATTCTGCTCATAACTGGTATGAGGTATATCGAAGTCCTGAGACTTTATGAGCACAAGGAATGGTACAATGAAAAAAGGAATCTGATCCATTTACCTGAATCAGCTCAAAAGAAGCAAAAGAGGAGACAGTTAGAGAGAACAATTCATCCTCTGCCTTCAATGTTTTCTTACCTTTTACGGGATTTCTGGCAGGCTAACAGGCCTCCACAAGAAACTACTTGGAATAAGAACCTTCAAAGATGGGCTGTTGCTGCAGGTATCAACCCTTACGGACTTTCAGTAAAGACCACAAGAAAAACATTGGAGTCCTGGATGATTGCAGCAGGAATAATTGAATCTGCAGTCTGTCTTAGGCAAGGACATGATAGTTTAACAAGCATGAGGCATTACCAAGGACTTGTGTTTTCTGATGATGAACTACGGGATATTAAGAAAGAGTTGACTGCATGGGGAATAGTAAAGTAATCGAAAACCATAAAATAACAAAAATCCTTTTTTTTAAATTCTTAAATCCGGTCAGAAAAGAATGAGACTATTTATCAATTCAATCCATTCATCCCGTGTAATTTTTGCATCTTTTATTATTTTGTTGATCATTCCCTTTCCTATTTTTTCGGTGGGATGCATCGGGATTACTGTGGTTCTTCCGTCAGGGTGCTGTAAAAATAAGTGGCTTCCCTTTTGCCTTACCTGCTCAAAACCTATATTTTCAAGTGCTTTTACAACTTTCTTTGCAGGAAGAGGCAATATTTTACTCATTTAAACCTCAACTTTAATTTGCTGTATCCCAATGAAATCAAGATGCTTTTCTTCCTCTTTATCTGCTTCGACTTCAAGATAGAGTTCAATTGCTTCTTTTATTCTTTTGTTTAATTCGTCGAGTGTTTCAGCCTGGGTATGACATCCTGGAAGTTCTGGAACTGAAGCTATGTAAATCCCGTCTTCATCCTGTTCGATAATGACAGTAAACTCTCTCATTTTGGTGTGGTCTCCTTTTATGATATAAATTAGGACTTACGCAGTTGAACTGAAAAATCAATAGCATTAAGCCTTTAACTGTCTGAAAAGTAATTCTAAACCACAATGTTTACTGAACTTGATTTTGTACCACAAGTGTGTAAGTCCTATAAATCATATCCACATGATTCATATATATAGTTGTGGAGAAACGCTCTATGCACAATTGTATACTCATTTTATAAAATTCAATAAGTTTTAAATTTAATAAATTTTACAGTTTGGTCGTTTCTGCACCTTTACAGCAATTTTGCTGAAAAAAGAGAATATGCACAGGTTTTACAACAAAACCTATGCATAAACAATAAGGCCAATTTTACAGAACTTTCATTACACTGCCAGGTTAGCAATTATGATTCTAAAAAATAGGCTCTAATAATACTCCTTTTCATATTAACATCTAAAAATTTTAGAACTATAATTAATATTATTTCTTGTAAAAGTTTAAGTACCATTTTCGTAATCGGGAACTCAATAGATTAACCGTAATTTGAAACCAAAGACCGTTCTGGGTTTTGGGTCAGCCCAATATAACTGAATAATAAAAGTACAAGAATTTTGAGATTCTTACATTATATTCTGCAAATATTATATAGATCAAGGTGATATTATAAAATTAATATTATAATGAGGAGTATTTGAAAACGAAACTCTCTACAAAATATGAGGAGGAGATACTATGGGATGTGACCCAATAACATTTCGCAATGTTAATTCAAATGTATTTGATAGCATGAGACAGAAGCTTGCAGAATATGGCATTAATGTACCCTCAGGAAACGAAGGTGAAATGGAAGGACACGGAGTTAAAGGTCATTTCACATGGGATGGAACGGATAATCTCACTCTCACGATCACAGATAAACCCTTCGTAATCCCATGTGAAATGATTATAGATAAGCTTCAAGAATTTGTACACAGTTTCGGTGGGGTTAGATTAGTAACAGCAAAATAAACAATTATGAAAGCAAATTAGCTGATTTCGAAAGCAGATTAAAAAATATAGAAGCGCAATTTAAATGAAACTCTAGAAGCTCCCCAAATATGAAGTCTCTTTGATTTCATAGCTTCTTTACAAAGGATTTGTATTCATTACTTGGTGATTTCTTGAAGGTTTCAGCCCTGCTTTTCTAATTCCTCTAGAACCCGCGTAATTGAAGTAGTTGGTATAAGGGTTTTCTTACTGGTGTAAAATATGAGCATTGCTCTATCGCTTCTTGCCCTTGGTTGTTCGAAGTAAATATTCTGAGATTCATAAATGATTTTAAAAAATTTATTTATCTTCGTTTTTGTTGCACGTTTCCTGCCCTTGAGATCCATTATTGGAGCATCAGCTTTGTACATCCTGGTAATTTCTTCTTTTGTCTTCCAGTCTAAGTACATGATTGCTAAGTCTCTATAAGCTGGTATTTTTTGAATAGATAATTTAAGTAACTACATTACCCCCTCTGAGCAATAAATAAATTCAATAAATAAATTAATTTAAATAATTATTATTACATTTTTTTATTTCATCTCTTTCTATGTACTAAAGGGTTATCTAAGTGAAATAAAGCGAAGTGTGAATTCATACAGGCAAGATGCAGATGTGCATATCGAACCTTGTTCTTTTGCTTCAATGCTTCCTATGGTTCTTTTGTGATAATAATTAACGCTTGAAAAACAGTATCTCATATCCCTATCTCACATCCCTAAAAGATGTGCAAAACCTTTAATGCCTTTGAATTCCTGGAGGACATCGGAAGAGCTTTGGTATTCCTTGTCTGGAATTTTTTCAAGTGCTTTTATTGCCTCGCTAGGGGCATTAAGACTTTTAGACATTTCGATAATTTTCGTCTTATTTGCAGGATATACTACCTTTTCAAGTGCATTCTGAAGTTCGTTAAAACTTTCTTTTTGCATTTGTTTTCTCCCCCTATTATGGTTTTATTTTGGTGGTGTTACTCGTCAACCAGTTGCTCAATTTGGTGCAATTTTAAGGCTGTTATTTAGTTAGATCCATCTTAGAGCCTATCCGAAAAAATATTCCAAATTGCATCAACAGAAGATTACATTCATGCAATATAATATATATAGAAATATAATTAAGTATCCAATATTAATAAAAATATGATGTTAATTAGTCGAGTTTTTCCAATTTATTCTCATTGATGAAATCATTCATGACTCTTTTGAAAAAAGAAGAAATTAATCCTCCGATTAGGGGGGGGTAAGTAGCCCGGGGGAATTTCACCCCCAGGCCCTCGCAGTACCGTACGTGAATCGGTTCTGTTGCAAAGATATCTGCTAGAGATGTAATAAAATAAAAAGGAAATCAAGGCTCTGTAGAAAACCTATAAAATCCACTGTCAGTAGGTTGAAATCGGCAAATCCATCCAATAAGTGATAATACTTTTTGAATTCTGGTCAAGTTTAATTTTTGCCCGAATATTGAGGATTTCTACATAGCCTAAAAAGAATGTCAAGGCCAGTGAATAATTCCTCAATTTTCAGCATTATTTTTGGCAATGTGCCTAATTTTCTGTAAAATCACAAATAGTAGAAAAATTACAAATTACCTCCAGTATGCAGAATCGACGAAATTTTTTTGAAAAATGTAATACTGAAAGTATAATTCCTATATTATCGCTTGTTTTTTATAAAGAAAATTGTCTTTTCCTAACAGAATTTTCCACAAATGCCTATGTGTTTGTTTTCTCGATTGTTACATATGATATAGAAATATGCTTGTTTGGAACTGCAACCGGGTCATAAAATGCAAAAATCCTATGAGAAACACATAGGCACTTTTTTGATGTTTCTTGATAACGAAAATAGGAATAGTTTTTGAGATTATATTTTTATTATTATAAGAAGCATTGTCGATTATAGGAAACAAGTATATAGTAATTGATCAATCTTTTAAATATTTATTGAAGATGGTATTATGATAAAAAAATCAAGTTATATAATATTATATATTATCTGCTTTGCCTTTTTTTGTTTATATAATATTTTATTTATACCTAGTTCTTTTGGTACTATAGAGATAATTCTTGCAGCTGTAGTGGAATCTATCGTACCATATTTAATTATAATCCTCATTATGCTTATTATAAACCATAGCAGTAAACATTCTTAAAAAACTCACAAAACGTATCTAGAGCATATTACTATATTTTATTTCTTTTTACTTTATTATATCTCTAGCAGATATTTTTGCAACGGAACCAAAACTAGAATAAGAGCTAAGTTAGGAAAGGTTGAACATGGAAAAATCTCTAATGAAAAGACCGTTTTTATGTTTCATTACGCCCTTTATTTTATGTGTATTATTAGGATACTTCTTGTTTCATAATTTAATGCAGGGAATACTCCCGGGAGTAGGCTGTGGATTGGCAGTATGTATGGCAAAAAGGCGTGAAAAAATAAGAAAGAAAAGGAAACAAGAAGAAATAGAAAAGGACGCTAAAACCACTAACAAATGAAATAAAAAAGATACAGAAAACCGTCTTGGGAACGAATAACCTTTCATGATCCTATCGAACAACTCGGTTTTAACATGTTTACCTATTTGCCCGGATATCAATATGCTGTAAAAAATGCAAACTAGTATTATTCTAGAAAAAATGGCTCTGTTGCAAAAAATCTGATTATTTTACGAAATCAGTAAAAAACTTCACAATTAGGAAAGTTAATCATTCTCGTCACCCGGAAAAATAGCACGTAAAGGTACCATTATAGTTTCAAAGTGCGAGAAGAAAATTTTTGCAACGGAACCCCGAATGCAGAGTCGATATGCGAGATCCCACATTACTGCCCATAACATGGAGAAATCTGTAATGAATAAAAATAAAAAGCAACTTTTATTTTTTTTTACATGCTTTATTACTGGTACATTAGTAGGATATTTATTTCACGATTTAAAAGACGGAGTAACCACTGGAATTGTTATAGGTATAATATCTGTAATATTTGTTTATAAGTACAACTAGTGTTCATGTCCACAGACTTCCTGCAGTAACACTTAATGAAACTCCCGAGGAATTTCATATTTCCACTGGACTTCGATAGTTAAATAATGAATGCTCACGTAAATCGTATCCATTTTTCGCAATCACAAGAAAGTTCTGAAAATCGTTAAACGTTGCATGGTATTGTAAATTTATGAATTCATATTGCAAAGTCTCTATTGCTCGTTCAATGAAAGCGCTTAACCACGTATGTGTTTTTGGAAGAATCTCTATGATTAAAAAACAAGGTAGTAATATTCCTAAGAATATGCAAATAGTGATTTTAGCTGCGTGTTTGTTGTCTTTTGCCTCATTTATATTGAACTACCACTCAGTTTTTCGTGACCAATGGTTTCCTTCTCAATTTGTAGCTTCAGCTTTTATGTTTCTTTTTTGCACATGGATTTTGAGTGAATTCATTAATAACATATGGAGTTGGAAGAACTCACAGAAGACAAATCAGGACAAAGGCTCTTACTTGATTGTTGTAGTACCTTCCATGGTAGCAATAGTTACTGTTTTCGTGTTCCGTAGTTTTGAGATCGGGATATTTTATGGAGGTTTGCAGTACATTGGGCTTATTCTACTTATGTTCGGCATTTTACTCCGTGAATGGTCAATCTGGGTTCTTGGAAAACATTTTACTGTACAGGTACAAATTCGTGAAAAAGCAATGCTTGTAACTCAAGGACCATATAAATATATCAGGCACCCTGCTTATACAGGAAGCCTTTTAACTTTTACAGGAGTTCCCTTAACGATCGGAACTTGGTTAGGAGCAATAGTCGTAATTATCGTATGTTGGACTGTACACCAGTACCGCATACATGTTGAAGAAGAGGCATTGCAAGAAGCCTTTGGTTCTGAATATGAAGAGTACAAAAAGAGAACTTGGAAGCTGTTTCCTGGTTTTTGAAGAAATTAGTAAGCTATTAAGGTTCCGTTGCAAAGAAATCTGACTATTTTACAAAACCGGTGAAAACTTTTACAATTAGGATAGTTAATCATTCTCATCACCCAGAAAAATGGTACATAAAAGTACCAATTATGGCCTCGAAGTGCGAGAAGAAAATTTTTGCAACGGAACCAAGCTATGAATATGATAAAAAAGGACGGAGTAAATAATCTTTACTCCGTCCTTAATGAAGTCAAATACATTAATCAATTATTTGGTTTAGTTTTATAATGTTAGTACATTTTCCTTGAATATTTTGATTTTTATTCATTACTTATGGATTTACATATTTTTTTGAATTTTTTGCAACGGAACCCACTGCCCAATCTTTTCGTACAGGAGTCTAAATCATTTTTTCAATAGGTTTTCCTGCGCCCATCGTTGTGTCTGTAAATATCTTGTTTCTACTTGATTCAAATGCTCGTTTTTAAAAATAATTACTGATAAAACTCCAAATGTAAACATCGAAGTAAGTAGTTCAAAAGAATGTCCCAGGCGCACTGGCAATGGCATATAAGCATTTGGAAGCATTAATAGTGAAGTTATTGGTATACTAAATAAAAGTCCATTTATAATGTAAGTTTTCCAACCCTTAGTATTAAGTGAAGTAATAATTATCAATGCCAACCCTGACCATAACATACCTCTAAGCAATTGGAACAAAGGCAATATTGGGTCGCTTTGGATTTGATTTGTCATATGCTGAAAAAAATTTAACATAACTGTGCTTCCAGTATAATACTCTCTCACATCAGGAAATTGCCATGCAACAAAATACCCAAAAAGGAAGTAAATAATAACGTAGCAAAACGACAGGATAGCTATATTGGGCAACAATTTAGCAAATTGTAATTTTACATTATTTCTAGTATCAAACAGAGTATGTTTCTTTTTGAACTTACCAAGGATTAAAACAGCAAATAAAGAAGAAATAGTTATACTTATGGCACCTATAAAAACCACTTGCAGAATATCAAATAGTGGCATTTTAACAGCACTATCGAAATACAATGTTTCTATTTGCGTCATGAAATACTGGATGCCCCAAAAAATAATGAAAGTTGTACCTATTAACTTTAATCCTCGCATTTTTGAGTTAATAATGTATACAGTTAGGATAATGGTATTTAAAAAACAGAAAATTAATATTGGACTTATTGAGTTGTTCGATGATTGAGAAGTATTAAAACCAACAATTACAGATGAAATAGCCATTCCTATAAACATAATTACAGTTATAAGAATCTCTTTTAACCCTAAAACTATTTCCTTCTTCATTATAAACCCATTCTCTCTTTATATACTTTTAACCACTTGATGTCTACTTCAAAATGTATAATTGATGCTTCAAGCAACAAAAACATGAATTTATCCATTCTATTGCTCTGGTTAATTCCAATTTCTTTAAAAGTTTTAGTCTGTTTTTCCATAACCTCAATTTGTTCATCTACATACTTTCTTGCCTTTTCCTTATCAAGTTGGGTTAAGAACATCATTTTCAAATAAAATTCATCTTTGGTTTGTCTGTTCAAAATAGGGCTGGACAACCATTCTTGCAGCTCATTTCTACCAGCATCCGTGATTTCATAAACACTTTTATCTCGTTTATTTTCTTGAGGCACCTCTTTTTTTTCTATTACGTTTTCTCCTTCCATCTTTTTTAGAAGGGTATAAAGTTGACCTACATTGATGGACCAAATATAACTTACTGATTTTTCGAATTCCTTTTTGATCTCATATCCATGCATCGGCTTTTGATTAAGTAAACCTAAAATAGCATACTTTGTTGACACCAGCAGTATCTCCCATGAGATAAACTATTCATATAGTATACGTATAATGTATTGTTATTAATATCTTACTACTAATACATTAAGCGTATATTATTGCATGTAATATAGTTCATACCGCTAAAAAATTTGGTTTTGATATTTAACTATAGTTATCTGTTATGATAATCTATATTTCTGCATGAACTGCCCCAAATGCAA
This sequence comes from Patescibacteria group bacterium, assembly GCA_013387215.1. Lineage (GTDB taxonomy): Bacteria > Patescibacteriota > Microgenomatia > UBA12405 > UBA12405 > WARW01. The sequence continues at coordinate 8,484 of WARW01000021.1, forward strand.
TAGTTGGTTCCGTTGCAAAAAAAATTGTGAATATACTAAAATTTACTGTGGAAAGTGAGTGTACACTAAAGTAATGAAAAAAGTATCCAGTTTCAGGATTTATAAGGGACAATACAGGTTTAAGGCAGCGATCCCAAAAAAGAGACATAAACCCTTTTTTAGTTACTCCAAAAAGTCAAGTTTTCCCTCTTCAATTTCATCATCACAACCACTCGTTCGGTTTTTGTCCATAAGAATGACATAATCCGCAGAATTCTTGAGTGCCGTGGAAAATCCGGGCTCAACCCCGAAGATAATGGTCTCTTTGCCGTGTTCGTTTGCTTTATTCAGTAGCGGTTTGAAATCCGCATCTCGGGTTACGATTGCAAGGGTATCTATGTTGGGATTATAGATAAGTTCCATGCCCTCCACTGCGAGGCGCACGTCCACATCACTGGAACAGATGATGGGCTCAAGACCATGGTTTTCAATAGCCTCTACAAGCTTCTCAGAGGCATATTGGTTCAGGAAAACACGTCCGATCTTGATATTCCCGTAGTCCTTCAGAACGTCCCTTATTTCCTCGAGATTTACATCAAACTCTTTTCGGAGGATATTAGGCCCATCCACTAAAAGTCCAATCTTCCTCCTGCCAACTTCTTTTTTCGAGTGAAGGTATTTGGAGATGGAATCAATTCCGCTTTTTACAGGTTTCATTATCAATGTCCTCTGTGATCTTACATTTTTGAGTATTCTTAATCCTTATTTAGGTTATGGATTTCCGCAGTTTGATACTATAATTATCGCCTTTTTGTATCATTTTCCAGGTAATGAGATCAATTAACTTTCCTCATTGTGAAGGTTTACACTGATTTTGTAACAAAACCAGATTTTTTGCACCACAGCCCCATTTTGAACTTCAGACTGGTATAACTTAATACAACATAGTTGCAAAATATATAAATAGAGTGTGTCCTGCTAATATTGTACGGAGGTCATAAATGGAAAACAAGCTTGAAGAAGTCGAGAGAGATTACATAGAATTCAGAAAAGAAATGGAAGAGGGAGAACACAAAGAAGGTGAAAAACGGCATATTATAAAAACAAGGTCATATGAGATACCCGATAAGAAATAAAATGTGCGCTGAACAACTATTTCATATATCTTGACCTGTCGTGAACCTGAAAGGCAAGTTTTAAAATTAGTATGTGAAGGTATTAAAAGTTGTTAATTCTGATTAAATGCCTTCCATATTTACCAAAACTTCCACCATGCTTTTTTATTCCCTGGTACTCCAATTGTCTCATGATTAATGAGTGTTTAAACCTGTTTTTTAAGTGAAAAAACATAAAGTGTAAGTGAAGTATCAAAAATTTAGTAAGTTTTTTATATCTGATCGTTTTATACAGTTATAATTATGGTGTGAATGCTTGATATTATGACTTCTTCCCAGCCCTTTTTTCTCCTGTGTGACAGAGTCGTAGCATTAATGGTTATCATTCTTCAATTATTCATAAAACTAGAATATCAGAGGTTATTATGAAAAATTCTGAAGTAAAAGTACTAGATGAAGACGACCTTATTTTTATTGAAACGTTAAAAACTCTCGGGATGTCCAGAAATGTCGCTACAACTATGGCATATCTTATGAATGTGGGCGAAGCTTCATCCCAGGAAATTGAAATAAGTACTGGATTAAGGCAACCTGAAATTAGTCTTGCAATAAGGTTAATGCACAATCAGTCCTGGGTTAGTGTACGCTCAGAAAAAAGGCTTGGAAAAGGGCGACCAACACAGATCTATGCTCTTTCCGCTCCGGTTGATGAAATAATAAGTTATTATGAAGACAAGATTTACAAAGAATCTCAGGCAACCATCTCAGAAATCAAGAAGCTGAAACTGATGAGCAAACAGGTGTCTCTCACTCCCTCAAAGTGAAGGATTTCAAACAGGGCTAATTTGGTTCTGTTGCAAAAAATCTGGCTATTTTACAAAACCGGTGAAAACCTTTACAATTAGGATAGTTTATCATTCTCATCACCCAGAAAAATGGTACATAAAGGTACCAATTATGGTCTCAAAGTGCGAGAAGAAAATTTTTGCAGCGGAACCCTTTTTCTTTACTCATATCTCAAAGCATCCACAGGTTTTAGTTTTGAAGCCCTGTATGCTGGTACTACTCCTGATATCACACCGATAATCACAGCGAGAGTTAGCCCAGAAACCATCAGGCTAGGAGAAAGCGATATGCTTGTCCCGCCTCCTCCTCTCATCATTGTCACGCCAATCATTGGGAAGAGAGCCGAAA
>WARW01000022.1 GCA_013387215.1 Patescibacteria group bacterium
ACTTTATAAAAGGGATAAAAAAATTTAAATTCCAAGCCAGAATGAAATTAATTGAGTCGATTTTACTTATCGTGTTAATACTGACTACAATTTTTATACTTAAAATAAATAATTATTATACTTTTATCTGGGTTTCTATTGTCTCTGCTTTAGTAGTAACAATTTTTTATATTCTAAAAGTTAAAAGCCGCTTGAGAAATTGGAACCAAGATGTATTTAGAAATTCATTTAGTTATTTAACAGTAGCTTTAAGATCAGCTTTAGTTTGGTTAATAATTGGAAATATTGATAAATTTTTTGTGTCTGGTTTTATGGGGAGCAAGGAATTGGGTATCTATAGTGCCTATTTAATGTCATATAACGTTTTAATAATCCAATTGAATTTTGCCGTTGGAAATGTTTTTTTCCCGACAGTTGGCCGATTTAAAGATAAAATTAGAATTTTGAATAAAGTAGATCAGTTGTGTCGAGTTATATTTATACCGATGGTTTTGGGAGTTTCTGTTTTGACTTATATGGTAATGATTTTATTTGGTTCAGAGTATGAAATAAATTATTTATATATTATATTAGTTGGAATTATTTCTTATTTACAATTAGTAACCGTTCTTTACGGGTCAATTACAGCCTCGTCACATAGATTATTTAAACTGACATCTTGGGTTTTTTACTTTAAAACCCTATTTATACTATTTTTATATTTTGTATTATTTTGGTTCCATTGGCTTAATATTCTGTCGGTTTTCTTAATTTTAATATCATCACTTTTGTATGATATTTTAAACACAAAGATCGCAGTTATTAGGTTTAAGAAAATATACAATTAGTTGTTTATCTTAGGTATAATTAGCTCAATATGAAAAAAATAGCAGTAATCGGTGTTGGTTATGTTGGTTTAGTTACTGGTACATGTTTGTCTGAATTAGGTAATGAGGTAATAGGAGTAGATATTGATAAATCAAAAATTAAGGCTCTTAATAAAGGGATAATGCCGATTTATGAGCAAGGTTTAGAAGAATTGGTAAGAGAAAATGTAAAACAAAAACGATTGTGTTTTACTACTGATGTTGCTCAAGCAATTAAAAATTCCGAAATAGTGTTTATTGCTGTTGGCACTCCTCCACTAGCCGATGGAAGCGTAAATTTGGAATATGTGAAATCTGCAGCCGAAAGTATTGGAAATAACATGAATGGTTATAAAGTAATAATTAATAAATCCACTGTTCCAATCGGTACTGGCGACAGTGTCAAAAGAATCGTAAGTGAGTTGTATAAAGGTGATTTTGATGTAGTATCTAATCCTGAATTTTTAAGAGAAGGTACAGCTGTTTATGATTTCATGAATCCAGACAGAATTGTGATCGGATCATCATCAATTAAAGCTGAAAAAGTTTTATGCGAATTATATTCTTCCCTATCAACCGATATGGTGATAACTGATATCAAAACAGCTGAAATGATTAAGTATGCATCTAATGCTTTATTAGCAACTGAAATATCATTTATAAATTCAGTTGCAAACATTTGTGAAAAGTTGGGTGCTGATGTAACAAAAGTAGCTGAGGGTATGAGACTTGATAAAAGAATTGGCAAAAAGGCATTTTTAGATGCAGGACCAGGTTATGGCGGCAGTTGTTTTCCTAAAGACGTCAAGGGTTTAATTCAGATAGCACACGAGTCAGGTACAAGATTTAATATTTTAGAAGCGGTTGAAGATACGAATACGGCTCAAAAGCAATCACTTTTACCTAAAATACAGCAAGTATTAGGCAATGATTTGCATGAAAAAAATATAACAATTTGGGGTTTGGCTTTTAAACCACATACTGATGATATGCGCGAAGCACCATCTTTGACAGTCATAAAACAATTATCAGATCGAGATGTAAAGATAAGAGTATTTGATCCAATCGCAATGGAGCAAGCCAAGAAAATATTAGGAGAAACTGTTGTTTATGAAAATGATTTAATGAAATCTGTTAAAGATGCTGATTGTTTAGTGATTATGACTGAATGGCCAGAATTTAAATCGATTGATTTAAAGCAGATTAAATCATTGATGAAAAAGAAAAATATTGTTGACAGCAGAAATATTTATAATCCTAAAGAAATGAAAGATATGGGATTTGAATATACTTCCGTAGGTAGATAATATAAAATTTATTTAGTAAGAGTGTAAATATCGAACATTCCAGCGGATTTAGTTGCAACAGGATTTAATGTAAATTTCTGTTTAATCATATTTGTTAGTTCAGGCATGTCGCTTGTAGTGACTAGCGTGGTGCCTATTTCAACTTTATTTAAATTTGGAAGTATATATTTTTCTTTATAATTAGGCAGTAAGACAGTCATTAGACAAGGGTTTAGTGGTAATTGTGTATGAATATGATTATCGATAATAATAGGACTGTCATAATCCTTACTAATTATTAATACGTTGTTTGATGTGAAATTATATTTATTTTTAATAGAATCATAATTTTGTATTGCAAAAGGTGGTTTCTGAGTTGGTCGGACTACTTTATTTGGGTTATCGTAAATGTTTTGAAAACAACGGGTTGAGAAGAAAACAATAAATATTAATATTGGAACTGACAGGTATGGGTATAAATTTATCTTGAAATTGTTTTTTATTACTTTATAAATGATAAAGAATTCGAGTAAAAGAAAAGGAGCAATGTTGATTATGTTATTTTGATTTGATCGACTAATAAAATAACTAAACAAAGCGATATTTTGGATGGATATATAGGCTAATGCAGAAGTTAAAACATCATAATGTTTTTTATGTAGAAAATAATTTGAAACCAATAGTCCAGACAATAATATAATGATTGCAATGTAGTGATTACCAATTAATGGTATTAGTTCTGAACTAAATCCGTCTTTATAGGTTAAGGCAAATTGAATATAGTTTTTAAAATTTGGAAGCTGTTTTGTTAATGTATATTCATAGAAGGAAATAATGGCTAAAAGTGATAAGACAGAGATAGAAAAGAAAGTATAAGCTTTGAAAATATTTTTTATGAAAAAATGATTTTGCTGATAATAAAAATATAAAACAAAAAATAACCAAGCTGGGATCACATAAATTGCTGTTTCGATAGACCAGAATAAAGCAACCGAGCTAATTATTGCAGATGCTGGAATTTTATATTTTTTTGGCAAATATATGACGGATATTATTAATAATAAGCAAGGACCAAAACGCAACATTCCGCTTGATGGAGGAAGATATGAACTATAAATTGAAAAAATTCCCTGAAAAAAGGCAGTAATTATGGATAATAAAATAATAAGCAAAGAATTTTTTGTAAGCTTAAAATATATTAAAGAAAATCCCAAGAAATAGAATATAAATGAAACTAAATTAAACAGGTGAAAAGACATAAAACTAGCACCCACAATTCTTAAAATTGCAGAAACAAAATGAATGGATAAATAACCATATTGGGAAGGGAAATAATTTAAAATACTTTTTCCCTGTAAAATTTCGTAAGCTGGTCCTAAGTAAAAAGAATAATGATGATATTCAATATCACGTTTAAAAAAGCATATTAAACTGATGACGGTAATTATAAAAATCGCGGTAAAAAATCTATTTCTTGTAGAATGAGATTTGATAAAATCATATTTTTTGAATATAAAAAATAGTAGGATAACCAAACCAACTAAAATGAAAAACAAGTTTTTATAGCAATCAACATCCATAACAAAAAAATAAATTATGTTTGAAACTAGAAATATATTTAAAACATAACTGATAAGGAAAAATGGAATATTTTTACGAAAGTAAACTATGGGGCTGATTAGGCTTAAACCTAAAATAATAAAAATATATTTAAAACTTATTAATCCAAAAATGAACCAAAGGCTTATAGTGGATATTAGAAAGATCAAAAAAGAGACTATTGCGATATTTTTAAAAATTTTATACCTAATTTTAGGAGAAAAATAATAAAAAATTATTGATCCAAAAAATACACCAAGACTAGATATTTCATAAATTATCCATTCGTTTGATTCAGTATGTTTTTTAAATAAAATAACAAAAGTCGATAATAAGATTACAAATAAAGAAGATAATATAAAAAATAAAAATAATTTTTGCTGAGGATTTATATATTTACTTTGTATATTTTTAGAGAAAATATATTCTAAGGCAGGTTTACTGTATTTTGAAAACAAAAATTTTATAAGTGTTAAAGTGATTCCTAGTATTAATAAAAGATCGATTGAGTTGAGGTGATTAACAAAAGATATAATTTTGAAAAATAAAAAGCTGGGAATTTCTTTTTTATTTTGAAGTAGGTATGCTTTTGAAAAACTAAATTTACTAAGAAAATGAGATCCAGGAATAATTGACACAGAATCGGTAATAGTACCAGAAACTGATCTAATATCGATTTCAAACACTTTACCTTTTGAGTTGTTTATTTGAGGAAAACCAAATGGGAAGTATTTATTGTTTTGGAATTGATCGGCCTTGTATTTATTTGAATAATACCAATCTTTCTGACCCTTTTCTTTAATACTAAACTGAAGGTAATCATTATTAATTCTTAAATGAGTATTAAATTTTGCTGAAATTATGCCTAGATTATTATGTTTAGCTGTAAATTCACCTGAGACACTGTCTCCTATCAATAAGTCGTTTTTGGTTATCTTGTTAAATTGGTTGTCTTCAATTATGACTGTTGGATTATAATCTTCAAAATTGAAAATTTTTTGAAAAATAAAAAATATAAATAAGAAGATAAAAAAACTAAAACCAATTTTAATTTTTGTTTTTGTAGATTTGTTTAACGACATATTTGGGCCTCTGTTTTACTTCTTCAAAAATTTTACCAATATATTCTCCTAGAATACTTATTCCTAAAAGTTGGATTGATCCGAGAAATAAAACAGCAATTAATACAGTAGTTATTCCTTTTGGTGTTGATTCGGGAAAAGCAATCCTAATAAATAGTTGATAAATCATTCCAATTATGGAAATAAAGAAAACAAAAAGAGAAAGAAGTGTCATCCATTGCAGTGGAACATAAGAAAAAGAAAATATACCTTTGGTTGCCCAATTGAAGTTTTTTAAGAAATTATTAGTGGTTCGGCCAAACATTCTTTCTGGTCTTACATACGAAACACCAATTTGTTTAAAACCAACCCAAGCTCTTAATCCTCTTAAAAATCTGTCTCTTTCCGGAAATGTTTTTAGAACATCAACAACTTTTCTGTCGATTAAAGAAAAGTCTCCAGCGTCAAGCGGAATTGAGATATAAGATATTTTATGGAAAAGTCGGTAAAAAAGTTTATATGCAAATTGCATAAATAATGGTGCTTCTCTTTTAGTTCTGACACCATAAACAACGTCATATCCTTCACACCATTTGTTATAAAATTTTTCGATTATTTCTGGAGGATCTTGAAGATCGCCGTCTAAAAATACAATTGCGTCTCCAGTTGAAATGTCCATTCCGCTAGTGAATGCCATTTGTGAACTGAAATTTCGAGAATGAGTTACGGCAATTGTATGTTTATCTTTATCAACAATTTTTTTTAAAACTGACTCTGAATTGTCTGGGCTGCCATCATTAATAAATATAATTTCATAATCTACACCAATTTTTTGAAATGTTTTTTCGAGACGGTCATGCATTAAAGGAATAGCTTTTTCATCTCGGTAACAAGCAATGATGGCGGAGATTTTTTTAGTTTTCATATTAACGTTTTAAATTAATATACCAAGGTTGGTCTCCATTTAACATTTTTGGAACTAATTCTGAGACTTCATCTGCTGATTCTGGCCAAACAGATTTTATATTTTTAAATATTTTCATCACTTCTCCATCCTCTTCTGACCAATGTGAAAAACCATCATGGGAATAATCTTTATCTCTTCCTGAACCAACTAAAATCATTGGTGTTTTTTCATGATCTACATAATTTCGTATTGTCTCGAATGGTCGATATAAAAGGAATGGAGTGATAGAAAAAACGATTGGCAGCTTTCCTTCTAGCGAAAGACCTGTGGCGATTCCAATTAGAGATTGTTCAGCTGCACCAACATTAAAGAATCGATCTGGGTACTCAGTTCTAATTTGATCCCAAATTCGATAACCAAGATCGCCTGTAACAACGACAATTCTTTTATCATTTTTCATCGCTTGATAAATTTCATCAGCAAAGCGTCGTCTTAGATTTTGATTATAGTCGATCATTTTAATGTCTCCATAGCTAATTCATAATCAGTGTTTTTCATAGTACAGTAATGAGCATCAAGACCATTTAAGAAGTGAAGCTGTTCTGAGGATGTTTTAGCAAAGATAATTGTTGGAGAGGTATTTTCTAATTTTAATTTGTCGACAATTTCGTTCGTATTGTGGCCGTTAGCTTTGATAATTTTGAAACCGAAACCTTTAAACCGATTTAATAAATCTTTTGAAGACACAGGATCATATGCTCCCCAACCGTTTATCGAGGCAATAATTTTTAGATTATTAACTTTCATATCATGAATAATACGTAAACTTTCCCAAATGCTTCCTTCTGCACATTCGCCATCTGAAATTAGACAATATACATTTTTATTACGGTTTGCTAAGGCTATTCCAACCGCTATTGGTAACCCTTGTCCAAGACTGCCAGTGGAAACATCAATACCAAGTGATGGGTTTCTGTCTGGGTGAACACCTAAAACGTGTAAATCTGGATCTTTTAAAAAGCCATATTTTTCAAGAACTGTGTATAAAGCACTAGCTGCATGTCCGTTGGAAAGTATAAATTTTTCATCTCTTTTTTTTACGGAATAAACAGCATCGATAATATCGATAACACTTAAGCAAGAACCGATGTGCGAGGCGTTGAATTTATATATAATTTCTAAAAGTCTTTTGCGAATTTGTTTTTGGTTTTTAGTTAAATTATTTTTCATTTTTGAGCTTCTATACAGATATTACCTAATTTTAGATTTATTTGTTGCTCTAAATATTTCGAATGTGAGTTTAATATTTTTAATTTTATAAGCCTAGGAAGCGGCATCAGCCAGAATAGATGCTTTATGGACAATGTGTTTTTAGGAGAATAAATTCTAAGTGTTTTAAAACCATTTTTTTTGAAAATTACATTAATAGTTTTAGGGCTATAAAGGCAAGTATGCTCTATATCAATAATCGGACTTTTTTCGCCTAGAATTTTGGAAGATAAGCTGTCTATGTTGTGATTAAACGAAAGTATAAAACCATTAGGTTTAAGAATTTTAAAACATTCTTTTAAATAATCATTTGGATTAGGAATATGGTCAAAAGTTTGAAAAAAGAAAATGAAATCAAAACTTTTTGGCTCAAATAAACCTGGCTTAAGAATGTTGATTTTAATATTTTTTTTAATTAATTTACTAGATTTATTAACAGCATCAATACTTGGTTCGACTCCAAATACATTTTTATAACCAAGTTTATATATCTTTTCTAAGACAAATCCATTGCCACAACCAATCTCTAAAATTTTTGCATTTTTAGGTATTTTTTTAAGTATTGGTTTTACACTATTTATATATGTAGATGTTAGACTTTTTATTTCATCATCATAAGTGAGAAGACTTTTTTCATATAGTTTACTTAAAACATTACTATCTGCAACTGGATTAGATCGAACAAGTCCGCAAATTTTACATTTAACTAATTGATAGTGAATTTTATCTGGTAAGCGTCTGGCAGAAAAGACTTCTGTGTTAAGATCGCTAATCCTAAAATTTTTATAATAGAGAATTTTATATTTTTTTTCACTTCCACAAATAGAACACTTGACGTTTTTAAGTTTCATATTAATAAAATTTATGATTATTTTGAAACCAATCCCAAGTTAACTTTATCCCAGATTCTAGGTTAGTTTTAGGAATCCATTTTAATAACTGTCTGGCTTTGGAAATATCCGCAACCCAATTATTGGTATCCCAATTTCTGTTTTCCATACTTCCCCATTTAAAATTAGTGTTGCAACCAGTTACTTTGATAGCAGTTTCAATGACTTCTTTTATAGTTGATTGAACTCCTGTACCAATATTAAAATATTCTCCTGGATTGTTTTTAAGTTCATTGATTTTTAGATAAGCATCTACCATGTCGTCGATGTAAATTTGGTCTCGGGCTGTTTCTGGTGCTACTAAATTCATTTCTTCTTTAAATAAGAGTGATTTCATTAGGGTTGGAAAAAATCTTTTCGGCTCTTCATATGGGCCATAAACTGAAAATGGACGGATGGTAACGATTGGTCTTTTTTCTTGTTTAGCTATATGGCTGCAAAGCAAAGTTTGAGCACATTTGGTGACAGCGTAATAACTTGCAGGTTCAACAATGTCAGTTTCCCTCATAGCAAAGCTTTTAAATCCATATTCAGAGGAACTGCCAGTATTCACAAATAAGTCATAGTTGATTTGATTGCAAGCTTGAAGCAAATTCCAGGTACCTAAAATATTAGTTTCAATGATAGCATTGGCGTCTTTTTGATAAGAATATGCACCATTTGTAGCAAGATGATAAATAATATTTGGATGAATCTTTTCTACTATTTCTGAGAGTTGAACAACATTTGAAAGATCTGAGTGATATATGGTTACTTTATCCAATAGGTCGTTGATTCTCCACGTATTTGATTGCTCTCTTAATATGATATGAACATTTTCTTTTTGGTCAACCAATTTTCTTAATAAAACTGAACCAATAAATCCTGAAGAACCAGTAATTAAATATGTTTTATTCATTAAATATTTTATTTGAGAATATTCGTGTTTTGGTTAACAATTCACTCATTTTAATACTATTTTATATATAATAGCAACTGTATGTTTAATTTCGATAAAATTATTTCTAAAAAGAAAAACCATCTTTTTGGTTTATTTTTATTATTAATAATAGGATTTGTTGTTTTTGATAATTTTTCTAAAGCTTGGATAGTTGAATCTGATTCATTACATTTTTATATTTTAGCTAGAAGTGGAGGTTTCTTTGACTTAATTAGAAATTTCTTTCTTTCTGATTTATCTTTAGGTCGATCGACTTTTTTTATTGCAATCTGGTATAGGATTACGTTTATTTTTGATAATTTTATATATTTCAAAACGGTTTATTTTTTATTTTTAAGCTTAGATATAATTCTGTTTTCGTTTTTACTAAAAAAGATTTTTGGCTTTTCGAAAATGTTTTTATTTATACCCTTACTTATATTATTGTGTTTTTTACAAAATAGTTGGCATCCAAATGGAGTAGTTGTTTTTTCAAATGTATTTTCCGGATCATTAAGTTTTTTATTTCTTTCATTGATTTTATATATAAAGTATCTTGAAACAAACAAAAAATATTATAATTTTTTAAGTTTGTTTTTGTATACGTGTTCATTGTTCACATATGAATTGTATGTTTTATATTTTTTGTTTTTCATAGCAGTGGCGATAAAAAATTTAAATAAAAATAATGGATTTAAGGATTTAATTAATAAAATAAAATTCCAAGTTTTACTACTTTCTTTATATCTCTTTGTTTATTTCTTAGTTAAGCATTTTGCATCATCTAGTTATGCTGGTGTTACGGTAAGTGGTAGATTTAGCTTAATTAATTCTGTGAAAACAATTTGGCAATTTAGTGTTTCTTCTATTCCTGGGTATATGTTGATTTTTGATAAATGGGCTGGAAACATGGAATTGTTTAAAAACACAATGTTTTATGGTTACAGATCCATACTCTTAAATATTCAACCTATATGGATTATAAAGTTTGTTTCTGTTTTTAGTTTATTTTATATAGTTACAAAAAATACTAAGCCCGAAAAAAACTATAAGTTCTATATTTTAAATTTAATTTTAGGAATAACTTATTTTTTTATACCTCCGGTTTTATTGTCGTTAACGTCACATTACCAGAACATCGTTTTAAACAATGTTTTTTTATCTGAGCCAGTAACGTTGTTTTCTTTTTTTGCTTTTGTTTATGTTTTTGTTACTTTATTAATTATATTAATAAAATTAATAAATAATTTTTATTTAAAAAATTATTTATTAATGTTTATTGGTCTTTGTATTGCGTGTATAGGGCTCGCTGTAGATTATTCAAATTTTGGTTATTCACAATCACAGGAATTGTCGCATTATAAATGGGAAATTGTTAATAGGTTTATTAATACTAATGAGTTTAATAATATTCCTGAAAACTCATTTATATATGCTCCAACTCTGTTTAATGGTATCGGTACTGTTGTTGTTGATGATGATGATTATTGGAGTAATTATGTATATGTGAAAAGTGGAAAAAAAATTATAATTACAAAAGATATCAGTAAAATTAGCTTAAATAATGGGTATTTTTTAAAGTATGATCAACAATTGAAAGATAAAGAACAATATCTGGTATTTTCTAAAGTGTTTGCACTTGATGAAACAAAAAAACTTTTCTATTCCAGTAATGCAGATATATATTATTATTCAAAATATAATAATTTTAATATCTTAGGTTATTTTGACGGTTCCAAATGCAAAAAAAAGGAAGAAATTCAAATTGAAAATAAAAAAGTGCCTGATGTTTCAAATAATTTTGTTTATAATATTGATCCTTCAAATTTTAAAGTTGAAAATAGTTTGAAGAGAATTAATGTTTCATCTCAAGATAAGTGCGGCTCATTGCGCTTAAATGATTTTGTCGTTTTTCCTGGTTATATTAATAATCAATAGAGAGTTATTTATTTTTTTTGAGAACAAGTTCCCAGCCATAAAAATAACCTCTTTTCAAGGTTAGTTCTTTTCTAAAAACATTGGCTAAATATGATATTTCTTCTTTTTCTATATATTGAATTCCTCTACCTTTAAAATCAAATAAATTTTCAAACCACAACCAATCATCTTCAATGGGAGAACAAGATAATAACTCGAAACCATTTTGGGAAAAAAGTTTAACAATAGAGTCTTTGGTAAGTTTTTGAATATGTCCTCCACCTTCTGGATGAATCAGGTGATAAAAAATATCTGTAAAATTAGTTGACTCTGGAAAAGCAGCATAAACTATGCCATTTGGCTTAATAATACTAGTTATTCCCTTAATAAGATTTTCTGGATTAGTCACATGTTCGAGAACATGATTAGCGACAACCATGTCAAATTTTTTGTCCCAATTAACAATTCTTTTAAAGAATTTTTTAAAAGGCAGGTTTATATATTTTTCGATTTTATCTTTTGGTTTGATTTCGTGAAGGCAAGATGCGTCAAGCTTGTATATATTTACATTTTTAGGAAAATGTTTCGGAAAGAAATAAAGATCTATTCCTGTAATCTTGGCTTTTTGATCAATTAATGACCACCAGTGACTTCCGTTTGGTCCTGTGCCAATATCAAATATATTTTGTTTATTTTTTAAATATTTTTTTATGCCTATCATTTATTTTCTGGTAAATAATGATGTTTCTGCCAAGTTGTATTCCATTTATCTTCAAATAATTTTTTATTAGTTTCAAAAATTATTTTATATTCATCGGTTTCAATTTTTTTAAATGAAGCTCCTCCAAAATGATGAATAAAGATATCCCGTGCGCAAAGTATTCTGAGACCAGCAAGCTTAACTCGATGACAATAATCATCATCTTCAAATAATCCCCTGCCAAACCTTTCATCCAAATTGCCTATCGATTGATGAGTGTTTTTGGACATTATCCAGCAAAAAGCGGCTATGTTTCCAAGTTCTAATGATTTACCCCAATTTGCAGAAGTATATTCTCTTGCTTTTGATTCAAGTTTTTTTTGATTTTTAGGATCGTAGTCTATGTCTATTTTTGCCTCATTTCCAATACTATTAGTTACAGGACCAACTAATCCTACATTATTTTTTTTACAATAAAAAATTAAACGAGTAATCCACCCTGGTGTAATTAATACATCGTTATTAAGTAAAATTATATAATCTCCAGAGGCTTCACTTAATCCAATATTATTGCCTTTTGCAAAACCATAATTATTTTTATTAAAAATTATTTTAACGTTCTTGTTTTTTGAATATTCTTTAATAACCTTCTTTGTTTCATGGTCTGAATTGTTATCAACAATTATTAGTTCGTAATTAGGAAAGAATGTTCGTTTTAAAATACTATCAATAGTGTTTCTGGTCATTTCCGGATTATTGTAAGTAAGTAAAATAATGCTAGTTTTAGGGAAAATATTATTTTTAATAATTTCTAATAACTGTTCTGCTCGTTTATCCCAGGTGTTGTTTTTGGCAATTAATTGTCTTTCTTCAATATTTTTATTCTTGTTTTTTATGGCTAATTTAATTTGATTGCTAAAATTTGTTTTATTACTGAAATAAATATTGTCTTTAAATTCTAAGATTTCAGGCATTTCTGTGGTTACAACTGGTTTTCCAGCCGCAAAATATTCAAAAATTTTTACTGGATGAGTTGCTTTAATTAATTCATTCAAAATAAAAGGAATCATGCATACATCAAAGTGTTGTAGGTATGAAGGTAATGAATCATATGGTTTTTCGCCAAGCAGATGAATGTTTTTATATTTATTAGCAAGCTTCTCGATTTTATCGTTAGTTACATTACCAATCAATACAAAGGAAATGTCTCTATTTTTTTGAGCAATATCTTCTAAGATTTCTGTATCAAACCACTCTGCTATCGCACCATAATAGCCAACAATTGGTTGTGAAATATTTTTTAAATCATCGGGGATATTAAACGTGCAATGACTAGCAGTTTCGAAATGATTATAATCACCAGCATTTTTAATCAAAGAGATGCTCTTTGCTTGTTTGTTTTGGGCTAATTTTTCTAAATAATTAGACGTGGTAATTGTAATGTCTGATTCAGTAAACAGTTTTTGTTCCAAATCAATATTATTTGTTCCGTTTTCATTAAAACCTTGATGATTATCCATACAATCATATACAGAAGGCATTGCTATATCATTTAAAATATGAGCCCAAAATGGATGATCTATTTTTGCAATAGGATTAATAATATTAGCTTTATATAACAATGTTTTAATTGAAGCTAAAATAATTTTTTTATCAGTTGCTGAGGGGGTTTCATTATAAATGAAGAGATTTCTAGATGCAGAGAGTGTTACTGCATAAACATTATTTGTTTTTTTAACTATTTTAATTGGTGCAAAGACATTCTTTGCATTTTTATATGGAAGAAATTCGTTTTCAATATAAAAAACTCGATTGTTTTTTGTTGCAATATTTGCTGCTAATTGTTGGGGTCTTTGATATCTAAAATCCCAAGAGATAACGCTAAAATTAATTAAATCAATACTATCTTCACTTCTTTTATTGTTTCTCCATTCTTCTAAAATTTCTTTAGAAATGTTGATTTTTGGGTTATTAAATAATTTTGCGCTAATGGTGGCTTTAAGTTGTTTTCTTAGTTTAATTGGTATAATTTTCTTTACAATTTTTTTGATTAAAAAACTAATTTTTTTGTATATGCTTAATATTTTCCAAGTTTTTGATGCATAAATTTTGTTTAGAGTTTGAGAGTATTCAGTAATCTGTTTTTCGTCTTGATTTACTTTTTGAGTTAATGAATCAACATTTTTTGTAAGTATTTCATTCTGTTTTTGAATTGTTGATATAAACACATCACTATTCTCTTTTTTATTTATAGTCGAATAAGCAGGTATACTGGAAAGATCAGTGTTTTTGATATTAGAATATACTAATATTAGCTGTTTTCCTGGCCAAAAGGTGTTTTGTATACGTGATGTATCTGTGACTCTAAAAAATGATAGATAAAAATCTTTTTCCTGGAGATTAAAACTATCAAAATCAAAACTAGACAAATGTTCTTTAAATTTATTTTTTTCTTGAAATGGTATTTGAAGGATTAAATATTTTTTTGTTTTTACTAACAACTTTTCAAGTTTTTCTTTTGGATTTTCAAAATGTTCTAATGTATTAGAACAATATAAGACGTCGTAAGATTTAGACAATTCATTTATATCTTCAACTCTGAATTGTAAATTTGGATATTTCTTTTTAGCTTTATTTATTGCAATCTTTGAAAAATCGACTCCTTCTGCTTTTATCTTTTTAAATTTTTTAGAAAAAATTTCAACACATTGACCTTCAGCGCAACCTATATCACAAAGCGTAAGTTTGTTATTTTCAAACTCGTTTATCAACCAACTAGGTAGATTTTTTAGTGCAATATTACAAAAAAAGCTTGTTTGTTCTGGTCCGCTGTTTGTTTCCCAATCGGTTTCGAACCTGTTATCCCAATAGTTTTTATCATTTATTTTTGTCATATGAGTTTAATTTTACGTAACTTATTATAACTTTTTTTTAAATGTTGGATACCGGCGGTTTGTTTGTATAATTCATATATGAAACTAAAATTAATTGATAAAATTAGAGAATTAATTTACAGTAAGGGAGTAAAAAGTAGAAATGTAGTAAGTTTACAAGAAGTAAATATCGCAACAGTAAATTCTTGTACTAGGAAATGTAGATATTGTTATCATGGATCATATAAACAGACTGCTGTGAAATTTATGAAAGAAGAAGTATTTTTAAAAATTCTAAAAGATCTAAAAGATCTAAATTTTAAGGGAATAATTTCTCCTTTTGAAGGTAATGAGCCTTTGTTAGATAAGCGTTTACCAGATTTTGTAAGACTGATATTTGAAACGTTACCAGAAACTAAGTGTTTTGTATTTACGAATGGTGATCTGCTAACTTCAGAAATTGCAAAAAAATTATTTGATGCTGGTTTGAAAGAAATATTTGTTTCAATGCATGACAAAAAAAATGAAGAAAAAGTGAAAAAAATGATAAAAATTTTTGGAGAAGATAGAATTAAAATTTCATATATGTACCAAATGAAACCAGAAGATTTACATAATTTTGCAGGAGTTGTTAAAAATGATTTAGTTAGTCAGAATAAATACAACAAAAACAATTGTGTTTTGCCATTTAGACAATTGGTTATTGATGTTAATGGTAATGTAAATTTATGTTGTATTGATATTGCAGACAGAATAAGTTTTGGGAATGTTAAGAACAAATCTGTGGGGGATATTTTTTATAAAGACGAAAAATTAAATAATATTAGGAAATCATTAAACAAGAATAATCGACTAGGGATGCCAATTTGTAAAGCTTGTAGTTTTAATGGTCAAGCTTCTTTACTTGAGATTTAAGACTCAGATTGAATAATTTTTATTATTTTTTTTGAGCTATCTCCATTTCCAAACGGGTTTAACCAATTCTTTCCTGAACTTAACATTGTTTTGACAGCGTTTTTAATTTTTTCTTTATCGTGTCCTACTAGGATACTTGCGCCAACATTAATTGTTTCAGGTCTTTCAGTATTCTCTCTTAAGGTGACTGAAGGAATATTTAAAATACAAGCTTCTTCTTGAATACCACCAGAATCAGTAAAAATTAATCTTGAATTTTTTTCTAGAGCAAGCATTTCCAGATAACCTACCGGTTCTAAAAGTTTTATAAAATTTTGATCTATTTGGATTTTAAAATTTTCGATTTGTTTTTTTGTTCTAGGGTGAATTGGAAAATATGTAAAGTATTTATATTTTTTTGAAATTTCTGTAATAGATTCAATTAGTTCAGTTAGATTTTCTTTGTTGTCAACGTTTGATGGTCTGTGTGTTGTTAAAAGAAAATAATTTTCATTTTTATAATGGTTAAATTTGGCATGTTTCTCAATTAATTCCTGATTCTGAATAACTGCATCAACAATAGTATTCCCAACTTCAAAAACTTTTTCTTTAGAAATATTTTCTTTATATAGAATATCTGATTGTTTTTGAGTAGGAGTAAATAATGCTGAGGAAACTTGATCGGTTACTATTCGGTTAATTTCTTCGGGCATTGAGCGGTCATAACTTCTAAGTCCGGCTTCTACATGAGCGATTTTAATTTGAAGTTTAGATGCAGCTAAGGCTCCAGCTAGTACAGTATTTGTGTCCCCTTGGACAATAATCCAGTTTGGATTTTCTTCTATTAATATTTTTTCAATGCCAATTAGCATTTTAGCTGTCATTTCTCCATGGGTACCGGAACCTATGCCTAAATTATACTTTGGCTTTGGAAGTTCAAGTTCTTCAAAAAATATAGCATCCATATTTTCTGAATAATGTTGGTTGGTATGAATAATAAAATAATTTATTTTTTGATTTTCGAGTTCACGAATAATAGATGAAAGCTTAATTATTTCTGGTCTAGTTCCTAAAATGACTGCAATTTTGAATTCTTTCATTTAATCGTTTTTTAAATATTCATTAACTATTTTTTTAGATTCACCATCACCTACAATTTTTGAGTGATTTAAATATATAGTTCTATCGCAAAATGATTTTACTGTTTCCATGGCGTGTGAAACAAAAACAATAGTGACGCCTTGTTTTTTAAACTCTTCCATTTTGGCAAAACATTTGTTTTGGAAGGCTTGATCGCCAACAGCTAGAATTTCATCAACAATTAATATTTCTGGGTTGGCATGGACAGCAACAGCAAAAGCAAGACGCATATACATGCCAGATGAATAGTGTTTTACAGGTTGATCAATAAACTCGTCTATTTCAGCAAAATCTATTATGGATTTATAATTTTCATCGATTTCTTTTCTTTTTAAACCAAGAATAGCACCATTAAGATAAATATTTTCTGAACCGGTTAATTCAGGATGAAAACCAGCACCAAGTTCAATAAGTGGTGAAATTCGACCGCGAACATGAATTTGTCCTGAAGTTGGGGTCATTACACCAGCGATTAATTTTAGAATAGTTGACTTTCCAGAACCGTTTGGACCGATAATTCCAATAGTTTCGCCTTTTTGAACTTTAAAGTTAATATTATCTAAAGCCGTAAATGCATTGATTGTATCTTCGCCTTTAATTAATGCTGGAAGAAATTCTTTGAAGGTTTTATGATTTTGTTTGCTGAATTTTTTTGTGACATGATTGAATTCAATTACTGGTAAATTGCTCATAATTAGATATTGTCAGCAAATATTTTTTCTCTGCTTTTAAAATAAAATAAACCAATAAGAAGAGTTATAAAAGAAACAATAGCTGCAATTAAAAGACTTATGTATTTAGGTTCCGACCCACCAAGTATAGTTTGTCGATATGCATTTATGATTACACTCATAGGGTTAATTTGAAATAAAAGTTTATATTTAGCAGGTACAATGTCGGCGGGATAGATAACTGGTGTGACATACATCCATAAAATTAAAATAAGGGTTAATAAATATTGAATATCCCGATAAAGCAAATTGGCTGCTGCCAAAAAAAGTGAGATTCCAAGTGTAAAAATTTGTTGGATAAAAAAAATTGGGATAACCCAAAAAATGCTGATTGTAATGGGAATTTGATAAATAATCATATAAATAACAAGAATAGACAGAGCAAAAAGAAAATCAATTATCTTGGCAAAAATGGTGGAAAGAACCAAGATGGTTCTAGGAAAATAAACTTTTGTAATTAAAGACGAGGAAGTAACAAGAGAGCTTGATGCAGAGTTAAGTGAGTTTGCAAATAGAGTCCATGGTAGAAGAGCGACAAATAAAAAGATTGAATATGGAATGTGTCCACTGGAGTTAGTGGGTATTCTTAAAATCAATGAAAAAGCGAAACTCATAACAAGCATTTGAGCAAGTGGATTTAAAATTACCCAAAAATAGCCAAGAACTGATTGTTTGTATCTTGCTTTTACTTCTCTTCCAACCATTTGCCAGAGCAATTCCTTCCACTTAATAATGTCCTTTATTTCTGAAATAAGCTGTCCCATGAGTTGATTATACATTAGAAACAATTAATCGCTTTTGTCTGATTTTATCGATTGGCCTCATTATGAATTGAAGAAGGGTTATTGATAATAATATAGCAACAATGGAAGCAATAAGACTTAGATAACGATGATTTATTGGCGTAAAATGGGTTAAAAAATCGATAACTAAGAAATGAGAGATATAGACTGGATATGAAAGTTCACCAATATATTTATCAATTTTAATATTTTTAGTTAGCTTAAAAATAAAAGGTATTAAAATAATAGTGAAAAAGAATAAAGCTAACATTTTAGTGCGGTTATGAGGAATGAATTGATAGAAAGCAATTAAAGCAACATATGATCCATAAAAGGGATACACAAACCATTTATTTATATTTTTAGTATTAATAAATTTATATAGACGATAAGCAATGATTCCAGAAAGAAAGAAAAATAGTTCAGTTGGAAAAAATCGATAAGTCCAAGGATCATGATTTAAACCAAAATAATAAAGAATAAATCTGAGAATCAAACTTAGTGCCATTATAAATAGTATTGATTTGGTCTTGAATTTAGTTAAGAAAGGAGCTAAAAAATAAAACATTAACTCAAGTGATAATGTCCAAGCTTGAGGCAGTAAGACAAAGTCGTATAGTGGTGGACTAAAAGCATGGAAATTTGATGTAAAAAACATCAAGCCAGTATGAACATCTATTCCTAAATACAGGAGTATATCTTGACCTAAAATCAATAAGTTCGTAAATATAAGATATATAAAGGAAAAGACGTTTAGATTGACATTTGGATGAATAAATAAAGAAATTTCATTAGGGCTTGGGTTTAGATTTGCATTAGCTATTTCGTAAACTAAACTTAAAATGAGAAGAACCCAATAAATAGGAAAAATTTTTAATATGCGATTGCTAAAAAAATGTTTTCTATTTTCTTTTTGATGGTATTTTTCGCAAAGAATTAGCGCCATGTAAAAGCCAGATATGATGAAAAAAACTTCAACTGCAAATTGACCACCAATAAAATTGAACCCAAACAATGAGTTTGAGTGAGCAATGACAACTGAAATAGCTAGTAATAATCTAATTATTCCCATGGGATATTATTATATGCAATAGATTGTATATTGTATAATTGCGAAATGAATAAGCAAAGTAAAATTTGTACTATTGGCGGTGGTTCAGGTATGCCAATTATAAATAAGGCTTTGATTCGGGCAGGATTTTCA
This sequence comes from Patescibacteria group bacterium, assembly GCA_013387215.1. Taxonomy (GTDB): domain Bacteria; phylum Patescibacteriota; class Microgenomatia; order UBA12405; family UBA12405; genus WARW01. The sequence continues at coordinate 19,018 of WARW01000022.1, forward strand.
AATATCAATTCCATTGTAACAACTTTTGATAGCGGCGGTGATACTGGGAGAATGAGGACAGATGAAAGAGGCAAGATTTTGGCTTTTTCTGACTATTGGAGAGCATTGATTTCTTTATGGAAAGATGGAAAACAAAAGGAAATATGGACAGAAATGCTGAGATATCGAGACGGGAGAGGCAGGAATTTTGGCAATACTTTTTTTCAATTTTTATCGGAGAAAGAAGGAGATCTTTCGAGTGTGGATAGAATTTTTATCGAACTTACAGGTGCAAGTTTAAAAGGAGAAGTAATTCCAGTATCTGTGTCCCCTGCTTATGTTTGTTTTAAAACGATGAGCGGAAAAGAATATTGCGGTGAACATCATTTAGATGATTTAAGAATGTCTTTGGATAAAGTGACTAAAATTTGGTTAAATCCTGAAGTAAATGCTAATCCAGAAGCGACTAAAACTCTTAAAGATTCAGATGTAATAATCATTTGTCCGGGAAGTATGTATGGTTCAGTTCTAACAAACTTTTTGCCTGTTGGCATCAAAGAGGCTTTTGAGAAAAGTAGAGCAAAAAAGATTTTGATGACCAATATTACTTCGGTAGCAAATGAAAATGATAATTATGATCAAGATGATTATGTAAATAAATTTTCTGAATATTTAGGATCAAGAAAACCGTTTGATTTAGTAGTTATGGTTGATTTTGATTATTTAAACAAAAAAGATCTTAAAGAAGTATTGAAACTTTATGAATTAGAGCATTCGCATCCAATCATTTTTAATCCCAAAGGCAAGGAAAAAGCAATTACTGCAAATATTGCTACTATTGAAAAAGTAAATATGCGGTTAAGACATAGTGAAACTAAATTGGCAACTTTTTTTGCTGATTTAGAAATTTAAAGTTTTTGTTAGAATGTTTGTATGGCTTTGACTAAACCTCAAAAGAAATTTATTTTAAATAATTACAAAGTCTTAACTATTAAAGAGTTAAGCGATAAATTGAGAATAAAAGAAACAGATGTTGGTGAATATTTAAGACAAAATAAAAAGAAACCATTAGTTTCGGTAGATGAATTAAAAAATAATTCTGCTTTAAGAAATGAGAGGGAAAAAACTATTGAGTTGAGTGATGAAATAAAGACTAAAAAAGAAAACATTGGAATTATTAAAATATTAAAAGAAAATTGGAAATTCCTTTTGTGTGTATCTTTGGGTATTCTTGTTTTATATTTCAATGCGCTTGGTGGCGACTTTGTTTCTGATGATTATGCATCCATAAGTCAGAATCCTAATGTTGGAAATATTAATGTTATGTTTGCTGGTGGAAATACAGCTGTTTTGACTAACTATTTTATTAATATGTTGTTTGGAAGCACGGTTCCAATTGCTTACCATGTGGTCAGTGTTCTTTTGTTTATTACTTTTGTGTGGGTTGCTTTTGTGGCAATTATGCTGGTCTTTAATGAAGTGTGGCTATCAAGAATCATGATTTTATTATTTGCTGTACTTCCGGTTCATGTTGAATCAGTGAGTTGGATTTCGGGAAGAATATATTTGTTAATTTCTTTATGGGTAATGTTGGGATTTATTTCTTTTTTGTATTTTTTAAGAAATAATAATTGGAAATATTTATTGTCGATGATTGTTTTTTTTACTTTAGGGTTTGTTACAGATAAACCTAGACCATTTGCTTTGTTTTTGATTATTGGATTATATTTAATTTACAAGAAAGTAAATTTGAAACAATTTAAAATATTCAGACATTGGCCTGTTTTAATCGGAATGATTATTATTGCTGGTCTTATTGCTTGGCCGAATGTGATGACAAGAATTAATTCAGTTAATTCCGGCTATAACAGCAGCGGCAGTATTTTTTATAATCCATTTTTTCAATATCCAACTGCAATGGCTAAATATCTTCAGCTATTGTTTATTCCAATGGATTTAACTTTGTATCATACGATGTATACAATACCTGTTTGGCTTAATTGGTTTATTTTGTTGACATATATAACCGCTGTAATTTATTTTTATTTCAAAGACAAAAGAATATTCTTTGCTTTAGTTTTTATCTTTGCGGGTACTGCACCATCAATGGCTCCAGTAAAAGTTAGTTGGTTAGTTGCTGAAAGATATGTGTTTTTAGGAAGTTTGGGTTTTTGTTTATTTTTAGCGTTATGTTTTGAAAGAATTAGAAAGAAGAATTTATATGTTTCAGTAATACTTTTGGCTGTATTAATGTCTTTTTATAGCATAAGAACTTTTATGAGAAACATAGATTGGCAAACAAATCATAACCTGTGGGTTAATACTGTTCAGGTTTCTCCAAATAGCCATAATGCTTGGAATAATATTGGTGATGATTATGACAAACTTAAACAATACGATAATGCAATAAAAGGTTTTACTCAATCAACTGTGGTTAAGCCTGATTATGCAGATGCATATCATAATCGAGCAAATATTTTTTATAAAACAGGTCAGCTTGAATTGGCAAGAGATAGTTATAATACTGCTTTAAGATATTCTCCTACTTTATTCCAAACATATTTTAGTTTAGTTCAAATCGATATGATGCAAAAAAGATATGACTTGGCTTTTGAACATGCACAAGCAGTAGTGAAAATTCAACCTAATATTGCTCAATCACATTATGTTTTTGGTGTTGTTTTGGCGCAGGTTGGACAGTTAGATGGTGCGGTTAAGGAGTTAACATATGCAACTCAAATTGATCCAACTTTTAAACCGGCGTCTGATTTGTTGAAAAATATAAAATCCCAATTAAAATGAAAGTTTTATTGATTTATCCTCCAGCGACTGTATATGGTTCGGGTATATTAAGACCATCAATACCACTTGGCTTGCTTTATCTGACTGCATTTTTAAAAACAAAGAATGTTGAAGTTAAGTTTTTAGATGCATTAGCTGAAGATGCTGATCGGGTAGTAAAAAACGGAAGCGGAAGAAAATTTGGAATGAGTTTTAAGGCGATAAAGAAAGTGATTGGAGAATTTAATCCAGATATAGTGGGGATAAGCACTATGTATACTGCTTATATTGATGATTCTTTGGCGCTGGCTAAGTTTGTAAAAGGATTAAATAAAAAAATAATGGTTGTTTTAGGTGGTTCACATGTGAGTGTTGATCCGGTAACTATTGCTAAAAATAAGTATGTTGATGTGGCTGTTTTTGGAGAGGGTGAAAATACATTATATGAATTAACTCAAAACAAAGATTGGAGTCAAATTGATGGAATTGCCTATAAAAAAGGCAAAAAGATAATAAAAAATAAAGCAAGAGAATTGATAAAAGATATAAGTGTTTTACCTTATCCGGCTTGGGAAGATTTGAATGTAGAAAAATACAAATATGGCGGTGCTTTTAATATGAGATATCCTTGTTTCCCTATTGTTTCTTCAAGAGGCTGCCCGGGGCATTGTTTATATTGTTCTGTTAATGCAGTTTGGTGCTACAAGTGGCGCGGTAGAAATGCTTCAAATGTGGTGGATGAAATGGAAATGCTTATACAAAAGTTTGGTGCTAAGGAATTTTCGTTTCAAGATGATAGTGTGTCGGTTGATGTAAACAGATTAGAAGAAATCTGCAAAGAAATTATAAAAAGAAAACTGAACATAAAATGGACTACTCCAAATGGAATTGCTCATTGGACTTTAAACAAAAAGATTTTAAAGTTGATGAAAGAGGCTGGATGCTACCGAATTACTTTTGGAATTGAATCTGGTGATCCAGAATTAAGAAGATGGGTTGGCAAACCATATAATTTAGATCAGGCAAAAGAGTTAACTGAGTATGCAAACAAATTAGGTTTTTGGACATTAGCGACAAATATAATCGGGTTTCCTTATGAAACAAAAGAACAAATGTTAAGCACATTTAATTTCGCCTTAAAATCGGATGTTGATTTGGCATTTTTCTTTAGATTAGGACCAAGGCCCGGAACTCCAATATATGAAATGTTTAAAAAAGAAGGTTGGTTGATGAAAGACAAACATATGTTGTTTTCAGAGGATGTGGCATGCAGAACAAAATATTTTACAGGTGAAGAAATTTTAGAATGGCAACGCTACTTATCTAAAAATTTTCTGATTAAAAGATGGCTGTCTTTTAATTCAATTTTAAGAATTGCTCGGAAGATAAGATCTTTTGAAGATTTTTGTTATATTCTTAAAATTGCCTGGTCAGGAATCAAGTTAAGCAAAAACTTAGTTGTTGTTAAGAAAGGGATTAATTCAAAATCTTTCAGTGTTTAGTGTTTTTATTCTTATTTTAGAAATAGTGGATTTTTGGTTAATTAATTCTTGAATCAGAAATTTGAATTGGTGAACATAATTCATCTTTCTTTTTGATCTTAAGACGATTGATAAATATCGAGGGCTTAAATGAAAAATAATATTTGGAAGAATTCGATTGAATTTGTTATTTTGAAAATTAGACCAAGATAAAATATCAATTTTATGTTTGGAAAATCGATACTTTTGAGGAAATTTCTTAATTAGAAGTGGAGCAGAGGCTAGTTCTAAATATTCATTTTTAGAAAAGTGATATGGGCTTTGATCATAAATTTCTGTGCCAGGATATGGAGTAAATACATTTATACTGACGATATCTGGTTTAAGTTTTTCAGTAAAATGGACTATATCATTTAGGTCTTTTTTGGTTTCATTGGGAAGATTGACTAAAAAGTTAGCAAAAGTCCTTATATGGTATTTTTGGCAAAGTTTAAAAATATTAGTAATCATTTCAACTGATATACCTTTTTTTACATCGTTTAGAGCTTGGTTAGAACCTCTCTCGACACCAAAATCTATTTGTACACATCCAGCTTGGGACATTATTTTTAATAAATTTTCATTAAGAGTTGAGACTTTTGAAGAACATCCCCAAAGCAAATTAAGTTTTTCTTTTTTGAGAAGAGTACAAAATTCTTTAACATTGTCTTGATTAATCGTAAAAAGATCATCAATAAAATAAAAACTGTCAATATTATATTTATTATATAAATGTTTAATTTCTTTAATTAAGTTTTTAGCTGATCTGACACGGGTGTATCTTCCCCCACCATTATAACCACGAAGTTTTTTAGCTACACAAAAAGTGCAAGTTGAAGGGCAGCCTCTTGTTGCCAATAGATAGGCAGATCTTAAAAAGCAGCCACGAATAGAATATGGCGAGGCGTTTGAATAATATTCCATATCTATTTGGTCATAGTCGGCATATGAGATTTTGTCGAGGTCTTCTTGGAGAGGTCTTAATGGTGTTTTAATAATTTGCTTAGTTTTTTTGTCGTTGTAAGCAATACCTTTTATTTGAGAGAAATCTTTTGTTTTCTTTTTGAGTGCTGTTACTAATTCAAAAAGTGTTTCTTCCCCTTCTCCAATTATTTCAAAATCGACTGGTGTATTTTTTTCGTTAAGTAATTCATCTGGGTATAGTGTTGGATGAATTCCTCCAATGATAATTGTGGCTTTTGGATTAATTTCTTTTATTTTTTTAGCAAGATTTAGGACTTCAAAATATTCGGGTGTGTAACATGTTATGCCGTAAATATTGGTAGTATTATTTTTGATTTGTTCGATCATTTCATCTTCAATTGATTGTCGATATTTATCAATTTGATCAAAAAATTTTTTATCACGGATAACAGTCTTTTCAGTTACATCTATGATTTTACAGGTTAGTTTTTGGTGTTTAAGATATCCAGCTAAATAAATCAAAGCCATTGGTGGACGGTAGTGATTAAAACTTCGTGAGGGTGGAGACAACAAAATAATGTCGAAATTTTTTTTCATAATTTTTTTTAAGTGTAACATAGGCTGATATATTTGTTGAAAAATATTGTTAGGTTATAATGGCTTATGAGTTTGAAAACAAAAAATAATGATGTGGATATAGTTCTAATAAGCAGCCCGATGGTTTTGTATAAAAACAAAAAGGATAAAAAAGAAAATTTGAATGAAGATGGAGACGAAAAATCATATTATCCGATAAATATTTTATATTTGACAGCATATTTAGAAAAATTTGGACATAAAGTAAAGATAATCGATGTTTCAATGGAAGGGTTAACTTTGGATCAAGTTGTAAAAAAGGTTGATTTAATAAATCCTAAAATGATTGGAATTTCATCAATGACAACCAGTATTCAGTCGGCAGTTACTTTGGCAAAAGCTTTGAAAAAGAAAGGTAGAACAATTGGACTTGGCGGTGTTCATTTGACTTGCGATCCTACTTTTATAGATCGATTTCCAGTGTTTGATTGGGGAATTGTTGGAGAAGGTGAAGTTACATTATTGGAACTAGTTGAAAAAAGTAAAAAAGGAGAAAAGATTAAAGGATTATTTCAAGGAAAAAGAATTGAGGATTTAGACACAATCCCTTTCCCTGCTCGACATCATGTGAGAATGGAAGATTATCGTAGAAATGAAGAATCTGAAGTGCCAGCTGCAGGAATATTGGCTAGCCGAGGATGTCCTTACAACTGTGTTTTTTGCTGTATTCCAGCTAGAGGAAAGATGGTTAGGTTTAGATCTCCAAAGAATATTGTCGATGAAATGGAAGAGATTTATGAAGAATGCCAAGGGAAATATTCGTTCGTGGATGATTGTTTTACTATAAATAATAAATGGGTTTCCGAACTTTGCCAAGAAATAATGGATAGAAAGATGAAGGTTAGTTTTGTGGCTTCAACTAGAGCCGATACTTTAACCTTAGAAATGGCGAAAATGATGAAAAAGGCTGGTTGTACTGATTTATTTTTAGGAATCGAAAGCGGTAATGACAAAATAAGAAACGAAGTTATTGGTAAAAGATTAAAATATGAAAATATAGTTAAAGCTGTAAAAATATGCCGAAAGGTAGGAATATTGTCTAATTTATTTTTAATGGTTGGATTTCCTGGAGAAGGTATAAAAGAAGCATTAGATACGGTTAGAATTGGTGGAAGAATTAAGGCAGATATTATTGGAATTCATGTGACTATTCCAATGCCTGGTTCAAGAATTTATGACTATGCTATTCAAAATAAATTAATTCCAAAAGATATTATTGATCGATGGGCAAGTGGTAAATTGGGACGAGTGTGGCGAAGCAATTGGCCATTATTTGTTCCTGAAGGCATGACTTTGAAGAAATTGTTTTGGATAAAAAGAATCACTTACATGTATTTTTATTTCTCCCCTTTTTGGTGGTATAGAAGAATCAAATTATGGTTCAAATCTAGCAAAATGTTTTTTGCTGATATGAGAATGATGAAAATTGCTTTTCATGCATTCACAACCGGCGGAACAAAAGGACAGCTATCTTAAATGCTATAATTTGATATGCGTGAGAAAAAACTTGTTTTGGCTACTGATTATGTGTTGGATGTTGTAGAAAAAACTGGAGTTAAGCATGTTTTTGGTGTTACTGGAGGTGCAATTTCAAATCAAATTGACGCATTTTCAAGAAATAATAAAGTTAAATTTATTGCAGTTCAACACGAACAGGCTGCAGCTATGGCTGCTGAAGGATATGCAAGAATAAATGGTTATGGAGTGGCAATGGCAACAAGTGGTCCTGGCGGATCAAACATGATTACTGGTATCAGTGGCTGTTGGTTTGATTCAATTCCTACTTTGTTTATAACTGGACAGGTGTCAACTTTTGATTTGAAGACAAATGGTGTGAGACAGCGTGGTTTTCAGGAAATTGGAATGTCTGATTTAATGAAACCTATAACTAAATTTTCGAAACTGATAACTGACCCAAAAGATTTGGCCAAATCCCTAGAAACTGCTATTAAAATCTCAAAAAGTGATCGTTTTGGACCTGTTCATTTAGATTTACCAATGGATGTTCAAATGTCTAAAATTGAAGAAGAAAAAATTAATTTAAAAATAGATAGGAAAAAGATTAAAATTAATTTAACTGATACCTTAGGTTTAATTAAGAATGCAAAAAGACCAGTTTTAATATTGGGAAATGGTGTAAAGCTGGCGGGAGCAGTTAATGAATTTAAAAAATTAGCAGACAAGTTAAATTGGCCAATATTGCCTTCTTGGGCCTACGCCGAATTTCAACATAAAAATAGGATTGAGTTGTTTGGAGTTTATGGCAGCAGAGGAGCAAATTTTGTGGTTCAAAATGCAGATCTAATTTTGGCAATTGGCACCAGGCTAGATACTAGAATGACTGGCAGCAATCCTAAACAATTTGCTAGAGAAGCTAAAAAAATTATTGTTGATATTGATAAAAATGAATTAGAAAAAAAGGTTGTTATTCCTGATGTTGCTTTAAATATTGATGCAAAAGATTTTTTAAGTGAAATAAATAAAAACAAAATAGAGTGTGGTATCGAAAAAGATTGGTTAAAAAAATGTTTAAGGTGGAAGGATGAGTATCCTTTGGTAACAAAAGAAGCTATTAAAGATAATGTAATTAATCCATATAACTTTTGTAGAATACTTTCTGAAGAAGCTGCTGAAGGAGACATTATTACTGCAGATACTGGAGCAAATTTAGCCTGGTTAATGCAATGTTGGAAATTTAAAAAGAACCAAAACCTTTTTTCATCATTCGGTAACTCACCTATGGGATATTCACTACCTGCTGCAATTGGGGCTTCATTCGCCGCTAATAAACGAGTTATTTGTACTACTGGTGACGGTGGAATACAAATGAACATTCAAGAATTACAAACTATCGTTAATTATGATTTGCCAATAAAGATATTTGTGTTTAGCAATAAAGGATACGGCATGATTAGGCAATTTCAAGATTTGTACATGGGTGGTAGACATGAAGCAACATGTGAAGGAGTGCCTGATTTTGCTAAAGTAGCCGAAGCTTATGGAATTCAAAGTATAAGAGTGGAAAAGAAAACCCAATTAAGAAAAGCAATAAAGAAAGCATTGGCATCACCAAAAGCATTTTTAGTTGATGTATTAGTTGAACCAAGTTCTATTATTGAACCAAGGGCAATTTTTGGAAAACCGATTGAAGAACAATCACCTTATTTGCCAGAAAAAGATACTTTAGACCATTTGCTAGTAAAAAGATGGAAACCTTGATTACTGGAGCTAATGGTTTTATTGGAAGTTATCTTTGTGAAAAATTTCCTGATGCAAAAAAACTAACTCACAAGGATTGTGACTTAGCTAATTGGCGAGAAGTTGAAAAATTTAATTGGGAAGGTGAAGTAATAATTAATTGTGCTAATTATGGTACTTATGGTGAAGAAAACGCAAATGGAGTAGAAATAAATATTAGAATGTTGGAAAACTTAAGAAAGCGATGGCCTAATTCTAAAATAATTTCTTTTGGGTCAGGGGCTATGTATGATAAAAGCAAACCAATAATTAAGGCTAGTGAGTATGATTTAGTTTCAAATCCAAAAGACAGCTATGGATTATCTAAAAAAATGACAGTGGATATGAGTGATGTGACTTTAATAATTTTTGGTTTATTCGCTAAAACCAGATTTGTTAAAGCGGTTTTGGAAAGTATAAAAGAAAATAAACCGGTAGAAATTTTCCAAGATGCTAAGTTCTCTTGGGTAAACTTAAGTGATTTTGAAAAAATTATAAATTGGGCAATAAAGAAAGGAAGTGGAAGGTATAATCTTTGTGGTTATGATATGTTATTATCAGATGTTGCCAAGAAACTTGGAGCTATAAAAATTAAATATTTAAAAAAAGGAATGGCTTTTGAGTATACTGGTAAAGAAAGTCAAATTAAACTAAGTCGATGTCCAAGTTTTTAAACTACAACAAAGCAATTTTCGGAAAATCTGAAAAACAAGCGGTGATGAAAGCATTGAATAAAGGTTGGCTGAGTAATGGAATGGACACTTTAAATTTTGAAAAAGAATTTGCAGATTGGTGGGGTATTAAATATTCTTTAACTACAAATAGCGGTTCAACTGCAAATTTAGTAGCTCTTCAAGCGTTAGATTTGCCGAAAGGTTCTGAAGTTATTACGCCTGCCGGTGGTGCTTTTCCAACTACAATTTCGCCTTTATATTATTTAGGGCTAAAACCAGTATTTGTTGATATTAAATGTTTGACAATAGATCCTGAAGAAATAGTTAAAGCAATAAGCAAAAAGACAAAAGTTATTTTATTCTCCCACACTTTAGGTCAAATCCCAAATATGAAAAGAATTGTTGAGATTGCCAAAAAATATGATTTAAGAATAATGGAAGATTGCTGCGATGCTGTTGGTTCGAAACAGGATGGTAAGATGGTTGGTACTTTTGGAGACATAGCCACAATATCTTTTTACCCTGCTCACCACATGACTACTGGTGAGGGCGGAATGGTGATAACTAACAATAGAAAATTGTATAAAACAGCAAATAGTATTCGTGATTGGGGAAGAGATTGTGTTTGCAGGGCTGATAATAACAATCCAATGTGTGTTGATCGATATAGAAATCCCCCGTTTGACCACCGATATTATTATTCTCGAATTGGACTTAATTTTAAAATGTCTGAAATGCAAGCTGCATTTGGAAGAGAACAATTAAAAAGACTTGATAAATTCATAGAAATAAGAAGAAGAAATTATAAAATTTTAGCTGATATATTTAACGAACCATTTGATGAACAAATTTCACCATTTGCATATCCTTTATTATCAAAAAATAAGAATAAAATGATGCATGAACTGCAAAAAAGAAATATTGAGAGTCGAGTGATATTTGCAGGCAATATTATTAAACATCCAGCTTTTAAAGATTTGGATTATCGAGTTGTGGGTGATCTGAAAAATAGCAATATTCTTTTTAAGCAAGGATATTTTGTGGGGGTTGGACCCAACTTGACGATTAACGACATGAAATTTATCGGAAAATCAATTTTGGAAATTGAAAAAACTTTGTAGCTTTACGCCAACTTTATTATTATTTTAGAAGATATTACCTTGGAATATAGATGAGTTTTAAATTTGTCAGTAATTTTTCTGAGGATGATTGGCGGTGTCAATAAAGTTATTAAAACCATTAGATAAAATTTTATATTGATAAGGTTTGCTTTTCGGAACTTAACCAGATTGATGACTTCTTTTATGTATGAACTAAAAGAACCATAGTTGCGAATCTGAACCAAACCAATATAATTTATTCCGACAAAATCGGAAATAATTATATTTTTTATTTTTTGAAATCTTTTTTCAAAAAATATTGTGTCCAACATTTCTTTCCAACATACCATCGGAGATTTTTGATATATATTTGACCGGGTGGCGCTAAAACCTATTCTTACGGCAAGAATATATTCTTTTATAAATATTGCTGGATGATTTTTAAAAATATCCAACCAGGGGTAGGCATGACTAATCCAAGGTTCTTTGCAAAAATCTATATGGATTAATTCTCTTTTAAGGCATAAACCAGAAAGCTGATCGAGAGAAGAAAAAAGTTTAAATAATTTTTCTTTTGAATCATTTATACTAATTAATTCTTCTGTTATTGAACCAATAGTTTGTTTAAGCCGAACTGGTTTTCTATAGTCATAATCGAACCAATAATAAGGCCTTGTAATCACGCCGGCTTGAGGATTTCGTTTAAGTGCTTCGAAATATAGTTTTAATGTGTTTTTGTCTAATAAGTCATCCCCTGCCATCAAAAAAATATATTGGCCAGTACAATCTTTAATGCCTCGGTTCAGATTACCAGAATAGCCTAGATTTTTGGGATTTTTATATATTTTTAGACGGGGTTCTTGATATTTTTCTACTATTTTTAGAGTATTATCTTTAGAACCATCATCACGAAGAATTATTTTGAAGTCAGTAAATGTTTGGTTCTTAATGGAATTTAGAGTGTCAGTAATCGTTTGGCTATTGTTATAAGATGGGACAAATATACTAAAAAATGGTTTTGATTTCATAATTAATTATATTATTTAGTAAAGACTTGATTGTAAATTTTTTGACACCTAATATCCCAAGACCAAACCGATTCAATTAAATCAACAGCTTCTTTTGACTTATCAGAATATAATTTTGAATCGGTTGATAGCTTTATAATGTTATTTGAAAACGATTGCTTGTCACCTATTCTAGTTTTTAACATTCCTTTTGGATAATAAGTTTTTAAAGCTTCAAGGTCAAATGAGACGCCAGGTAATCCCCAGGCCATTGCTTCAGCAGCTGCCATTCCTCCGCTATCGTAAGTAGCTGGATGAACAACTATTGATGAATTTTTAAAAATATCATATTTTTTTTGACCATCCAAAAAACCAAAAAGATCAATATTATTGTTCAATTTTAATTTCTTAATCTTCTTTTTTATATCTGGCAATAATTGACCGTTTCCTATTATTGCTAGCTTAGATTTTGGCTGTATTTTACATACATATTTCCATATATCGATAAGTTCAAGCACTCCTTTTTGATGGTGAAGTCGACCCATAAAAACAGCTAAATATTTTCTTTTTTTTAAGGCAGGCGGATGTTCTTTTAAATATAGGTGAGAAAGAGTTATATCAACGCCTCCTTGAATAATAATTACGTGATTAATTTTTCTTTTGTGATTTAAAAATTTGTTGACATCAGGTTTAGACGTAACAAAGACGTAATCTGCAAAATGGTATACAAGAAAATAACTTAATCTTTGAGTCAGCCAATAAAAAACACATGTCAAAAATCTAGAAAATGAAGTTTTGTATGGGTTGTCTTTTGACCAGGGTGCTGGTGCAAACAAATAAAATCCAGCAATCCAAGTTTTTTTTGGATTAAATAATTTTATAAAAAATGCAGGCAAGGTATCAGGATAAAAGTCAGATGCAGAATAAATATATGAGTATTTATTAAAAGAATTTCTAAATTTAAAAAGTGATAAAACACCAAAAAAAGTTCGATTTAATGCATGATAAAAATAATTGCTATTTGAAAAAAGATTTTTAGCTTTTTTTTTGGTACTTGAACAATAGGTTTCAATTAGTGGATCATCAACGTATTTTTTTAATAAAGCGATTCCTTCTTCAGCTGCTAAAAGGCCAATTTTTATATTTTTTTTCCAACCTTTAATTAGTTCAATCAGAATACGGTCGCCACCACTTAGTCCTGAATCTGTGAGATTGTTGTTGGATATAAATAAAATGCTTGGCATTATTTGTATTAATGTTGATATATTATAGAGTATGCAAGAATTTATTGATATCTTAAAGTGTAATGAATGTGGCGGAAGCTTAGAAAAAAAGGGAAACAACTTAATCTGTTTAAAATGCGGTTTTAAATATGGTTATACGAATGAAATAATGGAAGCAATGCCTGCTATGACTGGTGAGAAAAAGTTTAGTTGTGATAAGTGGGAGAAGTATTATAAGGATTGGTATAAAGGAAAGGGTTACTGGGATGAGTTTAATGATGTAAAAGACATGTATCAAAAATATGGAGTTGAACAGATAGAAAGGGAGGCAAAGGTAAATAAAGAGACTATATATTTAGAAATTGGCTGTGGAACATTTTTTATTGGCCAAATGATGGCAGAAGAATGCGAATTAGTAATTGGAATTGATTTTTCAATGGAATCATTGTTAATTGCCAGGCAAATGTTAAAAGATAAAGGTATTGATAATTTTTTATTGATACACGGCGATATTTTTAAAATGCCCATTAAAACAGAATCAGTTAATTTAATTTATGGTGGCGGTGTGATTGAACATTTCGAAAAAACCCAAGAATGTGTTGATGAATATGGAAGAGTAACTAAAAAAGGTGGTGTTGCTTTAAATGCGGTGCCAATATTAAATATAGGTGCTTTAACTTATCGACAAATTTGGGGGAATATTCCTGATTTTCCAATACTTAAACAATTAGCAAAATTTATACATATGAAAGTGCTAAGAGGAAAACATATGCATTTCGGTTATGAATTATCTTTTACTAAAAATAAGTTAATTAAGGTTCACAATAACTCAGGTTTTAGAAAAGTGTGTGTAAAAAGATTAGATACACAAATAATGTTGGATTTTATGCCTAAATTCGTAAGACCTTTTTTTAGAAAATTGGCTTTTAGTTCTTCTTTGTTTTGGCCAATGGCACTGGTTGTGGCTGAAAAATAACTACTGTTTCCAATTATTGCGATTAATAGGTTTTAATAAACCGAGTTTATATTTTAAGGTGACTATAAAATAAATATATATGGTGGCTAGGCAGGCTATCGGATGAATAAACCAAACTGGATCTGATTTTTTTATAAATCCTTTAATGGAATCGAAAAGTGCTGGAATTATTAGAATGGAATATAATACAAACTTTATTTGTGAATTATTATTTATTTGGTTCCAATTAAAATATCTTTCGTTTTTATAGATATAGTAATCAGTCAATCTTCTTTTTTGTTTATTTATAAATTTTTTAAATGAAGATTCGCAAAAAGTGTGGATAATGCTGGTTTTGGTTTTGGCAAAATAAATTGGTTTTTCATTACTGCCTATTACTTGGGAAATAATGTCGATATCAAACAAATAATCTGATTTTAAATTTTCTTTCAAAAATGATGACCTAAAAATAGTACCATTAGCTCCGATAGTGGGAATTGGTTGATTTGGAAAAAGAGAAACTTTTAAATATGAAGGAAAATTTAGAGTATTTATATTTAAATTTGTCCATTTATTGTTTATATAATTTTTTCTATCATAAACACCGCTCACAAAAGCATAAGGATCGTTAGCACCTATTAGTGCCGAGTAGCGCTCCATTAATCCAGAGTTTGTTCGATAAGTGAACTTCCAAGGTTCAGTTCCAATTATTTCTTTGTCCTTATCTAGTGGATAAATAGCTTTTTTAAGCCAATCATTTTTGGGTAATATATTGTCTGAGTCGATTAAGGCAATATATTCCCCTTTTGCACTTTTAACTCCAACAGCTTTACCAGCTTCAGCAGTTTTGAGTGGATTTTTTAAGATTATTGAACCGTATTTTTTTGCAATTGAAATTGTGTTATCGGTTGAACCACCATCTATTATTAAAATTTCATAATTACTTCGTTTAAAATTTTGGATAGAAATAGAATGAAGACATTTTTCTAGAACAGACTGGGCATTTAACGTGGGAATTATAAAACTAACCCTAATCATTTTAAGAAAAGTCCTTTAATTTTTGAATATATTTAATTCCATAATTGGCCAAGAATTTTATATCGTAGATTGATCTTATGGATAATATTTTTCTTATAATAAATTCTGGATTAATAATACCTTTGAATAGACTTTGAACTAAATTAAATTGTTCTTGTGAAGTTAAAGATGTTTTAATAATCGGTTGCCGCATGTCATAATCATCCCAATCAGTGGTAAGAAGCAGATTATTGTCTTCACAATATTTAAAAAGCGGGGTGCCAGGATATGGAATTACGATAGTGGCTTGCATACTATCGGCTAGACCTTTTTTAAAAATTTGTCTGGCTCTGTTTAATGTTTTTTCGATATCTTTTCTGGATTCCCAAGGATAGCCAATCATGATGGTAATGTGTGGTTCAAGGTGGGCATTTTTTACAAGCGTAAGAGTGTTGACTGCGTTTTTAACTAATTCGTTTTTGTTAATTAAATCAAGAGTTTTTTGATTAGAAGACTCTAATCCATATAAAATAAATCTAAATCCAGCTTTTGACATTAGATTGTATTGTTCTTGATTAAGTGCACCAAAACGCATATTACAGCCTATTTTTACTTTTTTATTTAATCCTCTTTTAATTAATTCATCGCAAAGTTCTTTAAGCCAGGGACCGACTGGTAATGTGCCAGAATCATCAAATATTTCTTTTACATTAAAATTATTGACAAGGTTTTCAATCTCAGCGAGAGTATGTTTAACAGAAAAAGATCGAAAAGACTGTCCTGGAAAAATTGTAGTCCAAGAACAAAATGTACATTTACCCCACCAACAATCTCTTCCGGACATAATATAGGCACCAGGTTTATATTTGTAATTAGTATTGTTATAGGCGTAAAGATGCCACTTAGTTAGTTTTCGATCAATGATAGGCAGAACATCAAGATTGTGATGTTTTAATGAAAATTTACCAGAATTACAAATTTTATTTTTATCTCGATACCAAAAACCTGGTGCTAGTGGTTTTTTATTGTATAAATGATCAACTAAATTAGCCAACATAAAATCATAATCGCCACCTGTGAGTATGTAATCAACTGAAGAATATTTTAATGACTCTTCTGGCAGGGCGGTGACATGATCACCCATTAAAACTATTACGGGTTGAGATTTTTTAGAAAAATTAGCTTTAATATCTTTTATAATTTGCCAATGTTTTTTAACGACTGGAGTTTTTGTTTCTAAAACAATTATTTTAGGATTTTTATTTACTAATCTTTTAAGCCAAACATTATATGAAATTTTTTCAGCAATGGCATCATCCCAAAATATTTTATAACCTTTTTTTTGAAGATATGTTGCAGCATATGCAGGAATAACTGGAAAAATTACATTACCAGTGTTGGTCCATTGAAATTGGCGATTTTGAGTTAAAAAAGGTGTTCCTTTAGAGGAATCTAGTGGTGGATATGAAATAGATATTAATATTTTTTTTGTTGTCAATTTAGCCTCCAATATATTTACCAGTCTTTTTGTTTACCTTGTGTGGTACAAACTGAATGTCTTTTTTTGATAATCCAATTATAAATAAAATACCATAATAAAAATGTGTTAGTGGAATAGTAATCGATGCTAATAAGGAAGTTTTGAGATTATATTTTTTGTATATAAAGCTAAAAAAAGTGATTGCTAATATTGATATATATAAAATTATTGGAATGTTATATAAAAAAATAAACCAATCGGTTTTTAAACTATTAATTAAATAAAATATATTGATAAAAATGAATGTGACGATATAAAACGTAAAAAAGCTGGGAATAAAATAACCAATTCTAAAACTGGTTTCAGGGAATTTTTTGGCAAAATACCCTCGATGAATGGCATATCTAGTTATTTGTTGAAGATGAGGAATAATGGCAGTACGACGATGATGATAGACGATAACTGACGGATCGTAAACAATTTCCTTTTTTAATTTTTTAGTTAAATCTATGCAAAGTATTGTGTCTTCTCCTGGCCAATAGTGGTTATTGAAACCTCCTATTTTTTTAAAATCAGTTTTTTTGACAATTAAATTAACAGTTGGATAATCATCAACTAAACGTTTACTTTTTATACTGTTTCTATATACGCCCGCGCCTCCACTTCCCAAGTAGCTTGACCAAACAAGCCCAGAGGCTTTTTGTTTGTAGTTATCTTTTGGAGGTGTAAGGCAAGGTCCGCATACTCCTACTGCTTTAGGGTTGTTTTCAAAAATAGTTAAAGCGTTTTCTAGCCATTTTTTGGATGGAAATGAATCATCATCTAAAAATGCTAAATATCTACCTTTAGCTTTTTTGGCACCTAGATTTCTTTTAAAACTTGGCCCCATTTGATAAATAGTTGCTCCTAAATCAAGGGAAATCTGATCTGTAATAACTAGTATTTCATAAGAGTTTAAAGTCTGCTTTTTAATTTTTTTTAAAGTTTCACGCAAGTAGGGGTTTGATGTTCTGACAGGAATAATGATGGAAAATAATGGGTTTTTCATCATTTTTATAAACCAGTATTAACTCTCATTTCTAAATCTGGATCGTAGACCCATTTTCGTTTATTTTTATCGTCATAATAACGTAGCAATCTTAAACGATAAAAAATCGCAAGAGCATCTATTAAACTTCTATAAATAGTATTTAGACCCGTAGCGTGAGTAAGACTATTGAAATCGTAAGTTAATTTTATTGGCGCTTCGTAAATATTTTTGAAGTTTAAATGTTTGGCAACTGATAAAATTTCTAGATCAATAGCATAATTTTTAACCATTAATCGTGGCAATACTTTAACTAGGACTTGTTTTTTAAATATTTTTAAACCAGCTTGAGTATCTTTTACGTTTATTCCCAATAAAAATCTGGCAATAATCCAAGCACCAAGACTGATGACTTTTCTTTGCAAAGGATAGTTTACTTTTGATGCAGGATGTCGTTTTGAGGCGACTATTATGTCGGCATCATACCATTCCATGTGTTCTAGGACCATAGAAATACCATTAGGATCAATTTCCATACCAGAATCTATAAAAGCAATATAGTCGCCGTTTGTTTTGGCCATACCATAACGAATTGCATAACCTTTGCCATGATTATTTTGATAACCAATTACTTTGAGTTTTTTAAGTTTTAATTTTTTAGCGTTAATGTATGATTTATCAATTGTTATTCCATCAACCACTGCAATAATTTCATAATCATAACGTATTTGTTTTAAGGTGTTATTAATATTGAGAAGATCTTCAACAATTGTTTTTTCTTGTTTATATATGGGAATAATGACTGATAAAAAGTGAGATTTATTTTTCATTAATAAGGGCCAAATTATAAACTGCCAAGGTTTGGAGAGCAGTAAATTTCCATTTAAATTGTTTTGACCTTTGCAACCCAAGTAACGAATATTTTTTTCTTAGTTCATCTTTATTCCATAGATCTTTTAGTGTTATTTCAATTTCTGGAAGCTTGTATGGGTTAAAAGATACAGCGGAACCATCGATGATTTCTGGAATGCAAGTTTTATTACTACAGGCAATTGGACAACCTGATTGCATAGCCTGAACAAGTGGCAATCCAAATCCCTCAGCAAAAGATGGTTGACAGTAGATTGTCGCTAAATTGTAAAATAATGGCAGTTCATTATCTAGTACAAAGCCAGTTAAAATTAGTTTTTTTGATGTTTGTTGTTGAAGCCAAATTAAATCTTTGTTCCACGGGTGATTTTCAACATTTATTCTAGTAGCAGCTGAACCAACAATTACTAACGGATAATTTAGTTTCAAACAGGCTTTGACGAGATTAGGAATATTTTTATTCCAATTTATATCACCTACGTACAAGATAAATTTGTCAGGTAGGTTATACTTTTTTTTGACTAAATCCAATTGTTCTTTGTCTTTATATATTTTATATGTGGGATCGGCAGCTTCGTAGGTGACAAAAATTTTATTTGCAGGATATTTTATTAAATTTTGAATTATATATTTAGAATAATTTGAAACAGTAATAATAAAATCTGATTTTTTTAGTTTATTTTGTTGGAGGAACCATTTTAATTCACCTTTAATGCCAACTGGAAATTCTTTTTTAAATTCTCTTGGTATTAAATCATGAACCGTAACAATTGTAGGTATACTTTTTTTTGCAGGCAAGGTTAATTTAAAAGGATCAAAATATGGATAATGAATTAAATCGTAAGTATCATTAAGCTGATTTGAGCTCTCTATTAAATCAATTTGAAAATCTTTATAATCAGGATTTATTTTTAATTCCTCTTTTAGAGACTTAACTAAATGATTAGTGTAGTGACCTACGCCTCGAACCGAATTGCCATCTGAAAGTGGTGAAATATCGATAGCGATTTTTTTAATCATTATTTTTTATCCCAATCATTTAATAAATTGATTTGACGTTTTGTTTTTTCAAGTTCCCAATATTTGGTGTAAGTAATGGGAAAACGCAAACTCGAATAAAAGGAGAAAACAAACCCAGGAAAGCCATCGTAAAATCCTTTATGCCTGAAATAAGTTGATAAAAACCAGTATAAAGGTTTGAATAAATAATAATTCATAAAGTTAAAGAAACTTATTTTTGTTTTCTTTTGTTGAAGCTCTTGAGCTAGTAAAGTAGTATATCGATTGTGTCGTAATAGATAATGGGAAAAAGAAGTGTCAGCATAGTGTTCCAAATCATGTTTTAGCCAACCAACTGTGCCTTTAACTTCAGCTTGTTCGTGTACATCTTTGCATGGCAAGCGGCCGGTTCCATTTTTATAGAAACGAATCGTTGGATCAGGATACTGCCCACCTTTTTTTAGAAATGAACCGAGAAAATAATTTTTTCTTTTAATCCAAAACCCATTGTCTTTTATATCGATTGGAGATTTTTCTAAGATGGAAATTATTTCATTTTTCAATTCTTTTGTGACGATTTCATCGGCGTCAAGTTGAAGTATCCAATCACTTTTACAGGCATCAATAGCCATATTTTTATTAATATGAAAAATCGGTTTATTAGTGGTTTTAATAATTTTTACTTTCTTATATTTAGAAGATAATTCAATAGTTTTATCTTGAGAACTTCCATCGGCAATAACTACCTCATCCACCCAATCAATTACAGCATTGAGACATCTTTGAATATTATTTTCTTCGTTATAAGTAGCAATTGCAATTGAAATAGTAGCTTTTTTTACTGTCATTGTTTTATATAAATATTAAATGCTGGTTGACCGTTCGGAAAATTGATTGTTTTTATTGGACTTGCACTTACTTGTTCATCACTAGCTACAACTAATGAATTAGAAGATATATTGTTCCAATCAATTTTTTCAAAGTTATATTTATCATAATGCCTAACGGTCGAAAAACCAAATTGATCAGGAGTAGATAGCTTTATTTCTTTTTGAATAAGTTCAGGCGGGTATTTTGAAAAAAATAAGAAGAGAATATAAGGTTGATCGTATTTGTCGGTTATATAGACTTGATTAAAATTTGATTTATTTTGCTCAATATAAGGAACTAGTTGATCG
Organism: Patescibacteria group bacterium; assembly: GCA_013387215.1. GTDB lineage: Bacteria > Patescibacteriota > Microgenomatia > UBA12405 > UBA12405 > WARW01. Next base: position 39,625 of record WARW01000022.1, read on the forward strand.
AATCCATATTGCCAAGCAAATGGATATCTTTTGGCGTAATGTAGAAAATAAGAATCCAAATAAAATGCAATATTATATATATAAAATATGACTAAAATAGGCAATAAAATTGTTTTTAGTTTATATGTTTTAATTATTTCTAAAAATTGATAAATACCTAATGACACTAAAACAGATAATGGAATAACCATTGGTAGAGCTCTTAAAGCTGATGGTGCTTGAAAAGTTAATGATGAGGCAAGCGGAGCAATTAAAAGCCAAGAAAGAAATAATTTGGTAAAGTTTTTATTTTTAATTAATCTACTGTTTAAAATTATGACTATTCCTAGTAATAAGAATGGAAGTTCAAGAATGTACAGCTGCCCCATTTCGGGTACTTTTGATCGGGGAACTTCATCACCGTTTATAAATAAGAAATTAGGATTAAAGTGAGAAGTATATTTTTCTCCCCATGAAATTAAGTACAAAACTCTTTTGTTGTGGATTATGCGATTAATAAGTTTTACATTGGCATGCTGATTTATTAATTCGTTGGCACGATTAATTGGACCTTGATCAGCGGTTATACCTACTCCTCCAAAACGAGCAGCCCCTCCACTGTGAAGAAAAGAAGTTAAAACTGGTATTGCTAAAATAGCGCCTAAGATTATTGGTAAAACAACCTGTGGTAATTTTGATTTGATGAAATTAAATTGAAAAACAAAAAGACTTAATGCTAAAACTGGGGCTACAATGCGGACTGAATGATAAATATAGAGTGATAATACAAAAAAACAAATAAAAAGGCTGAAGTTTAATAAAAACCTTTTTTCAATTGACTTAAAGAAAAAGTAGGTTCCAATAACTAAAAAGGAAAGTGCAGATGATGATTCCCACCCTCCCCGACTAAAGTGTATATGCCATGGAGAGAAAGCTAAGACGGCAGCAGATATTAGTGCCAATTTATTATTTTTACTTAATAGCAAAACTAATTTATAAAGGAAATATATTGTTAAAATCGAAAGAATTAAATTAGGCAATCGGACTGCGAGTGGTGTTAATCCAAGTAATTTAACAAAAGGCAGTACAAGATAAAAATAACCACCTGGTTTAAAATCACCAAAAGATTTGAAATGAAGTGGCCATGATACGCCATGTTCATCTTTTCCTGTTTGTATAAGTGAATATACGTTGTAACCAATAGCAGCTTCATCTGGATTTAAAGCAGGAGTAGTTCCAATTTGAAAAAAACGGATAGAAATTGCAGCAATTAAAATTAATATTAAAAGTATGTTTTTATGGATTTTCGTAAGCATAGAAGGTTGAGATACCATTAATTGGACTTAAAGGAATAAATTTTGAGAAATTTGGGGAAGTATTTAGATTTTGTCTTAGTATTTCATCATATGAAAAAATGCCCAAGGTGTGGGGAGTGTTTGCTACATATTGATAATTAGTTGAACCAAATTTTATATTATCAATACTTTCAACTTTACCAGTATCCCCTGATGAATTTTCAGTTAGCTTAGCCTGTTTTTGATATTCTTGAGGAGGATATTCGGAGTAAAAAAGGTAGTAAATATATGGTTGTCCATAGAAATCTGTAAAAGCTATATTTTGAAATCTATCTTTATTTTTAATGACATAGTTTGCCGCTTCTTTATATCCAAATAAAACATCATTTGGTGACTTTTTGAGCATGTGATTTAAATATAAATCTGCGTAATAAGCAAAAGACAATAGATATATAAAAATAATAAATGTATAGACAAATTTATTTTTAAATTTATTAAGAAAGAAAAAGATGCCAAGTGAAATAAAATAAACTAAAGGAATGGAAAATGACATCGATCTGACTGCTTGTATGGAATCACGAGTTAAGGATGCTGGAATTGGTGCTGCTAGTAACCAAAATAAAAAGAAATAATTAATAGGTTCTTTTTTGCTCATCGAAAGTGAACCAAAAATACCTAATACTAGAAAAATTAAACTTGGGTAAAGTAGTACGCCAATATATGGAGCAGAATTTCTTGGATCTTGCCAATCACCTTCGAAAATTAAAAATTTAGTAGAAAAATGATTGAAATATCGTAAAAGCGAATTTCTTAAAAAGAATTCTGGTTTACTATAGAATAAATCATAATCGAGTTGGTTGGTTTCATTAATTATCTCTTGGGTTTCGGTTTGATTTCTAGGATACGACAAAAGGCTTATGACGTTTAGTCGATTTGCATTACTATTAAAGAGTAAGCCATAAGCAATAGGTATGGCTAAAAACCCTAGAGGTATGGCGAAATATAAAATTACTATTTTAAGATGTTTTGTAAATATATTTTTAAAATTAATTACAAACAAAATAATTATCAATAAAAGACTAATCATTTTGCCGGCTTGATAGGTATATAGAGTTGAGGCAAAAACTAAAGAAGATAATGTTAAAAATATATTTTTCTTTTTGTTTATGTACTTAAAAAAGAACAATGCTGCTAAAACTAATTCAAAGGTTAAAATATTTGTTTCCCAAGCGGCTTTAGAAAAATGAATATTATACGGATTAAATGTTAGTATTAATGCAGAAATTAAGGCAATTTTCTTTGATTTAGGACTAATTTCTTTTACAAGAAAGTAAAGAATTATTGGAGTTAATGATCCTAATAAGATAGACGGCAAGCGGACTGATAATGCACTTAAACCTAAAATTTTTATAAAAGGAATTGCTAAATAAACGTAAAGCCCAGGTTTGTAGTCGCCAAATGATTTAAAGATTAAAGGTAAAAATTTTCCGTATTCATCTTTTGCGGTTTGTATGATTGAAAAGGCGTTGTATCCAAGAGATGCTTCGTCCCACAATAAAGTTGGATAATTATTGGCTTGATATATCCTGACAATAAAGGCAAGAATAAAAATAATTATTAAAAAGAATTTATTATTTTTGGCCATACAAATTTAAAATGTCGAAAGCAGGTTTTTGATCTAAGAAATTGACAGTTTTAAGCATCTTAGTATTGCTTTGATTGTAATTGTTTGGAGATGTAATTAAAAGTATGTGTTGGCCAGCTTGAATATTTGCGATTGTGCTTTTAATTTCCCAATCGTTTACAAATCTAAATTTATCAAAAGCATCAACCCAATACCAGTCAGCATGAAAATCCCAGATCTTTTTTGGATCATTTTGATAGGAAGCTGGATTCCAAGGCCAATAGAATAAAACATATTCATGGGCTTCTCCATATTTTTTTGTAATAATGATCTGGTCGTATTCATTGTAATGATCTTTAGCATAGGAAATGGCTTCTTTATATCCATATTGCCAAGATTCAGAATACTTGGATGAATATTGAGTAAAATAATTATTCATATAGTTGAAGGTTTGTATGCTTAGTGCCAAAAGTAGAAGTATAGAAAATATATATTTTGCTTTATTTTTCTTCAATATACTTATAAATAATACAAATCCATAGGAAATAAATATTTGAGGCAGCGGGAGGATGGTCATGGCACGAATTATGGGAAAATCACCGGTAGTGATGACTGCTGGAGCAAGACCAAGAACAAACCAACCAACAAGAAATAACGAAAGCTTGTTTTTACGAAAAATATCAATAATAAGAAAAATAATACCAGTATAGAAAAATGGTAAAAGAATTGGATATAAAACTCCAGTATTGGGTATATTAAATTGATAATTTTGAGTGCTATTAAAAAATAGTATTTTAGGATTAAGGAAACCTAAATAATTTTTTGATACTTCAGTAACGAAATAAACTGGCTTGTTATATATTATTTTTCCTATTAATGGGCTACCTTTAAAATGATTTCGATTTTCATTAATTACATTTACAGAGGCTGGGTTTATTATAAAGACCCACCTACTCCTGGCTTTGGAACTGTTTCCAAACAGGTTTAATATTTGAGGTAATAAAAGTATAAAAAATATAATAAGTGATGTTGAAAAATAGATTTTATATTTTTTGAAAAATGCAAAAAATTGTTTGTAAAAGATGAAAGCAAATAATACTATGATTAGAGGTCCAGCAATTCTGGTGTTATGGTAGCCATAGGTTGATAATGCGAGACTAAATAATCCAGGAAGTAATAATTTAGGTTTATTTTTTAAAGCATAAAGAATTAATAAGATTCCCAGGGCAAAGAAAAATTGAGCAATTGTAGATTGGAAAACAGCTCTTGATGGGAACAAGGTCCAAGGTGAGACTGCGGTTAGAAGCATTAAAAGTAGAGCTGGTTTATTTTTCTTGAAAATTAGTTTTCCAAAATAAAAAGCAATAATTACTAAACCGAATCCAAGGATGGCTGATGGTAGTCTTATTGATGTTTCGTTTAACCCAAAAAAGTAGACGAAAGGTATGGTTAAATACATATTTAAAGTCGTAGGATAGTCACCATAAGCTCGGAAATTAAAAATGGGCCAACTGGTTCCCCATTGGTCTTTACCGGTATTTAAAAGGCTATAGGCATTGTACCCATGACTAATTTCGTCCCAGTTAAGGCTGACAGGATATTTATTAAGCTGCCAAAATCTTAAAAATATTGCGAAAAGAACAATAAATATAAATAATATTTTTTCAAGTTTATTCATGAGGTTTTTTACTTGGTCTTGAGAGTATTATAGCCAATATTATGCTTAAAAGACTGATAATATTTGCAGTTTTTCTTATAGGAGTGTCGGAAAATGATAGATTAATAGTATGTTTGCCTTGAGTTAGGTCAAATTGAATTAACCCAAGATCAGGCGTAGTTCTATAATTAGTTTTTACATTATCAATAGATAGAGTCCAATTGGGGAAATATACAACTGGCATAGTAATGGTTGAACTTTTGGCAGCAGTGATAATAGCTGAAACATGATTACTTTGTTTTTTATAATCTAAAATAGTTATATTAGAATTATTTGAAGCTGTTGGCTTATCGGGCGCGTAAACATCTGGAACTTTATTTCCTGTTTTTGGCCAATAATCTTTTAAACCCGCACCGCTTTGTTGTATTAGAGCCTGGCCAGATAATTTTTGCTGGTCAGTAAGATTAGGAAACCAAATATCTTCTTTAAAATAACTAATATTTAAAATAATTGTTATTAGGCAAATGATGATTGTTAAATATGGAATAAATTTTTTATTCTTAAAAAGATAAACTGCTGATCCTCCAATAAAGGATAGTGAAAAAATTACACTAGCCAAGAATCTCCATGGGAATTGATAGTAAGCCATAAAAGGCAGTGCTTTCCAGATAAAAGTTGATTTTGAGTGGGTTAGAAATGTTGAAAAAATAAACACAGAAAAGAAAAACACAAAAATAACGGGGTTTATTTTTTTGTTTTTAAAGCGAGTAAAAACGAAAAATATTAACAATAATATGCCTAAGATCCAGTGGATGTGTCCAATCGAAAAAGACATGTCGTCTATTGGACCCCAAAGTGAAGCACCGTATCCCCAAAACCTAGATATAAATAGTTCTGAAAGAGTGGCGAAATGAATAACATAATAAAAATAACCTTGAGTCATAGTATCAACAGTGACCAGATTTTTTTCAAATATTACAGGAAGAGTAAAAAAAGCACTTATTCCAATACTAAGTAGTGTTGGAATAGATATGTTAATTATATTTTTTATATTTAATTTATTATTTTGCCAAAGCAAAATTAATGTATAAACTAACAAAATTGGGGCAAAAGTCAGACTGGTTAAGTTGTGGCTTAATAAAAGTGAAGCTAATAGTATTATGAATAACAACTTATGTTTATTTTTTGTGATTACTTGAGTTAATGCCCAAAATAAAAATGGAGTAATATTTAGAGCCAGTGATTCAGCAATTGCTCCTCTGACATAACTATCAACTGACTGATATGGAGCTAAAAGAAATAGAGTGGCGGAAATTATGCCTCCAAGTTTGCCCCAATAATGTTTTGCAAAAAAATACATGCCAAATATCCCTATGATATGGCATAAAATAAAAACAATTTTTATACTATCAATATAGCTAAAGCTAATTAAATGAAAAACTTCAGCAATTGCGTAAGGAAGCGGTGAATAGTAATTATAAAGAGGATAACCATAACCAAAACCTGCATCGGGGATATAACGACACGGAATTTGGAAATCATGTATACATTTATCAAATTGATTCAACCGAAATACTTGAATGTCGTCTTGCATGGATGGATATCCAGGCCTTAAAAGTCTGTAAAAAGATAATATGGAAAGGAGTATTAATACAATAGGAATGATTATTTTTGTAATATATTTCATTGGTTATAGTTGAAGTTTAAAAGATAGAAGTTTTCTTGTTCAGTATATTTCTTTTTAACTTCGTCGATTTTTGAAATTGAAATAGTGTTTTTATGTGATTTATTATAGTCATCTAAACTATCTTTAAGTCTAATTATATCTTTTTGCGGGATAACAAAAAGATATTTAGGGGATGGTTGGGAATCTAGTAATGGAGACCATTCAATATTACCAATATAATATTTATTTTCTGCTTGCATACCAGTAAAAAAGTTATTGTTGTCCCATTTAAAAGAATTGGCAGGTGAAACATTTTTGTCGTTTGGAATATATTCAGAATAATTTAAAAAGAAAGGCATGAATGGTTCATATGAATTACTATAGTAAATCCTTTGATATCGAGTACTGTTCGATAAAGACTTGATTACAGCTTCTTTCATACCTAAATGCCAATCACGAGCAGAAATATTTGGATAGTGAAAAAAATATTGATGAGTAAAGTTTAAAAAGCATAAAAAATATATAAAAAAGATAAAAGATATGATTGATTTAGATTTTGTGTAAGAATATAACTCTTTGATTCCTAGCAAAGAAAAGAAGGTTAAAAACGGCAGCATTATTATTAAGCGTGTGCCATGCGGAAATAACGAATCTCTTGTTAAAGCAAATGGAATTGGGGCAAATAAAAGACAAGCGAAAAATAAAATAACGAATTTTTGAGTATCATTTTTTTTATTTTTAAAAACAGAACTTAGTCCTAATATTAGGAATAATAAATCTGGAAATAATAGATAACCGGAAGTTTGGAAACCTTGTCTTAAATTACCATCGCCTTTTAAAAATAAAAATTCAGTGGAAAATGAGGAAAAATAATTATTTATAAACATTCCAGACCAAACGCTTAATTTGTTATAGAAAAATTTTGAAGATAATGAAGGTTTTAAACCAATTTGGTCGTTTCCGACAATTTGGATGCTATCTTCTAGTCTGGAATAGTCGATGGTTTTAGAAACTGTAGGATCAGAGAATATATTAATATAAGAAAATCTATAGCCAGCTCTTCCTCGAATGGTATCGATAAGAAATGGTAAAGAAATAATAAAAACAACTAGAATAGCGATTGATTTTGTTTTTATGGAAAGTGTATTAATTTTTTTAAACCAGAGAATATAAATACTTGCTGCTATAAAAATCAAGAATAATTTGGCAGTACTATAAAAATATATTGATGAAATAAAAAATACACCAGAAAAAAGGATAAACCTTAATTTTTCATTATTAATAAATTTGATCCAAAAATAAAAACCGAGCAATATGGTAAAAAGCATTCCACTTACTTCAAAACCAGTTCGACTATAGTGAATTAACCAAGGTGACAGCGAAAATAAGAAAGCACCAATTAAAGCCCAATTAATACTTTTAAAAATATTTTTAATAATAAAAAAGAAGACAAGAATTGTTAATGTTCCGTAAATTGCTGACGGTAATCTGGCTGAAAGATCTGTGTGGCCAATAAATTTTTGAGTGAGGGCTATTGAATATAAGTAGAAAGATGTCCGCCAGTCTGAAAAAGAATGAAAATGAATAGGTAGCCTGTTGCCAAAATAATCGGTTCCTTGATGGTTAAAAACAAATGCTTGATAACTTGCATCTGCTTCGTCAGAAAAAAGTGAAGGTGGATTATCCAATATTTTGTGGGTGTGGGTAAAAAGAGAAAAAGTTAAAATAAGACCAAGGATTAGGTAAGGTAAAAATGTTTTCAGTTTCATTTATGGATAATGTATTTTATACTATTAGAGTCACTTAATTATTATTTAAGTGTTTAATGGGATTTTCATATCCGCCAACAGAAGACCAGCTAAGAATAATCAGCCCGTTTTACACCTTATTAAGTAGCGATAATCTGCTTTGGATTCTAAGAATATTTTCTTTGCTGCTAGTAATTGCGTCCTTATATTTATGGTGGAAGTTATTAAATAGATTAATAAACAAAAGAATCGCTTTTATATCTGTCGTAATAATTTTAATATCTCCAACTATTTTTGTTTTATGGATGTTGCATCCGTTTGATTGCTTAAAATTTTTTTTGATAAGTATTTTTATTTCATTAGCAATGAGCATAAAGAAAAAGTGGATTTTATTTTCAATAATTGGAAGTTGTGTTTTAATTTTATTATCTTCAGTATTTACTAGTTCAGAAAGATCAAGCTTTTTACATAAATTAAGTTTAAGTGATGCACAAAGTGACGTTAATATTAGATTTGGAGCTGAGGATAAACTTACTGACCCTGTTGAAATTCTTTTAAGTTTAAAAAGAGTATCTTACAATAAATATTTTTTTTACTATAAGAACTTAATTAATGAAGTAATACCCTTCTTTGATCTGGAAACAATTTTTTATCAGGAAATTCATCCACTTGAATCAAAATCAGTAGTTTTGTTTATTTGGCCAGAAATATTTTTATTTTTATTTGGTATTTATTTTTTGTATAGAAATAAGTACAAGAAACTTAGCCAATTTATTACCTTGATGTTTTTAATCTCTTTTTGGAACTATATATTTTGTCCAAATGAACCTTATCGCAAATTTGTGATGATATTGTTTCCAATTAGCATTTTGATTGCCTTAACTATAAATGAGGGCTTTAAGAGAAGTATTGGTTTTATGCAAAAAAGCATGTTTATAGCGACCTTTATAGTTTTAATGTATGGTATCGGAACAAATTATTATGATTTATTTAATAGAACTAGTTATTGGCTGGACAACAGGCCTCTTTTTTATGATTTTGTTTTTAAAACAATTTCAGAAAAAGGCGTCGATAATTATTCTAAAATTCAAGTTAGTTCATTAGTTGGAAAAACAGAAATGTATTGCAACTTTTATTTAAAAAAATGTGATACAGATAAGTTTGTGTTTAAATCTTTTGATTTAACTAAAGAAAAGTTGGAAGATAAAAAATTATATGCCGGATTTGTAGGTGAATTTATTGGCCCTGATTATAAGAATAATATGAATAGCAATTGGAAGAATATGATTAGTGGGAATGAAATAAATATAATAAAAATTGATAATTTAAGAGACACAATTGCTTACAAATATGGAAATGAAATAATTGTGGGAGAAAAAAGATAATATGAAAAAAAGATGGTATGGACTATTTATTATTTCAATAATTTTAATAGGATTTTTTCTTAGAGTTTATAAACTCGACAAAACTCCCCCATCGGTTAATTTTGATGAAGCAGCGTTGGGATATAATGCATTTTCGATTTTAAAAACAGGAAAAGATGAATATGGTAACTTTTTACCTCTTTCGCTTAGATCTTTTAATGACTATAAGCCTGCATTGTATGCCTATTTATCTATTCCCTTTATTGCTGCAATGGGATTAAATGACGTTTCTATTAGGATGGTATCTGCAATTGCTGGAACCGTATCTTTAATATTTTTATATTTCTTTTTAAAGTCTTTTATAAAAAACAAGTATTTACGAATATTTATTTTTATAATTTTGTCTTTAGAGCCTTGGCGTTTACATTTTTCTAGAGTTGCATTTGAAGCTAATCTTTCTGCAAGTTTTTTTATTGCAGGAGCTTGGTATTTTTATAAATATAGAAACTGGAAAATACAAAAAGCCAAAATATTGAAGTTTTTGTTGGTTTCAGTTTTATTTGCATTATCGGCTTATAGTTATCATTCAGCTAGAGTGGCGGTACCATTGTTTACAGTTTTTTGGGCGTTGGATCCTTTGCAAATTATTTTTGAAAAGAAACTATTTACATATATTAAATGGGTGTTTAGTAAAAGATTGTTTGCTTTATATCCTTTACTTTTATTTATACTTTTAATTTTACCGGTGTTCTTGACAACTCAAAGTACTTTGGTTTTAACTCGTTTTAAGCAAGAAAATATTTTTGATCGCTATTTTCCTTATGCTCCAAAAGAATTAATTGCAACAGATAATGCATGGCTCAACTGGCAGAGTAATCCAGTTTATTATTTTATGGGGCTAATTTCTGGACATGTATTAAGCTATTTTTCACCTATAAATACCGTTCAAAGAATTTTTCATTGGATAAGAGGATCAGTTCAGTATATTCCAGGATTTAGTATGTTTGGCTGGTTAGAAAGTATAATTTTTATTTTTGGTTTGGTTTATTTAATAAAAAATATAAAAAAATTAGAGAAATATCGATTTGTTTTATATTGGATAATAGCTGGAGCTGCGCCAGCTGCAGTTACTTGGAATTGGTTTCATCCATTAAGATCTTTAAATATTTTTCCTGCTTTAGAAATTGTTATTGCAATTGGTTTTTTGAATTTATACAAATTTGCAAAAAATAATTTAACAAAGTTAACTAGATTGGCGCTATTTGGAGGCTTAAGTGTTGTTTTTGCACTGACAATAATTTTTACTGTATGCAATGAATATAATTATAGTATTTCGGAAAATAACGGCGAGTATCAACCTGGAGGGTTCAAAGAAGGTATGCAAATATTAAAATCTATGCAAGATAATTATGATCAAGTTATTATAGATAGTCCACATGCTCAAAGTTATATTTTTCTTTTGTTTTATCAATCATTTCCCCCTGAAATAGTACAAAGATATGCGGGTATTAGACCCAAACCCGGTATTGAGGGCAATTTGGATTTTAATTTTGATAAATTTGTTTTTAAAAAGTTTGATTGGCCAGTTCAAAAAAATGAGCATAAAACCCTTATTTGGACTTCATCTGAAGTAAAAGAAGATGAAATAAAAAATACGCCAGGAGCAAAAATAATTTGGGTAAATAATGCAGTAATGGAAAAAGCAACGGCAATTATTTCTAAAGACTAATTAAAAGAAGAATATTGAGAATTATCAGAATAATTATAAATAAAGAAACATGAACTAAATTTCTTTGATGAAAAAGATTGATTTGTTCCATTATTGTATTCTTAAATGAGCTTTTAATACTTCCTGATGTATATGTAGTCTTATAATCAATAGATTTATCTTTTAAGTTTCCATACACAAAAAGCGTGTCTGTTTTGGGATTGTCTGAAGTCAATTTTATAAAAAATTTATCACCAGATTTTGATGGAACAAATGGAAATTTAAAAGAAATCCAGCTTGGATCGGCAATACTTACTCCTGATGTGGTTAATGATCTGATTATATTTTTGTTGTTATCAAGGAGTTCAATGTTGACATGGCTGGTATTTTGCAAAGCAGGATTTTTAAGAAGAACCGAAACCGTTTGCAAGTTACTTTTATCGGTTATTATTTCTTGGGTATAACTATTTTTAGTATCAAGTGAAAGAGTATTTTGAAAACTTGTTTGAGAAATTCCAGGTCGTTCTTTAATAAATAATGAAGGAAGAATGACCAAAATAAAAATCAAGAATAGAGTTTCAGATACAATTAATATTAATATTTTATTTTTCTTTTGCATATAAAATTATTCCTAATATTCCAGATAAAAATAAAATACTATGAATGTTGTTTTGAATGTTTACAGGATCAAAGTGTGTTTTTAATTTAATTATTTGAAACGGTGAAGTAACTGATAAAAAATTTGGGTCAACTGGTATTAAATGACCCCAAAAAAGATAACTGTCGTTGAACAATAAGATGTATACAAAAACTAATACAAAAAATAATGGCAAGAAAATATAGAATTTAGTTTGATTATTAAAAGTTACCAGTACAAATGGTAAAAACCAAAGTATCCATTGTGGGTGGAAATTAACCATACCAATAAAAATTAAGAAAATAAAGAAAATTGATTTTTCAAATTTAAGTTTAGATTTAGAAATAATAAAATGTATGAATATTAAAATATAGAAAACAGGAAAAATAGGAATATTTTGAATTCTAAATTCAAGTAACTTTTGGGTTAATCCAGATCCTAAAAAGGCATCATAAAAACTTTTTTGAAATATGAATGGAATTAAAGAAATAACTAGCGGTGCAAGTGAAATTAAACCATTTTTAATAAATGATAAAACTTTTTCTTTTTTGTAAAACATAAGAAACGGTAGAAAAAGAATAGGGTAAATTTTTAGTGCAATTGCAATTCCAATGGAAAGATAAGCCCAATTGGTTTTCTCTTTTTTAAGTAGATAAAATGAAAGAAAGGTTAAGAAAGTGGGAAGAATGTCAAAGTTTCCAAGTACATAAATTAAATATAGGGAAATAGGATTGAAATACCAAAGCATTAATATTTTTTTGCTTTTGTATTGTTTATATAAAAACCATCCTAGACTGAGATCTAGCAAAAGATATGGAATTTTTAATAAAGTTATATAAAAAGGAATGTTAGGATCGCTATTTTGATTTTCTCCCCAATTATTTATCCAAAGATTAAAATCTTTCCCTAAAAATGGTTTGGTTAAAGTTTGAGTTACGCCAAAAGTATAATAAGTCAGCGGCAAGTAGTTGAAAGTATCTTGATATGGTAAAGAACTTTTATTTTTAGCTACGTAATCATAGATGTTAAATATTCCTTTAGAAAAGAACTGAAAATGAAAGTTTTGTGTTTTCATGTCAGGATGATAAAAGAATGGCATTATCAGGAACCTGACGATTATGGCGAGGATTAGTATACATTTTTCTGATTTAGACACTAATTGATTTTACAGCAAATGGTAGAATAAGTTTAATGTTGCGTAAAAACCTTATTTTGTTTTTAATCTTATTGTTGGCTATTTTTTTAAGATTTGTTCGGTTAGATTATTTGGAACTTTTTGGTGATGAAATAGATGCTGGGTATCAATCATATTCTTTAGCTGAAACAGGAAGTGATTACAAGGGAGATTTCCTTCCTTTGTATGCTCATAGCTTTTCTGAGTGGCGGGCTCCCTTGATGATGTACTCAATGATACCTTTTATTAAAATATTTGGTCTTAATGAATGGGGTGTAAGAAGCTATTCTGCTTTTTTTGGCATTTTAAGTATCTTGGGGTTTTATTTTTTACTAAGGAAAGTTGGTGTTAAAAAATCAGTAGCATTATTAACTAGTTTTATGTTGACGATTGTTCCTTGGCACATTCAATATAGTCGATCAGCTTTTGAATTAACCTTATTATCTAGTTTAATTATTTGGGGTTTATATTTTTTAATTGATTATTTAGAAAATAAAGGAAGCTGGAAAATACCAGTTAGCGCACTTTTATTATCATTGAGTTTCTATACTTATAATACTGCCAACGTTTATGTCCCGTTATTAATTTTGGTGGCAGGTGTTGGTTATTTTATTAAATCAAAAAAAGTAGTATTTAAACCATTTTTAGTTTTATTGATGTTAATGTTTGTTTTGAGCCTTCCAGTGTTAATCCAAATTTTTACTGGACATGGAGCAGACAGATTCGAAAAGTTTTCTGTTTTTGGTGATAAAGATGCTTTAACAAAAATTAATAGTTATAGAAACGAAAGCAACAATTCTTTGTTGTCAAAAATATATTACAACAAACCAGTGTTTGCAGTTAAAAGCATTGCTTTTAATTATGCGAATGCTTTTAGTTCTGATTTTTTGTTTGGCAGAGGCGATGTTACATTTAGACATTCTTTGCATAATGTGGGAAATTTGTTTTGGATACAATTAGTTTTAATTGTTGTTGGATTAGGTTTATTTTTCAAAAAAAATAAAAAAACATTTGGCGATTATCTAATGATTGGATTTTTGTTGGTTTCCCCTATTCCTTCAAGTCTTACAGTGGATGGAGCCTATCACGCATCAAGGTTATTTTTAATGGTTTTTCCTTTAGCATATTTTTCTGCCGAAGGATTGGCTTTTATTTTTAGATTCAAAAAAATGTTTGGATTAATAGCTGTTTTGATTTTGGCCTTTGAGTTTTCATATTTTCAATATTATTATTGGAATTCTTATCGATCTGAATCATGGAGATGGTGGCATTTTGGTTATAAACAAATTATGTTGAGTGAAGCAAATTATGACAGTCAATACAAAAAAGTTTTAATAGATAACACCTATGAACCATCTTTAATTAGATATTTGTTTTGGAATAAAATAAGCCCAAAGAAAGTACTGGGTTTTGATGATAAAACAGTTTCTAAAAGTGTCGATGGTTATGATGGTTTTTGTTTTAATGGTAAAGCCTGTTTTGTTGATTTTAACGGCAGATTGTCTGGTGAAAAAATGGATAAAGATAGCCTTTATATTATTAATCAAGAAAAAAATGTTGGTGGAGATTGGGATTGGAGTAAAAATACACCTGATGGAATTAAAGTTTTAAGTGTAGTCAGAAACCCAAATAATGAACCATTATTTTATCTTGTTTGCAAGAAATAATCAGGAAGGTTTAGATTTAAATTAGTCATAGATCGGATTTCTTGTCTTCTAGACAATAATATAGTTCCTGGTGAAGAAGGATTATCGTCATTATAAGTCTTTATAGTTTGAGGAAAATAGGTAGCTTCAAAGAATCTTCCTGACTCTCCATTAGCATCATGGATACTTTGTGAGATTAAAGGCATTAGATTTCTTTTGGCTGCTTCTTTGGCAAGAATTTCATAAGCTGGATAGTATTTAAATGTTCCAACAATGTTTTCAGTAAATTTTGGATAGGTGTACCAATAATATTTTACAAAATCAAAATAATTTATGGCTATAAGAACAAATATCGAAAGAGTGGACAATTTTCCAAGTAATTTTTTATATTGCCAAAGTGTAATAATGCCGAGTGTGGATAACAAAGAAAACGATGGGATTATAGCCATAATACGACTAGCGCGATGTACTGAATTAACAAACCCGTAAAATAAAGTTGAAGTAAAAAATATAATTAATATCAGTTTCCAAAAATTATTTTTTTTGACAGATTGATAACAGCCGATGACAAAAAATGGCAATGTGGCAAGCAAAAACATTCCATGACGTTGAGTAGAATGATAAAGCGTGTCGTCACCTTTGATAAATAAAAAGGTTGGGTCGAAAGTTGAAAGATAGGGATAGAAAAATTCATAAACACTACTTAAATGAACACTCATGTTATCGAAAACTGCTCCTGGATATTTTTGCTGAAGAATAGGAATAATAGCAAAAAATGGAAAAATAGATATAGAAAAAGCAAAAGCATCATAAAAAAATTTTTTAAAATTGAACTTAGGTAAAAAGTTTAGTGATAACAAATATACAATTGAAGCTATTCCGCAAATTGGTACAGTTGCTCTCATGCCTTTATAAGTGTAAAAACTGATTCCTAGAGAAATAGCGGAATATATTAAATGCTTTCTTTTATTATTTTGAGTAAACAATAAGAGACCAATGAGCCAAATTATTACGAATGGAATGGGCATGATATTATCAAGTCCCATGTGAGATTGGATCATAATTAAAGGTATAGTTAAAAATACAAAGAACGATAAAAACGATGCTTTAATGCTGCTAAATAAGCGATAAGAAAGAAAAAACAATAAAATAGAGCTGGTGATAGTTATCAAAACGCTGCTTAAACGAAGATTAAAAATTGATGCGCCAAAAAATTTAAAAAATACAGCTAAATAATATTGCGTAACTGGCTGGCGCCAATCTTTACCGTCTATTGAAAGAACAAAAAAAGGCAAAAATCGGCCATTCTGATCATGACCGTCTTTGGCTAATAAGGTTGCATTATATCCAAAAGCAGCTTCATCAACAGTAAGACCGGTTGGTACCTGCATTACTCGATATGAAAAAAAGATAGTAATAAATATGGATAATGTTAAAAGTGATAGAACCAAAACCAAAATTCTTTTATTTATTTTTTGAAAATGTTTTTTAGCTTTTGCCATTTTTGACCAGACCATAAAATGGAGGTTAAAATGTAATGATTTAGGTAGCCATGATATTTAATACTACTTGGGATAAGACGCCGCCACTGATTGGATGCTGAAGCGAGTTTGGAACCGCTTGCACCATGCCGATGAATTACTTTACAGTCTGGAAAATAGACAATATTTTTGTGTTGTTGGTGAATGCTGCGGCAAAGATCCATGTCTTCAAAATAGAAAAAATATTTTTCATTCCAACCGCCAATTTTTTCAAAAAAGTCTTTTTTAATCAATATTGCCCCACCTGAAATTGACCAAACATTTGCCAATTTTAAGGGTGAATATTTTGAATATGATGGAATGCTTAACCAATATTCCTTAATAGCATTAAAAATTGTTTGGGGAGGAAAAACAGATGCTTGAGTTGTTAAGTCAATATTTAGAAATTTTGGACCGATAGCTCCAATTTCAGGATTCTTTTTTATATATTCAAACATTAATTCAAGACTTGAGTCGATAAATTCCATGTCAGAATTTAAAAATAAAAGATATTCCCCTTCTGCTTTTTTAACACCAATGTTGTTTGCTTTTGAAAAACCAAGATTAGCTTTATTTTCGACAATTTTAAGATGGCCGATTTTATTTAGTCTGGCGACAGTGTCATCTTCAGAACCATTATCAACAACAATTATTTCATAATTTATATGTTCTATATATTTTTTAATTGTTTTTACACATTTAATGGTAATATCGGCAGTATTCCAAGTTACTATGATAATACTTAAATCGAATTTGGTCATCTTTTTTTATTAATAAACAAGGTAAATCCGAGTATAAAATATATACCAACAAATAGGCAGGTAATAGTTTTACCTTTCTGAAAACTATCAGGAGAATAATATATATTAATATTATTATTCCCTGCAGGAACCGGTATTGATTGAAATGTTTGATTATATATATTTACCGGAATATTTTTTGAGTTTAACTGTGCCTTCCAACCGGTATCCCAAGTATTGGTCAAGATTATATTATTAGGAACAGAAGAGGAATAGGAAATTAAAATTTGATTTGGTTGATAGCTGATAACGTTTATACTTGATTTAGAATCTGAATTGTCTGAAAATCTGAAGCGTGGTTGAAATTTTTGGTTTTCCAAAAGAACAATATTGTTTTCTTCATCAACCTTTTTCCAGTCTTTAATGTTAATTTTTGGATTAAGAAATGTGCCATCGGAAGTGATTTTGTATTGCTTGTCGTATTTAAAAGCGATTAAATAGCGAACATTAGCTTCACCAAGCTTTTGGGCATCAAAATAATCTAATTCAGAGTATCTTGAGCTATTAGAACCGACTGGAGCGAAGTTTAGTGTTTGGTTATAAAAAGTAGTATATCTGTCAAAAGCTAGTGGTTCGTAACCCGAGGTGCTTTGTAATCGATAAGCAGCCCAAGTGTTTGGAGGAAGCAGAGCCCCCCTTTCTTTTTCTACTCTAAAAATACCGGGTTGTTGTTTTAAATAGTCAATTATTGGTGTAGATGGATAGACTAAATTTTTATTAACAAACGGAATATATTTCCAGCCAAATCTAAAAAGATCAGCAACCAAAATAATTAGAATCAAAACTTTACTTATATTTTTATTCTTAAATAAAACAATAGAAAGTGAAATTGAAAATAAAATCAGACAAGGAACAAACATGTTTCTAAAAGCTATGTTTAGATTTGTAAACAGAGTTTGATTAAAGTCTGATTGTGTTTTTAAAACATGCTTAATTATAAAAATCATTAATATCGATATGGCAACAAATGCAAATAAACCCCAATAGTAGCGAATAAAATCTTTAATTTTTATTAATTTCAAATTATTTATGAAATATGAAGTTAAAACCGCAATGCAAAAGGTAAAAATAATTGTAGTTCTGCCAGCGGCGCTTGTTGAAATAGCTGGAACTTTCATAATATAGATTAATTTCCCAACAGGATTGTTTGTTACAAGCAATAAGGAAAGAATTGAGAAAATAACAAAAAACTTTTCATTAGTTATTTTTTTAAAATTAAAAATACAAAAAATTAATGCCATTAAACCCAGAACACTGGCATATAAAATTGTTTCGTTGTAATCAAAAAATCCCCAATAATTAAACGTAGTTGGATTGCCAAAAAAATCTGGAGCAAAAAGAGTTATAAGTTTTCCAATTGGAAGTAATCCATAATTTTGACTTTCAATAAAATTTTCACTGTATCTTATTGAGTTTTTTATAAGATCAAGAGTTGGCAGAATTTGGATGGCCATTAAGCCAATGCCCGTTATGCATACAGATAAAAAAAGAATAAGTGGTTTTACAACATTTTTTTTATGTAAATTAAATAATCTCCATAAAAAATAGGAACCAGAAATAAACGATCCAAAACAAAATAATTGTATATGGCCAGCAGCCATTAATAAAAATAATAACAGTGGAAATGGAATTAAATATTTTGTATTTTTAGTTTGAAAATATTTTTCTATAAATAAAAACAACAAAGGAAGCCATAATAAAGAATACCCAGTGGTACCGTATAAAAGCCAAACAATTGAAAAACCACTGAAAGCATAAACTACAGATCCTATAATGGAACTTAATAAGTCTCTTTTAAGAGTTCTTAAAAAGAGATACATAGTAAACAAGGAACCTATAGTTTGGCAGATTATTAAGTAGTTCCAACCTTGTATATTTCCAAACCAAACCATTAGGTAGTTGAACGGATTAAAAACACCAGAATGAAAATCAGCAAGGATTGGAATGCCTGAATATGAATATGGATTCCAAAGTGGAATTTTGAAATTTTTGAAAGATTCCGCTATTAAACTTTTTTCAATGTAATTTATGGAATATACATCTGAAATCAAAGGATTTTTTACTGGAACACCGACTGCATATCCCCATTTTTGATTAAGCCAAGGATAATATGCACCAGTCAACATATCTCCAGGAAAAGGAGATAATCCTTTAATAAATGTTTTCCAATAAAATAAAAAAGTTAAAGTAAAAAAGATGATAATAGCCACAAAACCAAAATATTTTTTTATCTTCATTTATTCTTCAAAAAGTTTAAAGATCTCTTTATCCGTGAGTTTTGGAAATACGATAGGTGCTGGATATTTTTTTATTTGTCTTTTAGCTGCTAAAATAATTTTTATATAATTTGGACCTGATAATACTCTACCAAATAATGATAGTTTATTAGATTTCAAAAGTTCTTTGTCAGTTATGTTTCGCCAAACGTTTAAAAGTCGATTTCTTTCCTTGACATAATTTAAAAGTGATTTAGAAAATTTTGACATAGTAGCTTCATGATGATGTTCAATGATACATTTTGGTTCCCATAAAAGTTTATAACCAGATTTCCAAGCTCTATATCCAAGATCAAGATCTTCCGAATAAAATGGTTCATAAACTGGATCAAATCCACCGAGTTTAGTGAATATGGATTTTCTAATTATTGAGCTGCCACCAGAGACCCAAGCTGATATATGAGTATTACTAATATTTTTACCTGGTTCGTGTTGCAAGTATCCTTTTTTCCAAAAAATTTTGGCATAATTTTCATGGTTTTTTTCGGAAAAACCAACACCAAAAACTAATGGATCATCAAAATGTTTTAAAGCATTAGAAATATAGTTTTTTTCAGGGTTAATATCATTATTAAGCAAAACAACCAATTCACCTTTGGCTTGTTCTACTGCTCTATTGGAATTTTTTCCAAAACCTAAATTAACATCAGTTGAAAGAATTTTTAATTTTGGATATTTCTTTTGAAGCGACTGGGCAATCTCAAGACTGTTGTCTTGAGATGCATCATCGGCCAAAATTACTTCTTGGGCTTCAGGGCTAGATGTAATTATTTTTTCGAGATTTTTTTTGAGAAGGTCTTTCCCATTCCAGTTAGTGACGATTACAGAAATTTTCATGAACTATTTTTTGATTATAGAAATAAATTGTTTTTCAAAATTCTCTTTCGAAAACTTTTGACAAATTTTTAGAGATTCTTTAGACATAGATTTAATTAAATCTTTATCGTTTATTAATTTATTAGTATAAGAAACCAACTCGTCAATTGAATTCCACAAATAACCGCTAACTCCATTTTCAACAATTTCAGGAATACCACCTTTTTTAATAACAACAGGAACAAGACCGGAAATCATTGCTTCAACAATAGTAATTCCGAAATGTTCTGTGTTTTGAGGATTTTTCATTTCATCAACTTCGTATCCAGCTGCGTGCCAATAAATTGAAGAAAGAGAATAGATATTTTTTAAATCAGAAAAGTTAGGGTTGATAACAAATTCTACTGGAAGGTCGATTGCTTTTTCTTTAAGACATTTTAAATATGAATTATTGGAAGGATCAGTAATGCTTCCTCCAGCAAGAACTAGTTTCCAATCTTTGGTATGGTGTTTTTCATGAAGAAGTCTGAAGGCATCGATTAAGACATCCTGTTTTTTAGCATTTAAAATATTATCAAAGCGACCAACTGAAAGAATTATGTTTTCTTTGTCTGAATTGTTTTCAAATTTATCTATGTCGACTGGTGGATATATCACTTCTACTTTATTCTTATATGTTTGACTTTGGAATTTAGCCGTAAATTTAGAATTACAAATTACATTTTTAATTAGTTTTAGTTTGAAGAAATCAGATACAGTGCGTTTTAAATTATTTGAAGAAGTAAAAGGTACTTGAACATGAAGAATATTATTCTTTGAAAATAGAAATGGTGTACTGCCATCACTTAGATAGAACATTAAGTCGTATTTTTTAGTAGTATTGTATTTTTCTAAAATATTGAGAATTTTATGGTTTATTTTTTTAGGATTTACAGAATGATCAATTAATTTTAAAAGATTTTGTTTTTCTTCAATCAAATCGATGTGTTGTGGTTTGACACCAAAAATATCAGGGACTATATTAAGGTTACTTAAATCTAGAGAGAACCTCTCTTGTGCCATTTCAATTAATTTTTGATTACCAGACCAAAAAATATCAACTTGATAACCATTTTTTAAAAGAATTTCGGCAACTGTAAGTACATACCTTTCTCCTCCGCCAAGTGTATCTAGATATGGATCATAGATAGCAGCTTTTTGTTGCATAATTTATATTACCTTAAATTTTATTATTTTGCTTTTGTTGAATTTCCCAAAGACGGGCATAAATTATAAAAGTATCAAAAGATTCAAAAATTGCTGATATCCAACCAACTGTCCCATCTTTCCACATTTTTTGTTTAATCAAGCGTTCATATAATTTGGTAATCATCATTCGTATGATTCTCCACCAAACTATCGGAGGATGATTACTTTTGTAGAGAGCCTGAGCTTCCATATCTGTCCAGACTAAGGTCTTATTTATCATAGATGATAAATCGCGATGTGTGTAATGGAGCAAGTCAGATTTTAAGTAGCTTAGAGGTCCTTCAACAATCGGTTCTTCATGGAGTATACCTTGGTATCCTTTAAAATATTTTTTTTGATAAAGCCTTTTGACATAATCAGGATATGAGCCGCCATGTCTGACTCTTTTTCCTAAAAAATAGTTAGCTCTGGGAATTACATAATAAGCTGATGGATTATTTTTTTTACTAATAGCAGATAAAATTTCAGTTTTTAAAATTGGAGTAATTCTTTCATCAGCATCGATGTACAAAATCCAGTCTTTTGTAGCATTCTTATACCCTAAATTACGCCATTTTGTGAAGTTTTTATTATATTCGTCGTTGGTTTTAACTATTTTTATTTCAGGAATTGTTGTTTTTGCTAATGAAACAGTATTGTCAGATGAGTTGGCAGCAACCATAACAATTTCATCAGCCCAGTCGCAAGATTTTAAGCAATCCACTATCATTTTCTCTTCATTTCCAGCGATGATAACGATTGAAAGATTATTCGATTTCATTGCCAACTTCCTTTAGCAGTTTTATTAATATAAAAATCAATAATAGCTTGTTTTTTCCACTTTGATTCGGAAGATAAAAGCATTTTTATGGATTCACGAAATAAGGCAAACTTAGCTCTTAAATTAGCGTAGCGAAAAGCGAATATTAATCTGTTTCTAGTTATAAAATAGTTATGGAGTTCTCCGCCACTTTTTGATGAGCCTGCATTAATGTGCCAGATAACAGATTTGGGAATATAAGCTAGTTCGTAGCCTTTTAGTTTTGCTTTTTGGCAAAAGTCGACATCTTCAAGATACATGAATAACTTTTCGTCTAGAAGACCAATTTCGTTAAATATTTTAGATTCAATAAGCATGCAGCAACCACTAATAAAATCAATCGAAGTGTTAATTTGATCAAATTGTCCTTTATCGACTTCATCAACGCCAATATTACTTCCAAGGATATTATCCCAATCCATTTGTCCACCTGCTGCCCAGATAACTTTACCACGTTCACTTTTTTTATATCGATCATAATGATATTCAAAGCCTGGAGCAAAATATATTTTTGGACCTAGAATTTTATATGATGGGTTTTTTTGAGCAGAAGAAAATAGATTTTCTAAAAAATTTGGATCAACAAGAACATCATTGTTGATCAATAAAACATAATCAAACTCTTTTTTTAGAGCGAAACGAATTCCAAAATTATTACCTCCAACATAACCAAGATTTTTTTGAGTTTCCAAAATAACTACGTGTTTATTTTTTTCGTAACAATCAGTAAATTGTTTTAGTGAATCATCAGCTGAACCATTATCTATCAATAATATTTGATAATCAAAAGATGGATGTCTAATTTTTAGAATTGAATCAACAGCATCAATGGTTAGTTGCGGTTTTTGCCAATTTAGGACAATGATGGCTATTTTCATTTAAAAGTTTTTTGTAAAAAAATTAAGCCAATGCCTTATTTTCATAAAAAATTTCTTGAAAATATTTGGTGAATATTCTTTTTGAAAAAATTTTGTAAACCAAAAACTATATTCGAAAGTTGTTTCTAGACTTGCAGAAACGAAAGATTCTTTTTGAAGAGGTTTGTCGGTTGAACCTTGTTTTTCCCAAAGACGAATATACACCAAAGCTATGGCAAAAGCTTGTAATACACAAAAAATTAAACCATGGATTCCATCTTTATAGCCTTCGGAAAAGAAAAAACGGCTGTTAAACTCTTGGATTGGTTTTAAAATAAAGTCGCTGGTTTTGATTTTATAATCCTGAGCTTTTAATTCGTCAGCCTGAATTCCGCTATATCTTATGGCACGTAATACAAATTGAGTGACCGAAGTGTAGTTTTCGTGGTTTATGGCAAGCTTTTCTGAATCTAAAAGAGTCAAGCAATTGCCTTTTACGGTTGGTTGGCTATGAATTTCTTTTTTCCAAGTAACTGAGCCCTTTTTAAAGAATCGGATTAAATAATCAGGCCAACAATTGGAATGTCGGATCCATTTGCCAAAAATTATATTTTTTCTAGGAATTTTTACGTAATCAACATCATTCCTTTTGGTAATGCTTGATAATTCTTTTCTTAAAGATTTATTCAAATACTCATCTGGATCGAGTAATAAGATCCATTTTCCTGATGCTTTGGAAATAGCAAAATTTCGAGCTGGTTCAACAAAATGCATGAACCGGTATGGGTAGACTTTAGCACCAGCATTTGCGGCAACTTTAGCGCTATCATCGGTGGAATGCATATCTACAACTATAATTTCATCTGCAATGTTTTTAATAGAACGGAGACACTTAGCTAATGCTTCAGCCTCATTTCGTACGTTTATTACGGCAGAAATTAAAGGTTTTTTAATCATAAATTAAATATAGTTTATCATTTTCTTACTTTATAAACTCGAATTTGACTGTTTTCATAAATTTTATCAATTTGAAGATCAAATGGAGATAATTTGAAATTTTGATTATCAACAAGATAAATATAGCCAATATTATTGTTTAAGAGAAAACCTCTTGCAAAGTATTTATCGTCAGTTGTGAAAAATTTAGTCTCGTCACTCAAACGATTTTGCCAATTATATCCAGTAATATCTAGATTCATCTCATCTTCCATAAAGGTTGGTTTTTGAGAGTATGCAGAAACATAGCCAGTGGTTTCATACATATATAAAGGAATGGGAGTTGATTTGTTTGTTTTTAAATATTTATTGTATGGAAAAGTTAAGACATTTCCTTGAGGTAATGATTTTAAATGATTTAAGCCATCCAGTTCATTGTTACTAATATAAGCATGAGCAGGATTACTCAAGAAAGTTTTTATTGAATCAAAATTGGAAATAAATGAAGTGATTAATATAATTGCTATAATTGTTTTTCCAAGTTTTATTTTTTCAATATTAACTAAGTATTGAGCTAATAAAAAATTAGAGAAGAACAATCCATAATAAAGAAATTGAATAGTATTCCAACTAGTGCCTTTTTGAATAAATAACAAAGGTAAAATAATCGTAAAAATTATAGTAATGAATAGTTGTAGATAAAAATTGTTTATTATTTTTCTTAAAGACAGAAAACCAAGCAAACGCCAACTGAAATTCCCCACTATAAAGACTATTATTCCAAATATATAAATTAGAAGAAGTTTAGGGCCAATTTGGCCGGTGCTTTCTAATGCATAACGTAAATTAGTTATACGACCAATATATAGCCTGTCGGTGGCTTCAAATAAAGTATTGGTGAACCATAGAGGTTTAAAAATAAAGAGACCTCCAGTGCTAGTGTTAAATATTGAATAGACTGAAAATCCGACAGTAGCGGAAATTATCAAAATTATAAGCGGAATAAAATATCTTTTCTTAAGTGCGTATAAACTATATATTCCAAAAAAGAAAAGCATTACAACTCCACCGTATGCTTTGGTGATGGGTAAAAGCGATAAGAGAATGATTAATAATATGGAATTTTTTAGAGAAAGTTTTTCCTTTTGAATAATAATGTATAAAATTATCAAAATAAAAAGAATGGATAAGGCATATGGAGGATTTAGTTGATTTGAGATTGACTGCATGGCCCAAAAAGTAGATTCACCAGCTAGATGTCCATCTTTAATAAGAGAAATGATCCAGCCTAAAGAATTAGCAAAAGTGTTTAAAAAGGCAAGATAAATTCCACCGGAAAATTTATTGGTTAATTTTCTACCAATAATAAAACTAAGAGATACAGTAAAAAACGATGTAATGATAGGAACAATTTGAAATAGCCAAATAGACGATGATATGTGTGTGATCCGTGAAAGTGTAGAAATTAAGATATCAAAAAAAGGATGATAATTATGCAGCTTTTCTCCTGAAAATATTGGCATTTCAATACTAATTGGATTTTTAATATTGTTGATTAAACTCAAATGCCAAACAGCGTCGTGACCATTACTGCCCCAAAATCCTACACCATATGAATATTTAAGACCGTTTCTAATAACAGGCAGCACTTGAAAAAAGCTTAATAAAATTAGAAATATCAAAAGAATTATTTTTTGTTTCTTACGCATGCAATTTGGTCAATAAACCATCTAACTTCACTTTTTGAAAAGATAACATGGAATAGAGAATAAGCAATTATTCCTATTAAAACTTTTCCAATCATATTTACCCAGATATTTAAATTTAAGGTTTGGAATATTAAGACAAAAATAATCATTAAAGATGTGGCTAGAAGCGGATTCAACATGACCTTAAAAACATTTACTGAAAATACTTTATGTGCAGAGAACCAAACAAAAACAGAGCTACAACCAACAATTAAGGTGGCTATAGAAGTTCCAACAAATCCATATTTAATACTAAGTAATGGATAAAATATCCAGGTTAAAACTGTCCACATGATCATAAATTTGGTCGTAAGGCCAATTTTTCCAATAGCATTAAAAGCGTTTGTTAGAGGGGTGGTGACAGAAGCAATTCCCGCATTTATGGCTAAAAAGTATAAAGGTAATATTGCCGGAGCCCATTTGGTGTATTTTGGAATTATATTAATAATATCTGGGGCTACTAGAGCAATTCCTGCCGAAACCGGGAAAACGAAAAAAGCAATAAAATATATACTTCTTTCCAAAGATTTTTTTAACATCTCTTTATGTTCTTGAAGTCGTGAAAAGGTTGGGAAAGTGACTCTCATGATAGCATCCATAAAACTTAAAGGAATGCGAGGACCTTTTTGAGCCCAAGATAAAATACCAAAATTATCACGTCCAATTATGCCGGCAACAAGTAGGTTTGATAGTCTGTCTTTTGCTACTGCAATAAATGAATTCAGTTGAAAAGGTATGCCATATTTAAATAATCCTTTGGCAGTAGTTTTAGAAAAAGAATACCCAATCGGCCATGGACTAAATTTATAGATTATTATTAAACCTAGAATGCTTCGGATAAAAGTTGATATGGCATATGAATAAGCACCAAAGTGTAAAAATGCAAAAATAACAGCAAATATATAAAAACTAGTATTTTCAATAATATCTATTGTAGAAATTAAACGAAAATTTAAATTTCTTTCTAGTTGAACTGAGGGAATAGTTTTAAGAGAAGCAACGAAAAAGGAAAAACAAAGCGAAATAAATATCCAAAATTCTTTTGAACCATAGCCTTTTGTTTGGCTGATATGAGTATAAAGAACACCAATCACTACTAAAGAAATTAGAACAAGAAGCTGCTGAATTACAAAAGTTGTTTGGAGTTCTTCTTTGGTAACTTTATCTTTTTTCTGAATTAAAGCAGCAGCCAGTCCAACATCAGAAAAATAACCTAATATTCCAACTGATTCTGCTACTACTGCGAATAAGCCAACTTCTCCAGTACCTAAAAGAATTGTTAAAAGAAAAAAACCAACTGTGGAAATTGATTGGATTCCGAAGTTT
The DNA here is from genome assembly GCA_013387215.1 of Patescibacteria group bacterium. Classification (GTDB taxonomy): domain Bacteria; phylum Patescibacteriota; class Microgenomatia; order UBA12405; family UBA12405; genus WARW01. Next base: position 66,449 of record WARW01000022.1, read on the forward strand.
CTTATTGTTAAAAACAAAACGTTTTTAGTTGTTTTTTGTTTTATTTCTTGAAAATCAATTTGCTCCATAGTGGTTTAGTTAAGTAGACGGCAAGCAATGCCCAAGCGACCAATGAGATGTAATTCGAAATTGTTCTAATTGGTGTATTTTTAAGTTTAACAAATATTTGATGGTCGCCTGCTTTTAAATCCACAACCATGCGACCATAAGTGTTTTCGATTTGATAATCTATTTTTTGGTTTTTATCTGTAATTTCGAAATTAGGGAATGCAAGCTGCGAGATGGTAACTTTTGCATCTTTGTTTAATGAAATGTTGAAATATAGCCAATCTGTCCCCTTCTTTTGTCCTGAAAGATTATATTGAACTGTATCTGGAGAAACTTCATCAACATATGGTTTGGCTTCTGCTTTGGCAGCAATACTAGCAGTTAAAGGCAAATAGTCATAAATTCCTGAAGTTATTTGATTAGTCCATGCTTTTCCTGAAAATTTTTGTTCATCTGTTATTGGACCGCTGGTGATGGGAAAGAAGTAATTTACGTTGATTAAAATTAAAGCAATCAGAGTTAAAGTAATTGCTATTTTTACAAGTTTTTCTTTAAGAAACTTGCTAAGCAAAAATGGCAAAACACCTACGGATAAAGATAGTAAAAAGGCAGTGTGATTTAAGAATCTCCATGGAAATTGAATTTGCTGTAGTGTTGGAAAAAGTTTCCAGATAAAAGTCGACTTGTTGTGGGTCATTAGGGCTGCTCCAAAACCAAGTGTTAAAACCAAGAGTGAAACTAGAATTCGATGATCAAGAGTTTTTCTTTTTATAAATAAAAATATTGATGTAAATATAATTAAGACTGGGATTATCCAATGAAGGTAGCCGATCATATAGGAAAAACCATCATATGGGCCCCAAACAGATGGACCATCGCCCCAAAAGTTACTGTAAAAAAGTTGTTTTAGGGTTGTGAAATGAACATCATAGGTGTAGTAACCTGTAAACATAGTGGCGATATGAGTGTATTTTGTTTCCGCTAATAGAGGTAGGGTAAAAAAAGCGACTAGTGCCAAGGAAAATATGCCTGAGAAGATAAATTTAATAAATAAAGGAATTTCTTTAATGAATTTTTTGATAAAGTTTTTTTCTTCTATAATTAGCCAAAAGATACACCATACTACAAGTATTGGTGTAAACGTTAAAACCATGGGGTTGTGAGATAAAAATAATCCTGCAAAGCTAAGCGATAATCCGACTGCACTACTAATTTTTTTATCGAGAATTAACTTTCTGGAAAAGTAAAATATCAGAGGAAAAAATACAGCTGCCCAAGCTTCATTCATAGCTCCACGAACATAAATGTTGACGGCATGGTAAGGTGCATATGCATAGAATAATGCTGCAATTAGACCACCTACGTTACCAAATACGGAAGAAGCCAAAAGAAACATGAAAAAAGTTGAAAGAATTATCTGGGTAATAGCAGTTAACTTTACGGTGCCTACAAATGAAACGCCAAAGGTTCGATAAATTTGTCCAACGATATATGGCATTGGCGGATAAAAGTTAAATAGCGGATAACCATATTCATAGCCAAGATCAGGTGTCCAGCGACAGGGTATTTGTCCATCTTTAAGACATTTTTCTAGTTCAAGCTGACGAATCATCTGCATATCGTCATGCATGTTGTAGTATCCGGGTTTAGTTAAAGCAAAAAAAGTTGGGAATATGCCTATGAGTAAGACAATTAAAAAAAATAAAGGAGATTTTTTGAATTTAAACATCTTATTATTCTACCGTACAAAAGAATCTATAACTTATATAAAAGTAATTTATCACTATTAGGTTTATCGTATGACTTAATTAAAGTTAATTTTTGGACTTCAGCTGGCAGTAGTTTCAAACGAGATTGGTTTATTAATAAATACACTTCATCGCCATAATTTTTAGCAATAGTCAGTTTTTCTGGAATTAAAGTGAACTCAAGACCAACACCAAAAACGGTTAATTGATTGGTATTTTGGGTGTAAATCATTAAACCATCCGGCAGTGTTCCGAAGTAACCTTCTGTTCCAACGATAACATTTTTTTCTAGTGTTCTTGATTTTAAATATGTGGAAGCATCTTTAATTCCCCAACCTGATGTCCAATCGGAAATATAACCGACTTCTGTTGATGGCAGATTAATGGTTTTTGGGTTTAAAGAGATTTTATATATAAGGTTTGCGTTTAATATAATTAAAAGTATTAGTGCTAAACAGCACACAAAAATATTAGTAACATTTTTAATCTGTGTTAGAAGGTAAAAAATACCTATAGAAAGCAAGATAATTAAGGGTGAGAGAGTGTAAAGAATATATCGAGCTGTAAAAACTTTAGCTATGCCTGCATCGGCAATTAAAGGCAATATCCACCAAAAGAAAATAATTAAAACAGATAAATTTAATTTATTCTGCTTTGATTTTAAGAAAATAAGAAGGAAACCAATGATAGAAAAAATAATAATCGGCAATGAAATATAGCTATTATATATGTGAAAAATATCAAAGATATGAGGTTTTAAAGGATCGAGTGGATGTTTTAATATTTCAGTTATTGGCCAGACATAATCTTTGTTTCTCAAAGAGATCATATTAAACTGAGGTCCGAGTCTTAAAATGTTATAAAAACAAAAGGAAATAAGGCTGGCAATAGCAGCAAGTATGTAGGATTTATAATTTTTATAATTAAAAAAGATAACGGTAAATGCAGATAATGCAATAAAAAATATTGCCGGAGACTTTGTTAGCCACGCAAGTCCAAGAACACCGCCAAGAATCAAGGTGAGATCTAGCCTTTTATATTTTGCGTTAAGTAAGGATAATAAAATAGAAACTATTCCAAAAAATGCCAATAAATTATCTGGAAGAGCCATACGATCAAAAAAGAACGAGAACGGCAAAAAGACATAAATGAATGAACTTAACAACCCAATTTCAAAATTATCTTTTATCGAATTAAAAATAAAGCTGATAACATTGTCGTTCTTTTTTTTGAATGAAATTACGACACAAGTAGTAATAAAAATGGCAAGTAAGGTTCCAAAACCGGCAAAAATCGAAATGGTTCTGCCGGCTACTAATGGGTCAGATATAAGTTTAAAAATCCCTGCCATTAACCACATATATAGAGGCTGTTTGCCATCTGTGACAGGAATAAACCGTAAAGTTTCAACACTTTTTATGATTTGAGACCAACGAACATATATTGCCTCATCTCCAAACACAGGGATAGAGGTTAGATTCTGAAATCTTGTAAAAAAATAGATTGCAGCAATAGCGAGAAATAATATTATTCGAATTATCGATTTACTTTTGCTGGTCATAGATACCTTGGAGATCGTTTTTCTTAACTCTAATGATTTCTTGAATCATTTGTTTTGATTCTTTTCGGAAACGAATAGCATTGTCACCTTTTGTTGTGCTTACATCTTCATTTTTCCAAATAACCGGTATTTCTTTTATTTTATAACCCCATTTTTGAGCCATGAAGAGAAGTTCGACATCGAAAGCAGAGACTCTCCAACCAGAGTTATTGGATTTATTCTTAAAGAATTCTAGATTTGGAAAGACTTTTTTAGCAACATCAGTTCTGATAGCTTTAAAACCACATTGAGTATCAATTATTCCAGGTAGTAAAACCATTCGTCTGGTATTTAAAAATACTTGAGCCATTAATTTTCGAACAAAGGATGCACCAGTTCTAGTTGCACCTCTGGAGCCAATGACAACATCATAGCCTTCATTAAAATGTGGTAATAGCTTAGTTAATTCTTTAAGAGGAGTGGATTGATCCATGTCGGTGAACAAAACAACAGGATACTTTGCAGCCTGAATACCACCCCATACAGCTGATGGCTTTCCCCCATGAGGCAAATCTAATACTTTAAAATTATCGTGTTTTTTGGAAAACTCTTTGATAAACGTAAGACTGTTATCAGTTGATTCATCATTACAAATAATTACTTCCCAAATAAAGTCTTGTGTTTTTAAAAAACCATAAACCTCATCTAGTACCCCACGCTTAAGATTATTTTCTTCGTTATAGCAAGGGATGATGATTGAAACACTATTTTTCATGGATGGTTCTTTGTCTTTTTTAAACATATATATCTTTAGAATGAGTGCCTGCTTCTATTTTCGCAGTACAGTACAACATTTGCAACCAAACGATTGTTTTATGTTGGTTTTTTAGGTTCATTTTTATTTAGATTTGCTTGTACTTGTGTCAGCAGTATGAACCAACTTGTAAATCTTAATGCCGTTTATTTGCCATTGATTTTCGATTTTAGACCAACCAAATGCAGCAATGGACCATTCTGGATTGTTTATGGGGTTGCAATCGATTTGAAATGGTTCACAAACTACAAAAAGCTGATTAGCAAGTTTATCGGGAAGATCTACTATTTTTGCCTTTTTTGTGGATAAAACATAGCGATAAGGCGGATCGTAGTTCATTTTGGCTAATAAAGAAAAATTAAATTCCTGATCGTTTGAATTGGCGATAATCAAATCAGCAATTTTATTGTCAGTTTGTAGTTGATTGTTTGGCTTATAAATAAATGGATTTTGCAGGAATGAGAAAACTGTAATAGCAATCAAAATTAGATAACCAAAAATTTTTAATTTGTCGATAGTCACGGCAATTAAAATAAAAACAACAGGAAACAAAAATCCGAAATAATGGTCGTAGATGTGGTTTTTATAGAGAGCCAAGGAGATTAAACCAGCTAGATACCAAACAAACATGACCCAAAAATTATAGTTTTCTTTTTTAGATTTTTTAAAATAAGCAAAAATAAGCCCAACAGCAAAAATTATGCTCAAAATATAGCCGAAAATTATATTTTTACCGGCAATAAGGCTAGTGTTAACCTGATTAAATAAAGGCACAATAAAAGGCAGTGCTTTGTATGGTTTGATGTTTACAGTTGTTTCTCTTTGGGTGAAGAAAGTAATTAATGCCTTAATATTTTGTCCATGATGTTTGATGTCAAAAAGTATCTGAGGAGTCAAAGAGGCTAAAAATATAAAAACTGAAATGAGGGTATATAAAACATATGGTTTTAAGTTTTTTGATCTAGCTTTGATTAGCTTTATTAATTCGATCAACCAAAATATTCCAACGAAGGGTAAAAGAGCCAGTCCTAGATAGTGACTATTGATTACCATTACAAAAGCTAAGGCGGCAAAGGTGAAATAATGATATTTCTTAGACTTGAGGCTTTCAATAAAAAAGTACACAAAAAGCAAACTAAAAAACGGCATTATATTGGGATTCCAGATAAAATTAGAATACTTAATTGCAACTGGCGAGATTGCAAACAAGAAAGCAGAAATATAGGCAACTTTAGGATTAAACCATTTTTTTGCCACAAAAAATATCAAAGCAACAGTGGCTACACCAAGAAGAGCAATAAAAATAGCTGGCCCGACTGGATTAAAATTAGATAATAAAAGAGAAGGAGCAATAAAATAGTAAAAATATGGGCCTAAATACATGTTTCCAATACTAGTTTGAGGTCCGATAAAGAAAAGATCTCCGTGTTGAAGGAAGTTCTTAATTATGGTGATGTCACGGCCTTGATCGCCAAGAAACTCCATATAACCGCTAATTTGATAAAGCCTGAGAAACGAAGCTAGTAGAAGAATTAGAATAAGAACTAAATTCTTTTTAAAAAATGGTTTAAGCACGATTAAAATTAATTTTATACCAAAGCTGGAAAAGATCAGAAAAGCTTTTGAAAATAACCTTTAAATTTCTACCCGTTGCTTTGCCTTCAACTCTAGGAAAGTGATGAACTCCGATTTCAGTAATCTTAAAACCAGCTTTTTTGGCTTTAATTAGAAATTCACTACTAATAAAGGCACCTCTTTCAGCTTCAAGTTTAGGAATCTTTTCGACCACTTTTTTATTAATTAGCTTAAAACCGCAATCAATATCAGTAACATGAAGCCCAAATAGCACAAACACGATCAATTCCCATATTTTTGAGGTAATTATGGCAAATTTTGATACTTGCCTGGCTAAATAATAGCCAATAACCAGGTCAGATTTGGTTTTTTTCTGCTCTTCTATTAGATTAGAAATCTCATTAAAGTCAAATTGTCCGTCAGCATCGGTAAAAGCTATCCATTGATATTTCGAATTATATAAGCCGCTTTTAAGGGCTGCACCATAGCCTCTATTTGGGTTGTGAGTGATAATTTGGATGTTTTTAGGGTGTTTTTCTTGAATTTTTAAGGCTACTTTACCTGTATTATCTTTAGAACCATCATTGACAATAATTATCTCCCACTTAGCAGCAATATTCTCAAGTACAGGTATGGCCTTATTTATGGTGTTTTCTATGTTTTTTTCTTCGTTATAGCAAGGGAAAAAGACTGATAACTCATCGATTAGATAATTTTTCATATGAAGAGTATAGCAATATTGGTTATTTAAGCAAGCATATTATCTTTTTATTGACAAATAGACAATCTTTGATTATAATATCCTGTAACATAAGTTATTAATCATAATACAACTGTGAAAAACAAAATCTTATCAATAAGTATGGCCGCTGTTGCTATGACAATTTTATTTTTGTCATTAACTAAGCCAGCTAAAGTTGGTGCTGAAAACTATAGCCAACCTGCTGCCCAACAGTTCATTTCTGTTGACAAAAAGGTTAGATCTATAAATTCAAAAACCTTTTTTAATAACATTGAAAAATCTCAAAAAGTGTTTTTTGAAGGTGATGTAATTGAATACTCAATTGCTATCGAAAACACCGGAAGTGTTGTTTTAAATAACATTGCAGTTGTTGATACCTTACCAACTAATTTATCTTTGATTTTCTTCCCTGGTGCTTACGATAGAACCAATAATAAAGTAACTTTGACTATTGATGCTATGAAACCAGCTGAAATTAAGACTTACTTAATCAGAGCTAAAATTATAAACACAAAATCTTTAAATATACCTGTTAACGATTCTGTTAAATTAACAAACATCGTTGACGTTAGATCTGATACCGGTAAGACTGCTAGTGATCAAGCTAGTATTTTTGTCGGAACAGGTACTATTCCAAAAACTGGTAACAGTGCATTACCTATTGAAACTGCTATCGTCTTAGGAATTGGTTTGACCGGTTATGCCTTTAGAAAAGTTGCTAGAGGTTACTAATACAAAGAAAGCAATTAAACTAAAACCCCTGCTTTGTGCGGGGGTTTTATTTGGTAATTAATCTTAAACTCATCACAGAAGAAGCAATGTAATGATCACTAAAGTTTTGATCAGGGCCATACCAAGGATCGTGAATTTTATAGGAGCCATTAGCTCCGCTTATTATTACAATAAAATGCATTCCTGAAATGTTTTTCATTGAAATCTGAGCTATAACATAACGACCTTTGTCTAGCTCACTGTCGATTGTATTAGTACTATATGATACCTGTTTGTAGGTATATCCAGAGGGTGGAGTTGGGTTATTCATGTAGGCTGTTGTACTATAAAAATTGCTTGGATTTGAGGCATAGGTTGATGGAGTTATACTGACACCGAGCTTTTTGTAAACCATTGATAGACTACTGATGTAGCATCCGACTTCTCCAATTACATCTTTAGAAAGACCTATGTTTTGACGGCACCAAGAAGGGTCTCTTTGAGAAAAGAAATTACCATCACTCCCCGATCCTGGTGACGAAGACAAACAAATACTACCGCCTATTTTAGAGAAGTTTCTTAAAGCATTAAGTTGAGCCAAAGCGTCTTGAAGTTTTTGCTGATAAATTTTTTCATTATTTTGAGTTTCTGCCAATAAATTATTCTTGGCAGTTTTTTGCTTGTCTAAACTAGTTTGTTGAGTAGCTAATTGTTTTTGCAAGTCTTGAAGATCTTGCTGTTTTTTAGTTTTCTCAGATTTTTGAATATCATAAGTGGTTCGAGATGTCTCCATTGCAAGCAGATTGTCTTGACTATTTTTTTGGATAGCTGTGACGTATTTTTGTTGATTCCAATAATTATTGAAATTTGAAGCAATCAAATATGCAAAAGCTGGAACTCTTTTTTCAAGTCGATAGTTCTGGTTTACTTGACTAATATAAGCAGCGGAAAGTTGATCTAGATAAACATTAAGCTGATCAATTTTTGTTGAAAGAGTGCTGATTTCTGATTCTAAGATTTTAATTGATGCTTTAGTTTGATCGATCTTAAGAATAGTTAGACTAATTTGAGAGTCTAAAAGTTTAATTTGATTACTTAAGGTGTTTTTTGAGGTTTCCAGATCATTCACTTTGGTGGTAAAAAATGAAATTGCTTTTTCAAGACAACCAGTATCATCTGCAGGGCATTGCGGATCGTTGTCAGCATATACATTCTGGTAGCTGCTGGCGATAACAAAAATTGCTAAAAATAAGATTATTTTTTTAATCATCTAGCTAAACTAGAACTTAATATATCTTTTAGCACCAATCCAGCTAGCTAAAAAGCCTAAAAAGATGCCGACAAAAATCTCAGTAAAAAAGACTGTGACATAAAACATTGGATTGTTAGTTATAAATTCTACCGGTTGGAAAAATAAATTTATTTTTGATCTTAAAATAAATGCAACAATAAAGCTTAGGATTGTTCCTAGAAAACTGCCCACTCCTCCATAAATAATGCCTTCAAGCAAGAAAGGTTTTTTGACATAAAAAGTGGATGCTCCCAAAAGACGGCTAACTTTTATTTCTTCTTTTCGATTGGTTATTTTCATTCCAATAATAATAAATACAGTAAAAAATGAAATAACGCCGATAACTGAGGCAATAGCTATGCCGGTCTTTTTCATGACATTGGTCCAATCTAAAAGTGATTTAATAATATCTTTTTGATAAATTACTTCATCAACAATGCTTGTTTTGGAAGAATAATTTTCGTAAATCTGTTCTAATACTTTTGGATCGGAAACCTGGACTTCAAAAGAGGCTGGAAGAATGCTGGCGGTTACCATTTCAGTTAATAATGGATTGTTTTTGTTTTGTTGTTTATATAGTTCTAGGGCCTTGTCTTTAGAAATATATTTTATTTCCTTAATATTGGAATAATTGGAAAGTTCTTTTTGAATATTATTAATCGAGTTATTATCGAGACCATCTTTAAGAAAAATGGTAATTTCCGGCTTAGTTTCAAAATATTTCAAAACTGAAGAAAGACCGCTACTTATAATCGTAAAAAAAGATATAGCTAAAAAACAAATTAACATGACACCAAAGGCAGTTAAACTTTGAAATGGAGACCTTCTGATGTGGTGCCAAGTTGTGGTGAGAGTGCTCATGAGTTTTTAGAATTAGTATTTGTTTTGTGGTGTTTTGTTGGTTTTTTTGAGTCGTCTAATTTGGCTTTTTTAGCAAAACCATCAAAAACTATTGAGCCGTTATCTATTTTTATTATTCTTTTGTTGAGTGATTCGACAATATCCAAATTATGAGTGGTCATTATGATCGTGGTGTGGTTAGTTTCATTTACTTCTTTGAGATTTTTGATCAAATTCCAAGTGTTATCTAAATCAAGATTTCCAGTTGGTTCGTCGGCTAAGATAATTTTTGGTTCTATAGCAAGCGCTCTAGCAAGGGCTGCACGCTGGAGTTCTCCACCAGAAAGTTGGGCTGGAAATAAAAATCGGCGATTATTCAAGTTGGCTTTTTTAATGACTTCATCTATTTTCGATTGAACTTCATTTTTAGGATAACCAACAATATCTAGACCTAGGGCAATATTCTCTTCAATAGATTTATCATGAATGAGTTGATAGTCTTGGAAAATAACACCAATTTTTTGTCGGGTTTTTTCAACTTCGTCTTTTTTGCTTTGAGCAAAATTAACGTCACCAACTGTTATTGTCCCAGAAGTGGGTTGAATTTGATTTAGAAGAAGTTTGAGAAGAGTTGATTTTCCTGCACCGGAATGACCAACAATAAAAACGAATTCACCCGGCTCAATTTCGAGATTAACATCTTTTAGAGCACTGATTGAGCCATAATTTTTATTAACTTCCTCAAACTTAATTTTCATGGTTTATTCAAGTATTTTTATATTGCCGACATCAAGAAGCCAGCCGGTTTTATTGGAATTATTTGTTTGGCCTTTAACTTCTACTTTTCTATCTACAAATAAATCTAGATCAACAGTTGAAGAAGTTAGAGAAACTCGCTGCGAGGCTCCCCCATCGCGAACAAGAATATGAGTGCCAACACCATTAATATTGCCTTTTTGAACAACACCTTGAGCTGAATCACTAAAATCTTTTGAGGTGTTACCATAAAGTTTTCCAACACTGACTTGGTCTTTACTGGTTAACGAATCGGTCGATGCTGCTTGATGTTTACCTTGAACACCATTTGACGAAGTATTTTGATTGCTGGGAAATATTCGGGAAGTAAAGAACCCTGCAGTTACGGCTAAAACTAAAATTATTATTACGACCGAAAATGAAAATATTTTCGTTGGGGTAGGGTTTGGATTGGTTTGAGATAAGTTTGGAATGTCCATATAATAATAATTTTTAATAATTCAGTATAACAGAAGATTGGTTTTTATTGTCTAGTTTTTGAGGCCAAAATGAAGATAGTATCTCTGGTTTTGGCAAAAAAAAGCATAAACAAATAGTTCAAATTTTTCACAATTTTCAAGTAAATAGGATTTTTTTTATTTCTTTTTCGGTTTGGGGTGTAAGAAATAAAATATTTTTTGGAACAAATTTTTAAGCCAGATTGATTTAGTAATTCCAAAATTTCATTTAGAGTAAATTCTCGGTTATGACGATGATAGATAGTGCCGCTTTTTTCGTCAGAATTTTTTAGCTGATCGATTGAAAAGTAAATGTTTTTTCCAGTTAAAATACGGAAAATATTTTGAGACCGAACAGCATTGGGAGTGGTGATAATAAATGCACCGTTTGGTTTCAAAACTCTTTTAATTTCTTTAAACAAATCGGTTGGATCTGTTTTTAGATGTTCCAATACTTCAGTAAAAATTATTAAGTCAAAATAATTTGATTCAAATGGGAGTTTGTCGGACTCGATATTTAAGGCACTTACATTTGGTCTTTGTGACTTTTCATGGAGAGAAGATATTCCATAGGTTTCAAAACCCATATTGTTAAGACTGTCAAAAATATGAGGAGGGTAGCAGCCAATATCGAGAGATTTGAGACCTTTTGGATTTGGATAAAGATTTTTGACTTGATTTAAAATGTATTGATAACGGGAAATGTGAATTTGAAAATATTCTTTTTCGTTATCATGATCCAAATTTAATTCAATTTGGTTTAAAACATTATTTATGGTTTTCATTAATTAATGGAACTATTAATGAATTGCTTTAATTGGGAGTAATCTTTATCGGCTGTTGTGAAAACCCATTGGAGATTAATAAATTTTTCCGGGTGATAAATTACGCCATCCTTAGGGCCAGTGCCAATTGGAATGTTAACTTTGTTTAAACTAATATTCTTGTAATTATTTTTGATAACTAATCCTATACTTAACAAATCTTTATCGGATAAATTAGTGCTAATATCCTGATGCCAAAAATTATATAGTTTAATGATGTTGGAATAATCAGATAAGAATTGAGGATTTCGGACTTTGCCCATAATAGCGTCAATTAATAGCTGCTGTCTTTCGATGCGGCCAATATCAGTACCACCATCTGCTGCTGTTTCAGCACTTTTTCTGGAGCGGACAAAAGGAGTGATATTAGATTCATTTAAATGATTCCAGCCAGTTGGATAGGAAACGGTCATATATATAGGGACTTTAGGTGATGGATTTTTTATATATTCAGGGTTTGGATATTTATTGTCGGTAAAACCTTTATTGAGATAAACATCAACACCGCCAATTACTTTGACAAAGTCTATTAAATTGTCAGTGGTCATGATTATGGTTTTATCGATTCTTTGGCCGGTAATTTTAGTGTAATTATTTTGTATAAATGAGAACTTATCGGTTGTTTCAAGAGATTGAGGATAAACATTATTTATTTTGGCATTAATTTCATAATCCCAAATGTCTCGAGGAAGAGAAACGAGATTTAGTTTTTGATTTGTAAAATTTAATGATCCAAAAATAATAGTATCGGTGGTTGTAGTCTTTTCAAATTCATCGTCTCTTTTATCGAGCCCAAGAAGCATAAAATTAAAATTTTTAGAATTAATATAATCATTGTTTTTATAGGCAGAATAGGCGGTTTTTATTAGATATGACGGAGTCTGGTTTATTTTTTTTGAAAATTTATATAGTTCCAAATAAGCAGAAAGCAAAATTATACAAAATAAAATAAATATACTACCTAGACTTATTAATGTTATTTTAAGAATTCGCTTCTTCATTGATTAATTATAATTTTAATTCCGCCTCAATAAAGGCATCAAGATCGCCATCTAGAACGGAAACTGTGTCAGAAGTTTCGTAGCGAGTTCTTAAATCTTTGATCATTTTGTAGGGATGAAGAACATATGATCTGATTTGATGACCCCAACCTGCCAAAATATTATCCCCTTTTATGTCTTGTTTTTCTTTAGACTGTTTTTCTTCTTCGATTTCCCAGAGCTTGGAAGTTAACATCTGCATGGCCAAAATTCGATTTTGCTCCTGTGATCTTTGACTTTGACAAGAAACAGCAATTCCTGTCGGTTTGTGGACAATTCTTACTGCAGTACTTACTTTGTTAACGTTTTGACCACCGTGACCTCCAGCCCGATATGCAGAAAATTCAATATCGGCTGGATTGATTTTTAACTCTGAATCATTATCTAGAAGTGGAGTGACCTCAACTTTAGCAAAAGATGTTTGTCTTAATTGATCGGCATTAAATGGTGATAATCTGACTAAACGGTGAACTCCAGCTTCGCGGCGTAAATATCCAAAAGAAAAATTTTCAGAAATTTTTAAATAAATAGATTTAATACCAGCTTCTTCACCTGGAGTAATATCTAAAACTTCATATTTCCATCCTTTTTTATCAAAATACTTCATGTACATTCTTTGAAGCATTGAAGCCCAATCCATGGCTTCAGTGCCGCCTTGACCAGAATGAACTGAAAATAAGGCCATTTTGCTATCGTATTTACCAGACAAATAAGTTTGAAGCTCTAGTTCTTTAATTTTATTCTCGAGTTTAATTAATGAATTATTTAGTTCTAATTCTAGCGACTCTTCTGGTTCTTCAGACAAAATAGCTTCAAAATCTATTAAGTTATTTAATTCGGTTTGAGCCGATTCGATATTTTGAACATTCTTTTGAAGATCAGAAAGTTCTTGAAGAATCGTTTGAGCAAGCTGTGGATTATCCCAAAGGTTGGGATTTTCTGATTGAGCTTTTAATTCATCAATCTTTTTTTTGTTGGATTCAAAAGATAATTTATTTTTTAAAATATCCAATCTTTCTTTTAGTTCATTTAATTCTGCCATATTTTATTTACTACCATCAATGCTTTTTATCATATCATCATAGACACTTTTGACAACAGCCTTCTTTATTTCTTTGATCTGTTTGTCGGGAAAACCGTTTGCTTGCGATTTTAATTGATTGAATTTGTCTTGAACAAAGACAACAGTAGGATTAGTATTTAAAGTTTCTATTTTTTGACGACTGTTTGCAGGTATTTTTTGATATAGAGAATTAAGATTGGTTTCAACTTTAATTTGAGCTGAATCAGAAGCAATTTCAGTGCCTAAAACTGTGGGATCATTGGCTTCTTCTTGATGAAATTTTTGAGAAGCTAAAAAAGTAATCGCTAAATATATGATGAGCGCAAAAATTACCAGTCTAATTAAAGATTTAAAGGTAAATTTGTATGCCTTCTTTTTTGATTTTAACGACACAATTCATTGTATCATTTATTGTTTTGTCCAGTCTTTTGTGTGATATATGTGATTATCGGTTCGTCGCCGCTTGAGCAGGTGTTAGCTTTCGGATCAAACATTACTGGAACACCAATTCCCTGCCCACTATTTAGTGATGGACAATATTTTGTTACCACATCGGTCAATTCTTTCTGATTTGCTTTGTTATAGTAAACTTCTTTTTGACTAATTTTTATTTTCTGATCAATATTGTTTTTAGTAATAAATTTTTTGACATTTTCACAATGAGGACAGCCTTGCCCCCAGTATAAAATTAAGTCTGGATTGTCAACATTTGCAGAAGATGCAGAGCTGCCTGGTTTAGAAGTGACTTTGTAAATGCCAAGCAAAACAATTACTACAATAATTATGGTTATTATTAGTTTTTTCATTTTGTTCTTGAAGTAATACTTATAATCTTATCGCCTTGAACTATTTTATCAAGAACATCCAAACCACTCACCACTTCTCCAAAATTGACGTAATCACCGGTTAATTGCTGACATTGTTCAGTGGTAAAACAGATAAAAAACTGACTGTCATTGCTGATTTCTTTTGAAGCTGGAGTTCTAGCTAAACCGATACTGCCACGTTGAAATGGAATGTTATTTAGTTCAGATTTTTGATCTCCTCCACCCATTCCTGTTCCGGTTGGATCGCCACCTTGGGCCATAAATCCAGCAATTACACGATGGAAAATTAATCCATTATAAAACCCTGAATCAGCTTTTTTAACAAAAGTGTTAACAGTGTTGGGCGCTTCTTTTTTGTAGAGCTTTAAAACTATTTCTCCATCCTTGGTCTTAATCCCCACGTAAGCATCAGTTTGAGTATCATTGTTGGTTTTAGGTGCAGTGGTAACTTGGGCAGATGTAGTAGCTGGTTTTTGAGTTGGAGTGTTGGTGTTGTTGGTCATTTTTTTGTTTAAGTCAATATTGTCTTCATTTTTATAGGCAGTATTCGAACAGGCCGATAAAAAGATTACTGATAAACCAATAATAATTAATGATTTTTTGTTCATTAGGTTTTTAAGCATTACCTATTTTAGCAAAACTAATATTTTTTTAGGCCCAGCGGCAATGTCTTCTTTGTGATTAGAACTAGGATAGTCATGAATACTGTCCATGAGAAGATCATAGGAATATTGGAAATATTGGCCATATTTTGTTCCAACATCATGAACAATAAATTTTTTTAATGTGTCGTCATAGCCTAGAATTACAATATTGTGGTAATAAGGGCCGCCATTGCTAAAATATTTGTTTTCCTGGAAAAGAATTTTACCGTCAGCAGGAACAATTACCGGTATATTCTGAGATAAATAATTTTTGATTTCATTAATGGTTGGATTAGAAATTATTTTGGTTTTATAGGCAAAATAATCTTGGCCAATTATAGCCATTTGTGAGGTATTAATACTTTCCTGCCATCCTCTTTGGGTTTCAAAATCGATCATTTTTAGAATATCTGATTTCATTTGATCTGAACTGGGGTTTATATTTTTATAAAAATCATCAATTGTGAGAAGAGCAGCTTCTTCACAGGCATCTTGCCAAGGTTCAGACCAATCACCAAAAGGCGATTGTTTTACAAAAGCAGTTTTAATTAGAAATTTATTTGGTAAATTGGTTTCAAAAACTTTGGGTTGTGTTGGGAGTGATGTGGGTTTTAGAATCGTTTGAGTAATTTTTGGGCTTATGACAGGACTAATGTTTTCTATTGGTTTTATTGCTGTCTTCTTTTGGCTGATAAAGCTGATTGTAATTATCAGAATCAATATAAGAAGAACGAATATTGAAAGATATTTTATATAGTATCTTTTTGAGTTCATTAATTTTTTGTTTAATTATGAAAATCGCAAATGAAATAATTGCCACTGTAATATATATAGTATAGTCGATAATACTTTTTATATCCCACGATCCCTGAACAGCAGTAGTTTTTTTATTCAAAAGCGAGTTATAAAGATCTTTGGCCGTATGCCCTTCAAATATGGTGTAACTTTTGCCAAGTGCTGATAAGAAATGGGCATCACTGCCACCAACTGTGGCTAAATTAAAATATTTTTTATTAATATTTTGGGCTTTTTTATTTTCGTAAGGATACATCATTAAATTACCGTTGACCACTTCTAGTGCGTCGATCAAATTTGATTCTTTTTTGACAATTTTTAGGCCAATTCCTCCAATTTCCTTGCCCTCATTCTTAACCCCTGTTTGATAAAAGGGATGAGAAGCAACTGTGATACCGCCTTGTTTTTTTATCTCTAGAAGAGTTTGGTGGGCAGTTAAACCAGGCTTGACACGGTGTTTTAAAAATAAACCAATTATGTGTCCATCCAGACTAGTAACCTCTTCACCAACAATAATCTCCAAATTCAGATTGTGCTGCTTTACATATTCCTGGGCATAATAGGCACCTTTTAAGGTGTCATGATCAGTGATAGCCAACACACGAATATCGGTTTTATTTATAAAATAATTTAAAATAGCTTCAATTGAAGCGGTTGAGTCTGAAAAATTGCTATGAAGGTGAATGTCGGCTTTGCTTTGTTTCATAAAGTTTTAGTCTAGTAGTATATTATAATAAAAATATAAATAATACATAAATATTGTGTAAAGATTTGAATAATCGTGATTTAAAATCAATGGATCCTATTGAAAATATTATTATTTGTAGTAAAATAGACGAATGCCAAATTTCAACGATATAAAAAACATTGCCGTTATTGCCCACGTTGACCATGGGAAAACAACTTTAGTCGATGCTTTGTTAAAACAAACTCATACCTTTCGAGACAACCAAGAAGAAATGAATACTGATCGTATCATGGATAGCAACGATCTTGAACGAGAAAAAGGTATCACTATTTTGTCTAAAAATACTTCAGTTTTTTATAAAAATACAAAAATTAACATTATTGATACGCCAGGACATGCTGATTTCGGTGGAGAAGTTGAACGCGTTTTGAATATGGCTGATGGAGCTTTACTAATCGTTGATGCTGCAGAAGGTCCACTTTCTCAAACCAAATTCGTTTTAAAGAGAGCTTTGGATTATCACTTAAAAGTAATTTTAGTTATAAATAAAATTGACCGAAAAGATCAAAGAGTTAAAGAAGTTGTGGCTGATGCTGAAAATTTATTCTTATCTTTAGCTGATGATCCAGAACTTTTAGACTTCCCTATTATTTACGCAATCGGCAGAGACGGTAAAACATTTTTAGAAATGCCTGAATCTATGGACGTTCCTGGTGATGTTACCCCATTGTTTGAAACTATTATAAATAACATTCCAAGCGCAGTAAAGAATGCTGACAAACCTTTCCAAATGCTGGTTTCTGCTTTTGAAAAAAATGAATATTTAGGAAGACTGGCTGTGGGAAGAATTAATCAAGGTGTAATTAAAAAAGGTGATTTCATCTCTTTAGTTAATTCTGATCAAAAATTGATCGGTAATTTTAGAGCTGAAAAAATGTATGTCAATGAAGGTATAACTAAAGTTGAAGCTACTGAAGCCAGTAGTGGTGAAATAGTTTATATTTCCGGTATTTCTGAAATTGAAATTGGACAAACATTGACTTCCCCAAGCTTTCAAGTTGCTTTGCCAAATATTGATGTGGCAGAACCTACTCTAAAAGCTAGTTTTGGACCTAACACTTCCATGTTTGCAAGAGATGAGTCTAGATTTTTAACCAGCCGAGAACTTAAAGAAAGATTACGACAAGAAGTTGAATCTAATTTAGGCTTGAGAATTGAAGATGATCCATCTGACAGTATCCGAGTTTTAGTTTCTGGTCGAGGTGAATTGCATTTAGCCATTCTTATCGAAAAATTACGTAGAGAGGGTTACGCAATGGAAGTTGGTAAGCCAGAAGTTATTTTGAAAAAAATTGATGGAGTTACCTGCGAGCCATTTAATGAATTAACCATTATTGCTCCTGATGAGTACGTGGGAACTATTACTTCTGAACTTGGTAAAAGAAAAGCAGAAATGCTTGATATGCAAACTGATGAAAAAATAGGAACAAAAATGGTTTATAAGATCAGTGAAAAGAATGCTTTAGGTTTAAGAAGTGTTTTGATGACTGAAACCAAAGGTACTGTTTCTTTAAATTTCTTATTCTTAAGCTATGAACCAAAACAAGAAGAAAATAAAAAAGACCGAAATGGTGTTTTGATCTCTTTTGAGTCTGGCAAAGCATTGTCTTATGGTTTGGATTTAGCTCAAAAAAGAGGAATTACTTTTGTTGATCCAAACGAAATGGTTTATGAAGGCCAAATTGTTGGTTTCCGACCAATTGAAGGCGATTTGGAGATTAATGTTTGCAAGGGTAAACAATTAACCAATATGAGAGCTGCAGGAAGCGATGACAATATTATTTTGGCGCCAGCTGTTAAATATAGTATTGAAGAATGTTTGGATTTTATTAATAGCGACGAACTTATCGATATTACTCCAAAATCAATCCGATTAAGAAAGAAATTCTTGTCAAAAGTTGACAGAGTACGAGCTGAAAGAAGAACTAGCAGCGTTAAGGCTTAATTGTGGGATTAAGTTTAATGTTTTGTTGAGGAATGATTTGTTCTTTGAGGACTTGAGATAAAATTTGTTCCACCCAATTGGTTATTGGTTGAATAAAATTTACCCTAGATAGGAAATAAACTAAGATTCCAGCAACAACAAAGGTGCCAAACAATGTGCCTAAAGAATGGAAAATTCCACTTAAAAAGTTAAACCAGGCGAATTTTAAAGGATTGGCGTTATAGACCATATAACGATCGTTCATATTGATATGATCTAACTTTTGATTCAATCTTTTTAATTCTAAAACTAGTTTTTTACTTGATTTCATTAAGATTTTAAATTTTAATTTTTTCACTAATTGTTTTTAATTCGTCAGGAGTTAGATTTAGTTTATTGCTTGTGTTAAGACCTTCATTGTGGGGATCGTTTTCGTATCTAGGAAGAACATGGATGTGGGCATGCGGAACCTGTTTTCCAACTGTTATAAACGAAACAAATTGACAACCTAAGTTATTGACCTGTGATAAGGCAATTTTTTTGGCTACTTCCCAATATTCTCCAAAATCTGGAACGTCATAAGTCCATCGATAATGAGTTTTAGGAATAACAAGACAATGGCCGGGATTAAGCGGATTAATATCTAAAAAGGCTAGATATTTTTCATCTTCATAAACTTTATATGCTGGAATTTCACCACTAGCGATTTTGCAAAAAATACAATCAGTCATATGCAATTCTATTAGTTATTTGGGAAAACTACAAGTAAAATTAAGGTTTACCTAGCTCTGGATGAATTTTTTTGATGATATCGAGCAAAATTTTCTTGGAATCTTCAAAAGATTTGTTAATTGTGGCTCCGGCTGCAGCTTTGTGTCCACCGCCAGTGCCAGTGGCAAAGGCGATATTGCCGACATCATATATGTCAGCGTTTCTGGTTCTAAAGCTTAATTTGACTGTTTTTGGTTGGACTTCGATCATACAAATACCAATATCCCAACCAGTAACAGATTTAAGCATGTTGGCAACTTCTGAACTATTTAATGCTTGGTTGCCAATATTGTTTTTTTTAATTGTGTCATAAGAAACACTAGCAATAGCCACATGATTGGAAAAATAAGTATCAATATTTCCTAAGAGTAATGATAAAAACTTAAGACGATCTGGCTCGTCGTTATTTTCAATTTCAAAAATTACTTTGTTATATCCTGGGTTGATTTTTGCCAATTTAGAGGCGATTTCTAGTGTTCTCCAATTTGCATTGGAATATTTAAAACTGCCAGTATCAGTGTACATGCCAATAAATAAACAAATTGCTGCATCTTTATTTATTTTTACTTTGTTTGAGATAAAAAAATCATAAAGAATTTGGCAAGTTGCCGGAGCTTCACTTTCAATATAGTTTATGTCGGCGTACTTTTCGTTAGTTTCATGATGATCAATGGCAATTGTTTTGAGAGTATCAGGAAATTCCACTTTTCCCATTTTAGAAATCTGTGGCAAAGAGGCAGAATCAAGAATTATAAAAAGATCAAATTGACTAAGATCGACCTGAAAAAAGTTTTTAGAAATTATTTGATCGCAACCTGGAAGTGCTCCTAAATATTTTGGATATTCAGAATCACCGCCGATTACAGTCACTTTTTTACCCATATTTTTCAAAATATGCATGAGAGCTAGGGCGCCACCAGCACTATCGCCATCTGGACTGGGATGAAGATGAAGCAAGATATTCTTTGCTTTTTTAATTTCTTTCCAGATTTTATGTTTTGTTTTATTCATGTTAGCCAAATTTAGGATAACAGCATTTTTTGTATTTTTTACCAGAACCGCATGGACAAGGATCGTTTCGGCCAATAATTTTTTGATTAGTGACTGTTTGAGATTTTGGCTGGTGTTGATGCGGCTCAATATCAGGAATTTCTTGATTTAAAGATTCAGCTGATACAGCTTCATTTTGAAGAGCTTCGGCGTGACCTCGACCCTCCAAGACTGTTTCTGGAGTATCTTGTGGAGCAACAACAGGTTCTAGTCTAAATAATTTTCTTGATAAATTGTATTCGAATTGACCCATTAATCTTTGGAACATTTCAAAACCTTCTTTACGATATTCAATTAATGGATCTTTTTGAGCATAACCACGAAGTCTTACACCTTCACGAAGATCATCAAGACCGGTTAAATGTTCAACCCAAAGCGGATCTATGGTGGAAACTATGGCAAAAGTAACAACACTTCTAGTGATGTCTTTACCAAAGTAATCTTTTCTTTGCTGCCATTGTTTTTGTAAAACTTCTGTTAAAAATTCCTGGGGATTATTGGAGTCTTCAAGATCTTTTTTAAACTTGGCTCTGTTTTTAGGATCCATTGGCAAAATTTCAGAAAATTCGAGTGATATTTTTTCAGCATCAATTTTTCCAGATTCATAATCAGAATTTAAGGCTACTGTAGAATTAACTTGATTATTTATTGCTTTGAAAATAACTTCTTCGTTTGATTCAGGATTGATGTCACTGTTAATTAAAGTACTGTCGCGAAGATTGTAGATAATTTTTCTTTGTTTATTGATAACGTCATCGTATTCAACTAAATGTTTACGGGCATCAAAATTGTAGCCTTCAACTTTAACCTGAATTTGTTCAATTACTTTAGAAACTAAAGGATGAGTTAATGGCGTATCTTCAGGCATATTAAAGCGAGTCATTAGACTGCTAATTTTGTCACCACCGAAAATTCTCATTAAATCATCATCAAGAGCAACATAAAATTGCGAGAAACCAGGATCACCTTGGCGGCCTGCACGGCCTCTTAATTGATTGTCGATACGACGAGATTCATGACGTTCAGTACCAATGACACATAAACCACCAAGTTTCAGAACTTCGTCGTGTTCTTTTTTCCAGGTTTCAATATCAGTACTTTCTTTTGGACCACCCAAAATAATATCGACACCTCTTCCTGCCATGTTAGTGGCGACAGTGATAGCACCTTTTCTTCCGGCCATGGCAATTATTTCGGCTTCAGATCGGTGATTTTTTGCATTTAAAACCTGGTGTTTCAATCCTTTTTTGCGTAGAAGCGAGGAAATAATTTCATTTTTCTCAATTGAAGTTGTACCAATTAAAACCGGTTGACCTTTTTTATGGAGCTCTTCGACAGTATTGGCAACAGCCTGATATTTGGATCTTTGAGTTTTGAAAATTAAATCATTTTCATCAATTCTTTCCAAGTTTTTATTGGTAGGAATTTCAATAACATCAAGGTTGTATATTTTTTTGAATTCTTCTGCTTCGGTAGCAGCGGTACCCGTCATACCGGCTAATTTTTTATAGAGACGGAAATAGTTCTGGAAAGTAATAGTAGCCCAGGTTTGAGATTCACGTTGAACGGGAACACCTTCTTTTGCTTCAACTGCTTGATGAAGACCATCAGACCAGCGGCGACCATTCATCATACGGCCAGTGAATTCATCAACAATAATCACTTCATTGTCTTTGACAACATAATCTTTGTCTTTACGGAATATTGCTTGGGCTTTAATAGCGTTTTCAATATAATGGATAGTTTCAAAGGACTCTTCATAAAGATTGCCAACATTCAATATGCGCTCGACTTTTCTGATACCGTATTCAGATAAAGTGGCAGTTCGGGCTTTTTCATCGATGATATAGTCAGTTGGCTGTAATTGTGCCGCAATTTGGGCAAATTTATAGTATTTATCTGTTGGTTGGTTGTTGGGAGAAGAAATAATAAGAGGCGTTCTGGCTTCATCAATTAAGACGAAATCTACTTCATCGACCACGGCAAAATTATGAGGTCTTTGAACCATGTCGCGATATTCAGAAACCATGTGATCACGAAGATAATCAAAACCAAATTCATTGTTAGTTCCATAAGTGATGTCGGCATTGTAGGCTTCTTTTCGAGAAATTGGCCGTAAATGGGCTAAACGATCATCAAATTTTTCATTTTCATCGGTGTATTCTGGATCAAGAATAAATGATTGCTCGTGGACAATACAAGCAGTGGTAATTCCCAATCGTTTTAAAGCACGTGGATACCAACCAGCACCGACACGAGTCAAATAATCATTTGGAGTAACGATGTGGACACCTTGTCCTTCAAGTGCATTTAAATAAGCTGGGAAAATAACAGAATGGGTTTTACCTTCTCCGGTTCTTTGTTCTGCAATAGCACCCTGATGAAGAGTAATTGCAGACATTAATTGAACATCATAGGCTCTTTCGCCAATGGTTCTTTTGATTGATTCTCGAACAACTGCGTAAGCTTCGGGTAAAATATCATCAAGAGTTTTTCCTTTTTCCAAAAGATCTCGGAAATACTGAGTTTTTCCAGTAAGATCCTCGTCGGAAAGCAAACTAATTTCTTTTTCGTATGAATTGATTTTTTCGATAATCGGTCTAAAAGAACTTATTCTTCTTCTGTTTTCGTCGAAAACATTTTTCAAGATATTAAACATATTGATTATTATAACCCAATAAATAGTGCCATTTCCGACCTACTCCTGGTCTAGAGATTTGGAGAGGTCGGAAAGGGTGGCTCCTCTAGCGAATTAAGATGGTCTTATACAGTCGAAACCAGTATAAGGTTGCAAAACTTTGGGGATTTTAATGCTACCATCGGCTTGTTGATGATTTTCGATGATAGCCAAAACGGCGCGATCGGTGATCAATGTGGCATTGAGAATATGGACTAATTCATTTTTACCGTCAATTTTAACTTTAGTATTTAAACGTCGTGCTTGATAGTCGCCACAGTTACTGCAAGATTGAGTTTCACGGTAAGCATTTTGACCAGGGAACCAGGTGTTAATATCATACATTCGTCGGTTTGGTTGAGGTAAATCGCCAGTGCAAGCTTTTACAATTTGATAAGGAAGATCAAATTCTTGCATTAACTCTTCTTCATTAGCTAACATTTCGAGACACATTTCATCAGAAATTTTGTAGTCTGGCATAGTGAAAATATTCATTTCAACTTTGTTGAAAAAATGAACTCTGAACAAACCTTTTGTATCTTTACCATATGTACCAGCTTCCCGCCTAAAACAAGGTGAAAAATTAACATATTTTAGAGGCATTTTACTGGCGTCTAAAATTTCATCCATATGATATGGAACGACAGCGTGTTCAGAACTGCTAATAAAAATCAAATCGTCCTCAGGGCTAGAATAATAAGCATTAAAAAGATTTTTGTTGCTAGCATAACCACATTTCCATTCAGTCTCACTTTTGATCATAGCTGGCGGAATCATGCCATGAAAACCTTTTTTAATTAGTTTATTAAAAGCATAGAACATAACAGCCATTTCCAAAACTGCACCTTGGTTTTTAAAATAACCAAATCGTGATCCAGACAGTTGACCGGCTTTTTTAACATCAATAATATCTAGTTTTTCACCAAGATCGATATGATCGAGAGGTTGAAAATCAAATTTAGTTGGTTCTTTGTAAGTTTTAATAACAACATTATCATGATCATCTTTACCAATAGGTGTATCTTCAGATGGAATATTTGGAATTTCTTCGAGAACAGAATTAAGTTGTTCTTCGACAACTTTCAACTCAGCTTCAACATCTTTTAAATTATTTTTTATTTCAGAGGCACTTTTAAGTTGTTCTTCTGTCGGCTTACCTTTTATAGATCGGGAAAGAGTGTTTTGTTGGGAACGTAAATCTTCAACTTTTTTCAGGATTTCAAGGCGGGATTTATCAAGTTTCAAAACCCCATCAACAACTTCGGAAGATTTTTGGCGGTTTATTAAAGAATTTTTAATTAATTCTGGCTGTTGTCTTAATAAATTTATGTCGATCATGAGTTGAGATTATTGTAACAAAATCTTACAGAAATAATCTCCGTAGAATTATCGCAATTATTAATATATTAAATATATCTAATTCAAATACACCCTTACTTAAAGAATAATTTTTTTATAAATTTTGTGTAAATTTATTGCTCATTATTTCAAGTGATTCTTTATTTATTGTTTGGATAATCTAAAATTTTATTTTCAAGAACCAAATCGATTATTTTCTTTAATGGTTTTTTAGAATTTTCAAAAACAAACTTTTGAAGTGGCAAAATATCTGTTTTGTATTTATTTTCATTAAGAGGATCAGAGCTTGTAAGTACCGCTAATGATTCTTTTAGATTTTCAAATTGTCTTTCTGAAATTCCTTTTTTTTGAAATTTATTTTTCCAGTAATAGTAGAACATGAAGTGGTTTAATTCATGAATGCAAACCTCTATTAATTTTTCATTACTACAATCGGAATAACTCATAAACCAGTATGGATAATTATATGGACAACGATAAAAAGTTGTTAAAAAAATATTTACTTTTTCAAAAGGGTATTTGTTTTTATAAAGATCTTCTAATTTTTCAATTATTTTTGATTGATTTTCGTACAAATATAGATTGTACTCGTTAGCTTGCTTAACTATATTGTCATTAAATTTATCATTTCTAGTTTGTTTCCAATAGTCTAAAACAATTGATTCTGCATGAGTATCGCTTGGAGCATCAATAACTTTCGATAAAAAATCTTCCGGAAAATATTTTTTTGACATTTCAAATACATCCATACCAAATTGGAATTTAAATTTATTTCTAAGTTGACGCACGTAGTTATTTAAGTCCTGAGAATATGAGTATGAAACAAAAAATTTATTATCCATAGATAATTGATTATAAACCAATTTCTTGTGAGATATGTTGCATTGATATTAAACAGATTTCGATAAATTTTTCCAATGGAATATTTAGACCTTCAGGAAGTTCACAAAGTTTTACTTCATCACGACGAGTGCCGGCGGCAAATTTTGGTTCTTTTAAAAATCTTTTTAATACTGAAGATGTTTTAACATCTGATAATTTTCTTGATGGATACACAAAAGCAACAGCAGTAATTAAACCAGTTAAACTGTCGGCACAAAATATTGCCCATTGTGCTTTAGATTCGGTTTTAACCCCTGTCAAAGAAGGCGCGTGTGCTTTAACAATTTTATCTACATTTTCTGGCAATTCTAAATTATATTTTTCCAAAACATCTTTAGTTTTGTTGGGATGGAATTCTTTGTATTCACCGGAATAATCAATATCATGAATCAATCCAGCCAGTATCCATTCTTCTCGAGACGGTTCTGTTGGAGTTAATTGATTTTGAGATTTTAAATAATCGTAAATTCCACCCATACAGGCTTCAAGAGCAAGTGAATGATTGAAAATGTTTGGTTCGAGTTGAGTTTTAGTTGCATTAAAATATGCGTCTCGTGTTTGTGGCATATTTTATTTTACCAAACTAATCGATTATTCTTCGTTGCGCATAGCAGGAAAGAAAATGACATCTTTGATAGTTGGCTGGTCAGTGACAAATTGAACAAATCGGTCAATTCCCATTCCCCATCCTGATGTTGGCGGCATACCGTATTCAAGAGCGCGAACGTAATCGCTGTCAAATTGAGAAGCAATTTCAGAACCTTTGTCTGCCAGTTTTTGTTCTTCTCGCCAACGATCTGCCTGATCCTTAGGATCATTTAATTCATTGTAGGCTTTAAGCAATTCAGTTCCGCAAGCTAATAATTGGAAAGAAGCAATTCTTTCAGGATTGTTTTCTTTTCTTTTGGCGAGTGCAATCATTTCGGCTGGATAATCCATGACATAGGTTGGCTGAATAATTGTTGGTCTGACATGCTCTTTATAGAGTGCATCGAAACAGGCACCTAGACCATAAACATCAGTAAAATCAACTTTAAGACCTTTCTCTTTTATGGCTGCTTTAAATTCTTCTTCTGTTTTAATGGCATCAATATCAATTCCGGTTTTGTTGAAAATTAGATCTCTGAAAGTTGCTTTTATAAAATCAGGTTCAAAATCTAATTCAGTTCCTTGATAACTAATTTTAAGAGTGCCTTTAACAGATTTAATAACATGACGGACTAAATCTTGAGTAAAACGCATTAAAACTTCGTAATCAACATAGGACCAGTAAAATTCAATTTGAGTAAATTCTGGATTGTGGAAACGAGAAACACCTTCATTTCGGAAATCTCTTGATACTTCGTAAACTTTTTCAAGACCACCGACAATGAGTCTCTTTAAATAAAGTTCATCAGAAATGCGAAGATACATGTCCATGTCTAGAACATTGTGGTGAGTGGAAAATGGTTTAGCTGAGGCACCACCATATAGAGGTTGTAAAATCGGAGTTTCAACTTCCATAAAACCATGATCATCTAAAAAGCGGCGCATTTCAGATAAAATTTTAGTTCTGGCTTCAAATACTTTTCGGACTTCAGGATTTACAATCAAATCAACATAGCGTTGACGATATCTTTCTTCGACATCCTTTAGACCATGGAATTTTTCTGGCAATGGTCTTAAGTTTTTAGCTAATATTTGAAACGATTCGACATTAATAGTGATTTCACCAGCTTGAGTAGCAAAAACAGTGCCGGTAACAGTGGTAATATCACCCAAATCGTAAAGTTTAGTTTCTTTTATTCTTTCACCGAGAGTTTTTTCTTGGAAGAATAGTTGGATTTTGCCAGTTCTATCGTGTAAATCAGCAAACATAATCTTGCCTTGTCCACGTTTAGACATAATACGACCCGCAACAGTAACTTTTTTATCCATCATTTCACGAGCTTCTGCGACCGTGTTTTTAGATTCCAAATTTGGTTGTGGATATGGATTAAGACCTAAACTCTTCATTTTTTCGAGTTTTTCTTGTCTTTGTTTTTGAAGATCATTTAGTTGAACATCTGGCATAGATGCAATTTTACTATATTTTTGAAAAATCATCTATGCCTAGATGAAAGTTTGATCTGAAATAGCCGTGTTTTTTGCTTAAGCAACAGCAACAATTCGGTAGATTATTTTACCGGCTGGAGCTTCGACTTCAATCTCGTCATTTACTTTTCGGCCCATCAAAGCTCGACCGAGCGGAGATTGATCTGAAATTTTGTTTAAATTTGGGTTAGATTCTAACTGGCTAACAATATGAAATTCTTTTTCCATTTTTTCGGAAATAATTAATTTCACTTTACAGCCAAGTTGAATAATTCCGTTTGAAGTAACGGTGTTATCGGTAATAATTTGAGAAGCTTCAAGCGCTTCTTCAAGATTATCTATTTTTTCATTAACGAGTTCCAACTCTTCTTTAAGTTGAGTTGCTAAACCGTCCTCACCAGATTCGTCTGGCTGAGCCACCTCTTCGATTTGAGTGACCAGGTGGTCTTGCTTTCTTTTTAATTCACCAAGTTCATTTAATAACTGGTGATAACCTTCTTTTGTTAGCAACGTTTTGTTGTTCATTTTTTTCAAATAATATTACAAAAAAAGCCCCTCTTGTTTAGTAGAGTAGGTTATTGTTAAATTAATCAATAACCTTATTAAATGGAGAGGCAAATCACATCAGCAATAATATCCATCATAAAAGTATTCTTCTTTAATGAAGTATAAAAATAACTTTTATTAACAAATATTTTTGCCATAAGTGATTATATTAGGGTATATTATATCATTTGTCAAATAGGTTACATTAGCAATATGGGTATTTTAGATATTTTGAGGATAACACCGAGAAAAAGACGTGTAAAAATAAAGAAAGGGCATGGTGTTATTTATCATAACCCATCTGGCTTTAAGAGGTATTTTTTTTATTTTGGAAACGGAGTAGTTTTGGCAGCCATTATTGGAATTATCTATTTATATTACCCGCTTGGAAAAGCTGTTTATGTTTATAAATTTCACACTAAACAAGATGAAGAAAAATTACAAACTTTTAAGAATGAGGTAAGCACCCAACCGACTATAAATGAATTTTATCTGCAGATACCAAAAATCTTAGCTTCTTCTACTGTTATTCCTGATGTGTCCCCTTATGATACTAATGAATATTTAAAAGTGTTGAGTGAAAATGTGGTAGCACAGGCAAGAGGAAGTTCTCCTCCTGGACTTGGCGATGGCAAGACAACCTATTTGTTTGCTCATTCTTCCCAAGAAGGTATCAGTATGGTCCGAAAAAATTCAGTGTTCTATCTTTTAGGACAAATGAATATGGGAGATGTAATTTATCTTAAATATAACGGAAAAGTTTATACCTACAGAACATATATGAAGAGAATTGTTAATTCGTCCGAATCTCAATATTTAAATTTTAAAGACGACAATAAAGAACTATTAATTTTACAAACCTGTTGGCCAATCGGAACTGATTGGAAACGACTTTTAGTTTTTGCTCAAAGAGTATAGTATTTTTATCTTAAAATAAGGTATAATTTTCTGACCATGGGCCTAGATCTATCGCTTTCTAATAACCAAAATTATTGGGTTGATTTGGAAAAATATATAAAAGAAACGGGTTTTGATGTGGACTTAATCAAACGAGCATTTGAGTTTGCTTCAAAAGCACATGCTAATCAATATCGAGAATCCGGAGATTTGGCAATCACCCATTTGTGCTGGGTAGCAAAAGTTGTATCTCAATTAAATATCGGGCAAGAAGCTGTTATGGCAGCTTTAATGCACGATATTGTGGAAGAGACCAATGTCACAATCGATTCTATTGCTAACGAATTTGGCGATGAAGTTGCGCTTTTGGTTGCCGGTTTAACGGAAGTTAAGAAAAAAACTAAAGGAATCTCAATTCATCAAACCAGTATTGAGATTTTTAGAAAGTTTTTATTTTCTTCAGTTAATGATGTTCGTATTTTGATAATCCGATTAGTAGACAAGCTGCATAATGGTCTGACAATTAATTCACTGCCTGAAGAAAAGAAAATTAGATACGCTAAAAAAGTGATGGGAATTTATGGACCAATCGCTGAATATGTGGGGCTTCATTATTTTAAAAGACTTTTGGAAGATATAGCATTCAAAATTTTATATCCTGAAGAAGCTAAAAAAGTTGAAGAAATGTTTGAAGAAAGAGCTAATGATGAAGTTAAGGCCTTAGCTTTGGTAAAAGATACTATTTCTAAAATGATGAAAATAAACAATATTAATCATTTTTCTGTTGAAGGTAGAATAAAAAGTTTACATAGCACATATTTAAAAACTAAGAAAAAAGGTTTTGACAGAGTTAAGGATAGAGTTGGTGTGAGAATTTTGGTTGATACGGTGGCGGATTGTTACACAATTTTAGGTCTTCTTCATTCGAAATATAATTATTTACCTGACGAATTTGATGATTATATTTCTTCACCAAAACCAAATGGCTACCGTTCAATACAAACAACTCTTAACTGGAAAGATCGATTGACGGTTGAAGTTCAGATTAAAACTTTTGAAATGCATGAGTTTAACGAATTCGGACCAGCATCCCATATTGCCTATAAAATGGGCAGAGGAATGCATGCGGGCGTTGGTTTGGAATGGGTTCGAGATTTAATTAAATGGCAAACAAATGAAAACAATGTCAGCAATTATCAACTTCATGTTTTGTCAAAATATATATATGTGTTTACTCCAAAAGGCGACACGATTCAGATGATAGCTGGTGCTACTGCTTTAGATTTTGCATACCGAATTCACACAGATATCGGGGATCACTGTTATGGCGTGAAGATTAATAATAAAATGTCTAAAATCGAGACTATTTTAAAAACGGGTGATTTAGTGGAGGTCTTAATAAATAAAAAAAATAACGTTAATGTTAATTGGCTAAGCTTAGTCAAAACCAGCTGGGCAAAAGAACATATTAGGAAAATGACTCAAAAGTAGTCGAAAGAAACGCTATCTAGTATAATCAGTCTATGAATAATACTTTAACTATTGAGGAAAAAGTTGAATTAATCAGCAGAAATTGTCAGGAAGTTTTAACAAATGACGATTTAAAAAATTTAATTGAAACAAATACTCCATTAACACACTATATTGGATTTGAAATTTCCGGTATGGTTCATTTGGGCACTGGTCTAATTTCAATGGGAAAAATCGCTGACTTTTTGAAAGCTGGAGTTAAATGCCAAATACTTTTAGCTGATTTTCATTCATATTTAAATAATAAATTGGGTGGTAATTGGGAGAATATTAGATGGGCTACTGAAAATTACTTTAAACAAGGTTTGATTGCTTCATTAAAATGTTTTGGTGTCAGTGAAGATCAAATTGAATTTGTAACTGGAAAAGATTTGTATGAAAAAAATATAACTCACTGGGAAACATTTATGGAAGTCGGAAAACATGTGACTTTATCCCGTAACTTGCGATCAATTTCTATTATGGGTAAGAAGCAGGGTAATGACGTAAGTATGGCAACTTTATTCTATCCACCACTTCAAGTGGCTGATATTTTTACTTTGAGAGTAAATTTAGCTCATGCTGGAATGGATCAAAGAAAAGCTCATGTGGTGGCAAGACAAGTAGCCGAAAAATTAGTTATTAATCCCCTTTTCGATGCAAAAGGCAAAAAGATAGCACCAGTGGCCATTCATCAAAATTTGATTGCCGGATTAACCGGACCTGAATCGGTTGATTTAAAACAAGAAAAAGAAGATGTGACAATTGATTTAAAAATGAGTAAATCAAAACCAAATTCAGCAGTATTTATTCACGATACACCAGACGAAATTAGAAATAAAATTAGAAAAGCTTATGGACCTCCAAAAGTGATTGAATACAATCCATTAATAAACTGGGTGAAAACTTTAATTTTCTGGGGCCAAGAGACCGGTGAATTCGTGATCGAAAGACCCGAAAAATTTGGCGGCAATATTACTTACACCAAAGTATCAGATTTAATCAAAGACTACGAAGAAGGAGTTTTGTTCCCATTAGATTTAAAAAATGGAATTGCAGAATGGTTAATTAAAAAACTTGAACCTGCTCGACTTCATTTCGAACAAGAGGGTCCCAAAATGGGTCTTGCTAAAATGAGAGAGTTTTTGGAAATTAAGTAAAAAAAAGCCGAGAGATTAATCAATACAAATTGTATTAATAAAGCTCCCGGCTAAATTCATAATCTGTTAACCAATATTACCCGGATTTTTCCAGCAATTATAATCGCAACGATAAACAATTGTTGGATTAGCAAGTAATCCCCTAGAAAACCAACAAGTAAATGGCTGATTAATGGTGTAAATTGATGGTGCTGGAGCAATTGAACGAACAGCAGAAACAGCAGTGCTTGAAGCACCTTTGGCTCCATATTCATTTAATTTCAAAATATTTTGCTGTTGAGCTTGGTCAATCATCCAGTTTCGATTTCTTTTGTCGATAAATCTTAATCCTTTTAACCAAGTCAATTCGAATTGGTGGGATAAATCGATCATAGGCATAATCAGCTGGTTATATTCAAGTTCCTCACCGATGTTTCTCATTAGCAAACGTGCCTTTTCGGTTAAATTAAAGAAATTTGGCTGTGAATCATCAACTGTAACCCAAAAGTATTCAGGCAAACCAATTTTTGGATTAGCTTGTGTTTCTATTCTAATCACAGGATTTTTGTGTCCAGGTACATTGAAAAAGCTTAATCCTTTGGAGATTTTAATTCCTGGATAAGTGGTTTTGTTTGCTTTAACTTCAGTAGTTTCCGCTTTTTCTTTCCATTTAACAAGTATTTGCAGACTGGTAGCAATACCAAACGTTTCACTCTTAAAAGGTTTTAGTTCGATATTTGATCCATGTCTTCTTAAAAATCTGTTTATTTTAAGATCACTTTCTGTAGCAATACTTTCGATTTCAGGAAGAAAAGCTAGTGCCTTTTGATTAGCTTCCATAAAATCAAGAAATTTTTGCTGATCAGGTGAAATTGCAATATACTTTTGTATACCTACATAAGCATCTGCTTTGGTGAACGCTGCTACCAATGAATACATTGAATTTGTTTCCATATAAAACACTCCTTCGAAGCTATCTTAATTCCTTTGGAACTAGCCAACATTTAGCTGACTGATAGCTATGTAACGGTTTCTAGGTCGGTTAACAAATTAATTGTAAAAGTACTAACAATATTACTAATTAATAAATCCGCTTTGGATATATTATTTGGTTAATATAATTGTCCGTTATATTACCATTATCAGTAGAAATTTCAAGCCTATCTTTGACAAGCAGTTGTATAAATGATATAATTTATTATAGGTCTATTATATATAGTATATATGACAGAACATGAAGAATATTTGACTGTAGAAGACTTGAAACAAACCCGAACCCGGGAGATTGATGGTCACATAATACAGGAAACTGTTGATTTGGGAATTGAACCAGAAGATTTAGAAAGAATAAACAAGCACTCAATTGAGGATGAATTTGGAAACCCTAAAGAAACCAGACAAAATCTTTCTAATTTATTAGATGGAGAAAAAGTTTTAGGATACGTTGATGGACATGCGGTTTATAAGAATGAAGATTCTTTTTATAAGGCTCCAGAAGTCAGAAATATTGTTAATTATCTTGAAGAAACTCCTGAAAAGGATAGAAGATATTTTAATCCAGCTGTTTTAGTCAGAAAAGATCAGAAAATATTTAGACAAGGATTTACCACCCAGGAAATGGTGGCAAAAAGAGTTGTTGATAATGACGGCAAGTGGCCAACTGTAGACGGAATGAAAAAATATATGGCATTAACTTCTTTTAGCTATTTTTATACGCCCAAAAACAGTTCTCAACAAATAGTTTTTAACATGTATCCAGGAGACACATTTTTAACTTCACAGTCAGGAGAAAATAAAGAGAAAAAACAAGAAATGGCCAAAGCAAATAAAAAGTAATTTATTTGTAAAACGATCTTTTGATTAAGTCTTTTCTATATCGATTGGCAAAACGATGGGCTTCATCCCGTAAGCGTTGGAGTAATTGAAGTGATGGGGAATTTTTTGGAAGATTAATTTCTACCCATTCTGTGGCTGTTTTTATTACAATAGTTTCATTCTTCTTGGCAAGACCAATTAATGTGATATTCAATTCTGGTCTTTCCTTTATTACATCATTGGCAGCTGAAACTTGTGGTTTTCCCCCATCAACTAATAATATTTGAGGAATAGTCCATTCCAAGTGTTTTAATCTGCGCCAAACAACTTCTTTAATCATGTATTGATCGTCTTGTGTGTCTTTTGTATAAATTTTGAATTTTCGATATTCATCAACATCAATTTTGTCATTTTGAAAGACAACCATTGATCCAACAAAAAATTTGCTGCCTAAATTGGATATATCATAAGCTTCAATACGGAAAATATCAGTGACTTTGGCCATGTATGGGGCTAGGACCATTTTTAATTCGCGTAAAGCTTTTCCGATTTGATCCTCCTGTAATTCAATCCGATCATAAAGATGATTTAAATTTTCCCAACCTGAGATTACATAATTTAGGGCATTGATTTGATCCCGGCGAACTTTAGCCATTTCGTAATTTTCTGCTTTAGCATAAAGATTCATTTCTTTACTTAAGCGGGAAATTAACTTTTTGAAGTTTCCATCAAGAACACTTTTGATACGATTAACTGTTTTTCGATAATCTTTAACACTAATGTCTGGACCAGGACAAAGTCCAAGATGACAATATAAGCATTGGACACCTTTTGGATGTTTTTGAGAATAATATGGGAAAATGTGACGAATCGTTTTTAAAAGACTACGGACTGCCGTACTATTAGGAAAGGGTCCGTATAGCGTAGCATTGTTAGCTAAATTAGACTTAAAGGCTGGAGTTATTAGTGGATATTTATCCTTACTTATGGATATATATACATAACTCTTATCGTCTTTTAGCTGAGAATTATATTTTGGGCGGTATTCTTTTATTAAACTGGCTTCAAGTATTAGTGCTTCTATTTCAGAACCAACGACATGAAAATCAATATCGGTAATTTGAGACACTAGCTGTAGTGTTTTTGGACCTAAAGCATCATCACGTTGAAAATATTGATTAACTCTTTTTTTTAAATTTATAGCTTTACCGACATAGATGATCTCGTGATCTATATTTTTATAAATATAAACGCCCGGTTTTCCAGGTAAAAGTTTGATTTTGTCTTGTAATAAATTTTGATCGTTCATTAAAGTGTGGATATCTACAAATTATATTATATAATAGGACAATTTTAATACACTGATTGTGTTAAAAGGTACATTGAAACAGGTCACACCTGCGTGACTAAAATATTTGAAAGGAGTTGTTATTATGTTAAAACTAGTCAAAAGGTTTTTGGGATCAATTGCAAATTTTTACAAAAGAATTACTAAGGATTCTACTCAAGATTTATCCGGAAACGCTCCAACTATTGAGGTGTTTCCAAACTCTTCCTACAGAATTGCACTTGATGAATTGTGTTTGCGCAATGGATTAAATTCAAAAGACTTAGTTCTGAACATGAAAAAATCCATTGAATCTGATTTTCAAAAAGCAAAAGAATTGACAGAAAAAGCAAATGAAATGAACAACGAAGCTACGAAAATTTTTAACGAAGCTATCAGAATAGCAAATGAAAATTACGCAAATGCAAAAGCAGCAGCTCGTGAAGTTTCAGATGAATCAATCACAATCAGCAAGAAGGCAGATATCAGCAGTAAATCTTACTATCTTTTAGCTACAGAAAGCGATATAAACAATTCCAAATAGTCTCTTGAGGGGCAAAAATTCTTTTTTAAAGAACCTTTTGCTCCTCTAACAACTTTTTCAAATATTGACCTGTATAACTTTTTTCGCAAGACATTACATCATCAACCGTACCAGTAACGACTACATTTCCGCCTTTTTCCCCTCCTTCAGGCCCCATATCGATAATCCAATCAGCATTTTTAATGACATCTAAGTTATGTTCAATAACGACAACAGTATTACCTTTGTCCACAAGCTGTCGTAATACCTTAATTAACTTATCTGTATCGTAGAAATGAAGACCAGTTGTTGGCTCGTCTAGAATATATAGCATTTTGCCGTTTTCCCTTTTGACTAGTTCCCTACTAATCTTGAGACGTTGTGATTCTCCACCCGACAAAGTATTTGAGGGTTGACCAAGTTCTAAATATCCAAGACCGACTTCTTGAATTGTATGAAGTTTTCTCCTTAAACTAGGAATATTTTTAAAGAACTCCAAAGCTTCATCAACCGTCATTTTTAAAATTTCGGAAATATTTTTGCCTTTGTAGTCGACTTCGAGAGTTTCTTCTTTAAATCTAGTGCCATGACATTCGTCACAAGTTACGTAAATATCAGGTAAAAATTGCATTTCAATTTTTATTTGTCCTTGACCTTCACAAACTGGACAACGTCCATTTTTGACATTAAATGAAAAGCGGCCAGAATCATAACCACGAAGTTGAGCCTCAAGGGTTTGAGCCATTAAATTACGAACATCATCAAAAATCTTAGTGTAAGTGGCAGGATTACTTCTTGGGGTGCGTCCAATTGGAGACTGATCAACCAAAAGAACATCAGAAACGTTTTCACAACCTTCAATTTTGTCGTATTGACCAATAGTGCCATAATAACTGCCTAATATGGATTTACGACAACCACCATATAAAGTGTCATGAATTAAGGTGGATTTGCCTGAACCAGAAACACCAGTAATAGCAATAAATTTATTTAATGGGAAATCAACGGTAATATTTTTTAAATTCCATTGACGACAACCAGAAATTTTAATTTTATTGTGATTAATGATGTCGACAATTGCTGGTTCGCTTTTAATCGTCATTTTACCTGATAAATATTTCCCGGTTAATGAGTTTTTGTCTTTTTTAATGTCTTCAAGAGAACCTTCAGACACTATTTCACCACCGTTTTTGCCTGCGTATGGGCCAAAATCGACTATGTGATCGGCGTTTTTAATTACATCTTCATCATGTTCCACCACAACAACCGTATTGCCAAGACTTTTTAATTTTTTAAGTGTGCCAATGAGCCGATCATTGTCGCGAGAATGGAGACCGATAGTGGGTTCATCAAGAATATATAAAACACCGGTTAATCCAGTTCCAATTTGGCTGGCAAGTCGAATTCTTTGCGACTCACCACTTGATAATGTTCCAGCTTCTCGATCGAGACTTAAATAGTCAAGACCAACTGCCAATAAAAATTCCAAGCGGGCACTCAATTCTTTTTTAATTGGAATCAAAACTTCCCGCTCAGTATCGGTATTTAGATTTCCATTTAAATTACCTAACCACTGGGTTAATTTTTCAATAGGCAGTTGACAAATCTGATAAATATTTTGATCAAGAATAGTAATTGATAAGGCATCTTGGTTTAATCGAGAACCGTGACAGGTTGGACATTCTTCTTTGATCATGAATTTCTCCAACTCCTCTCTGACGGTATCTGATGGAGTGTTCACATATTTACCTTCAAGCATTTTGGCTTTCCATTCAGGAAATTTAGAACGATCAACTTGGAATTTTGATCCAAGACCTTTACAGTCTGGACAGGCACCTTGCGGCGAGTTAAATGAAAATAATCGCGGTTCAATTTCTGGCAATGAAAGATTACAGACAGGACAGGCAAAATTTTCAGAATAAAGCGTGTCACTCATATCTTTTGGAAAGTCAGGAAAATTAAATGAGACATCTTTTACTTCAGTAACGATCGTCAAACCGTTGGCTAATTTCATAGCCTGTTCAACGTCGTCGACTAGACGATCATAAAGCGATTTTTCTTCTTTCAAACTGTCTTTAGTAATTGAGACACGGTCAATAACAGCTGCAATATCGTGTTTATTGGTTTTAGCTATGCCAAAATCGCTGTAAAGATCTAGGATATGATTATCGACACGAATCCATTTGTAACCTTGTTTTCTTAAATTTTCAGTTAAACCATGGAAATCACCTCTTTTGTCGCTGACAACTGGAGCTAAAATCATGATTTTATAGATGTTTAAACCAGAACTTTGAGTACGAGCAATATTCAAAATTTGAGTAACTATTTGTTTGCTAGTTTGAGGCATAACTTCACGACCACAGTTTGGACAATGTGGGTGACCAACTCGAGCAAAAAGTAAACGTAAATAATCGTAAATTTCTGTTACTGTGCCGACAGTGGAACGGGGGTTATGAGAAATCGCTTTTTGATTGATGGCGATTGATGGAGAAAGTCCTTCAATTAAATCTACATCGGGACGCTTCATGCTGCCTAAGAACTGACGTGCATAAGAAGATAAACTTTCAACATAACGACGCTGACCTTCGGCAAATAATGTATCGAAAGCCATGGATGATTTACCAGAACCAGAAACGCCGGTAAAAACCACCATTTTATTTTTAGGAAACTCAAAAGAAACATCTTTCAAATTATTCTCTCGAGCACCTTTAACTATAATTTTTTGAATAGGAAATTCTTCTGACATATTTTTTAACCTTCTTCTATTTGTTTAATTTTGTCTCGAAGACTAATTGCTTCTTCGAAATTTAAATCTGATGCGAGTTCACGCATTTGTTTTTTGAGGACTTTAATATATTTTTGGCGTTGAGGCGGGGTTAGTTGCCATGGATCTTGATCAAGCTGGAAACCCTTCTCTTTTTCTTCAATTTCTATGATTTTAGGACGAATTGATTTTACCACTGTTTGAGGTGTGATGCCGTGAGTTTGATTATGTTCAATTTGAATTTTGCGACGTCTGTTCACTTCTTTTATTGCCCCATCCATGGCATCAGAAACGATATCTGAATATAGAATAACTTCACCATCTATATTTCGAGAAGCTCGACCCATTATTTGAATTAAGGCTGACTTGGAACGCAAGAATCCTTGCTGTCCGGCATCTAGAATAGCAACTAAACTAACTTCAGGAAGATCCAAACCTTCACGAAGCAAGTTTATGCCAACCAAAACATCATAATTTCCCGAACGAAGATTATCTAAAATACTTGATCTTTCCAGAGTAGCAATATCGGCGTGCAAATAGGCAACTTTAAAAGGAATTGGAGTTTTGCTTGGATCTGAAAGATAACTTGATAAATCTTCTGCCATTTTTTTAGTTAAAGTGGTGACAAGAACCCTTTCTTGTTTTTCAACTCTTTTGGCAATTTCTTGAATTAAATCAGGGATTTGGTTTTTACTTGATCTGACTGTAATTGACGGATCAACTAGACCAGTTGGTCTAATTATTTGTTCAACAACATTACCTTTTGAATCATTAATTTCGTAGACAGAAGGGGTGGCAGAAACATAAAGAATTTTTTTAACACGCTCATTAAACTCATTAAACTTAAGTGGACGATTATCCATGGCAGATGGTAGTCTAAAACCAAAATCTACCAAATTCTTTTTACGAGCTTGATCGCCGTTGTACATACCGCCAATTTGAGGAATGGTGACGTGGGATTCGTCGATAACAGTTAAAAATTTATCTCCCCAAAGATGGGTAAAATAATCAATTAATGTGTATGGAGGATCACCTGGTTTTCTGTTTCTTTCAAAATAAGTTGAATAATTTTCAATTCCATTAACATAACCCATTTCCTGGATCATCTCTAAGTCATATTCAACTCTTTGCTGAATTCGATGAGCTTCGAGAATTTTATTTTGAGAATTAAAAAGTTCAACTTGTTTTTGACAATCAGATCGAATCTTTTTAAAAATTTCAGTTAAATCACTATTGGAAGCTCCGACATATTGTTTAGCTGGATAAAGCCTAAATTTTTCCAAATTAAATTCATGTCCTGTAAATGGATGCCTTTGAATAATTTTCGATAAAGTTTCTCCGTTGAATTCAAGAGAAATTGTCCAATCTTGATAAGACGGCCAAATTTCAATATTTTCACCACGAACCCTAAAAGTCGAACGCTTAAACTCAAGTTCTGATCGTGTATAAAATAATGATACTAAAGTTTCAAATAATTTTCTTCGATTCCAATTTTGTTTAAGAGCAAAATCAATAACCCGGCCGCTAAATTCAATTGGGTCACCAATGTTATAGATGCAACTGACTGAAGCAACAACAATATTATCATCACCAGAAAATAAATTAGAGGTTGCTTCAAGACGAAGCTTGTCGATTAAGTCGTTAATTTCAACTTCTTTAGCAATATAAGTGTCACTTGATGGGATATATGCTTCAGGTTGGTAATAATCATAATAAGAAACAAAATATGAGACTTTATTGTTGGGGAATAATTCTTTGAATTCTTGATAAAGCTGGCCCGCTAATGTTTTATTATGGGAAATTACCAGAGTTGGCATTTGAACGTTTTGAATAACATTAGCTACCGAAAATGTTTTACCCGATCCTGTTACACCCAGCAATGTTTGTTTGTCGATACCTTCCCTCAAATTGCTTGATAATTTATCAATCGCTTGAGGTTGATCACCGGACGGCTTGTATGGTAATTGAATTTCAAATGACACATATATATTTTATCAAAGTTTCGTCTTTTATTTGGGTGATAATATTAATAGTTTTCGATAATGTTATTTTCCAAGGAATCTGTTTCCAAAGCACCAAACTCATTGAATATATCAATAATTTCCTGGTCGCTTTTTTCATTAGAAAATACAAATATTATGGCCCGACCATCGTTTATTAAATCTGAATATTTTATTGAACTATTTTCCTTAAAACCAATATCTTTAAACGCTTCCAAAAGACCTCCTAAGGCTTCTCCTCGAAAATATTTTGATGATGATAACGAGTCTGCTACAGGACCGCTTAATAAAACATGGCCAACTCCAGAAACTTCTGCTTCAGATAAATAATCTAAATGAGTAGCCACTGCTCCACTCAAACCTCCAATTGAATCACTAATATCCGATTCAATTTCTTCATCGCCCGTATATCTTTCCAAAGTTTCCGGATCATCATTATCCAATCCAATTAAAGATAGCTGATTGTTATCGAAACCGACTTCTTTTAATCTAATAATTGAATCTCCAGTTCTTTCATAATCGTCAAAAACTCCCACTACCATATGGGTCATAATTTATTTTCTAATATTTATATATGAAAAATATAAATATTTTGTAAATACATTTATATATTTGTTATATTTGTTAATGATCGATAACCGAGAAAAAATATATGTGGAAAAGATAAATCCTAGAGATAAAGCAACAATCGAAAATATAACAAAACCAAGGAATTGGGATTATCAATTATTTAAGGAAGTTAATACTGCCCTTAGTATTGTTCCAGAAGGTAATTTCGTTCCAGCGTCAAATCGACCAGAAACAATACATTTACAGGGTTTTAGCGAAGATATTAGTAAACTTCAGCAACTGTCGAAAAATGATGGGAATGAATATGCCTGCCCCATATTTTCTGATATTGATAAAAAAACTTTTGTGAGAGGGAAAATAACAGTTGGAAATAAAACTGAAGTTATTATCGATTCAACTCCTCAACCAGGTAGAGAAAAATATCAAAAATGCGTTGCCACAATTCATGTTCATCCATTAGATAGTAATTCATATATTGCTGCGCATGGATTTAGCGGTACTGACTTCAAAACGTTTTTATCATCCAGAACTCAAAAGTTTATGATAATGACGTGGGGTGAAAATAAACTTTTAGCTTTAAAAACATCGGTTACACCAAATCATTTATCTAGATTAGCGATAGATACGAGAATAAAAGACATTTCAGAAGATTTTTTATCAAAATCAACTCCTTCGACAGTTTTTAAGAAAGTAGTCGATTTTAATAAAGAAGTTTGTACTGAATTCGGTTTAACTTTATATAATGCAGATAAACAAAATAGAGATTTATTTTCCAGAGTAAATGTAGCGACTTA
The DNA here is from genome assembly GCA_013387215.1 of Patescibacteria group bacterium. Taxonomy (GTDB): domain Bacteria; phylum Patescibacteriota; class Microgenomatia; order UBA12405; family UBA12405; genus WARW01. The sequence continues at coordinate 107,572 of WARW01000022.1, forward strand.
AAATTTTTATTGTTATATATCTTACATATGTAATTTATTTATGATAAATTTTTTATGTGTTAACAAAAGTTTATTCAGTAACAAATTTTGGATTAAATGCGACAGATGTCGAGGTGGAAGTAAATGTTGCTGACAAAGGATTTCCTGGATTTGGAATTGTTGGACTAGCCAGTAAAGCTGTTGAAGAGACAAAAGAAAGAGTCAAGACAGCGATTATAAATTCTGATATTGAGTTTCCCAACTCCAAAATAACAGTAAACCTAGCTCCAGCAGATTTACCAAAAGATGGAGCTTGCTATGACTTACCCATAGCCATCGGAATAATAACGGCAACAAGCGATGTTAAACTGCCTCAAGAAAAATCGTTCTTTTTTGGTGAATTATCATTGGATGGAAGTTTAAGACACACAAAAGGAGTTTTTCTTTTAGCAGTTTTAGCAAAAGAAACTGGAGTGAAAAATGTTTTCGTGCCAAGATTATGCGCGAATGAAGCTTCAGTGATTGAAGATATAAATGTTTATCCGGTAGATAGCCTTAAGTCGTTGATACGTCATTTAAAAAAAGAAAAAGAGATTGAACCGTTAAACACAGTGAATACAGATGATGTACTTTCGGATATTAAAGCTGATTTTGATTTTTCTGAAATATTAGGCCAAGAACAGGCAAAAAGAGCTTTAGAAATTGCAGCGGCTGGAGGACACAATGTGTTTATGATGGGACCACCAGGATCAGGAAAAACAATGTTATCAAGAGCGATGACAGGAATTCTTCCAAATTTAACCGAAAGAGAAAGTCTTGAGGTTACAAAGATATTTTCAATTACAGGCAATATTCCCGCCGGCGGATCAATCATTAGGAATAGACCTTTTAGATCTCCACATCACACAACTTCACAAGTTGGTCTTATTGGCGGTGGGTCCAATCCCCGACCAGGAGAAGTTTCTTTGGCTCATAGAGGGGCGCTTTTTTTGGACGAGTTCCCTGAATTTTCCAGAAATACTTTAGAAGCCTTAAAACAACCTTTGGAAGACGGTTATGTGAGCATTTCCAGAGCTGCCGGTTCGGTTACTTTTCCAGCTCAGTTTATTTTGATTGCTGCTGCAAATCCTTGCCCGTGTGGTTTTTTAGGCGATTTGAAAAAAGAATGCAAATGTAATGCTCACCAAATAATTAATTATAAAAAGAAATTATCAGGCCCTATCATGGATCGTATTGATATACATCTAAATGTACCAGCTGTTGGAGTTGATAAATTGATGATTAATAAATCGACTGATCTTTTGGCTGAAAAAAGTAGTGAAATAAAAATTAGGGTAGCTAGAGCTAGAAGCATTCAAACAAAAAGATTTAAAGATATTTCTAATGTACATTGCAACGCTGATATGAAAAACAAACATTTAAAAGAATTTTCCAAATTAAGCGATTCTGCCAATTTACTTTTAAAGCAAGCAGTCAATAAGTTTGGATTATCTGCCAGAACTTATTTTAGATTAATAAAAGTATCTAGAACCATTGCTGATTTAGCTGAAAGTGAAGAGATTACGGAGACACACGTAGCTGAAGCTCTTCAATACAGAATTAGAAATAATGATTATTAATACTTATGAAATATTTAAATAAAGAAAAAAACTATAAAAAAGGTAAAAACGGTGAGGCTATTGCCAAAGATTATTTATTGAATGATGGGTATAATCTGCTGGAAATGAATTATAGAAATAAAATAGGTGAAATTGATTTAATAATGACACAAAAGGATATTTTAGTTTTTACAGAAGTTAAATTAAAAATTGGAGATAGATATGGATTTCCGGAAGAAATGATAAATAGGCGTAAGCTTTGCCAGATTAGAAAAGTTGCGGAAAGTTTTTTATATTTTAAACCTGATATTTCTCTTAAGTTTAGGAAATATAGAATAGATGCCATATGTATTGTATTAAATGAATTAAACAGGGTTGAAAGGATTAGTCATTATCAAAATTTGACAGTTTAATGATAAAAAGTTGGAGAACATGGCCTATTCAAAAACTTGAAAGTTCGGACTTCCCCGAACAATTAAAAATAATAAAAAACTGCCCTAAATCTTTGTACTATCGAGGAAATTATAATAAAAATATATTTGATAATTCCATAAGTATAGTTGGCAGTCGAAATATTACCCGTTATGGGAAAGAAATTGTTTCCAAGATGGTGCCAGATTTATTGTTAAATAAACTTTGTATAATTTCTGGATTCATGTACGGAGTTGATTGCGAAGTTCATAATAAATGCGTGGAAAATAATGGTATTACTGTAGCAGTCTTGGGCGGTGGTTTGGATTATTTGTCGCCGATAGAAAATGATAGTTTATATACAGAAATTTTAAATAATAACGGACTAGTCGTGTCGGAATATGAACCTGATTTTAAACCTACTTTATGGAGTTTTCCCCAAAGAAACAGGATAGTATCAGGACTTTCCACAGTTGGCGTTTTAGTTGTTGAGGCTGGAATAAAATCGGGAAGTCTGATTACTGCTCGTGTAGGCGATGAACAAAAGAAAAAAATATTTGCCGTTCCAGGACCAATTAATTCTAAAACTTCCGAAGGGACGAACTATTTAATTAAAAACAATCTCGCAAAGCTGGTTACTTGCGTTGAAGATATCTTAGAAAGACCAGTATTAAATTACAAACAAGAAAATATTTTTATAAATAATTTATCTGGATTGGAGCTAGAAATATTTAATCTGCTACATCAGGATAGTTTGACGATTGATGAATTATCTTTGACTTTAAATTTGTCTGTTAATGAAATTTCATCAACAATATCTTTAATGTCATTAAAAGGTATCACTGAAGAAGAACTTGGAAAAATCTATTTAATTAACTAAAGATAAGAGGCCCAGCTGGCGATTGGAGCAACGTTGCCGATAATAAAATTAATGGCGTACAAAATAATAGCTGGTAATAAAATTACAAAAATAATTTTAAAAGATTTGTCAGTTAGTGGTTTTTTGAAGGCGATTAACATTAACGGATATATAGGAGCAATATAGCGGCTAATATCGCGATGAGCTACTAATAATGTAGCCATGACAAATACTAATGGGTAAATAGCAACAATATCGAATTTATATTTTTTTAGAAGTCTATAAACTCCATAAATGCTTAAGAAAAAGATATAAACAACATCTTCAAGCCAAATGGTGTTTACCCAAGGTTTATTATTACTTATAAAAACTAAGTATGGCAATTTGTTTAAATGAAAATTGTCACCACTATGAAAATAAGCCCAGAAATCCCCTGTTTGAAAATAATAAAAAATAAATATTCCCAGTACAGTAAGAGGAACTAAAATGTATGCAAAATATTTTTTAAAAATATCTGCAAGATTTTTGGTTTTGATAAGCTCATAAATAGCAATAATTCCATATGAGATAAACAGTAAAATTCCAGGACTTTTAAAAAGCTGAGCTATGGCAGCAAAAATTGCCGACATAACGAATTTTTTATCTCTAAAAAAATAAATTGAAGTTAAAGTAGCAGCTAAAAACCAAGTTTCAGGTGCGCCAATTTGGCGAAGAATAAATAATCTAGCTGGAAAAAACATTAGAACTATTGTTAACCAAAATGCCTTTTTTTCGGACATCAAAGTTTTAAATAATTCAAAAACAATTATGGTTAAAAATATTGATCCTAATAATGTGGCTATTAACATTGCCTTGGGACCGGTAGTTAGATTATTAAAAAGACCAATTAAAAATGGATAACCAGGAAGATGTGCTGGGTAGTACTCAAGTGGTTGTGGCAAAGAAAAATTAGGACCAATACAATTTTTGTCGTAACCGCATTTGGAAATTACCATGTAGTTTGGACCATCGTAATTGGCAAAAATGGTTTCAAGAGATGTGTTTGGAAAACCTATTTTACCTGGGATATTAAAATAAAATATAAACCAAAAAAGTAATGTCGAAGCAATAGTGATAATAACTAAGGTTAATATTTTCGAATATTTAGAAAAGCGCATCTTCTCTATTTTACAACAGATATGCCTTAAACTATCAATTGCTTTATGTTTTGGGATAAAAGTATCAATTTAAGGGTGGTTTTGGTATAATTTTTAAGTTTTTAGGCCCCATCGTCTAGTGGTTCGGACATCAGGTTCTCATCCTGGTAACCGGAGTTCGATTCTCCGTGGGGTCACTAAATATCTTTTTCTTTAAACTAAACACATATTTATTTGGTGGATTTATTGCGTAAGATAGTTAGTGATTTTAGAATTAAAGTTGTGGTGACTGAACTACTAATTTTGTTATTTATAACCAGATCAACAGCTTTATTTAAAGTAATTTTTACAAGTTCTATGTTTTCTGTTTTATCTTGATTACTATTTGATAGTTTTAAATTTGTAGCAAGAAATAAATGGTTTTGTGAGTTAACTACAGATGTCAGTGGATTTATTTTCCCAAGAGAAATCCATTTTCCTGCTTCAATTCCCGCCTCTTCCTTAAGTTCTCGTTTGGCAGCATCAATTGGTTTTTCTTTTTTTTCAATACCACCACTAACTGCTTCTAGTGTATTTTTTTTCATTACATACCTATATTGTTTCACTAAAAAAACGTTTTCTCTTTCGTCAATCGGTAAAACTGTAACTCCAGATTTAAGTTTTACTATACCAAAAGTACTATTCTTTTTGTCGGGCCTAATTACCTTATCCTCTTTTACTTCCATCCAATTATTTTTATAAATACTCACAGAATCAATTAAAATCCAAGGATTCTTTTTCGATGGCATGATTGATTTTAACAAATATTACTAACAATTAAAGAAACGCTATATTTTACGTAAATTATGAAGCTTAATAAACATGGTTTTATAAAGTCTTAACAAAGTTTAAAGCACTTGGTTTGCGTTGGTTATCGCGTTAAACACCAAGTGCTTTTTTGTGTGCAACATGCAATTATTTTTAATATGTATTTCTCGAATCTTCGATCAATGTATAGGCTTCCGTTAAAATTACAAATACAGAGATAGAAATTAACAAGACTGAAATATTCTCTGATATTTGTATACTTAACACAATCGTTCCTAGTGAAAATATCACTAAGATTATGGAAAATATTTTGCGATAGCATAAAAGAGCTATGATCACTATAATGGTTTGGAAAGCGTAATCCACAATTACCCATAAGAAGGTCGAATTTGACAAATTTTCTCCCAATTGAATTAAACTAGTTCTATTGATCTATAGGTGTACCGTTGGCGAGAGTTTCTTAAAATATATACAGCTAGACTTAGAACGAAGAGATACCAAATAATCAAAGTTATTGTGATATTTTTATTCACAGAATTCCTCCATCAATCAAAACAATCGTTTGCATGTTGTTAAAGATCGACTAATTTTTATAGTCTTATTAATTTTACTACTGATCTTGTTTGATATAAATTGATTTATACTTTTTCTTACATATCCACTACCAGTATCTTAATATTCTTATTTTTAATGTGGCTATATTTGAAATATGAAAGACGCTATAAGTTGGTTTGACGTGCCAACAAAAGATTTCGATAGGGCTCTTAATTTTTATTCAACAATTTTAGGCACTCCGTTAAAAATAGATACGTTTATGGGAACAAAGCTGGGATTTTTTCCAATGGAAGGGACAGAGGGTGTTGGTGGAGATTTAGTGCCACCAGACCCAAGCAATGCACCATCTGCAACCGGTACGCGTATATATTTAAACTGCAACGGAAAGCTCGATGAGGTTTTAAGCCGTGTGGAACAAGCTGGCGGAAAAATTATCCGTGATAAAAATGATCTGGGCGATCAAGGATTTATGGCACAAATATTGGATACTGAAGGCAACCAAATCGGCTTACACAGCTACAAATAGAGTTTACTTAATTCCCATTAATTCTACTTCGAATATTAATGTGGCTTTAGGCGGAATTACACCCGGAATTCCTCTGTCACCATATGCAAGGCTAGAAGGAATGGTTAATTTTCTTTTGCCGCCAACTTTCATACCAACAACGCCCTGATCCCATCCTTGAATAACTTGACCAACACCAATCTTGGTTTCAAATGGCTGTCCACGGTCATAAGAACTATCAAATTTTTTGCCATCCTCGAGTGTTCCAAGATAATTAATTGAAATAGTATCGCCAGACTTAACTTCTGGACCGGTTCCAACTTTTATATCTTCGATTTTTAGTTTATCCATACTTTTATTTGTTTGTGTAACAACTGGTGAAATTTGTAATTCCGGTGTGATTTCCTCGGTCCGATTATTGGATTGGTTTGCCAATTGATCTGAAGAGACTGGAGCTTCATTCGGATTTTTAGACAAAATCATAAATGTACCCGCTAAAACAGCAATAATAACAATAGGAGTAACAAATGATTGTGCTTTCATTTGACCATTATACATAATAAATTGTACGTTTTGTGTAATTTTTATTACTTTTATGATAAACTTAATAATGCTCTTGCTAAGGAATATTTCTGTTCGGTTATATTTCTTAGCAGAGCTATTTTAATTCAAACTTACCAGTTTTTTGCTAATTTCAAAGACATTTTTAATAAACTAATTGTAATATTTTTTAATGTTTGAAGGATTTAGAAAATTTATCTTAAGAGGAAACGTAATAGATTTGGCGGTAGGTGTGGTTATCGGTGCCGCCTTTAATATTGTTGTTCAATCGTTGGTTAAAGATGTTATTACTCCTTTAATCGGAATAATTGGCGGATTGCCAGATTTTTCTTCGTTCACTTTTAATGTTCGTAATAGTAAATTTTTAGTTGGAGATTTGATTAACTCTATTATTTCGTTTTTATTAATAGCCACAGTAATATATTTTGCGGTGGTTAAACCGATCAATAAACTGATGAGTTTTCGACAAAAAGAAAAACCAGCTGATAAAAAAATATGTCCTTATTGTTTAAGTGAAATTCCAATTAATGCTACTAAATGCGCGTTTTGCACAGCTGATCTCAAAGTTAAAGCGTAAATTTACCGTTGTGGTAAATAAGAACTTCAGAATCGTCCTCAAGAATCGCCGTCACTTTTCGATTTAGAGTAGAAATTATATCGGTATGAATACTGGAATTATTGTAACCCATTTTGTCCCAATCTTCTTTAGTTACTTTGGCTATATTTCCAGGAAAACATTCATGAAATGAGGTTCCAATGGCTAAATGAGTGTTTCCAAACTCGCCTCCAAAATTTTCATCAAATAAGGTCTCAGCCATAAATCGGTTAATTTTGGAAAATCTTTTATCTGTAAGCGAGAATTCCCCTATTTTATCGGCATTCTCTACATTTATCATTTCTTTCAGGATCTTTTCGCCGACACGAGCTGATGATTCAATTATTTTTCCTTTTGAAAATGTTAATCTAATGTCTTTTATAATATTTCCTTGATAATAAAGCGGCTGATTAAAATAAATTTTACCTTCAGTTTGTCGCCAATCAGGTGAAATAAATATTTCAAAACTTGGAATATTATTACCACTGCCACCGCGCCATTTACGATTCTGATCAAGACCAACAAAAATGTCTGTTTCAGTTGAAACTAAATGGAGTTTTTTAATTTTCAGAGTATCTAGTTTTTTGATTATCTTATTTATATCTTTGCTAATCTGCTGCCATTTTTGGATTGGATCGATTTCATTTAAATAGCAGGCTCTAATAATCTGCTGCCAGCATTGTTTTAAAGATAGACCGGCTTCTTTAGCCATAGCTGGAGTTGCATATGAAGCCAGAGTCCAAGAAAATTTATTTTTTGATTCTTTGTTTTGACGCCAATCAAAATATGGCTTCATGGAGCGGTTTTTGTCCATTAATTTTTGAGGATCGATCCCTTCTAATTCATGCAAATCAGTTTCCGCAAGAATAGTAATCATGTGATGGGCTTCATTTACTTTTCCTTTTAAAAATTTTGCTGGGAAAAAACTAATTTGTTCTGGACTTGCCAAATCAAAAAAGTCTTTCATAACACCATCAGGTAAATATTGAATTATGGCGTGAGCTCCAGATTTCAAAACTGATTTTTGTAATGAAATTAAAAGCGGTTTAGCTGATTCAGGAACTTGAAGGAAGACTACTTCGTTTTTTCTAATTCCCTTACCATTATTAAGCGCATATTTAACTAGCAAATCTGCATATTTATCGAGTATTTCTTGTGACGGTGTATAAATCATAAAGGGATTATAACCAAAATTTATAATCCCGGTATGTTTTAATAATTTATTTACTTAACTGGCAATGTCGAGTGGTTTTTCCGAATTATTATTTAAAACTTGAGGAAGTAATCCGTAATCTTCTGCGAGTTTAATTAAATGATTTGTAATCATATCGCCACGCTTGGCAACAATTTCATCGTTGGGAGTTAAAATATTTATAGTCAGATATCGACCGACTGCATCTTGTTTACGCCTATTTTCCATATTATCCTGTACCTCAGAAATTTTGGCTTTTGCAGAATCAGCTAAATTAGTTACTTTATCTTGTATATTTTTACCAACCTCGTCTGATTTAGATTGAAATGATTCTAAGGTTGGTTGAATATTTTCTTGAACTTTTTCTTTATTTTCATTTAAAGTATTAGATGTTTGATTAAATTTATCTCTTACTGTTGGCTTTAAATCTTCTGATTTTTCTTGAATGTTTGTTTTTGCGTCTTTTAAAATATTTTTAGATTTTTCAACACCTTCATTTATTTTTCCTTGTATACCTTGAGTTTTTTCCTGTTCTTTAATAGTTTCTTCCACTTGGGGTTTGACAATAATTACATCTTTACCAATTGTTTCTATTTGAGAAATATTCACATACTTCTTGCCAGATTTTAAATCCTTAAAACCGCCTTGAGAGACTTCAAATTTTTCAACATATCCAGTTGTTGGATCAAATAATAAATCTGAGATTGTGCCAAGTTCCACACCTGTATCAGTGACCACTCTATTGCGAGTTATATATGTATCGTGTTTGGCGATTGATGAAATTTTTTCTCCTGCTTCACTAGAATTTATAATTAAATTATCATTTTCTATTATCAAAGCATCATCTCCAATACTTTTAACGTTATTAATTAAAATTAATTTGGGGTCTGAAAATAGTCCACTTTTTTTAACAATAACTGCAGCAATTTTTTTCTCATCGGGGTCATAAATTAGATCTTCAACTTTACCTATTTCTTTGCCATCCTGAAGAGAAATTATTTTTAAACCAATTACGTTTGTACCTTTTATAGTCATATTTTTATTTAATTTTTAAAATTGTTTATTTTAGTTTTAATAATGCCTTTTTGCTTCCTAGTCCAAAGAGCCAAAATCAGTCCAAGAGCTATCAAAATTAAGGCTGCATATGGTAAATAAGTAGATTTCCAATCAATAGTTTTATTATTTACTGCGTCGACAGAAAGGATGTTTCCATTGTTACCTGTAGTGATAGTAACCCTATCGTTTTGGGTTATGTCGTTTAAACTAGATTCCGATTGATTTTTAGTAATTTTGATATCATCGGGAATGTTGTAGTCTTTTACCCCATTGTCTGTTTCTACTGTTAGGGTTTTATCTTCTCTTCTTAATACAGTTCCCGAAGTTGTGTTATTGGGAATATTTTCAACAGCCAATGTAACCCAAGTCAAACTAACAATGAAAGTAATGAGAAGAGACAGCGTCAAAAAAAAACTTCTAATAAATTTTTTACTCATTGCACCAGTTGATGATATTTAATTTTAATGGTATGTTAGGAGTTTTAATTAATATGCGGTTAAGAAGTTTGTAATAATATTGTAAGAACAAAAACTGGCAAGTAGAACTTGCCAGTAATTGAGAGGGTTTAAAATTGCTTTTTACTTTTGACCTAAAAAGAAAGACTGAACATCTTTATATTGGATTCGATTAGAAAAATCGCTATTAATTAAAGCCTCATTGCCACCCATACCCATATGCCAGTAGTTGAAACCAACTACACCGGGTCTTTTGGCAGCACCCATACTATTTTGAACTTGTTGTTCAACATCAGTAGTTCCAGCGCTACCCCATTCGCCTATTATGATTGGAACGTTTGGATATTTGGCTTGTAAATCATTCAATCCTTGATTCATTGTTTGACCAATAAGTTCTGGATAATGATCAATAGTTAAGTTGCCCATTTTTTGGACAGTGGCATCTTCCAAAATACCGTGCCAATCTGGATTATTACAACCCCAGACAACAAATCCATCTAGACCATAATAACCAACTTTCATTTGACCGCCTAGGCCAATAGAACTAAAGGCTTGATTTGATGTATCAATAGCGTCTCTGAGCCATTTATTAAAGTCTGCAATACTAGAATATTGGCATACACCTTGATCACAACCAGTGAATCCTTGGATTCCACCGTTTTGTGGTTCTGGTTGAGGTGTGAAAATATCTCCAGCTGCAAATAAAGATGGATTATTTTTAATATAATCGGAAATCATAGTGAGATAATCAGCTTTGCTTTTATTAGCACCATATATTCCTTCAAATGTAATGTACATGTGCCGATGCCATACTTTCATGCCGCGAGCACGAATAGCGTCAACCCAAGCTTTAGTATAGGCAAGTGAGTTGCCACAAGATGGATTATCATATGGTGTTTCAACAGCAACATAATTAACTCCCAATTCTTTGGCTTTATCTAACCATTTACCAATAAAGGTTGGATCATCTTGACCACAAATTTTATCTTTGGTCTCTTTCATTGAGGAAACGCTTTGAATATCCCAAGTTTTGCCAGAATTTATTGGTGTAGGGGCAATGGTTGGCGTAACTGTAGGAATTGGATTAGATGTTGAGGAAATCAAACTATAGTTTAATTTTGCAACAGCATTTCCAGTGTTTTCATAATATTCCACTTTAATTTGATGATTACCTGCTGAAACTACCCGATCAGCTCCATCAGTTTTAAGAGCATGATCATTCCATTGATCAATCAGCAAGTCGTTATCTAACCAGACTCGAATTCCATCGTCAGAATTAGTGATAAAACGATATGTACCCGCACTGAACGATTGGGTTTTGGTCCATCTGGCAACAAAATGATCGTTTGTTATTACTGAATTTGGTGAACCAGAACCCCAGTCAAAATTTATAGCACTATCTTGAGTGGTTAAAGTAGGAGAACTTGTTGGAATTTGAGGCGACGAAGAAACATTTGGTGTATTCCAATAGTTTCCAACGAAGTTATTTGAGTTTGTAACAACAGGAGTGGGTGTAGGCGTATTAGTCGGAGTTACTTGTGGCTGTGTAGAACCAACAACTTTTATACTCGTAATATCCACAGTAAATGGACCTGAATACCAAAATCTTGTATGAAGATCACCAACTGATTGGCTTAAGTTTAAACCAGAAAAATCGCTTAAATTTATATCAACAGTTTGAGGACCGTCAAAACAATTTTTGCCATAGTTAGACAAACTAACGTAATTCCAATTATTAGATTGGTCAAAAATAAGCGCACTAGCATCACCGCTTAAAGCACAAAGTCCATGAAGATCATATGTAACTCTCAATGTACTGCTTCCTATAAGTGCTGAAGAATTTATAGATTGTCTTGCTTCAGATGCACCATTATTTCCAGTGAGATGCCAAGTTCCATTTAATAACTCGACATCACCGGCTGCATTGACCGATTTATTATGAATAAATAAGCTGACAAAAAACGACAGACAAAGAAACGATAAAAAATATAGACGTTTTGATGAAAGTATCTTCATAGGGTGAATATTTTTTAAATAAATAAGCAAGCGTCAGTATAGTATCACCCTAATAGTTAATTATTGTGTAATATTTTTAGGTTCAAATGATGCTGTTTGATGCTTTTTAATTGATTTACTCGTGTTTTATTTAATCAACTATTTGATTATTTTGGTTACATATATTCTTCAGATCAATTACCTGTTTTAGTTATATTTCTTACATAATTTTTACCATTTTCTGATTTGTGTTTAACATCAAAATATTAAAGTCTAAAGTAATTAATATTTGATATCTTCCACAAAAATATGAATGCCAATAATGCAGTTCTGATCGTTTTAATTATCGGGTTGGCAGTTATTGGTGTTTTGATTTTTTCTAAAAGTAACAATACAAATTTGACTAGTTTGAGTTCTCCATCGCCAGAAGTTACTACTGTATATGAAGAACCGCCTAGCCCAAGTGAAACTGTTAAATCTCCAATCAACGTCGTATTAAATTCATCAAACAAAAATAATAAGCAGAGTGGGGCAGCTGTTTTATCTGAAAGTAATGGAAAAGTAACAATTGTAATCAATGCAATTCCAGTTGTTAAAACGAGTTCTCAAACAGTAAGCATAAATAGTGGTGATTGCTCAAACCTTGGAAAAACCATTTATCAATTAAACAATTTAGTCAAAGGTAAATCGACGACACTTATTGACACGAATCTTCAGGAATTAACCGCAAAAATACCTTTAGCAATAAGTATCCATGAACCAAATTCTTCTTCAAATGCATATATAGCCTGTGGCAGCGTTAAGAAATAATAACTTTTAAATTTCATGGAAAATACAAGCAATAAAATATTTAGAATAAAACCGCGTGATTTTAAGTCGACAATAGGTGCTGGAGTAGTTTTTAAAGAAAAAAGATTTATAACTCATACGTTGCTGGATGAATCTAAATCAGCAGTAATAACTTTCGCTAGGTGGCAGAAAGTAATTATTCTATTATTTTTATTAAGTTTAATTACTGGCTTAATTTTGTTTCCACTAAAAACATTAGGTTTGTTTGTTGGATTTTTAAGTGTAGTTTATTTTATTGATGTACTTTTTAATTTATATGTAATATTTAAAAGTTTATATTTTCCACCAGAAATTATTGTCAAGGATGAGGATATAAAAAATATAAATGATTTAGAACTCCCAACATATTCTATACTTTGTCCTTTATATAAGGAATCTGAAGTAATCAAACAATTTTTAACAAATATAAATAATATTGATTGGCCAAAAAATAAACTTGATGTGCTGCTCCTACTTGAAGAGGATGATCTGATTACCCAAGAGGCGGCAAAAAATATAGATTTACCAAAATATGTTAGGGTAATTATTGTTCCAAATTCATTGCCAAAAACAAAACCAAAAGCTTGTAATTATGGACTACAACTTGCCAAAGGAAAATATCTAGTTGTTTACGATGCTGAAGACTTACCTGATCCACTTCAACTTAAAAAGGCATATCTAACTTTTCAAAAAGTACCTAAAAACGTTTACTGCTTACAAGCAAAACTAAATTACTATAATTCATCACAAAATTTGTTGACCCGATTATTTACGGCCGAATATTCCCTTTGGTTTGACGTTGTTTTACCAGGATTACAATCGATCAATACCAGCATACCGTTGGGTGGAACCAGTAATCATTTTAGAACTAACGATTTAATTAAACTTCAAGGCTGGGATCCTTTTAATGTGACAGAAGATTGCGATTTGGGAATAAGATTGTTCAAAGAAGGATATAAAACGGCAATATTTGATTCTACTACTTTGGAAGAGGCCAACAGTAATGTGGGAAATTGGATAAGACAAAGATCACGCTGGATAAAAGGATATTTGCAAACCTATTTTGTTCATACCAGAAACCCAATAAGTTTTATAAAAGATTTCAAATTTCACGCCTTAATATTTCAATTAATTATCGGTCTTCGTATTTCATTCATTTTAATTAATCCGATTCTTTGGCTGACTACAATCGCCTACTTCGTTTTTTATAAATATGTTGGGTCGACTATCGAACTTTTGTATCCTCCTTTTATTTTTTACATTGCCGCCTTCTCACTGTTGATTGGAAATTTTATCTATCTTTACAATTATATGATTGGCTGCGCCAAAAAGGAGCAATGGTCAATATTAAAGTTTGTATATCTAGTTCCATTCTATTGGGTATTGATGACTTCAAGTGCTGTTATGGCCATTCATCAATTAATTTTTAAACCATATTTTTGGGAAAAAACGAACCACGGCTTGAATGTTCAAAAAGAGAAGAGGCCAATCTTTGGACCAGTCTTTGCAAATTTGGGATTGTTTTTTAAGGATATCCGAGAGGCTGACCTTGTCTTGGTTTTAGCAGCAATTGGGGTTAATTTTTTGAACTTTTTGTATAATGCTTTTTTGAGTCGAAATGTAAATATAGAAGGTTTTGGTTTAATAAGCTTAATTAGTAACTTTTTTCTTCTAGTTTCCATTCCAATTTATTCACTTTCTGCAACAGTTGCTAATAAGACTGCATTTTTCTTGGGAAAATATAAAATTTCAATTAAGGATTTTTGGTCTATAACCAGGAAACGTACGATATCAGTTGGATTTGTAGTAGCAATAATTTGGTTAACACTAATACCTTTTTTGATGCTATTTTTCCAAGCAAACTCCCCTATTCCATTCATATTATTTACCCCTATTTTAATAATTGGACTAGTGGGTGCCGTGGATAGTGGTTTTTTAAGTGGTAATTTAAGATTTAAAGATATTGCGTTATTGATTATGATCGAGGCTTTTTTGAAGTTAGTGCTTTCTATATATATTGTTGAATTGGGTTTCCCTAATTTAGTCTATGCAGCAATTCCAGTTTCTATGATTGTGTCTTTTGTTATGGCATGGATGTTTGCAAGAAATATAGTTCCCGAATCTAAAGTGACAAGTGAAAACACAATTTCGTTTCCAGTCGGTTTTTTTTCCACATCTTTTTTAATTAAATTTTCACTTATAGCTTTTCTAAGTTTTGATGTTCTTTTGGCTAAACACTTTTTGAGTCCCATTGAATCTGGAAAATATGCGTTAATAGCCCTTGCTGGTAAAATGATATTTTTTATTAGCACTTTATTTAGCCAATTTCTTATTCCTTTAATAAGTAAATCTGAAGGCGCAAATAATAACAGTAATAAGATTTTTGGCAAGATTTTTTTGATCTCTATTTTTTCCAGTCTGGTTTTATATATCGGAATTGGTTTATTTGGAAATATTACAGCTCCAATATTATTTGGATCTAACATTAAATCGGTGACGCAATTGTTGCCTGTATATGGATTAGCAATATTGTGTTTCACAATTTCGAATAATATTGAAACTTTTCAATTAATTAAGAATGACAAAATATTTCCAACCTTAAGTTTTTTAATAGCAATTTTGCAAATTATTGGCATTTCTATATTTCACAACAGTATTCAAGATATCGTGTTAATCATGACAGTAGTTTCAATATTAAGTATCTTATTTGTGACTATCATTAGTCTGAATTATCAATATATAAATAGTTCACTTATAAAATTATCCGAAATATTTATTGGCAATAAATATAATGTAAATGAAAATAATAAATATCGAATTCTAATTTTCAATTGGTATGACATAAAAAATAAATGGTCTGGGGGTGCTGAAATATACATACATAAAATAGCCAATTATTTAGCTAAAAATAATTGTGAACTTACTTTTTTTTGTGCCGGTGATGGAAGCAGCCTGAGTGAAGAAACTGTTGATGGGATAAAAATTATAAGAAAAGGCAATATGTATACCGTTCCTATTTGGGCTTTTATTAATTATATTTTTCGATTTAGAGGCAAGTACGATTTAATAATCGATGTTGCTAAAGGAATTCCCTTTTTCACACCTTTATACAGCAGCATTCCAGTTATCGGGGTTATTCATCATATCCATCAAAAAATGTTTTTGAGTGGGCTGCCATTCCCGTTGAATCGAATCGCTATGACTATAGAAGCCAACTTTTTGCCTGCAATTTATAAAAATACAGATATGATAACCGTTTCAAAATCCTCAAAATCTGCAATGAGCGATATTGGTTTTGATATAAAAAGAATACGAATTGCTAATCCGGGAGTGAAAATAAAAATTAACAAAAAAATTAATAAATCCACAAAACCAACATTAATTTATTTGGGACGACTTAAGCAATATAAACATATTGATAACATTATTATTGCTTTAGCAAAAATTAAAAAATACCATCCAGAAACTAAATTAATTATTGCCGGAACTGGCGATAATGAAGAATATTTAAGAGAGTTAACTAGAGATTTGAAACTAGAAAAATCTGTTGATTTTATGGGTAAGGTTTCCGAAGAAGATAAGCCAAGCTTACTGGGAAAAGCTTGGATAGCAATACAACCTTCTGAGGTTGAAGGTTGGGGCATAACAAATATTGAAGCGAACATGTGCGGTACTCCAGTAATTGCATCAGACGTAGACGGATTAAAAGATTCTGTAATAGATGGAAAAACTGGAATTTTGGTTCCAGTGAACAACATTAATTCTCTTGCTAAAGCAGTGATTGATCTTATTGAGGATGATGTTTATAGAACTTATTTAACTAATAACGCAATTAAATGGAGCAAAAGATTTAAATGGCATAAAAGCGGAAAAATATTTATTGATTTGATAAATCAAAAGCTTAAAAAACAAAGTGAAGAGTATGGTGTGGTTGAGAATGAAAATTTGGAGGGAGTATATGAATAGGACATTGTTAGTAAACATCGGAATTCCCGCATATAACGAAATGCAGAACATCGGGAAATTATTAGAATCTCTACAATCTCAAAATTTTCAAGAATTTAAGATAAACAATATATTGGTTGTATCTGATGGCAGCACCGATGACACAGATAGAATCGTAAAAAAATTTAAAAATAAAAAAATAAAATTGATTAGTGATAAAAAAAGAAACGGAGTGGCTATTAGACTTAATCAAATTATAAAGCTAACCGATACGGATATTTTAGTTATTTTAAATGCCGATATTTTACCTAAAGATTCTAATTTTATTGATCATTTGGTTAAGCCGATAATACATTATAATGCCGACTTAACATCAGCAGCAATTAGACCCGTTACTCCTACAAAATGGTTTGAAAAAATTGTTGGAGTAGGCGAAAAAATAAAAACTAGTTTTTTTGAAGATTATTTAAAGGGTAATAATTTTTATACTTGCAGAGGGACCGCTAGAGCATTTTCTAAAAGATTTTATAAAAAGATTGTGTTTCCAAACAAAATTGGCGACGATTCTTATTCGTATTTATATTGTGTGTCTAATAATTATAAATACTTTTTTGCAGACCAGGCGATTATTTATTTTAAATTACCAGATAGTTATAAAGATTTTAAAAAACAAATAGTTAGGTTTTTAAAAATTAAAGAGAATTTTTCTTTGGTTTTTGGAACGAAACAAATAAATAAAAATTTATATTTTTCAAAATTTAAGTTTATTAAAAAAACATTTTCTTATTTTTTACACGATATTATGGGGACGGTTCTGTATTCAATGCTTTACACGTATGTACGAATAGACAGTTTATTCGCAAGAAGCGATAGCTCTGGTGCTTGGGAAACTTCAAAAAGCACTAAATTATTAAACAATTTATATGAAACAAAATAAACAACTTTTTAGATATGAAAATGTTTTGATACCAATAAGAAAAATTGTATATCTTGTTCTTTGTTTTTATGATCAATATATTTTAAAAAACTATAATAAAACTTTTGTTGTTTGTTATCACAGTATTTCCAGTGATGATTGGAGATTTAGCATAAATCCAGAAAATTTTAAAAAACAAATTAATTATTTATCAAAAAATTACCAGTTTATTAATGCAGATCAGCTTCTTAATTATTTAGAAAACAAAGACAATTTAAGTAAACCATCGATCCTTATATGCTTTGATGATGGTTATAAAGATTTATTATCGATAAAAAACTATTTATATCAGAAAAATATAAAACCATTATTATTTCTAATCTCTAAAACTAAAGGTGTTAACCGAAAGGAATTAAAAAATAGAAAACAACTTTTAAACAAAAATGATATAAAAACGCTCATGGATTTTGGTTGGACAATTGGCTCACACGGCCTGACTCATTCTAATTTTTTCAAATTGAATAAGTTGCAAAAAGAATCAGAAATAATTATTTCAAAAAAGACTTTAGAAAAAAAATTTAGAGTAGATATTAAATATTTTTCTTTTCCAAAGGGAAATTATTCTATTGAAGATATCGAAATTTTAAGAAGAGCAGGTTATAAGTTGGCTTTTTCTATGGAAGATAGAATTTTAGTCCAACAAATTAATCCCTATATTATTCCTCGAATCGGAGTCGATAAAACTCATAATTTTAATGAATTTAAATCACTTTTTTCACCTTCTGTAATAAAAGTTAGAAATGTTTTTAAAAAATTTTTATCCTATGTCTAATAATTTGATTAATATACTAAATTTAGCCCGATCTAAAACCAGTAGGTTTGTTAAACCTAGAAAAAATTATTTTATTTTTACAAACCCACAAAGAAGTTTGAGGCCAGTGAGCAAATTATATGGATTTGACAGAGGGACACCGATCGACAGGTATTATATTGAAAAATTTTTAGAAAATAATAAAGTTTTAATTTATGGGAGATGTTTGGAGATACATGACAATTTTTATACAAAAAAATTTGGAGAGGAAAGGGTTACTGTAAGCGATGTCTTGGATATAAATCCTGATAATTTTCAGGCAAATATTCATGGAGATTTGAGAAATTTATCCAATATCGAAAATGAAACCTATGATTGTTTAATAGTTACTCATACCTTGGGAATAATCGATGATTACAATTCGGTAGTGAAAGAATGTTATCGAATATTAAAAAAAGGTGGATACCTGCTTTTAACTTCTTCATTTATCGGGCCGCTTTATGACAAAGAAAATACTTTTTGGAAATTTACACCTAAGTCTTTAGACTATATATTTTCAAAAATATTTTTAAATTCTAAAGCTGAAATTACAACGTATGGGAATGTTTTGGTCTGCCAATGTTTTTTGGCTGGTTTTTCATTAGAAGAACTTAAACGAGAAGAACTTGAATATAACGATTCTAATTTTCCATTAGTAGTTTGTTTAAAGGTAAGAAAAAGTTTATGAAAAACAAACATATTGATGTAATCGTTAAGTATTTTTATCCGGTCGTTGCAGGAATTGAAACAAACATATTGGAAACGTATAGCATTTTAGCTAAAGAAGGGTGGGATATTACTATTCATACTTCCAAAGATGTATATATGTGTAAAAATTGCTTAAGCGACAAAGAAAAATATAGAGGATTAAGAATAGTTCGATATAAGTTTTCTTTTTTTGGTTTTTTTCCCAAAATTGATTGGAGTAATACTAGTTTGGTATGTCTTCACAATTTTGATGTTTTCCCTCATTTTAGAATTCTTATATATAGTTTGTATTTGAAAATTTTAGATAAAAAATATTTTGGTCTAATATTAACTCCCCATGGCGGCTTTAATCCAGAATGGTCTATTTATTCAAAAGCAATTGGCTTCATAAAAAAGTTGTATCACTTTACATTTGGAGCTATTTTAATAAATTTAGTAGTTGATGGAATCAGGGCGGTTTCAGATTGGGAAAAAGAAGAAATTATTTCTAAGAATGTAAAAAAAGAATTAGTCGTAGTTATTGATAATGGAATTGAAACTGAGGCATTTTTGAATCTCGAAAAACTGGCTAGCAAGGAAATAAAAAACCAAGTAAGTATTTTTGGAGATTATATTATTCAAATAGGCAGAATCTATCCGATTAAGAACTATGAAACAACGATAATTGCCTTAAATAGTCTTCCTAAAAATCTTAAATATATAATTGTTGGACCCATTAGCGATAAAAAATATTTTGATAATTTAAATATTTTAATAAACAAATTCAATTTAAATGATCGCGTTAAATTTGTGGGGGTGATAAAAGGAATCGATAAATATTACCTTATCAAACACGCTCAAATGATGGTGCACATGGCTTTATGGGAAAGTTTTTGCAATGTTGTTCATGAAGGCTTAAGTCAAGGCTTGGTGTGCATAGTGGCCAACAATACCGCTCTACCCTATTTGGTTAAGGATGGAATAAATGGATATTGTGTAGAAACAAAAGATTTTAATGAATTGGCAAAAAAAATCAATTTTGTTTTGAAGAACAAAGAAACTCCAATGATAAAAGAAATGGAGGAAATTAACAGAAATTATGGCCGAATTAATAGCTGGAAAAATGTGGCGAATAAAATGAATTCTTTTTATAAGTACAAACTTAACATGTTTACTAATCATGAAAAACTATGGTCAGTCTAAATTTAAAGAATAACTGGTTTAATGTTTTATATTATTTAATTTGTATATTAATATTGGTTTTAAGTCTGCGAGGAATTCCGGGGAATCCAAAAGATTTAGAATTAAATACTTCAACTTGGAAAGAAAATGGACCTTTGGAATTATCTACAGACAGAGGAAGATTCGCTTTAACTTATTCTTTATTAGAGAATAAATCTTTTAATTTTTCTTTAAATATTGCTAAGTTTGCAACTCCAGATTTGGGATATTTCAATGGCAAGTTTGTTTCCTTGTTTGATCCTGGTTTATCATTTTTGGTTATACCAGGATATATTATTGGGAAACTATTAGGAGCTGCACAAGTCGGGACTTTTGCCATTATTTCTATCTTTGCGCTTTTAAATGTCTTTCTAATTAGAAAGTTATCAGAAGAACTTGGAGCTAATAAAATTATGTCTGCGATAGCTGGTTTAGTATTTTTATTTGCAACACCGGCTTTTACTTATAGTGTTACTTTGTATCAACACCAAATTACAACTTTTATTATTTTGCTGTCTACTTTTCTTTTAATAAAATATGATAATTTTTGGACATTGGCTTTAGTATGGATGCTTCTTGGATTGTCGTTTGCCATTGATTATCCAAATGCAGTTTTGGTTTTTCCACTAGTAATTTTGGCAATTAAAAAAATATTTTCTATCGATATTCAAAAAAACAGAATTTTATTTAGATTAAAGAGTTTATACATATTAAGTTTATTAACAGTACTTATACCAATCAGCTTTCTTCTTTGGTTCAATAAAAATTCATACAATAAATATTTTCAACTGGCAGGTACGGTTACTCAAGTTACAGGGTTTGATAATAACACTCCTATAAATAATAGATATGTTATTGAAGATGCAACAAAGTATGTAAGCCCAGACAGAAAAAGCGGTTTTTTGGGAAGCTTTTTTTATACAAGAAATTTGCTTGAAGGATTTTATATTTTATTTTTAAGTCCAGACAGAGGAATTGTGAATTATACGCCTGTAATTCTTTTGGGATTAGGCGGAATTATTGTGGCTTATAAAAGGAAAATGGAATTACTGCCATTTTTGTTTTCAATAATCGGATTGAATATTCTTTTGTATGCCATGTGGGGAGACCCTTGGGGCGGATGGGCTTTTGGATCAAGATACTTAATACCTACCTATGCTATTCTTTCTATTTTTATTTCCATATTTTTAACAAAATATAGAAAATATTTAATCTTGTTGCCAATATTTTTAATTTTGTTTTCTTATTCAGTTTTTGTAAATACTGCCGGTGCTATTACTACTAATGCAATACCACCTCAAGTTGAAGTGCTTGATTTGGAAAAAGCTTCCAACAGTATTCAAAAATATACTTATCAAAAAAATTTTGATTATTTGAGCATGAATAAATCGAAATCATTTGTTTACCAATTAATCGGCAAAAATTATATGAGTTCCTGGAGATACTTTTATGTTTTGTATACATTAATTATGTCTTTAAGCGTGGGTTTATTAGTTGTTCAATATGCAGATAATTTTAAAAAAATATTTTCAAAAATCTCCATTAATGTTTTTCGAAAAACATTACCTCTTAATATTAATTTTTTAAAGAGAAAATATGACTAACTATACATTTTCTATTCCTGTTAATTTTTGGAAAAATACAGGTTTAGTATTAGAAAAAAATTTAAAGTTAATTGTAGGAATAATTTTGGTAATAATTTCCATTACCGCATTTGTTTATTATTGGAGAAACGGACTAGGAATCGCATATAACGATGCGAGATCACACTTAGATATTGGGCGCCGAGTTATTGAAGGATTAAAACCTGGGTTAGCTCAACTTGGCTCTGTTTGGTTGCCATTGCTGCATTTCTTGATGATTCCTACAATTTGGAATAATTTTATGTGGCATTCCGGACTTTCAGGAGCATTGGTTTCGATGATTTCTTTTGTATTTTGCGGACTTTTGATTTATCAATTTCTAGAACAATTAGGGGTTGGAAAAGTTGGTCGATTAACTGGTGTAATTATTTTTGCAGCTAATCTGAATATATTATATTTGCAATCCACAGCCATGACAGAACTGTTGCTTTTAGCTACGATGACGGCTGGTTCATATGAATTATTGATTTGGCACAAAACAGGCAATTATTTAAATTTAGTTAAATCAGCGATTTGGATAATGCTTTCCACTTTAACTCGATATGATGGGTGGTTTTTATTGTTCTATGCCACTCTTTTAATAATTATTAATGTAGTAAAAAAGAAAAGTTACAAAACAGCAGAAGGCACTTTGATTTTATTTTTGACTATGGCCGCTTTAGGGGTGGTTTTGTGGTTTTTGTGGAATTTATTAATCTTTAAAGATCCTTTTTATTTTATTACTGGTCCATTTTCAGCAAAGGCACAGCAAGATTTATTGTCTAACGCAGGCGTATTACCAACTAAGGGAAACTTTTTTTTATCCATGAAGGTCTATTTATATGCCTTGATGTATAACACTCAAACTTTTCCGTCAATACTTGGATTAATTGGGGCAATTATATTGTGGTTTGATAATAAGATAAACAGATCCATAAAAATGGCATCAACGGTACTTTTAGCACCATTATTTTTTAATATAATAGCTTTATATATTGGACACTCGGTTTTATATGTACAAGGGATATCTGGAAACACCTGGTTTAATGTTAGGTATGGAATTATGCTCCTACCATCAATTGCTATATTTATTGGATACTTAATCGATAAATTAAAACCGTTTAGGGTAGTTTTAATTTCACTTATTTTATTTACTTCATTTTTTTCAATAGTAAGCGGGGATGCAGTAACAATAGATGATGCAAAATTTGGTTCCAGCCAAAAAAACGTTACTGAAATAAGCGAGTGGCTTAAAGAAAATGTGACTAACGAAAATAGTTATATTTTAA
The DNA here is from genome assembly GCA_013387215.1 of Patescibacteria group bacterium. Classification (GTDB taxonomy): domain Bacteria; phylum Patescibacteriota; class Microgenomatia; order UBA12405; family UBA12405; genus WARW01. The sequence goes on from WARW01000022.1 coordinate 130,634, forward strand.
TTTCCGTTGCTTCACACGATGCAATTGTTTTTTCCTCTGGATTACCAATGAAACGTTTTATACATGAAGGGACTGGAGACTATTGGAATAAAGCGATAATAAACCCGGATAAATACGCAAAATATATTATTATGAGAACTAATGATGCAACAGATATGACTTTTAGATTGGTCGGCAAATCACCTGGATTTAGCCGATATCAAAAAATTTCTAGTTTTCCTTTCGCAGACATATATGAATTAAGACCAGAATATTGGAATAATTTAGCAACAAACACAAAATGATTGCATTAGTTGCCTCGTTTGTGGTTTCGTTATTTTCTTTAAATAATAATTTAACTATTAATGATTCTTGGTGGAAAGTTCAGTCTGTTGACACGGTAAAATATTCACGTGATCTGGCTAGAAGTGAAATTTCAAACCCAAATTTGGATTCAATTATTGACGAGCAAGTTAAAGATATTGCTGATATTGGGGCAAATTATGTTGCTATTGATACTCCATATGATGAAGAGTTTAGGCCCTATTTAATAAAATGGGTTGAAAGTGCAAGAAGACACAATCTTAATGTTTGGTTTCGAGGTAATTTTTCCGGTTGGGAAAAATGGTTTGATTATCAGTCTATTAGCAGCGAGGATCATTTAAAAATGACGAGTAATTTTATTTTAAACAATCCCGATTTGTTTAAAGATGGTGACATTTTTACGGCTTGCCCTGAGTGTGAAAACGGAACAATAGGCGATCCAAGAAGCACTGGTAATTTAGATGAATATCGCTCGTTTATGATTAATGAATATCAAATAACAAAAAATGATTTTAAAAAAATTAATAAAAAGGTTATTTCAAACTTTAATTCGATGAATGGAGATGTAGCAATGGCAGTGATGGATAAACCGACAACACAGTCAATGGATGGAATTGTGACAATAGACCATTATGTGGCGGATCCAGAAAAAATAACTGATTATATAAATCTTATAAGTGAAAATAGTGGAGGAAAAATTGTTTTAGGTGAATTTGGCGCTCCTATCCCCGATTTAAACGGTAATCTGGATGAAGATCAACAATCTATATGGATTAATGAAGCCTTAAATAAAATAGCTCAGTCAAATAATATTATTGGAATAAATTATTGGACTAACATAAATTCAACTACCCAACTATGGAATAATAATGGTATCCCTAGAAAGGCCGTTAGTATCGTGAAAAATTATTATTCACCTCAAATATTAAGAGGGTCTATTAAAAATGAGATCGGACAAGCAGTTAGAAATGCCGATGTGTATATTGCCAATAAGTCAACAAAATCTGATAATAATGGATATTTTTCAATACCATATATAAACCACAATACTAACGTAAATATTTATAGTCCCGATTATATGCATCAGATAATATCTATTGATGATTTCAAAAAAAACGGAAAAGCAATTTTAATTAAATATCCAGAAGACTTTTGGTTTAGAGCGGAGAAATTATTTTATTCTATATATACCAGCCGCTTCCGGAGGTAACATGCTGGCAATTTTAGGCATAATAAAACGAGTCGGCATAAAATCGTTATGAGTATAAATTTCTTTGGCTGTAACTATTGTTTTTTGAGATGGAACACAAAGACTTCGAGTGGAAGGATCAAAGAGTCTGTATGAACCATCAATAGAAACCGGCAAAACACAAAATTTGGTTTTATCTTTTAAAAATCTTGTTACAATTCCGTCAAAAGAATTATCCTCTTTTACCTCTACCATGCCATTAATTATTCCATTTTCATTAATTCTTCCGCCTTTTAGAGTGCCTTCCGGTAAAAATATTATTCCGAAATTATCTTTGTGGGCTGATATTAATTTTTTAAGATTATCTGAGTTTTTATCTTCTATTCCATATCTTTTTATGTCTTCTTCTCGTGTGACAGGTATCAAATTAACACCTCTTTGCTGACATACCGGTGTCAGTTTTTCTACTAAATACCTGACTTCTTCACCCTGATCACCTGAACAAATTGAACTAGCTATCGGTAAATAAAAACCGTTAAAACCATCAACTTTTATTTTGCTTGTAATCATGGAAATAGCGAGTCCGTCAGCGTGACTTTGATGATTACTTACTATAAGAGGCATGTAGCCTTCTTTAATTAAGGTGGAAAAATCGGAAATTAACTGTTGATTACAATTCAACTCGAAGTTATTAAAAATATTGCCCAATTCAGAGACTGATCTTTTCTCTGGTACTTGAGCCATTAATGTACCTTCATTCTTATTTGTGATTATAAGTTTTTCTGACATAAGTGCCCTATATTAACATACTCTTACTCATCACTTACAAAATTGTTGTAACTTACTAATTTTCGCTTGTTATATTCTTTTGTTATCCTTTAAATTCTAAAAAAAGGAGGTGAACTCAAAGATGGCAGACCAAAATAAGCAAGGAGGCGCCAATCAGGGTGACAAGAAGAAAGATCCTCGAAAGGATATCAATGAAAAAGGCGGCGAAAGAACTCAAGATTCAGAGAATGATATGAGTGATTTGACCGATATGGATGAATAATATTTTATAAATGGAGAAGCATTATGAATAGTCCCAAAAGGGACTATTCATAATAAAATATGGCAAAATTTATTGGCCCTAAAGACAAATTATCCAGAAGAGAAGGATTTGATCTTTTTAATAAAGGGGCAAAATTAAGAAAAATAGATCGAAAACCGGGACAACACGATCAAACAAAAAATAAAAAAGTTTCCGATTATGGAAAACAATTAAGATCAAAGCAAAAAGCAAAGAGATTTTATGGAGTTTTTGAAAAACAATTTAGAAACTACGTTTTACAAGCAAATAAAACAAAAGGGAAAGCAGGAGAAGCTTTAATAACTTTATTGGAAAGAAGACTAGATAATGTAGTCTTTAGATTGGGATTAGCTCCAACAAGACCGGCAGCAAGACAATTTGTTAGTCACAATCATGTCTTAATAAATAACAAAGTATTAAATGTTCCTTCATATCAGGTAAATATAGGTGAAGTAATTAGTCTTTCAAAGACTGCAATAGAAATACCGGCAGTGAAAGAATTACTGGAAGGTGAGGAAAAACCAAAAATACCAGATTGGCTGGAAAGAGATGGCACTAGTGGAAAATTGATACGGTATCCTATCTTAACCGATGTAAGAGAACCAATCAGTGTTATTGATATTATCGAATTTTATTCACGCTAATTTTGATAAAAAAGAGAAAACAATTGATAAGATAATTGCAAAAAGAATTGCCCAACCAAGACCATCAACAGAAAATCCAGGAACGATTTTTGTGGCTAATAAAATTATGATGGCGTTAATCACTAAAGTGAAAAGACCTAAAGTTAAGATATTTATTGGAAGGGTTAAAATTACTAAAATCGGTTTTAAAATGAAGTTTAATATTCCCAATACTACGGCTAGAACTATGGCTGTTCCAATACTATTAATAAACACACCTGGCAAAATATAAGCTGTTATAAAAATAGAAATAACATAAAGTGCAAATCGTAAAATATTCATCTATCTTTATTATAGAACTAAATTCATTTTTTCCCAAGCCTTTAACATAATTCATACATTAAAGACTTGGGTTATAAATTTTTTATTCTAAGCTTTCAACATTAACACCGTACCCCCAATCAATTTCTGGATAAGAGTGGAGAAGTTTATTGATATAAACTTTTAGCTGATCATAACCAGATTGGTTGTTGGATTCGAATTTTATTGTTAAATAAGGTCCATTTTGAGAATATCTGACAACAAACATTCCGTCCACTAAATTTAGTCTGACACCATCACCTGCTCGGCGCTCATCTGAAATAATTTCTGCTTGAGGATAATCTTTTTTCAAAACTTCACTAATTTTATCCATCAAAGAAACTTTTTTATCATCGGCACAGCCAACTTTAATTTCCGGACTGGAAATATATTGTGGTAATGAAGCTACAGCCTGAGACAATGTTTGATTGGTTCGACCAAGATAATCTAACAATCGAACGGTGGAATAAAATCCATCATCATGATTATAAAAATCAGCAGAAAAGAAAAAGTGGCCTGATAATTCGCCTGCAAATGCACCGCCTGCTTCTTTATTATATTTTTTAACGAAAGAATGTCCGGTTCTAACCATGTTTGGTTTGCCGCCGTTTCGAGTAATAGTTTCTTCAACCAATTTAGAACATAAAGTGTTGAAGGTAATAACAGAACCCGGATGATATGCCAAAACATCAGCTGACATTAGAGCAACTAAAACATCGTTCCAAATAATGCCACCCTTTTCATCAATAATTCCAATGCGATCACCATCGGCATCATAAGTAAAACCAACTGCAGCACCTGATTCAATTACTTCTTGAGCAATTCTTTTAGCAACTACAGATTCGGTTGGATCTGGAGTTCCAAGCGGGAAAGTTGGATCAATATTGCAATTTTTTTCGACAACCTCAAAACCTGCGCCTCTTAATGCGTTTGGAACAATTGCACCAGCAGTGGCACAATTAGCATCAATTAAAACCTTTATAGGTTTTAAATTAGTAAAACGTTTAAGAATATCTGCAAAATAGGCAGAATTTACATCTTGAATAGTGCTGTTTCCAACCTTATCACCTTGTGAATAATTTTCATTTAAAACTAAATTTTTGATTTCTTGAATTCCTTCGCTGACTAATGTTTCAGAAAAATCAGAAGCTAGTTTCATGCCGTTATATTCACCCGGGTTGTGAGAAGCAGTAATAAAGGCTCCGCCTTTTCGGTTTAAAAAATATTGTGCCCAATAAAAAGTTCCAACCATAGTGAGACCAATATTTACAACATCAATACCTGTCCAAGTTAAACCTTTAATAAAAGCTTCACTATATTCTTTACTGGTGGCTCGGCAATCATACCCAACTATAGCTTCAGTGATGCCTCGATTCTTTAAAAAAGTTCCATGTGCCCGGCCAATGTGTTCATAAAGTTCTGGAGATAAATCTTGACCCACTATTCCTCTAATATCATAACCACGAAAAATACTTTGATTTACTTGCATAAAAAATTTAACTAATAATGGTTAGAGTACACAAAGAATAACATATTTTTATACAACCGATTCCAGATTACACCGTTGAAAAACAAAAAGATTATTTTCAGGCGGAAAAGCCATATTAATATAATCCTCAACCATCCGAGCGCCACTAACGATATTAAGAAGACCTCCTTTCCAAAGTGTTTTAACTTCATCAAAATGTTTTTCTGGATCTTGCGAGACTTTTATTGAGTGTTCTAATTGAGAATAATAATTTTCAAATTCTTCTGCAGAGTTAGTATTACCTTCAATAGCATAGTAAGAGGTTTTTGGAAGTTCGGCGTAGAAACCATCCACAGTAGAAACCTGGAGAGCACCACCAAAACCTGTTTTCATGCCAGAAGTGGCACATGCTTCTTCCCCTACCCTAGGCGTATTTGTCCAAACATGACAAGCAGGTCCAAGTTTTTTGGCAAGCTCTGTGTCCCAATCAGGTAGATAATGGATTTGGTTTCTAAAAACGTCATTTTCAGCGATGGATTTTAAAACAAACGACAACTGATCTTTAGCAATACCGTCGGCTGGATGAGCCTTACCACTAATAAAAATATGGACATTAGGATTGCTGGTTAAAATATTCTGTAAACGATCTGGATATTTAAATATCATCCACCTTCTTTTATAATCTGCCACACGACGAGCGTCTCCAATAATTACGGCATTATCCAGAAGTTGAACAATATTCCCGAATTGATCCAAACGTTTCCCTTCCAATAGATATTCACGAAGATCTGCAACTGCTTTTGATTTTAAATTATGAAATTCTTTTGGGTTTATTTTATCTATATTTTCTTCAAAACTAGTTAAATTTGGAATTCCAAACTTATCAATTACTTGATGTTTTTCTAGGAATTTAAACATTTCTGGATTCCAACCTTTTTGATAGATACCATTGGTAACTGAATCAAAATTAGTTTTAATTCCATAATAAATATCTCCGTAACATTGCCTGAAAATTCTTGTTGCTTCGTCTGAATGGAATTGGCTGACACCATTGCATTTTTCAGACATATATTTTGCTAAATCAAGAAACTTAAGCATTCCGCCGCGCTGATTAATAAATGTTTCCAATTGTATTTTTGCTTCGCTGCTTTGCAAATTGTTAAAAATTAAATTGCATTGCCCCCGATTAAAACTGGCTTCAGCTGCTGGAACTAAAGTGTGGTTAGTAAGAATTGTTTTACCTCTTAATTCTGCAAGTGCCTTTAGGTATGCATCGTAGTTATTACCATATATTTGAGTTTTGTAGTCTAAAAATGATAGAGCGCTTAAAACGGTAGCTGATTCATTCAAATGAATAACTGATGGTTCTTCAATTAATCCTTTTTCTTGGAGTTGTTGAATTACCTGAAAACCACCCATACCCATTACAACGTTATTCCAAAGACGTTCATCGCTGTTCGGTTCTTTAGGGTAAACTTCTCCAGATACCTTTAGTAATAATAGTTTTGTAGAATCGGTACTTAGGCCATATTGATAAACTTCAGGACTTTGCACTTGGTTATTAAAATCTTTTATGCAAACATTTACTTGGTCAAATCTCTCCATTCCAATTTCTTGAGGTGATGGCAACTGTTTTTCTTCATCGTACTGATAATAATTACTGTTTTCACATCGAATAATTTGTTGTTCTTTGCGAGAACTATATGCTAATCCTAAGAAATACCCGGGTAAACCAATGTCGGCTGCTTGTAAAAAATGGTCGCGAGAAAGCATTCCTAAACCACCATTGGCACCTAAACCAGGACAACCATATTCAGCTGAAAAATAAACATACGGATTCTTTTTGTTAATTTGTTCCGAAAGATCGGTTCTATCGATAGTCTCTAAAAATTCAGGCCATTTTCTTGAAATCGGATTGATTTCACACCCTAAACTATTAATCTGCTCTCTAACTGACAGATATTTTTCTTTCATAGGACTATATTTTTAATATATTTAACAGAGTGTAGCACTCATTTAAGCAAACGGTGTTTTATAATTGTTATATTTGATAAAATTAGTGTATGGATCAAATAAAATATGAAGATTTCGCCAAAGTTGAATTCATGGTTGGTGAAATTAAAGAAGCTGTAAAAGTTGAAGAGTCTGACAAACTGATTAGAATGAGAGTCGATTTTGGTGAAGAAAATTTGAGAACAGTTTTTTCTGGTATATATAAATCATATAAGCCTGAGGAGTTATTGGGTAAGAAAACAGTTTTTGTGACAAACATTATTCCAAGAAAAATTATGGGTGAACCTTCTGAAGCTATGATTTTTGCTGCTGAAGAAAATGAAATGGTTAGTATTTTAATATTAGATAAAGAAGTTAAAAACGGATCAAAGGTTTTTTAATATGAATAATATTGCTGAACAATTAAAAAAAATTATTTTATCTGCAAGCCAAGACTTAAATTTGAATGTTGATGAAAATCAAATTAGTTTAGAACACCCTACAGATTTTAAATTTGGAGATTACTCGACTAATGTGGCAATGGTTTTAGCAAAACAAGAGAAAAAGAATCCAATTGAATTGGGAAAAAGTATCAAAAACAAACTTGAAGAAAAAATGCCAGATTTTATTGAGAAAATTGAAATAGCCGGAGCGGGATTTATAAATTTTTATTTAAGAACTGATCTTTTAGTAAAACTTGCAGAAAAATTTAATTACGAAGTCGAAATTAAAAATGAATTAAGTGAAAATGGTCATGGCAAAACCATGGTGATCGATTATTCTGCACCAAACATTGCTAAACCTTTTGGCATCGGCCACTTGCGATCAACCAATATTGGACAAGCTATCTATAATATTTACAAAACTTTAGGCTGGAATACAATTGGAGACAACCATATCGGAGATTGGGGTACACAATTCGGAAAACTAATCGTAGCCATCAAAAAATGGGGAGATACTAATTTAGATGAAATGACTATTGAAGACTTGGAAAGACTTTATGTTAAGTTTCACAAAGAATCGGAAACTGATGAAAAATTAATAGATGAAGGACGAGAATGGTTTTCCAAATTGGAAAATGGTGATGAAGAAGCCCGAAAAATATGGCAAAAGTGTATTGATATTTCATTCAGAGAATTTGACAAAGTATATAAAATGCTGGGAGTAAAAATTGATTATGTGCACGGCGAAGCTTTTTACCAAGACATGTTGACATCAGTTACCAAAGAAATTATTGAGTCAGGAATAACCACCGACAGCGAAGGGGCAAAAATTATTGAATTTGAAAACATGCCACCAGCAATGCTGCAAAAGTCAAATGGAACTACGACATATTTCACCAGAGATATGGCAACAATTAAATACAGAATAAAAGAATGGAATCCAGATTTGATGATTTACGAAGTTGGGGTTGATCAAGATCTTCATTTTAGACAAGTATTTAAAACTGCTGAAATGCTGGGTTGGATGCCAAAAAATGGTTTTGTGCATGTGGCTCACGGATTAATTCGATGGAAAAATGGAAAATTTTCAACTCGAAAAGGCGATACAATTCATCTTGCAGACGTAATTGATAAAGCGGTTGAAAAAGCTTCTGAGATTGCAAATAAAAGTTTGATTGGAAAAGATTTACCAAAAGAACAAAAAGATGAAATGATTAAATCGGTTGCTATTGGTGCAATTAAATTTAACGATCTATCATCTGACCCAAGAAAAGATGTCATTTTTGATTGGGACCAAGTGATGAGTTTAGAGGGAGATTCGGGTCCCTATCTTCAATATACTTATGCCCGATGCATGAGTGTTTTAAGAAAGACTCAAGTTAAAGAACAAAAAAATATCAACACAATTCCTGAAACTTTAAATAATGAGGAATTAGCTTTGCTAAAAGAATTTTATAAATTCGAAGAAAAAGTTATTGAAGCATCAAAAAGATTTTCTCCAGCAGTAATCGCTGAATATCTTTTAAGCATTGCTCGAAAATATAATGAATTTTACGGAAAGCATAGAATTATTGATCAAAAAGAAGAAGATTTCAGAATCTTTTTGACCAGAACTACTGCCAGTATTTTAGAGATGGGACTTCAGATTTTGGGAATCAATACAATAGAAAGGATGTAAACAATATAACAATCTATTGTTGTTTTGATATATATAAAGCAGTATAATTCCGTCAAAACTATAAAATAGTTTTTACGTTCATTAAAATCCATATAAGAAGGGAGAGATTTTTGTGGATACGAAGATCCAGGTGATAACAATTGGCACGACTAAATACGAGGTGCGGATAAGCAAATCAACAGAAAGTTCTGCTGCAGACACAATTACGACTGAATTGATCAATCGGCTTAAAAATTCTTTTAATGCAATGATTGATGAATACATCACGTTGAAGAGGGCTTTTAAAGCATCAAGAATTAGAAAAACTCAAAAATTATTTAACAAAATTATCACTTTATTTGAATCAAAAGATCGCGACTATACTAAAGACGAATTATTTTGGGATCTTTTTTATTTGAGGGATAAATTGGGCTTGTATTATTTTGAAGGCAGAAAATGTGAAGATTTTAGAAAAATATTGAGAGCGTTACTTGATATTGTGGTTACCAACGACCCATCTTCGACTGGTTTGATTGATATCCAAAATATCAGCGAGGCATTAATTGCTTTAGGTTCTTCACCAACTGATTTAGCATTACAAGAAGCGATGTTTGAACTGGTTGGATGGAAGAATCTAAATGTCAAAAAAATAGTTATTGAGCTGCCTTAACTAGCTGGGGTGTTTTTTTGTTTTTTAAAAAACACCCCCTACACCTTTTTATATGGATTTTGTTTATATCGCAAAAATTTTCTTATAGATTTCGTTGTAATGTTCAACTGGGATAAATTTAATATCCTTTTTAACTTCCTTTGGAACATCAACTAGAGATTTAATATTATCTTTTGGTATAAAGATTGTTTTTAAACCTGCACGGTGAGCAGCAATGGTTTTTTCTTTAAGACCACCAATTTCCAAAATGTTTCCACGAATAGTTATTTCACCAGTCATTCCAATATCGCGAGGCATGGCAATTTCTTTAAGTGCAGAAATTAAAGCAGTAGTAATTGCACCTCCTGCTGATGGACCGTCTTTTGGAGTGGCACCTTCTGGGACGTGAATATGAATATCGATTTTATGAAAATCTTTATTTATGCCAAACGATTTAGCTTGAGAACGGATATATGAAACTGCTGCTTGGCAGGATTCTTTCATAACAGAACCAAGCTTTCCGGTTAATATTAATTGCCCCCTACCTGGCATTATATTGACTTCTATAAAGAGAATATCTCCACCAACTGAAGTCCATGCTAAACCAGTGGACACGCCGATTTCATCTTTCTTACCTTTTAATGGTGAGGTAAATTTCTCTGGACCGAGGAACTTTTTAATAGTGACAGGATTGTTTAAGTCCACACTATCAACGTGGTTAACAACGATTCTTTTGGCTACTTTTCTAAAGAGGCTGGCAATTACTCTTTCAAGACTACGAACACCAGCTTCTAAAGTGTAACTTTCAATAATATATTTTAAGGTTTCATCTTTGATTTCAGCAATATTGTTCATGCTTAAACCATTGGCAGCTAATTCCTTTTTAATCAGGTATTTTTTAGCAATATGGAATTTTTCATCAAGGGTGTAACCAGAAAAATTGATTATTTCCAAACGGTCTCGAAGAGGACCTGGAATTGTACTTATGTCGTTTCCAGTTAAGATAAAAAAAACTTTAGTTAAATCCATTGGAAAATCGAGATAGTGATCAGTAAAATCCTTGTTTTGTTCAGGGTCTAGAGTTTCCAAAAGAGCAGCAGACGGATCTCCACGATAATCGGCACCAATTTTGTCGATTTCATCCAACATAAAAACTGGATTTAAAGATTTGGCATCTTTAAGGCCTTTGATAATTCGTCCTGGCATAGCACCAACATATGTGCGTCGATGACCTCGAATTTCTGCCTCATCTCGAATTCCTCCTAATGAAGCTCGAATAAACTCCCTTCCTAAGGCTTTAGCAATTGATTTACCAAGTGAGGTTTTGCCGACGCCTGGAGGACCAATGAAACATAAAATATTTGAAATAGGACCAATATCACCTTTGGTTTTACTGTTTTGGCCTTTTAAATTGAGAACAGCTAAATATTCCAAGATTCTTTCTTTGACATCCTTAATACCATAATGTTCTTCATCAAGAATTTTAGCAGCCTTTGCCAAGCTAATATTTGATTTGCTATATTTACCCCAAGGAAGATCAACAACAGTTTCAAGATAAGTCCGAATATAGCTTGATTCTGGAGCCATAGCACCCATTTCTTCAAGACGTTCAAGCTCTTTTTGCATTTTCTTTTTTATTTCCTTTGGCATGGCAGATTTTTTTATTTTTGTGCCTAGGTCACCAAATTCACCATTACTACTAGATTGTCCAAGACGTTTTAACTCTTTTTCGATCTGTCTTTTTCTTTCCTCTAAAACATTTCTTTTAATACCGGTATTAAATTTTTCTTGAGTTTTTTCTTCAATAGATCTTTCGAGCTCGGCTACTTTCATTTCTTGAACTAAATATTCAGTAGCTTCTTTAAGCCTTTGACTGACTAATAGAGTTTCTAATAATTCCTGTTTTTCGGGAATTTTAGCTTCAACAGAGAAACAAACTTGATCAGCAAGATCGCTGCTGGAAACACCACTACTAAGTTGCATCATGGCTGGAAGATCAAACTGACGTCCCATAGCGAAAGCTTTTTTAAGTTGGCTCAATAAAGCTTCAGCGGATTGCTGGATTTCAGTAACAGATTCATTAACAACAGGAAGATCAACATATTCAACCATAATATAGGGATCGGTCTGAATCATATTGGTAATATTTACGCGAGAGACACCTTTAACAATAGCATGTAAACTGCCATCGGTTTGGAGAATATGTTCGATTTTAGCCAGCACACCAACAGTATAAAGATCACCCATTTGAGGCTTTTCGGTCTTAGAGTTTTGCTGGGTAGTGACAATAACCATTTTATTAGTATTGTCGTAAGCATGGAGTAAAGAATTCATAGATTCTTTGCGTCCAAAGAATAGAGATGTTTCCACTGATGGGAACAAAACGATATTTCTTAAAGGAATTAAAGGTAAGATTTTTCTTACCGGTTGGACAGACAAATTGGAATCCTGATTTTGGTCGACAACGGGATATTTATTTTTTTTATCTGGCATATATTTAGCAGTCTAGCATGTTGTTTGCTAAGTGTCAATTGAAACTTATAATTTTTATTTTCGTGACGATTTTTTTATTTTACAGTCTCAAAATCTCTTTACAATGGCTTAAAATATATTATTTGTAATTATAACATTTTTGAGAGCCGAAGAGACGATATGTGAATCAAATTTTAACCAGCATTCGGTTAAAATTATTTTTTTGTTAAATTGTCGATAAACATAATTATCATAATATTCTGGGATTTTGCTGAAGTGAATTTAGTTTAAAAGTTGTTTAGGTATATAAGTATATAAATGTAAAACAAACTATATAATAACTTTTGGTATTTTTCCAATAAAATTGATAGAATAACGTCAATGGTAAAAAGCGAAACTATAAAGAAAAAATTTGGCAGAGTAGTAATTTTAGGTAGACCAAACACAGGTAAATCTACATTATTAAATGCAATCATGAGTCAAAAGGTGGCTATCACTTCACCATTACCTCAAACCACCAGAAAAAATTCGCGTGTCGTTTTTTCGGATGAAAGAGGGAAAATAATATTTTCTGATACCCCAGGCATTATTAATAAAATTAATGATTTAGTTGGAAAAAGAGTTAATACTGAAGCTCCAAAAGAATTAGGGAGAGGCAATGTTATTGTTTGTGTTGTCGATATTTCGAGACCTAAGAGTGATGAAGAAAATAAAGTAATCGGTTTAGTAAGAAAATCTGATTCAAGAAAAATTTTGGTTTACAACAAAACAGATGCGGCAATTGGCTCAAAGGACCATATGGCTGAATATAATTATTTGGAAGATGAGTTTGATAAAGTCATTTCTGTTAGCGCTATTAAAGAAAAGAATGTTAAAGGCTTAATTAATTATATTTTTGAATTATTACCTGAGGTAGACGAAGAAAATATTGAAAAGGATATTGAAATAACAGAAGCCAAGAATAGACCAGTTATCAGCATGAATTCGAGAGAATATATTGCAGAATTAATTCGAGAAAAAGCATATTTATTTTTAAGAAAAGAAGTTCCCTACTCTATTAATGTAGAAGTAACAAAAGTTCAAGATAAACAAAAACTAATTTTGATTCAAGCAACCATCTATACGACCGCTGACAGATATAAAAAAATGGTTATCGGCAAAGGCGGTAAAAAAATAAAAGAGATTGGATATAATGCCAGAAAAGAGCTTGAACTGATGTCGAGACGAAAGATTTTTTTGGAACTTACTGTTCAAATTGACCCCCACTGGCCAGAAAGAGTAATAAGCAACTAATCGAGCTATAATAAATCTACTTGCATTTAGAATTAAATTCAGCTAGAAATATTACTATGCTTAAAGTAGAAAATATCAATAAGAGTTTTAAGGAAAAAGAAGTACTTAAGGACATTAGTTTCGAGATAAAAAAGAATAGCATTGTTGGTCTTTTGGGGCCAAACGGAGCCGGAAAAACCACTTTGATGAGAATAATTGTTGGATTTTATAGCGCAAGTAATGGAAAAATACTTTGGGATGGCAAAAAGGTTGACACTAGATCTGAAAAACATAAATCAAGGATTGGATATTTACCAGAAAACAATCCACTGTATATGAATTTAACAGGCGGTGAATATTTGGAATATATATCTGAATTAAAACAAATTTCAAAAGAAGAAATTAAAGAGGAAATTTTTAAAGTTGCCCAACAATGCGGAATTCAAAACGTGTTATCACAACAAATTGAAACTCTTTCAAAGGGTTACAAACAAAGAGTTGGTTTAGCAGCAGCACTTTTAGGTGATCCAAAAATTTTGATATTAGATGAGCCAACTTCTGGTTTAGATCCAAATCAAATTATAGAAATTCGTGACTTAATTAAGGGATTGTCAAAAAACAAAATGATTTTGATTTCTACTCATATTTTGCCTGAGGCTAGGGAAATTTGTGAGAGATTAATCATAATTAATCGAGGTGAAATTGCTTTAAATGAGGAAACTAAGAAAATTAAAAATTTAGAGAAAAAATTTGTTGAATTAACCGCATGAAAAATATAATTACAATCGCCAAAAAAGAATGGAGAAATTATTTTAGTAGTCCAGTGGGATATGTTTTTGCCGGATTATTACTAGTGGTAGTTAATTGGTTATTTTTCAGTAATTTTTTTATCGGCGGACAAGCTGATTTGAATCCTTATTGGTCAAATTTTTCATTGATTTTATCTTTGTTTGTTCCTGCTATTTCCATGAACTTGATTGCAGAAGAGAAGAAAAACAGCACCTGGGAAGTTTTATTATCATTACCTATTAACGAAAAAGAATTGGTGCTTGGTAAGTTTTTAGGCTGCGCATTATATTTATTGTTTACAATATTATTATCATTGCCAGTAATAATCACTGTATATGTTTTAGGGAAACCTGATGTGGGTTTAATAATAGGCGGTTTTGTGGGAATACTCCTTTTGAGTCTTTCATATTTATCGGTAGGTATTTTCGTGTCAAGTTTGAGCAATCAGGCAATTGTAGGATTTTTGGGTTCTTCGGTGATTCTTTTGGTTAATAGCTTAATGGGACAAGAAATTTTACTTTCAAGAGTCCCCTCTTTTGCAAAAGATTTTATCGGCGGATTGAGCGTAAATTTTAGGTCGGCTAATTTTTCGTCTGGAGCAATTAGTATTGGAGATTTAGTTTTCTTTATTTCCTGGATAATTATTTTCATTACATTAACAATCATTTCATTAAAATCACGCAATAAATAAACTTATGAATAAGAAAAAAATATTATCTTTAATGAGTGCAACCAATATTATTATTGTAGTGGTTTTGATTAATATATTTTTGTCGTTTTATCCTTTTTTAAAAATTGATTTAAGCAAGGAAAAAATTCATTCACTTTCCCCTACTACAAAGAATATTGTTAAGGGCCTGGATGATATTGTGACAATTAAAGTATTTGCCAGTGAAGATTTGCCAACAAATCTAAAACCAATGGCTTCAAATTTAAAAACAATTTTAGAAGAATTTAGCAGATTAAATCGAAATAGATTTAAAGTTCAATATTTTGATCCTGCAAAAAATCTGTCTGCAAAAGATGAAGCAGATAAACTGGGGATACAAAAGCTGCAGTTCTCCAGTTTAAAGTCCGATAAATATGAAGTAAGCACAGGCTATTTCGGTTTAGCAATATTTTATGGCAGCAAGAAAGTTATATTACCTGTGGCTGGCGATGTGGATAACATGGAGTATTTCATTGATTCTGGTGTAAAAAGAATTTTACGTAAAGAAACGCCAGAAATAGCGTTATATGAGGACAACAAAGACTCACAAACACAGCTTCAATATTTAAGAAAATTTTTAAGCGCGGATTATACTGTCGACGAAGTTCAGCAAATTAACGGCGAGCAAAAACTTCCTGAAAAAGCTGATTTATTGGTAATAGTCGGCCAAAAAAATAAATTAGACAATGCCGGTTTAACAAAATTAAAAGATTGGGTAAATAATAAAAAAGGCTTGATTGCTTTTATTGACAAAGTTTCTTTGAATCAAAGTTTACAAGGAACGGTTAATGCAGATAGCGGATTAGAAAGTATTTTTAAAGAAAAAGGTATGGATGTTCAAACCAATTTAGTGGTTGATGAAAGTTCTACTTATGCAAACTTTCAATCCCAAAACGGTCAATTTGCAGTTCAATATCCATTGTGGGTTCAAATTAGACCTGAAAATATAAACAAAAATGTGCCAGCAGTATCGGGAGTGAATGAATTAATTATGCCTTGGACTTCAAGTATTAATATCAGTAATGGCGCTAAAGAGTTATTTTCAAGCAGCCAAAATTCTCTAACTATTAATGATTTTTCCAGCCTATTGCCAACAATGCAATTTCCGAAACAGTATACGGGTAAGAAGACCATTGGCGCCATAAATACTGATGGTGTCAAGATGGCATTGATTGGAAACAGCAATTTTATTAAAGACCAATATGTGACAGGCAGCAGTCAAAATTTATATCTGGCATTAAATATGGTTGATTATTTTTCTCAAGATGCTTCACTTTTATCTATTAGAAGTAAAAGTTTAGACAGCAACCCTTTGAAGAATATAAGTGATAATTCCAAGTCTATTATTCGATGGACAATGGTATTTTTGCCAGTTATTCTTTTAATATTAACAGCAGTTGCGGCAAATATTATCAGAAAAAAGAATAATCGTATTTGGAGTCTTTATGAAAATTAAAAATCCTTTATACCTTACCTCAACTTTATTGTTGATAGGTGCGGCGATAGTTTTTATAAAACTTAATCCTTCCTTTTTAACAAAAAAATCAGTGCCATATTTTTCAAAAGATATTGGTAAATTTTGTATAAATGATTTTTGTTTAAACCAAGAAAATGGCAAGTGGTTCGTTCTCCAAAACAATAAAGAAATTCCCGCAGATGAAGAGATGGTTAAGGCTTACACTGATAAGTTTAAAAACATTACTTTAAAGGAATTGATTTCGCAAAACCCAGACAAGTTTTCAACCTTAGGAATCGGTGAATCTAAGGTCGTTTTGGATATTAACAATAAAAAACTAGAAATAGGTAATATTACAAATGATACTGATGGAACTTATGTGCGTGAAGATAATGGAAAAGAAGTATATAAAATTAATATAATTTTAGATAAAAATAATTTACCTAAATCAGATTATTGGCAATTAAGAAATTTAACTAAATTTCCCAAGTCTCAAGTCTTAAAAATTACAGTAAATTTTTCAGGTAAAACTTTAGAATGGAATCCAGATGGTAAGGGTAATTGGAAAAATGATACTCAAGTAGAAAAATTATTGAATTTGGAAAGGGTAAAATATATTAATGATTTTAAATATAATACCGATAATTCCTATGAATTCATCATAAATACCGATAGTGGAATTGATAATATAAGCATTGGCAGTTTTGCGATAGACAAAAAGACTAATATATATTGGGCAACGTTAGACAAGCTTAATTATTTTGAAATTAATAAATCTGACTTTGATTTATTGACAGAAAATCTTAAGTAATTTAGACTGAATTAATTATAAAATTTTTTGAGGTATTATTATGTCAAAATCAACAGGAAAATTTTTTTTAGCTGGTCTTATCGGCGTTGCAGCAGGCTTATTATTGGCTCCAAAATCAGGTAAAGAAACCAGAGAAGATATAAAAGAATTAGCTTTAAAACTTACTAAACAAGTTAAGTCGGGAGCCGAAGAAACCGAAGATAAAGTTAAGGAAATTTTCGGAACTGCTAATAAAGTTGCGGTTGATAAATATAAAGAAATCAGAACCGCTGTTGTGGATAAGGTTGCCGCAGTAAAAACCGCAGGACAAGAGATTGATAAAGAAAAATATGGTTTGATTGTTGAAGATGTGGTCAGTGAATTTAAAGATGATTTCGCTTCTACAAAAAGCGGTGCTTTAAAAATGGTGACTCAATTAAAGAAAGATTGGGAAAAAATTAAAAAAGCTTTAGTCTAAAGTTTTTGTAATCAAATCATTTAGATTCTTAACACTCTCAGGGTCAGCAATTGAAACTGAGAGTTTTGCTTTTATGAGAGACATTTCTTTTTTAATTGCCTCAGGATCCATTAAATCGTATTTGGTCAATACAACAATTTCGGGTTTCTCAGCTAATTTTTGACTGTAATTATTTAGTTCTTTTCTGACAGTTTTATAATCTTTTAAAGGACTTGGAGATTCTGCAGAAACACAATGAATTAACAAACTGGTTCTTTCGATATGTTTTAAAAATCGAAAACCTAATCCTTTTCCATCTGCCGCTCCTTCAATTAAACCTGGGATATCGGCAATTATTTTTCCACCACGTGTGACTCCTAAATTTGGCTCGAGTGTAGTAAAAGCGTAATTAGCAACTTTTGCATTAGCTGTGGTTAATTCGTTTAACAAACTAGTTTTGCCAGCATTAGGAAGACCAATCAAGCCAATTTGAGCAATTAATTTTAATTGTAAAAATAAATTCTTAGTTGAGGTTTTAAAACCCTTCTCACACTCTCTAGGTGTTTGATTGGTGGCGGAACGAAAGAAATGATTACCACGCCCGCCAGAACCACCCTTAGCCATTAAAACGCGCTGTCCAACTTCAGTAAATTCAACTGAAGTGCCATTGTCATAAGTTGCTAATGTTCCGACTGGAATATAGATAGTCAAATCCTCGCCGTCTTTTCCATGGCGATTGTTGCGACTGCCAGGTTCACCATTTTGGGCTGAGTAAACTTTTGCATGTCGAAATTGATTTAATTTACTAACATCAGTGACTGCTTCAAAATATACAGAACCACCTTGGCCACCATCGCCACCATCTGGTCCACCTTTTGGACGCCAAGCATCAGTATAGAAATGGACAACACCATTTCCGCCGTCACCACCTTTAATTGTTATTCTAACTTCGTCAATTAGCATGGGTATATTATACAGTATTAATTTTTTGCCACTAGTTGGCCACAAGCTGCATCAAGACTTTGACCAAAAGACTTTCTAATTGAAAAATTTATACGAGCCTTCTCAAGTCCATAGATGAATTGATTAAAGGTATTTGTGTTTGATGGTGTCATGCCACCATCAACTTTATTAAGAGGAATAATATTGAGATAAAAAAGGTGATTTGATTGTATAAATTTAATAATTTTGGATAAATCTTCAAGAGAATCATTAACACCAGACATTAGAGCGTATTCAAAAAATATTTGGCGTTTGGTTTTTTTAGCATATAAGTCACAAGATTTTTTGAGATCTTCAAGAGAATATTGCCGAGCAATAGGCATAATCGATTCCCTCTTTTTCTGATCTGCAGAATGAAGCGAAACGGCTAAATTAATTTGAGTGTTTAAATTGGCAAAATCATCTATTCTGTCGACAACACCTGCTGTTGAGATACTAATTTTTCTGACACCAATATCTAGCCCCTCTTTAGAATTTATTATATTAATTGCTGAAATCACATTGTCCCAATTTAAAAATGGCTCACCCATCCCCATCAAAACAATCCGACCAACATATTTAGGAAATAATTTTTGATTCCAAAATATTATCTGATCAACGATTTCGTCTGTTGTTAAGTTTCGTTTGAAACCCATTTTGCCGGTTGCACAAAACTTGCAGGCAAGCGGACAGCCAACCTGCGAGGAAACGCAAACAGTAATCCATTCGTCATAATTCATTAGAACAGACTCGATTTTTTGACCATCATGTGTTTCGAGTAAGACCTTTTCTGTTTGTTCACCCACACTAGTTTTTATTGGTTTAAGAGATAGATAATTTAGATTAGCACTAAGAAATTTACGCAGATCTTTGGAAATATCCGTCATATTTTCAAAAGAATCAAATCGGCCAGAATAATAGCTTTTGCTTATTTGTTTAAAGCGAAATGACGGCTCTTTTTTGTCTTGCAACAGTTGTTTAAGTTTTGCGAAATCCATGAATGTAGTATCTCACAAACAGAAACTTACTTATTAATAGCGTTGACGTAATCAATTTTTTGACGAAAACCAACAAATGATTCGACTAACTCGCCATCATTAAAAAGTAGAACTGTAGGGATTGCGGAAACATTATATTTGTCTCCAAGTTCGCTTTGTTCATCAACATTAATTTTGGTCAACTTAACTTTACCTTTTAATTCTTCACTGATTTCATCCAAAACTGGACTAAGCATTTGACATGGACCACACCAAGGCGCCCAGAAATCGACTAGTACTTTACCTTTAGAATTAATAACTTCATCTTGAAAATTTTGGGTTGTGAGATCGATATGGGTCATAATTATTTAGATTTAACTAATTTAGCAGTGTAAATTATTTGTCGTAATACACCATCAGCGCCTTCAATTTGATTAGAACCGGAGAGAGTGACATATTGGGCCAAATAATCGGATAATGCTGTTTTAAGTTCTTTAATTTGAGATTGTGTGTCTTGAAGTTTTTCGACAATATGGGTGGCTTCGGGCTTGGTCATGACTTTTTGTTTAGCAATGGTCTTGAGCTTGGCTTGTTTTTTAGCTTCAATAGCTGCTTCTTGATATTCCAAATCATTTTCCAAAAGAGCATCGATCATTGATTTTTGCTCTTTGTATTCTTTGTCAAGAATTTCAAAGCGGGACATAGTACTGTTAATTAACGATTCAACACTGAGAAGGTTGACCGCTTGATTGGTTTGATTAGATTCGGTAGTCATACCGTTTAACTTTAACAATTTACAAATTCACCTTCAAGCGTCAAAAGTTCTTCAACTGAATTAAGTCTTACTAAAGATGCACGTAGTTGTTTAGCATTGCTCAAACCATAGGAATAAAGAATAAAATGTTTTCTTAAGCTATCAAAGGATCGGTGAGGAAATACTTCTTTAAAAATTTGAGCGTGTAAGAGCATGGCGGAAAATTTTTCCTTAGGACTGGCAATATGATCATTAAAAGCCCAAGGATTACCCATGGCACTGCGACCAATCAAAACGCCAGTTACGCCATATTTATGGCAGTATTCTTTAGCAATAGTCTTAGTTTTTACATCTCCATTACCCCAGATTTTAGTATCATAGTTTTTAGCAATTTGAACTGCTTTTTCTATTTCTTCCCAGCCAGCAGTACCTGCATAACCTTGTTTTAAAGTTCTACCGTGAAGAGTGATTATATCTATACCTTGATTCAATAAATGAGTGATCCATTGCTCAACAATAGATTTATCGATACCAAGTCGAGTTTTAACTGAAATAGTTGGTTTGTATGAGCAGTCTTGTTTTAGATTAGAATATTTTTTATTTCTTTTAATAACTTCTAATGTTTTATTATTTAGACCAATTTTATCGATAGAAACTTTTTTATTAAACCAATCATCAATTCCTTTTTTTGCCGCCTTGATTATTTCAGCTGCCAATTCAGGTTTTCCAATTAAAGCAGCACCACTGCCATGCTGGGTAACAGTTTTAGCAGGACAACCCATATTGATATCAACACCATCGAAGCCAAGTTCACAAAGGACGATGGCTGATTTATAGAAACTTTCTGGATCCTTACCAAATAACTGCCCAACTATCGGCCTTTCTTGAGGAGAATATAAAAGAGTGTCGTAGAGTTTAACTCCACCACGACTTAGACCTTCAGCACTTACAAATTCAGTAAAAATAACGTCTGGCTTTTCAATTTGAGTCTGAACTAATCTGAAGGCTTCGTCGGTGACACCGTCCATTGGGGCAAGACCAACGACTTCATTTTGTTGCAAAAGTTGTCTGAAATTCATTATTTATTTCTTTTGTTTTTGTTTCTTGAAGCAAACTTTGAACCTTGTCGAGATCCAAAATTTCTAGATTCAAAAACAGATTGACGAACATGATTAGGACCATTTGATCTTCTGTTTTGTTCGTTTCTGGCAGCTAATTTAGCTGAACTACCGCCTCGACGAGTTGGTTTCCATGTTTCAGTAGCTGCTGGTTTTCTGGCTCGTGGAGTGAAACCATTAATATTGGAAGAAGTATTATCTCTTTCTATTTTTTCACCAGTATTATATTCAAAAGCACTCATGTGTCGACCTTTATATTTTTGATCCAGAGCTTCAATGTGGCGAGTTTTGCCTTCTGGAGTATCGTAGGGATCGGGCTGGGCATAATCAACAATTATGGTTCGTTCATCAATTCTGTAACCATGATATTTTTTCTTGGCATTAACTGCATCATTTACATTTTCATACTCAACATACGCCATACCACGGCTTCGGTTCCATCTGTTTTTGATTACTTTAATAGAAACTACCTTTCCTTCGGTAATAAAAAGGCTTAATAAATCACCTTCAGTGGTGTCATACGGAAGACTGCCGATGAAAAGTCTTTTAGAAATTTGCTTACTGTTTGGGGCCATAATTATTTTTGTATTTTACCCTATTTTGACGCTAAATTCAAATAAGAAAAATAAATTATATAATTTATTATATTATGATTTTAGCTTAAAATGAAGTTATGCTTAAATATGAAACCATAGTATTGGGAGACTTGGGAACTAATTGTTATTTGGTTTGGAACGAAGAAACAAAAGAATGTTTTATTATCGATCCAGCAGATGATGGTGTAGGGATTTCAGATATGATAAGTTCCAAAGGCTTAAACCCGGTTGGCATCCTTTTGACTCATGGGCATTTTGATCATACCTTGGCCGCTTTGGATTTAAAATTAATTTTTAATATTCCAGTTTATTGCAGTCAACAGGATATATTTTTATTAAAAAGACAAAATCAAACAGCAACTCATTTTTTAAAAAGAAGAGTTTTTGCTCCAAACCTAAACAATATTGATATAGACCTTGATGATACAAAAGAAATATTTTTAGGTGATGAAATACTTCAAGTGATTAAAACACCAGGACACACACCTGGCAGTGTTTGTTTTTATAACCGCGAAAATGGACTGCTTTTTAGTGGTGATACTCTTTTTGCCGGTCTTAGGGGAAGAACTGATTTAAAGTATAGCTCCACCGAAGAAATATTTAAAAGTCTTAAAAATTTAATGAAGCTACCTGACGACACACTAGTTTTGCCGGGCCACGGAGAGGAAACCACGATTGGACGAGAATCGGAAAGATATATTAAAGATTAAGCTTTATCGTCTTCTTTAAGATTGTGAATAGTTTCGTCGAAGTTTTTGATATGGTCTTGTTTAATACTTTCCAAAAGTTCAATCAATAAACCATTGATATATGATTTAACGCCCAATGCTTGTTCAGGTGTTAATTTTAATTCTTGAGTTAATTCTTCTATGGTTTTCATACTTTTTTAACAAAGCAATAATAAATAGAACTGGATATTTATATCATTTATGAGGCAAAAATCCAATTGATCTCTTATTTTACAAAAATATTAGCTAAAATAGTATAATAGTTCGCAAGCTCACCAATGCCCCGTCGTCTAATGGTAGGACAATCGGCTCTGAACCGGTTAATTGTGGTTCGAATCCATGCGGGGCAACACAATCCAAATGTTTCATGGTTCGAATCTCCCCTCAAGGGGGATCCTAGACATGCGGGGCAACACAATCCAAATGTTTTATGGTTCAAATCTCCCCTCAAGGGGGATCCTAGACATGCGGGGCAACAAATATTTTTGGTAGAATTTGTTTATGAATATCAAAAGAGCAGCTAGAACAGTGATTGTTGATGAAAATAATTTAATCGCTTTAATTGATGTAAGAAATGGCGAGTATTATAAAATTCCTGGAGGAGGCATTGAAGAGGGAGAAACAGAAATTGAAGCGGCAATGAGAGAAGCTTCTGAGGAAGCCGGATGCGAAATTGTAATCGGCCCTAAGATTGGTGAAAATGAATTTTTAGATAATAATTCGGAATACGGAGAAACAGTACATCATTCAGTTTGTTTTTTAGCAAAAAAAGTTGGAGAAAGCAAAAAGACAAGTTTTAATGAATGGGAAAAAAGTAACAATATGAAATTAATATGGGTAACAGTTCCACAAGCTTTGAAACTTTTTGAAAACGTGAGTACAACTGATGAGTTTGCATCAAAAATTAACGAGAGAGACTACAATTTTGTTCTTAAGGCTAAAGAGCTGCTGAAATAATATTTTGTTAAATACTAAAGATATAATTAAGGATGAGTTTTGATGAGCAAGATATTTTTGAGAAAAATGAATTTTTTCAATTAGATTTGCAAAAAGAAATAATAAAATCAAAAGAGTTTGAAAATTGCAAGTTTAGCAAATGCAGTTTTGTAGGGACGGAATTTATAAAATGCAGATTTAACGAATGTATGTTTGAAAACTGCATTATGAGTGGAGTTAATTTTAGTGGAAGCAATTTACTAGATTTAGATTTTATTAAATCAAAAGTATTAGGAATAGATTGGACAAAAACGTTTAATATAAATTATCTACAATTTAAAGAATGCCAATTAAATTATTCAAATTTCAGATACTTAAAATTATCAAAGTTAGTAATTACTAATTCCGAGGCAAAAGAAGTCGATTTTATTGGTGCAGAAATTCCAGAAGTAGACTTTAGGGGAAGCAATCTGGAAGGTGCTATTTTTTCAAAAACAAATCTTTATAAAGCAAATTTCAAAAAAGCTTCAAATTTTTCGATTGATTTTAAAACTAATAATATTAAAAAGGCAAAGTTTTTGCTTGCAGATGCAATTAGTTTATTAAGCGGCTTGGATATAATTATTGAAAATTGAATCTAAAGTTTATTAATTAAAATGTTAATTAGATAATTTGCAATTGGATAAATAACTTTATTTAAGACTGTATTAAAAGATATAAATAAAATAATTATAAATATCAGTCCATAACGATCCAAAGAAAACCATTTTTGACTTAAAGAATTAGGCAACAATCCCCCAACTACTCGAGAACCATCGAGGGGCGGTATGGGAAGTAAATTTAGGATAGCTAAAAAAACATTTATAGTAATTGCAAAAGTTAACATTTGATAGGCAATTACGTTTATTTGAAAAAAATGCAGTAATAGCGTGGCCACAAAAGCAATTAAAAGATTGGTTATTGGACCAGCTATGGCAGTGATTGCAAAATCTTTTTTAATATTTTTAAATTTTTTAGGATTAATTGGAACTGGTTTGGCTCCACCAAAAATAAAAGGACTGCCGACTAATATAAAAAATAATGGCAGAAGTATTGTAAAAATGGGATCGATGTGTGGAAGAGGATTTAGAGTTAAACGTCCTGATTTTTGGGCGGTATCGTCTCCAAAGAATTGAGCCACTAAACCGTGAGACAGTTCATGAAGAATGACGGAATAAATTATTATAATCAAATAGATTAATGTCATTATTTTGCAGATTGCAAAACTACCTGGACAATCATTGTTTTATTATTTCTCCAAATTTCTATTGGCACTTTATTCCCTACTTTTTGAAGTAAAATCAAACTACTTAATTCATTAGTACCATCCGAACTTACTGATTGTCCAGCAAATTTAGTGATAATATCATTAGCTTTTATTCCCGCCATGTTAGCTGGTGAATTAGGCAACACTTCAACGACATATGCACCAGGAACACTACCCATTGAGCTAGCTTGACTTGAATCTAGAGCAACATATCTGACTCCTAAAAACGGCTGCTGAAAATTTTGACCATTATTTTGAAAGGCATTTATTAAATCCTTGGCCACATTAACAGGTATAGCAAATCCTAAATTTGAACCAGAGACTGAAACGGCTGTGTTAATACCAATAACATTGCCATTGGAATCCAACAATGGTCCGCCAGAATTTCCTGGACTTATTGGAGCATCAGTTTGGATGACATTGTTAAGCTGTTCAACTGATCCTAGAAATGGAGTTCCAGCTTTTATTCCACGGCTAACTCCAGAAATAACACCAGAAGTAACTGTGTTTCTAAACTCACCCAACGGTGTTCCAATAGCAATGGCGGTTTGACCAAGTTGAAGCGATGAAGAGTCGCCTAAAACTACAGGTTTTAGTCCAGCTGCATCTATTTTTAATATTGCTAAATCATTTAAAGGATCTTTGTAAATTTTTTTTACATCAAAGGTTTCATTATTATTAGTGATAACACTATAATTCCCTGATACGTCTGATACTACATGTTTATTGGTTAAAATTAGCCCGTCGGAAGAAACTATAAATCCCGAGCCGATATTGTTCGAAGTATTATCGGTTTTAGAAGAAATTGTGACTACCGATGGCAAATTAGATTTGACTGCCGAAGTAATAGCCGATTCTTCTGGATTTGTTATCTTTTCAGTATTAGGAGAATTGACCGCAATTGAATTACTTTTAGTTAAACTTAAGCCATAAAGTATCAATAATAGCGCGACAACCATTAGAGCGAACTGCTTCTTCATACTGCAGGAATTTTAGAAGAAGAATATAAAAATACCGTTAAGAATACGTTAATTTTTGGTTTTAACAGCAGAAGGAGTGGCAATTGTTGGGTCATTAATATATTGATGAACCAGATTCCACTGATCTTGTCCTTCTTTCGGAATTATGATTGATTGACCATTACTGCTGGTGCTAAGTTGGAGAACATTTTGATCAGTTAATGCAATTGAATTAATTTTGTATTTACTTAACTCCGGTGCTTTAGTAATTAATTCCTGCATTTCTGATAAATCAATATCGGTTTGCATGTTGCCAGCTAAAGTATTAATGAAAGGAATAATTTTTGGAAGAAAATTTATACTCATGACTTTATCTTTCACACTTTGAATAACCAGTCTTTGTCTGGCGGCACGATTAAAGTCACCACCGTCTTCTTTAGAATGTCGAGATCTAACGTATTTTAAGGCATTAACTCCATCCATCTTTTGCAAGCCTGCATCAAAATGAAGCGTTTCGTAACGGCAAGGAAATTGTCTTTCAAGTTTATCGCCTGACATGGTGGCCGTGAGAGCTTTTATTTCTTCATCTGATTTGCCGCAATTATCAACAGTATCTTTTTCTATTGGATACATATCATCGTTAAATGGTTTTTGGACATTAACTTGGATACCGCCTAAGACATCGACTGTTTTAATAAAACCTTGAAAGTCTAGGGCGACAAAATGATCAATATTAAAACCAACGACTTTACTAATTACATCTTTTGACATTACTCCTCCACCTGCTTTTCCTGTATATTCCACACTTTTTTTAGGATAGCCCCGATCATCGCTACCAATTGCATAAGCCGCATTAATTTTAAAATATTTATTTTCATCCATGCTTACTGGAATCGGAACCCACAAATCACGGGGAATAGAAATTAAAGTTATATTTTGAAGCTTAGGGTCGATTTTGGCAACCATAATTGAATCGGTTAAGCGACCTCCTTCATGTGTTCCGCCACCATAACCCATTAATAAAACAGAATAAGGTCTTAATGGATCAAGTGTGGGTGTGGCAACTGGCTCGTTTTTTATTTGAGTGTTTTTTGATTTGTTTGGAACAACAACAATTTTTTTATAAGAGCGAATTGCATATACGGAAGCTATTGTTATCAGAACAATATTGAGACCAATAAACGCAATTAATATTTTTTTAATCATTAGGAATTTTAACTTGTCATTCCGGAACTGTACAGCCCGATTATTTCTGTTTCATCAATTATATGATCTTGAATTAGCTTATCTAATGCATCTCGATTAGAACCCGGGCCAAGTTCCAATATGTCGTCTAGTGCATAAACTTTAAAATGATAATGATGAGTGCCTGTAGGAGGGCATGGTCCATCATAAGTCATGTGACCCATGCTATTTGTGCCGCGAATGGCCTTTTCGGGAATTAAGGCCTCAGGTATAAGAAGAGTTTGAGGATCTATATTCCAAATCAACCAATGTGTTAATACTCCACCGGGCGCATCTGGATCTTCCATAACCACAGCCAAGCTCTTAGCCTTTTCAGGGACATCGTGGATTTCTAGCGGTGGACTTATGTTTGAACCGTCACAGGTATAAATCGATGGTATCATTTGATTATT
Organism: Patescibacteria group bacterium; assembly: GCA_013387215.1. Taxonomy (GTDB): domain Bacteria; phylum Patescibacteriota; class Microgenomatia; order UBA12405; family UBA12405; genus WARW01. The sequence continues at coordinate 158,324 of WARW01000022.1, forward strand.
TTCAAAAACGGAGCTAGTTATTTTCATAAGTTATTCTAATCACAAATAAGTAAGGGATAAACTAAGGTTTAATCTTAATATTGTAAGATTATTATTGAATCTTTTTGTTGTGAAGACGTTCAAAGCCGCGAATTAAGTTCTTTTTTTCTTCAGAAACAAATTTCTTATAAAATTTATACAAACCCAACCACATATCAAAAGTTGCTTCAGATGGTTTAATATCGCCTATTTTTAGTGTCTTTTTAAATATTTTTAATTGATTGTAGGAAAATATTTTTTGAAAAGACTCAAGAATTGTTGGCTGCCATTGATTAAAACCATAAATAACAAAATCTCTGTAGTCTTGTTTGTCTTCAATTTTAATAAAAGGCGTCTCTTTTTTTAGAAACTGGATAAACGAAATAATTACCTGGGGTTTAAGAGTAAAATTAGTTCTGTCGATGTTTCCAAGAATTTCAATATCATACCAAGGTTTTACAAGAATTGAACTTTGAGTTTCTGCAGGATAGCCAATAAATTTTTCTGCAGCCTCCCGCTGCATAATGAAATACATGGCCTCTGGCAAATTAATTGATTTTAAAAATTTAGCCAATATTTCGGAAGTAATACTAAAAGGAATGTTTGAAAAAACTTTATACGGGGTGCTAGGTAAATTAAAATTCAATATGTCTTGAGTAACAATTTTAAGATTGGATACATCTTTTAGGTCTTTGAAAAGCTCTGATGACAATACGGCATCTTTTTCAACTGCAATAACATTTTTGGCTTTTTTTGCTAACTCTTTAGTGATAATTCCTTTTCCAGGTCCAATTTCTAGCACCAAATCATTAGAATTAATATCACTAGTATCAAGCAGTTCAGTTACCAGACTAGGATATTTGATAAAATTTTGAGAAAGAGAGTCTTTTTGGTGGTAAACCATTTTTAGAATTCTTCTGGTGGTAAATATTCTTCACCAGTATCACTTGCGGTTTGACCTGCTTTGAGCCAAACAACAAAATCACAACCAGTAGCCTTTTTAGCAGCACTATCCCATCCTGAGGTGGAACATTTTTTCATTTTTTTACCGTTTGCTGTGGTATATAAGACTAATTCGTGCCCACACTTAGGACAAATTTCGTTCAATTTTTCTGTGGTGCCATTGACCCATTCGATATAATCACAACCAATAGCCTTTTTTGCTTCTTTATCCCAACTGCCTGCACTACATTTTTTCATCTTTTTACCAAATCTAGTTACTTGAAGAACTAAAGGAGCTCCGCACTTTGGGCATAATTCATCAAGAGTTTTTGGTTCAACTTCTAGCCATTTAACATAATCGCAGCCTTCATTTTTGTGGGTTTGAGGATTCCAAGATCCTTGAGAACAGCGTTGCAGTTTTCGGCCAGTAGCAGTTTCAGTAACATCAGATAGTGGGGCGCCACATTTTGGACAAATGTCGTTTGTTTGATTCATATAACTCTTATACTAACATTTTTAATAAAGTTTTTTGTGAATAATTTAAAAATAAAAAAAGGGCCCTTATTTCATAATAAAAATAATAATCACAAATGTGATTGTTACGTTTACCATCAAATGGTGCCCTTTGTTTTTATACCAAACGGTATAAAGGTTTTACTTCTGACTGAATTGTTTCGATCTTGAGTTGATCAATAGTTAATTTTGCTCCGGGTTAAAAAAAGAGTCATTTCAAAGATCCTGTTTCTTAATATCTGACCTTCGAGCCAACTAACTGGAGAGGGTGTAGGTTTTATAAAACTACGATCAAACCAACGATATCCTCATACATTTTTTCCCCAATTATATGGCCTCAAGTAAGACTTATTACGGGTAAGCAAAATCAAGCAGGCGCACAGGTTTCAATGGATGGGAGGAAACCAGAATAAGTACAGGGTTTGGAAAATTCCAGAAACGTGATGATTTCACCATCATAAAATCTAAGCACTAATTATCACCCCCTCTTGAAAACACAGACGGTTTCAAGTGACAGGACTTTAAGTAGGTGCATAAGATATTACATTTGGACAAATACCGAGAATTTCTCTTGACCTAGGATCAGATACTAATTCGACAAGTTCTCCACAGTAAAATATAAGCACTGTTCATCGACCTCCTTTCAGTGTGTAAGTAATTCCTTTTTTAAAGAACAAGAAAACATGCGAAGATGCGTTATCTTCAGTTTTCAGATATGTGTAAGTATTGTAATTTATTTTTTTACAAATAAAAGGGGGTTGTTTTAATCAGAAAAGATTTTTTGTATCAAATCAGCTGAATAGTTAAACATTTGGTTTGAGGCATGATTTTGTTTAGGACCAACAGAAAATGGCCAATTCAATTTAAAAATTATCGAATACCTATCTTCTAAACCACATGATCCAATTAAAAACAATTTATCTTGATCAAAACAAAAACCAATGCTTCTAGGATAAACAACATTATAAAGATCATTTCTTTTTGGCGGTAAATCAGGATATATCTTTAAAATGTCTTTTGCGGTCAATATCATTGATACTTCACTGGCAACTAAAGTTTGAGGATCAAGAATACCAGCAATGATTGAATAATATTTTTCATTACCGACATATTTGGCGATATGACCCATAAATGCTATTTTTCCATCTTCCAGTTCCAACATACAATCAGTTACATTCCCCCATTCATCAGCAGCAAAAAAGTTTTTAATTGTGGTGTCAGGTTTTTTTAATATATTTTTTATAAATTTAGGATTAATATCTTCAACTTTGGACACAAGGCTAAGGTGATTGCTCGATTTCACTTTTTTAATATCATTTATTTCTGATTCAAATCTGTTCCTGGCCGTTACTAAAAAAGCTCCATTATAAAAAAATATTTTTAAACCTTTTTGCCTATAAGGCCCTTTTGCCAGAATCATTTTTTGATCTGCGGTTTTAGAAAAATTATTTAAGGGATAGATTATTGATCTGTATTTTGAAATACTTTTGCGATCATTTTTATCAGGAATAGTTTTAACTAGAGAAATTGCTACTCCATGATCTGGATGGTAAAAAGGCGATGGATCCTGAAGATTATTTAGGGCGACAAAAAAGGAATCTAAGACAAATCTGTTATCTTGGTATTGATAAATTTTAGTATTAGAAACCTCCTCGTCTAAACATTCTGTCCGAGCTACTAAATACAGCTTATTGTTTAAGGTAAAAAGACCACCATTATAGATAATTTCATCGGGATCATTTGAGTTTTCAATTTTAAGCAATTTGACTTCTAGATCAGAATTGAAATTATTTCGATTAAGGAAGAGACTGTCGTAGGAATAAACACTAAGAGCGTTTCCGTGCTCAGTAGAATTCATTAACACTGATACTGATTATACAAAAATATGACACTATGTGAACTAGCAATATAAACAAGCAACATAATAAAAAATCCCCCAAAACAAACGTTTGGAGGATTTTTTTGGATTACTTAACTTCTACTTTTGTTTTAGCTTTTTCAGCCATCACATTACTTACGTGCAACAGGCTATCAAAAGTACCAGCATCTTCCCAAAGACTATCAAAAATATTTACTTTGATTTCTCCGTTCTTTAGGTAAATACCATTTATGTCGGTAATTTCAATTTCTCCTCGAGGTGATGGAGCTAAGTTTTGAGCGTATTCAACAACTTTATTGTCATAAGTATAAAGACCAACAACAGCATAATCACTTTTTGGTTTTTGTGGTTTCTCTTCTATAGATACTGCATTCATATTTTCGTCAAATTCGACAACACCAAATCTTTCAGGATCAGATACTTTTTTAGCGAAAACCATGGCACCGCTTTTAAATGAACTTATTTCTTGTGAAAAATCTTTTTCAAAAATATTGTCACCTAAAATCATAGTGACACTATCATCACCAATAAAATCTTTACCAATAATGAAGGCATCAGCAAGTCCACGTGGTTCTTTTTGAACTGCGTAACTAAAATGAGCTCCAAACTCTTTACCGTCGCCTAGGAGATTCAAAAAGTGTCCTGAATAATCAGGAGCAATTATAATTAATATATCTTTAATTCCAGCTTTGATTAATGTGTCTATTGGATAATAGATCATTGGTTTGTCGTAAACAGGAAGAAGCTGCTTTGAAGTAATTGAAGTAAGGGGGCGTAAACGAGTGGCCTTGCCACCAGCAAGAATAATACCTTTCATATAGAGTTAAATATTAATTAATTGCATTTTACTACATTTAGCAATTGATTGATAATTTAGTATTAATTTTGATACTGACAATAGTCGGACTATTACTTAGATTGTTTTTTCTTTCTCCAAATAAAGGTGTTGTACATAAACCAATTATAAGGAAGGATTAAGAATGGAATGATTATGGCTAAATATAATGTTTTATGGTCTGTACCAAATAAAGTTTCGGCGATGGTTCCAAAAATTGTTTGAATAATGATAGCCCCAATCGAGCTAGTGTTGAACTGCAAGAACTTTTTGGCAATATCTGATGGAGCTGAAATCTTTTGAGATTTAAATGTCCAAGTGTTATTCAAAATAAAATTGCTGATAATTGAAAGTTCGGCAGAAAACATCCAAGGCCAAGGCTTATTTAAAAATTTAGAAAATAAATTTAAAAATATGGCATTAACAAGAAAACCAATAAAGCCAACGGTTCCAAATTTTAAGAATTTTTGAGTGAAATCATCGTACCATCTGATTAAAATGGCAACGCGGAAAATGTCTTTTGCAGTGCTGGCTTCAATTTTTGATTCTCCAGCATTTCTGACATGAAACTGTAAAGGAACTTCTTTAAATTTAGCCCCAAGTTTTAAGGTTTCAAAAAGCAATTGAAGTTTATAACCAAAGCTCTTTGTATATAAATGCGTATAATCAAGATTTAGCTTATCAACAAAACCACAAACTCGAGTCACTTTTAAACCAGTGGTTGGATCAGTAACTTTAAAAAAGTTTTTGAATGGAAAAAACATGATAAATCGTGCAACAAATCCGCCAACTTCACTAAAGAAGACTCTTTTGAATCCCCAGCCTTTTGGATTTGAACCGCCTTTTACTTTTCTTGATCCAATTACATAGTCATAACCATCTTCCATAGCTTTTAGCATGACAGGAATTGTTTCTGGAGGATGTTGAAAATCACCATCAAATTCAAAAACAAAATCAGCCTTGAGATGTTCCATGGAATATTTGAAGCCTTTTAGATAGGCAGCACCTATGCCATCTTTACTTGTTTCGGTATATAAAAAGACGTTAGAATATTTTTTTGCTTTTTCTTCTACAACTTTACCCGTACCATCAGGAGAATTTCCATCAACAACCAAAATTTTCATGTCCCAATCTTCTTTATTTACCTTCTTTTCTTCGATGTCTTTAAAGGTTTTAGTGTTAAGATAATCGATCATTTTGCCGATATTATCGGCTTCATTATATGTAGGAATAACAATTACAGCAGTACTTGCTTTATTTTTCATAAAAAGAGTATAGCGTTTATTTTTAATTTATACTAATTTAGTTTTAGTTAATGTTAAAATAAGACTATTAATTGGCATATTTTATAAAATGATAATTGATGTAATAAGCTTATTTCCACAAATGTTTGAATCACCTTTTTCTGAAAGCATGATGAAAAGGGCTATAAATAAAAAACTTCTGGATTTAAGATTGCATAATTTAAGAAATTGGGCTTTAGACAGTTATGGAACTGTAGATGATAGGCCATTTGGCGGTGATGTGGGCATGTTGTTGAGACCAGAGCCAATGTATCAAGCCATAGAACATGTTAAATCACAACAAGATTTTAATTTGAAATCAAAAAGAATAATTGCCTTGAGCGCCTCGGGTAAAAAATTTGATCAAGCCAAAGCAGAAGAATTATCTCAACTAGATAACTTAGTTTTAATTGCAGGCCATTATGAAGGTTTTGACCAAAGAATTATCGATCACATGATCGATGAAGAAATATCAATCGGTGATTATGTGTTGACTGGCGGTGAATTGCCAGCAATGGTTTTGATTGATGCAGTAACTAGATTAGTTCCCGGAGTTTTAGGTAAAGATGAATCAAGCCACTTTGAAAGCCACTCTGAAATTGAAATTGATAATGAAAAAATCAGAGCACCAGAATATCCCCAATATACACGTCCAAGAGAATTCATGGGCAACTCAGTGCCAGAGGTGTTGTTGAGCGGGGATCCAAAGAAAATAAAAGCTTGGCAATTGGCAGAAATAAAAAAGAAATTAAAAGACAGTGGTTGTAAGTAAAACCAAGGCAAAAATTGCAAAAATTAAATATTCGATAACAATTGATAAGTGTAAGTCCCCTCTCTTCTGGTGATAATATAAGCTCCAAAAAAAATACAAAGTAATAATACTATAGATGATTATTCTTTGAACTGCAGCTTCGAATCTAAATATAAAATATAGGGAAGTACCAATAAAAAATATAATCAATAATATTAAATACTCGATTGGCTTTTTCTTGATTTCTTTTAGTACTGTTTTCATTTTAGAAAATATGACCTTGCTGGCTGAAGATCATAAATAAAAGAATAATAACTAAAAACCCAATATGGCTAGCCGAAGATCCCGTTAAGCGGTGAGTATTATTTTTTAGGGTTATGTAGCTGTCCATAAAAAGAACGACAATTATTAGTAAGAACATGCCAATTCCAATAAATTTACTGATATTAACTGGATTTATAAAATGCTGACTATTTACAGCTAAAACTTTTGATTCAACAGCCGCACTATTATTAAAGGCTATTTCCTCTGGTGTAGTGTCTTTAATAATGCCGTTTAAGGGAGTACCAAAATGTTGAACTACCAATGTGGTATTAACACCACCCAAAACTCCATTTACAACAGCAACACCGATTTCTTGATATTTTGTGTTAACAATATTTGCCTTATGTGTTGGAGAATTCATCCAAGCTTTCATCATGGAATCTGTGTCGTAAAAATCTTTAGCCAGATTTTCGCCGGCAACGGAATATTTATATTCAACATTATTAAAAAAGTCCCACGGGGTTTTGCCAGTAGGAGAATTGTGGGCCCAGTAGTCATTTTTAAACATGTCTTGGGCTTTTTGAGCCGCTGATTCAGACAAAACAGAGTTGTAATGATAAGAAGGCAAACCGATTTTATTTCTTTCTGTGTTAGTAAAGTCAAAAACTTTTTTAGCAGTTATTTCTGAGGAATAACCTAAAACACCAGGTTTAAGAGTGGTGAGTGTTTTTAAAATTGATTGATTGAGTAAATAAATGGCAATAAATAGGATCAAAAAACCAGGTTTCAGTATACCAGCACGATGATTATTTTTTTCATGAGGCAAGAACATTAGCCACAAACGCTTCATAATATTAGTATAAATTAATACTTAGAATTATCTAGTTTTTGTTTTCTTTTTGAATGATTTGAAAATCGAATAAGAGATTGAGAAAAATAAAATTAAGGAAAGATAAAATATTATTTTGCTCCAATTATTGCTTGATTCACCCAGGACATTACCAGTTTGTTTGGTTTCAGAAGGATTGGTGCTTTCAGTGCTGGCCCCTAAAACATTTTCTTTAAAACCTGGGGGCGGATTGTTGTTGGTTAAATTTACCCCTAAAGGTTTTGCAGACAACTCATTGGAAAAACTGCCAGGTTTGCAGCCATTGCCTGCCCTGACAGTAAAATAATAGGTTTTGTCGGCTGATAAATTGTTTACTGTGTATGAAGTCGTTCCAGGACCGCCAATGTTTGGATTTCCATATTGATATACACCAGGACTTGTTCCAAAAGCAATTAAATAATAAGTTAGAGGTTTTGAATCTTCAGACCAATGCAAAGTGACACTATTGGTTCCTGGAGTTATATTTAGAAGTTTTGGCGCACCAATCGGTATACCATCATTACAAACTGAATTGTCTGGAGGAGACGAATTGATTGAACTTTCCTTAATATTTTGACCAAGTGGATTGATTGTGATCGCATGTAATTCAGAGGTTAATGATTTGCTGGTGTCGTCGGATTTGGCTAATTTTATCCATAAATCATATATTCCTGTTGGTCCATTATCTTTTGATCTGGCAAATCCACTTATTGGTTGAACATCCCCTTTTGCGTCAGTTGTTATAAAAGGAAATGAATCCCAAGATGAGTTAAGATTTAAATAATTAGTTCCATTATATGTAAGCAAGTCGTAATTGCTTCCTATTCCTCCGTATATTTTGTAATAATACTTGGTGTTGGGTTGAGCATTTTTTATGGAAAACACTAGAGGAAAAGAATTTCCAATGCTAGTGCTTGTTGGTATTGAATTTAAAATTATAGAAGGAGCGGTAGAGTTGCATAAAAAGTTTATATTAGAATCAAAACGAGTGATTAGATTTTGGTATTCATTGCCGGCGGATTGGTCAAAACTGGCACTCCAGATATAATTTGCTTCAGAATTTGATTTCACTTGTCCCAGGGGTCTTACTGGTTGGGTATATAAAGTTTGCAAATTTCCAGCATATAAAACCGAAGATTCGTTTGTAATACTAATGGAAATTTTATTGGGAAAAATATTTTCTTGAGTGTCTTTATTAATTACATAAAAACTGAGATCGCAGTTGTCGTTGCGCAAATTAATAACTTTAAATTTTTGACTCACAAAAAATCCAGGAGAAATATTACTTTCAGAAAATATTGGAAGATTGGATGATTTTTGACACTTATTATCTTGGGTGCAAGTAACCGTCAAATCATTGCCGGCGAAAATCGGATTTACAAAGCTTAAGCTTAAGAATAATAAAGTTAATACAAATAATAATTTTTTCATATTTAATAAACTAAAGATTTTGTTATTTCTTCTATTTCAGTTCCATTAAGTTTTCCAGTTAGATTGAGAGTTATAGTTGACCCAATAGGAATAATTTCTGGAGTACAAATGCCACCTGTGCTGCAAGTTCCTAGGTAAAATTGTTTTTCGACACTGTTGTTGTTTATTTCTTCTTTATTAATTTTTCCAGCAATACCCTTTTGAACGGAATTGCCCTGATAGATTATTTCGTAATTTAAAAGATTGTCCGAGGAGAATCCAAAACTAGAAGGAATATTATTTATTTTTAAAGAAATATTATTTGGACTAATTTTTGAAATTTCGGCATTCATGGGTCTATTTATAGTCATTGAATTTAAAAGTGTTGGTGTTGAGAGAGGCTGCCTTTGAGTAATTAGACTAATATTTTTAGGAGGTTCAGTATTGCCTGCAACATCAGAGGAATAGTAAGAAATTACCAAAGTATCCCCTATATTTATTAATTGATCATCAAAATCCAAATGAGAACCGTTATAGATTAATGGACCAGAATTATTGACCTGGTATTGAGTGAACATTATTCCGGAAGTTGAATCGTAAGCATTAAAAGAGATTGGACTTATGGAATATATATAATTTGGAGAATTAGTAACGCGGACATCATCTAACAAAGCGTATGTTTTTAGAGAGTTGTGGTTTACAAGCTCAAATTTTATAGTGACATTTTTATTTGCCCAGGGTGCAAGTGAATAGTTTGCCTGTTTCCAACCAAGATCATTTTCTATTGAGGTTATTTCTTTAGCTGCTTTTAGAAGTACAGTTTCATTTGTACTATCAATAACTTTGACACTTAACCAATCATTATCGCCAATATCATCACTAACTATTCGATACCAAAAAGACAAATTTGTCTCTGTTGCGCCAATAGATATAGATTGAGAAATTTCATCAGTACCATCAGTGGTTGGTGTTGTTGATTGCCAACCAATTAGTGCAATATTGCCTGTTCTGACGTCATCATTATTAATAATTTTATGTTCACCCTTACCGGTTGGAGCCCAATTTTTGAGTAAATCTGGATCGGTTTCAAAACCTCCATTAATGATCAGATTATTATTAGCATGCCAGTCTTGTCCAAATCTACCTAAAGAAATACTGGTGCTTGGGGCTTGTGTGTCGATTAATGTTTTATATATGTTTTCTGTTGTTTCTGGTTTATCTTCACGGTTTCCATTTTTATCAAAGGCTTGTGTATAAAATTCATAAATACCATCTTTTTCGGCATTAAAATCAAAACTGCCAGAGGTCGATTTAAATTTGTCATCGTTTGGACAAATAAGAGGTCGAGCTAAATTAAATGCGTAGCATAATTGAACATGATCGAGGCTTTCTCCATTTTCCAAAATGTAATTGATTATTATATCTTTTTTATTAAAAGCAGGTTCACTGTTGCCTATTTTTGTGGTGGGAGTGATCCAGTAGCCAGTACTAATTGTTAAGCCTGTAACTGTTTGAGTATTTGTAAAATAGGCACTTGTGTTGCCAATTTTATATAGACTTAAAATGAAAAATAGAATTGATAATTTTATTAAGTGTTTTTTCATTTTTTGGATTTAAGTTTTTTAAAATCCTTTTCAATTTCAATAATCTCTTCACCAATTTTTTCCTCGACGGTTTCAATTGGATTAAGCTTTCGGCGTTTTTTGACTTGAATCAATCTGATGGCCTCATTTTTTATGGAAATAAGCTCGGAATATACAATGATTACGGTGGGAATAATTATTAAAATAATCAAACCTTGTTGAGTTTTGGTGTAGTTGATAATGTATCCAACATAGGGAATAGAAAAATAGGTTTTACCAATTATTTGGCTTTTAAGAGTTTCGGTTGAATCTGGACCATTATTAGCGTCGCCTTTAGTGATAAAAATTTCTTTGCCGTCTTTATTTTTAATATCATATACACGGTGAGTAACTGAAGAAGAAGCTTTGCCATCGGTAAAAGTGATAATATCTCCTTTTTGATAGGAGTCTGCTGGCTTAACAAAAACGATACTGCCGGTGTGAATTTTTGGCTCCATAGAGCCTGATAATACTTCCAATAATTTAAAACCACCTTTAATGTTTAATGCAGATAGTGCCGTAAATCCGGCAATTAGTATTAGTGCAACCAGTATTAACCAATATATATATTTACTAATTGTTTTAAATATTTTCATTAAATATTAAATTATTAAATCCTTTATTCCCCTACTCAAAATTTGAGTAAGGGTAAAAAGACTTATTTAACCTGTTCTGCATGAAAAAGCAAATCAAAAGTGGTTGTTTTTCCTTGCCATGTATTATCTAGTGTTTGAGGAACAACAAATTGAACTTGAATTGTTGTTGACTGTCCTGGTTTTAAAACTGGATTTGCTGCAGATAACAAATTTGCGTTGTTTAATAGAATGTCGGCATTTGTGTTATAGCCTGTTTGAACACCATTTGGGTCATCAGACGTGCCCGCTATAGTTCCATAAGTCCAACCATTAAGTTGACTCAGCAATTCAACATCACCTCTTTTATTAACAGCACTTACATTTAAGACTCCAACATCAAGGGTGCCATCGTTTTGAATTCTTAACCATTTTCTAACTAGACTTCCTGGTTTTAGACCTGAAAAATCTACATTCATCATCCAATCTACTTTGGCATCAGAAATATGCACATTGCCGGTTGCCATTGTTACATTGTTAATTGGAACATCACTTGTAAAGTAAGCTCGAGTAGCACCAACCGAAGCGGTGCTTGCTAAAGCAATAATTACTAAGCTTAACAATATTTTTCTCATAGACTTTCTTCTCCTATATATTTTAATAATTGTAAGAATCACAAGCAGATGGTTATGGTTGTTACTATAATTATTCAGCTTATAACTTTTACATTTGTAATTAATACATCAGAAAAATGAAGAGAAAATGAACAAAAGTAATATTTTTTACTTTTATTCCCTATTTACCAGTAAAAGAAATTTTAGAAATCATTTACCAACTTCCACTTGTGACAGTGTTTGATATAGTTTTCTTGAATTTTAGGCCGGTCGTTTGAGACAAACTTTTGTTGTATCCATTAAAAACCAAATTAAAAAAACAAGTTTTGTTTTGCAGATTAGCATCGTTTTTGTTAAATTTTACAAATACAATCCAGTCAGATTGAGTGTTGGGGTTGAGTGCCGGAGATTCGTGAGATAAATTTGTTAATTTGCCATGGAAACTTGATTGATCTTCATAATTTAATTCAATATCCAATGATTCACAAAAATCCCGATCCCCGCCTGTTATTTCTGTTGTAATTTTATTGTATAAATTTGATTGGCCTTCATTCTTTAGGCGTACAGCATTTACCTGAAAACCACCAGGAATTATTCCTTTGATATCAAATAATTTATTTATTGGTGTGTTTGTGGCGGTGTCGATATCAGTAAAATCGAGTGTTGTGGCAGACATTTTATTGTCGGCGACAATTTTTTTATCAATAAAATCGGCATCGGTAACACCAGTTAAAATCAAGCCAAGGGAAAATAAAAGGAAAACTATTTTAGGAAAAATGCCAATAGACCTTCGCATAAATTAATACGAAAATATTTCTGACAGATCTTTGAAGATCTTTTTGAATTCACCCAAAACAATGAGAAGGGCTGGAAAAAGAACTAAAACTACCAAACCTGGAAGTGTTTTACTGAAAAATACTAATTTTCCAAGATATGGAATTTGATAATTTACTTTGCCGATGATATTCGAGGTGGAAATATAGGCATCATCAAGAACTTTGTTTGCATCACCTTTGGTATATATTTTTTGGATATTATTTTCAGTTTTGATATTTACAATACGATGAGTAACTTTCTGATTTTTAGAATTATTAAAAGTGATGATGTCGCCTGCTTTATAATTTTTATCTGGTTTGATGACAATTAAATCACCTGTTTTGATGGTAGGCGACATGGAACCAGATTGAACCAAAAGGGTTTGAAAAGACCCTTTGATGTTAATTTTTGAAATTAACATTTCCCCGGCAACGACCAAAAGTATAAAAGTGATAATCCAGGTAAATAATGTCCAAAGATTAAAACCCTGCTTCTTTTTATAATTTTTCATTGTTTATTTGATAATTTGTTTGAGACTGAAACTCATATCAAAATTTAGGCTATCGCTTTGAATTTCGTTGCCATAATTGTTATCAGCAGTCCACTCCATTTCCAAATTAGCTTCTTGCCCAGGATTTAAAATGATCGGCGGATTAATTGAATCCCAAAGATTGTTAATTTTTGATGCAGCTTCTTCTGTCATATATGATTCAACTTCTTTGATACCGTTAATATAAAAAGTTACTTTTATGTATTTACCTAATTCGCCTTCGTGAGGGCCTGGATTACCACAAGTAGAATCAACCTCTTTTTCTGGTTCATTACAACCATTTTCATAATTTACAACATTATCTAGTGAGGCGGAAAATTGACCAGGCAAAGAACCGGTGTTTTTTACTTTCCAAACTTTTGAACCACTATTTATTCCAGAACCAATATCGGAAATTACAAACGGTTCAACACTAGAACCACTGGCACCTCCAACTTCAAGATTTAAAGTTCCAACCGCAAAAGTGTTGTTGGTACTAGTTTTTTTATCAGTAAAGTAGGCTTGGGTGACAAAGTATGAAAAAGATCCGATGACTCCGATAGTAACTAAACTGACTAATACTTTTTTCATAAAATACTGATGAATTTATATTAATTTAGATTATGATTTATCCAATTTGCTGAGTTATTCTACTTTCGGATATACATAACAGATATACATTAAATACAAAAACAAAGGCTTAGTCAAGAAACAAATTATGAAGATTAGTTAACTTTTGTTTTGAGAGATTTTATCTTAACAATAGCGAGTGGTGCCAATAAAAGTAGCGCACCAAAGCCAATAAAAAGGCCAGGAATTATATTTTTTTGTCCTTTTTCGGACGGTGATGGAGTTGGAGTTTTTGGGTCAGCATTGCTTAAAACTGGTGCAGATGTTGGCGGTATGGTTGGATTATCTGTTGGCAATGGTTCCATGACTGCAGTTGGTTCTGGAGAAGGTGTTGGGGTGGCAGTTGGTTTTTTTGTTGTAGTGGGTGTGAGTGTTAGGGTTGGAGTGGGAGTCGGGGTTGAGGTTGGGGCTGGAGTACTAGTAGGAGCGATACAACTATTATTGGCTGCATCTTTAGATGTGGGAGCTAAACACCAACTACCAGAAACTTTTGACCAACTATATTGAACTGAAGACGTATTTGGATAAGTATAACTATCCACCTCGTTTCCAGCATTATTCACTAATCTTACTTTATCCCCATTATTATTTAGATAATTGGCTGTTCCAAGATCAAATGATTTATATGCTTTTGCCGGTATTACGAATGGTGATGGTATAGTTTTTGAAGTATCAGTGGAATCAAAAATTTTCCAACCAGTTAATTGAACTTCAAAATCGTTTGAATTATAAAGTTCTACCCATTCATAGCCAGATGAAGGATTGGCTAAAAACTCACTCAAACTAATTCCCGTAATTGGTGTAGTTGTTAGTGTTGGAGTTGATGTGGAAGTTGGAATAGAGGTTGGTGTTGGGGTGGGTGTTAAAGTTACTGTCGCTGTTTGAGCCCAAACAGGTTTAGAGAAAGGCAGTAAAAATGTAAGCAATAGTATAATAATTATCACAAGTTTAGTTTAGCAATTAACTGGTTAATTTAGAAATAGCGAGGTCTAGTTTATGGATAGTTTTTTCTTTACCAAGGGCTGGCAAACAATCGACAACTGGAGGTGTAAATTTAGACCCACAAATAGCAACTCGGAAAACCATAAAGTATTTTCCAACTTTATTTTCTTCATTCGACCAATTGTCTGATTTCAGCAATTCATCAATTTTTGCCTGAATATTGGAGGCTTTGAAATCGTCTATTTGCGACATTATGTCTTTGGTTTTTGAAATCATGTCGAGAACCAAATCTTTTGACATTTCTTTGTCTTTGTACTCGAGAAGTAACGATTTATCGTAGTCCACATCTTCAAAAATAAATTTTGTTTGAGGTTGAAGATCTGATAATTTAACAATTCTTTCTTTTAAAACCGGCAGTAAAATATTTATTTGCTCATCTGAAGCTTGAGGCAAAAACTTTTTAAACAAAACTTTTAATTCATCATTGGATTTTTGACGGATATAATATCCGTTTAAATAGTCCAGTTTTTTACGATCAAATACTGGCGATTTTTTGTGGAGATGATCCAAACTAAAAGCTTGAACAAATTCATCTAATGTAAAAAATTCACGATTGTCTCCCGGATTCCAACCTAAAAACATTAAAAAATTAAGCATGGCTTCTGGCAAATAACCTTCTTCTAGAAATGATCTGGCTGAAGTTGCGCCATGGCGTTTACTTAATTTTCCCTTACCGTCTGGATTTAATAATACCGTAAGATGGGCAATTTTAGGTGGTTCCCAGCCAAAATAGCGATAGAGTAAAAGATGTTTTGGAGTGGAAGTGAGCCATTCCTCACCTCGAAAGACATGAGATATTTCCATTAAATGATCGTCGACGACTGCAGCAAAATGATATGTAGGAATTCCATTTGATTTTATTAAAACCTGATCATCAATGTCATTAGTATTAAATTTTATTTTGCCGCGGATTACATCTTCGAAAATAATAGTTTCATTTTTAGGAATGACCATACGGATGGTGTATGGTACTTTTGCATCAATATTTTTTTGAATTTCCTCGGGTGTTAAATGAAGACAATGTTGATCATAACGAGGAACTTGCTTGGCGGCTTTTTGAGTAGCACGAAGTTCATCAAGACGCTCTTGAGTACAAAAACAGCGATAAGCCAAACCTTTATCTAGTAATTCTTGAATATATTTTTGGTAAATTTCAAGACGTTGAGTCTGAATATATGGACCATAAGGCCCACCAATATCTGGACCTTCATCCCATTGCAGACCATAGTCTTTTATAACTTGAAGGGTTCTTTCCATGGACCCAGGGACAAAACGTTTTTGATCAGTATCTTCGATTCTTATAATAAATTGGCCATTATTTTTTTTAGCGAGTGCATAATCATAAAGACAAGTTCTTAAGTGGCCAACATGATATTCCCCCGTTGGACTGGGAGCAATACGAGTTCTCACAATTTTGTTGTCAATCATGGTTAATTTTATCATTGGTTTTAAAATTTGAGCCTGGAAAATTAATATGGAAATTGTTGCTTATTTTTATGTAAAATATTGTAATGTCATCTTTGACCCAAACTGCTTACATGAGCAGAAATTTAATTAAATACGGCGGAAGTGGACTCGTAATCTTTTTGATTATGTGGTCGATTATTACTGGAGCAGTCAAAGCATACAACTTAGCCCATCCTAAATATATTCCACCAACAGTCAAATATGGAGTGATGCCTAAAATTGTATTTCCAGAAAAACAATTTAACAAGAAAAATTTTACTTTTGAATTTCCGAACGATTCGGCACCAAAATTTAAAGATCAATCTAAGGTATTTATTATTTATCGCCCAAACAGCAGCTTTTTGGCGCTTGAGGACGATACAAAAACTGCGTCTGATTTAGGTTTTAGTTCCAAACCAACTGAAGTAAAAGAAGGGGTATATGAATTTAAAAATGATAATTTAAATCGTACTTTGACGATGAATGTGCTAGATGGCAGCTTTAAAATGGAATATCCATTTCAAAATGACCAAATGCTTTTGACTCCTGGAAATGTTCCAGCAAAAGAAGAAGCTATCGCAATTGCATCTGCATATTTAAAAACCGGAAATAAATATGCATCTGATATTGAACAAGGCACTCAAAAAGTAAGCTTTTGGAAAATTGAGTTTGATGGACTGAAAGCTGCTGATTCCCAATCGGATGCGAATGTAGCGAGAGTTGATTTTTATCGAAAAAATTTGGAAGATGATTTAAAAATATTATCTCCAGAGGTGAATAAAGCATCAATTTCAGTTTTAGTTTCCGGTTCTACGGTTGATAATAAAAAAATAATTCAAGTGGATTACAAATATGCCAATATCGACAGAGAATCTTTTTCTACATATCCAATCAAAACATCAGAGGAAGCTATTGCAGAATTAAAAGCCGGTAATTATTGGCCAGCCATAGATGTGAATTCTAATAACGTAATAATCAGAAAAGTTTACTTGGCATATTTTGAACCGGTAACTTTGACCAATTACATGCAGCCAATTTATGTTTTCGAAGGTGATAATAATTTCGTGGCTTACGTCCCAGCAATCATAGATAAATACGTCCAAAAATAAAAGGTTTAGTTAAGCTAATAATCACGCCAGGTGATATTTTGCTTTGCCCAATTTACTATCTCTTTTGTATCCTGAAACCGATCATCGCTTTGAGCAACAACACTAATTAGTTTGTGCCCGTTTATATTGATTAAGCCAACAAAACAACCGCCTGCTTCTGGAGTCCAACCGGTTTTTAAACCTTCTATTTCCGGGATGACTCCCAACAGTTCATTGGTCGATTCAAGATTGTGTTGAATTTTATTATCAAGATCAGAAACTATGACTGACTTATTTTTAACAATTTCAGTGATGGTGGGATTTTTTATGGCGATTCGAGAGAGTTGGGCCAGATCATATACTGTTGAATAATGATTTGGATCATGAAGACCATCATAATTGGTGAAATGAGTGTCTTTGAGTCCATATTTTGACACCAAAAGATTCATTTGATCAACAAAACCGGTTATTCCACCTGGATAATGTTTAGCCAAATTATAGGCAGAATCATTGGCGGAATATACCAAAAGTGCAGTTACTAAAGATTTTACGGTCATTTTTTCGCCGGGCTGCAAATTCATGACTTGACCTTCAGTGAAAGCATCAGGAACCGTGATTACTTCATCCAGCGGATAAATATTAAGAGCAGTGATGGCAGTTGCCAGCTTAGTAGTTGAGGCTGGATAAATTTTATCGTGAGCTCTTTTAGAAACTAAAACAGTGTTTGTGGCACTGTCGATTAAAATATAACTACCAGCATTTGCCTGGGGAGGATTGGCAAGATGAATAACCGGCACTTGCGGATGGTTAAATTGAGCCAGAGTGGTGTTTTGGGGAATGATTTTTACTTTTGGATAGATTGTCCACAAACCAGAAAACGGCAGCCAAAATAAATTAAGAACTAATAATAAAAATATTATTATGAAACTAATTTTATTCGACTTTAGCAGATTCATTTTTCTCCGGTTTTAACATCAAACCAACATCATCCAACTGTTTTTGACTGACTTCACTTGGAGCATTCATCATTAAATCTACCCCATTTGAATTGAGAGGGAAAGCATACACATCTCTAATGTTTGGTTCATCCAAAAGCATCATTAAAAATCGGTCGATTCCAATTGCCCAACCACCGTGTGGAGGTGCACCATAGTGGAAGGCATTGTACATGCCACCAAATTTTTTAATGACTTCACTTCGTCCATAACCAATAACTTCAAAAGCTTTGACCAATGTTTCCGGCTCATGATTTCTGATGGAGCCAGAAGCGAGTTCAACTCCATTCATGGTTAAATCGTATTGATAGGATTCAATTTCCAAAGGATCTTGGGTTTTTAAAGCTTCCATTCCGCCTTTTGGCATTGAGAAAGGATTGTGGCCAAAATCGAGTTTGCCTTCATCATTGACTTCATAAAATGGAAAGCCAGTAATCCAAACAAGTGATAAAACATTTGGATTACGGAGATTTAACATATCGCCTAAGATAAGGCGTAAATGACCGAGTGATTTGTTAACAACGGATGGTTTGTCGGCAACTAATAAAAGTAAGTCGCCTGCTTTAGCATCAGTGGCTTTGATTAATTCTTTTTGAAGTTCTGGACTGAAGAAACGAGAAACTCCAATTTCTAAACCATTTTCAGTGACTTTAGTGTAGGCCAAACCTTTGGCGCCTTTTTCCTTAGCGATAGTTTCAAGTTTTTCAATTTGGCTTTTTGAATAATTGCCACAACCTGGAGCAACAATGGCTTTAATGTTTTCTGCATTATTAAAAACATTAAATTCACTTTTGCCTTTTAAGACATCAGTGACATTAATTAATTCAAGACCAAAACGAATGTCTGGTTTGTCGCTGCCAAATCTTTCCATGGCTTCTTTGTATGGCATACGTGGAAATGGAAATTGAGCAATTTTCTTTTGAGGCGCAGCAACTTCATAGGTTTCTTTGATTAATTTTTCGGCAGTGTCAAAAATTTTATCAATGGTGGGGAAACTCATTTCAATGTCGATTTGATAGAAAACACCAGCATGTCTGTCGGCACGAGGATCTTCATCGCGAGCACATGGAGCGATCTGAAAATATTTATCGACTCCAGACACCATTAATAATTGTTTAAATTGTTGCGGTGCTTGAGGCAAAACGAAAAATTTACCTTTATGAATTCGGGATGGAATAATAAAATCTCTAGCACCTTCAGGAGAAGTGCTGGTCAAAAGTGGAGTCATAACTTCAGTAAAACCATTTTTTTCCATCCAGTTGCGAACAGCTAAAATGTAGGCGCTTTTCTTTTTCATGATATTTACTAAACGTGGTCGGCGCAAATCAAGATAGCGATATTTTAATCGTAAAGATTCGTCGATTTCGGTGCCTTCAGTGTCAAGCGGAAATGGAACAACTTCACTCTTATTTAAAACTTCCAATTTTTCGGCAATAACTTCAATAGTTCCAGTTTCCAAATTTGGATTGGAGGCTTTAGCGTCGCGCAAAACAACTTTACCTTCAACTTCAATCACCCATTCGGTTCCTAAACTAGAAGCGATTTTATGATTTTCTTGACTATCAGCAGCATTAACAACAACCTGAACAATTCCACTCCAATCACGAAAATCAATAAAAATTAATTGACCATGATCACGAATATTACTGACCCAACCTTTTAATAAAACTTTTTCTCCAATATGCTGGAGAGCTTCTTTTGCTAATATTCTTTCCATGTTTTTTATTTTTTTTAATAACTAATTTTATACAAAAAAACCCGACGTGTGTCGGGATACGAAAAATAGCTTTCATTTTTCGTGCTCTGTTTCTAGTGTGACACACGTTGTAGTGTTTAACGGTTCTACTTCCGTAGGGTTCTAATAAGTGATTAACTTTTCTTCCCTCAGCTTCCCCGATGTTTGTCGGGGTTAAACGCTTTTGTTTATAGTCTATTTTACTTCTAATTTAATGGATGTCAAATAAGAAATATTTCTTTGACCATAAGTTGGGGAAGAGTTGTGTTATTCCAAGTGTTAAGTTCGAGTCGGGCAATAATATCAACATGATCACCCACTTTTAATTGACCATCCATTGATCCTTTTTTGAAAGCAATCGCATCGGCACTAATGTTTTCTAATTTTTTTGTGTCTGGATCATCAAATTTTAATTTTAAGTGATCCCCTGTTGAACCAACTAATCTTTTCTGAGAAACAACTAAATCTTTAAATAAAAACAATGGTTCTGAGTTATCGATTCCAAATGGTTCAAGTTTTTTTGTTATCTGGCAATTTTTGACAGTGACAGCTTCCAGTTTCATTTCTGCATCAACAGTGACAGACGGTTTTAAATCCAAGCCAGCTAATTTTTTATTAACAATTTTAGTTAATTCTTTTTTTAATTTTTCAATTTTTTTAGTTTCAATACTAAAACCAGCGGCTCCAGCATGGCCACCAAGATCGATAAATAAATCTGATACCTCACGAAGACTTTCTATAATATTTAGTTCTTTTATTGAACGGCAAGAACCTTTGGAAACTTCTTCACCAACACTTATGGCAATACAAGGCAAATAATTTTTTTCAGTTAACCGACCAGCGATCAGACCAATAATTCCGGGATTGAAGGAAGGATCGTAAACAAACAATAGTTTGTCTGGCGAATCAGTTGATGCATTTTTTCGAATATTTTCTTCGGCAAGATCGAGACTGTCTTGTTGAAGCACTTGACGGTCTTTGTTGAATGAATCTAAAACTTTGGCATATTTATCGGCATAAAGTGAATTTGAACTGCATAAGAGACGCAAAGCATCGGTAGGATTAGAAAGCCGGCCAACAGCATTAATTCTGGGACCTAAAATATACCCTAAATCATAGGCAGAAATACTATCGGCCTTAACACCACTTACTTGAACTAATTTTTTAATTCCAGGACTGGGATTAAGCCTTAATGACAATAAACCATGAACCACGATGCTGCGATTAATGCCATTTAAAGGCATACAATCTGCAACTGCACCTAAAGCTGCCAAACCTAAGTCAGCATTGGGGTTGAATTGCGAGGCCAATAGCCAGGCAAGAGTACAGCCAGACACTTGGGTTGAATGGACAATTGCCAGAGCGTTTGGCAATTCAGAGGTGGGCAAATGGTGATCCGTAATAATAACTTCAGTGCCAGATTCAACGATTTTTTCAATTTCTTTATTGGCGACGATTCCATTATCAACAGTAATCAGTAGAGAGAATTTTTTATCTTTTTCCTTTTCGAAGGCGAAAAATGATTTTGCTTTAATACCATAGCCATCGTGTTCACGGTCGGGAATGAATGGCAAAACTTTTAGACCAGCATAACGCAAAGATTGCCAAAGAACTGCGGTTGAAGTGATGCCATCAACGTCATAATCTCCATAAATCAGGACATTTTCTTCATTCTTAATCGCTTTTTTAATTCTATCAACAGCTTTATTGAGTTGTTTTTGGCTGACTTTATATTGTTTTGGGGTTAGAGTTCCTGGAAAAACAGGTTTTAAAAAATCGCTAATCTGATCTTTTTGAATATTTCTATTTTTTAAAAGCAAATCCAAAAAATCCAACTCAGAAAAGTCTTTTTCAATTACAGTCTTTGACTTAATAATAATTTCAGGTTTATTCATGACAATAGCTTTAATTTTACACTGTTTTTATTAAAGCTAGGCATATATAAAAATTATATAAAAAAACTTGATTTTCAGGGAAAAAGTGATATTATAGGTTGCATTACGAGCGAAAGCTTGTAATAAATTATTATATCGGCTTTGCCGATACTGACGAGTTTAGGTTCAAATTAAGCTTTGAGCCAGAACAGAGCCAGTGGTACTTTAAAAATACGGATTACCCGAGAGCTTGGGCTCATTGTGGGCAGCGCGCTGCCTAGAATGAGCACAAGCGCTCAAAGTTATAAATTAGGAGGTAATAGGTATGAAAAAATTATTTTCAAGATGGTTCTTGATCCTTATATTGGTGGCTATCTTGTCCGCTTTTGCTGTTTGCTACGGAGTATCCGCATCAAATGCAAAACATACAACAGACAAATTCACGGTAGAAAATATAAATGGTGAGGTCATCTTGTCTAATTTCGACAAAGACATTGCCTCTTATGTTGGACACCAAAGCAGTTATACTGCTACCGGGACTCACGAGTCTACCAGTCTGACAATTAATGTTGGACCTGGCGAATACGGTATAGTTGGCGGATCAAAAGTATTTTATTTTGATGACTTCTACACTGTTGTCGGACCTGGAACTTATACGTTTCAAGTCACTGACGGCTTTGCAGAAGTTGTTAATAGTAAATACGCAGCCAAACAGTGGCAATACAGATTGTGGCAAACACAAAAAAATAAATGGTCACTGAAAGGAACCTACAATACACTTTTAAAGTGGTAATCCGTAAGGGCAGAATTGTTAAATCTTAATAAACTTTATGTTTATTATTTTTTATACTTTTCTGTCCTTTGGTCTATTGGTAAACCAATACTGATGAGTCCGTTTTGAGGACGAAACCGAAGAGGTATAGTTTTTTGGGAAATTTGTGCTAAATTACATTAGTTGTAAACTAAAATGGTTATTAAAAATAGCTTTTAATAGTCATTAGCACTTTAAAAAAGGTTGAATTGTTGTGAAATGAGCTTGAGCTTGTTGTGGACAGTATTTTTACTGTTTAGAATGAGCTCAAGCTCAAATTCTAAGAAGAAAGAAGGTGAGTTAAATGAAAGGAAGGCGTTTTTTGGCTGCATTTTTGACTGTTTTAATTGTTTTTGTTTGTGTTTCAATACCTGCGTTTGCACATACTTGCAAACATGTAGACGTGAATATTGACAATTACCAATCAAACGGAGTTTATCAATCAACAGGGGTGGGTGTGACAAAAACAATAACGTTCTACGTTTGCCCAAACCAAATTGGCGTGCTTGGAGCCAATAAATATGGCGGCTACACTGATGGAGTTTACAAAACTTTTGGACCTGGATGGTACACAGAGACACTGACAGATGGTTTTGTGAATGTTGTAGACAAATCCGATGCCTGGAAAGAATGGACATACAGACTTAAAATGGCACGGGACCATAAGTGGGCAGCTAATCATCTTTTCACCAATGCGTTACCTAAGTAGCAATTCAACCTATGGATAGGAAATTTTATTTATAAGCAATTGCTTATTTATATTATTTCTTATCCTTCGGTCTATTGGTAAACCAATACTGATGAGTCCGTTTTGAGGACGAAACCGAAGTGTAAGAATTGTGTTTTTTGTGATGTATGTTATATAATTTAATTAGTTAGTAGTTGTCGCCAACAACTTTTAATGAGGTTTAAACCTTTTAATTTAGTTTAGGAAAAGGAGAAATTCTTGATACTATGGCAAAAAAATTATTTGTAGGCAATCTCCCATTCGCAATGAATGATGATCAGCTAAGAGAAATCTTTGCCGCTTATGGCAATGTCGTCTCTGCAAATGTCGTTATCGACAGATATGCAAATAGGAGTAAAGGATTCGGTTTCGTTGAATTCGAAAACGAAGAAGATGCTTCTAAAGCATTAGCTTCATTAAATGGAACTGAACAAATGGGCAGAAATATTGCTGTTAAAGAAGCTTTAGCAAAGCCCGAAAGACAAGATAATCAATAAATTTTCGTGTCTTTTTACACCCTCCGATACTTTCGGAGGGTTTTTGGTTTAAAATACACTATAAAGATATGATGAAATTAATCATTCCAGAAAAAATTAAGAAAATAATCGACGTGTTTCATAAAGCAAACGCTGAGATTTATGTTGTTGGCGGAGCTGTCCGAGATTTGATGCTGAACCGAGAAGTAAAAGATTGGGATTTTACAACCAATTTAACTCCAGAAGAAATGAAAAAATTATTTCCAAAAAATAGTTTTTGCAATAATATTTTTGGAACTTTTAGTATAGTTGATAAAAGTGGAGAAATTTTTGAAGTAACAACATTTAGAACTGAACAGGGATATTCTGATAAAAGGCACCCTGATGAAGTTAAATGGGGAAAAAGTTTGGAAGAAGATTTGCAAAGACGCGATTTTACAATCAACGCCATGGCTTTGGATGTACAAAACGAGGAAATAAAGATCATCGATTTGTATAACGGCCAAGAAGATTTAAATAATAAATTAATCCGAACTGTTGGTAATCCAGATGAAAGATTCAGCGAAGATGCTTTAAGAATGATGAGAGCAATTAGGATTGCTTCACAAATTGGATTTTTGATTGAAGAAAAAACTTTTGAATCAATTCAAAAAAATGCTGGCTTAATTAATCAAATTGCCAACGAAAGAATTAGGGATGAATTATTCAAAATTCTGATGTCTTCAGTCCCCTCTCAAGGAATAATTCTTTTAAAAAATTCAGGACTTTTGAAGGAAATAATGCCTGAGTTATTGGAAGGCTATGAAATGAAACAAAAAGGCCATCATATTGATGATGTCTGGACTCATAATTTGAAAGCACTTGATAATTGTTTAAGCAATAATCCAATTACACGATTAGCTTGTCTTTTGCATGATGTTGGCAAGCCATCAACGGCTGTTGGTGAAGGTGAAGCCCGAACATTCCACAACCATGAAATTGTCGGATCAAGAATTGCTGTTCAAATCGGAAAAAGATTAAGGTTGTCTAATAAAGAACTTGATCAATTATTCAAACTGGTGAGATGGCATATGTTTACTACTGAGGAAACGCAGACTGATAAAGCAGTCAGAAGATTTATTAGAAACGTAACTCCTGAATATATTGATGAAATGATTATTTTAAGAAGAGCTGACAGAATGGGCAGCGGTGCCAAAGAAACCAGCTGGAGATGGGAGCTTTTTAAAGAAAGAATTGTTGAAGTGCAAAAACAACCTTTTTCAATTAAGGATCTGAAAGTAAACGGAAAAGACGTAATGGAAATTTTAAAAATTGAACCGAGCCGAAAAGTGGGCGAAGTTTTGGAATCTATTTTTAAAGAGGTTGAAGAAAAACCAGAATTAAATGAAAGAGAAATATTATTAAAAAAAATTGAGGAGTACAAATAAAAATGGCAATTGAAAAAATCAGTCCAGTTTTTCCTATTTATCAGTCTCAAAACAGAAAGGAACCTCAAACTTCCGATCAGCAACCTAATAAAAAACAAAAAGAGAAAGGTGATTTTAAGGACGAAATAGAAAAGGCACTAAGTAAGTTTGATGTAAAAATCTAGTTGCTTGTAAACTATTTTTTTGGTATATTTCCGTAAAATCAATTATATTGCCAGCAATATATTTTTTGGTTCTTTAAAATCTAGAGAAAGGAGTTTTTATACAAATGAATTTCTGATTTGTATATAAATTGAAAGGAGTCGGTGTTATGGGTAAGTTTTTTAGGCCAATCCAAGGAACTAGAGTGTACGACAGGAAGTATTTTGAGATTCTGATCGGATTGTTTACCGCGGTTTCACTGTTTATTTGTTTTGCAATGAGCCAATGGTTCAAAAATGATGACAAGACTGTATGTATTGCAGTTGCCGCAATTTATTTGATTTGCGGAGTTATGGTGTTTGCAAATGCTAAAAAAACTGAATATACGATTATTGGTATGGCATTAATAATTGCCAGTGCCGGACTTGTGATAAATGTGTTTATTAAGAAGCCGTTTGAGTTTATTGATAAAGCGATAGCTGCGATCGTTGTTTTTAGTGTTGTGAGCTATTTGTTAACATGCGTATTTAAAATAAAGATACTGTTTTATTGGATTATATATTCGTTATGTTGGGCAACAATTTTGGTTCTATGGTTTAATTTCGCATTGTATTGGATTCTGATTTTAGCAGTAATTTGTTTTGCGGATATTGTAATATGGTCAAGATCAAGCAAATCATATCCAATAATAAAAAACGTTTTAAATAGCGGCCTCTCGTTGTTCACAGTTTCACTGATTGCGTATTTTATCCTCAATTTGGGACTCTCAATCCTCTAGAATAATTTGTTTTTGACCCTTGAATTTATAGCCAGTTTTTTGGTTATTTTTGACAAGGGTCTTTTTTTTATTTCTTTTTAGGACGATTTTGAAGCTTTTTCCAAATCAATACCAAAGGAATAGCAACACCGGTTGAGGAATAAGTTCCGCAGGTATAACCGATCAATAAGGCCATAGCAAACCAGCGAGTGGTGTTACCACCAAGAATTACTAAGGCTAAAAGCATGATAATAACAGTCATAGAAGTGTTTATGGTTCTATTTAAAACTTCGGTAACAGCTTGATTGGCCAGATCTACCCATTGGAATTTAAAGTTCTGACGTTTTAATTCACGAATACGATCAAAAGTAATGACAGTATCGTGAACGGAAGCTGAGAGAGTGGTTAAAAGTGCGGTCACAAATAATGAGTCAAGTTCAGCTCCAAAAAAATGACCTAGAATTGAAAAGCTTCCAATTAATATGATCGCATCATGGAACATGGCTAGAACTGCTGAGGTGCCAAAGGTGAAATCGTGGAAACGAAGTCCAATAAAAACTAAAAGCGAAATAGCTGATAATATTACGGCAGCAATGGTTTTAGTTAACAATTCTTTTCCAAGACTTGGACCAAGAGTTTCGAATTTCATTTCTTTTGCATCTTTATCCAAAGTTTTGAGTGACTGATCAAGTTTATTTTTTTGTTCTTGATTAATATTGGCAAACTTTAAAGAATATTGATTATTACCAAGCGGAGCAGTTGAAATAAGATCAATTTTATTTTCTTCAAATATTTTTTTGAATTGATCCTGATTTTTTACTCCTGGAGCATTAACCTGCCAAACAGTACCGCCGGCAAAATCAATTGATGGTTTGAAACCCCAAAATACAATCGAGAAAATAGAAAAAAGAATTAAAGTAATAGAAATAAAATAAAACAATGGACGAAATTTCATTATGTTCATAGTTATGCCTTTTTTACATCAAAATTAATATCTTTATTTGTTTTTGCTAAAACGCGGAGCAAGTTTCTGGTGACAAAGACACCAGTGAAAATACCGAGAAGAATTCCGAGAACTAGAGTTATTGCAAATCCTCGAACCATACCAGAAGTGTTTAAAAACGACCAGTTAAATGGATTAAATAAAATTAGACCAGTGATAATAGTACAGGCATTAGCATCTTTGATGGAACTCCAAGCGTGAGTGAAACCAAGCTCCATAGCGATATTCCAAGGTTTCCCTTTTCTTAATTCTTCCCGCATCCGTTCAAAAATTAAGATATTACTATCGACGGCCATACCGACTGATAAAATAAATCCTACGATACCTGGGAAAGTTAAAGTAACAGGAATTAAGCGATATAAACTTAAGGTAATTAAACCGTATATTAAAAGTCCGATGTCAGCAATTAAGCCTAATTTTCCGTAATTTCCAACCATAAAGAGTGAAATAAGAATTAGACCGACAACACCAGCGAAAATACCTTTATTAATTGAATCTTTTCCAAGAGTGGCGCCAATCTGAGTTTGTTGGATCAACTTAATTGGAAGCGGAAGAGCACCTGCATTTAATTGTGCCGATAAAGCTTTAGCAGTTTTAGCATCGAAACTTCCATTAATGACCGCACGGCCATCTGTGATAACCACACCGACTGTTGGATAGGTAATTATTTGGTCATCCAAAAAAATACCGATTCTTTTGTTTAAGAAATCTTTTGTTGCTTTCTCGAATAATTTTGTACCTTTTTCATCAAATTCCAAGGCAACTTCCGGTTCACCATTATTAGGATTAATTTCAACTTGAGATTTGACTAAGTTCGAACCATTGATTCCCGTATCAAATGGAAATGCTTCTTTAAAAGTTGCGGATGCAGTGGAACTGGTTACTTTTTGATCTTCACCACGAAAACTTAGCTGAGCGGTTTGACCCAGTAAAGAAATAGCATCGGAAACATTTTCTACGCCTGGCAATTCAACAATCATTCGGTTTTGTCCGCCTTGGTTTGAGAGTTGAATATTGGCTTCACTAACACCAAAAAGATTAACTCTTCTTTCGATGTTACCTTTCAAAGCATCCAAAGCTGAAGGAAGATCTTCTTTTTTAACTTTTGTCGTATCGATGTCATATGAAAGTTCAGCACCACCAGCCAAATCTAATCCGTACTTTAGATTCAAATCTTTCGTAATAGTGTTAGAACCAATTTTATAGTTGAACTGAGGACGATATAAAGTGTGTTCCCAATTTATTTTGCCGAAATGAATTTTAATTGGCAAAGTTGTTGGCATGTTTATAACTAAACAGACTAGAGTAATGCCCATGATAGTCCAAAAGATTTTCATGGTTCGGCTTTTGATTTGAGACATAATTTTATTTTTGACTAATTAAAGACAACTGGCGAGGGTGACCAGAAAATATATAAGTAACTGTTGCTTTCGTTTTATTTATTTTTAATTGAACCAAATCCCCTTCTTTAATATTAAAGTCTTTTATAGATTTTGAAGGTATTGTTAGGGCTAGGCTGTTTCCTGTTTTGATTACTTTTCTTGGAGCACTCATTTATAGATTGGAAATATCTTCCGGATTACCAATTATAACAACTGGACTATTTAGAAAAAATTCAACGATAAATTGATCGCGTTTTTGTTTGCGTAACTGAAATTCATTTTTGTCCATAATCATGTAGTTGATTTCATGACCGCGAGTTTCTTCTTCTTGCTTAATATTATTTTCGATTTCTTTATAGGAAACATCGCCAACAATTATCAAATCAATATCATCTTCAGTCTTTTTTTCGTTAGTTATAAATTTGTAGCTATAGATCAAAAGTTTAATTTGACCTAGACTTTCATTTTTATTGTGCAATTTAAAACCTAATCCAGTTGACTTGTTAGCAATCGATACTAATTCAGGAAATAAACATGAACGTTTGTTTGCCCAATAATAAAGACGATTGCCGCGCCACTCGGATTCGATAATGTCAGCTTTTTTAAGATTATCCAGCTCACGTCGGACTGAGTTAATTTCTTCGTCTAGTAATCTGACTAACTGACGAACATAATAAATTTCTTTTGGGAAATAAAAGAGAGTATTTATTAGCTTTAGTCTGGTTTGAGAGATAAAAAGATGTTTAAGACTGGACTGCACCTTCATAGCTTACTTTTGAACCTATAGGTATAATTTCAACCCAGATTTGTCCAGGTACAAAATTAATTTCTTTGCCAGCACTGTCTTTGTAGATAGTTCGAGAAAGACGATTTGCCTTAGACCAGGTAATTTCTGTTTTCTCTCCATTTTGGAAAAGAATTCCTGTACCAGTTCCAGTTACACCATAAAGATTGTGTAAATGTTCATCAACTGATCGAGTTTCTTTGGCATATTCAA
The DNA here is from genome assembly GCA_013387215.1 of Patescibacteria group bacterium. GTDB lineage: Bacteria > Patescibacteriota > Microgenomatia > UBA12405 > UBA12405 > WARW01. The sequence goes on from WARW01000022.1 coordinate 187,731, forward strand.
CAACAATATTTTTAGTGGTAATTTGGGCACCGGTATTGAAATCGATGTGTGGTTTGCCAGCGTTGGTTCGAGCATAAGTGTTGGTAGTTTTATCGTATTTCCAAGAAACTGAGTAATAGGTGTCACCCGGCCAAAAATCCATAGAGATAGTTGCGGCGGTTGTATTTGCACTGGCTTGATCAGCTTGCTTAAAGCTCCATGGCCGGAAGCTTTTATCCCAAGATGAGTTTGTTTTAGCAGTGACATTTGTTAAACCTCTTTGAGCAGCGACATTGTAAAGTTCATTTGTTGAACAATACATTGTGTGTTCTGTGGCTTTTTCAGTGCCAGTTCGATCTGGTTCACGTCGACAAGCTTTATAGCCTAAAGAAAATTGATTCATATCGCCCCAAGTGCCATCAGTATTCCAACCGTAAGAGGCAATTTGCTCTAGAGCTTGAGCTCTCTTATCGGTGGTACAAGGGCCAGTATAATGAGTTGAAGCATTTTCAGCACCACTACAATTAGCACCTCCAACGTGGTTATAGAGAGGATAATCGGCATATTCTGAGGCTAGATCAACATAATAAGTTCTGGCAGATCGGACAGGACCAACATCATATTGATTTGGAGTTCCTTTAACGATATTACAATAAAAAACACCCATAAATCGGGTAATTCCACCTTCGGCAACTGCTTCGTAAACAACATCTGCACTTTGAAGACCTGATTGGGGACGAGAATCGCTGTGATTTTCGATCATAACAAGCAATGGACGTCTTTGAGACCAAATATTTTTTTCTTCTTTAGTGAACATCTGACCATTCATTGGACACATTTCAGTTTTAGGGCCCGTAAAGTTAATGACACCAGGAGTAGTTTTAGTAGAAGCTGTAGTATTAGTTGTTTCTGAAGAAATTGATTTTGATTTCACTGGTAAAAATTTATCAAAGGCAAAATAAGAAACACCTGTTAATAATAAGAACAAGCCTAGATAGACAGGTATTTTAATTGTGTTGTTATTCATTTAAATTTTAACTTTTAATAGTTTTTACTATAGCCAATTTTTCTTCCTTTGATAAGGTGATGTTATCTCCTTCTCCGTTTTTTAGAGGTTTGGCATAGACGCGGGTAAAATCGCGACTATGTAATGAAGTAATGATAACACCAGAATTATTACTGTCCAATATACAGAGAATAAAGCTCTGATCGCCCCCAACATCTTCAAATGGATTGAACCGTGTTACAGTTATGCGTAGATTGTTATCTTTTGTTGCTAAAGTTGCTGGTTTATTTTTATGACTATTTCTCTTATAAACTAAGTAGGTTAGATAGCTAAGCCAAATTAGATTACAAATTGTTAGCAAATATATTAAGTAAGACATTACTTAATTATTGTAACAAACCAGCGTGCTATACTGGCCTTGTAAAATGAAAGAGATAAATTACATAAAAAAAGATTTACTTAAAAGTATACTTTTAAGTATGTTTTCTATTATAGTGATAGTTGCGGTATATTATTTTCAGACCAAATTTAACCATTAATTTTTATTAATTATTTAAGGGGGTGAATTTTTAATGCCAACTATTAAATTTTATTCAGTCAAATCAAGAAAGACTGTCGAAGTCGACGTCTCAAAAGTTAAAAAAGTAACTTTAAAGAACGGCCGACCAGCAGCAGAAACCATCGATCCAGAAACAGGTACAAAAATGTTCAAAATCCTTTCTGCAGCTGACGCAGCTTTATTGAAATAAAAAATTTTGATAATAAAAATACACGGCCTTCGGGCCGTGTTTTTTTTGGTAAAATACACTATCCTAGAGAAGCTGAAGGGTTAACTCCGACGTAAAGCCGGAGAGGAAAGTCTGGACCACAAAAAGCAAGGAACTTAAAAATATAGAGCAAGGCGTGAGCTTTGGGCAATGCTACAGAGACGAGTAGTCCCGCAAGGGATGAGATGAAACGAGCATCCTTCCTGTGGAAATCTCAAGTTGAGACGTTTGTATCTGGCTTCCCGAAGTAAATTCGGGATCAGGTTCGAAAGAATCTGATTTGAGAGTCTCAGGTGGAGAGAATAGATAGATGACCCATAAACAGAATCCAGCTTAACAGTTTCTCTGGGATATTTTATTTGATTGGCAGTTCTTTTTTAAAAAGAACTTTTATAATCACTTCAACGGTCATGTATATCGGCACTGCTAAGATGGCACCAGGAACTCCTCCAAGTTTGGCACCAGTAAGTAATAACAAAATTGTTATTACTGGATTGATATCACAAGATTCTTTCATTACTTTGGGTGCAATAAAATTTCCTTCTAATTGTTGAATTAAAATACCAGCACCGAGAGTTAGTAAACCTATGGTTGGTGATACAGTAAAACCAATAATTGATGAAAACACCACTGAAATTATAGAACCAATATTGGGTACTATTTCTAAAAGTCCTGTAATTATTGCTAAAGATACAGCATAGTTTAGTCCTAAAATTAAATAAACAAAATAAGATAAAATACCCATAACAACCATTAATATTAATTCGGCATTGACCCAATTACCGAGTCTTATTTCAAGGTTATCAATTATTTTAGTTATAAGACCGCCGTTTTTTTCTCCAAAAAAGTCAATGCTATATTTGGCAAAATGTTTTCTTTCTAAGAGTAAATAAAATGTAATGATAAGAATAATTATGGCTGAAAATAAATTTGAAACAAAAGATACTGCGATATTGGCTATTCCACCGGGAACAGGTTCAAGTATTTTGAGCTGAGAAGAAAAATCAGAGGCTTTTAGCCCGTAGATATTTATGTTTTTAACCAAATCGGGCAGAGTTTTTATTAAGCCGGTAGTTTGATCTACTAAAGGTGGAATTATGCCGGCAAAAGCAAAAAATAAGACGGATAAACCAAGCAGATAAATAATTAATATAGCCAAGGCCCTTGGTACTTTTAATTTTTGCAACCTATTTATAGTAGGATTTATGGCTTCCATGAAAATAAAACAAACGAAAACCAAAATTATTATGCTTCGGATGTTCCACAATAAAGCCAAAGCAAGTAAAAACAAGACAGTAAAAACAATCGTTTTGGGCGATATTTCAATCCTTTTAGTTCTCATGATTTATTTTATCATTACCGGCGTGTATTCCACGATCTTATTGAATTTTGAGATCTCTTCCGAAAACGATTTTTATAACTACTTCGATAGTCATATAGACCGGAACGGCTAAAATGGCACCAACTATTCCACCAAGCTGAGCACCTACAACCAAAAGTAAAATTGTGATTACTGGACTAATATTGCAAGTCTCTTTCATAATCTTGGGAATAATAAAGTTATTTAAAATCAAGTGAAGTACAGTGCAGCAAGCAATAACTAAAAGTGCAGAGGTCGGCGAAATCGTGAGACCAATAATGGCGGCAAAGATAACTGCAATAATGGCTCCGATGTTTGGAACTATTTCCAATATTCCGGCAATTATGGCCAAAGATACAGCATATTTTAGACCAAGAATTAAATATATTAGATATGAAATAATACCAACAGATATCATGAGAATTAATTGCGAATTAACCCAATTACCTAAGCGGGCTTCAAGACCATCAATAATTTTTGAAATTTTATTGCCAGCATTGTCTCCAAAATAATTAGTGGCGTATTTATGGAAATGTTTTCTTTCCAAGATTAAATAAAAAGTTATCATCATGACGATGATGGTATAAAAGATATTAGAAACAATTGAAACTGCAATATTAGCAATATCCCCAGGAAGCGGTTCAAGTATTTTAAATTGTGATGATAAATCAATGGCCGACTTTCCAAAGAAATTAGTGTTTTGGATAATATCGGGAAGGGTTTTAACAAGTCCTGTTGTTTGTTCTACTAAAACTGGAACAATTCCGGCAAAAGCAAAAAATAAAATTGCCAGAATAACTAAATAAATTATTGAGACAGATAAGAGCCTTGGGATTTTAATTTTTTCAAGACTAGTAACAGTAGGATTTATGGCTTCCATTAAAACGAAACAAACAAAAATTAAGACGATTATTCCACGAATACTCCATAATAAAGCTAAGGCTAAAAGAAATAGAACGGTAAAAACAATAGTTTTGGGCGATATTTCAATCTTTCTGGTTCTCATGGTTTATTGTACCATTCGCTTGCTGTTTCGAAGACATTTTGTTCCCATAAGTTTTGAGTAATATCGAAGGAGTTGATGTTGGTCTTGTTTTTAAACCAGGTTTTTTGGCGACGGGCGTATGCATGTTCATCAAATTTCCATTGCTGAATACAATCTTTGAGGGTCGCATCATAAGGTTCTTTTACGGATTTAACATTAAAGCTTTTTGCAAAATATTTTTTGAATTCTTTGTAGGCCAAAGTATTTAATCCAATATCCGACCATGTGTATTTTTTTAATAATTTATTAATCTCTTCCAATAATCCTAACTTCAATCTAGACTCAACCCGCTTATCTATTTTTTGATAAAGATGATCATTGGGAGCAGTTAATGAAATATGAAGGTAATCAAATTTATTATTAGGAACTACAGATAATATTTTTTTTGGTGAAAGAGTAATTTCAATTTTTCTGATTAAGCGATGAGGATTGTGAACTTCAGAATTATTTAATTTTATATATTCAGATTTATTTAAAAATTTATATATTTTTTGTAAATTCGGAACAGAAAAATGTTTTAAAACAGTTCTTAAAATATGGTTTGGTTTGATTGAATATGTTTCACAATTGGAATTAATTATAGAATCTATATATAGGCCAGTACCGCCAACTATTATAGGTAATTTACCTTTATTCTGAATTTCTTCGATTTTTTCTATAGCTAATTTTCGGTATTGAGCGACTGAAAAAGATTGGTCAGGATTAATTAGATCAATCAAATTAATATGGATATTTTTTGAATGATCTTTGCCAGTGCCAATATCCATTCCTTTATATATTTGACGCGAATCAGCAGAAATCAATTCACCATTAAATTGTTTTGCCAATTTTATGGCTAAATCCGTTTTGCCAGTAGCTGTTGGCCCAGAAATGATCAAAACTTTATTCATGGTGATATTTTACCCTATTTATTTGATACAATCGCAAGCATATGAACGGAAAAGAATGCGGTTTTTGTAAAAACTCGACAGGCAAGAACCCAACAAGAGTGACAATTGGCAAGCTTCGCTGTATGAATACGACCAACATGGAATCTGTAATAAAAGAATCAAGCATTAGTATTAGATTTGGAGATAAAAATAGAAATTACAAAAATATGATTTTAAAAATTCCCCACTACTTTGAAGGCGAAGAAAAAGAATTTCCAGAAGCAATACCCGAAAATGTTTTAAAGAAATATAAAAAATTAAAAGAAAATGGGTTTCCGGTGGTGCCAACTTTTAGATATGATCCAGAGAATAAATATTTTTTAATGACTGATTTAACTGAAAATGGCAAAAATATTATTATTGATAAACATGAACCTTTAAAAAATACTAATATAAATATCGAGAATATCGACCAAATCAAAAAAGAAATACTCCAAACGGCAGAAAAAGCTTGGAATAACGAAATATTTTTAAGTTATGATGCTTATGCGGTGGTAGTTAACAAAGAAACAAGAATTGGTAAACTCTATATTCTTGACATTGGACAAATGTCCTATGAAATAGACCATAGATATTGTTTAATTTACGACACTAAAGATGATGCTATAGATAAAGCTGAACTTTTTTTAAAACATTCCTTTTCTAAAGACTAAGCATTGATTCTGAACTCTACAACATCGTCTGGCTGCATGATATAGTCTCTGCCTTCGTGTCGAAGTCGGCCTGCTTCCTTGGCTCCTGTGAGCCCTTTAAATTGAACGAAGTCGTCATAGGAAACAACTTCAGCCATGATAAATCCTTTTTCAAAATCGGTGTGGATTGCGGCTGCAGCTTTGGGAGCCGTGTCGCCTTTATAAATAGTCCAGGCACGAGCCTCTTTGACTCCTGCGGTGTAGTAGGATTGTAAGCCTAAAGTGTCGTAAGCCTTTTGAATGACGCGTTCTAGGCCTGATTTTTCCATTCCTAATTCTTTGAGATAATCTGTTTTTTCTTCGGGAGATAGTTCAGATAAATCATATTCAATTTTGGCGCAAACAGGAATTACAGAATTATAATTTTCGATATTAATTTTCCAATTATTAATATTTTTGTAGGTCCCCTCATCAACATTTGCAACTATAAAATATGGCTTGGCCGTCAATAAAAAGAATTCTTTAAGCAATTCTTTTTCTTCATCATTTAAAGGCATATTGATAGCTAAATGACCTTGATCGAATTCTGATTTTAGTTTTTGGGCAAGAATAAACTTTTTAGATTTGCTTTCTTTGGGGTTATTTTTATTGGTACTAATATATTTTTCAACACTATCCAAATCTTTAATTATCAACTCAGCACAAATAACTTCAAAATCGCCCTGAGGATCAACTGAACCTTCTTTAATAATATTGTCGTCGGTAAAAGATCTGACTACATGACAAATAGCATCACAATCACGAATGTTGGTTAAAAATTTATTACCTAAACCTTCACCCTGAGAAGCACCTTTAACAAGCCCTGCAATATCAACAAATTCGACAATAGCAGGAACAACTTTATCGGTTTTAACAATTTCTGCCAATACTGGCAATTTGTCGTCTGGAACTTCGACGACACCAACATTTGGATCGATGGTACAAAAAGGATAATTACTAGCATCCGCTACTTGCTTGCCAAGTAGAGCGTTGAAGAGAGTTGATTTGCCGACATTAGGAAGACCGACAATTCCAATACTTAATTTAGACATGAGGTATTTTATCAATAATTATCTAGAATGTCGTCTAAATGAAGCTAAAATGTTTTAATATATTTAGATTTTTGATTTTGTCCGACGATTATACGCATGATGATATGGGAACTCTTCAGTGGTTAAATCTTCTGGAGAAAAAACTTTTTGTTTTAATTTTAAAGTCCACTTGTATAGCGCATCCAATAGTTCTTTAATTTTTTCTTTAGTATGTTCGTCGGTTAAATTTTCATTTGAGTCTATTTTTTTTGAAATTTCCGGAACGATTACTTCTGGACGATTAAGCGGAAACATATTTAAGAAAATAAATATTTGTCTTAAATTAAGCTGAGCCCGAACGCCACCCATCATGCCGCTTGATGCAGACATAATGGCGGCCGGTTTTCCTTCCCAAGCGCTATCACCATATGGACGGGATGCCCAGTCGATAGCATTTTTTAAAACTCCTGGAATTGAATAATTATATTCCGGAGTTGAAATTAAAATGGCATCGGCTGATTTTATTTGATTTTTAAAATCAACCACAACTTCCGGCGGATTATTTTCATAATCCTGATTAAAAATGGGAATTTCTCCAAGTCTTCCAAAGACCATCACTTCCATATTTTCGGGACTTAATTTTTGGGCAGTATTTAGGACTAAAGTGTTATAAGAGTTTTTTCTTATGCTTCCAGAAATACCTAAAACAGTAATTATATTTTTCATTATTTTTCTTGATTAACCCGTTTTCGGATACTAATTTTTTTAGGAGCTTGTTTTTCAATTTTAGGAAAAGTCATCTTTAAAACTCCATTATCAAATTCACAGATCGGTTCCTGATTAGACGCTGCGTTTTTAGGTAATCTAAAAGTGTAATTGTATGTTTGAAGCATGGAAGACATAAAATATTTTCGCTTATTTTTATCTTCCTCTTGAGTTTCATTGGACCCAGTGACTCTCACAACATTATCATCATCAACTGTTATATCTATTTTATCCTCAGGAATACCAGGTAAAGCAGCTTCGGCTATTATTTCAGAATCCGTTTCATAAATATTCAAACCTTGTCCAACCAATCTTGATAAACCTGGAAAGGTAGGCATGTCTAATTCATCATCAAAAAACCTGTCAATATTCCAGGGATTCCATCTAATTATTGCCATATTAATCACCTCCTTTTCATTAATTAATATATAAAAGTTAATTAAGATTTTTTTAAAAAAAGAAAACGAGATCAGTAAGAAGCGGATAATCAATTAGTTTCTAGAATTATTACAAAATGTACAAATATTTTGTGGTATTATTTCTGTTTGAAACTCGTAAAAATTTTGTAAGAATGATTAAAAACTGTTACCAATTGAAACGGTACAAGATAAGCATTAAACAAAACAAAAAGTCTTCCCAAATTAAAATGGAAATGCCGTTGTGTTGCCTGAGCACGGAACATTTGCCATTTACCAAGACTATTTTGAATATTCTTTTGCCTCATATTTTCAGAGGCAAGTGTTTCAACGATGGTGAACTGCCATTTCGAATCGAAGTTGAAAATACAGAGACAGGCCATCTTTTTGAACATATTCTTTTGGAATACCTTTGTGACTACAAAATTAAACTTGGTGCAAAAACAGTAACTTTTTGCGGCGAAACCCAATGGAATTGGAAAAAAGAAAAGCGGGGTATTTTTAATATTACCGTCAACACTTGTGATGAGGACGTTGATATTTTTTACCCCGCTTTAGAAAAGTCGATCGAGCTTTTTGACTTTATTCTTGAAAATGGTCAGCGCAACTTTACTAATAATACTTTTAACAATTGGTATTATCTGCTGGCTGTTGATTTCTTAGCTGCACCTCGTCTTGATCTTTGTCCGCCTTTCTTTCCGATACGGCTGTAGAAGTCAGAACCGTGGGATTTTTTTGTTGCTTCCCCACCCTTTCGTCCTGCTTCCTGAACAGTCATGGAACCTTTGCGGCGATTTGATGTGTTTGCCATTTAACTTTTCCTCCATAAATATTTAACATTTAACATCGTTGTTAAATGGTATTCTATTGCGATTGTTTAAAATCCAAACGAAAATGAGGTAAGAGGAAAGTAAGAGTTTGCTTTATCCGTGAGGGTAGAGATTAATAGCTATATTTTTTACTTGAACAAGGGTTTCTTCTTCACCCGAACAAACAACCGATGGCAAAGTTATTGGATGAATGTTTTTGGCCACAAAATCTTTTAAAAAATCAACACAAGTTTGATGTTCAATTGGCAAGCATCTGGATTGTAAATCTTCAACTGTATCGAAAGGAAAAATATCAACTCTATTTGTTTTTAAAACTTGACCTTCATCAAAATTTAAAGCAACCTTTTGGACAATAACATTAGTCCAATAATCTCTTTTAGTTAAACGACGAAATAATAAAGTGGCAGCGTGCACCCGGCGACCATACATTCCTTTTCCCCCAAAGTCAGGTACAATCCCTGGGTGCTGATTAAATATGGAATTTTTATATTGATTAATTACAATTGGCGGAGTTAATGGCAACCAACCGTTTTGCGAGACAACTGTAACATTTCTTATTTTCAATTCGTTAATTAAAGTAGCGGCAAAATTTTCCTTGTCTTTTGGGTCTACAGTTATGACATCTTTTTGAGGAATACCAAGATCAAGTGCTTTTCTGATACCGCCTGCATCTGGATTGCTAGAAATTACACAGGCAATATCCAAATCAAGTTCTTTTGATTGGACTGATTTAATAATTTGCTGCATAGTAGAACCACCACCAGAAATTAGAATTGCCAATCGCTCTTTCATAAATGCAGTCTAGCATAACCAAAAAACTCCCCCAATATCTTGGAGGAGTTTGAAAAAGTAATTTAAAAATTACTTGACCATTTTTTTGATTTTGGTACCTGGAATGTAGCGAGGCATTCTTCGAGCGATAATCTTTTTAGCTTCTTTGGAGCCAATAGCTTTAATGGTTTTAGCTTTGAACATTTTGGTTTTGAAAGTTCCAAAACCTGAAAGTTTAACAACTTCACCACTTGAAAGAGCTTTCATAATTTCATTTAAGAAAGTTTCGACAGCTTGTTTAGCAGCTTTTTTACTGAGCTTAGCTTTTTGAGATACAAGTTCGATGAGATCTTTTTTGGTCATTATTTTTTATTATTTAATTAGTAATTAAGATAATTTTATCGGAATATCGGCAAAATGCAAGTGTTCTTAATCATTTTTTACCGCATTTTTGTTGATTTTACTACCGACAATGACACTGCTGGTGCGAACTTCGCGGATAACAGTGACTTTTATCTGACCTGCCCACTTAGCTTCTTCTTCCAAATGTTCGGCAATATTTTGACTTAATACTTCCGCTTCAGTATCAGAAACTATTGATGGTTCAACAATAACAACAACTTCTCTTCCGGCTTGATAAGCAGCGACACTTAGTACACCTGGAAAGTTTTTAGCAACTTCTTCAATGTTCTTCATTCGCTTCAAATATTCTTCATGAACTTCATATCTAGCACCAGGACGAGCTCCAGAAGCTGCGTCACCAATATAAACGATAATTGATTCAATAGAAGAGAATTCTTTATCCTCATGGTGTTCAGAGACACAATTTATGACGGCTTCGGAAATCTTGAATTTTCGTAAAAGATCAACACCGAGATCGATGTGGGTTCCTTCCTGGTCGGTAACCACTTTTCCGATATCATGCAATAAAGCGCCTTGTCGGACAATGTTGACATCTGCTTTTAGCTCATATGCAATAGCGGTAGCAATTTTGGTTGCCTCAATGGTGTGTTTAGCAAGGTTTTGACCATAAGAATATCGGTATTTATATTTTCCAATTTCTTTCATCAAATCGATTGGAAGATTGAAAACGCCGACTTCTTGGCAAATTCTTTTACCTTCATTAGTCAAGATTTTATCCATTTCAGTTTTAGTTTGAGCAACAAGCTGTTCAATTTTAAGAGGCTGAATTCGGCCATCTTTAATTAATTTTTCAAGAGAGATGCGGGCAATTTCACGACGAGTAGAATCGAAAGAAGAAATTCTGATGTCATTGGTTTCATCAAGTTCCAACTCTACACCAGTAGCTTTTTCAAAAGCTCGAATATTTCGTCCTTCACGACCAATAATCTTACCTTTAATCTTTTCGTCTGGCAAAGAAATTGTGGAGACAGTATATTCAGCGACATAGTCAGTTACACCATGTCGAATACAATCAACAATTATTTCTTTGGCTAAATCGTCTTCTTTGCTTTTAATTTCTTCATTAGCTTCTTCGATCTTTTTAGCAATCCAACTGGTCATTTTCTTTTCAGTGCTACTGATGATTAATTTTTTTGCTTTTTCAACGTCGAGTCCAGAAATATTTTCTAGTTTTTCAAGTTGTTTTTTATAAAGATCATCAACACTAGCTAATTTAGTTCTGATTTCAGCAGCTTGGCTGTCAAGTGTTCTTTCTTTTTGGATCATGTAACGCTCTTTCTCATCAAGAGAAGCGAGTCGCTGGAAAATTTCGGCTTCTTTAGCTTTGGCTTCACTTTCAATCTTTTTAGCATTTTGCAAAGCAAGTTGAATGGAAGCTTCGACTTGAGCGGTATTAACAGCTGGAGCAACAGCAGTGACTACAGGAGCTGCAGGTTCTGAAGCTTGTGATTTTTTAGGCGCAAATACCACTCTATTTTTATTGGTATCTTTGGAATCCTTTGCATCCTTACTGTCGACACTGACTTTTGTAATAACTGGGGTTTCGGTTTTTTTAGCTGTATTACCAGCAGTTTCAGGCACCGAAAATAAACCTTTAACCTTCGATAAAAAATAATCTAACATAATAACCTCCGTTACTTTTTACAACACGACACCCCCGAATTAGGATATAAGATTGGGCAAAATTAGAAAACCAAATAATCTAAATGACATGTAGGTGCGTAAATAAAAAGTTGTGTAATTAATAATTAAAATATAAAGTTGAGTTATAGGTATTTTACCTGGAATAAAGAAGCTCGTCAATTGCGGTTTTAATGTTAGATAGGGAAAATCCTTTTCTGTACAAAAAAGCCGTAATTTTGTTTTTATATTCAAAGTTAGCCAAATTCTTTGGGTCTGACACTTTTTTGGCAAGCAACTTTTTGATTTTGTCCAAATCTGATTCTTCGCCAAATAGACTGGGAGATAAAGAATCAACATTTATCCCTTCCTGCTGCAACAAATAAATTATTTCCCGCTTGGATTTTTTATAGTGCTTTTTAATAAAATAAGCGATATATTCATTATCGTTTAACAATCCTTGGGATTTTATTTTTTGAATGCAATTAAAGGAAATTTCTTTTAAATCTGCCGAATTTTCTGGATATTTATATTTAAAAATAACCCGTTTCAGATAGCCGCTGATTTTTTGATGCAATACTTTTTCAGTCTTCGGAGAAAGGGCAATTTGTTTGAGGCCATATTCCCAGGCGAGGTAGGATAGTGAGGCAGTGATAATCTTATTAAACTTGGCATCATCAATTGCTTCTCCCGTTATTAAGGATAATTTTACAATATCATCGATAAAAAACGGGAAAAACAAACCAGTTGAGAATTTTAAATAAACCCGACTAGGAAAACGACTAGTTTTGATAGCGGCGAGAATCATAATTATTATTCTTCATCACCAGCACCTATTTTTACAGATGCATTTTCTTTGTTATTTTTAGCTTTTTCCCAAACTTTGGCTTTTACTTCTTCGGCGATGTTTTGATTTTCTTTTAAGAATCTTTTAGCGCCTTCACGACCTTGAATGTTTTGGTCATTAATTTTGAAGAAAGCTCCAGATTTAGTGATAATGCCGTATTGAACAGCTAAATCGACTAGACCGCCGTATACTGAGATGCCTTCGGTATTCATAATATCGAATTCAGCTTCTTTGAATGGAGGAGCGATTTTATTTTTAATGATTCTGGCACGATGCTGAGAACCAATGGATTCGCCTGATGGAGTTTTAATGTTAGCAATTTTTCTCAAATCGATTCTGACTGAGGAATAGAATTTTAGAGCTAAACCACCAGGAGTAGTTTCAGGATTACCAAACATTACGCCTATCTTTTGGCGAAGTTGATTGGTAAAGATGACTACTGTTTTAGATTTAGAAATAGCGCCAGTGAGTTTTCTTAAGGCTTGAGACATCAAGCGAGCTTGAACACCCATCATAGAATCGCCCATTTCGCCTTCAATTTCGGCCTTAGGAACTAATGCGGCAACCGAATCGACAACGACGACATCAACAGCATTGGAACGAACTAATGTTTCAACGATTTCCAAGGCTTGTTCACCATTGTCTGGCTGAGAAATTAATAAACTATCGAGATTGACGCCAACAGTAGCGGCTCTTTCAGGATCCAAAGCGTGTTCGACATCAATAAATGCGGCAGTGCCACCCATTTTTTGGGCTTCTGCAATTAAGTGTAAACAGACAGTGGTTTTTCCAGAAGCTTCTGGTCCGAATATTTCACTAATACGGCCGCGTGGCAGACCACCAACACCAAGGGCAATATCAAGAGGAATACAACCAGTAGGAATAACTTCGACTGACATATCGGCTCTTCGGTCACCCATTTTCATGATGGCACCATCGCCGTAGGCTTTAGTAATTTGTTCCATAGCAACTCGAACTGCTTCGAGCTTTTTATTTTGAATGTTGGAAGTGTTTGTAGTCTCAGACTTTATTTTTGTTTTTTTCATTTTATCTTTAATCATTTTTTATTTAACAAATATAGTGATAACAAAATTTGATCGCTTAAGTCAATAAGTAAAACCGAAGAAAAACCGAAGTTGAATTAAGTATAACATGATGTAGCTTGCTTAATGTTAAAATTAAAACGAAAAATCATAAGTTAATTTATGTTTAGAAACTAGCGAATTTGTCTAGTGATTATTGGAAATTTAGATATGATTGAGTAAAATAGGATACTCTCGGGAATTGGCGCAATTGGCTAGCGCGCACGGATGGGGTCCGTGAGGCTGCAGGTTCGAATCCTGTATTCCCGACTCAGTTTTGTAAACAAAACTTCGTCGGATTTCAGATCGATTAAGAAATATCGATCTTCAACCCTACTCGCTTGTATTTTATGGATTTCAACTGGACTATATATATAGTAGATTTGATGTTTTTTGCTATAATTCTTAAATAATTAAGTGATATTTATGGCCAAAATACTTTCAGAAATACATCATATCGTGGTAAAGATAAACGCTTTTTTGAGAAAATTTGCCAAAACAATTTTCAGAATTTTTGAAGTCAGCATTATTATTAAAGGAATCGATGGTATTTTGGAAATAATCGGAAGCGGAATTCTTTTTTATGTAGCCAAACCAGAAAGAATGGACAGGATTGTTCTTTTATTAACCGAACATGAATTGAGCCAAGATCCAGATGATACTTTTGCCAATCTTATTACCGGATTGGGCCAACACTTGTCAGTGGGCGGCGCTAGATTTGGAGCAATATATCTTCTGGCTCATGCATGTATAAAAATATTTATGGTGACAATGCTTTTAAGTAAAAAGATGTGGGCTTATCCGGTAGTGGCAGTGGCATTAGTAGGATTTGCGGGTTACCAGATTTATAGATTTACCCATACCCATTCAGCTCCTTTAATATTCTTTTCCTGTTTTGATATTTTTACGGCAATTTTGACGATTCTAGTTTACCGACAATTAAAGAAAGAAGAATTACACCGCGCCAAAGTTCTTGCTACTGCCTAATTTTTCCAGTTTTTGGACTAAATCTGAGTCGTTTTTCATTTTTGTAATATCTATTTCCATCTTTTTAGAAATAATCATACCTTGGATTATTCTTCTGGCTTTTAAGGCTTGATCTTTTTTAAGATATTTTAAAGTAATAGGTGTGGTTGGTGAAGAAGCTTCAACAATATTTAAAGTAGCAAAAAATGGAACAACTACAGCCGTTACTTCGGCAATATTTTCAATATCGATACTTCTGATCCGGTCACTCAGAAAAAACATTTTAGAAATTACGTGAATTTGACTATAGTCGATAACAAGAGTGGTTGGAAAAATATCCAAAGGGAAAATGGTAGTAGTCCTAAAAATAACATTATTAGACAAAGATAATAAATTATCTAATTTTTGCTGATTAATGTTGGTATCTTTTGTGGTTTCCTTTTTAGCTTCGTTCATTCCTTCGGAAACCGGATCATTATCGGGATTTGCATCAGCTTTCAAATTGGTGCGGGAAGAAATGTTTTTGCTGTTTTCTGTGTCGGGCATGTTCATAATAATATATTAATTTCAGAAGAGGAGCTTAATAAGAAAGTTAGAATGCAGTAAGCATAGTTCTTTCTAAACTATTACCCGTTTCTTATTCGGACAAGAGACTTGTTGCCTAGAATTTAATTATTAATATTTATGGAATAAATTGAACAAATCCATAGCAGCAATATTGGCGGTAGTGATATTAATGTTGGCAGGCGGGGTGGTGGCGGTAATAAAAAGAAATTTAACTTTACCATCTACTACAAATATACCAACACCAGAATTAATAAGTCCGGTTCCATCGGGCACACCAACTCAAATACCAACTACCAATATAGTGGACACGCTTAATGAGTTGGGAGCTTTTAGATATTCAGTGGCAGCAATTAAATTAAGTAATCTGAATTCAGCTTTAAGCGATGGCGGAAATTACACTATTTTTGCACCGACTGATGATGCTGTGGCCAAGCTTTTCAATAATCAACCAAGTTTACCAAGGACCACAGCCGAAATAAATAAAATTGTAGGTTATCATGTGGTTTCAGGGAAAACTACATCGACAGATTTATTAAAGTCGCCTATTTTAAAAACTTTAGAAGGCCAGAGTTTAACAATAAAAATCAGCAGCATGTCGGCAACAGTTAATAATGCCCAAATTATTGATGTTGATATTCCAGCAAGTAACGGGGTTATTCATGTTATTGATTCAGTTTTAATTCCACCAAAATAATTATGAGACCAATAATAATTGCATTGCTGGCACTTTTAGGAGTGTTGTTAATTGTTTTTTTAATAGTTAGAGCTAGCGGACCAATCAGTTTGGTTACTAGCCCAACTCCGACTCCTAGCCAAATGCCAACTCCGACTCCTACCATAACACCTTCATATGCAATGACGGCCACAGTTACAGTTTCACCAATTACACCGGCGCCAACCAGTACGACTGGCATAACAGATGCTTTAAGCCACAATAATTCCTTAGGACTTTTTACAAAAGCAATTAATGATACCGGTTTGAATGGAATATTGAATTCCGGCGATCCATACACTGTTTTTGCATTGGATAACAATAATATGCAGAGCATATTAAATAGTGCGGGCAGCAATACCAATATTTTAAACGATAAATTAAAAATGCAAATTGTTTATGGAATTTTAGATAGCAATCAAATTAAAAATAGAATGACTTCCTTAAGCGGTCAAGATATTAGTCTTGGAAATGCAAATGTGGATGGAACAATTCCAGTTAATAATGGAATAATTTATATTGTCAGCTCACCTGTAACTCCTCAGTAAAAATGGTATATTTTAAATGTGAGACATGGAGTTTTGTGGATTTTTATACTAATAATTATTGTTATATCAATATTTATTTATCATGACTTGGTTTACACCTACAAAGTGCTGCCGGAAACTATTGTTTTACTGCCAGATAAACTGACTGATATTGAAATTGCCGAAAATTGCCAAAGCGATATGAATTCTATTAAAGCGTGTCCAAACGGAGATTATATTTTTGAAAAAACAGATACATTAAGAAATGTGTATAATCACGGCAAATTCTTAGTTTATACCGACAAACTAGAAAACAACGGCTTTGAAATTACGACAACCAGAACCAATTCGATTTTGTTTTATCTTCGAGCAATAACAAAGACCAGTTCGGGATGTACTGCTGAAGAAGCAAAAAACGGCTGCGACCATATATAAATTAGATCTGTCAAAATATTTAAAATGAACAATATTGAAGTTGAAATCAGAAGTTTTATTAGCAAAGAAAAATATGAAGAATTAATAAAGTTTTTTGATAAAAACGCAGAAAAACTAAGCGATGATTATCAGGAAACCTATTATTTTGATACACCGCAAGATTTGAGAATTCAGAA
Organism: Patescibacteria group bacterium; assembly: GCA_013387215.1. Classification (GTDB taxonomy): domain Bacteria; phylum Patescibacteriota; class Microgenomatia; order UBA12405; family UBA12405; genus WARW01. Next base: position 204,656 of record WARW01000022.1, read on the forward strand.
AAATAAATATTTTTCCAAAGTCTGGCTTAAGAAAGGAAAAATCCATGATGAATCGAGAGAAGAAATTGAAATTAAATCAAAAGTTGAAGATTTTGAAAACTTAGAAAAGCTGTTTTTAGCTTTGGATTATAAAGTGAAAATCAAATGGTTCAGAAACCGAACGGAATATAGGTGGCAAGAAATGAATGTTTGCATTGATTATTCAAAAGGATATGGATATATTGTTGAACTGGAAAAAATGAGTTCCGAGAAGGAAAAAGAAAATAGTCTGGAGTATTTGAAGAATAAATTAAAAGAACTGGAGATTCCTTTGACTTCACGAGAAGAATTTGAAAGAAAGTTCAAAGATTACGAGGATAATTGGCAAACATTAACTCAATGAATTCTTGTGTAATTCTTATAATTCTTTGAAAATTGGCTGAGATAATTGTAATGAAGAATTACAAATTCTTTTAAGGAGGTGATTATCAAAATGAATCGAGTTAATTCATTAGATTACGTTGCTCTAGTTTTAATAATCATCGGAGCGTTAAATTGGGGTCTTGTCGGCTTGTTTGGTTTTAACCTTATCGATACAATATTTGGTGCTGGAAGCATTCTTGCTAGGATAATCTATATAATCGTAGGTTTGGCGGGCTTATACACCTTGTATTTGATATCTAAAATCAGTTCAAGTATTGAAGAAAGATCAGGCAGACCTCACACCAGTACGTAGATAGAGGTTACGCTTCGGGGTTGGCGGCAATTTGAGAGAGTTTTTCTTTTTGCTCTTCTTTGTATACTCTCATTGAATCAACAATGATTTGGCGAGCTTCTTTGCGTCCAAGCCAGCCTTTGACTTCAACATTTTTTTCTTCAAGACGTTTATATTCGGTGAAAAAGTGAACCAGTTCTTTTAGTATATGAGGAGATACGTCTTTAAGACTTTTAATTTCGGCATAATTTGGATTTTTTAAAGGCACGGCAAGAATTTTTTCATCATCACCATGTTCATCAGACATGATTAAAACACCAATCGGTCTGACTTCCATTAGACAGCCAGTGAATACGGGGGAATTAGTTATAACCATAATATCAAGATGATCCCCGTCTTTAGAGCGGGTTTCAGGAATAAAACCGTAATCAACTGGATAGAACATTGGAGAATGGAGCACGCGGTCGAGTTTGATGATATCAAGTTCCTCATCATACTCATATTTATTGGAAGTTTGTTTTGCAATTTCAATAATTGCATTAACTACTTTTGGTGCCTCTTCGCCAGCTGTAATCAAAGGATTCATAGTGCCGGAATTATAACACTTATAATATGTAAGTCAAATTTTGAATACATATTATATGTGTATATCATTTTTATTTTTTCCCATATTTAAGGAATTATATTAGTTTATTAACTAATTGTATCAAACAGTATCAAAAAGCGAGTATAATCGAAGTATCAATATAAAATACCCATATGACAATCTACATTAAGGTTAAGCCTGGGGCCTCTAGAAACGAAATAATCAAAAAGGATGAAAACCATTGGGAAGTCTTTGTGACTGTAACTCCTCAAAAAGGAAAAGCCAATAAAGCTGTGATTGATATTCTAGCTAAAGAGTTAGGAGTGCCCAAGTCGAGAATCAGCATTAAACAGGGATTAAAAAGTAAACTTAAGGCGGTCGAGATTCTGAACTTTTAGGTTATAATTATTAAATTATGGCCATAAATATTACCCCAAATGAACTAATCCGCGATCGTCATTTTTTAGTTGTCAGCAAAGAGACCAAACAAACCAAATCAGGTGATGCTTATTACGTTTTAGAATTAAGCAATTCGTCAGGTAAGATTGAGGCTAAAATTTGGAACAATAATATTGCCCACTGCAATTTTGAAGTTGGCAAAATAATAGAATTAAACGGAAAGTCACAAGAATACAACGGTAAAGTCGGATTGATTATTGATAGCTGCCAGGTGGTCGATAATGAAGAAACCGCCAATTATTCCCCCACTGTGCCAACTTTAGTATTTGACATTGAAACTGTAGGCAAGAAGTTTGAAGAACTGGATGCTAAAGAACAGGATTATTTGCTCAATAATTTGCTTAAAAATGATGAAGATAAAGAAGAAGCCAAAAAGAAAACAGCTTTATTTTCGATTTTTGGTTTTGTCTGTGCTATTGGCTGCTACAATCCCGGAACAGACAGAGGTATTGTTTTATGTTTAACTCCTGGCGAATCTAGAGAGCTAGTTCCAGAAAGCGAGGCTTATTCTTATGAATGTTTTGCTGATGAAAAAAACCTTTTAAAAAGATTTTGGGAAATAACCGAAAAATACGAGAAATTTGTTACTTATAACGGCGATAATTTTGATTTTCCATATTTAATAATCAGATCAGGAATAAATAGAGTTAAGGTGCCAATGGCAATTAAAAAATGGTCGGATGATGTTATTGATCTGCAAAATAAAATAAGACAAGGAAGCGGTCAACACAGCGCTTTTAAACTGGAAATGCTATGCAAGGCTTTTGGGGTGGAAAATCCAAAAGAAGCTGGGGTGTCGGGAGGTGAAGTTACTTCCCTATTTGAAAAGAAAGAATATAATACGATAGCTGACTATGTTTCCCGTGACGCATTCTCGACCAGCAGATTATATTTGATCTGGAAAGAATATATGAGCGGAGAAAAGTAAACTTATTATTTTTTTAATTTTATGGATATAAATCAAGAATTCGAGCAAGAATTAGTTTTTCAGGTGGAACCTGAAAATAAAAAAAGTAATAAAGAGGTTAAGACTAAGAAAATAACTAAGATTGCGACTGAGAATTTAAAAAAATTGGTTTTAGACAGATTAAACGAACGAACCGGCGAGTGCTAATTTTCGACAATATTGTCTTTTTTTTCCGAGGGAGTTGAGGAATAAAAGTCTGTTTTAGTGCTGGGAGCATTAACTTGATCGACGCTTAATTTGATGATGTCGATTAGGGCTTCATCAAACTCTTTTTCCGACCAGCCTTTTTCAAGCAAAAGCTTTTTTATGGACTCAACCTTGACTCCTTCTTCGAGCTGGGCTTGAATATATTCAATTAATTCTTGATTGGCCATACCATATTATAGCCTAAAAAGAATGTTTTGTGTATTATTTATTACAATATAAAGAAAGTGATGATTGCCAAAATAAGTGTATAGATCCCGAAATACCACAATTTTCGGCTGACTAGCAATTTTTTTAAGACAGTTAGGGCACCAAGACCCACAAAAAACGTAACGATAAAGGCAATAATGTAGTTTAGTTGAAATACATTAGCGCCTACTAAATCTTTAGCGTCAAACACTAATGCCCCAAAAGAAGCAGGGATTAAAAGACAAAAAGAAAAATTAAATGCATCAACGGCAGACAGACCAACCAATAAGCCAGCAAAAATAGTTGAACCTGAACGGGATACACCGGGCAATATGGCTACAGACTGGAATAATCCAACTATTAAGGCTCTTTTCCAATCCATCCTGATTTCCTTTTTATATAAATATTTTGTGGATAAAATAAAAGCTGAAGTAACCAAGAAGAAAAGCGGCAAGATATGGGTGTTGGTAAAAACAGCATCGATTTTATGACGGAATATAAGGGTAACCAAAACTGTGGGCAAGGTGGCGATAATAATATATTTTAAATTTTTTATAAAATATGGAATTTGCTTTCGGAAAAAGAAAAAGACTGAAAAAAGAGTGGCAGTATTAAGAAAAATATCAAGTGTGATTGATGGCTGAAGACCTAATAAATGCTGAAAAATGTTCAAATGGCCTTTTGAAGAGATTGGTAAAAATTCAGCGATTCCCTGAACTATACTTAAAACGATTGCTTGAAATAAATTCATGTATTGATTATACAAGCTATTTTGAATTATACCTACCAGTATCTTGAGGATCAAAAAGACCGTTTGAATCATAACTATCACGAGAGATCATGGAATCACACGTTTCTTCAAGCGGACACAGATCGTGCCTTTCTTTGTTGCAGCATTTACTGCCAATATACCAAAGAGTTTCCGAAACTTCACGGGTTTGCCAATTGTTTTCCAAACACATTTCAGACAACAAAGGCAGTAAAGTTCTAACCGAAACGTGATGAGTCCCAGTTGGTTTGTCCAGTTCAATTCCTTTGGTTTGAATCATAATTCTTGAAACCTGAAAATCAACAGGTATGCCGTTGTTTTGGGTGTTTTTTAATTCGTAAAAACCATATTGATCCACCCACTGAACAAATAAACGTGATAATTTGGGACCGTAACGCCGGAAATCAGGTTTTTTTGAAGTTTTTGCTCTTGGTTTTACAACCAATGATTCAATTATTTTAGTAGAATCATCATTATTGGCTTTAAAAAAATTCTTCATGTCTCCCCCAAATTTATTTTGAAGAACCGAACAATTATGAACCCATTGAGAAAAAGTAGTTTTGTTGTATCCCCCGGGTCTGAAAAAATTTTTACATTCTTTTTCAACATCAATGCCATTTGAATCGGCATCGAGTACTTTTTCCGGCTGAAATATCCAGGCATATTTGTTTAATAGTTCTGCTTCAGAAAACTTTTTAAAAAACAACTCTGTGTTTTCTGCATGAATTAAACTGGTAGTAAAGAAAAGGGCATTTAAGGCAAAATTATCATCATTGGTATTTTGTCCGTAATCTTTTATGAGTTTTATAAATTCTTCTTCAGGGGCTTTAATTTCTTTTTCAAAAATACCATATCTGTTTTCTCTGGCGTTTAAAGAGATTTGAATAGTATTATAAATTCTCTCTTTGTTTACGTTAATTCCTTCAATTGACATGGGATTATAAGAATAATTTAATAATTATCTTTTTCTAAGAGAAAATTAATGTGTGAAGCTACAATATTGTGTAAGACAGCGGCTTGTTCGGGAGTGTCCACGTTATGGCTATGATATTTGGGATCGTTTCTATTTTCTAAAGCATAAGTGGTCCGATCACCTTGAACACTGACAAAATTTAATATTCCCCTGTCATTAAAACCAAGATCTAGTAAATCTAAACCAAATCTACCGGCAATATTGTGAGCGTTATAGATAAATTTTTCCTGATAATAGGAATTAGTTACAGTATCCTGGCTTTCAAAATATTTTTTTGGTACTTTTAATCCGTCTGGTCCAAAACCACCTCCCATGCTTATTCTATTACCTCCGATATACGCATAGTCATTTTCATTCCAGATACTTTTTAGATACGAGGCACCTATTTCTTGAAAAATAAAAGCAGCATCAATAGTAGTTAAATTCTCTGCCTCATAGATGCCCTTTTCTTCAAAAGGAAAACTAGCTAAATGCAATTTTGAAATTGTATTTGTTTTGTTGTTTTTGATTTGAACTTCTTTGAGAACATTGTTTGGATCAAGTTTCAGGCTTTCCAATGAAAAATCCCAATCAGAACAAATTTTGGTGTAAAAATCTGTCATTCTTTGAGGACTGATGGCTTTCAAATTATCGAGTTTTAATTCCCATTCTCTGGGTAAATTAAGACCGGTGATTTTAAAATCTTTTCCGGTACCATTGGCAACGATTTCCACTATTCTAAAATCACTTCCCCAAACATCTTCAGGATTTATTGGTATTTCCTGAGATATTCTGCGATCAAAGCCTGCTTCTTTATTCATGGTGAAGATTAACCTATTGTTAGAACAATCTCAACCGATTGGATTGCGTCGTATAACCAAAAAGCCCCGCACGGATGCGGGGCTTGTGAATACAAAAGTGTATTAACGCTTTGGAGATTGCTTTTGGCGTCTAGCTTTACCGCCAGTACCAACCATTCTTCTTTCTCTAACGCGTGAATCAACAGTTAATAAACCAACTTCGTGTAAAGCAGGTTTGAAAACTTCATTGATGGCTTTGAGAGCGCGAGCTAATGCGAGCATTAAAGCTTCGACTTGACCTTGTTTGCCACCACCAGTAACTTTAGCTTCAAAATGATATTTGCCTAAAGTTTGGGTAACTGCGAAAGGTTTATCGTAGTTAATTTTATCAGTAGCACCTGGGAAGTATTTATCGATAGCAATTTTATTGACTAAAGTTTCACCTTTTCCAGAGAATAGCTTGACTGTAGCAACGGCAGATTTTCGTCGGCCGACTGCGTAAGTGTAAGTATTTTTAGTTGTTTTAGTTGTTTTTGCTGCCATAGTCTTTATTTTGCTAATTTGTCAGCGTAAATGTGTTCAGCGCCAACAAAAACTTTTAATCGGGTCATTCTGACATCACGGAGTTTATTTTTAGGAAGCATTCCTAAAACACCATGTTCAATAACTAAGCGTGGATCCTTTTTAAGTAATTCAGCTAAAGTTAATTCTTTTAAATGACCAGCCCATGGAGTGTGATGGTAATAAACTTTTTGTTTGGTTTTATTACCAGTAGCAACGATTTCAGAGGCATTTATGGCAACAACATAGTCACCATCATCACGATGATAAGAAAATGTTGGTTTATCTTTACCCATCAATAGTTTAGCTATTTCGGTACATGCACGACCAATTGATTTACCTTTAAGATCGATTAAGACCCAATTTCTTTCAACTGCGGCACCTTTTAATACGGTAGTTTTTGCGTTCATTATTTTGTCTCCTTTACAGCTTTAACTTTCTTGACGGTTTTAACTGCTTTTTTAGCGACAGTTTTCTTTGCTTTAGGTTCAACTTTTTCAACTGCAACTTCTTCTTTTTTAACAGAGAATTTGACTGGTTTAACAAAGCTTAACTTAACAACTAAAGCATTATCACCATAGCGATATTTAATTTTAGTTACTTTAGTAAAGTTTGATTTTTGATCACCAAAAGTAGATTTGAATGTAGTGACAACATTATTGACCCAAGTTTGATCTTGGAGATGTCTAAACATTTCGCGTCGAGCTGTTAATTCTGGCTTACTGACGATGGTTGAAGCTAATCTTTCCACTAATGGAATGACTGCTTTTGCCTTTGCATCGGTAGTTTCGATTGAACCATGAGTGAACATGGATCGAGTCAAAGAACGGAACAAAGCTTGTCGTTCGTTGTGGTTTCTACCTAATTTTTTTCCAAAAATACGATGTTTCATAATTTATTTCCAGGTAAAACCCCGTTCCTTTAACCAAGAGTCAATGATTTTTAATGATTTTTCACCAACGTTTTTTGCTTTGCTAACATCGAGTCGGCCAGCTTTTAATAAAGCTTCAATGGTTGGATAACCAGCTTTTTTAAGAGCGTTAGTGACGCGAAGTGGTAATTCAATTTCTTCTACAGAAATGTCAGAACCAGAATTTGATGGAGTTGAAGAAATAGTGATGACTTCATCTTCAAATTCTTTTGGATCAGCAATTTGGCTGTAAGAATTGATTAAATCGTTAGCAGCTAACTTAAGAGCATATAATGGATCAACTGAACCATCAGTCCAGATTTCCATGGTTAATTTGTCGTAGTTAGATTTTTTACCTAAACGAGTAGGTTCAACAGCGTAGTTAGTTTTGATAACTGGAGTGAAAGCGGCATCAAGGATGATTTCGCCAACAACATCAGTTTTTTGTTCTTTTGCTAAAGTGTATCCAACTCCTCTTTCAACGGTAAGATCCATTTTAAGAGTAGACTTGCTGTCTGCTAAAGTAGCAATGACTTGATCTGGGTTGGTAACTTTACAAAGATCATTGTCGGTAATATCACCAGCGGTGACAACACCTGGACCTTTCTTTTCGAGGTGAAGCGTAATAGGTTCATCTTTGCTGTAGGCAAATTTGATTTTTTTAAGATTCAAAGAAACTTCAACTAAATCTTCTTTAACACCTGGAAGAGTTGTAAAAAGATGGTTTGCACCATCGATTTTGATGCGAGTAATAGCAGCACCAGGAATAGTAATGAGAAGAACTCGTCGTAAACTATTTCCTAAGGTGTGGCCTAAACCGCCAAAAAGAGGACTAAGTTCGAACTTACCGTAGTTTTCGGAAGTCTTGACTGCTTTGATATTGAATTTGCTTGTATCAATCATATGGTCTCCTTTAATTTTTATCTAGAATAATATTCAACAATTAAATTCACATCGATACCATTGGTTAATTCTTCACAAAGAGGCAAAGAAGTAACTTTGGCAGAGTGATCTTTTTTAATTACATCCAACCAACTTGGAGCTTTGAAGTCTGCATCTTTAATTGGCAAAATGTCTTGAAATTTTTCAATGATCTTTGGAGATAAAGCGATGGTATCACCGACTTTAAGTTCAGAAGATGCAATGTTTAATGTTTTTCCGTTAACTAATACATGTCCATGACTAATTAATTGTTTTGCACTACTTCGAGAAAGAGAAAGACCAGATTTGTATATAGCATTATCAAGTCTTCTTTCCAATAAAACCATTAAGTTGTCACCAACAAGACCTTTAAGTCTTTTAGCTTTATCAAAATAGTTTCTGAATTGGGTTTCTTGAATTCCGTAAATTCTTTTAGCTTTTTGCTTAGCTCTGAGCTGAATACCGTAATCGGTAGGCTTGGAATTGGTTTTAACACCGTGCATACCAGGAGCAACTGCACCTTTCTTTTCTAAAGGACATTTAGCTGATAAACAACGATCACCTTTAAGGTAAAGTTTTGTGCCTTCTCTTCGACAGAGTCTGCATTTTGCGTCTAATGTAATTCTGGACATAAATTAGTTTAAAAAGTTATTAAAGGATAAATTAAACACGGCGTTGTTTTGGAGGTCGTGGACCATTGTGTGGAATGGGAGTGACATCAGAGATCATATCGATATCGAAATCTCTCTTGGTCCGGAGGTAACGCAAAGCTGCATCACGACCAGCACCAGGACCTTTCAAATAAACTGCTAATTTTTTAACACCGTATTTTTTAGCTTCTTCAAGGGTTTTTTCAATTGCAGTAGTAGCGGCAAATGGAGTTGATTTTCTTGCACCCTTAAATCCACAATGACCTGCACTTGACCAAGCCAAGCTTCGACCTTTAGTGTCGGTTACTGTAACAATAGTGTTATTAAAAGAAGATTGAATATATAATCTGCCTTCAGCAACGTTTTTGTAGGTTTTTTTCTTAGCTACAGTTTTGTTAGCGGTAGTAGTTGATGTAGTAGTTTTTTCTGCCATATTATTTTAAATGTTTATTTTGAAGAACCGCCAGATGCAGCTTTTTGTTGAGCTTCGATTTTTGCCCAAGCTTCCTTGGTTAACGAACCGACTGTCTTCTTCTTACCTTTTCGGGTACGAGAGTTGGTTTTAGTGCGTTGACCATGAACTGGTAAACTAACGATATGACGAATTCCTCGGTATGTTCGGATAGCTTTTAACCGATCAATGTTTTCACGAATTTCTTTTTTAAGATCACCTTCGATTTTAAAAGTTTCGAGGGCTTTCATTAAGTTGGCAACATCATCACGAGTAAGATCTTTGATACGAGTATCTAAATTTATACCGGCTGCTTTAGCCAAAGTTTTAACATTAGTTTTTCCGATACCAAAAAAACGAGTTAAGCCGATTTGGGCTCTTTCGTTATCTGGAATTTCAACACCGACAATTCTCATATTAATAGTTAACCCTGTTTCTGGGTATGCTTTTTTGTAGAACAAATAATACGTCGTGCTCCTCTTCGGATCACAATTTTACAATTTTTACAGCGACGTTTGATACTAGATTTGACTTTCATAGGAACTTGGATATTGTAACCTAAAAAGATCACAATATCAAAGACTAAATTTAAATTTATATGCGATAGACGATCCGGCCCTTTTCACCTTCTGGACTTAAGACCATTGAAACAAAATCACCAGCCATAACCCGGATATGGTTCATTCTGAGTTTTCCGGCTAAATGAGCAATGATTTCGTTACCGTTTTCGAGTTTAACGCGAAATAGTGCATTAGGCAATACCTCTGTTACTTGTCCTTTGACTGTTGGTTCTTTTGGCATAATTGGTTATTTACTAATTTTATCAATAATTTGGCAAATGTCACCAATAATAGGCTCAACAGGACGATTACCATCCACCTTGATTAATCTTTCGGATCGAGAAAAATAATCTAAGATTGGATTAATGGTATCGTCATATGATTTTTGACGTTGAGCAATAGCTTCAGGAGTGTTATCGGTACGAGCGGCATCTTGGAATGTTTGGCCAAGTCTTTGCCGACGAGCCATGATTTCCTCAAAGGTGACATCTAAAAATATTAAGGCAGACATAGGTTTGTTGTTTGATTTCAAATAGGCTTCGATTTCTTCACCTTGAATTAACATTCGAGGGAATCCATCGACAATGAAGTTTTCATTGTTAACTTTTTGAAGATTATCCTTAAGAATGGCGATAACGAGATCATCTGGAGCCCAGATGCCTTGATCGACATAAGATTGAGCTTTGAGGCCAAGTTCTGATTTGGCAGCCATTTCATCTCTTAATAATTGACCCATGGAAAAATGTTTTAAGTTGTATTTTTCAGCAATAAGCTTGGCTTGAGTGCTTTTGCCGCAACCTGATGGACCGATGATGAATAAGTTTAATGACATTTTATTTTTTGGTAATTAATAAGAAATTTTTTCGTAATTATACATTTGGACTACATTCTCAAGCCGACGAGTCAATTCAATGACCACTGAGACAACGATAAGAACACTGGTACCACCAATAGTTAAAGTGGTAATTCCGGTAATTTTTTGGACCACTGATGGAGCCACAGCAATAAAACCTAGGAAGACAGCTCCAATTATAATGACACGATTAATTAAAAATTGAAGTCTTTTTTCTGTAGCAATACCAGGTCTGATGCCAGGCATAAATCCACCGGATTTTCTTAATTCATCGGCAATATCTTTGGGTTTGAAAATAACTGAGGTGTAGAAAAAGGTAAAGCCAATAACTAAAAAGAAGTAGAAAACCATGTAGACATATGAGCCAGTTTTAAAGAAATCAGCCAAAGCTAGGGCAAAACTAGAAATTAAATGATTGGGAACTTTCCCGAGGAACTGTCCAATAAGAGATGGTGCAGTGGCTAAGGATACGGCAAAGATAATAGGCATGACTCCGGCAGTATTTACTTTAATAGGCAAATAAGTGACTTGAGCCCGTTTAGCATAGTGAATAGGAATTCTTAAAACTGCTTCCTCAACCATAACGATACCAATAACCAAAGCGACGGCTAAAAGTGCAAAAATAAGCATATTTAAGCCAGTCTGAGGGTTATTGAAATCAGAAATACTGAGGGTCTTGAGGAAACCAGTTGGAAGTCTTGAGACGATACCGGCAAAGATCAACATAGAAATTCCATTGCCAACACCAAAAGTATTGATGAGTTCACCAAGGAAAATCATGATCATGGTGCCAGCAACCATACTGACAATCATGGCTACTATAGTAATAGGAGTAAAGGTGGTGATGATATTTTGAGATTTCAAAATAGCAAACATACCCAAAGCATTGACGATAGCAAACGGAATTGTGGCAATACGGGTGTACTGATTAATTTTAGCCCGGCCATATTCCCCTTCTTTTTGGAGTTCTTCAATTTGAGGGAAAACAAGACCGAGAAGCTGCATCATAACCGAAGCATTGATATAGGGATTTAAACCTAGAGCAGCAATCGAGAAATTAGCAAGAGTACCACCGGAAAAAATGTCCAATAATGATAAAAGTTGATTTTGTGAAAAAAATCTTTGGAGAAGAGCTAAATTGACACCTGGAACTGGAACGTGAGCTATAAATCTAAAGAGGATTAAAATCCCCAAAGTGATTAGTAATTTTTTCCTAAATATTGGAGTTTTTATTCCTTCAATATAAAGAGACAGGGCCTTAGTTAGCTGGTTCATTATTCTATATTACCACCCAATGCGATTATTTTTTTACTTGCACTTTCAGATACTAAAATTCCCTTAATAGTAAGTTTTTTTGTTAGCTTACCATCAGCAAGAATTTTAATTCTGCCATTAAGATCTTTTATAGATAATTTAGCTTTTTTAGTTAAAGTGTTTAAATCGACAGTTTCGCCAGCTTTAAACCATTTTTCGAGTTGACCAAGATTTACAGAAGCGAATTCGCATCTTTTATTGGTTCGATTTTTACCTCTCATAAAAGGAAGTCTTTTGATCCAGGATTTCTTGATTTTTGTTCCGTCAAAAGTTAATTTGGTTTTACCTCTGACTTTGTCACCTTTAGCACCACGGCCAGTTGTGTGACCACCATTACCAGAACCGATTCCTCGGCCGACTCTTCTTTTTTGTTTAGTAGTAGTTTTTTCTAATTGATGTAGGATTTCCATATTATTTCTTCAACATTGAAAGAGCTTTAAGTGTAGCCCAGACGTTTATTGATTTATTCTTAGAACCAATAATTTTTGATACGACATCTTTGATACCTGCTAATTCAACAACAGATCGGACAGGACCGCCGGCAATGAGACCGCTTCCCTGTTTACCTGGACGAATTAAAACGATAGCACCTTTAAATTTAAGTTGGAGTGAACCAGGAATAGTGCCATTAATAATTGGAACATTAATCATGGATTTTTGTGCTTTTTTGATACCTTTTTGGATAGCTTCAGCAACACTTTTTGCTTTACCAAGACCGACACCGACTCGAGATTTCTTGTCTCCAGAGACAACTAATGCAGTAAAGTGGATTTGGTTTCCACCTTTAGTTTTTTTAGATACTCTTTTGATTTGAACTACTTTATCAGAAAATTCACTGACTGGTTTTTCTGGTCTTTCGAATCTTTTATTTTGTTGATTATTTGGTGCCATATTTTAAAAATTTAAACCTTTAGATCGAGCACCTTCAGCAAGGGCCTTAACTCGACCATGATAGCGGTAAGCGCCACGGTCAAATCTAATATTTTTAATTTTCTTTTCTTGAGCTAAGCTAGCGATAGCTTCACCAACAGCGAAGGCTTTTTCAACTTTGGTACCTTTTAATTTTTCAACGCTTTTTGTGGAGGCTGAAACTAAAGTTCGGCCGTGTTTATCGTCGACTATTTGGGCCCAAATATGTTGGTTGCTTCGGAAAACAGAAAGACGAGGAATACCCAAATTAAGGGCTAATTTGCCTCTGACTCTTTTTGCTCTTCTAAGTTTTGCGTTATGTGTAATCATGGTTTTAATTAGGCTTTAGCTTTTTTACCAGCCTTAAGTTTTATAAATTCGTCAATATATCGAATACCTTTACCCTTGTAAGGTTCAGGTGGTTTGACTTTGCGAATATTACTAGCTACTTGGCCAACCATAGTTCGGTCAGCACCAGAAACAGTAATTTTTGTATCGTCTGCAACTTGGAATTGTACTCCAGTTGGAGCAACAATATCAACTGGGTGAATAAATCCGACATTTAATCTGATTTTATTACCATTGAGTTGAACTTTATAACCAGTTCCTCGGACTTCCAATTCTTTTTTCCAATTGGTTTGAACACCAAGGATCATATTATTAATATGAGCACGAGTTGTGCCATGGTTAGCTCGGGTTTTTTTGTCTTCGCCAAGGCGAGTAACAACAACTTGACCATCGATTATTTCAACTTTAATTCGAGGGGCAACAATTAAGTCGATATTACCTTTTGGACCAGTAACATTAACTTTGTTGTCATTGATAGTGACAGTGACTCCGGCAGGGATAGTGATTGGTTGTTTACCTATTCTGGACATAGTCGTTAATAAATTTCTGCGATAACTTCTCCGCCTAAACCTTTGGTTTTAGCCTCTTTTTGAGACATAACACCACTGGAGGTGGAGATAATAATTAATGATTTAGGAGTTTTGCCCCAAGGTAAGGAAGAAGATTTTTCATAAAGTCTTCGGCCAGGCTTGGAGAAAAGTTGGACATCAGAAACTTTTGGCTCACTATTTTCGTAAGCGAGTTTAAGAGTCATAACTTTTTTGACATCACCTTCAATAGAAAAATCAGTAATGAAGCTGTATCTTTTCAATAATTCAGCCATGCTGACAGTGAAGTTGGAAACAGGAGCATCAATGGTTTTTCTACCTGCTCGGTAGCCATTTTTAATTCTAATTAAGAAATCAGTTGAGATTGATTGCATCATATATTTTTAAATTTACCAGCTGGCTTTTCTTACACCAGGAAGCATCCCTTGATGTGCCAATTTGCGGAAGCAAAGACGGCAAACGCCAAATAAACGAATAAATCCACGAGGACGACCACAGATATGACAACGATTATGATGTCGTACGCTAAATTTTAGTTTTTTATCTTCTCTGACAATTTTTGCTGTAGTAGCCATAGTTAGTTATTTTCCTTTTTTTCAAATGGAAGACCTAGGGTCGATAGTAACATTTTTGAATCTTCTTTTGAAGAGGCAGTTATACCTAATGTTACCTGAATAGATCTAATATGATTTATTTTATCAAGATTGATCTCTGGGAAATAGGTTTGATCTTTAATAGTAAAGTTATAATTACCTTCAGAATCAAAAGCATTTAATGGAAGACCTTTAAAGTCACGCAAACGAGGTAAAACTATATTGAATAGCTTTTCAACGAAATCGTACATTCTGGCACCTCTTAAAGTAACTTTAAGAGCTAATGGATCACCTTGTCTGACTTTGAATGAAGAAACTGCTTTTTTAGCGCGGCAAAGTTTTGGTTTTTGACCGGTAATAGCAACGATTTCATTGGTAGCAGCTGCGAGTGATTCTTGACTTTCACGAGCATCGTTAACGCGGTAATTGATAACCACTTTATCAAGGCGTGGCAAAGAGAAAACGTTTCTTTTGGAACCGAGTTCTTTGGTCAAGGTTTCTTTAACAGTGGTATTAATAATATTTTTTAACATAATTATTTTTTAATCGTGGTGTTTGGAATGAGAGCTTCGCATTTTTTGCAAAATCTGTATTTTTCACCGGATTTATCAATTTTATAACCAACACGAGTTGCTTTTTTACATTCTGGGCAAATTAAGGCAACTTTTGAAACTAAAAGGGCTCTTTCTTTTTCAATAATACCGCCTTTTTGACCTTGAGATGGCTTAACGTGTTTTTTAAAGATATTTAAATCTTTGACAACGATTTTACCTTTTTTTGGCATAGTCATTAAGACTTCACCATCACGGTTTTTATCTTTGCCGATAAGTACTTTAACTTTATCACCTTTAAGTATTTTCATATTAGTACACCTCTTGAGCCATGGAGGCTATTTTATTAAATCCTAAATCTTTAATTTCACGAGCAATTGGCCCGAAGATACGAGTACCTCGTGGGTTATTTTGAGAATCAATTATAACACCTGCATTATCGCTAAAACGAATGTATGATCCATCAGCTCGGCCAAATTCTTTTCTGGTTCGAACAATAACCATTTTAACTTTTTCTTTTTTCTTAACTAAACCGTTTGGAATAGCATCTTTAACAACAGCAAGAACGATATCACCAATTGATCCTTTCTTGTGGAAATGACCTCGGTAGACATGGACAACTTGGACGAGTTTAGCGCCGCAATTGTCTGCTGGTTTCATTATAGTTCTTAATTGGACTGACATAATTAGGCTTTTTTAATGATTTCTAAAGTAGTAAATCTTTTAAGTTTACTGAGCGGACGAGTCTCGAGAACCTTAACTCTATCACCGACTTTAGCTGAAAGATTGTTTTCAGCATAAATCTTTTTGTGTTTACTGACGATTTTTTTATAAATCGGATGTCTGCTGGTGTATTCAAGAGATACAGCAATTGTGTTGGCCATTTTATCAGAGACAATAGTGCCTTCAAATGTTTTTCCAGTTTTATTAATTTTGTTTGTCATGTTCTTTTTCAGTTAAAAGAGTAGAGATATATGCTATCTCATATTTAATTTTTTCAAAGACTGAGGTGTCTTTTTGGGTTCCACTTGCTAATTTAGCTTTAGTTTCAACCAGTTTATTTCGAAGATCAGATAAGTTTTTAGTCAATTCTTCACTGCTCTTTTGTCTGTAGGAAATTTTATCAGTTTTTTTCATAAAGTCCACCCTTATTTTCTATTAACTATTTTGGTAACTAATGGTAATTTAGCAGCAGCTAGTTTCAAGGCGACTTTAGCGTCTGCTTCGCTAACACCAGAAACTTCGAACATAATTCGACCTGGTTTTATAACGGAAACATAACCTTTGACGTCACCTTTTCCGGCACCTAATGGAGCACCTGAACCTTTTTCAGTGACAGGTTTATCTGGGAAAATACGGACCCACATACGACCGTTTCTTTTGGTAGCATGAGCAATAGCGCGTCTTGCAGCTTCGATTTGATTAGCTGTGACCCAGCCACATTCGAGAGACTTGAGACCGAAATCTCCAAAGGCAACTAAATTACCTTTTGAGTTTCCTCGCATTTTTCCTCTAAATTGTTTTCTATATTTGGTTCTACTTGGTTGCAACATAATGGTTTAGCCTAAACACAAATAAACTTTTACGCCAATATAACCTGATCGGGTTAATGATGGACATTCGTGATAATCAATGATTGATCGGATAGTACTTAATGGTACTTTACCTTCTGAGAATTTTTCTCGGCGTCCGATTTCGGATCCGTTGATTCTTCCAGAAAGAATAATCTTAATACCTTTGGCACCAGCTGAAATGGATTTTTCCATTGCAGATAATACGACTCGGCGGTAAGGCATTCTTTTGGTAAGTTGATATGCTACTTTTTCAGCAATTAATTTAGCTGAAAGATCGGCATGTTTGAATTCTTCGACTTGGATTTCGATGCTTTGTTTGCCAGGGACTTTAGCGATAAGTTTTTGAATATCTTTTTTCAAGACTTCCAATTCTTTACCACCGCGACCGATGACTAAGCCAGGTCGAGAAACGACGATAATTAATTTAATTTTTTTAACAGATCTTTCGATTTTTAATGAAACAACACCAGCAGAATAGAGTTTCTTTTGAAGATAATCTCTAATTTTTTTATCTTCGAGAAGATAAATTCCGTACTGTTTGGTATTGGCATACCAGGATGATTGCCATTCTGGACTGTTTTTGACAGTTTCTAATCTAAAACCAATTGGATTTACTTTTTGACCCATAGTTTTACTTTTGAACTCCCTTAACATTTATTAGTAGACGACTGTGTCTCTTCATCATAAGACCTCGAGCAAATCGAGAACCGTGGGATTTATCCATTCTTTTGATTTTAAGACCTTCGTTAACTTGGATGGTGTCGAATTTTAAGGTTTCAATGTCCATGCCAAAATTGTTTTTTGCATCAGCAATAACATTTTGGATAGCACGAACTAAAATTCGAGCAGATTTAGTATTGGTAAATTTAAGTCTCAATAAAGCTTCGGTTGGAGCTAATTTCTTGATATCGTTTGCAAGTAATCTGAGCTTACGAGGCGAAATCATGACATTCTTATTGATATATTTTGCCACTTTAAAAACTGGTTCGGATTTTACTTCAGCAGTCTTTTTGGTTTTTGCGACTACTGGTTTTTTATCGACCACAGTTTTTGTAGTTTTTTTATTAATAGTTTTTGCCATAGTTTATGTCTTTTCAATAACTCTTTTAACGACACGTCCATGACCTTTGAAGGTTCTTGTTGGAGCGAATTCTCCAAAACGATGTCCTACCATTTCTTCAGTAACATAGACATTTATAAATTTTTTGCCATTGTAGACTTCGAAATTTGTGCCGATGAAATCTGGAGCGATTTGGCTCGATCTGGCATAAGTTTTAACTGGGGTTGAACCCTGTTTGTTAGCAACTTTTTTTAGAATGTTTTGATCGATGTATGGACCTTTCTTTGAACTTCTAGACATGTTTATTTGCTTTTGCGCTTAACAATTAATTTATTAGATGCATTTTTTCGCTTTCTAGTTTTTCGGAAAGCAGATTTACCCCATGGTGTTTTTGGATTCATACCAATAGAGCTTCGACCTTCACCACCTCCATGTGGATGGGAGTGAGGATTCTGAGCAACACCTCGGACAGATGGTCTGATACCTCGATGTCGGGAATCACCGGCTTTAACTAATTTTTGATTGCTGTGATCAGAATTTCCAACTTGGCCAATAGTAGCTTGAGCGTCAGCATGGAAAATTCTAATTTCGCCTGATGGTAATTTAATAGTAGCTTTATCACCGTCTATGCTTTGAACATAGGCTGCAGAACCTGCACTTTTTACTAATTGAGCTGGTCTGCCTTTGTGGAAAGCTAAAGCATGAATAGGAACACCAACTGGGATGTTTCTTAATGGTAAACAGTTTCCATCTTTAATTGGAGCATTTTGAGAAGCAACAACAACATCGCCGACTTTTAAATTGGTTGAAGCTAAAATATAAGTTTTAGCACCATTTTCATAAGATAAAACGGCAATATCAGCAGTTCGGTTTGGATCGTATTCGATTGCAGTAACTTTTGCCTTAATATCGGTTTTATTTCGATTCCATTCGATTTCTCTTAAATAGCGCTTGTGTTCTCCGCCGCGATGTCTAACTGAAACATGACCTTGAGAGTCACGTCCGCTTTGTTTCTTTTTAATGGTTAATAATGCACCTATCATAATTATTTGTTTAGAGTTAATAATTCGATTTTTTGATCTTTTCCAACAGTGATCAAAGCTTTTTTCTGATCAGGTTTTTGAATTGGTTTTCTTTTTTTCCAATCAGTTTTAAGTTTTCCTTTAAGAGTGGTTGTGTTGACAGATAAAGGTTTAACACCAAATACTTCTTGAAAGGCAGCACCAATTTGGTTTTTGTTAGCTGAAACGCTAACCCAAAAAGAGTATTTACCTTTAGACTGCTCTATAAGAGCTTTCTCAGTAATAATTGGTTTTAAAATAATGTGTTGTGAACTTATGAGGGTCATGTTTATCTAGAAAAATGTTTTAAGGCCTTTTTGCTGACAATCAAAAATTGTTGATTGGCAAGGTCATAAGTATTTAATGATTTAAGGGACAAAAGATTTACTTTTTCCAAATTTCCAAAAGCTCTTTTAACATTAGTCAATGTTTTAGTGGTAATTATACCAACTTTTGAACTTTTAGATAATACTTCATTCTTGGCTTTAAGTCCAGTAATAAGTTTTAACGCTTCTTTGGTTTTTGGAGTTAAAGTGTTGATTTGTTCAACTATAAGAATTCTCTTTTCTTTAGCAAATTTAGATAAAAGTGAATTTACAGCCACTTTTTTCATTTTCTTGTTAAGGCTAAGAAGGTAGTTTTGATCACCTTTTGGACCGAGAGCAATGCCTCCACCGACAAAGATTGGAGCAGTTCTGTTACCGTGACGAGCACGACCAGTACCTTTTTGAGCCCAAACTTTTTGTCTGGTTCCAGCAACTTGAGATCTGGTTTTGGTTTTAGCAAAAGAAGATCTTTGGTTGGAAAGATAGACTCGGATAGCTTGAGAAATTAATTTTTCGGAAATTTCGTTTTCAAAAACTGCCTTTGGTAAGGTGATTTCTCCAACGTTTTCTGCTTTGATATTATATACTTGGGCTTTCATGTTAGGCTCTCTTTGAAATGGTGACCCAGGAATTAAACGAACCAGGGACAGAACCACTAATTAATATTTCGTTAGTATCTTTGTTGACAGCTACTACTTTTAAGTTAGTAATTGTTTTAGTGACAACACCCATGTGTCCTGGCATTTTTTTACCACGAACAACTTTTCCTGGGGTTTGTGCTCCAATAGAACCTGGTGCTCTGATACGATCAGAAGCATTTTTGATAGGTTGCTTTTTGAAGTTGTGTCTTTTGATAACACCAGCAAAACCACGACCCTTAGTTATGCCGGTAGCATCAACGGTATCGCCGACTGCAAAAACAGAATCAATAGCAATATCGTTACCTACTTCAATTGTTTGATCTGCGGCTGCAGTGAATTCTTTAAAATGTTGAGGTTTTAAATCAACGTTAATTTTTGTAAGTTTGGCAGAGGTTGCTTTGTCCAATTTTTTCTTGGAACCATAAGCGACTTGAACAGCTTGGTAGCCATCTTTCTCGGTATTTTTGACTTGAGTTACTTTGAGAGGTAAAGCTACACATTTGGTTACAGCTATTCTTTTGCCGTCTTCAGTGAATACGCTGGTCATGAGACCTTTTTTTACAATAAATCCTGTGATCATAATTTTACATCTTAACTTCTACTTCCACGCCTGAAGGCAAATCTAAATGCTGAAGACTATCAACAGTACGAAGACTGGTATTTGATATGTCGATTAGACGCTTGTGAGTAAGTATTTCGAAATGCTCACGAGCATTTTTGTCTGTATGAGGGCTGGTTAAAACAGTAATTGTTTTTCTCTCAGTTGGTAAAGGAATTGGTCCTTCCACTTGAGCACCTGCGGTAACCGCAGCCTCAACGATTTTGACTGCAGCTTCATCGATAATACGATGATCAAACGATTTTAATCTGATTCGGATACGGTTACCTTTGGTCATAGTTTTACTTGATAATTTCTGTTATAGCACCTGCACCAACAGTCAAACCACCTTCACGAATAGCGAAGCGTTGACCAGGTTGCATAGCAACAGGTTTAATTAATTTAACTGTCACAGCGGCATTATCGCCTGGCATGACCATTTCCATACCTTCTGGTAAGGCAATGTCACCGGTTACATCAGTAGTTCTGATGAAGACTTGAGGTCTGTAACCAGAGAAGATTGGGGTGTGACGACCACCTTCTTCTTTCTTTAATAAAATAACTTCAGCTTTGAATTCAGTGTGAGGAGTGATTGAACCTGGTTTAGATAAAACTTGTCCTCGTTCAATATCGTCTTTTTCAACTCCGCGGAGTAATAAACCGACGTTGTCTCCTGCTTGACCTTGATCGAGCATTTTGTGGAACATTTCAACACCAGTAACGATAGCTTTTCGAGTATCTCTTAAACCGACGATTTCAATTTCATCGTTGACTTTAACGACACCTTTTTCGATTCTACCAGTAGCGACAGTACCTCTACCTTTAATAGAG
Source organism: Patescibacteria group bacterium (assembly GCA_013387215.1). Classification (GTDB taxonomy): domain Bacteria; phylum Patescibacteriota; class Microgenomatia; order UBA12405; family UBA12405; genus WARW01. Next base: position 225,536 of record WARW01000022.1, read on the forward strand.
AAAACGTCTTCAACAGGCATTAAGAAAGGTTTATCGAGTTCACGAACAGGTTCAGGAATGTAAGTGTCAAGAGCTTCCATTAATTTCTTAATAGATTCAACACCATCAGCTTCACCGTTGAGAGCTTTTAAAGCAGAACCACGAATAATTGGAGTTTCATCACCTGGGAAGCCGTATTTAGTTAATAAATCACGGATTTCCATTTCGACGAGATCTAAGAATTCTGGATCTTCAACTAAGTCGACTTTGTTTAAGAAGACTACGAGAGATGGAACGTTAACCTGTTTAGCCAAAAGAACGTGTTCTCTGGTTTGAGGCATTGGACCATCTGGTGCAGAAACGACGAGAATAGCACCATCCATTTGAGCAGCACCGGTGATCATGTTTTTGACGTAATCAGCGTGTCCTGGACAATCGATGTGAGCATAGTGTCTTTTTTCTGTTTCGTATTCAATGTGAGAAATGGCAATAGTGACGATTTTAGAAGAATCACGGACAGTACCACCCTTAGCGATATCTGCATATGATTTTGCACTTCCTTGTACTTTAGAAATTGCTGCTGTTAAAGTTGTTTTACCATGATCGACGTGACCAATGGTACCGACGTTGACGTGTGGCTTAGTTCTTTGATAAGTATCTGCCATTTTTTGTCTCCTTTTTTTTGATTTATTGTCTTTGGTAAGACGAAAGTTTCTAATTAATAATATTTAGAATAAAACGCTTTTAGATTGTATCAACTAAATAAAGCCATTGCAACATACAAAATATATCAAAATGACTATATGTTAGTAGATATTTTGTCTTAATTCGTTTCTGAAATTATAACCCGTGCTACTTTAAATAAATAGGGATGACTTTGAAAAAATAATACAGAGTCGATGTGTATATATTTTTTATAAAAAAAATACCCGGCAGTAAAACAAGTTTGAAGCACAAAGGTGCAACAAACGGTTTTAGAACCGGGTTGACGGTTAAATACTCCAAAGGAGTCCTCGAGGTAATCTTTCAACTGATTCTGTTTGAAATAGTGCCCACTGCCCGATTTCATCTTTTTTATAGATGTCTACATGATAATTACTATAACTGTCTAAATCAGCAGATGCACCACTGTGTCCACCCCATGCGTGATAACTTTTTTCAGAAATATAGACATTTATGCTGTCTCCACTTTCCGATTTAGAAAGACCAATAATTCTGTAGGATGTAACATGACGGCTGTCGTCTAGATAACATCCTTTAAGGTTATTAGCGATGGAAATGTTTAAAAACAAAAACATGGCATTTTGTTGACTACCTGTTGCGGCGACCAAGGCAGCAATAAGGCTACGTGCCTCTTTTTTGATTTTTCCAAACAATTCAGTTTTTCGTTTTTCGTCCACTGATACTACCTACTTTCCCCTGTTTTTTTATTAATGACAGGAACCTGTTTTGGAACTTAAAACAAATTCCTACCATTAATATATTATTTAAAAGAGCTAGTAATAACTATTTTGTTATAGAAAATAAAACTGCAGGCATTATAAGATAGAAGGAACGTTAAGGCAATATTTTATTGCAAAAAAAAATACCCCAAACGTTTTTGTCAGCAAGCTGACCGTTTGAGGTATAAGATGAAATTAGGAAATATTAATAAGAAAGAATAAAGAAGTCGTAGAGCGGAGACAAAATGTCTGAGTAGTGTCGTTTAAGAATTAGCTTGATTTTGTTTGACCAACAGATGGATCCAATGGTTATAAGATCAAGTTTGTGCTTATCAATTATTTTAGTTTCCATTAAACCCGTAAATTTACCATTTTCAATATGAGTATCTGGATCATCTACTTCAAGATAAAGTCGATAAAAAAGATTTTGTATGCCAGCACTATAGATTGAAAAATAATATTTACCGTCGACAAATTTTGCCTTGGTTCTAATAAAATAACTATTTTCATGTAAGTATGAAGTAGGAAGAGGTTGGTTTAAACCTTTAGCTGCACTTTTCTCAATTTCCGGAGGTATAAAGCCATTTATCAGCTCATACCAAATGTAAATGTCTTTTGTGTTTTTTTCCAATAAAATCACTCTCTTTCTTTTAATTATCCTGATTTTAAAATGTGCTATTCAAAAAGAATGCGTGAGCTTGGCTCAATTCTTTCGAATGGGTTCGATTGTATCACAAGGTCTTTGATTTCCAAAATTTTGACAAAAAATACCCCAAACGTTTTTGTCAGCAAGCTGACCGTTTGGGGTGTAAGGACTAAATAATTAAGATTGCAGATGATATGGCTTCAAATAATAGACATTTGTGTAGGGATAAAATCCTATTGGAGCATATTCATCATCTAAACTATAGACAGTACCATTCAGTTTAAATATGTCTTTTTTATAGAGCGGCTCTGCACAGATTTTGTGTTTATCAATTTCAAAGCGTTTGTTTGGCTGGTCGATTTCATACAATTCTTTAAAAAAACGAAATTGGATATTATTGTAACCTTCTGTGTGAACTGTAATCTCAAGATTTTTTGACTCTTGTTTTGAAACTAGTTGTCTGACGAAGATACTGTGATCTTTTTCAAAAACCTGGTATACAGCAGTACATTGTCTCAATTCAAGTAAACTCTTTTTTAAATCTTCTGGTAAAGAGTTTTTGGGATATTCAACCCAAATATAAGTGGGATCCATTAAACCATCTCCTCTTTTATTATTTTTCCTAATTTTAAAATGAGCTATTCAAGAAAAATGCCGCATTCTTCCGAATTGGGCTGATTGTATCATAAGATCTGAAATTTTGGCAAAAAAAATACCCCCGAAGGATCGGGGGTATAAAAAATTCAAAATTAATTTTTATTTTGCAGCGACACCAGTCTTGATGGTCAAAGCTTCTTGAACATCTCTTGGAACCGGATCATAGTGTGATGGTTCCATGTAGAATGAACCTCGACCTTGAGTCAAAGATCGGATAACTGTGGCGTAACCACGGATAGCTTCCAAAGGAATGAAGGCGTTAATGGTGGTAAAGTTGCCTGATTCAGTTGTACCGTTGATTTGGCCACGGCGAGATGAAAGATCTCCGATAACAGTACCCAAGAATTCAGATGGGGTGCTAACTTCGAACTTCATAATAGGTTCAAGTATTTGAGGTTTAGCTTTAGTAAATGCATCTTTAATTGCATATGCACCAGCTAGTTTGAATGCCATTTCAGAAGAATCGACTTCGTGGTAGGTACCGTCGTAAACAGTAACTTTAATATCGGTAGCTGGATAGCCAGCAATAATACCTTTAAGCAATGTTTCTCGGACACCTTTTTCAATAGCAGGAATGAAGTTGGCAGGAATTGCACCACCTTTAACAGCGTTGACAAATTCAACACCTTCTCCCCTATTTTTAGGTTCGATTTTAATTTTACAATGACCGTATTGACCGTGACCGCCAGATTGATGAATATATTTACCTTCACCGTCTGCAGGAGCAGAAATAGCTTCTCGATAAGCAACTTGAGGAGCACCGGTTTTGACGCCAACTCCGAATTCTCTTTTTAAACGATCAACGATAATTTCCAAATAAAGTTCACCCATACCGGCGATAATGGTTTGGCCAGTTTCGTGATTGTAGGAAACTCTAAAGGTAGGATCTTCAATTGAAAGTCTGTTTAAAGCAGCACCCATTTTTTCTTGATCGTCAGAAGTGGCTGGTTCGATTGAAAGGGAAATAACTGGTTCAGAGAATTGAATTGGAGATAATGAAATTGGGTTGTTTGCATCGCAAAGAGTGTCACCAGTAGTAGATTCTTTTAAACCAATACAGGCAACGATTTCTCCAGCGAAACCTTCTTCAATACCTTCTCTTTTATCAGCATGCATCAATAGCAAACGTCCGATTCTTTCGCTCTTTTTCTTGGTGGTGTTGTAGACTTCAGTACCTGCTTTTAAGGTGCCTGAGTAAACACGAACATAAGAAAGAGTACCAACGTGGGCATCTGATTGAACTTTAAAAAGAAGAGCAGAAAGAGGTTCAGTCTTTTCTGGTTTTCTGGTTAAAATGTCATTAGTTTCAGGATCATAACCTTCGACTGGAGGTAAATCCAAAGGAGAAGGTAAATAATCAACGATACCATCGAGAATTGGATGGATACCTTTGTTTCTCCAAGCAGCACCGCAGTAAACTGGGAATAATTTTCGAGCAATAGTAGCTTTTCTTAAAGCTGCTTTTAATTCTGGAACAGAAATTTCTTCATCATTTAAGAATTTTTCCATTAAAACTTCGTCTTCACCAGCGATTTTTTCAATCATTTCTGCACGAGCTTTGAGAGCGGCATCTTTATATTCATCAGTGACATCTTTAGTGGTAAATTCCATACCTTCAACGTCCTTATCGTAGACAATCATTTTGAGAGTCATAAGATCGACGACACCAACGTGGTCGTGTTCTTCACCAACAGGAATAACGACTGGAACTATTGGAGCTCGTAATTTTTCATTAATACTTTGAAGAGTACCTTTGAAAGAAGCACCAATTTTATCCATTTTATTGACGAAAGCAATTCGAGGAACACCATATTTGTCGGCTTGTCTCCAAACAGTTTCAGATTGAGCTTGAACACCAGCGTTTCCGTCGAAAATCATGATAGCACCGTCTAATACACGCAAAGATCGTTCTACTTCAGCAGTAAAATCGACGTGTCCTGGAGTATCGATAATATTTAAACGGTAATCTTTCCAATAAGTAGTAATACAGGCAGATTGAATAGTAATACCTCTTTCTTTTTCCTGAACCATGGAATCGGTAGTAGTTGAACCTTCGTCAACTGAACCAATTTTGTGAATCTTTCCAGTATAGAAGAGAATTCTTTCAGTAGTAGTAGTTTTTCCACCGTCAATGTGGGCAATAATACCGATGTTTCGGACCTTTTCCATAGGTACTTCTCGGTTTTTAGTAAGTTTGATTTGTTCGGCCATAAAATTAATTTGTAAGTAAAAAATAACTGTTACCTGTAAAGTCGGCAACAGTGAACGGTTTTATGATACCATGAGGCTTAGTTATAATAAAGAACTATAATGAATAGTATGCAGAATACAGAAATTGCAATTATTGGCGGAGGTTTAACAGGTTTGACGGCTGCATACCGATTGTCAAAAACAGGTGCTAAAGTTACTGTTTTTGAGAAAAGCAGTAATTTGGGAGGACTGGCTGGCGGTTTTCAAATCAATGGAACCAGTCTTGAAAAAGCTTATCATCACATTTTTAGAACTGATAAAGAAATTATAAACTTAACAAAAGAGCTAAAAATCGATAAAAAATTGAAATGGCACGAAAGCTCGATTGGTCTTTATTACAATAAAAAATTATATCCATTTGTTACGCCAGTTGAACTTTTGAAATTTGATCAATTGGGTCTGGTTGATAAATTCAGATTAGGCTTGGTGGCAGTTTATTTGCAAAAGTCTAAAAATTATAAAGATTTGATAAATATTCCAGCTGCTGATTGGATGGAAAAATGGTGCGGGAAAAGAGCTTATAAGGTTATTTGGGAACCACTATTGAAAGGCAAATTTCATAATTATTATAAAAAAGTTTCCATGGCCTGGCTTTGGGCAAGAATTAATACCCGGGGAAATTCAAAAGAAAAAGGCGAACAAACCGAAAAACTAGGATATTTTGATGGCGGGTTTGAAATAATTTCTAAAGCGTTGGAAAAAGAAATCAAAAAACATGGCGGCAAAATTATTTTAAATAGCAATATTGAAAAAATTAAGGAAGATCGGAATGGAAAAGTGAAAATTAAAATTGAGGGAAAAGAAATGAGTTTTGACAAGGTTATAGCTTCTATACCAAGCCATGTTTTAGGAAAATTAATTGATGCAAAAAAATATAAAAAATATATCGAAAAATTAAACAGTATAAATTATTTAGGAGCAATCACGGTGGTGTTTTCGTCTTTCCAAAGCCTGAGCAAATATTACTGGCATAATATAAATGATATAAAATCCCCTTTCCTGGCATTTTTGCAGCACACAAATTTGGTGGATAAATCCAATTATAAAAATGAAGAAGTATATTATTTGGGAACTTACCTTCCACATGAACACAAATATTTTAAAGCCAGTGAAGAAGAAATTTATAAAGATTTTTTTGATTATCTTAAAAATATATTCCCTGATTTTGATAGAAATAAAATTACTTCAAAGTATGTTTTCAAGCTGGCTAATGCTCAACACGTGGTGGACACAAAATATGTGAATAAAATTCCTGATTATGAAACGCCAATAAAAAATTTATATTTGGCCAATTTTTCCCAAATATTTCCAGAAGACCGCGGCACGAATTTTGCAGTGAGAGAGGGAAACAAAATATCAAAAATAATACAAAATCCATAAAACAGAAAAAAGAGGAGAAAGAAACTCCTCTTATCTAAGATAAAGTCGTGAAGTGCAAAGATAAAGAGAAAAGTTTCTGACATTGTGACCTAGATTAAAGAAGGCATCACGGACTTCATAGCTAAAAAAATTCCAATCGGTTTGATCGAGCTTCTCAAAAATAGAAGAAAAGTAGGCCATTTCGTTGAAACTGTATCTTTTCCCTTTGTCAGATAGATAATTGTCATAAATAATTTGAAAAGCTTTATCATCTGAAGTCTTTTTAAGTTGGTATTTAGATATTGGGGTTATTTTTAGTACTTTTGCTTTTAATGATCGGTCGTTTTTTATGTCAACTTTGAGTCCTACCAGTTTGGCGAGTTTTTTTAAACAAGATTCTGTTCGCCAAGTAATTATTTTAGCTTGGATGTTTTGAAAGAAAATAAACACAATAAACACCTCTCTTTCTGTTTTATGGATTTTTAAAGTCCAAAGATAAAAATCTAAAGCAAAATTAGATTTATCTGAATACGGGAAAATTATACACCTTAAACTTAAGCAAGGTTTTATTTGAAAAATGTAAATCCATAAAATATAAAAAGATGTTAAAGAGGAGAAAAAATTCCCCTCTTAAAAAGTATTATTGTTTTTTAGCTGTCTTATTCGTTTTTTGATGAAGATAATTTGATTTTGGCTGCATGTGCTTCGAACTGAGAAAGATCATCTTCTAATGATTTAGCCTTCCAATAGTCCTGTCTGTCGATAAAAAACCGATTAAGGTTATGGAAAAACAACATTTCTTCATAATAAGTCAAACCTTTATCTGCCCCGATTGTAAAAAGATTCACGCCATCTTCTTTGACAATAGGAACGTGGAATAAATTTCCTGCCTCAAAAAAATCAAAAATTTCTTGTCTAACTGTCTGTTCTTTGGGGGAACAATTACATTTGTCCATTTCAAGACCATTAACAATAATTCTTGTTAAACCACGCGATCTTTTAACAGATACTTTTACACCGACATCTCCCATTACAAATTGCAAGCAGCCTTCCATGCAAAACCGTAGCCACCATTTTTTTAGAGTCATACGAACACCCCTTTCTATATTTTATGGATTTCAAGGTACTTCAGTATTCAGAAGGAAAAGCTAAGCTATATAGAATAACCAGAATACTGGCCGATTATAACATACGCAAGCTAATAAACTGCTTAGGATTGTTGGAAAAAAAAATGAAAATCCATAAAACTCAAAAGAACCAAGAGGAGACTTAAGCCCCCTCTTATTTAAAAAACAGTTTTGTAGAGCAACCAACATCTTCAAGATAATCGATCCATTTTTTTAACTTTTCAAAATGCTTTTTGCGTTTATGAGAAAAGTTCATGTGATCAATATAATCTTCAAGAATCTTATATACTTCTTCAAAATATTTCAGTTCGTTTTGCGATAAACCACAAGATAATTGGTTTTCGTATTCATTATAGAGTTCTTTACCCTTAGCAACAAAGTTTTTAGGCAATAAGTCGTTTGTATATGGAACTATGGTGATGGTTCTATTCCCAGGGATATACCTAGAACTAAAATTAATTTCTAAACCTAGAGTTTTAGCCAAATTAATAAAATTTGATTCGGCGCGCCATAAATAAAAATCTCTCTTCATTTGTAAAACATAATCAATCATTTATTTTCTCCTTCTTTCCGTTTGGATAAATATCAAAGCAAAGGCTGATTGGGCACGCTTCTATGTTGCAACGTGAAGTCCATTTTTGGAAACAATCAAATAAAGGTCTTATCCGATGTGTTTCGGAAAAAAGATGCATATGTTGGCAAATTATATGGTAGATGTCTATAAAATAGATTACCTCGTTGAAGTTAGAGTTTTCTTGATATTGTCTATTTATATAGTCCAACCAAATCTCTGAGTGAATTTTTTTGATTTTATCAGGAAGTATAAATTTGTTTTTCAAAGAAATAATTCTTATTTCTCTTAAATGTAAATCTGTTCCAGGTATAATCTCAACGTCCAGCTTAAGAAATTTAGCTAGCTTAAGAAAGCTCACCTCAGTCCGCCAAATTACATACATACTTCTGATATTCAGACGCAAAAGTTGAAAAATAATTCCCAATTTAACACTCCTTTCTGAGTTTTATGGATTTTAAAGTACAGGCAACAAACTGTATCTAATGTAATATTAGATGTTTTTTACCTGCCGGATTATACCCTATAATAAGAAAATTGCCAAATTTAGCCGGAAATCTGATGTTTCATTTCGATCAATCCTTCTTCCAAGGTCTTCATTTCTATACCTAGATTTTTGACTTTCAGGTTGGAAAGAGACAGATTTTTTTGCCAGGGCCGAGAACCTTGAGGAAGAGTTTTTATGTATTCTTCAAGACTACCAGCTTTAATTAAGTTTTTATCAAAACCAAAAGTTTCGGCAATTTTTAGACCCATTTCGTAAGGAGATTGATATGAAGAACCAACCAAATGAAAAATTCCTTGTGGTTTATTTTCAAAGAAGTATTTTAAACCGATGGCAATATCGTCAACAAAAGTAGTGGTAGTAAATTGATCAGAAAAAAGCGGATTTAGAGTGCCAGCTTTTAAAGCGTCAATGGCTTTTCTGACTAAATCTTTTTTAGGTTCAAATTGGGCACGGTATGGAAATGCAATACGAGTAATTGCTGCAGGGGCTTTTGAATCTAGAATCAGTTTTTCAGCCATGGCTTTGGTTTCACCGTACCATTCGATTGGGTTTAACAAATCTTCTTCGGTGTAAGGACCTTCTTTAGCACCATCAAAAACATAATCAGTGGAAATATTAATTAGATATTTATTATTTTTAGTGGCAAGATCGAGGATATTTTTAGTACCATTAAAATTCAAATCGTAACAAAGACCATTTTTATCACCTCTTTGCAGCCAAGCGGCATTAGTATCGGTAAAAGCAGCCAAATGAATAATGGCATCAGCATCTTTATGGGGCTCAAAAGCTGTTTCAAGGGCTTTTGGGTCCATAATATTTATCTGGGTATTAATGGAAAAATCGACAAAATCATATTCGTTTTTTAGCAGGTCAACTATTCTTGAACCTACTAAACCAGAGAGGCCAGTTCCAACAATTTTTTTCTTTGCCATATATTAAAAGCTTAACGAATTTTTTAAATCTTGCAATAGGGGCCACAATTTATCTTTATCAGAAAGTATCAAATTTTCTTTTAAGGGCCAATCGATGCCAATTTGAGGATCATTCCATAAGACGCCGCCTTCTGATTCTTTGGAATAAAAATTGCTGCATTTATATTGAAAATCAGCAACATCGCTTAAAACTAGAAAACCATGAGCAAAGCCTTGGGGAATAAAAAACATTTTTTTATTGTCTTCTGACAAAATAGTTCCAGACCATCTACCAAAAGTTGGAGAATCCGGACGAATATCAACGGCTACATCAAAGACTTCACCTTTAGTCACGCGAACAAGTTTATCCTGAGCAAAAGGCGGCTTTTGAAAATGAAGGCCTCTTAATACTCCTTTGGACGAGCGAGAATGATTGTCTTGAACAAATTCAACATCAATGCCGTTTTCAGAAAAAACTTTTTTATTGTATGATTCTAAGAAAAATCCCCTATCATCGGCAAAAACGCTAGGTTCAATTATTACTAAACCAGGAATATCGAGTTTAATAAAATTCATGATTAGACCTTTTTTGCACTTAAAATCTTATAGAACTCTTCAGCTTCTTTTTTGGTTTCTTTCCACCATTCTTGATTTTGAACATACCAATCTACAGTAGCTTGCAAGCCAGTTTCGAGAGTATAGATCGGTTCCCAACCTAGCTCGTTTTTAATCTTACTCCAGTTGACTGAATAATTATCATGAGCAGGACGATCAGCAACATATTCAATACATGATTCATCTTTTCCCATTACTTTTAGAAGCATTTTAATTAAATCAATATTACGAGTGCCACCTTTTAAGCCGCCGACACAATAAGTTTCGCCGATTTTACCTTTTAAAATAACTGCTTCAATAGCGCGGCAATGATCTTCAACATAAAGCCAATCACGGAAATTCAATCCTTGACCATAGACAGGAAGTTTTTTCCCATCGACGATATTACTAATAAATCTTGGAAGTAATTTTTCAGGATGTTGATAAGGACCGTAGTTGTTGGAACAATTAGTGATGGTGGCTTGAAGTTTGAAAGTCTTAATAAAAGCTCTGACGAAATGATCTGAAGAAGCTTTGGCAGCAGAATATGGACTGCTTGGATCGTAAGGAGTTGACTCGGAAAATTGATCTTGAGAATCAATAGCAATTGAGCCAAAGACTTCATCTGTAGAAATGTGATGGAATCTTACGTTGTATTTTAAAGCAGCGTTCAATAAGGTGTAGGTGCCTAAAACGTTTGTTTTAACAAACAAAGATGGATCGCCAATTGAACGGTCAACATGGGATTCGGCAGCAAAATGGACAACGAGTTCAACTTGAGACATTAATTGATCGACTAAAACCTCGTCAAGAATATCGCCTTTAACAAATTGATAGTTGGGAGAATTTTCAAATTCAGTTAAATTCTTAGGATTGGCTGCGTAAGTAAGCTTATCAAGATTAATAATATGATCGTTTGGATGATTCTTGAACCAATATTTTATAAAATTTGTACCTATAAAACCTAAACCACCTGTTATTAATATTTTCATAGTGACCCAGTTTACTTTAAGCTAAATTCTTTGTCAACCGCATTTTAGTGATTTTATACCTATTTTTAGGGGTTATTGATAGTTTTTGCCTATTTTTGAGATATATCTTGTAATCAGAAAATATAGTGCTAAAATCCCCTTACTGTACTTAGTACATTAAAAAAATTACTGTTTTACCGGTGTTTTTACTTTCATACATTGGCGTATTGAAAGGAGGTGTTCTTATGTTTAGTGGATGGAGCAGCGGAAGATATGAACATACACATGATAATGCCAACAAATATTTCGGTAGATTATTGTATATTCAAGACTTGAATTGGTTTTTGGCAAAAATAGGTATCGGACTTTTGATAGTAGCGATATATTATCTTGCGAAAAACGGAAATCTTTCGTTTTCAGGTCTTAAAGATTTGATAAACCTCACTAAATAATTTTAATACACTTATAGAAATACCAAAGTAAAAAAACAGAATTTTTGAACTTTTAAAATATACTGTTTGCTTTATGTGACTACATACAACACGTTGTTTTTGTGTTGAAAGGTGGAGGTTTTATGTCGATATTTGACATTAACAGTGAAAATTACATGAGAAAAATTTCAAATCCGATGCAATTTGCTCAAGATAAATACCTTGAAGAGATTGGAAATCCATTGCAGGCTGCAAATGATAAAAGATTAGCTGGAATGAATAATTCCATTGCCTACGATCGAGAAAATAATGAGACACAAATTGAATATAGAAGCTATGGTAGTTTTTTATTACTAATAATAACTGTTGGTGGAGTAATATACCTGATAGTAAAACTTTTTGGAGTTTTGGTTGCTTTTGGGCAATCTTTTGGTTTGTAATAAATCGCAAAATACATAAGTAAATAAATATATTGCCAGCCTTTTGGTTAAAATTATGATTTTTATCATTTTTTTAGTCAGAGGGCTTTTTTTTGGACTTTTATGTTATAGGATTGACTTATAATATGTAAATGTTATAATCCTCGGCAAGTAATTAATCTGAAGATAGATTAAAAGTAATCTTTTAGAGGATTTTGTACTTTAAAAAATAAACGGAATTGTAGAAATAATGAAAGGTGGATTTTGTATGAAAAAGACAATTAGTTTTCTTGATGGAAGCGATTCGCTAGCAGAAGTTGAAAAGAAATTAGGTTTGAATGATTCACAGAAAAAATTGGTTGCAGGTAGACTTAACGGTGGCATTGAAATGGTATTTATGACCTATGGGTTCAAAATTTCAAGAATATCGGTGGCAATTCTCCGAAAAATGCTTGTTGAAGATGAACTTGAAGGCCATATTTTTATAGAATACCCAAAAAACCACGAAAAAGTAAAACTTAGCATTGATATCCTGGAATCAGAAGATTTCAAAAGAGTAATTGATAAAAATTTTAAATATCATGCAATATATTTAATATCGCGTGAAGCAATCGAAACTTATATAAATAATGAATATTATCTAGAACTCCGTTAAATTAAAGCCTTCCTGTTTGGAACAAATTTTGACATTATTGTCATTTTTTTTCAAACCGGGGGCTTTTTTTTGGCCATAAAACCAAAAATGGCCCCAAATTGGGGCCATTAATATTCAAATACTTATCTTTTATAAACCTGGAGTTGTAGTGGCAGACTTGGTAGCAGCTTTTGGAGTAACTGTTGCTGATTTGGCGGCTGCAGGAGTAACCGTGGTAGTGGTGGCACTGCCTAAACCAGATTGGCTTAAATCAGTTCCAATAGTGACAACCATATCGAAAGACGAAGAATCTTTAAGATCAGTTGTATAAGTTGATGGGAAATCTGAAGCTAAGTTAGTTTCAAAATAACCTTGAGAAGTGGCTAATTTAGATTTCATTTGGATAGTATTTTCAGTGGCTTTTTCTTTGGTATTGCCAACAGCAACACTCTTGAAACCTAATTGGGTGAATTTAGCTTTGATAGTAGCAGCCTGACCATTAATATCAGTTGCATTCAAAACTTGGATTTTAATGGTTTTGCTTGGTTCAACTACAGCAACAGTTGGAGCTGGAGCGACAGTTGGGGTTGGAATATCGGTTGGAGCAGCGTTTTCAGCAGTTTGATTTTGGGAACTTGGGTTTTGAATTTCAGCGTTGTTTTTATTTAAAACGAACCAAATGATAACAGAGGCGAGGGCTGCGGTGAAAATAAATACCGCAACTATGGGGAGTATATTTTTTTTATGTTCCATAGGTTTTGGAGATAAAGGTAAACTAATATCAGTAGATTTCTCTACAGGTGCTTCTATTATAACAGCATTAGCTTGGTTGGAAGAAGATAATTCTCCAAGCACCGGCAACGGCAAATTAGCTGCTTTTCCCCTGCTTTGTGAGATTTGAGATTCACTGTATGGAGTTTGTTCAAGTTTTGAGGTGGTTAAAATTTCGATTTCTTTAGATTCTGGCACATAAAGTTTTTTGGCCGGAGTGGAAAAATAAAGATTACTATAGTTAATAATCTTTTGAATATCTAGAGATGGACCTTTAACATTGGCAGTTAAATAAACTAAATTGTTTTTAGATAAAATTAAAGTGTATTCGTGTTCATTGAGAGGATAAATCAAGAAAAATTCACCAGTATTAACACCTGAAAGGACCTGGGCAATTGAAGTGGAAACCGAACGAATAGAAGTTATACTAATGTTAAGTTTGGCTAAATTGGATTTAAGGGCATCAATTTTCTTTTTTTCAAAGATTTGAGCACGAATAATAGTTTTATCAGTTTCCTGAGTCAAAGAATATTCAATAGTCCCCGGTTCAATTTTGAAGTGAACAAAACTTTCAGCAAGACCAATCACCTCTTTCTGATCGATTTCAGTGATCTTAGTGTCGTAGATAAAAGACTTGGTCAAAACCACATCATCAGGAATCAATATAGAACAAGCATCAATCTTGTTTTGCTTTAAGAAAAACAATAATGGCTCAAGTTCTTTTTCAGTGTGGTCTTCCCAAAGGTTAATGTCTACCGAAAGATTATTAGAATCTTTTTTATCGATATAGATTTCAACTGCTTTGGCTTTAGGCCACAGCACAACTTTTGATTTAGAGAAGAGTGGCATGCTGTATTAGTATGGACAAAAAAGCTTACCAACGCAAGTGGGCAAAGGCTTTATTAGCTTCAGCCATTCTTTCGACTTCCATTCTTTTAGTAATAGCTGTACCTTCATTGTTGATAGCAGCAATTAATTCTGAGGCAAGTTTTTGGGCAAAAGAATGAAATTGTTTATTGGCTTTGGCGCGAGAAGCGTTGATTAACCATCTGATAGCTAAAGAATTTTGTCGATGTCCACGGACAGGGGTTGGAACTTGATAAACAGCTCCACCAATGCGGCGAGGTCTGACTTCAACTTTTGGTTTGATATTATCAAGAGCTTTTTCAAGAGTAACAACAACGTCATCTTGTGGATATTCTTTTTTAAGAATCTCTAAAGCATCATAAACCTGCTTTTCAGCAGCACCACGTTTACCATCTTTCATGGTAGCAGTGATAATTTTAGTGATAATAACTTGATTGTAAAGTGTATCAGGATTTACTTCTCTGATTTTACTGGTTCCTTTTCTGGACATAGTTTATAGTTTAGTTTAAAAGTTAATGATTAGGCAGTTTTTGCGCTAGGTCTTTTAGCACCGTATTTACTGCGTGATTGTAATCTGCCTGCAACTGCACCAGCATCATATTTACCACGGATAACGTGATAACGGACACCTGGTAAATCTCGGACACGACCTCCACGAATAGAGACGATACTGTGTTCAGCAAGATTGTGGCCAATACCCGGAATATAAGCAGTGACTAAATTGCGGTTACTAAGTTTAACTTTAGCAACTTTACGTAAAGCTGAATGTGGCTTTTTTGGAGTCATTGTTTTTACAGCAACAACGACACCTTTTTTAACAGGATTAATGGTTCCAATAAGTCTATTTTTAATACTATTGAAGTTTTTGCGCAAAGCACCGGTCTTGAGTTTAATGACTCTGGTTTTGCGACCTTTTTTAATTAATTGATTGAATGTTGGCATTTTTTTATTTTACAATTTGATTTTTACCCACAGGTATTAATCGTCCGATAATAACATTTTCTTTAAGACCAATCAAGCCGTCTACTTCCGCAAGCAAGGATGCTTCGGTTAAAACGCTAGTTGTCTGTTGGAATGAAGCAGCAGATAACCATGAGCCAGTGGTTAAAGCAGATTGGATAAGACCCAATAAGACTTTTTTACCTTTAGCTGGTTTACCACCTTCAGATTTTGCCTTTTCATTGGCTGCATTGTATACAGCAGCAGTGGTGATTTGGCCATATAAGAAGTTGGTGTCACCTGGATCTTCAACTTTAATCTTGTCGCTCATTTCTTTAACGATAACTTCAAGATGTTTGTCGTGGATACCGATACCCTGAGATTCGTAAACAGCTTGGATGCTGTTGATAAGGTATTTTTGAGCAGCTTCGATACTCTTAACATCCATGATTTCTCGAACATCGAGAGAACCTGAACAAAGTTGAGTACCTTGAGCAACTAAATCACCATCGGAAACTAAGAGGGTAACGTTGGATGGTAAAAGATAAGTAATAGTTTTGGTGGTATTAGACTCATCTTTACCAGTGAGTTTAATTTCGTAACCATCAATAGATTCTTTTACTTTGATCTTTCCACTGATTTCTGCTAATGGAGAAGGTAATTTTGGAGTTCGAATTTCGAATAATTCCTGAACACGTGGTAAACCTTGAGTAACGTCGACGCCGACGACACCTCCGGTGTGCTTGGTACGAAGAGTTAACTGGGTACCTGGTTCACCAATAGATTGAGCAGCGATAACACCGACTGGAACTCCGATTTCAACTAATTTTCGGGTGGAAAGATCCCAACCGTAACATTGTTGACAAAGACCGGTTTCAGCAGCACAGGTTAAAGCAGATCGGATGTCTACAGAAGTAATATTGTGAGATTCGATATCAGCAACAACATTGTTGTCTAATAAAGTACCTTTGGCAAATAAAACTTTCTTGGTTTTGGCATCAATAATATCGTTAGCTAAAACTCGGCCTAAAATTCGGCGAGAGAAATAGCGTTCTCTTCCCTTTTCATTAGCTTCAACAGTAATGAATTTTTTGGTGCCACAGTCATCTTGTCTAATAATAGAAATATGAGCAGCATCAACAAGTCTTCGGGTTAAGTAACCTGCATCAGCGGTTTTCAAAGCGGTATCGGCCAAACCTTTTCTGGTTCCTCTAGCACCGGTAACGTATTCGAAAACTGACAAACCTTCACGGAAGTTTGATTTGGTTGGAAGTTGAACGATTCGACCAGTTGGATCGACCATTAAACCTCTCATACCAGAAAGCTGTTTGATTTGATCTTTAGATGCACGCTTGATACCTGCAGCAGAAACGATACGGATTGGAGAATCGATATCGAGAGTTGCCCAAGTTTTTTCAGCGATTTCTTCGGTTTTTTCCATCCAAACAGATTGACTTAATCTCTTCTTTTCTTCATTGGAAATTAATCCCATTTTGTAGTTATCTTCAATTTCAGCAACTTGCTTGTTTGCACCAGCAATAATACTGTCTTTTTCTTGTAAGTGACCACAATCTGCCATAGATAAGGAAAGACCAGAAATAGTGAAACCTTTGAAACCAATGTCTTTTAAGGAATCAATAAGTTTTACAGTCTTAACTCTTCCAGCAATTTCAAGTGATTTAACGACTAAATCGTTAACAGCCTTGGAACCAGCCATAGATTCGTTAACAAAACTGAATTCTTTTGGAAGGATTTTATTGAACCAAATTCGGCCGTAAGTGGTTTTGATTAATTTACCGTCCATTCTGACGACAATTAATTCACGTAAACCGATTTTCTTAGCTTCGTAAGCAAGTTCAACTTCTTTAACGTCTGAGAAAATAGATAAACCTTCAAAGCTTTCGGATTTTTCTTTTTCAAGATCTTCAGATTGAACAGAAGTGATGTAATAACATCCGACTGCCATTTCTTGGGTAGGAACTGAAACTGGAGAACCGTCAGCAGGTTTAAGTAAGTTTCGAGAAGGCAACATTAATTTCTTGGCTTCTTTTTGTGAAGCTTCAGATAATGGTAAATGGACACCCATTTGATCTCCGTCGAAATCGGCGTTGAAACCTTTACAGACACATGGATGTAGTCTGATGGCTAAACCGTCAACCAAAATTGGTTTAAATGCTTGAATTGAGAGTTTGTGAAGGGTTGGAGCGCGGTTTAATAAGACGTGACTGTCTTTGGTAACCTTTTCCAAAATATCGTAAACCTCGTTAGCTCGGTGATCAATTAAGTTTTTAGCAGATTTGATGTTTGGAGCAATGCCAGTAGACATTAATTCACGCAAAACAAATGGTCTGTAGATTTCGAGAGCAATTTCTTTTGGTAAACCGACTTGGTTAAGTTTAAGTTCTGGACCGACAACGATAACAGAACGACCTGAGTAATCGACACGTTTACCTAAAAGATTTCGTCGGAAACGACCTTTCTTACCTCTTAAGAGATCAGAAAGGGATCTTGGAGTTCTTTTAGTACTTTTTCTTTTATTCTTAGCACTCTTTTGAGCATCAATTAAAATGTCGACAGATTCCTGCAACATTCTTTTTTCGTTGCGCAAAATAATTTCTGGAGCACCAAGTTTAAGAAGTTTCTTTAAACGGTTATTACGATTAATTAATCTTCGATATAAATCATTTAAATCAGAAGTGGCAAATCGGCCGCCAGTAAGTTGGACCATAGGTCGTAAATCTGGTGGAATAACTGGAACATTGGTCATGATCATCCATTCTGGATGGATTTCATTTTCAATCATTCCATTCAAAATTCTGATCTTGTACATGATTTTCTTTTTCTTGAGTTTGGAAGTGGTTTTAGCTAATTCTTTCTTAAGATTTTTGACAGTTTCTTTAAGATCGATTTTCTTTAAAACTTCAACTAAAGCTTCAGCACCCATTTTAGCTTCGAAGAAAAGATCTGCCTTAAATTGGGAAAGATAGAAAGATTCTTCATCAGAAATAGTTGATAAAACTTGGAGAGAAGAAATCTTGTCTTCCAAATATTTAATCAAACTTTCAATTCTATTCTTTTCAGTAGAAGCTTTATTTTCAATCTTTTGGATATCTTGCTTTAATTTAACATCGCGTTCTTCTTTGGCAATGTTAAGTTGGTCTTTATTTTTGATTTTTTCTTTAAGATCAGCTTTTTCTTTTTCGATTTGAGCAGTTTTGCTTTCGATGTTCTTTTTAGAATCGATATCAATTTGTTCTTGTCGTTTTTTAGAATTTTCTCTGAGGTTTTCTAATGCTTCTTTTCTTTTTTCGTCGTTAACTGAAGTAACTAAATACTTAGTGAAATAAACGACAGATTCCAAATCTTTTTGCGGAACGTCAAGAATGACGCCAACTGGAGATGGAGTATTTCGCAAATACCAAAGATGAGTTACAGGAGCAGCAAGGGTAATGTGACCCATTCTTTCGCGTCGGACTTTAGAAGTGGTGACTTCAACTCCACAGCGATCACAAACTACACCCTTAAATCTGATTTTCTTATATTTTCCACAGTAACATTCATAATCACGAGATGGTCCGAAGATCTTTTCACAGAAAAGACCGTCTTTTTCTGGTCTCCAGCTTCGATAATTGATAGTTTCTGGTTTAAGAACTTCACCGTGAGACCAAGCTAAGATCTCTTCTGGAGAAGCTAATTTAATTTGCAAACCGGTAAAATCGATCATGTTTTTGAATTTAAGCATTAATTTTCCTCCTTAACATCTTCTAACGATTCCTCGTCCTGTGAGGATACAGTCATATCTTTAAGATCAGTTTCTTCAACAACAGACTCCTGATCTGTTATGACGTCTGCAGGAACGATACCTTCACCAGCAGTTACGCCTTCAGTGTCAAAAATTCCTTCTTTAACACCAACAGGTGAGATATCGAGAGCTAAACCTGCCAATTCTTTGGTTAAAACCTTGAATGATTCTGGAATAGCTGGTTCTGGAATTGCCAACCCTTTGATGATGGATTGGAAGGCGTGGGTGCGACCTTCAATATCATCGGATTTAATGGTTAACATTTCTTGTAATGTGTGTGCAGCACGATGTGCTTCAAGCGCCCAAACTTCCATTTCTCCAAGTCTCTGACCTCCCATTCTGGCTTTACCGCCGAGTGGCTGTTGAGTAACTAAAGAGTATGGACCGGTAGAACGAGCATGAACTTTATCATCGACCATGTGGACAAGTTTCAAAATGTATCCAATACCGACAACTGATTCTTGATCATAAGCTTCACCGGTTCGACCATCGTAAAGTTGAACTTTACCATTAGCTTTGAAACCAGCTTTTTCTAGTTCATCGCCAATCTCTTTTTCAGAATATTTTTCGAAAACTGGAACAGCATATTTTTTATCGAGAACATAACCTGCGTGAGCAAGAGTAGTTTCCAAAATCTGGCCCAAATTCATACGGGAAATAACAGAAATTGGAGACATGATTAAGTCCATTGGAGTGCCATCAGCAAGTCGTGGCATGTCATATTGAGGCATGATTCGGCAGATAACACCCTTGTTTCCGTGGCGTCCGGCGATTTTATCACCTTCTTGAATACGTCGGATTTGAGCAACATAGACTTTAACAACTTTGTTGACACCTGGATCAAGTTCATCACCTTTATCTTTATCAAGAGTATCGACTTTGATAACGACACCGCCTTCGCCGTTTGGAATACGAAGTGAAGTATCTTTAACTTCACGAGCTTTTTCACCGAAAATAGCGCGTAAAAGTCTTTCTTCTGCAGATAATTCTTTTTCACCACGAGGTTCAACTTTACCGACAAGAATATCGTTTGGACCGACAGTGGCGCCGATCATGACAATACCGTCATCAGTAAGTTTAGCTAATTCAGTTTCAGAAACATTTGGAATATCTTTAGTTAATTCTTCAGAACCAAGTTTGGTTTCGACGACTTGAGCTTGATATTCGTAAATTTGGATATTAGTTAAGATATCTTCTTTTACTAAACGATCAGAAATTAAGAATGAATCTTCGTAAGTTAAACCGTCAATTGAAGCGTAAGCAACTAAAAGATTTCGACCAATTGAAAGTTCACCACCATCAGTGGATGGACCATCAATTAATAAATCACCAACTTTTACAACATCACCGACTTTTACAACTGCTTTTTGGTTGTAACAAGTACCGTATGGTGAAGTTCGGATGAATTTAGTAATGAAATAGGTTTCAGTTTTATCTTTATTGCTGATTTCACTATTTTCACTAACTTCAGATTCTAATTTTTTATCTAAAGTAACAACGATTTTAGAACCATCAACATAAGAAACTTTACCAGCATGGTTAGCCAATACAGTTCTGCCCATAGATGAGGCAATAGCTGATTCCATTCCAGTTCCAACATATGGAGATTCTGGAGCAATTAAAGGAACAGCTTGAGTCTGCATGTGGGAGCCCATCAATGCGCGGGTAGCGTCGTCGTGGTCAACAAAAGGAATCATGGATGCAGAAGCACCAACGATTTCATTTGGAACTAAATCGATATATTCAACTTGTTCAATTGGACCTTCAATAAATTCACCTTGATAACGAATTGGAACCCATTCTTGATTAGTGATACCTTTTTCATCAAATTTGATACCTAAATGAGTGATTGGATGGACATATTCATCCTCAGCATCCATATAGAAGAAATCATCAGAAATTTTGTAGCCACCTTTAACTTTTTCGAGTTTTCGGAAAGGAGCTTCAATGAAGCCGTATTTGTTTACTTTTGCATATAAAGCAAGGTAAGTAACTAAACCGATGTTTGGACCTTCTGGAGATCTAACAACGTCGATACGACCGTATTGTGAACCGTGTACGTCGCGGATAGAGAAAGCTGCACGCTCTCTGGTTAAACCGCCGACACCGACAACAGTGACTCTTCGTAATAAATCAAGTTCAGCTAATGGATTAGTTTGATCCAAAATAGCGGAAAGTTGGTTAGATCGGAAGAAAGTGTTTAAAGCAGAAATCAATGGTTGAGGATTGATCATTTGAGACGGAGTTGGTTTTTCTTTGGTAGAAATTAAACTCATTCTTTCTTTGACCATTCTTTCGAATCTGGCTAAAGCAGGGCGAATAGCGATTTGAGAAACGATTTCGCCGCAGCGTCGTAAACGTCGGTTAGCAAGTGAATCGATATCATCAAGTCTGGTTGCTTCACCTTTTTGGAGTTGGATTAAGTATTTAACAGTAGCGATTAAGTCTTCTTTCTTTAAAACCCAATTTTCTTTATTAGCATCATCAAATTTAAAACCGAATTTTTTATCAATTTTGTAGCGACCAACGTTACCTAATTCGTATGTTCTTAAATCAAAAAATCTTTCATTGAAGAATTTTTCTGCATTTTCAAGAACAACAGGTTCGCCTGGTCGAAGCTTTCGATAGAATTCGAGCATTGCTTCTTCTGGAGTTTTAGAAATGTCAGCAGCAATGGTGTGATTAAAATAGTCACCGAATTCAGCAACTAATTGTTTATCACCCATTTGGCAGGCAGCTCTTAAAATAATGGAAGCAGGAAATTTCTTTTTGCGATCAATACGAGCAAAAACAACGTCTTTTTTACCAACAAAGAATTCGAGCCATGAACCACGGACAGGTCTGATTTCAGCATTATAAAGGGTTTTACCAGTAGAAGGATCATTTTCACCAGTGAAATAAACGCCAGGAGATCGGACTAATTGATTAATAATACCTCTTTCAATACCGTTAACAAGGAAAGTTCCCTGATCGGTCATAGTAGGCAAATTCAAGAAGAAAACATCTTCTTCACGGATATCACCAGTTCTTTTGTTGGTTAACTTAGCTTTAATTCTGACCGGAATGGTGTAATTCAACCCTTTTCTTTTGGCAATATCTGGAGTGACGCTGATCGGATCGAAGGTTAATTCTCCAAGTTTTAATTCCCAGTTATTACCGGTGTAATCACTGATTGGAGAAATTGATTGTATCGTGTCTTTTAGTTCGCGTTCGAGGAAGTCTTTCCAAGATTCTTTTTGAATTTGTATAAGATCTAATTTAGGAAGGTTAGGGTAAACTTTACCCCATTGTATTCTTTTTGCGGAACCCATCAAAGTTTTTTAAATTTTTAAAAACACGGACGCAACGAGACCAAAGCGCGCCGAATGTGTTGTATTATAGTATGTTCGTCAAAGCGGGTCAATAAGTAGTTTGTGATGAATTTGTTGCCGTATTAGTTGGGGTTAAAGTTTTTGCCGAAGAACTGGCTGTTGGAGTTACAGTTTTAGTAGATTTTGCCGAAACTGTGGCTAAACAAGTTCTACTAGTGCAAGTAATACTGCCATTGGTGCAGCTGCAAGCGTTGCAGCCGTCGCTAGCGACAAAATTTTGACCTTCATTATAGTGTTTATCGTTTAAGTCACAACCGGCCCCAGTTTGAACTGCAGTGGATGGAGTGGAAGTTATCTCTGGAGTACTGGTTTTTGTTAAATTTGTGACTGGCTTACTGCTAAAATTAGTATAGGCAAGAGCTGAGGCTACGCAGAGAAAAAGAATTAGTGAAAAAATGAAAAATATTTTTGGTATAGGACTTGCTTTTGGTGTTGGTGGCTCCACAGGAGGAACAAAGTCGGAAATTGGAGGAAGATCTGATTTAAAAGCAGGTTCAGGTTGAGGAGCTGGTGTTGGTTCAATAACTGGCTCTGGTTCAGGTATGGTTTCAACTGCTGGAGTGGAAATGGGTGCAGATTCAACAACAGGGGCTGGTGCGGCCTCAACTACTGGCGGATTGGTAACTGGAGTCAACACCTCTGCTTCATTTTCATTTTCATCAACTTCAATATTTTCATTCAAAACTAATTGTGGAGGAGGAGTTTCGAGAGACAAGACAGGCTCTTGAACTTTTGGCTGTTCAATTGGAGTTATAGGCGTTTCAGATACTGCTGGAGTTCCTTGGGTCACTGGAGAAACTGGATTTTCTGCTGGTTCTGGCGGGGCATTTTTAATCTCTTGAGCGTATTTATCTAAAATAGCTTGATATTGCTTATTGGCATCAATATTTTGATCTTCTTGATCACCTGGGACAGGATTAATATTATTCATAAATAAATATCTCATTTAATATTTATGCCGTCAATAAATACAAGGGAAATTAGTATAGTTTATGAATGATCTGATAAAATTGGCAATGCAAAAAACCGGTAGCGTGTTTATTAAAACCTTTGGCTGTATTCAAAATACGGCAGATTCAGAAAGAATCAAAGCTTTCTATTGGGACATCGGATACAAAGAAGTTGATGATTGGAAAAAGGCCGATTTAGTGGTCATAAATACTTGTATTGTTAGGGAATCGGCTGAAAACAGAGCTTATGGGCTTATTAATGAAATTGATAAGATCAACCGAAAATCTTCAAAAAAAATCGAAATTATTGTGACCGGGTGTTTGGTCGGCAAGGCTAATTTAGATAAAACCGGTAAAAAGATAAATAAATTGAATCGTGATTTTCCAGAAGTATCGGAATTTTTACCTATAGAAAAAATTTCTTTCCAAATTAAACCAATTCGAGATTTTAAAAATATTGCCCTGATTCCAATTAGCAGCGGCTGCAGCAATTTTTGCTCATACTGTATTGTCCCCTATGCCCGCGGACCAGAAATATCAAGAAAATTTGAAGATATTTTGACTGAAGTAGACGAAGCAATTAAAAATGGTTTTAAGAGTGTTGTATTAATTGGCCAAAACGTTAATTCGTATGGTTCTGATTTAGTCAAAGAAAATGAATATATTCTTTTAGACGGCAAAAAGATTTTACCAGTGATGGTGAAAAGCATGGGAAAGGCAAGAATACCAACACTTTTCCCATATCTTTTGGAAGAAATTGCAAAGAAAAATTTAGAAAAAATAAGTTTTGTCAGCAGTAATCCTTGGGATTTTTCCGATGAACTTATTGAAGTAATCGCTAAGTATCCAAATATTGATAAATTACTGCATTTGCCGATTCAATCGGGAGATGATGAAATCCTAAAAAGGATGAACCGAGGTTATACAACTGATGAATATTTAAAATTAGTCGAAAAAATCCGAGGTAAAGTAAAAGATGTTCAATTCAGCACCGATATTATTATCGGTTTTCCAGGCGAAGATGAAGCGTCATTTAACAGAACTGTGGAAGTATGCAAAAAGGCAAAATTCCAAATCGGATATTTAAATAAATATTCCCCAAGAAAAGGAACTCTTTCCGCACAAATATACGAAAATGATGTGCCTCAAAGTGAAAAGAAAAGAAGATGGACTGTGTTAAACGATTTAATAAATAAGAAAATTAATTAGAGTCTTATAGCGGAAAAGTGGCGGGTCCCCCAGAGGGGGGTAATTAATTTATTAAAACAGCACGCAGGTCTAGAAGTTACAATAGAATGTTACTCCTAAGGTTTATGATCCTTAGTTTCGCGTCAGATGGGTACTCAAGGTTGACACTGTGGTCGCAAAGACTATTCACCGATAAGGATACACACTGGTTGACTCTATATTTGTCTTGCATATCGACAATAGGGTCAAGACAGAGACTTTCCGTTCCCACAGACCCGTTGTACACACTCAGTCCTATTTTCCAACCTCTACTGGACCAATAATTGAATACCCTGCATTCTATTGTTTCCCCCTCGTCATTCTTGTACACCACGGTTGCATCTTTGCCCCCTTCGATATTAGTGTTCATCAAGTCCATGAGGCTCTCCTTTGCTTGCAACCTGCGTGCTGTTTTTTCCGTATTTTCCGCTATTTAAAAGAACTGTTTGCATATTCTAGGAATTAAAGGGCAGCTAAAGCCATTATAGAATAATGCAACTATCATTTTATGAATAATTTTTATGATGTATATTACAAACATGTAAGAATACGGTAAGATAGGGATTTAGTATCAACATAGCGAAAAGAGGGTCCCCAGAAGGGGTGTAATTTAACCTTAAGCACGGCACGCAGACAAAAAATCAGTTAAGTCTTTCAACCAGACAACTTCCTTCCTGAGGATAAGTAAACAAAACAGTCTTATCCTCCATGGATAAGGTGATAACATAGAAATCCACCTTGAAGTCGGATGACGGGTTGACAACTTTTTTTTGGGTCACAGTTGATTCATCAACAGCATCATAAGAGATAAGCCAGTCGTTTCCAACTGAAGTCTCAGGGAAATTGGCCAGGCCAATCATATACTTTCCATTTTTGTCTGATTCGACTTTAGCTTTATAGCCGGGAGGCACTTTGCAAGTACCATTGGTTACAGGGGCTGGCTTAGTGACGATTCTAGTTGCTTGGATGTAATGCTGCTGAGTTGGAACCGAGGTTGGATTGGATTCATAAACCATGGCTGAAGCGGTGCGGGCTGTTTTAGGGCTTGGGTTCATGAGCAGTAAAAATGCTGCAACAACTGCCGTGATAAATACGAAGATGGGAACCAGAAACTTAGCTTTCATTAGTCCAGAATCCTTTCTATTTATGGGTTAGATTACTTGAATAGTCTGCGTGCCGTGCCGGAAGAGAAAACAAAAGATAAGGATTTATCCTCTATTTTCTCTTTCGGAAGGCCGCAAACTGGTCTTTTCGCTATGTTAAAGAACGGATAATAAGCATGATTTAGGGCATAAAATCCTAAATTGGCTTATATGATATATTGTAACATATATTACAGGATAGTCAATATATAAACAGTTGGTTTAAATTCAAAATAATAGCGGAAAGAATGGACTATTTTAGTATATTTGCTGGCGAACGGAAGTCACATTTTTCCGCCATTTATATTGTTTTTAGCCTTAAATCCATTTGGTGGCCGCTTGTGACCAGAATGAAGAGGTATCAAACAATTCAGTCTAGAAAGAAAAATATAGGGTTAGATTAAGATTGAGCAATAATTCAGTAAGATTAAGTTATCTTAGATACTTAAAGAAGATGCAAATGAAAGGCTTGTGTGATCGTTAGGTTTTAGTTGCCTAATAAATATTTTCTCTGATTTTAAGTTTTTCTTTACTGTTGAATTAGTTACTGTTCCGAATTTTATATGATAATTAATTTTATTGATTTCACAAAATTTGGAAACTATTTCAGCACATTCATTATAAAAATTCTTGTAATCCCTATACTCCGCGACAGCTGAGTTATAATTTAACCTTCCAAAAACAATTTTATCTACAAAGGAAACTTTTTCTAATATTTCTAATAAATTTTGTTTAACTAAATTTGGTGTTGGATATGGTTCCATACTTACCCAAGTCTTTAATCCTGACTCATGAAGTCTTTTTAAAGTTTTTATTCTTTTTAGAAATGGTGATGCTTTCGGTTCAAATATGGATCTAAATTTTTCATTCAAAGAAACTATTGTGATTCCGTATTCATTTTTATTACTATATTTTTTTGTATCTATTAAATCTTTTGGATAAACACCTTTTGTTAAAACAGTACATCGGATTTTATCTTTGTTCAGTCTTGCAATTACTTTTAACGTCATTTCTTCAACCTCTGGCTGTTCATACATAAACGGATCAGTACTAAAACAAAGGTGTACAAATTTAATCTTATCTTTAAGTTTTGGTATTTCTTTATCTAATAACTCAATTGCATTTGCAACAATTTTTGGTTTAATCCAATCTTGATAATTTTTAATTACACCACATCTCTTCTTCATCATCATTGCATAGCAAGGATACATACACCCATGAGAACATCCTTCAACATGATTCAAGCAATAATCTGCATATTCGACTCCACTTTTATAAAGTAAAGATTTTCTGTAAATCTTCTGCAATTTCTGTTTCACTAGATTAGTTTAGACAATTTTAATTAAAAGGTCAAAGGTGTAATATATAACTCATTAAATAAGTTATTATTATTACGACATGACTATAAAGAAACCTAAAGATTGGCCTAATGTTTCATATAAAACTTGGAGATATGAAAAACAGACAAAAATGAAACACCAAGTTCTAGATAATTATTTTCCGCAATGGTTACAAATTCTTAATAAATATAACAAAAAATTAAATTATATTGATGGTTTTGGAGGATTAGGAGCCTATCACACAAAAAATGATATTGAAAATAATGCCTACAACTCAAAATCATTTGGTTCTCCGATTTTAGCAATAAAGACTATTAATAGGCTTATAAGTGAAAATAAAGTTACAAAAGTGAATGTTTTAATTATAGATAAGGATAAAAATAATATTGCCAACATTCAAAAGATTTTATTCGAGGAAAATATTTCTCCTTTAAATTATGTAAATTTTATTAATGGAGATTTTGATGTAAAAATTAATGAGTTTTTAGATAAACTGGACAATATTGCTCCCACCTTCTTTCTTATTGATCCATTTGGTTATTCTCAAATTAAGATTAGTACGATTAAAAGAATCATGGAGTTGGAAAAATCGGAGATCTTTTTAAATTTTATGTACAATGCAATACAAAGATGGATTAAAAAACCTGCATTAGAGGCAAGATTTAATGAACTATTTGGTTGTGAAGATTGGAAACAATATGCAGATGAACCAACAAAAGCTAAAGAAGAAAAACTTGTAGCTTTGTTTAAAAAGGAATGTGAAACATTCGCTGAATATGTTACTCCATTTAGGTTGAGAAACCCAAAAAGCGATAGGCCTTATTATTATCTTTTTCATTTATGCAATGATGATACTGGTTGTGTAAAAATGCGAGCTAGTTTTGCTCGTTTTAACAAAGGGTTTACAGATTATTGCGGATCCGACCAACAAATGTGTTTATTTGATAAAAACTCAACAAAAAAACAAGTCTGTGTAGAAAAAATTATTAAATATTTTTCCGGACAAAATATAAGTTATAAAGAATTTCGAAAACAAATGTTAAAGCTGTCTGATTATCATACAGAAAGGGATATTATTAGGACTTTACAACATTTAGAAAAAAGAAAATCTATTACAATAGCTCCTTCAGATGGAAGAAAAAGAAAAACTGGAATATTAAAAACTGATATTATTAAAATTCCACATTTATCTTAAATATTTTTGGATGTTTTGATTGTGCTCGGCGAGGGTTTTGGCATAATGCATGGTACCGTCGGTGCCAGTGAGATAGAAAATGTAGTCAGATTTGATTGGATGATAGGCAGCATAGAAGGAGTTATAGCCAGGGTTGCAAATTGGTTTAGGCGGGATACCAGTATTTTTATAGGTGTTGTAGGGAGAAACTATATCAAGATCGTTTGAAGTTACCTGCTGCCAATAAGTGTTTGGTTTGGTTTTGGAATCACGAGCATATTGAACGGTGGCATCTAGCTGAAGCGGCATGTTTTTGGAAAGTCGATTTAAAAGAATTCCAGCAATCATTTGTTTAGACTGTAAAGTCTTCCCTTCTCTTTCCAAAAGAGAGGCAAAAATAACAATCTGGCGATCATTCAGCTGAGTGTTGGTGGCTTCGCTTTTAGCTTGAGAAATTTTATTGGCAAAATTTTTATTGATGACATCTAAAATTTGACTAACATCAAAATATTGAGGCACTAAATAACTGTCAGGATAAAGATAACCTTCAAGAGATTGCGCTTGTTTTGCAAAATCTTTGTAGGTGAAATTGATATCGTCCGGGAAAAGGTCAGCGAACTCTTCAAGACGGGTGCCGTCTTTGATTTTAAGCCAATAATCGTGACTGCCTCCTTTTATGAGTTTGGCAATGATATCCGGGGTACTCATAGAAGGAGAGAGGCGATAATTTCCTGACTTTAATTTTTTATTGTCACCTGTATAAAAGGTATAAGCAATAAAAGAATATTTATCACGAATTAAATTATTTTTTACTAGATTGTCGGTAATGGTTTCAATTTTGTCACCATCTTTTACGACAAATATTTTTGCCTTAGATTCGGTTGATAATGGTTTTAGATTTGAGTAAACATACACAAATCCACCAAAAGCTGCCAATACTACTATCAACAAAAATGCTAGTAAAACTTTTTTCATCGGTTTAAATTTCGTTAAATAAAGCGCGACGATAAGATTTTTTGGATGGATCGTAAATAAAGATTCGACCACAACGACAAGTGACAGTCGTTTGACCTTTGACTTCTTTGTGGGCACCTCTGGATAAAGGAGCATTACAACCAACACAACGACCTTGGGAAAGCAGCCAAGCTTGGATAGGGGCAATTAAGTTTTTGAACATGTTTTTTTATTTAATTAATAATTTAACCTATCGCTCTTCTTAAAATTACGGCTGCGGCAACTGAGTCGATCGAAGTTTTATAGTCTTTTTTCTTTTTCTTATTCTTTTTATAAATTTCGTCGGCCTCTATTGTCGATACAGCTTCCTCGATGGTTTCTACAGATAATTGTAGCATGGTAGAAAGTTTTTCAGCAAACAGTTTTGAGGCTGTTGCCACCTCTCCTTCCGAGACTCCGACATAGACACCTTTAACGTCATATTCGGCAATAATTCTTTTAAGAACCTCAAAAACCTGCTCATTATTTTTGATGGCGGGAATGGGTGTAATTATACCGATTATAGACACGGCAAGGCCAATTCTTTTTAAACCGTAATCAATTGCTAAAAAATTCATAGTCTATTTTACCAAAACTAATTATCCACAATTCTGGCTTTTACCACTAAGCGTCTGAGAATCGTTCCCGGAGGACTGCAAGTAATTATGGTTAAATATTTAGCGTCAAAACGCTGCTCCAAAACCGAAAGGTCGTTGGCCGAGACTTCAAACATTTCATCAACTTTATATTTGTAATCAACATTGTCGAAATCAACATCAATTTCATCACCAGGTTTCAAGCGATAAAGGGTGGCAAAAATAGTTAAATATGATTTAGGATTGAAAAATTGAGGCAGGACTGAATGACCAAAAATAACTGGACTGCCAAATTGACCCGGAAGGGCAGTTTGAGGATATTGAATTAAACTTTTTTTCAAATCCATACTGCCAACTTTAACTACAGCATCCTTAATTTTTAAGGTTGGAATAGAAATTGTATAAGAAGTGTTTGAACCATCAGTTAAAAACTTAGATCCAGAAGTTTGGGTGCCTGAAGAATTATCCACAAACCAATTGGAAAGCTGAGTATAATCGGTGCTCATGGAACCTAGAATACTGCCTGTTCTTTCGTAATATTTTGTAGATAAAGGGTTTATTATCTGTTTAAATTTTAATGAATATTCAATTTGATATTTAACAATAGGAAAGACAGCTGATAATAAGAAAAATAGACCAAAAGAAAAGAATACCGAAGCTAGGATACGTTTTTTAAACGGATCAAGACGAAATTGTTTAGCTGGAGGTTTTTTGAAATAAATATAGCTCACAGAGATTCGGTTTGAACTTTAATGGTAATATTTTGGGAACGGAAAGGCATGAACATGAAACTGAAGTTAGTTTTAATGTTGAAGTTGTAGGCTCTCAAAACCTCTTTTTTGATTAAAGTGCCAGCAGTAGATTTAGTTTTAGCGACTAAATCTTTTTTAAGTTTGGCAATATCAATTTTTGGCAAAGCTTTACCGGTGATTGTCATAATTCCTTTGGCAGAGTTGGTGTCGATTTTAGTGAATTTAAAACTAAGATTAAAAGTTGAAGGATCAATTTGAATTTGGGCAAAGTCAGGCTCTTTTGACAAGAAACTATTTATAATCTGTTCTTTTATGGCTGGGTCAAGAGTAAAAACGACAACTGAAGCATCAGCAGTAGCACTGAGCTCATCAGCCTCTTCTCCCACCTCACGGCTGAAATCAACCTTATTTTTCTTGCTTTGAATTGTTTCTTTGATGATTCCTGGAATATTGGATAGTTCGGTGTTGATTTTGGCATTAATTGATTCTGTGATTGATTGGTCGACTTTTTGACTTAGATCTTTTTGGTCTTGATCACTGACAGCATTAATTTGTTTTTTGGAACCACCAGTAAAAGTGTCGCTAACTTTAGCAATAAGAGAATTTTCCGAAAAATCTTTGAATTGAAGTTTAGTGTCTTTAGTAGTGTTATATTCAGGGCCAATATCAGAAGCAACAGCCAAAGCAGTGGTTTGGCCAGGCTTTAAAATTCCAGCATTAATATCAAAAGAGCTGGTGGCCACAGAAACAGAATCGGCAAGTTCATATTTTTTTCCTGATGGATCGGTTAAAACACTGCCTCTGGGCAAACTTTGGGCTTTGCCAAGAATATTAAAAATCAAGATACTACCTTTGGCCTTATCACCAACAGTTTTTTGACCAGTAGTTCTTTGGGTGGTGCTGGTGTTAACTGAAAATTCTTTTTTGGCAACAGGAATGACCCCTGTAGAAGTGTTGATTGCCTGAGAACCGGTGTCAAGGGTAATTGGAATTTGTTTATCAAAAGAATATGGAGTGACAAAAAGAGTAATGTTGGCGTTTGACAACAATAATGGAATCAAAAGCAAAAGCGGAGCTAAAGCAAAAATAAAAAGAAAATAATAATTATTTTTAAATGAAATTTTAGGACGATGGAATTTTCTTGGAAAATCAAAAGGAATTTTTAGTTTTGGCGCTTTAAAACTGAATTTAGGAACAGAGGAAACATCGTTAGCAATAGGCTCGCTGACTTCATTTCTCTGGCTAAATAAGGGAAAATCTTTAGCATCAATTACAGGCAGTTTTTCAGAATAATCTTTGGGGACAGAAAAGCCAAGATCATCCGGCGGGACTTCGGCTAAATCTAAAGTTTTCTCATCTTCGAAATCTTCATCACGGGAAAGTGACTCGGGCTGAGAAATAAGTTCTTCTTCAACTTCTTCCGAAACCTCTGGCTCTTCTTCAAGCAAAATCTCTGGTTCATCGACTGGAATTGAAGCAGTGACTGCCTGAGGATTCATTTGAGAAATTATAATTTTGGAAAAAATATCAACCAGTTCTTCTGGAAGATAATATTTAACATCAGGAAAATGCAGGAATGTTTCAATATCTTTTTTCCCTACCCAAGCATAATTTTTTAGACTAATTAAAATGTCATGGTGGACTTGACCAAATACAATTATTTGCGGAGGCAATGCCGATTCTGATTTTAGCTCTAACAAAGATGATTCAACATATTGAGGTTTAAATTCACCTTCGAATCGCTTTTTAATCCGTTCTTTAATATGGCCTAAATATGCCAAAGACAAGGTAAAATCGCTAGGACTTATATGGAGCAAAATAAAACTAGCCGGGAAACCATCATTTTGATTAAATTCCTCAACAACCGCTTCATCATTGGCAATAAATCCAATCGGTTTAAGATTTAAATTTTTACAAAGATTTTCAATTAGTTTTAATTTATGGGGAACAATTTTTCCTTCTGAACTAATCCAAAATGGAGGCAGAACAAATGCGGTTTGTACCGGCTCTTGTTCTTCCGGCAAATTGGCGGTGTTACCAGCAATAGATAAGGATTCATCAACAGCTATATCGAGAGATTCATTTTCCGTTTCTGACCAATTCTTTTGCGACCCAACTGCAGCTACCCGGAATTGACCACTGATAGACGACAAAAGAGAGACGCTAGCATACGATTCTTCAATTGATATTAACCAAAAGCTACTTAACTCCATGTATTATAAGGATACTATATTTTGAAGCTAAAAAAATTATTTAATTAGCATTTGCTAATAAAGTTTTTCGTTATATACATCTAAAACTAGATGACCTTCACGGCCTTCATTTGGTTTACCTCGATATATAGTGACTCCAGCATTTATAGGTTTCTCTTCTTCATCTAAGCGCTGGAACTCATATTCGTCTAGTCTTTCTAAATTTGCTCGGACAGAAAGAATAGTGAGATGGTGTGTTACTGCTAAAACTTCTTTTTCATTATAATCGCGAGTAACAGTATTCATCCAAGAATGAGTTCTTTGCCTAACATCAGGAATATTCTCTCCTTGAGGATATCTATATCGATAAGAACCTTGTAAATTATACAGTTCACGTTGTTCAGGATGTAAAACATGAAAGACCCGCCAATCATTATATAAAAGTGACAATCCATGGTCTTGTTCAGTTATTCTTTCTTCTTTGAGTGTTTTTACATTTTTAAGTTCTGGCCAAGCTCTGGTCATGATTTCTAATGTAGATTGAGTTCTCTGATAAGGAGAAACAAAAATAATATCTGGAAGATTAATTCTTTCTCTTAAATTTTTTGCCATTGTTTCAGCTTGAAAACCAGCACCGTTGGCAAGAGGCGTATTGTGATCTGCACATTTAAGAGCAAATTGTTCTTTTACTTCTAAAGCAAGATGACGGGCTCGATCAGAATCGGGTTCGGTTTCATAAGCTTGAATAAATTCTTGATAGAGTGAACTTCGAGCTTTTTGAGGCTTCAAAACATTATAAGCTGAACTGTCGTGTCGGATTAAAGTTAATGTTTCTGGCCATTTCATGGCGAAAGTATCTCATTCAAATATATTGTCGTCAACAATAAGTTGGTGTTTATTTTAAAACTGCATAAATTCGGCGCTTGCCACTTCCGGCGGATTCTTCTTTAGTTATTTCAAATGTTCCCAAAACATTAGTATTTTTAACATGAGGTCCAGTGCAGACTTCTTTAGAAAAATAAGTATCTTTTGAACCTATAGTAAAGACACTGACGGTTTCTGGATATTTGCTGCCGAAGAAAGCCAAAGCACCTTGTTTTTGAGCTTCAACGAAAGGCATAGTTTCTTTAAGAACTGGAAGCGATAGCTGAATTTGTTGGTTTACTATTTCCTGAACCTGTTTAATTTGTTCTTCAGTTAATTTGTCTGGATGTGAAAAATCAAAACGCAAACGTTCGGAAGTAATATTGGAACCAGATTGTTGGACATGATCACCTAATACTTGTCTTAAAGCAGCGTGTAATAAATGGGTGGCGGTGTGATATTTGGTAATGATTTCAGAATTATCAGCTAAACCAGATTTAAATTTACCAGCAGATAAAGTTTGAGAGAGTTTGACATGTTCTTCTTGGGATTGATTAAATTCTTCCCTATTTAAGGTTAAATTATTTTTTTGCAGCTCTTCTTCAATCATCTCGACCGGGAAACCAAAACTTTCATATAAGGTAAAAGCTTCTTTTCCGGACACCTGATGATTACGGGCAATTAATTTATTGATTTCATTTAGTCCCCGATCAAGGGTTTTTCGAAATTTATTTTCTTCAGCTTCCAAAATAGATAAAATTTTATCCCGGTTATCATTTAATTCGGGATAAGTGCCAGCATAATTATCTTGATTGTCTAAAACAGTGCCGGCAATAATGGAACAAAAATTCTTATCAATTCCAATAGCTTTTCCTCGGCGAATTGTGCGGCGAATAAGACGGCGTAAAACATAGCCGGCTTCTTTATTGGATGGCTCAACTCCATCAGCGATTATAAAAACTGCTGATCGAAGATGGTCGGCGATTATACGAATTGATTTATTATCAGGAGAATTTTTGTCTGCACCTGGTTCATAAGTCTTACCAGATAATTCTTCGATTTTTTTTATAATTGGCTGCCAAATTGATGATTGATAGTTATCAGAAAATCCCGAGAATATGGCAGCATTTCGTTCAACTCCAAGACCGGTATCAACATTTTTTTGAGGCATTTCGACATATTTACCAGTTTCATCTTTGTAATATTGCATGAAAACATCATTCCAAACTTCAATAATTCTCCCCTGCTTGCAGCCTGTTTCAAAATCAATTTGACCTTCTTCTGGTTTAGTGTCGACAAACATTTCAGAATCTGGACCACATGGGCCAACAGCGCCTGCTGGACCCCACCAATTATCTTTTTTAGGTAAATAATGGATTCTGTCTTCAGGAATGCCAAGCGATAACCAGAGGTCGTGTGACTCGGTGTCTTTTGGAGCATCTTCGTCCCCGGCAAAACAAGTGACATGAAGATTCTTTGGATCCAAATTTAAAACTTTGGTTAAAAACTCATAACTCCATGGGATCATTTCTTTTTTGAAGTAATCACCCAAAGACCAGTTGCCTAACATTTCAAAAAAGGTGTGATGAAAAGTATCACCGACATCATCAATATCGCCAGTTCGGACACATTTTTGAACATCGACGAGTCTTTTACCAAGCGGATGTGGCTGACCTAAAAGGAAAGGGACGAGAGGGTGCATGCCGGCAGAAATAAAAAGAGTGGTGGGGTCGTTTTCAGGAATTAGACTGGCTGATGGAATTTCTTTATGACCTTTTGACACGAAAAAACTTACATATTTATCTTTTAATTCTTTGGCGTTCATAGGGAGATTATAACAATTCAGGATGAAAATTACACTTCAATTAATTTGATTTCTTTATCATTTACAGCAATGGCCTGATTATCTTTAATTATTTTAAACGAGTATTTATTTTTATATTTATCAATTATTTTTTGAATAAGAGGAATATATGCTTCATTATTTGCATGCGGCATAATAATAAAATCAACTAAATTTAAAGCCTCATAAGATTCTAATTCAACATCATAATCCTTATCATCTTCATCCTTTTCAATTTCAATATTTGGCCCTGCCAGAAGTGAACCGGCACTTGAACCAATATATATTGTGCCGTTTAAAACTTTTTCTCTAATTAAGCTAAGGCAATTACTTTTTTGCATTTGTTCCAAAAGATATATGGTGTTTCCACCTGCGACAAAGATTATATCTATTCCATCAAATTCTGTTTTTAAGTTTTCCAGAGTTTGATTCTTTATATCAACAACTTTTACTTGGAATCCAAGTTCTACCAATTTAGATTTATCTCCTTCAATCCAAGGAGTGTCTTTATAGATATCGCCAGCAGTTGGGATAAAAGCAACTTTCATTGAATTGGGATTTTTAGGTAGAAATTTAATAAGATTATCAAGAGTTTTAGAGGCAGCAGAAGTTAAATATAAAAACATAAATTGATTTTATCAAACAAGCTATCGGCGCGGTTTTACAAACATTTTCGGGGCGGCTTTTTTCTTGATAGGAGTTGGAGCGGCAACTGGTTTATCAACAGGAACTGAAACAATTTTCTTTTCGACGACTTTTGTAGCTACAGGTGCGGGCTTGGAAGTTATAACAGGTTTTATAATTGAAACTTTTTTGGATTTAATTATCTTTTTAGGCTTAATTACAACAGGAACAGTTTGAGGTTCAGAACTAGAAAGGTTAATAAAGTTTTTGAAAAAATCTTCTAATTTTTTTTGGAGATTATCAAAGACTTTTCCTTTATTTTTTTTATAAATAACAATGGCAATAATAGCTCCAATAATAGCCCCGAGAATTAAACCAAATACAAAACTGGAACTGCGGTTTTCATCATGTTCGCAGCAACAAGCCTTACTCATGTTTAGTCTTTCTTTTTAAACAAAGTATTAAATAAGGAAACGCCATTTTTGAATCCAAGAACAAACTCAGATAGAGAGCTGACAGGTTCAGCTACCGATGAAGTGATGGTTTTGGTGTCGTCAAGAATTCCGTTGGTTTTAACAACAGTAATTTTGAGCTCTTTTAAGATTTTAATAACCCAGATTCCACAGCCAACAATAATGGCAGTAATAGAGATAAGACTAACGATAATTACGATTTGTGTAATGTCCATAAAATTAGTATAGACTATTTTCCTATTGATTGCTTTTAATAATTTTTTCGTCGACAGTGATTTTTCCGGTGGGAGATTTTGATTCAATTGTTATTTTATTATCGCCATTAGATAGGTTTATTTTCTTCTCAAAGTTGCCACTAGGATCAACTAAAATTAAATCGTTATTTACTTTAATTGTTGCCTCAGGATCGGTAACCCCGGTTAAATCCAAAATACTTCCAAGAGTAATAGTATTGCTCGGCCAATTCACTTTTAATTTGGGAGGACGATTGAATTTTATATATTCTGAAACTAAATAAAATGAGAATAATAAAATGGTGATAAAAATAGTGAGAATAAAGGTAAATTTGGGAGTGAAGGCAAAGAACTTTTCTTGACGGGATTTTGATTTTCTTTTGGTTTCAAAATCGCGGCGAAAAAGCCTCAGAGTTTCCTGGCCATTTAGACCTAAATAATCTGCATAATCTTTAATCATCAAAGAACAATATGGTTCCTGAGGAAAATTTAGTGTGTCTTCATTTTCCAAAGCTTCTAGATACTTAATAGGTATTTTTAATTTCTTAGAAATATCTGCAAGCTCATATTCTTTGTCGAGACGAGTATTTTTAAGTAGTGATGAGGCTCGAAACATATTTTGATTATTCAGCAGTATCGTCTGAAGTGTTGTGAGCAATTAAAATTTCCCGTGGTTTAGCACCATTGGCTGGGCCAACAATACCCGCTTGTTCAAGCTGGTCTAATACACGAGCAGCGCGGGCGTAACCTAATTTAAGACGACGCTGCATTAAGGAAGCAGAAGCTTTACCGGTTTCTTGAACCAGCTTAACCGCATCTTCAAACATCGCATCCCGATCTTCAACATTACCACTCATAGCAGCATTGCCTTTGCCATTGTGGGCAACTGGCTGACTGATAACTTGATCGTCATACTCGGTGACTTTTTGAGTTTTTAGATAGTCAATTAAGGCAGTTAATTCTTTATCAGAAACAAAACAGCCTTGAATTCTGACTGGCTTGGCTAAATCCGGTGGAATATAAAGCATGTCTCCCCTTCCGAGAAGCTTTTCAGCTCCTGGAGAATCCAAAATAACCCGAGAATCAGTAACAGAGGCTACAGCAAAAGAAAGACGAGTTGGGATGTTGGCTTTGATTAAACCAGTAATGACGTTTACAGAAGGTCTTTGAGTGGCCAAAATTAAATGGATACCGACAGCACGAGCCATTTGAGCTAAACGACAGATATTGTCTTCAACTTCAGTTGGCGAAAATAACATGATTTCGGCAAGCTCGTCGATAAAAATTAAAATGTAGGGCAAAGATTGAAAACCTGCCAAATTGTTGTAGGCTTCAATATTTTTGGCACCAACTTCAGTAAAGGTTTTATAGCGTCGTTCCATCTCCCCTACTGCCCATTTTAAGGCAGAAATAACTTTTTCAGGTTCAACGATAACTGGAGTTAAAAGATGAGGAATACCGTTATATGGAGTTAATTCGACCCGTTTTGGATCGACCATAATCATTCTGACCTCATCTGGAGAAGCCCGGAATAAAATGTTGGCAATCCAAGAGTTCACACAAACAGATTTACCTGAACCTGTTTGACCGGCAATAAGCACGTGAGGCATTTTAGCAATATCGCCGACTTTAGGATTACCAGCCACATCCAAACCAAGCGGAACACAAATCTTATTCTTAGCACTCTTCATGGCTTCAGATTCAAGGATTCGGCGAATAGGCACAACTTCCAATGAACGATTAGGAACTTCAATACCTACAAGAGAACGGCCTGGAATTGGAGCTTCCACACGGATCATACCGCCTGGAGCAGCTAAAGCCATAGCCATATCGTTGCTTAAGCTTAAAATTTTAGCTAATTTAGTGCCTAGAGCTACTTCAAGAGCATATTGAGTGACTGATGGACTATTATTGACTTCAGTGACACGAGCAGTAATACCGAAGGAATCAAGAGTTTGTTCAATAATTGAGGCATTTTTGCGGACATCACCTCGGTCAGCCTTGGCTCCGGGAGTGCCGTCAAAAATTGAAATGGATGGATATTCCCACATTTGATTTCCAGAAGAACTGAGAGCCTTGACTGGTGCAGCTGGATTATTGGAAAGCGGATTATCTTTAAAAATAGGGGCAATATTGACCACGGCCGGATCTTCTTTGAACTTTTCTTTAGCAGATTCCTTTGAAGAACTAATTTCTGAGTGGTAAATAGCTTCTTTAGAACCTTTCTTGGTTTTTGCCTTGTTAACACTACCGATAGTGTATTTTTTAAGCATTACAAAGATAGTAGTCAAGAATTTGACCACTTGAGCAACCGAGGTGTCGAAAAGAATAACAAAGCCGACAATCATGGCAAAAAAGAAGATAAAAAAGCTTGGAAGTTTTCCAAAAAGAACCAATAGTTGATTCCAAAAGAAAACACCAGCAACACCCTGCTCAAACAAACTGATCAAAGATACAAACATGATGGTAAAACCCAAAAATACGTTTAATTCTTTTAAAGGGGATTTAATTTTAGCGAACAAAAAAGAAATTAAGAGCAATAAAAAAGGGATAAAAACAGAACCGAAACCAAAATATTCGGTTAGGAATTTATTGTATCCCGATGGAATCGGACCAGTCTGTAAAAATGAAAATACAGAAAGGATCGATAAAATTAAAAAGAAAATGAAGAAGACTGTTTGGACAGTTTCAGGTTTTAGAGTTAAGCGAGGGAATGCCCCCTTTTTTTTTCGACCACGTTTAGCCATAAAATCAGTATAACAATAAATTTATTGTTTTTATTAGATTGAGATTATTTTAATTCGCCGATAATTTCTTTATCAGAAATTATTTTTGATTCTGACTGATCGCGTTTTTTATACTCAATACCGCCTTTTTCAAGACTGCGCTTACTAATAACCAATCTAACAGGAATTCCAATCAAATCGGCATCTGCAAATTTAGCGCCAGCAGTGACATCGTCCCGATCGTCATATAAAACATCAATATTATTTTTCTTGAGATTTTCGTACAAAGACTCGGCTTTAGCCTTGATTGATTCGTCGAATAAATCTAAACCCAACAAATGGACTTGGTATGGTGCAATTGATTCAGGCCAAATAATCCCCTTGTCATCATGATGAGTTTCGATGATGGTAGAAATTGCCCGACCAATTCCAATGCCATATGAACCCATATAAAGTTTTTTCAAAGAGCCGTCTTTATCAACAAAGTTGCCATCCATCGGATTACTATAAGTGTAGCCAATATTGAAAATATTACCGAATTCTACAGCTTTTATGAATCTTAATTTGCCTTTATGACATTTGGCACAGGTGTCTCCGACTTGGGCTTCAGCAATATCGCCGAAGAATTGGCACTCAAAATCGCGGCCATAATTTACATTAATTGAGTCAGTATCTTTTTGTTTTTGTCCGCCAATAAAATTATGGACAGTTTTTAGCGATAAATCGCCAACGTAAACTGCATCGTGCCCCCAACAATGGACCCAACCAGATTTGGTACCTAATTTTTTTAGATCTTCATCGGTGGCTGGCTCGAGTTCGCCTTTAGCACCATAAACTTTTGCAAGTTTGGCGGGATTGACAGACAAATCTCCACGAATAACACCAATAACGATAGTGCCATCAGTATCTTTATAGACAACATTTTTTAAATAATGTTCTTTGGATTTGCCGTAATGTTTAATATTATCTTCCATGGTTTCCACCCATTCAGGTTGAGTAACTATTTCCATGTCTTTAATTTCTTCATCAAGATTAATGTCTTTTCGATCAAATTGAGCGGTTTCTAAATTAGCAGCGTATCTGCATTCATCACACAAAGCGATAGTATCTTCACCAACATCAGTTTCGACCATAAATTCGTGAGAAACTGCACCGCCAATGGCGCCATTATCGGATTCAACGACAATTACTTTTAGACCCAATCTTTTGGCAATATTTTCATAGGCCACCCAATATTTTTGATAAGTTTCTTTTAAACTTTCTTCATTTTCATGAAAAGAATAAGCATCTTTCATGACAAATTCGCGGGTGCGCAAAAGACCGCCGGTTGGGCGAGCTTCATCGCGGAATTTTTGAGAGAACTGATAAATATTAATTGGCAAATCTTTGTAGGTAGGATTCATTTGATTAACCAAATCCATCATGACCACTTCCGCAGTTGCACCCAAAGTAAATTCAGCTTCGTTTCTATCTTTAACCAACATCATTGAAGAACCAAACTTTTTATCGCGATTAGCTTTTTGCCAAAGTTCTAGAGGTTGAAGAGTTGGAACAATCAGTTCTTGAGCACCAGTTTTTTCGACTTCTTCACGAATTATATCTTCAACTTTTTTGGATACTTTAAAACCTAGAGGCAAAAAGGTGTAACGGCCAGCAGAAAGCATGCGGATAAAACCGCCTTGCAATAAAAGTTTATGACTAACGGCTGTTGCTTGATTGCTAACAGTTTTACTAGTTTTTCCAAATAGTTTTGAATATCGCATAAGTTATTCTATATTAATTTTTATAACAAAAAAGCTCGTCACTGCTCAGAAAATTATTTCTGAACAAGGACGAGCGTTGTCGTGGTACCACCTTGTTTCGATTAAATAAATTTAATCCTTAAAAATTTTACGGTTGTTTCCGGAACTACTTTCGTAGTCAGCTCCACGGCGGGATACCGTTTCTCAGCTTTGGAAATATTATAGCATGGAGAATTTAGAAAGAAAAAAGGTGGTAAAAACCATTAAAGATTTGTACCACCTTGGCAGAAAATTACAGAAAAGTTAAATTTGGCTTAAACAGTCAAAAATGAACTGGACAATGAGTTCTAGAGTTTTTTCCAGATCAGCGCCAGCAAGGTTTATAAGCCTAAAAGTTTTTGTGATTTCAGCGAATTTAAAAACGACAGTTTCTGAATCGGAATAAATCTTAAGAACTCCTTTTCCGTAAAGTGATATAGCACCCAAATCGAGACAATAATACCTGCCAAATACATATTCAATAATCTCAAAATTAAAGGTTTTATCTTCGCAAACATATGCGTCGGTTTTATCGAGTATCTCAGTTCTTTGATCTTTCATTTTGTCAATAAAATACTTCTTACCTGGATCAACATCTTTGGATTCAAGAGGATAACCGCAGTTGAGGAAGTCAACCATGGTTTCAAGAGCCTCCCGGGCATAGATACATCCAAGTATTTCTTTACCTTTCTGAGCACTTGCCACATTATTCTGATAGCTTTTTTCTATAAGCATAACTAATTTGCTTATGTCTGACATTTATTTCACAACCTTTCCTGTAATTTAAAGTACGCGAGTATTATATAGGTTATTTTTTTTAAGTCAATTTAGTGAAATGATTATATGTTTTATATAATATGTAGTGACAAATTTCTGCCCAGAATGCAGCCAGACAGGCAAATGCTGGTTTAAAGAAAAAGCTGATGAAGTTGCAACACAAGAATCAAAACGATCTGATTTAGATCAGGCGATTGATAAA
Source organism: Patescibacteria group bacterium (assembly GCA_013387215.1). Taxonomy (GTDB): domain Bacteria; phylum Patescibacteriota; class Microgenomatia; order UBA12405; family UBA12405; genus WARW01. The sequence goes on from WARW01000022.1 coordinate 267,674, forward strand.
CATCAACAAATTACAGAATTAAGAGTCAGAGCTAGAGAAAAAATGTGTCCCAACTTAAATGATATTGATCCTGATTATCCTGGAAAAAATTTGTTATAAAAAAGCCGCCCATTACTGAGCGGCAATTTATGAGTTTATATTTTTAGACTTCGATAACTAATGGCAATACCATTGGCTGGCGGCCGGTTTTTTGATAGATTATATCTTCAATATGGGCCTGGACTTCTTCACGAATAAAGTCCATGTTGGCTGGAGTGCTAGTAGATTCGTTGAACTTATTAGCAACTTCCTGTTTAAGGAAATTCATCAGTTCAGTGTTTTCTTTCATGAAAACGAAACCTCGGCTTAAGATAACTGGATCTTTAACTAGAGCACCTGACTCACGATTTATGAGCATGACCACAGAGAACATTCCATCTTCAGCTAATAATTTTCGATCGCGAAGAACGGTAGCACCAACATCACCGACTCCAAGACCATCAATTAAGACTTTACGAAGAGAAATGTGATAATTTGTGTCGTAGGTGCCGTTATTATAGAAAGTAGCCGTGCCATCATAATCAGGGAAAATCACCTGATCTTCGGCAAAACCAAGAGTTTTTGCCATGGTTTGGTAGCTTTTCAAATGGCGGAAGTTACCACCAATCGGCAAAAGGAATTTTGGCTGTAAAAGTTCAATCAAAAGAGCGTGCTCTTTTTGGTAGCCGTGACCAGAAACATGGAGCTCCTCTTTTTCGCCATAAACAACTTCAGCGCCCATTTTGGATAAAATATCAATCATATTATTGATATTGGAAGTGGTGCCTGGAATGTAGTCTGGTGAAGAGAAGATCACTTTATCACCCGATTTAACTTTGACCCGGTGCTTACCCATAACCATTTTGCTTAAAGCAGAATCTGGTTGTCCAGCAAAACCGGCAACTAAGAATAATAATTTATTATCTGGGAAGTTTTTGACACGTTCGATCGGAATAATGTCAGAATCATTGAGAGTTAAATATCCCAAATCTTTGGCAATACCGATAGCTCTGTCAACAGAAAAACCAACAATAACAATTTTTCGGCCCACACTTTTACCGTAATCGATAGCTTGAGTCCAGCGAACAATGTTGCTGGAAATTGAAGTGACAAAAACCCGGCCTTTAGCAGAAACTATTTCTTTCTTGAAATTTTCAGCAATAGATCTTTCTGATGGCGAAAAACCTTCGTGATCAGAACCAAGACTGTCAGACATTAAAGCAATAACATTTTTCTCGCCAACTCTGGCAATGTGTTGATAATCAACAGGTTTACCATCAAGCGGAAAAACGTCAAATTTAAAATCAGAACCATGGTAGAAAACACCAAGCGGAGTGGTAATAGCAAAATGGAAAGTGTCAGGAATTGAGTGTGTGACTCGGACTGGATCAACAGTAAAGACGCCTTTGATTATCGGTTCAGCACTATCATAAACATTTATTGAGGCTCTAATATTGGTTTCAGCAAGTTTTGCTTCAATAAAAGCAGCCGCAAGTTTTGGAGCGTAAACAGGGATATTAGTGCCCAGAATCGGCAAAATAAATCTGATGGCGCCAATGTGATCTTCGTGACCGTGAGTAATAAAAATACCCATAATTCGGTCTTTTTTATCTTGAAGATAATGAGTGTCTGGAATTTGAAGATCGACACCAAAAGCATCTTCTTCAGGAAAACCAACACCACAATCAACGATAATTATTTGACTTTTTGATTGATCGCCATTGGGGATGAACTCATAAACAAACATGTTTTGAGTAACATCGCCAAAACCTCCAAGAGAACTGATCCTGACTGCGTCACGACCGTTTTTAAACTCTCTGGGTTTATTTTTCATATTAAAATTTTGTGGCATTACAGCGCCATCTACTGGTTTTTTCGTAGTATCTCTACGTTGATTTTTAATCATCATATATATAAATTTTTATAATTCCGAACAAGCTCACAACTCCCACAAAGTAATTATGTTGTATCGGAGAACTTTAAAGGTTATTTAATTTTACCCAAGAAATTAATAATTTGGGTAAGTATTTTGCATATAAGCAAATATCTTTTTTTGGTGAACGATTTTTCAATGCTACGTTGCGGTTAACTAGGTTAAATCGGACCGACTCAAATAAGGTCTAAAGTTTTGTTTTTGTAGTTTAACAAAAAGTCATTTAAATGGCAAATTACTTGCGAATCAACTGACATTTGCCACTAGCATCTGGATATTTTCCTTGAATTATACATTCATACCCAGCAGGACAGGCTGCATTAGCTATACCACCGCACATTTTTGCGGCAACAGGAGTTGGAGTTGTAGTTAGTTTTGACTTAACTATAACTATATAACTTTTAGCGTTTTCTTTTAGACCACTTGGGTTATCGGCTTCAAAAACCAAATACATTGGATTACTCTTGGCAGAATAATTAAGTACCGCTTTAAAATCAACTTTTCCACCTTGAGTCCATGAACCTGGAGTTACTTCTTTGGCAATGCTTTGGATAATTACCTTTCTATTGGAATCGAGAAGCTTAATATTGAAAGAGCCTTCAAACATCCAAGAACTGTCGATTTTACCAGTGACCGTTAACGGGCTGCTAATGACTGTGCCATCTTTTATATTCGAAACAATTGGAGCTGGAGACGGAGTTGGTGCACGAGTGACTTTTGGAGTGACAACAATATTATTTTGAGTTTCAACAACGATACCTTTTGAAATTTCATTGATGTAAACTTCAAACAGAATAAAAGTGAAAAATGCCGCCATAACTACGGCAAAAAACGTTGTGGAGAATTTTAAATTTTGTTCTTTTTGTGACATATATAATTAAATAATATCACCATTGAGGGATAAATTGTTTAACATTTGTTTCATCAATAATGACCTGTTTTGCTTTTCCATCTAGAATCATTTTGGCTGACTTTCGGCAAAGGCCTTCAATGTTGCGCTGAAGAGTACGAACACCAGCATCGAAACCTAATGGACGAACGATTTGAGACCAAACATCGGGAGATATTTTTATTTCTTCATTGCTTAATCCACAGTTAGAAATTGCTTTTGGCAAAATATAATCTCTGCCGATAACAATTTTTTCATCATCATTGTAGGAAGGCATTTGGATTACTTCCAAACGGTCCATCACAGCGGTAGCAATCCGGGCAGTGTTGTTGCAGGTGGCACAGAAAAAGGCTTGAGACAAATCGATTGGATAATCAATATAATGATCAACAAAATGATTATTTTGTTCAGGGTCGAGAAGTTCAACAAGAACACCCATGATCGTGTTTAAAGCATCATCGGCAACACGGTCGATTTCATCCAAAAGAATAATCGGATTATTACTTTTACAATTAACAAGGCCTTTGATGATTTGTCCTGGTTCGGCTTCAGGATAAATGCGGGAACGGCCTCTTAAATATAAAGGATCACCTAGACCTCCAAAAGGAATTCTTATTAATTGCCGACCCATAACTTCAGCAATCGATTTGGCCATAGTAGTTTTTCCAGTACCAACCAAGCCAACAAACAATAAAACTGGGGCACGCATTGGCTTGTCGGGATTTCGGTTGTTTTGGAGAGCCAAAACGGAAATATATTCCAATAATCTTTCTTTGACACTATCCAAACCAAAATGATTGTCATTTAATTTTTCTTGAGCATATTGCAGGTCTAAAATATCTTTGGTTTTGGTGAACCAGGGAATTTTAATTAGCCAGTCAATATAGTTGTTAGCGATTTGATAATTTTGCCAAAAAGTTTGATCGTTATGGGAATTAATTGAGAGCTGAGAAAACATTTCTTTAACTTTTTCTTCCAGACCTTCGGGTATTTTTACAGCATCAATTTTAGCCTTAAGCTTTTCAATTGCCTCGTCTTTTGATAATAAAACTTTATCCATGTAAAAAGTATAGATTATTTTGAGAGTAAAGTCAGTTCAAAGATTAGGATTCTTTTTTTTCTGAAAGTCATGTTCAATTTTTTGAGCCACTGTAAAATCACGAGCGGTGACTTTTCCGCCAACGCTGAAACGAGTTAATTCAAAGCGAACTTTTTTGAAACTTATGAAAATATCAGGATGATGGTCAAGAGAATTACAAAAATCAACAAGACCGTCAATAAAATGGACAGCATCGGTAAAAGAAGCAAATTCAAACGTTTTGATAATTTTATTGGATTCGTATTTCCAGTCTGGAAAAGATTTTAATCGAGAAATGATTTCTGTTTCGGATAAGGGAATTAAATCTTTATCTGCCATAATTATTCTTTATATATATCGTCAATATAGCAATATTGCCAATCTTCACCAGGTTCGAATGATTTGATAACCGGATGATTGGTGGAATGAAAATGCTTGGTGGCATGTTTATTTTTGGATTGGTCGCAGCAACCAACATGACCACAAGTTAAGCAGAGACGTAAATGGACCCAAGTATCACCCATCTTAAGGCATTCTTCACAGCCTTGAGTGTTGGCTTTAATATTATTATTGGCATTTTTAAGATGCTGGCAAAGTGTTATCATTTTTCTTTTTATAAAATTTAGGGAAGTATTTTGATGGCACTCATCCAATTTGTTTCAAGTTTTTCCTGAAGAGACATTTGGATTAGCTGCATTCCTTCCAGATATCTCGCTCTTTTTAGCGGTCCAACATAAAGACCACGCAATCCTCCATCCCTAGTTAACTTCACAATAGCATCGGCTGCAAGAGTATCATCTGATGCAATATAGATATCCAGCTTCTTTCCATCAACTTCCCCTGCAAGAAGCGGGCCAGCAAAGACAGTGTTAAATGCTTTTACAAGGTTTGCTCCAGGCGGCAAAAGTTTTTCTATTTCTTCTGCACCAGAACTATCTGCTGGCGGAATAAAGTCAAATGTTTGGTAATTAAGAGGATTTGAAATGTCGACAATAATTTTTCCGGCAAGCTGATCTGAATATTTTTCTACCATTTCCAGAATTACTTGATATGGAAGTGCAAATATAACTACATCGCCAGTAATCGCATCTGTTAACTCCTGGGCTTGAACATCAGCACCAAGGCTCGAAGCTAATGCTTGAGCATTGCCTAAGTTTCGGTCATATATTGTTAAGGAATGGTTTCCTTTCGCAATTCTTGCGCCAATAGCATTAGCCATGTTTCCAGAACCAATTATAGATACATTCATAGCGTGAGATTACTCTTACATTATTAAAAAAATGTAAATAACAATACTAAATAATGTAAGTTTGAACGGTCAATTTTATAGTTCAATTAAAAAAGATTAGTTTTTTGGAAAACGAAATCTATTTCACTAGTCCTCGAATAATTAAGTAAGGTACTAGAGTGATAATAAGTAATACAACAAATAAAAATAACCCACCAAATACTGCAGTTAAACCCATTATTAGTGACTGAAAAATAAATACTAAAACAAAACCAATTAAATTACCGTTATGAGCGTTGATAAATAATTCCACAATCCACCTATAGAAAGCCCATATTCCTGCAAAAAACAATGATATATTCCATAAAATTCCATAATAAGAACCATGTTTTGAAAAGAAATTTTTAAGTTTATCCATTTATAAATTATTTATATAAGGATTTATAACCTTTCTTTCCTGTATAAGGATTGTAATTACCTTTAGTTGAGTAATTATCAATTCTAGTTTTATTTGGGCTGCTTCGATAATGTGGCATAACAACTCTGCCCGTACTCGGTTTATAGTAACTTCTTACACGAGTAATAGCTTCAGTTTTATTATGAAAAGAAGTAAAGATAGTGATACTTAAAAAGGTTAAAAGAAAAATAAAATATTTCATTGGCTGTATGTTACTCTACAAAAATGAACAGAAAATGAATTCAAAAAATACCGGCACTTCTGCCGGTATTAAAATTCAAATAATTTTATTTATCTTCGATTGTCGCGTCGGTCACGATCACCATATCTTGGAGGTCCGAATTTTCGGAATCCACCACTTTGTCGATTGTCACTGCCGAATTGGGCTCGGTTGCCATCGTCTTGACGAGGTTGACCAGGATGAGCAGCTTTAAATTCTGGAGAAGACAATTTAATTTGGTGATTGTCGTTAAATCCAGAAATCTGGACATTTAATTTATCGCCAACTTTAATGATGGATGATGGATCAGATAAGAAACCACCAGACATTTCAGAAACATGGAGCAATGCTTCACGGCCTGGTAAGAATTCAACAAAAGCACCATAATTTTCAACACGGGTAACAACACCGTTGTATTGTTCGCCAATTTGAACTTCTTTAATCATGGATTCGATTTCGTAAGCAGCATCAGCAATCTTGATTTGATCTTGAGAGGAAATTGAAGCTTTACCTTCATCATCAATATCGATTTGGACACCGTATTTTTCCATTAGGGCTTTGATGGTTTTACCACCGCTACCAATAACTTCACCAATTTTATCTTCAGGAAGTCTGACCATTTTAATTTTTGGAGCAGTTGCAGAAAGCTCGGCTCTTGGTTCTGCCAAAGTTTCGGTCATTTTATCAAGGATTTGCAAACGAGCTTTGGTAGAAGCAGTAAAAGTATCGTGAATCATTGGAAGAGTTAAACCTTGTCTTTTGATATCTAATTGAATGGCAGTAATTCCATTTCTGGTCCCAGTGATTTTGAAATCCATGTCACCATTGTGGTCTTCGATGCCAGCAATATCGGTTAAAAGAAGATATTTGTCGTCACCTTCAGAGACCATACCAATGGAAATTCCAGCGACTTTGTCTTTGATTGGAACACCAGCATCCATAAGAGACATGGTGGAACCACAAGTAGAAGCCATTGAAGAAGAACCGTTTTGGGATAAAACTTCAGAGGTTAAAACGATGGTATATGGGAATTCATCTTCAGTTGGAATGACGGGAATTAAGGCTTTTTCAGCTAATGCACCGTGGCCAATTTCGCGTCGACCAGGTCTTCCGACTCTGCCTGTTTGACCAGTAGAGTATGGACCAGCAGAATAATAATGAAGATATCTTTTGGTGGTTTCACCACTGGAATCTTCAAGATATTGTTTTTCAGATAATGGAGCCAAAGTGGTAACAGTGATGGCTTGGGTTAAACCTCTTTGGAAAAGGGCTGAACCGTGAGTCATTGGCAAAACACCAGCTTCAATATTGAGTGGACGGATTTCGTCAACAGCTCTTTTATCGTAACGGGTTCCAGCTAAAGTTTGAGCTCTAAAATATTTTTTTATAATCAAATCAACAGCTTGAACGACATGATTTTCAGAAACTTCTTCAGCTTTGATTTTATCTTCATAAAGTTTTTTAGCTTTATCAACGATAGCTTCTTGACCAGCCATGTGGGCACCATCTACACCCTCTTCTAAGAATTTATCAACATCAGATTTGATTTCTTTTTCAATTTCAGTAATTAATTCAGCTGAGGCACCAGCAGGTTCAAATGATTTCTTTGGTTTGCCGCATTCTTTAGCAAATTCCATAAGTTGTTTGTTGACCTCATCGCCAGTTTCTTTAGCTAAATCAATACCTTTAATAGCAGTTTCGTTATCAACAATGTTAGCGTCACATTCGATCATGTTGACACCAGCAGCACCAGTACAAACCAAAAGATCCATTTGGGATTTGGTTAGTTCAATGGCAGTTGGATTAATAACTAATTGATTGTCAATATAACCAACTCGGACAGCTGAAACTGGAGAGTTGAAAGGAATATCGGAAATAGCGAGAGCTGCAGAAGCGCCTAAGAAAGCAGGAATAATAACGTCGTTTTCTTTATCATTACTGAGAACAGTAACTATAATTTGGACTTCGTTTAAGAAACCTTCTGGAAATAAAGGACGTAATGATCGGTCAATAATACGACCGAAGAGAATAGAATTATCGGAAGGGTTGCCATCACGCTTAATCCATTTTCCACCTTTAACAATGCCGCCAGCATAAAGTTTATCGGCAAATTCAACAGACAAAGGAAAATAATCCTTACTGTTATCAAGTTTGCCCATCATGACTGTAGCTAAAATAACGGTATTGCCGTATTGAGCCACGACAGAGGCATTGGTTTGAGGAGCAAGTTTTCCCGTAGAGAGTGTAACTTTTTTATCTCCAATTAAAATGTCTTTTTTATATTCCATATGTTAATTATAGGTAATCCAAACTAAAGTAGAAAGAAGCTTTTAGGCTTTACTTTTTGAGACCGAGATCTTTGGTGACTTTGACGTATCTTTCTGGATTATGAAGTGAAAGGTATCGAAGTAATCTTCGTCTTTTAGCAATCTTGCTTAAAATTCCGCGCTTAGCAGGAGAATCGTGTTTATTTTCAGTTAAATGACCTTGGAGTTTTTCAACTTCTTTGGTTAAAATAGCAATTTGGATTTCTGGAGAACCAGTATCACCTTTTGCTTGAGCGTACTTAACAATAATATCTTGTTTTTCTTCTTTGGTTAATGCCATAGAGATTTTGGCTATTTATCGGTAAATTATAATGTGACAGAATGGCTCCCGTCAGACCGACATAATAGTTATGGGCCTATTATACCACAAAAAAGCCGGCAGGAAGCCGGCTTTTTTTTAGTTTATTTTTAAATTAAGCTGTTGGTAAAGTGGCAGCTTGTGGAGCTTGGTTAGCTTCTGGTTGAGTAGCTCTCAAACAAATAGCACCAGCTTCAAAAGTTTCAGGAGAAACATTGACTGAGAAAGATTGGGTGGCAACACGAAGACCAATTAAAAGATCTTTAGCTGAATCCATATCTAATTTCAAACCTAACATAGGAAGCAAGAAGGTAAAAATTTCACTGAATGGTGCATCTTGGTCAATAATAGTAGCTTTAGCCCAAGATTTATTGATATCGGCTGGAGAAATGAATACCCAATTACCTTTATTGACCATGACAGCGTTTGGACCTAAAGAGGTTTCGTCACCTAACATGAAGCCAATGTCGGCAGAAGAAGGTTCGTTATTAATGATAATTTGATTATTTTCAATTTTTGGAGCTTGGTCTTTGGTTTTAACAACCAAGTTCAAGTGACCACCGTCATCATTATAGGAAACTTGTTCGATTTGGTCTAAAGGATAGTTTAAAGAAACGACAAGATCATTTTGACTAAAAACGTCGGTAATTAAATCTAAACCACTAAGTTTGGAATAATTAGCATCAGGTTTTTGAGGACAATATACTTTAACGTTTAAATTGGATTTCTTTAAAAGTAAAGCTAAGCTTAAAGCTGCGCCAGCACTATCAACAGTAAGTTGAGGGACGGCAATAATGGCAGATTTAGCATTTGCTAACAAATTTTTGATTTGATCTACTTTATAGTTTTTCATAGCCTGCTTTTACTATTATTTAGACTTTAATATGTATAAAATTAAGTCTTATAGGATATTATAACATCATTTAGCTTAAAATCAATATAAGGCTTAAAAGTCATGCCACATTCTCCGCCAGATTTGACTTTATCGACAACTTGCTTGCCAAGTCTGATTCCTTCGACTTTAGTATCTTTTATTATCTTTCCATCACGTTTTATATGGATAAGGTCACCTTTGGAAATTTCACCTTTAGTGCATTGGACACCTGCAATTCTGACTTTATCAATTTTGAATTCAGCTTTAATTAGACCTTCACCAAGAACGGTTTCATCGATGGTAGGTTCAAGTAAATGTAAGACTTGAGATTGAATATCTTCAATTATTTCGTAGATAATTCGAGATTTAAAGACACGAACCTTGGAGCTTTCGGCTAATTTTTCAATATGAGTGGGAACGTTAACATTGAAGGCAAATATTTGAGATCTGGTGGTTTCGCCTAAAAATACATCATTGTCAGAAACAGCGCCAATACCTGAGGAGACAACTACCACATCGTCAGAAAAACTGTGTTCTAGAGCTTCTAAAGTACCCTTAACATCGGCTTTTAAGATAACATTTAGCTTTGGAGTTTCCTCGATACTGGAATTTGTTGGAACAACGTCTTTTTTCCGAGTTTCTTCGCAAGCACGCTTGTCTGGAGTAACGACACTGCCTACAGCAGGCACAGTTTCAAAACCAAGAACTTCGACTGGAGTGCTTGGGACAGCTTCTTTAATAAGCTTGCCAGTATAATCAATCATAGCTTTAACTTTACAAGCAATATCGTCGGCATAAACAATGTCACCCACACGAAGAGTGCCTTGTTTAACAATCAATGAAGCTACTGGACCACGATTCTTATCCAGCTTGGATTCAATGACAACTGCTTCAACGCAATCGCTTGGGTCGCCGCTTAAATCCATAACTTCAGCATTCAATAAGATTTCTTCGAGAAGTTTATCGATTCCTAGGCCAGTTCGAGCGGAAACAGGAATAAGCGGAGTTTGACCACCATATTCTTCAGGAGTAAAACCAAGTTCAACCAGTTGACCTTTAACTTTGTCAGGCATAGCACCTTCCAAATCCATTTTATTCATGGCGACAATAAAAGGAAGGTCAGATTTTTTGATAAGTTCCAAACTTTCTTTGGTTTGAGGCATGATGCCTTCAGTGGCAGCAACAACCAAAACCACAATATCGGTTACTTGAGCACCACGAGCCCGCATGTTGCCAAAAGCAGCGTGTCCAGGAGTATCAATAAAGGTGATTAATTTTTCTTGACCATCAGAAGTTTTGACAGTAGCCTGATATGCACCGATATGTTGAGTAATTCCACCAGCTTCTTTTTTGGTAATACTAGTTGATCTGATTCGATCGAGAAGCGAAGTTTTACCATGGTCGATGTGACCCATAACTGCAACAATAGGTGGTCTGATAGGGGTTTTATTATCGGTCATATTTTTTAGGTTGATAGGGGCGCAAGAACGCCTTTCAATAATTAATTATTGGAGATTAAGAGTTACTCTTCCTTAGCAGAAGCTTCTGAACTTTGAGTAATTTTGATCTCTAGACCAACCAATTGGCCAGCAAGACGAACGTTTTCGCCACCGCCACCAATAGCCAAAGCTAATTGATTTTCAGGTACAGATACAGTAGCGATTTTGTTGGTAACCGAAATTACCTTAACATTTTGTGCTGGAGATAGTGCTTGAATAATAAATTGGTTGATATTTTTGGAGAAAAGAACCACATCAACTTTTTCTTCGTTAGGAAGTTCGCTTAAAACAGATTGGATGCGGGAACCTTTTTGACCGATACAAGATCCCACTGGATCAACTCCAGCTTGAGTGGAAGATACGGCAATTTTAGTTCTTTCACCAGGTGATCTGGCGATTCTTTCGATTTTTACAGTGTTATTACCTACTTCAGGCACTTCGCGAGCGAATAGCTCTTCAACAAAGGCAGAATCTCTTCTGGAAAGAATGATTTCGCTTTTTCCAGTTTCATCACGAAGGATTCTTTGAAGTAAAAATAATTTTTTAGCGCCAAGAGGAAGGATTTCACCTCGGATTTGTTCTTCTTTAGGACAAATACCTTCAGTTTTACCAACACCGACAACAGCTTTGAAAGGATCAGTTTTTAAAACTATGCCGTTAATGAGAGTGCCAACTTTTTTGGCATATTCAGAAACAACAGCTTCTTTTTCTGCTTCGTGGATTTTTTGATCGATAACTTGTTTAGCAGTTTGAGCAGCAATACGACCGAAACCTGGAGGGGTGACGTCGGATTTTTTCTTGTCTTCAATTTTGTAAACTCGGAATGAACCAGTTTCTGGAGACAATTCAACTGTAAATTGGTCTTCTTCATCAATAATGATTCCGTGTTCTTTTTGATCTCTTTTGTAGGCAGAAATTAAACCGAATTCAATTGAATCTAAGATTAATTGCACATCAATATTGCGCTCGCCAGCGATCTGGGCTACGGCTACAGCAAATTCTGTTTTTGGTAGTTTTTTTAAATCCATATTTTTCTCCTGCAAATTAAAAATGGGGCGATACTTCACCCCATTCAAAACTTACTTATATTAAACTGAGTTATTATACCAGAAGAGTCGGTCCTATTACAATTCTTTAGGAAGCATTATAAACCTAGTTCTTTGAGTAATTGTTTTTGATGACTGGTTAAATGAGACGGAACTTCAACTAAAAGTCTGATGTAAAAATCTCCCTGTCCATAGCCATTAACATCACGAATCCCCTTGCCTCTCAATCGAATTAAAGTGTTTGGCTGTGTGCCAGCTTTGACCCGGACTTTTAAGGAACCATCAAGTGTAGGCACTTCCAAGTCGGTGCCAAGAGCGGCTTGTGTGAAACTAATATTAATATTTATGAAAACATCATTACCATCGCGCTTGAAAACTTTATCAGGTTTGACGTCAATATAAAGAATAAAATCATTAAAACGAATTCGCTGACCATCATCGACACCAGCAGGAATTTTGATTTTTTTGCGTTTGCCATCAATTTCAACTTCCTTTTCCACGCCTTTGACGGCTTCTAAAAATGAAATTTCAACCCGATAGGTTTGAAGTCTTTGACTGGTTCGACGAGAGCCGCCGCCAGTGCCGAAAAATTGTTCAAAAATATCGAAAGGATTGGAAAATCCTCCGAAATCAAAATCAGCGTTACCAAAAGGATTTGAACCAGAGCTGGTATAAGTGTAATTAAAAGGACCATTTTGCTGAGTATAAGTGTGACCACCAAAACCGCCTGAAGACGGGTCAAAAGCAGCATGTCCAAATTGATCATATGCGGATTTTTTTTTGATCATTGCTTAAAACCTCATAAGCTTCATTGATCTCTTTGAACTTTTCTTCAGCATCAGGTTCTTTGTTTCTGTCCGGATGAAATTTTAAAGCCATCTTACGATAGGCCGTTTTAATTTCGTCTTTGGTGGCGTTTTTGGAAACACCCAGTAATTCGTAAAAATCTTTTTTCATTTTTGTTCATTATCGGGGCGCGGAAACCGCGCCCCTAGATAACTATCTTTTTATTTTACTATTTCGCCTTCTTCTGGTTCAGTATCAGATTTTTTCTGATCGCCTTGACCTTCGGCTGGACCACCATTGGCACCTGGCTGAGGTGGTTGTTGCTGCTGATAAATAGCAGCACCAACGGTTTGAAGAATTTGATTTAATTCTTCAGAAGCCTTATCAAAATCATCTTTCTTAGCATCAGTTTTAGCTAAAAGATCTTTGGCAGCTTTAACTTTTTCTTCAATTTTAGCCTTATCTTCGGCTTTAACTTTATCGCCGAAATCTTTTAAGGTTTTTTCTGCAGAAAAGATTGTACCATCAAGTTTATTTTTAGCTTCGACTAGAAGATGTTTCTCTTCATCTTCGCGAGCGTGGGCTTCCGCATCCTTTTTCATTTGTTCAATTTCTTCTTCTTTAAGATTGGTGGCATTTTGAATAGTAATGCGCTGCTCTTTGTTGGTACCTTTATCTTTAGCACTGACACTTAAAATGCCGTTGCTATCGATATCGAAAGTAACTTCGATTTGAGGAGTGCCTCGAGGTGCAGGTGGAATACCATCTAAAATGAATCGGCCTAGAGTTTTATTGTCGGCAGCCATTGGACGTTCACCTTGCAAGACATTGATTTCTACTTGAGGCTGACTGTCAGCATATGTAGTGAATACTTGAGATTTTTTGGTAGGAACGGTAGTATTTCGTTCAATAAGTGGAGTTCGAACACCACCGGCAGTTTCAATACCAAGGGTTAATGGAGTGACATCCAAAAGAACGACATCTTTGACTTCTCCAGTTAAAACAGCTCCCTGAACAGCAGCACCAACAGCAACAACTTCATCAGGATTAACGGTATTATTTAAATCTTTACCGAAATAGTTTTTGACTACTTCCTGAACTTTTGGCATGCGGGTCATGCCTCCGACCATGATAATTTCTTTGATGTCTGATTTAGAAACACCAGCATCTTTGAGAGCTTTTTCGACAGGTCCAATAGTTCTTTGAATTAAATCATCAACTAATCTTTCCAATTCAGAGCGGGTTAGCTTAGTAGTTAAGTGCAAAGGCTGTCCGTCTTTTTGAGTGATGAATGGAAGATTAATTTCAGTTTCTTGAGCTGAAGATAATTCAATTTTAGCTTTTTCAGCAGCTTCACGAACACGCTGTAAAGCTTGCGGATCTTTAGCCAAATCAACTCCATTTTCTTTTTGGAAGGTTTCCAAAATCCAAGCAATGATTTTTTGATCAAAATCATCACCGCCAAGGAAAGTATCACCGTTAGTGGCTTTGACTTCAAAAATACCACCACCGATTTCGAGAATGGAAATATCAAAAGTTCCACCTCCTAAATCATAAACAGCAACGAGCTCATTGCCTTTTTTGTCTAAACCATAGGCTAAAGCAGCAGCAGTTGGTTCATTGACTATTCTTTGAACATTAAGTCCTGCGATTTCACCAGCTTGTTTAGTAGCTTGTCGTTGAGAATCATCGAAATAAGCAGGAACGGTAATAACAGCATCAGTAACTTTTTCACCTAAATATTTTTCAGCATCAGCTTTGGCTTTTTGCAAAATCATAGCTGAAATTTCTTGAGGAGTATAAGATTTGCCACTGATTTCGACAGATGCAGTATTGTCTTTACCGGCAACAATTTTGTATGGAACAACCGATTGAGTTCTTTTAACTTCAGGATCATCAATACGGCGACCCATCAAACGTTTAACACTATAAACGGTGTTTTGAGGATTTAACACCATTTGTCTTTTGGCTAAATCGCCAACTAATTTTTTGACTGGTTCAACAACAGAAGGAATAATATTTCTGCCTTCTGAGGTTAATATAACTTTTGGATTACCACCTTCCATCACTGCAACGCAGGAGTTGGTAGTTCCTAAATCGATTCCGATTATTTTGTTTGCCATATTTTTTAATAATTATTAATTGATAAAGTTAGTTTTTGCCCACAACTACTTGGGCAGGACGAATAACATGTCCATTTAATTTATAACCATTTTTTTTGACTTCAAGAACTTTATTTTCATCGCCTTGTCTGACTTCAATACATTCCATTAATTCCGGGTCAAAATCCTCGCCTTCTGCTTTAATTTCTTCCAATCCTTCGGACTTTAATACTTGTAGAAGTTTGTCGATACCCATTTTTAAGCCCATGTCTTTTAAATGATTTTGGGCTAAATAAAGATCATCTAAAACTTCAACCATTCTCGAAATGATGGCAGTGGTGGCTAAAGTGACAAAAAGCTGTCGTTGAGATTCAATTCTTTTCTCAAGATTTGAATAATCAGCAAGAGACCTTTTTAGTTTGTCTTCAAGCTCAGCTGCTTTCTGTTCCATTTTAATTAATTTTTCATCTGCCTCCGTTTGATTTGGAGTTAAGTTTTGTGCCATATCGGCTTTACGTTTGGTATGTGGCATATATAAGGATTAACGACTAATAGTAGAGAGTAATTCAGCGAAATAATCAACAACGGGAACAACAACCTGGTATCGGAATCGGGCTGGACCAACAATTCCTAGGATACCGCGATGTGGGCCAGCTTCATAAGTTTGGAAAACGAAACCGCACGGCTCCAGATGTTCCATTCCTAAATCTTCACCGATTAAAAGGTGAATAATTTCTTCGGATCCTTGATGAATTCCAGCCTTATTGACGATATCAAACCAAAAATTGGTATTATCCATTAAAGATAAAACTGTTTTAGTGACATCAATGTTATAGAACTCCGGTTCTTCCAATAAATTTGAAGCACCACAACAATAAATTGAACCTTGGTCGGTGGTAGCAATAGCCATGGAACGAGTCTTAACAGCTAGTTCTTTAGTGGTTTCTTTAATTAATTTTTCAAATTCATTTCGATAATTCCAGATTTTTTCTTTGGCGCCAACTTCTTCGCTGATTGACATGTTTTTAGGTGTCATTAAGTTGCGAACATAATATTTCAGACCCATAGAAGTTGGACAACGGCCAGCTGACAAATGGCCTTTTTTTAGAAAACCAAGTTGAGTTAAAGAGGACATCTCATTTCTGATCGTTGCAGAGGAGATTCCTAAACTGAATTTTTTTTCTAGAGTTTCAGAACCAACTGGAGAGGCTGTCTCAATAAATTCTTCTGTAATACATTTTAGAATCTTGATTTGCCGTTGAGTTAAATCTGACATATTAGCAATATAATATGTCGAGTGCTAATGAGTGTCAAGGGGTAAATTCTTATAATAAAAATGAAAAAGCCGATAGTGTTTTAGTGTGATACTAAAGCATATCGGCTCGGATAATCAGGGCTTTTGAAAATTAAAAAATATTTTGAGGGGTAACAATTTTGCCAGTTTCGATTGCTTGACGATATCTTGCCTCATCTGAGGATAAAATCCACAGACCGTGAGAAAAGTTTGAACCGTAATACTGTTTGATTCCTTGATCTTCAATCTGTTTCAAAAAATTGGCAATGTCGAGGCGATCTTGGTCGATTCCACCAGGATAAAAAGAAAAAATGCAGGTAGTATTTTTGCGTCTGATTTCTTTGAGACTAATACCATTAAGGCAAAACTGATTCATAAGAAAACAACTCCCTTTCGTTTTTTATTTTTATAGATTATTGAGATCGATTTTTTTCAATTTTAGTTGACTATCTTTGGAAACTACCTGAAAAAGTGTATCCGTTAAAGTGACGGTGTCTTCTTCAAAAATAGAGAAAATCAAGTTGTTGTCTAAATAAAAATCTACAGATGATTCGCCAAAAGCAACATCAATTCGGGTTTTTCCTGCAATATTAGTACAGATATTTTGACTGCCAGTTAAGGTTAGATTAAAAGGTGTTTCGACAAATCTTTTCAACAATAGGTAGTTTGTGGCCATTAAAGTTGCCCATCGAGACATACATACTCACCTCCTTAAAACACAAAAGCCTGATTATTAAAGAACAAAAATTGTCTATCTTGCGTATAAAATAGCAATTTGTAAGTAGCAGATCTTATCATATTTCCAAAAAAAATGCCGACTGGAGTTTGAATATTAATATTCAAAACCTATCGGCATTGTGATAATTTATCAACTTAAATGGAAAGAAAAATATCGTATTACGAAAAAAACTGTCGGCCAGCATAAAGAATAGAGTTTTGAATCGCATAATCAATTCCAGCAATCTGTAGCAAAAAACTGCTTTCTAATGCAGGAAGCTCGACATTGTTGAACTTAAGGACGATTATGGCTGGATAATTAAGTTTCTTTAGATCTACGGGTTTGACGTTTTTCCTGAGGGCTTTTTTGATGCAATCAAAATAATCATACGAAACCGAAATTTTGTTTCTTTCGTCCAGATTGTAGTCCTGACCTGCTGAATACAAAAGAGATTTTATTTTTTCCGGATTCAGTTTGACAGCATCTTTGTTTGGCATTCCTAATACCACTATCTCTAAGAGATTAGGGTTGTTTAGACTGTCTTTGGGAACATTATGACCTGTCATATTAACACCTCCTTTCATCGATACTGACCGGCTATTAAGCAAGCACCATAAATCAAGATTGAGCCTATCAGTAAAAATATCCCAGCGATTAGAAATATTCTCCGTTTCACAAGATCAACTCCCTTCATTTCTCTTTTCCAATGTGACTTTTTCCGGAATATAGGCAAAAAATAATCCGACAGAGTACACTTGAAAACTGGAACACAACAAAACTAAAACCAACAAACAAGACAAAATCTTTCGATTCATTTTCAAATCCCCTCCTTTTATATTTAGTTGATAGATTTTAAAAGAACGACTAATAAATTATTATTCTTTGCAAAATTAAAGAATTGATTTATTTTTGGTTAATTGCCAAAGAAAAAAAGTCAAAAAAACTGCTTTTCTTTTGTAATTAAAATATAAAATCCGTAAAACTAATGTGTGCCCTAAAAAGGGAGAGAATTGAGCAGAAGCCCAATCCTCTTTTTGTTTTCAGTTCAAAAACTGATCAAGGTGGTTTAACAAGTGGTCAAGCTTCAACAACACTGTAGGAATTTGATCGGAATATTTAAGTTCAAGGCAAAACTCGACAACATAAGCATCAGTAATAATGCGATCGATGTCTTGAGTCAAAGTCTCATTCATCTTTTGAAGATATTTTTGATCTTCTTTTCCGGTTCGACGACGAAGCCAAGATTCAAAATTTTTGACTTCATCATCCCTTTCATATTGAGGAAATAATTCCCAAGCCGCAGCCGTTCTTCTAGAGAATAATCCCGGATTTCCAGTCATATCCAAAAGAGCATCAATTGTTGATAAACGATAATTGTTTATTTCTTCCTCTGCCAATGGATTACTCTCGATTTTAACGTAATAATCGGCAAGTATAGCAACTGCTTTATTGAGCATCTCGTCGGTTATTTTAGTAAAACCTATTCTTTTGGAAAAGAAATCAACCAGATATAAATAAGATTCTGAAATATTTGTCAACATAAAAAAACACTCCTTATAATTTTTATTTTGAAACTTTCTACTTATATTTTTCTAATGAGTGTTTATGAAGCGTTACCACAATTTATCTAAACCCCAAATCATGAATGTCAAAAACAATGACAAGCCAAATAGGATTATTAGCGCAATTTTTTCATTTCGGTTGTATTTTTTAAAATGTTTCATGTTCTCACCTCTTAAAATAATGATTTCTGACTCCACTGATTAAAAACAGCAAGGTCTTCATCACCAAATAAAGCTTGATAACATTCGTTTCTAACCAAAAGAGATTCATCGAGCTCTAAAAAATCCAAAACCCAATAAATCGTTTCGGTTTTTAGTTTAAAAATAGTGTCTTGAGACTCACGATCATCATAAGTTTTAATGTCGATTCGATGCAGTGTTTTGATTAATGCATCAATTGCTTCGTCCGCTTCTTGATATTTTTTTAGTCCTAAGTGTTTAGCAAGATATTCCAGCGCGTTTTGATGAGCTTTTGGGAAATAAATTACCTTAAAGTTCTCAGCTCCGCCCATTTTTTCGATGAGTGTAGAGTAAAACTCCTTTTCGTGATTAGACATATGCAACACCTCTCTTTTTATTCCAAAAATATTTCTATTTTTGGTATGTACACAAAGAGTTTTACGGATTTTTAAAGAACAAACCTTTTTTTAAAGCGCTTTGCTTTTAAAAGTTTTTAATTTAATGATAATTAAATTATGTGCCGTATATATACTCTTAATTACCAATGAAATCAAGATATAGGTTATATTTTTTATATCAGCGGACAAAAACCAGAAGGACTACAAACAACCCAGTTAATAAAATGAAGCTAAGCAAAGCCAACTGATGAAAGAAGAGAAGCAAAATAAGTCCAAGAATATATATAGATATTATAAAATTTATTTTGAAGCGTTTTAAAAAAATGTATATTGTGGATAAAACAGCGGTAAACAAAAGTATAAAAAATATTATTTTTGCAGCCAGAGTGCTAGGAGCAACAGTGCAAAAAAATATAATCCAAGAAAGCCAAATTACAGAACAGATGATTGGCCAATAATATAGTTTTTCGGTTTTATTCATGCTTTAGTCAAATAATTGTTTTGGCTCATCTGAAATTTTTTCGCTAGGTTTTTCTGAATCGGGCAAAGCTTGTTGAACTTTATTAAGTTTAGTAACAATAGTTCGCGACTTGGAACTGGCATCTTCAATAACATTACTGGCTTCCTGAAGTTTCTTTTGAGTCTTAGTTAAAAGCTCACCAAAGATTCCAAATTCTTTGCGGACGGTTCCCAAAACCGACCAGACTTCTGAAGATCTCTTTTCGACAATTAAAGTTCTGAAGCCCATTTGCAAACTATTTAGCAAGGCAGTAATGGTGTTTGGACCAGCAATGGTGACTCGGTATTGACGCTGTAAAGTATCAATTAAGTTCTGTTTTTGGGCAATTTCGGCATATAAACCTTCGACTGGCAAATATAAAATGGCAAAATCGGTGGTGTGAGGCGGATCAATATATTTATCAAAAATGCATTTGGCTTCTGATTTAACTCGGTTTTCCAGGGCTTTGGATAATAATTCTATTTGAACTAAATCGACCGATTCTTGGGCTTTAATGAGAGCCTGATAATCTTCAAGAGGGAATTTGGAATCGATAGGCAACCAGCATTGTTTTTTATCATCATCTTTTCCAGGAAGTTTGATGGCAAATTCAACTCGGTCGGCACTCCCCTGTTTGACGGCCACATTTTTATCATACTGATCATTGGTTAAAATTTGTTCCAAAAGACTGTTTAGTTGAACTTCTCCCCAAGTTCCGCGAACTTTGACATTGGAAAGAACTTTTTTCAAATCACCTACTCCAACTGCTAGTGTCTGCATTTCACCAAGACCTTTGTAGACTGATTCGAGCTGAGTGCTGACTTGTTTGAAGGATTCACCAAGACGTTTTTCCAAAGTCGATTGAAGTTTTTCATCAACAGTGGCCCGCATTTTTTCCAATTGGTCGGAATTATCTTTTTGAATTAATTGCAGCCGTTTTTCAACTGATTCTCTGACTTGATTAAGATTTAAATTGATATGGTTAACTAATTGATCTAGTTTCATGGAGAAATTATTGAAAGAAGACCCTAGTTCTTGGCGGTTTAAAGAAAATTCTTCTTTAGTTACCTTTTCATTTCTGTCCTGTATTTCGGTTAATTTTTTAATTATTTCATCGGTGCGGTCGGAAGATTTTCGATTTATTAATAAAAATAAAACGAGAGCGTTTAAAACTAATGAAATTATCAGTAAAATTGTGACCATAGTTGATTTTACACTAAGGCTTGAACGCAAAGAAACGGATTAATTTTTTGTAATTATTGACACATACATATAAATTGGTTTAGTATTAATTATGACAATAAATACTGCTGAATTAAATCAAATACAAAGTGCTGAAATTACTGGAAATTCCGAAATAGTGGAAAAATCTAAGAAGGGATTGAAGGTATTAAAAGAAAAACTAGAAAAACTGGGCACAATAGAAAATCTAACCCCACTAGATTCACGTCCTTTGGATCCATCTGAAGTACCTGCTTTTAATACAATTTGGAAAGATTTTACTTTTAGTGAAATGGAAAAATGGAGAGCATACTCTCGCATTCCCGATTGGGAAGGACTTTGGTCAGGACAGACTGATGAAAATGGATTAAGCACTGTCTATGAAATTCACGTAAAAAACGGTGGACATTTAGATAATGATAAAGATGGAAAAAATAGAATAGATGAGGTTTTCATAATAAAGACTGTGGGCAGAATGGAAGAACTTGAGTTTTCTACAAAAGAGCCAATTACGATTGAATCCGAATTTAAAAAACTAAATCATACACCACCGTTAGATATAAATACTGATGGAGGTTATCAGGTCGCAATTAGGTATGACAGTGCAAAAGGGCTTTCGAGCAGTACGGCTGAAAATATTAGGCTTGATGTGGGAGCTTCAAGGGACCGCTATGGTCTTCCGAGCGAACCAGAAAAACATATTCACAGTTTATATTACAAACTGTAGTTTTTTTTCTGGATTATATTTTTAATCTCTTGCCTAATTGATTCGATTTGGGCGATTCTGTCATTATCTTCAACAATTTGTTCGGCAGTTCTTGGCTGATTTTCATTTAAATTATACTGATAAATGATACTATCAACACATCCAAATAGAGGTTGATCTAGGCTGGAAATTTGATCAGTAATGGCATGTTTAACAGTGCCATCATAAAGTGTAACCTCAACTGGAACAAATTTACGCCATCCTCCTACTTCTTCCCAATCTTTTAATTTGGAAAATTCTTCTGGTGTAAGCTGCCAAAAGATACCAGTAACCAACCCATTGCCAGGAATAATTGTATAAGCTAAAAATTTTTTTCCCCAGACTGTTTTAAGAATACTTTTAGCAGGTTCCGGTATTTGATTAAGGGTTTGGATAGCTAATTTGGAGTTATAAATCAGACCACCAATTTTTTTCTCCGGCAAGTGACCAATAATTTCCTTAATTCTATTTGGATTAGCATTAGCTCCATAACCAAAATAGGATATATAGTCCATAAAAAAGTATAACAAAGTAATATTAGTTACATGGGAAGATGATATTTAAAATAGAAATTACTTCTTTCCTGTGGTACCAAAGCCGCCGCGATCGGTTAAGCCAGGCATGGTCTCGACTTCTTCAACCTCAAACGTTTCGCATTTGATTAACAATAATTGGGTTAATCTGGTGCCTTTGGTGACTTCGACTGGTTTGTCGGTGAAATTGTAGGCGGCAAATTGGTATTCATCGTTTTCGCCACAATAATCGCGATCAAAAATTCCAATACTATTCACTGCCATTAAACCAAGTTTATGAGTGGAACTTCTGGGAGCCTGCAAAATAAAATAGTCGTCAGGGATTTTTATAGCTACATTCATGGGAATATATTCGATTTGTTTTGGTTGAATAGTAATATCGATTCGGGAGCAGAGATCAACTGCAACGGCGCCTGGAGTTTTATGCAAAGGCAACGGTAACGATTTATCAAAACGTTTGATTTGAATTTTCATTGGATTATTTTAACAAGGCATGAAGGTCTTGGTCATCACGACAATCTTCGCCAAGAGAATTAAATTCGAGGTTTATAATTTTTTTATAGATATCCTTGATTAGAGTTTCCAATTCTTTTATCTGCTCTTCAGTAATTTTGAAATCTTTTTTGACAAAATTATTTTTAAGCTTGCTTTTTTGAACAAAATCAATCGACCCTGAGACAACATTATATTTAAAGTTAGGATTATTATCGGCTAAGATTTTATAGAAAACTAATTGGCGGAAATATTCTCCATTTTCTTTTAGTTCTTTTGATTTAGTATCGGGATTACCAGTTTTGAAATCCACCACATTGGCATCGGGCTTACCATTACTATTCATCCCTAGTACTTCAATTTTGTCGATTTTACCAGTTAAAGGAATATCTCCCAGATGAACATGGTCGTGGCTGAAATCGTATTCAGTTACGCAATCGCAATCAAAAGTGTCTTTGTAATTTTGATAATAAGAGGCCAAAATTTCCTGACCACGGCTTAAACTTTCAGAAAATTCCAAATGGCTTAAATTTTCTCTTAATAAATATTTATTAAATGAATTTAATAAATCAGCTTCGGAAATTAGTTTTTTGGTTTCTTTTAGTTTGTCGAAAAGATAAGATAATGAGTTGTGAACAGCCGTACCTAGGGCGGAATGTTTATTTTTTAGAGCAGGGATTCTTAAAATAGTTTTATGATAAAAACACCATGGACAACGTAGATAAGAATTGAGATGAGTGACATTAAATTTGTATTCATTGGTTAAATACCAACGTAAATATTTTTCCAGTTGATTATCGGTGATAAACGGTTTTGGATCCAAAGGCATTGAGGCAAGCAGTGCCAACTTTTCAATATTGGGATCGGCCACTACATTTTCAATTGATTCAGGATTAATTTCGGAGGCAAAAAGTGAGGGAATCTGATCGCGGCCAGAATCGCTTTTGCAGGAGAAAGAGATATAAACTTGGTTTTTAGCCCGAGTCAGAGCCACATAAAATAATCTTCTTTCATCTTCATTTTCGTCGATTGCCTGGCGCAAGAGTTCAGTTTTTAAGATTCCATATGGCAAACGGATGTTGCTAAATTGAGTATTATTTCCCCACTTTTTATCAACACATTTGATTAAAAATACATGTTCAAATTCCAAACCTTTAGACCGATGTGTGGTCATAATGTTTATGGCATCTTCATATTCAGAGTTAAGTTCAGGTGCTGACAAGGGAATTTTATTTTCAACTAATAGGTTTATTCGAGCAATGAATTGAGGCAAATCGTAGTTTTTAGTGAGAGAAAGTCGTTTTAGTTCAGAGTAAAAAACATTTAAATGGTTAATAACAAAAAAGTCATTTAAGCTTAATATATAACTTAGATAACCGAATTTACGGATAAATTTATTATAAAAAGTATCCAGACTATAGTTATCTAGCCATTTGATGGCTTTGGCCATTCTGACAGAAAAATTGCTGATTTTAGTAATAGTGCTAGGACGAAGTTTAGGACTAATTAGCAACAATTTTTCTTTGTCGGCAATTAATTCCGAAAGACTTATATGTTCATGATAAGCAAAACGTAAAATCTTTAAAAGATCATAAGAATTAATATTGAGGAAATCAAAAGATAGAATATGAAAAAGAACGTTGTCATCGGAAGGATTGTTGACATAAGCCAGAAGCTTAATTAATTGCTGAATCCGAACATCTTCCAAAATATTTTCTCCGAAACCAAGATGATATTTAATCCCAAGATTGGTTAATGTTTCAACAAGATCAATAATATCGCTGTTATTTCTGACCAGAACCGCAATTTCACTGGGCTTAGTTCCTGATTCAATTAATTTTTTAATTTTATTAGCAACGTAATAGTTTTCTTCCAAAACACTTTTGGCTTGAAATAAATTTATGGGAGTCGGGTCAAAAGTTTTGCTAGAGACTAGGGATTTGTCGAGGTTTTCAATAAAATTGGCAATACGATTTTTATTATTATCGATGACGGATTTTGAAGAATCCAAAATTAATTGGTGGCTGCGATAATTATTTTTAAGAACAATCAGTTTAATTTGAGCTTTGTATAAAAGATAGAATTCATAAATATTTTCGATAGCGGCACCTTGGAATCGAAAAATTGATTGATCATCATCACCGACCACAAAAAGATTAGGATTTTCAAAATAAGAACCAAGAAGATGAATTATTTGGTTTTGAGCCGAATTGGTGTCCTGATATTCGTCGACCAAAATATATTGAAATCTTTCTTGATAAGAAGCCAAGAGATCTTTGTTTTCTTTGAATTGATTTAAGACAAATAAGATCATGTCATCAAAATCGTAACGGCCACGTTTTTTGAGCTCAGCTTGATATTCAGTGTATATATTTAATAATTCAAATTGTTTAGGAATATCTTTGGCTAGATTTTCGAAATATTTTATTAAAGCGTTTTTGTAGTTAACGGCCGGACTTTTAGCAGCACCAATATCGTAAAATCCATTTTTATAGAGTTCTTGATAATAGTTAATTAGGGCAAAAATAGAGGGGAACTTGGAGGCAATTTTTTTGGCATTTTCAACAATCGGCAAAAGTTCCGATTCTAGACTTTTACTGGCTTTTAGAGCTTTGATTTGGCAATAAACATCGTTGGTTAAATCTAAATATTTTTTTTGATCATTAATTAAAGTTTCGAGTTTTGCTGGAATAATATTTTCTCTTTTTAAAGTTTGAATACAAGAAATGATGTCGCGCTGATAATAAAAATGATCGCCCCAAGGTTTTAAAATTGAACCGTCTTTGAGATTTTCAATTATATTTTGGATTATTTCAATTTTTTCCAGTTCTTCCAGAGAATCAATATCTTTTGCAAAGATAAATGATTCCGGATTAGTTTTAATGACTTCGTTGCAAAAAGAATGGAAGGTGTGGATTTTAATACTATAGGCAACTGGACCAATAATATTTAATAGGCGCTGGCGCATAGCAACGGTGCCAGTTTCAGTGAAGGTGAGACACAAAATGCTTTGGGGTGGAGTTTGAGTTTTGAGAAGAATATTGGCAATTCTTAAGGCAATAGTTTGGGTTTTACCAGTTCCCGCTCCAGCAATAACCATAACTGGACCTTCGATAGTGTCGACAGCCAGTTTTTGTTCGGCGTTAAGCTTCTGATATTCGGAATTAAATTTTTCTTGGCTAATTTTTTCCACTACCCTATTTTACCAAGCGGAGCTGTATTAGCGCGAATACAATTTGATGACAGTAACGGCAATGATGACAAAGGAACAAAGCACAATAAGAAAAAATTGATTATTCTCGTCTACTTTCTTTTTATTTTTTTTGGGCATAAATAATTGTAAACAAACGATTGGTAAAAAACAATGTAAGCAAAAAAAATACCCGCCAAGTTGTTTTTATAAAAAAACAATTGGCAGGTTTGCCTCAATTTATTGGATGATGCGTTCTATGGTGAATTTGGAAAAATTTGGTTCATTACCCAATAAGGGTTTATAACCTAGAGACATCAAAAGCGGCGCAGAGAGATTGATAATATACCAACGGGTTTCGGATTGAATAAGGTTGATACCATTGAAAATTTGATCAGCATCGACTTCTATAGTTTCGATTTCGCCCTTTTTTTCAAATACACGATTTTGTATTTGACTTATTAAGGCTTTAATTATCTTTTGTGCTTTCTGACAAGTCCCCTGTTCAGTGATCAGCTTGTTGATCTGCTGTTCCCGACTTGTAATTTGGTTTTCAAAGTAAGAAACGATTTTATTGTCGGAGCTTTCATTTTGGTCCATAAAAACCACCTTTCACATTTTATTAAATTGAGATTTAAGGTACAGCGGGATTTTACCTTATTTTAGGAAAATGTCAAAAATTTAATAAATTAATTTGATGTGCGTAGGTAATATTTTGGAAAGGCGATCGATTTCTGTTTGGCTTATTGAAGAACTTCTAACGTCGAGTTCCTCTAGTGCAGCCATGTTTTTAATTCCATCGGGCAGAACCGCAATTTGAGTTCCTAAAATTGATAATTTTTTAAGTTTTTTTAGTTTTAGAATGCTTTGAGGAAAATCGGTTAAAGGATTAAAAGACAAATCTAGTTCTTCAAGATTTTGCAAATCTCCAAGTGAATCAGCAACAGTGCTAATTCGATTTGAACTTAAGGACAAATACTTGAGATTATCTAAACTGCCAAGCGGAGCTGGGATGGAAGTTAAGGAACCGTCAATATTGTGAAGATACTCAAGTTTTTTCAAACTAGAAATCTGGGGAGGGATTGTATGAATTGAAATGCGGCAAAGCTCTAAATATTTCAAATTAGTATACTGAGAAATTTCTTTTAATAAAAGAAAATCATCGCCTTGAAAAGCATAATGACCGGTACATAAATCTATTTTTATTACTTTAGCCGGATCTTTTAGAGCTTCTTCGCGATTCGAATCAGGGGTCGCGTCAACAATTTCCTGAATCGTTTTGACTGAATTAGAAACTGGTTTTTTAGGACTGACAATAATCGGTGTTGAGGAGTTAATAAAATAAATTGCAAAAAACATAAAAACACAAAAGCCAGATAAAAGTAAAATAAATCCGTTTTTATGGTTTCGCATAAATTAATTATGCAATAAATTTAAAATAAAAACACTTTTTGATAAAAAAACCCGCTAAAAGCAAAATGTTTAGCGGGTTTGGCCCAGATCCATATAGTTTTTAGTAATTACTTATAGTAATAACTTTTTCTTCAAACATTTTATGGGGTGTCTGGTAGGGTAAAGAAAGTTGATAATACTTTTTTAAATAATCCTTAATAATAGGAACCACCAGATCATGAAAATTGTCTATTGTCATGTCACTTTTAATAAACTGAGAAATTTTAATTTCAACTTTTTTCTTTTCTTCTGTTTTAAAGTTTTCCAGAATAGTTGGAATTATTTCTTTGGCTATGCCAATGACATAGACTTCTCTTTGATGGTCGTTTAAATGAAGGTTAAGGTTATCAAAATAAGTATCCGAATTAGATTTTTCCAAGATACTCGCCTCCTTTCTTTTGTTTAGTTTAATGTGCCTTATTTAAGCGCTTTTGCTTAAAGTATGGGGATTTTACAGGAATATTTTAGAAAGTCAAAAAAAACCCGCTAAATTTTTTATTTTTAGCGAGTAAGGACTCAAAAACTAAGATTGGGGTAGATTAAAATTTATGTAACCATTATAGAATTCGGTTTTTACTTCGATACCAAATTTTGGTTTTAAGATTTCTTCGAATTTCAATTTCAAACTTTTTACCGATTCTTGGTCGTAATGGACGTGGGCTATTTTAAAAGCCTCCATCAAATCGACTCGAACTCTTTTGGAACCTTTTTTGATTTGTTTCTTGTGAACCAAATCTTCAATGAATGTCGTTAAAAGCCAAATTTGAGAAAGAGACTTATCGGTTTTGCCGTTTTTTTCGCATTCATCAAGGATTTGTTTTTTTACTTGAGTAATTACGAGTTTGAATTCATTGGGATGAGACAACTTTATTATATTGTCCATATATATCACCTTTCTTTCTTCTACCTTTATATATTAGTTGTTGAGTTAAAGAGCAATTTTTTGGCGCATTTGCCAGGTGCGTTATTTTAGCCTATTTTTTGGTAATGTCAAAAAAATACCCCCAAAAGATTTTTATACTTTTAGAGGTCAAGATCTCAACGCGTTAAATAAAAGTAAATTCAAGAATTTTTTTGGGATAATTGATGGTGATTAACATGTCATATTTTTGGCAAAGCATGGCTTCAATTTTGTCTTTACATTTTATAGCTAGGGTTGTACTGTAAATTATTCCGGATAGTTCAAAAGCTTTTGCAAGATCGACTTGGACAAAATATTGATGTCTAAATAATTTTTTGTGTCTTAACTGAAATTCAATACCATTTATTATCATCCAAATCTTTTCCAATTCTTGAATCGATTCAACTGATTCTTTTGAGTCGTTTTTCTTTTGTTGATATTCCTTTTGTATATCTGTACAAATATTTAAAAATATTTGTTTCAACTCGACGGCTGAAAATATTTTTTCAAGTTGTTCCATAAAACACCTACTTTCTTTTTGGGCGTTGAGTTAAAGAGCGATTTGGCGCGTTTACCAAAGTTGAATGATTTTACATTAGTTCTGGCCAAAGTCAAAAAAATACCCGTCAAAGATTTTATGACGGGTTAGACCCAAAAAAATTAGAGAAAAAATTAGGTTAACCTAATTCGTATAGTATCTTTTTCTTTATCAATCGTAATCCAATTACATTTTTCAGTTAAAGTTTCGTCTATCGATGGATAACTTGGACCAGATGCCCGCCTGATCCGACGACAGATATTTTCCCAGTGAGGTATTTCTACTTCATTCTCACTAATTCTTCTTTTATTAATACGGTTGTCTGACAAGACAGGGATTATAAATCCTAAAAAGAACGCGGCCCAACCAGCACTGCAGCATTCTAACTTTAATCTTTCTAAAATAACGGCTTTTTCTTGTCTCTCTTTTTCTAGGGCATCTTTTGAATTTTCAACTTTAGCAGAAAACAAATCATTAGTCATATTCACACCTCCCAATTCTCTAATTTTAAAAATGTGCAATTTTGGAGCTATTTCCAATTTAGTGATTTTAGCCTAAAATCGGGAAAAGTCAAAAGAACTAAAGACTCAGTTCAAAAAATATACTACTGTCTCCATCAATTCGATCGTTTTTAATTTCTTTAGTTTGGATAAAATTTAGTGAATTAAAAATTTTTCGTGATCCTAAATTATTGCCCCAAGTTCTAGTTTCTATTGTTTTATAATTATTTAGTTTTGCCCAAGTAATTACAAACTCAACCTGCTTTTGGCCGTAACCTTTACCTCTGTAATTTTTTAATATAAACATAGGACCGATATCCAGGAAATTGTTTTCAGGATCTAATATTAATGAAATATACCCGATGATTTGATTATTAATTTGTGTAGAAAAAAGTTTTAAGATTTTTTTTGCTTCAAATTTTTGACAAAACTTATATGCATCAAAAAAACCATCTTTACGTGTAGGAAGAAAAAACGAACTAGATGCAACAATCAAATCCTTTATTGAATCTATTTTAATTTCTTCAATTTCCATTTAATATTTTTTCCAATATTTCTTTTGCCATTTGGGGATTGGCGGAGCCTTTGGATAGGCGCATCAACTGGCCAATTAAAAAGCCAATGGACATCGGATTTTTCTTGTAATCTTCAACGGCTTTTGGATTGGCAGTAATCACCTCTTGAGCCATTTTTTCGAGCGCGCCAGTGTCAGATACCTGAATTAATCCCTTATCTTTGGCTATTTCGACTGGGTTAGTTCCAGTTTGATAAGACTCAACAATTACTTGTTTGGCAGCAGAACTTGATATTTCCGATTTCTGAACTGAGTCAAAAAGATTTAAGAAATACTCAGGATTAATTTTGGATTGATTTAGTTCCTCTCCTGTTTCATTGAGGTGAGTTTTAATGGCACCTAAGAATAAATTAGCGACAAACTTGGCAAACTCTTTGATTTTATCGTTCCTATTTTGAGGAGTAACGACAGTTTCATAAATATCAGCAAAATTTTGATCAGTGGCAATTACAGAAGAATCGTAATCATTTAGACTATAAACCGATTTATATTTTTCAATTTTTTGATCTGGAAGTTCGGGAATAGAAATTCTTATTTCTTCAATTTGAGCTGGAGTAAATTCCATATGAGGAATGTCTGGTTCTGGGAAATAACGGTAATCAGCTGAACCTTCTTTCTCTCTTTGCAAAAAAGTTTGTGCTTTTTCAGCATTCCAACCACGGGTAGTTTTATTTTTGGAATTTTTTACTTCACGGGTTTTTTCAAACTCTTCAGTTTGTCTTTTGATTTCAAATTCAATCGCATTTTGAACGCCAGTTAAAGAGGCCACGTTTTTGATTTCGGCAAGTGGAGTATAAAAGACTTCTCCATTATCTTCTATTTTTAAGTTAACTGTTGGCTCACAACGCATGCTTCCTTTTTCAATATCTGCATCAGAAATCCCTAAATACCGGATAATTTGCTGCATCTTCAAAAGGTAGTCTTTAGCCATGGTGGCGGAAGTAATATCCGGTTCAGACACGATTTCAACTAATGGCACACCACAACGGTTGTAATCAATTAAAGTCAAATCTTGGCCATACTCAGAGATATGAACTGATTTACCAGTGTCTTCTTCCATATGAGCGCGATTAATTCTGACTTCTTGATCCCCGACTTTAACCTTGCCATTTATTACAAATGGTTTTTCGTATTGAGTTAATTGATAGCCTTTGGCTAAATCTGGATAAAAATAATTTTTGCGTTCAAAGAAACTAGTCTCATTTGGGGTGCAGCCTAGAGCTAAACCCAATTTAACACACCATTCGCAAGCAGTTATGTTTGGCACTGGAAGGGCACCAGGAAGACCTAGGCAAACAGGACAAGTGTGAGTATTAGGTTCAACATGAAAATGTTCGGCAGAACAATTACAAAACATTTTTGATTTAGTTTTAAGTTCAACATGAACTTCGAGACCGATAATTGGTGTTATTTTCATAGCTGTGGCCTTTTTTGATGATAATCAGTAAATTGCTGGAATTGGTGTCCGAGAGAAAATAATTTTTCTTCTTCAAAGAAATTACCAATAAGCTGGAAACCAATTGGAAGGTTTTGATTGTTGAAACCGCATGGTAGAGCTAAACCTGGTACTCCAGCAACGTTAATACAAACCGTATAAACATCAGCCAAATACATTTGCAATGGATCGTTGACTTTAGCCCCAATTTTCCAGGCTGGAGTCGGAGAACAGGGAGCCAAAATGACATCGACATTTTTGAAAGCTTCAACAAATTCATTTTTAATTAGAGTTCTGACTTTGGCTGCTTTAGTGTAGTAAGCATCATAATAGCCTGAAGATAGGGCATATGTTCCGATTAAAATGCGGCGTTTAACTTCAGGTTCCATATATTTGCCGCGAGTCTGCATGTAGTATGAAACAATATCAGGTGCACCATCAACACTTTGACCAAAACGAATACCGTCATAACGAGCCATGTTGGCAGAAATTTCAGAAGGAATCAAAATATAGTAAACAGCAATTCCAAGATCAGTACTTGGCAAAGAAATATCGACCAAAATGGCACCTTGTTTTTCAAATTCCTTGGCAGCATTAAGAACTTTTTCTTTAACTTCAGGATCAATAGAACCAGTAAAATATTCTTTAGGTAAACCAATTTTCAGACCTTTAATATTTATTTTTTTAAGATTTTCAGTATATTTAGGAACTTCAATATCACAAGTTGTGGCGTCATGAGGATCAAGCCCCGCTGTTATTTCAGTGACCAAAGCAATATCCTCAACATCGCGGGCAAAAACACCAGGACAATCAAAAGATGAAGCCATGGCAGTAATACCGTAACGAGAATTGCGACCATATGTTGTTTTTATTCCAGAAACTCCGCATAAAGATGAGGGCTGACGGATTGATCCGCCGGTGTCAGTGCCAAGCGCAAAGTGACATAAATCAGCAGCAACTGCGGCAGCGGAACCACCTGATGAACCACCAGGAACCATTTCTATGTTCCAAGGATTTTTAGTGGTAAAGTAGCCAGAGTTTTCAGTTGAAGCACCAAAAGCAAATGGATCAGTGTTGGTTTTACCGATAATCATGACATCTTCATCAATTAATTTTTGATAAATACTTGATGAATATTGAGGAATATAACCATTTAAGACTTGGGAGCTAGAAGTTGTTTGAATGCCTTTAGTTAAGAAAATATCTTTTACAGCCATAACTGCACCAGCTAATTTGCCTAGTTTCTCCCCTTTTTTGATTTTTTCATCAATTCTTTGAGCTTGGTCTATGATTTCTTTTTCAGTAATTGTAATAAAAGCTTTAATTTTTGGATCAATTTCTTTTGTGCGAGCCAAAAAATAATTAGCAATTTCAACAGCAGTAATCTGTTTATCCAAAAGCAGATGACGGGTTTGTTTGAATGAAAGGTTTTGAAGATCCATAGTTATTTTTTAATTGTTGCCACGACTTCAAAATAACCATCTTTAGTTTTAGTGGCAGTTGATAAAGCGTCTTTTTGAGAAAATGATTCCTTTACCTCGTCTTGATGAAAAACGTTTTTTTGCTCATTAACTCTAAAGGTAGGCTTGATATTTGTAGTATCAGCTTTATTCAGAATATCTAAGTATTCTAGAACTGATTCTAGTTGAGGCAAATAAGTTTTCTTTTCGTCATCTGTCAAATCGATTCTAGCCAATTTGGCAATATGATCCAGTTCTTCTGGGGTAATTTTATTGCTTGCAGACATAGGTGTATTTTAGAACATAAGCTCAAAAGACTCCACTTTTAGTTTCAAATTGATCCTTTGTAATTGAAATAAAGGTATGGTTATAATGAATACTAGTCTTATTAAAATGAGTGCTTAAAAAGCTTGAGCATTAGGTTTAATAGTACCTTAAAAAATTTAATTTTATCTGATAAGAAAGGAATATCAGGTTATGGGGAGAGGCACTAAATATCTTATTTTGATGGTGGTGATAGCTTTACTATTCTCACCAATCAAAGTTCTAGCAGAAAATAAAAAAGGAGGTGAAAGCAAAACATTAGTTGAATACTTGGAATTGAAAACCCCCAATGATTGTGGAAAATTAAATGCCAAAAGATCGGCCGAATTAGTTAATGGTATTGAAATTAATCCTGGCGACACTTTTTCATTTAATCAAATTGTTGGACAAATCAGCAAAAAACGTGGATTTAGGTGTGGTTTTATAACAATTATTCAAGGAGGAAAGAAAAAAACCTATTATGATGATGGGTCCAGTATTTGGAGAACGAGCACGGCGATATATCAAGCTGCTTTAGATTTGGGATTGGAAATTACCGAAAGGCATAAAACCTATAAACCTTGTGCATATGCCAAAATATGCGACAGTGCAGTTGCTGTTTGGGGAGAAGGGCCAGATTCGGATACCTACTTAGACATGAAAATCAAAAATAACAAAGACAAACAAATAAAGTTTGAAACCTCAGTGGATGATAATGCTCAAATAATAGTAAAGATATTCGAAACTGAATCAGAAAAAAATTGAATTTTATCAAAAGGGTATTTTGTCGACTTAATTATCAAGTCTACTTAATGCCCTTTATTTTTTCCCTAAATTTACATCTTGTGTATTGTGGCGTATAATCTCGCCTGTATTAAACATGAAAGGAGCGTTTGCAGCAAACGAAAACCTGTACATTAAAATCAAATTAGTTGAAGTCGAAAGGGGAGTTTTGTATGAAAAAACCTTTGGTTCTGCTGATTATTTTTACATTCAGTCTGATTTTTAGTTTTTCAGTGGTTTTGGCTGAAGACAAGAAATATACGAACGAACTTGTTTTTACCCATACCCTGCAATTATCAAAAAGCATTAATAATGTTAATGCCGCAAAAGCTGCAGAATATGTAAATGGTTATATATTGGAACCAGGTGCAATCTTTTCCTATAATTTGGTTGTTGGAAAAAGAACTTGGGCAAGAGGCTTTAGATATGGATATATGCCGATTACCGATAAAAAGGGCCACATAATAAAAGAGATTAAAGTTGTTGGTTCAGGAGTATGTCGATTTTCTACTGCCATGTTTCAAGCTGCGAGAGCATTTGATTTAGAAATCATTGAAAATCATTCTCATAGTTTTGGAGTTGATTATGCCAAGAAGGGCGATGATGCCACAGTTAATTGGGGAAATGGCCCAGGGTCAAAAGGATGGCTGGATAATGTTTTTAAAAACACCAAAGATTATTCAATTCTGATCAAATGTTCAGTTAACAAAAAAAATCTTGTAACAGTTCAGTTCTACAAGATAAATGAATCAGAAAAATAATTATGAAAGGTGGTTTTATTATGGAAAACAAGATTCCTTATGATTACATGAGAGGAAATATTTCAAGTTATGGTGAATTAAGCGAAGAAACCGCAGGATCAATTTCTCCAAGTTCTTCCGAGACTAATGATGATGACAGAAATAAAGATTTTTACCATGACCGTTATACTGGCGGCTGCTGGTAATATCTTTTTAGCACTTAGGGTGTTTTATTAACTTTTTTAAAGTTTTTAAGACGCCCTTTTTTTATTTAATGATACTAATTCTCTAAATGCACCTATTGCCGAACCTTCAGGAATTGATAGCGTTTCTTTAATTTTTTTATGGCCGTCTGAGGTTGGTGGAAAAAAGCGTGAAGCTACTATTGGATCATGTTTATATTCTTTCCCCACTCTCCAATTTGTTTTTTGACAATATTCTTCAACTGTCATGTTGTTGGTTGCTAGAGCAATTGTGTCGGCCGCAAATTGCATCAAACCACGACTTCTGCTGTGCTGATCACCCCTAACAATTTCTAATAGATCTGATGATTCGAGGTAAGCCCAAGCATGATATTTTTGGGCATTATCCATGCCGCCCAAAGCTTCAACAAAAGCAGGGCCACGACCTGAGTCAAAGGATCTAAACTGATTACTACGAATTGATTTACTTAATTCCTGGTTAGTTTCAATTAAATTTAATCTAATTCCAGAATAGTTTAATTTGTTTTTTAAATCTTTTAAATCAATAAGTTCTGGATCTAAAGGCCTTGGACCTTGAAGATCAGATAGCCTTAGCAATGCTTCTTCAAATGATAGTTTTTGAACACGATCTTTGTCGTTCTCAGCTGTCATAGTATATTATATCAAACCTATCTTAGCGTTAAATCTAGTGATTGTCTTTTTTAAAAAATTTTATTTTTTTAAAATTTTTGCCTTTAGACGAAGAAATTTCCAACGATACTTGTCGACTAAATTGTAGGCTTTATAGAGATTGTCGTTTACGACCAAATCATATGTGCCAACAAATTGAACCAGCTGCCCATTAAATCCTTGCTTAAATCTATGAAAACCATAGCCTTGCTCCCCTTCTTTAGCGTTTGGCCCGAGACAACCCCACATGTCGAATGTTTTACAATTTAAAACTTGCCCCAGTTTAATTGTTTCCCACATTAAAAGAGTGGGGGCCATAACTTCACGATGAATATCCAAAGAAGCTCCATAAGGATAAAATAATTTATCTTTAAGTTTGAAAAGCATGAAAGCACTTATCACCTGTCCTTGATATGAGGCAAGCATTATTTTGGGCATACCGGTGGCTTTTAAAGTTTTCCATAGATCACGATGGTATTTTTCAGTGTGCAAATAAAACCCTTGTCGTTTAGTGGTATCAAAAAGCAACTTTAAATATGTTTCAAAACCTTTGTCATCTGATTTTTCTTCAATAGTTACACCGTAACGATTGGCAACTTTAATGTTATAGCGAGTTTTAGGGTGCATGTCTTCCAAAAGCTGCTCTTCGGTTTTAGTTAAATCAACAATAAAACTAAAAGGATAAAAGGCAACTTTAGGAGAAACTGTCATTCCCGGGAATTGCATATCAATTGGGATGATAGTTTCGACGCCAGCTTTGTCATAAGTTTTTTGAAAAACATTTGGTTCTAATTTTACAAAAATAGCATTTTCATCTTCAGCAATTTTTTTGATATTTTTAATCATTTCATCGTCAACGCAAGGACCGCGCAAAGAGGTGCCTATTGAATAATTAGTCTTGGGAATCTTATGAAAACTGACAGAATAGGCCGATACCATTTTGTTCTTATCAAAAACTCCCAAACGATAAACTTTATGGCCTTGAGTAATTTGAAAATCGCCCCACTCCCAGGTTTGGACAGGATGAACGACACAAGAATTGTATTGGTCTTTTTCTTCGGAATATAAAATACGGGTAATCATCTGTGATTATTATACTAATTAAAACTCATATAAAACATAGTCCTGGAAAGTGGTTTTAGACACCCATTTCCTGAGATCGTTATAGAGATAATCATTACCTCTTTTGATCATCAATTTACCATGCATATTTTCGTTTAAATAGAGTTTATATTTACAGTCAGTAAAATTTTTATATCCTAATTTATATTCCAATAAATTTATTATTCTTTCATCATTAGTACACACAGAAACTGTTTCATTAGATTTTAAATTTATCGAATCTAAATCTCTAAAAGTTGTAAGATTTGGCTCTGACAGTTGAGAATAATAGAGATGATCTTCGGTTTGAGTAGTTCTTAAAACTATGAGCAGTATTGGAATAATAAAAATATAATTTAAGATTTTATTATTTTTAAAATTAATGACCTGTGATAAACAGGTGGGGACCAAAACGGCAATTAAAGGCACAAAATAATAGAAGAACCTAGGAGAAATATTTTCATTGAAAGAAATATAAGTCTGAAAAATAAAACAAGCTAATAAGTAAATTGATCCGATTGAAAAGGAAATTAATTTTTTATTTTTCAAAAAAAAACTGGCCACTAATAATGACAAAATTATTAAATAAGGAAAAATATAAACAGACAATTGTTTATCAACAGTAGTAATTACTTTGTGCATGTGCCAAGACAGATCTGATTTTCCAATGACACTACACTTCATTTTTTCAAAAATAAAAGAAACAGGACTGCCACTGACTTGATATTCAATATTGAGCCAAATAATCGGGAAACATAATAAATAGAAAACTGAGGGAATAAACAATGTGCGATCTTTTTTAAAATGGAAAAATAAATATACAAACAGAATAGGCAGCATAAACCAAGACTCATAACGAATAGTTTCACTAATAACATAAAATGTTAGACCAAGAAATAATTGTCTTTTATTGTCACTAAAAAACAAAAAATAAATTGACAATAAAATAAAAAAAGTCCAAGGAATTTCAGATAAGGTTAAAACTGATAATTGGACGGTTAATGGATGAAACAAAAAAATTATTAAAGCGAGCAATGAATATATCCAATTTTTAGTTACTTTGTGAACAATTAAGTAAATAACTATTGATGATAATATGGCAAAAATATAAATTCCCAAACGGTAATTTAGAAAAGTTCCGTTGTCTGGAATGAGTGAAAAAATTCTCATTATATACTGAAAACCCAGAAGCCAAACATTGCTCATCGGCAAATAAATAATATGAAAAAGACGAGAGAAAGCATCAAGCTCATCAGTCCTCATAGGACGTGTTAAAGGTGAAAAAGTGAATTTTATCCAAATTAAGATTACAAATAAAATACTTGTTATCTGACCAAACAGTTTAGGTCTGTTTTTAATAAATGAAATCATTTTTGATAACATTTCAATTTAAACTTATGCTTGATTATACAAAAACTAGGCTAATAAATGTCAGGATCATAAATAAAGTCATCATCTGATGAAGATTTTTTATGACGATAATCACGAACAGTGTCGGCTGGTTCTTCAATTTCAATAAGTTCTTGAGGAATATCGTTTATAAAACGGCTGGGCTCATTTAAACTACTTTTGCCAAAATAAAGGCGCTTATTGGCATAAGTTATGTATAAATAATCTTTGGCCCGAGTGATGCCAACGTAACAAAGACGGCGCTCTTCTTCGATTTGAGTTTCATCAATAAGACAGCGAGAATGAGGCAAAATTCCTTCTTCCATTCCTACCAAAAAAACAACTTCAAACTCCAAACCTTTGGCCCCATGAAGAGTCATAAGCCGAATTCCCTCTTTATTTTCTTTCTTTTTATTTTTTTCCTGCTGAGAATATTCTTGCTGAACTAAAGCGATGTTTTCCAAAAAGTCGCTAAGTTTTGAATGGGCGGTGGCAACTGATTTTAGTTCTTTGATGTTTTCAATACGTTTTTGATCTTCTTCATCTTTTGGATCAAACTTTTTTAAATAATCAGAATTAACGACAAGAGATTCTAAAATTTCCAAAGAAGTCATTTTGGCTAAATCCAGACCCTTAATATGTTCCGAAAAAGAAAACATGCGTCTTTTACCAATGGCTTTTGAAACCCTCTCCTCAGATAGTTTGTCGGCTTGATCGTTGGCAAAACGAAGCATGGCTAAGATATCTTTGATTTCGGCGCGTTCATAAAAACGAAGACCACCTAATAAAACATACGGCAGGCCTGATCGCAAAAAAGATTCTTCCAAAACCCGTGACTGGGCGTTCATACGATAAAGAACCGCAATGTTTTTATAGGGGATTTTCAGATTTTCATAAATAAATTTAATTTTTTGGGAAACAAAATCGGCCTCGGCAACTTCGGTGTCGGCTTCAAAAATTTTAATTTTGTCTTCGGACTTTTTTTGAGTAAAAAGCTTTAAAACCGGATGAGAACTGTTTTTGGAAATAACAGAATTAGCGGCATCCAAAATGGTTTGAGTGGATCGATAATTCTCTTCAAGATTGATGACTTTGGCATCTTTAAAATCGTTAGTAAAACCAACCAGGTTTCGATAATCAGCACCGCGCCAGCCGTAAATTGCCTGGGAAGCATCACCGACAGCGGTAATTTGTTTATATTTACCGGCAATTAGTTTGGTTAAAAGATATTGAATTTGATTGGTGTCCTGATACTCATCAACCATAATAAATTTATAAATTTCCTGATATTTAGCCAAAATTTCGGGATTTTGCATGAAAAGCTCAACTGTTTTAAAAAGCAAATCATTAAAATCTAGAGCATGAAATTCCGATAATTTTTGTTGATATTTTTCGTAAATGTGACTGATATAAGTGTCTTTAAACCCCCGACTGACAGCAGCCAAATCTTTTGGAGTTTGAAAACCATTTTTAGCAGCTTCAATAACATACAAAACAGACGAAGGTTTGAATTCGGTAGTGCTCAGGTCCATGTCTAAAAGAATTCTTTTAATCATGTTCTCTTGATCATTAGAATCATAAATGACAAAAGATGATGGAACACCAATTGCCTGTCCGTCAGCGCGCAAAACACGACAACAAAAAGAATGAAAAGTGCCAGCAAACATACTTTGAGATTTATCATCCGTAATTCCCAAAAGTTTGTTCATACGAACTTTCATTTCTTCAGCAGCTTTATTGGTGAAAGTTAAAAGTAAAATTTCTTTTGGTTTTGCCAGTCCTTCTTGAACGAAAAATGCAGCTCGATGAGTTAAAACTCTAGTTTTTCCAGAACCAGCGCCTGCTAATAATAATAAAGGAGTGCCTGTGTGAGTAACGGCTTGTTTTTGATTTGGATTTAGCCCCTCTAAAATATTTTCCATGCGTAGAAATAACTATAGTCTAAATTTTGGAAAACTGAAACGAGGCAAATTGATTAAATTTTATAGACTCTGGTTGCGCCTGTTTCAAAAATAAGTTTAGCGCCAAGATCTTCAAACTTTTTAGGGTTAAGATTGGGATATTTTTCGTACTCTTTGGCACCAACAAAAATATATTGAACATTATATTTTTGAAGTATAGATTTTGTTTCTTGAATTGAGCCAGCCTCATATACTTTTCTGACTTCTTCGGCTCGGGCACCTGGTTTGTCATAGCCACCCCGCCACAACCATTCGTGAACCAGCCATCCTTCAATGGTAGGCAGCCCTGTAGCTGAAGATACTTGATCGAAAGTGGTATAGCTGTCGCCAACAGCTTCTAAAATAACGGGTTGTCCAGTTATGTTTTGATTAATCCAGTTAATGGCAGTGTAGTTTGAAGGATAAATATTTTTAAGATATGTGAATCCATCTAGACCTTGATATTCTTTAAAACCATAAAATGATTTTATGGCAAAATATGGATAGATCATTTGAGACAAGAAAATCAAAAGAAAAACGAACCGATATGTGTTTAATACAATTTTATTTTTAAAAGCTTGATTAAGACGAAACAGAACATAACCCGCAGCAATTGAATACATTATAAAAGCTTCATAGACCAGCTTAAACATAGTATTGGCGCGACGGTAATCATAAATATAAATATCTTTGATATAGCCGATTTCTGGGATAATAATTAAGAGAGTGGCGGTGGTGATTAATCCTAGAACAAAAGTATCAGACAAGGAGAAGTTTTTAATTTTCTGATTAATTAATTTGTATATAGAATAGAGTGCGAAAGGAAAAGTAATCAACCAAAAACCACCATATAAAATGAATAACTGATAAAAAGGACTGTGGACATCTGAAACACGCAAACCTTCTGTCATGGGAACAAAATTAATGGAAAATGGCAACGAGAATAAATACCAAGCCGCAATAACTAGGAGACCATGGCTAATAACTTTATTCATGGCAGTTATGAATTTATTGTTTAGTAAAAAGTTGAATAAAGTAAAGAAACCAAACAGTAGACCATAAATAGCAAAGTCCCAAGCGTTGGTCATGTAGGCAATTGATAAAATCAAACCTGAACTAATTATTAAAGGAATATTAAAAAATTTGGCGGAGGCAGACAAAGTTAGGGCAAAAAGAACAGCACTAAATAATAAAATGATGGGAATGTCATTCATGTGTCCATGAAGATCAGCAACTACAAAACTATAGACTGGAAATTCATGAATGGTTTTATCTTTGGTGTCGGGATCATATCCAATAAAACGAGTAGCATCTGGATACCAATACCCCGTTGCAGCTCTAGTGAGGGCAGTTTTAGACAAGTCTAAATGATTATTTTGTTTAATATCAATTGAGGCTATTTTATAGACAGCTTGAAGATTTCCACCAAAAGTTAAAAGCAAGCCAGAAATTAAACCAGACAAAATTACTATTTTGAAACTAAGTTTCTTTTTTAAAAAGTTAAATGTCAAATTGGATGTCAAAGAAAAACCGCTGACAAAAGTTAAGGCACAAATTGTTGCAACAGCAAGATTGTATGTGATTGAGGATGGAATTGAAGATAATTTAGTTATTACGGCAACAATTAAGTGGCCAAAATAATAATAATTAATAGGTGAGCCGGCAAACCACATGTCTGCAGGAGGCATATAGGTGCTTCGGAGAGCGGAATTTACAAATCCCCAGTCCATATATTTTTCCAAACCTTCAATATTAGGAGCAAAACCTCTTACAAATGACCAGGCAATTAAAATAATTAAAAATAATAATTCTTCAAATATAAAAGATTTATAATTTGTTTTTATAGCGTGTAGAAAATTGACTCTCCTATTTCTTTTATTTAAATAAAGAAAATCGGCTATTAAAGATAGAATGATTATTATTGAAAGAGAAAGATTTGTGAAAGGCAAAACTTTGATTATTCCAAAAACAAAAATTATATATGTGAGTAAAGAAAGAGAAATAATTTTGGAAAATATATAGCCTTTATCCCAAAATTTTTTAAAAACGGCAAAAACTAGAGGCAGAGAAACTGTTCCTAATAAAAAGATTGTAAACCACCAAAAAATAATGAATCTTAAATCTGAAAACATGATTAATGAATAAAAAATACGAAGTTAAAAACAGTAGCTACCAAGTTTATCAAAAAATTAGGAAAAACTAAAAAATGAACCGGCAACCAAATCAAAAATCCAAGAATAAAACCACCTAAAACATCAATAGGATAGTGAAGACCTAAAAATATTCTTATTAAAACCAGAGGTAAAACAATTGAGGTAAAACCAGCAGGACTGATAATGGTTGGATTTTGAAAAACAAACATAAAAAAGAAAGCGGCTTTCATGGCATGACCTGAGGGAAAACTTCCCTTTTGATACCAAGATTTTAATAATCCATTTGGGATAATATTATTTTTCAAATGCATTGGTCTTTTCCAAAACGATTTGATCTTTAAGAATTTTTCCAAAAACTCTCCAATTATAGTGGCGGTAAATAATTGCCAAAAAACATTGGTTTCGTTTTTTATCAATAAATAGGAAACATAAAATAAAAATACCCAAATTATATAGTTTATACAGATCAAAAAAAGCGACCCATTCTTATGTTCTGATATTTTTTTAAACCAATCGGTTCTTGGCTGCCAAAAAAGTAGGCTATTCTTGAGATTTATCGATTTCATTAATTGTTTTTTGGAAAATAGGATTTAAATAAGTTTCCCCACGGGGATTTTAAATATCTTTCAAGCCTTTGCTTGCCAACATAATTGTACCAGTAAACGTCGTGATAAAGATTAGATGCAGCATACGACCAGGGAGTTATAAAACTTCGGAGAAGCATTTTTTCAACCCATTCAGGCAAAACCCGATAGATAAATTTTTGACCTCGAGAAGCAATAGTGTCTTTTTTAAAACCAACATGCAAATTGGGTAGTTTTTTAATTCCGCAAATTTCAATATTATTCTGATCCATGATTCCTAATTTAAGTTTTTGACCTAAACTTAGGAATTCGATTTCTTTGGGGTCGAAACCTAAAATTCGAGCAGAAGTTGAATCGAGAGATATTTCGTCTTGACTTGCTAATAAAAGATTAGCTTCTTTCCATTGCATGGCTCTAGGACCAGGTCCAAAACCAGCAACACTTCCATCCATAACGGCAATAATATTTGGGTGTAATTCTTTTTGAATTTGTAGAAGATCTAATATAGCTTTATGAATATTTCGATGGCAATAATGACGATTGGTGTTCAGCATGCCAAAATAGTTTTTGACCGAGCCAGTGATTGTGGTGAACACGTGAGATTTCATGGTACACAAGGTGATAAGCGGCTTCCCCATTATTATTTCCGGCAATAAGATACCATCTGGAAAAATTTCATCCAAAACCAACATCTTTGATTTTGGTTTATAAAAAGTATATTTTTCGTCAGTTAAATAATGGATTTTGACTCCATATTTTTTAGCAAT
This sequence comes from Patescibacteria group bacterium, assembly GCA_013387215.1. Classification (GTDB taxonomy): domain Bacteria; phylum Patescibacteriota; class Microgenomatia; order UBA12405; family UBA12405; genus WARW01. The sequence continues at coordinate 310,753 of WARW01000022.1, forward strand.
GGTATTCCAAGCATGATTTTTAGCACCAATTTTTACTTTGGTGACAACAGTACGATTTTCAACTGGAATTATGTTTTTAGCTTCAACACCGGAATCAATTAACCATTTTAAAATTGCTTCAAAATTCCATGGCGGGGTGGAAACAGCAGGATAAAATTTAGTCCAGGACAAATTAAGTTTAATAATGGTGGGTGTGTTTTTTGGTTTAGGAAAATTGGCTAAAAGTTTTTGATAATCTTTAAGCACATTTTTGGGCGATGTTGGTTGGATGTAAACTTTGCTTTTCATTATTTAAATAGACTTATAGTAACAATCATTTTATCAACCAGAAAGGATTAAATCATTTTTGGTTTTTAAATATCATGACTTTTGGATGATCATAAACAGTAAACGATTCATCGGCCGATTGATCATTTATAGAAAATCCAAAAAGGCTGGGGTAATCTGTAAATTCAGCAACTTTAGTGTAGCCTAGTTTTCCTGCAAACAAATCTTGATAATATTTAGCAGTCTTTTCGTAGCATCTACCTAATGGAAGCTTGTCGCAATCAGTTAATTTCTGAAGCGGAGTGTATAGTCTGTTACTAGCCAATACCAAATAGTCGCCATTTTGCAATTGTTGATTAATTAGCGGCCATTTTGAGTAGTTATAATCAGAATCATATATTGACATATCGACAAGTTTTAAATTGTTAGCATATCCCAAAGGAAGACCATCATCCCAAGATTCGCGCAATATTGTGCTTCCACTAAAAACGTTTTGATTAATCCATTGAGTGGCAGTTATCCGAGTGTTTGGCACATTATATATGTGCAAGAAGGCCATCAGCCAAACAAGATTAGCCAACAAAAATACGACTCCGATAATTTTTTTTGAAGAATAAATAATATTAGCAATTAAAATAGCTAATATCGGATAAATAGGCAAACAATATCTCATAAACTTAACGGCAAAATGACCAACAACCAAAAAGTAAACCAAAGAAAATGAAAAAATAATTAATTGAGCACCTTCAGATTTTTCATTACCAGGAGTAAACAAACCTCTTACCAAGTTATATATAGTGTATATAAAACCTATAAACGCCAGCATTCCAAAAGCAGGACCAAGACCCCATAAAAATATGTTTTTCAGCTGATATAAATAAGGCATTGTTCCCACATATTGAAGTGTATAAGGAAAAATAAAAGCATCTTTTGTCATCATTCCCTGGGCCTGAATTTGCTGCCAAAAATTAGGGAAGTCAATTATTGAAAAAGGTTCAAAAACAATAAATGTTATTACTGTTGCAACTACCATCGCCAAAGACAAAACTATCACTTTTTTCAATTTAAATATTTTATTTTTTATCCAAAACTTCGGTTTAATAATTGATACTGCATATTTAGAGAATTTTTTAAAAAAACTAATTTCTTCACTAAATATTTCTTTTTTTAAGCTAAGTAATGTTTCGACTAATAAACTGAAACAAAATGAAACAACTAAGACAGTGGCACTTACTTTGGTTGCTAAAGATAATCCAAACCCAAGGCCCACAAATAAGGCATTTTTAAAACTTAAATGACGATAAAGAATTATGGATCGATATAAAGTATAAGTTACAAAAAAAGTTAACAGAGTATCAACGGCGTAAAAGTGGGAAAGCTGAATTGGGAATACTGACAAGGCATAAACCAATGATGCGATTAAGCCTTTTTTTTTAGAATTGAAAAGCAATTTAGTAATTTTAAAAATTATCAGAACTGTACATGCGTCAAAAAGAGCCGACAACAATCGGCCAAGTAAATTAATTTTACCGTAGTTTGAAAGTTGAGGATCGAAATATGAAAAAACATAACCAGTAAATTTCAACAGGTAAATTGGCAATGAACCATAGGCAAAGAAATGAGGATTTAGAGTTGAAGTGGGCTCTAAAAAATCAGAAAAACTAAAATTTTGGGGAAACAATATTTTTTGAGCAACCATGGTTATCTGCCTTTCGTCTGGGTGAAGCTGATAGGCTTGATCCCAATCAAAATGGTAAGTCCGAAGCAATAAAGAGATAATAAAAATTAAAAACAAAATTAATTTTGTTTTTAGAGATTTCCAAGTTAAATTTTTAGGTATGGTGATTATCATAAATCAAATCTTCATAATCGTTTAATTTTAAATCTTTGGTTTTTTGATAAATTTTTATGCTCGGGTGATCGAACACCGACCAAGTTTCTTCGGCATCTTCCGAGTTAAGCAATAAGTCGACGTTTGGATAAAAACTTTTTATTTGGGAAAAACCGAGTTTTCCAGAAAATAAATTTTTATAATAATTTTGAGAAATCGGGAAATGAGAATTGTTCTGGTTTTTATAGATTCGTCTGGATGGAATAAAAATATAATTACTTTTATATAGAATTTTAGGCAATAAAAACTGGACTTCAGGATTAGTGTCTAATTGGTAAAATTCGACATTAGCAACATTTATAGTGTTGAGGTTTAAAGGGAAATTGATCACATTGCCGCTTTCCGACAAAGCGACTGAGTTTAGAGGAATATTTTTATAGACCCATTCAGATGAACTAAATCTGATGTCTGGTTTAAGATATAAACTTAGAAAAAATACACCAGGCAAAATTGATATAAAAATCAATAAATATTTTAATAAATTGTTTTTAAATTGGATAATAAAGAAAGTTGCCAATAAAGGAAAAATGAAAAACAACGGCGACATAAATCGTGTCCATTTTGTGTACAACTGACCTGTATAAATGAAATAAACAAGAGACGGAATAAGAATTAATAGCCAATAAGGATTTTTAATTTTTTTTCTAAGAAAAATAAAAGCGATGCCTATAAACGACATTGAATAGACGAATATTCCGCTAGTATATGGAAATATATGGATTAATTGAAATAAATATGGAATAGAATCTAAAAATTGGTTTGTATAGAAAACTTTAGCTGTTCCATTGGCCACTGAAACTTCATAATGCATGGAAGAGAGAAAATCAGAATTTGCTATTAAGTTGTATGGAGACGCAACGATACAAATTAAGCTTGTTAATAAAATAAAAACAATCGAATAAGAAATTGTAGTAAGTATTTTACGGTCTTTAAACAAAACAAAAAGCAAAGAAAGAAGTATTGGCCCGGTTAAAATAAGAGCTGAAACTTTGCTAGCTAAGCCAATTCCGCTAATTAATGAAGCCCAAAAAATATATTTTAATTTTAAGTTTTTATATATATTTAATGACAAAAATATATTAACAATAAAAACAAAAATCAAAATTGATTCGGTGGTGCCAAAGTGGGAAAATTGGATTAATCCGGGATTAAGAATCGATAACAGAAGAAAGATATGTCTATTTTTGGCGGCCTTAAAAATAAATTGGGAAATTCTATATAAAAAATATATTGAAGCAATAGAAAATATTGCTGACCACACCCTGAGAGATAAAATAGCGATTTGAAAATTTATATGGTCTGCGAACTGACCAGTTTTAATGTAGTCCAACAACTGTGAACTAAAAAAAGCTAAGTATAGAGGAAATTGACCATATGCAAAAAAATGAGGATTAAGGTTGGAAAAACTCATTTGAGCAATGGCATTGCCCATATTATTTTCATCTGGATTAAAAAAATAGCCGTTACCCCAATCCAGCTTAATAAATCGACTAAAAAGCAAAAGAGAAAATAAAAAAATCCAAATTAGATATTTGGATTTTTTGAACTTAGATAACATAAACAATAGCAATCATCAGCAAACCCCAGATAAGAACCGACATTAAAAGGGGAATATCGGTAGCAATTACTCTTTCTGGACGCTCACCTTCCTGCATTTCAAAAATAATTTGACCATAACGCATAATTCCAAAAATTACCGGAATTAAGGTAATCATGTACCATTTGCGATTGAGTGCGCCCGGAAAATTGTCTAACAAAAATGAGTGAATTAAACCCTCAAAGCGAATAGGTTCTTCAAGAAAAGTAAACATAGCATAGGCAATCAACGTGCAAACACCAAACATAGTAGTGTAGAAATTCAATAAGTTTTTACCATAACCTTCAAGGGCTGTTCGTGTTTTTGTTCCAGTATTATAGAGTTCGCTTCTGCGTTTACCACTAGCTATAAATAAAGATAGGAAAATGACAGTTAACATGATCCAAACAGGAAGATGGTAGCCTGTAGCAAGTTCTCCGGCATAGGCTCTTAAAATGAAGAAAAATGCAATCCCAATAATATCAACAACTGCTTTCTTTTTAAAAAACAAGGAATAAGAAAATTGCAAAATTATAAAAACTAATGATATTAAGAAAAATCCAGAATTGATTGAAATGGCGATTAACAAACCTACTACAACTAGAAAAACTGCCATAAATTTGGCAACTTTTTGGTTTAGGTCTCCTCGGGCAATTGGACGATTTCTTTTAATAGGATGGAGCCGATCTTTTTCAACATCAGATAAATCGTTAATTAAGTAGGAAGATGATGACAATAAGCAAAAGGTGACGAAACTTAATATGCTTTTATTAAAAATTTCCGGATTAGTCAGTTGGCCATTCAAAATAGCTGAGGCAAATAAACTAAGGTTTTTGATCCATTGAGCTGGACGTAATGCCTCAAAAGCTGAACTTAATTTTTTTTTCGTAACTGAGACCATTTTTACTATAATAACAAAAATCCAATAAGAATCACAATAGCACCACATATTGTAAACATTTGGACAGGAAAATCAACTCCGGCTGAGGGCAATAAAATTGTTTCGGTTGGAGTTGGATGAAGCTGTGAAATAGTAGTTGGTTTGGGAGTTGGAGTATTAATTGGAGTGACAGTTGGGGTTGGAGTGGTAGAAAATGTACCCAAGCCATAATTTAACTCCTTGGGGCAGTTTTCATTGTTAGTAAATTTGGCAGTAAACCTTCCTAGATCATCTTGAGAAGTGCAGTCCCATTTCCACCAACAATTTCTGGAATCGTTAGTAATATTGCCCGTACATCTGGCACTATTTACTGTATCAAGTTTACATTGATATGCACCATTTCCCGGATCAAATTGAATACCAGTTAAATTTTGGTTTGAAGTGAATATAAATGAAACTGGAGAACGCGGTTTAACAGGATCTGGTATTGAGTAGGCAGCAATATTATTATCACATGCATATGTTGGAGTTGCAGTTGGAGGAACTGGTGTGTTGGTTGGGATTGGTGTGGGGGTGTTGGTTGGAGTAGGCGTGTGAGTTGGAGTTGGAGTGCCTGTAGGATTTGGTGGAAGTGTGGGAGTAACAGTAGTAATGCCAATACAAATTTCGTCATTACCCAAGAAAGTAAGATCATAAGTTCCTGCGGGTAAACTTTTTGACCAATGAGCCATCATAGTGGGAGGATTAAAATATTTACCGAAATCCATTAAAGGATTTGGGGGAGATCCTTGTAACGCAAGTGCTGTTTCGCTTTCTGTTTCCATGCCTAAATATACTGAGCTCGTACTATTGGACATAAGACTAAGATTTACAGTTTTATCTGCCACCGAAAAATTATTATATTGCCATGTTAAAGGATTTGGAGGCCAATACGCATAAAAATTTCTAGTTTTTCCAGTTAAACTGGTACCTGGTGGACAAACTACATGAGAATTAATTACCCAATTAATAGGAGTTGGAGGAGGAGTGGGAGTATTAGTTGGTGTTGGAGTATTAGAAGGTACTGGTGTAGGAGTATTGGTTGGAGGAGGCGGGTTTGTTGGTGTTCTTTGTCTGGCTGCACACGAATCATTGTTTTCATCATTTAAACAATAGACATTTCCAGAAAAATTTAAATCGCAAAAACAATTTTGATTTTGATTATCCACATTACAACCGACAAAAGCGCCATTATTAGCTTCACCGCTACTTAATCGTTGTATTTTAGCGTCTAAATCAGTATATCTTCCGTTAACACAAGAAGTACCACTTCTGACATGTGGAGCACATGCATCAAAAGTTGTACAAGTGGATTCTCCACACCAATGACCCGCCATTTTATTAAAAGCAGGATTGGCACTATAGAAACCAGAACAAACACTACTATCATCGCTTCTGCATTGAACACAAAATGTGTTTGTAGTCGCTTTATTATTCAGATTTTGATTATTTTTTACAAGGTAAACTCCAGCAATTATGGAAACGACTGTTAATATTATCGATAAAAAAACATAAACTCGTTGTGTGAGCATTAATACAGTCTAAGACGTTTTGAACCAAATTGAAATATGGTAATTTAAATTACAATATAAAACAAGCCGCGATTATAAAAATAAGCGATAAACTAACAAGTATTGCAGTAGGAGTGGAAACACCTGAGGTTGGCATTGCTGAAGTTGTACTAGAATTGGTGGTTCTGGCAACAGTTGGTTTTAATGTAGGAATTGTAGTTGGAATTCGGACAGTCGGAGTTGGTGTTAATGTGGGTGCTGCTGTTGGTTTTTTTGTAGGAGTAGGAGTTGGAGTATTGGTTGTTTTAGCTGTAATGTTTCCAGGTTTTGAAGTTGGCGATGGTATGAGGGTTGGTGTGGGAGTTTGAGTTGGAGCAATTGATTGAATTTTAGCTGATGAGGAAGCACTAAATGCCATTCCTACCCCATTATCTGGACTTATAATCGTGAAGTTTCGAATAACAGTGTCAGTTGAGTTTGTTTTGCGATTAACTGAAGAGACAGTAACGGTTTGAGAACCTGGAGTTAAATCTTGAAGCGGTGACCAATGCCAAGTGCCATCATTCAATGTGGTCGTTTGGCTTTTAATTGGTGTAGAAGAATTGATTTGAATATTTATAAGAGTGTTGGCTGGACCTTGTCCAAAGAAATCAGGTCTGAGGGTAAATACTGGTTCGTTTTCTTTTGGATTATCAATTGTTAGATTTTTATCTATTAAGCTTGGACTGGTTAAACCGATCTGATTTAATTCACCTGTAGTGTAATCAGCAACAGGTGTTTCGGAAAATTGATTTTGGCCAAGGATAATGTCTGGTACTGGATTGTTACGTGAAGTGTTGCTGGTAATTTGGGTAATTTGATTATCTGGTGCAATAACTACAATGTCTTCAATTTGATTGTTTGGAGGTGTAAACCAATCATTCTTACTGTCATTAAAACTAATTGCCAAAGAAATATTCCAATGTCCTTTAGATGTGATGAACGCTGATAGTGGGGAGGCTCCTTGAGTGTTTAAATAAAGTATTGCCTCAGTTGCCGGTTTTAGATCAGGAGTAAAAACACGACCCCAAGCTAAGTTTGAAGTAGGAATTTGAGTTGCAGGTTTTTGAGCAGTTTGAGCTTTGTAATTGTTGTGGGTGTAATAAGTTCCGTTATTAATGAAAGAAAATGTATAAGTACTATTTTCTTTTAAGTTGTTCACTTCAAAATAATGAATTTTGCTGGCCGTTTCTTTACGATCAGTGTTAATAAATCTTAAATCCGAAATACTCCGATTGTCGACATTAATAGTAGACAAACAGTCATTTGTTGTAGTGAAAGAAACATTAAATGAGTTATTAGTAATATTAGTTATTTGAGGGTTGATCGGAACACAGTCTCCACCAGCTTTTGAACCAATATTCATTTTTTGACTAGATAAAACAACACCCCCAATAATACTTCCGAAAAGTAATATTATTCCTAGAATGGTTGGTATTCGTTTTTCCTTTTTCATCTATAATTTTGGAGTGACAGCCGGTTTAATTGAAGAACTGGATGTTGATATTGAAGCAGCGGACACTGCTGAAATTGTACTAGTTAAAGTTACAGGTGTATTACTAGCAGCAAAATCTTCTCTTTTTTCGATTTCATCAATAACACTTAAATCAAGATTAGAATTAATAGGGGTTAAGACAGTATTGTCGATTTGACTAATTGGTTTGACCAAATTCGAATAGCTGTTTTGGACAATTAAAATAAAAAGGGTTACAAAAGTGAAAATTGAAATAAAAACGAAATAAACCGAGAATTTAATTTTTTGCATGATTTTCTTGCAAATAAAATAACTGGGTACCGATGTTTATATCAATTGAGTTTGAGGTAGAATTTTCTTTATCGTTACTTTTTGATAATTGAATAGTATCGATTTGGATTAGACGACGGCTATTTACAATATTATCGATCATATCAATAGTGGGAGTGTAGGAATTTTTGCCAGATAAGTTTATAGAATAATTTTCAATATCAGCAGATGGTTTACCGTCAGCAATTAAATTAAACGCCATTCTACTGATAACAGCATTAGTTTTCTGGGAAATAGAAGAAAAATTGCTGGCAGCTTGATAGAACTTTGGGCGATCAGGAAGACTGGAACTGATGACATCATATTTTTCTTGTACTTTTGAATAGGATTCTTGCGCCCGAACAACGCTGTTGATTTTAGCTTTAAATTGCGAGGTTAACGTTTCTTTTGATTTTATTTCACCAAGCAGTGTAAAAATAGCAGCGGCTGTTGGCCGAATAGCTAATAATAAGAATAAAGAAATAAATGAAAAAGTAGCTGCAATTTCAAGATAGTTCATAAACTTTTCATTTTCTCTTTGTTTATGAAGATATTTATATATCTGCTGGACTTGGTTAAATGAATTCAGTTGGATCATGTTTTTTTCGCAACAGCAGTTTTAAATACTAACGAAATACTAATGGAATATTTGTTTTCCCGAGATCTCTTATCAATCTGATTCAAATCAACACTCTCAATATCGGGATTTAAAGTAAGATTAGTAATAAAATCTACGATTGATGCTTCAGTGTATGCAGTTAGAGCAACATTCGCCATTATTTTATTAGAGGTTTTATCTCTGAACATAGACATATTGTCATAAATTATGTCTTCAGGGGTGCTTTGAATTAATGAATCGATTTTTTGGCTGTAATCTGGTTGATTGGCGTAAAAATCCTTAATAATTTTTAATTTTTGCTGCAAAAATGAATATTCTTTTTCGAAGTCTTTAGTAGTAGCTAAAATTGCCTGTTGCTGACGAATAACTTCTGAAAGATCGGCGTTTCTTCGATCAAGCCAAAAGCGCGAAATAAAAGCGGTGACAACTAATAATTCAGTGACAATAATAACGACGCGCCCAACATTGGTCAGCCATTTAGTTAGCCTGGCGCTAAACGAATTAGGATTTTCAGATTCTGGCAAAAGAGAGACCTCTTTTTTAGCAGTCATATAATCAGTATATACGACTATCTATGGAAAAAAAATAGCGCTAGCTAAAACGTCTTATCTATTAAATATTTTTTTGAATTTATTGACATAGACCAAGTAGTCTTTGTATTCATCAATTTTCAGAATTACAGTTAAAAGACCATATACAATAATTCCTAGGAGAGTAGAAATTATGAAGAGGATCATTAAGTATATTGTCTTAGTAGTATCCAAAATAAAAAGGTCAAATAATTTAATACAAAGCCAGGAGCTTATTCCCATACCTGTGGCTGCTAAAAATATACGACCGAAACGGCTAAACATTTCCGACCAGTTGATTCCATCGACGACTTTAATAAACAAATACAAAAGACCAAACATTTGAACTAGGTTACCAATAGAATCGCTTATGGCTAAACTGAGTACTCCCATATTAGTGTAATTAACCAAAATAAAGCTGGAAGCGATCGTGGCAATTAAAGAGAAAAAAGAGACCTTAAATGGAGTTTTTGTATTATGGAGAGCATAAAAGGCGCGAATCAAAATTTGAATTACGGCCTGACTGGCAATTGCAGGAGTGAGATAAGCTAAAATTTTGGCGGTTTGCAATGTGGCTGACCAAGGAAATTGTTTTGATCCAAACAACAAACGGACGATTGCCAAACGATTGACTAAAATCAGAATAGTAATCGGTAAGGCAATGTAAACACTTTGGAGAATTATTTTAGTGACTGTCTTTCTGAATGATTCAAGTTCATTTTTAGCAATACTACTGGATAAGATTGGCAGTGAAGCTTGACCAACTGTAGTACCAAAAATACGACTTGGGAGATACATAAATTGGATAGCTAAATTTAAAAGTGAAATCGAACCGGCTGGAAGAGTTGAAGCAAAAAATAAGGTAACAGTGTTCTCTATTTCTCCCATACCTAGGGCTAAACTTCGGGGAACCATGAGGCGGAAGACTTCTTTAACACCTTTAATTTTCGCCTCAATAATGGCTGAATATTTAAAGCCTTGGCGTTTTAGGGCTGGTATCTGGATAGCGAAATGAAAAAAAGCACCGACAACCGCACCATAAGTTGGACCATAAATTCCAAAAATTGGAGCTAAAGTAAAAATTCCCAAAATAATAAAAATGTTGTAGATAATCGGGGAAATTGCAGGGATTAAAAAGATTTGATTGACTTGAAGAATGCCAGTGACGAAATTACTCAATAAGAAAAAAATCTGAGCGATAAGCAAAATTCGAGTCAGATGAACCATTAAAGTAACTTGTTCGGGAGTAAATCCTCCAGCAATAAGTTGAGAGATGGGTTGAGTAAAGATTAAAACTATGACCGAGGCGACCAAAAAGATGATCGAAAGAATATTGATGACACTAGAGGCCATTTTATAGGCAGACTCTTTATCTTTATGAAGACAACCAGAATAAACTGGAATAAAAGAAGCCGACAAAGCACCAGTGACTAATAATTTAAAAATTAAATCAGGAACACGAAAAGCAGCGTTGTAAACATCAAGATCAGAAACACAGCATTTAAAAAAGGATGAATAAAGAAAACGGCTGCGCAAAAAGCCTAATATTGCTGAAATACTGAATGTTACGGCTAAAACTATTGAAGCCGAAAGGATACTTTTCTGTTTAATTTGACTGATGGAAGAGATCTTATTCTTTAATCTTTGTTGATAAGAATCAGTCGAGAGGTTACTTGGGAAAAACAATGACATAATTTTTTCGACGTTAATCAAACTCATGGCTTTAATTATACTGGATGTATTTTGTTTTTGAATGCAAAAAT
>WARW01000023.1 GCA_013387215.1 Patescibacteria group bacterium
AAAGTTATCCAACTGAGCCCTTAATCCTACAATTAACGCTAAAAATAAAGACAAAAATACTAATTTTGAGTCGCTTTTAAATATATGTGCAATCCCACTATGAAAAATACATACTAAAACCGTAATTACAAAAGCTAATAACAAATAGATTAATAATGTGTTTGATAAAAAGGAATTTTGCTCATCTCGGTTATCACTTTTTGATACAAATTTTACCAATGTAGTATCAGTACCCAAAAACATCATAATAATAAACGTGTTAGCTATTGTGGCCACTAAATTATAATTTCCATATTCTTGTGGACCCAGTTTACTGCCAACCAATAAATTTACTGCAAAAACTAACAATGAAGATATTAATATTCCAATAATTGACCAAGATAAATGCCATAAAAAATCCCTCATATGGTGACCCATTTCACATCCAAATATAAAACGGTGGCCTTGATTGACGCTTGCAACTAATATTTTTCTTATTGTTCTTGTTAACGACATTTTAAAAACCGACAAAACCAATTCAAATTTTTACAAATAAAGAGGCTGTCCTTTATATTAAATATTTATTTTTTGGTGCCATTTCCAAGCACTCTCAATTATTACTTTTATATCTGTAAACTGAGGTTTCCATCCAAGCTTATTTTTTACTTTTTCTGAGCTTGCCACCAGAATAGCAGGATCACCATCTCTTCTTTCAACTTCAGTGACTTTAAAATCTTTTTTTGTTACGGTTTTCACAGCATCAATTACTTGTCGAACTGAAAAACCCAATCCATTGCCTAAATTAAAACAATCGCTTTCACCACCATCAAGTAAATATTTTAGCGCCAAGATATGAGCTGATGCTAAATCAGTAACATGAACATAATCTCTTATACATGTTCCATCTTCGGTAGGATAGTCGGTTCCAAAAATTTTTATATCTTCTCTTTTACCGATTGCCGCATCTAAAATTAATGGAATAAGATGAGATTCAGGATTATGTGATTCGCCGATATCCGCTTCCACGTCTGCCCCGCAGGCATTGAAATAGCGAAGCGCTACGTATCTTAATCCATAAGCCACATCATAATCACGCATTACTTTTTCTACCATTAATTTTGCTTGACCATAAGGATTTATTGGATTTTGAGGATGTTTTTCATCTATTGGTGTATATTCTGGACTTCCAAAAGTAGCCGCAGTAGAAGAAAAGATTATTTTCTTTACATTATTTTCAAGCATCACCTGTAACAAATTTAAAGTGTTTTTAAAGTTGTTTTGATAATATTTTTGAGGATCTTTTACCGATTCACCAACTTCAATAAAAGCTGCAAAATGTAAAACCGCATCAATTGGATATTTCTTAAATACTTCACGAATTTGTTCAATATTACTCAAATCACCATCAAACAACTCACCCCACCTGACAGCTTCCTTATGTCCCTTTGACAAATTATCAAAAATTACCGTTTGATAACCTTGTTTATTTAATTCTTTATTTATGTGGGAACCAATATATCCCGCACCACCGACAATTAAAATCATGTGTAATATAATTTTTAACTAACAAGATAGTAACACTATTTGTTTAAAATTTTCTCCCAAGGATATTGTTCATACCCAAAGTGGCCATACTTTGCAGTATCTCGATATATCGGCTGTCTCAAATTTAAACCATCGATAATACCGCCAACACTTAAGTCTAAAAGATTCCATGCAAAATCTTCGATTACTTTTTTATCTTTTTTAGCTGTTCCAAAAGTATCGATTGATTTAGCGATCGGGTCTTTGTAGCCAATAGCATAAGCAATTTGGACTTCACATCTATCAGCAAGTCCATGAGCAACAATATTTTTTGCGATATACCTAGCTGCATAAGCACCGCTTCTATCTACTTTTGTTGGGTCTTTTCCAGAAAAACATCCACCTCCAATTCTTGCAGTGCCACCGTAAGTATCGACCACAATCTTTCGGCCAGTGACTCCCGTATCAGTTGCCGGACCGCCAATTTCCCATCTCCCTGTACCATTTAAAATTATTTTATCCTCAGAAATTATTGCTAATTTATATTTTTCTAAAATTGGCAGAATAGCAAATTTATACAAATCGCTTTTTACTTTTTGAGTATCAATTTTTAAATCGAAAGGTTTAGCCAAGACAATCTTATCTATTCCCACAGGCTTGCCATTTTCATAACAAACAGTAACTTCTGATTTACCGTCAGGTCTCAAATATTTTAATTCGTTTTCTTGCAATTCATCCATTCTTTTGGTTAATTCATGAGCCAAAACAATTGGTAATGGCATCATTTGAGGCGTTTCATTAACTGCATACCCAAACATCATTCCTTGATCGCCAGCACCGCCATTATCAGCACCGATTGCAATATCAGGGGATTGTTGATGGACATATGTACTTATTAAGGAATTTTTATCAAAATTATATATAGGCTGATTAAAACTTAAACTCTCAATTACGTTCTTAACAATTTCCTCAAAATTTATAATTTTAGGACAAGTAATTTCGCCAGCCAAAACCACACGATTGGCTGTTACTAAAGTCTCAATCGCCACTCTCGATTTTGGATCAATCTTAAGAGCTTCATCTAATATTGAATCTGAAATCTGGTCACAAACTTTATCTGGATGACCAGCACAAACTGACTCGGAAACAAAAAGGGGATATTTCATTTTTCCTCCATTAATTTATAAAGAGGCTTGTCTTCCGAATTAACTTCGGATTTGGCACCGCGATTTATTAAACTCGGTTGCCGATCCCAATAATTTATTGGAATTCTCTTGACAAAGCATTTAAAGAATATGAAAGTTATTCTGTTTTGTCAACTCTAAAATAAAGTTGCCAGTCCGCCCAATAGTGCATTTACTACGCCCAAAACTCCCATAAATGTTGAAACTAAAAGAATTTTTTCATCACTTGCAGCAATTTGGGAAAAGAATAATAAATATAATGATTCTCTTGCTCCAAAACCAGCAATTGAAATTGGTAAAACCAATATCAAAGCAATAATTGGTAAGAAAATAAACACCGATAATACCGTAAAACCTGCGTGAAACATGTTACTAACAAACCAAACTTGTAAAATCCATATAAATTCAGAAACAAACGATATTAAAAGACAAATAATTATTTTTCTTTGATTACCGTGTTTAAGCAAACTAATTATATCTTTTAATTTCTCAAAAATTTTTATTCTTTTTATAAAAATATCCAAAATTCCTTCTAAATCTACAGTAAAAACCAATACATAAAAAACAATTACACCCAAAGATAATAATCCAAAAAGCCAAAACAAATAATTTGGAAAGTTAAAATGAAGTAGTCTGCCCATTGTTGCTGAAGCAAACGCTAAAAAAATAAATGCTGAAAAACCAATAAATCGATCTAAAAAAACTGAACTAAATAATTTTACTTTTGTAATTTCTGGATATTTTTTTTGTAATGGCAGCCATTTTATTAAATCAGCAGCAACTCCAGTTGGAAAAAATAATCCATAAAAAGATCCCATCAAACTAGCTTTAGTAAAATCCACTACTTTTTGAAAATTGACCTTTTCAAACAACAATTCACTCCACCTAAATGATCCGATAACTGTTACCATGAAAGCGTATAATATATTTAATATTACCCATTTTATGGGAACATCTTTAAAACCTTCGAATATTTTAATTAAATTTACTTTTCTGAAAGCAAAATAAATAAGTACAGCGGACACTAAAACTCGAAACGTCCTTGAACCAATGATTTTTTTTAACATAGGAATTATTCTATAATACAATATTTTATACTAAGCCATAGATGAAAATACTTTTAATTACACATATTTACCCTCCAGCAATAGACGGCGGATCACGTGTTATATCGAAAATTGGGGAATATTTAAAACATAATAATCATCAAATTATCGTTTTAACCACTAATTGCAAAAGTACCGATGATTTTATAAATCCTTTTTCAGCTCCTATTTCTAAAAATATTAAATCAAAAGATCACATTTTCCGAATTCCTGTTTACAAAAGATTAAGAAAACCTCTAAAGTTCCTAAATCTTTTTATTCCTAAAAGTACAGTATTTCATCAATATCTAGAAATTTTTCAAAAGGGACCAATTTTAAAGATTGTTCCATTTTTAAGAACCATAATATATCTCAAAAAACAAAATATTGATTTAATAGTTGCAGGTCCATTGCCCACTACTATAGTTGTTTATGCAAATTTTCTCAAAAAATTTTTACATTCAAAACTGATAATTAATGCTAGTTTTCACGAAACTGATAAAGATTTTCAAAAAATTCCTTTGGTAAATTCTTTAAAAAATACCGATTATATTTGGTCTTTAACTGACCATGAATTTCAAAATTTTAAAAATAATTTTAAAATCGATTCAAACAAAATTATCCTGGCAGGTAATGGTATTGATGAGAGTATGCTGATTAAATCAGACAAAGTTAATTTCCCGAAAAACCCAAATATTATATTTATAGGCAGTCTGGCTTCGCATAAAAGAGTAGAACTTTTGATAAACGCCTTTTCTGATTTAGCCGATATTTATTCAAATTTAACTTTAACAATCGCTGGTCAAAAAACTTTATATTTCCCTCAAATTCAAAACCTAGTTTCCAACCAAAAACACCGAAACAAAATCAAGTTTATTTTTGATTTTCCTCAAAAAAAACTGGTAGACCTCATTGATTCATCCACAGTACTTGTTTTGCCGTCAATTCAGGAAAGTTTTGGTTTAGTCTTAATTGAGTCATGGGCTCGAGGCAAACCAGTGATTAGTAGTAACATTCCATCTTTAAGCGAGCTGGTTAAAAAAACAAATGGAGGATTAACTTTCAAAATTGATTCAAAAGATGATTTAAAAAACAAAATAAGCCAGTTAATTTCAAACAAAATTATGTGCCAAAACTTAGGTAAAAATGGGCTAGAATATGTTAAAAATAATTATACATGGGACAAAGTTGGAGAAAAAATATGGCAAAAAATATCATCATAATTGTTGTACTCGGAATAATATTAATTCTTATTGCCTGCTACATTTTATTTAAACCAACACCCACAGGGACAACCACAATAAAACTCGGAAACACTCAATATTCTATGGAAATTGCTAAAACACCAAGTCAACAGTACAAAGGTCTAGGAGGCAGAACCAGTCTTTGTCCTAATTGTGGAATGATTTTTGTTTTCCCTTTTAATAGTATTCTACCTTTTTGGATGAAAGACACTCTGATTCCACTCGATATGATTTGGATCAAAGATGACGGAACTATTGTTTCCATTCAAACAGCTCCAACAGATTCTGATCCATCTAATCCTAAAAAAATTTATCAAAACTCTGTTCCTGCAAAATATGTTATCGAACTTAATGCTGGTGATGCCCAAAAAATCGGACTAAAAGAAAACGACAAAATAAATATCAATTTATGAAAAAACAATTCGATTTTTCCTTTATAATTCCAAATTACAACAGTCAGGATTATTTAAATGATTGCCTTCAATCAATTTTAAAGGCTTGCAAAGAAATACCTCAACTCAAAGTTGAAATAATTTTAGTTGATAATTATTCAACCGATAAAAGCGTTGATATTTTTTCAAAAAATGTCCCCAAAGAAATCTCTCAAGTTATTTTAAATAATAAAAATTTCGGTTTTGCCAAAGCCGTCAATCAAGGAATAAAAATTTCTAGATCCAATTGGGTGATTATCACAAATAATGACATTACTATTGCATCTGATTGGTTAAAACTAATTTCTAAATATATTGAAAATAATCAAGATAAAAAAGTATCAACATTTTTTGGCACCGTACTAAACCGCGATGGTCAAAAAATTGAATCTCAAGGTTTTAAATTCTACAAATCTGGAAAAATAGAAAACATAAATAATCAAAAAAACTATAATGAAAAACCAGATACAAATAATATAATTTGGGGCGCACCCGCCGCTATTATTGTTTACAATAAAGAAATAATTAATAAAGTTGGCCTGTTCGACGAAGACTTTTTTGCCTATCTTGAGGATGTAGATTTAGCTTTAAGACTTAATTTACTTTCATATAAAACTTTATATGTAGCCCAAGCCACATCTTTTCATATTGGCGGTGCTACTAGTAATAAGATGAGTAACTTTCGAAGTAAAATGAGTTTAAGAAACTGGATTTATATAATTATAAAAAACTATTCTATCCTAGATTTCATAAAAAACTTTTTTTCTATATTTGAAGAGAGGTTTCGTAATTATTCTTATTTTATCAAGCAAACTTTTTCCTGTTTTAGGTTACAATCAATTATTGTTATACCAATTCAAACAATAAGCATTATTTTTGAGATAATTTTTAAAATTCCACGAATGCTTCAAAAACGCAGACAATTTAACTATTTACGCCACAACCAATGATTATCGGCATCGATGTCTCAACTGTCTCCTATGGCACAGGTGTTAGCAGTTATACTCTCAATCTTGTCCGTAATTTGATTAAAATCAATAAAAATAACACCTTTAAACTATTTTATTCATCTCTCAGATTGCCTTTGCCTCAGGAAATTAATGCTCTTTCAAAACATCCAAACGTAAAAATTTATCAATTTAAACTTCCTCCAACATTTTTAGAAATTCTTTGGAACCAAATTCATATTATTCCAATTGAATTTTTTATCGGAAAATGCGATATATTTCATACTTCTGACTGGACTCAGCCACCAACTTCAAAAGCAAAAACAATTGCTACTATTCACGACTTAACTCCTTTTCTTTACCCTCAATGGCACCATATTAAAGTTATTAAAGCCCATAAAAATAAAATGTTTTGGGCATCCAAAGAATGTTCCAAATTCATTTGTGTTTCCAAAAATACTCAAAAAGATTTACTTAAGTTATATCCTTGTGTTCCTATTTCCAAGACTCAAGTAATTTATGAAGCCGCTGAAGATAAATATTCAGAATTTTTAAAATTACCTAAAACTTCTCAGCAGAAGAAACAAGAGGTAATAAAAAAACAATATGGTTTAGATAAATTTATTCTCGCTCAAGGCACCAGGGAACCACGTAAGAATTTAAATAATTTAATTGAAGCCTTCAGTCTTTTTGTTAAAAAATATCCGAAAACCCAAATTGAACTAGCAATAGCAGGAAAATATGGTTGGGGAAAAGATGTTGATCATCACAAAAACTGTCATATTAAAGTATTAGGTTTTATTCCAGAAAAAGATATGGTGGCGCTTCATGCTACTGCACTTTGTTTAGTTTATCCATCTCTTTACGAAGGTTTTGGTCTACCAATTTTAAAATCCATGAAAGTTGGCACGCCAGTCGTAACTAGTAATGTTTCTTCACTCCCAGAAATTGCCAATAATTCGGCTATTTTAGTTGATCCATATTCAGTTAAAGACATAGCCAAAGCTATCGAAAAAATATCTAAGTCAAAAATCTTGCGCGAAAATCTCATTAAAAAGGGTTTAGAAAATTCAAAAAAATTTAGCTGGTTTCAAACTGCCAAAGAAACTCTAAATATTTATGAAAAAACTTAAATCGGATTATTACCAAAAAAATTCTAACAAATTTGGTTGGGGAAAAAACTTTGAACTGCCAGAATATAAAATTCATGAGTTACTGCCCCACATATCCGGGGAAAAAGTTCTAGACGTTGCTTGCGGGCCTGGTCACCTAGTTGATGTTCTCAATAAACACGGCTTTGAAGCTTTTGGAATCGATATTACCCCTGAATTTATTAATTTTGCTAAAAAAAATAAAAAAGGAGATTTTCAGGTTGCCGATGCTAATTCACTGCCTTTTAAAAATCAAGAATTTGACACTGTTATTTTAAAAAGCATACTTGAACATTTAAAAGATGACTTAGGAGCTTTAAATGAAGCTTTACGTGTTGGCAAAAAGGTAATCATCATTGTTCCGCATAAAACACCAATAGTTTTAAAAAGAAGGGGATTACTTTATTCCCATTATCAGGACAAAAGCCATTTAAGAAATTACACTGAAAAATCTATAAAAATATTAATAAACAAATCTACAGGACAACTTGTTCAAATCCACCATATCGAAAAGTTGCCTAATCAATCAATATTTTTTGAACTATTTATTGCTCCTAAAATTATTAAAAGGATACTCAATAAGTTATTTTTTATTATTTTTAAAGAGAAGCCCTATTATCTAGAACTTATGGCTATAATAAAATCATGTTAATAGGAATCGATGGCAACGAAGCAAACATTAAAAATAGAGTCGGTGTTGGTCAATATGCCTACAATCTTTTAGTCAATCTTCAAAAAGTTGACACTAAAAATCAATACATTATTTATTTGAAAGACAAACCAGCTGCCGACTTGCCTCAAGAAACACCAGGCTGGCATTATAAAGTTTTTGGTCCCAAGAAACTTTGGACAAAAATATCATTACCAATTCATCTTTTTTTACAAAAAGAAAAATTAGACCTATTTTTTTCTCCAAGCCACTATTCACCTCAGTTTTGCCCCTGTCCCACTATCCCCACAATCCACGATCTTGGATATCTTCAATATCAAGATCAATTTACAAAAAAAGATTTATACCAACTAATTAATTGGACTAAAAGTTCTATCAAAAAAGCCAAAGAAATCGTTACTGTTTCTAAATTTTCTCAAGATGAAATTATAAAAACTTATTGCATACCTAAATCGAAAATCACTATTGCTTATAATGGTGTTGACGCACCTCCGGAAATTTCTGATAAAGAATCCAAAAATACACTCAAAAAATTTAATATCAGCGATCCTTACTTTTTATATTTAGGAACCTTAAAACCAAACAAAAATATCCCTTTTTTAATTAAATCTTTTTCTAAATTTTTAATAGACAATCCTCAACTTAAAAACCACAAGCTCGTTATTGCTGGTAAAAAAGGCTGGCTTTTTAATGAAATCTTTAAAACAGTTAAAGACGAACATCTAGAAAATCACGTAATTTTTACAGACTTTATTACCGAACTAGAAAAATGGGTTTTATATAAAAATTCAATTTGTTTCATTTTGCCCAGCACTTATGAAGGTTTCGGAATTCCGCTTATCGAAGCCATGAAAATAGGAACCCCAACTATATCAAGTAATATTGATGTATTAAAAGAAGTTGTTGGAGAGGCCGGTGAATTTATTGATCTGAACAACATAAATGATCTTTCCAAAAAATTAGTCTTGATGTGTTCAGATTCGACCCGTCTTAAGTTCCAAAAACTTGGTAAAGTAAGAGCAGAAAAATTTTCTTGGGAAAACACTGCGCGTTCAGTTTTAAAAGCATTTGATAAAGCGGCTGCATAATTATTATCTACACGCTATAATAAACACATGTTGGATAGAACCGGTAAAAATTTAACTAGTAAAGAAATTGTTTATAAATCAATAATTAGGTTTAAAACTATTCTGTTAGAGTTTTGGCTTATGATTCTTCGCTGGGTTGGCTACATTCCAATTCATACAGTTCGAAAATTTTTTTACATTATGTCAGGCATAAATATGCCCTTTAATTCCACTATACATATGTGGGCTAATTTCTTTAATCCTCAAAACATTACTATTGGCAAAGATACTATTATTGGCGATCATTGTTTTTTGGATGGACGGGCTCCTTTGAAAATTGGCAATCATGTTGGCATTGCCAGCCAAGTTTTAATCTATAATGATGAACACGATTTAAGCTCGGATTCTTACGATAATTCTTTTGGTCCGGTCACCATTGAAGATTATGTTTTTATTGGTCCGCGTGCCATAATCCTACCTAATATCAAAATAGGTAAAGGTGCAGTGGTTGCTGCTGGAGCAGTTGTCACAAAAGATATTCCTGATTTTGAAATCTGGGGCGGAGTGCCTGCAAAAAAAATTAATGATCGAAAAATAAAAAACCCAAATTATACTTTGGGTCGCGCAATGTTATTTCAATAAATATGAAAATTAAAATATTCTCAGCAATATTTTTGCTAATCATCAATATTTTTGCTGTACTTTATATCCTCAGTCCAACCCCACAAATTCCCGATCTCCCTAACAGCGTCAAATCAAACCTACCAGGTGATACTACCCAAATATCAAACGTTTCTGCCTACTACACCAACATGTCTCGAGCAGAAGTTATGAATTTTTATTACACCGCTTTTAATGGTCCTCTTCAAACTAAAATTAACTATCCACCTGAAAAAGCTAAAGAAATTATTACTGACACCATTCAAAGTTATTATCTTGAAGAAATTGTTCTGCCACTAAAAGAATCTCTTTATGTAAATGGTTTTGAATGGGCTAATGATGTTTTTACTAAACCAGAAAAAAGAGTGATGAATAAACTCATTTACAATGGAGTTGAATATAAATCCAAAATTACCATCAGAACTTTTACTGCTTCAATTCCCGAGCGTCTTGCAGTTTTATTTTTCACCGAAGCTGTTTTAATTGTTACTATCTTAACTTTTAAATTCTTTTTAGTTCGCAAAAAACATGCTTAAACCTGTTTTATCTATTATTATCGTCTCCTACAATACCTGCGATCTTACTGTAAATTGCATCAAATCTGTTTTAAAAGACAAAGGTTTAACTTTCGATTTGGATAAAATTTCCAACAACAATCTAATACCCGCTGAAATAATAGTAATCGACAATAACTCCAAAGATGATTCTATAAAAAAACTTAAAAACCTTAAAAAAATTATTTTAATAGAAAATAAAAATAATTCCGGTTTTGGAAAAGCCAACAATCAAGGTTTAAAAATCGCTCAAGGCAATTATGTTTTATTTTTGAATTCTGACACCATAATTCTTCATTCAGCTATCAGTCAAAGCCTTGATTGGTTATCCTCACATCCAGAAGCTTCAACCTGTACGGCTCAATTATTAAATAAAGATAAAACCATTCAAGCTAGCGGGGGATACTTTCCTAATTTACTAAATGTACTTACTTGGTGTTTAAGCCTTGACGACCTACCACTTGTCAATAAAATTATAAAACCCATACATCCACATACACCAAATTTTTATACACACGATAAATTTTATACATCTGACCACCAGCAAGATTGGGTCACTGGCGCTTTTATGTTAACCAGAAAACCCATTCTTAATAAAACCAAAGGATTTGATGAAAATTATTTTATGTACGGCGAAGAACTTGAACTTTCCTATAGGATTAAAAAAAATACTCCTCAAAATCAAGTTTGGTATTTAATTGGCCCCCAGATTATTCATCTTGGAGGAGCTTCTGCGGTAAATAAAATTGACCCCATTATCAATGAATATCTAGGCATTTTGTCTTTCTTCAATAAACACAAATCCAAACAACAATATAATATTGTTAAACTATTAATCAAAGCCAATGCTATTCTTAGAAGCATAGTTTATTTTATCTTTGGACAAAAAAACACGTCACTATTTTATATAAAAGCATGTTCAAAAATTTAAATATATTTCGAAGCCTGATTGCTATCTTAATTCTATTTATTCCTTTATATCCAAAATTTCCTTTGGCTAGTGTTGCTGGAACATATGTTGCAATTCGTCTTGATGATATTGTCATAACTGCTGTCATATTAATTTGGGTAATTTATCAAATTATTAAAGGGTTACCAGTCTTAAAAATAAAAGTTAGTCGACTATTTATTGTCTATCTTTTGGCTATAATTGCTTCTACCATTTACTCAATTTTTATCTATCAAACTGATCCAAAAAACATTCTAATTTTAAATATGCTTCGACGTTTTGAATATATGTCGCTTTTCTTTATTGCCATAGATTCAATAAAAACTTTAAAAGACCTAAAGTTTCCTTACATATTCTTTTTACTAGGAACTGCGTTTGTTGATTTCTATGGTTACGGACAAAAATATCTTAGTTTTCCAGTTGTTTCGACCATGAATTCAGAGTTTTCAAAAGGCCAATTATTACAAATGGACATATGGACAAGAGTTAGTTCTACTTTCGCTGGTCACTACGATTTAGCTGCATACTTAAGTTTTGCTTTAATTATTATTGGTGTTGCTGTCATTATTTCCAAAAATATACCTTTAAAAATTATTAGCTTTATTGTCTGGTTGGCCTCGTTCCAAATTCTTTCATACACTGCATCTCGAGTTTCTATTTTTGCTTTCTGGGGAGGCATGACTCTTACTTTACTTTTTCTTCGTAAATATCTATGGATTATTCCAGTAACTTTCGCCGTTATTTTTAGTATGTTCAACTCAAAAGATCTTAACCAAAGACTCTTAGCCACCATTCCTGCACTTAAAACTCAGCTCGCCATACTTGAAACCAAAAAAAACACTTCCACTGCCATTCCAACAATTACACTTGAACCCACACCTGTAATAGCTGCAATCCCTTCTGGAAAACTATTACCAACATTAAAGCCAACACCAATAATTGTCCGTCATGTTCTTCCAGATGAACAACAGCCAATTGATTCTGACGTCGGAGTTGCTCGTTCGGGTGAAATTCGCTTTCAAGTCGAATGGCCAAGAGCAATAAATGCGTTAAAGAAAAACCCATTACTTGGTACGGGATTAGGATCCTTAACCTTAGCCACCGACAATGATTATTTGAGATTATTTGGAGAAAGTGGCATCCTTGGTTTTATTACTTTCATGGCAATTCAATTTTATTTTATTATCAAAACAATCCCTATAATCTTTAAGAAACATCATGAATTTAACGACATATTATGTTTAGTATTTCTAGGCTGTCAGATAACAACTTTAGCCAACGCTATTTTTATTGATGTTTTCGAATCATCAAAACCTGCATACATGTTCTGGATATTTATGGGTATCTTTTTTCAAGCTCTTAATTTAAAAAGTACAAATAAAAATACAACATGAAATCAAAAACCAAAAGAAAGATTTTGATGATTACGCCATATATTCCCAGATTATCTCAATCGGGCGGCCAAAATAGTTCGTATTATTCAATTAAATATTTATCCCCGGATAATGATATAACTCTCATCTGCTTAAGTCCCGATAACGAAGGTTTAGAAGACGTAAAAAAATATTGTTCCAAGGTTATTGTTGTTGAAAGAGGAAAAACTTGGGATCCTAAAAAAGTTTTAATTACCGCTTTTAGCCCTTATCCATTTTTGGTTGTCAAACATATCAACAAAAAATTTCGGGAAACTATCCAGCATGAGTTAAACACCAACTCTTTTGATCTAATTCACTGTGACTGTTTTTACCCAATGCCAAATATTCCTAAAACAAAAATACCAATTGTCTTAGTCGACTTAACTGTTGAATATGCTGTTTATCAACACTATGTTGAAACCCTAACTGGCTGGAAAAAGCTTGCAGCTCCATTGTTATGGATTGATGTCTTCAAATTAAAATTTTGGGAAACTCATTTTTGGAAAAACACCCGAACTGTTGTTGCTTTTGCCCAAGAAGACCAAGAGTTGATTTCTAAAATTACTAAACGTAACGATATTAAACTTTTCCAAAATGGTGTTGATAATAAATTTTTTGAATCAAAACCAAAAACTAAAAAGAGTTCTTTTCCATCAATTTTATTTGGCATTTCTAATATGAAATGGATGCAGAACCGTGAATCGGTTGAAATGATTATTAAAGATGTATGGCCAAAAATAAAAAAAGAAATACCCGAATGTAAATTCTATATAATTGGACGTCATGCTCCAGACTACTATGCCCATTATCGATCCGAAGATATTACCGTAGAAGAGGCAGATTTTGATGGCAAAGAGCACGATCCAATGTATTATTATCAATTTTGCTGGGTTTTAGTTGCACCTATGGGCAGTGGTGGTGGCACTCGAAATAAATTTCTCGAATCTATGGCATGCCGTCTTCCTATCGTTACTACACCTGAAGGAATGGGTGGTATTAAAATCGAAAACTATAAAGAATCTATTATCTGTGATTACAATAAAGTCGCTGCCAATACTATTAAATTATTAAAAAACGATAAGATTAGAACCAAAATGGGGGAAGCAGCCAACGAATTAATCAAAAGTAAATATTCTTATCAAAGTAGCGTCAAAGGTCTTAATCAAATTTACAGAGAAATCACCAATGAAAAAAAATAACATTTCGCTTTCGATTGTCATTCTTAACTACAATTCTGGTAACTATTTGACTCAATGTATAGAAAGCATAACCAAGTCAAATCTTAATGATTACAAAATTGAGACGCTAATTGTCGATAATAATTCTAGCGATGAATCTTTTAAACAAGCACAAGCAATAAAAAGCCACAATCCAAACATTTGTCTTAAATTCTTGCCTCTGAAAAATAATCTCGGTTTCGCACATGGAAATAATCAAGGTGTAAAAGAAATTTCTCCAGAAGCTAAATATGTATTATTTTTGAATCCCGATACAATTGTCGAAGCTGACACTTTAAAAGGAATGATAGATTTTTTTGAGAATAATTCCAAAGTAGATGCTGCAACTTGCTTTCTAACTTTAGCTTTAACAGGTAAGATGCAACCTGAATGTCATCGCGGCTTTCCAACTCCCTGGCGATCATTTTGCCACTTTTCTGGACTTTCTAAAATATTTCCTCATTCAAGAGCTTTTGCAGGCTACTTTTTGGGACATTTAGATCTAAGTAAAATTCATCAAATTGAAGCTTGTGTCGGTGCATTTCTGATGCTCAAAAAAGAGGTGGGTGAATCTATTGGGTGGTGGAATGAAAAATATTTCTTTTATGGTGAAGACCTTGATTTTTGCTATAAACTTAAGCAGTTTAACTACAAACTCTTTTTTAATCCTAAATTTAGGGTAACTCATTTTCAGGGAGTTTCTTCAGGCTTAATTTCACAAACAAAACATATTACTCACGCTTCCAGAGAAACAAAATTATTAACAGCTAAAGCTAGTACTGAAGCTATGAGAATTTTTTATCAGGAAAATTTAATAAACAACTACCCTGGATTTTTAAAACCGATCATTATGTCTGGAATTAAACTGTTGGAAATTCAAAGAATCATAAAAGCTAGATATTTGTAATTCTTAATAAATTTATTAGAATGAATTATGAAACTACAAAAAAATAAGATAAAACTAATTGCCATTGCTGTAATTGTTCTAGTTATAATAATAAGTCTAGGGATATTTTTAAAAAAACCTAAAACAACAAAAACCGCAGACACATCTAATATTCCAAAAACTGTTGAACAAAGTGATAAAAAAGTTCCCACTCGAAGAGAATATGTAAAAAATGAACCTCTCACATACTCCATTGACGCTGCTATCGCTACTTCCAGTAAAACCAATGCAGCATTTGACTACACAGCCACTAAACTAAAATCAATGGCTGATGAATGTGGCACTCAGCCTAAGGTAGGCTACTTCGAAAAGTTAATTACCAAATTCAACAATGTAAATAAAACTGTTTACACTTTTAAGCATACTGGAAACAATCAAGAAGGAGTTTATACTTTAACACTTTTACCAAATAAACCAGCATATATTTCGTTAGATCAATTCAAAAAAGATTTTAACGTTTGTTCAACCAGTGGGAACGCTTATCCAATAATGTTAAACAGTAGATGGCTTTTATTCGGAAGTCCATGTGGATCAAACAGTGTTTGTGCTGAGATCGAAAAAGTCCTCAAACCTACTTTGAAACTAAATTAGTTTCAATAATTCTCATTCTCCAGTAAAATAGGGCATGGAACATATTGTAATTGACGCTCGTTTGTATGGTTCAAAACATACTGGTATTGGCCGTTACACAAAAAATCTTCTATTCGCCTTATCTCAAAATCCTAATTTCAAAAAATATAAATTTTCTTTAATTATTTATAAAAACCTAGAATCAGAAATTAAAAAAGATCTAGGAGATAACTATAATTACATTCCTGTAAACATTCCTCACTACTCACTCCAAGAACAAATTCTTTTACCATTCATTTTGTACCGATTAAAACCAGATCTTGTTCATTTTACTCACTTCAATAAACCAATTTTATATTTTGGCAACTCAATAGTCACAATTCACGATCTTATTAAACATTTTTTCAAAGGTAAAGAAACTACAACTAAAAATCCCTTTTTCTATTGGTTAAAATATTTTGCTTATTTAACACTTGTTAACCTTGTAATTAAAACAAATAACATTATTGTTCCTAGTAATTTTTGGAGAGATTATTTGATTGAAAAATTCAAGGTCAATCCACAAAAAATAACCACTACCTACGAAGCTGTCGATAATAACTTTATTACTACTAAAAAAACTATTAACAAAGCTCAGGATTATATAATTTATACTGGAAACTTATATCCGCATAAAAATATAAACATAATATTTGAAGCTCTTAAAAACTTACCAAATATCAAATTAAAAATTATTTGCGCCAGAAGTTATTTCAGTAAAAGGCTTGAAATCTGTATAAAAGAAATGAAAATTGAAAAACAAGTTGAATTTTTAGGATACCTAGATGACAAAGAATTTGTAAATATATACCAAAAAGCAATTGCTTTAGTTCATCCTTCCTTAATGGAAGGCTTCAGCTTAACTGGACTGGAAGCAATGGCATTAAATTGCCCAGTGATTGCTTCAAATAGCAGCTGCTTGCCTGAAATTTATGGAAAATCAGTTTTATATTTTGATCCATTAAATTCTAATGAATTAATAGACCAAATTAATAAACTTCAAAAATCCTCTTCGTTAAGACAAAAATTAATTGAATTAGGCCATAAGCAAGTTTCAAAATATTCTTGGCAAAAAACTGTTGATTTAACACTCCAAATTTATCAAAAAAATATATAATGGAAAACGAACCAAAAGTTGCACTTTTTTATGATTGGTTAAACCAGTGGGGTGGTGCCGAAAAAGTATTGCTCGATTTGATCAAAATATACCCCCACGCTCCAGTTTTTACCTTAGTTCACGACCCAAAGAAAACAACCTGGCTTCCCAAATCCACAAAAATTATTACCTCTTCCATAAACAAACTTCCTTTAGCTAAAAAAAATCCCATTTTATACACTCCTTTTTATCCATTTTCTCTTGAACAATTTGATTTTTCTTCTTATGATATTGTCATCTCCACAACTTCAACAATTGGACATTGTTTAATCACTCATCCTCAAACTCTTTCAGTATGTTATTTTCATAATATAAATCGTTACGTATATAAAACCCCAAAAAACTTTCTCTTGCTTAAGCCACTTTTAAACATATACAAAAAATTTGATCATATTTTTTCAAAACGTCCTGATTATATTTTTTGCAACTCTAAAACTGTTCAGCAGAGGATACATGATGAATACAAATTAGAGTCTAAAATTATTTATCCTGGTGTTGATACAAGTTTTTTTACCCCATTATCATCTGACAATTTTCAGAGTGATTATTTTTTGGTTGTTTCCAGACTCGTTCCGCATAAAAAAATTGCAATTGCTATAAAAGCTTGCCATCAGTTAAATTTAAAATTAAAAATTGTTGGGGATGGCCGTGATAAAAAAAATCTTTCAAAAATAATTGACAAAATAAATGATAATAATATTGAATTACTAGGTAAAGTTTCAGATCAGGAATTATCCAGGTTATATCAAAACTGCCAAGCACTAATTTGCCCCCAAGAAGAAGATTTTGGATTAACACCAATCGAATCTCAAGCATGCGGTAAACCCGTCATTGCTTTTAAGAAAGGCGGAATAACAGAAACAGTAATTAATGGTAAGACAGGAATATTTTTCAAGCACCAAACCACCAAATCTCTAGTCCAAGCACTTAAGTTATTTACTAAAACAAAATTTTTACCCAAAAATTGCATTGAAAACTCTCATAGATTTTCAAACCTTATTTTTATGCTAAACTTTAAACAATCAGTTGAAGATTTATGGAAAACACACCTAAAGAAAATCACTACATTGTAATTCTTTGCGGTGGAACGGGTCCCAGACTTTGGCCACTATCTCGCGCTTCAAACCCCAAACAATTTCTTGAATTATTTGACAAAGGTAGTCTCCTTGAACAAACCATTAAAAGAGCTATCAAAATTACTTCACCCCGAAATATTTTTATCATTACTAATAAAAACTATTTCGATAAAGTCAGCAGCATTTCAAAAAAATATATTTCTGAGAAAAATATTATTTCTGAACCACTTAAGAAAAATACTACTCTCGCCATCCTTTATGCTTCTGCTGTAATTAAAAACAAGAATCCAAACGCTATTATTTCTACTTTTCCCTCCGATCACTATATAAAAAATATAGATAAATTTAAAAGAGATATTATTAAAGCCAAAACCATTGCTAAAAAGAACGATTCCATTGTCACTATTGGAATTAAACCAACCAGCCCAAATCCAGCTTACGGCTATATTCTTCCTAAACATAAAATTGAAAATTATTTAACCGTCGATCAGTTTATTGAAAAACCCAATCCTGAAAATGCCAAAAAACTGATTAAAAGAAACGCTTTTTGGAATTCAGGTATTTATACATTTTCCATATCTACATTAGAAACAGAATTTAATAAATTGCAGCCTGAATTTTACAAATCCTTTTTCTTGTTGGAACAAAATCTCAATAATAAACAAAAAATTGAAGATCTTTATTTAAATTCACAAGATATAGCCATCGATAAATCTATTTCTGAAAAAAGTCATCATATGCTTGTTATACAAGCTACATTTGATTGGAGTGATGTTGGAGAGTGGAATGCTATTTATTTCAATTCTAATAAAGATAAAAATGGAAACGCATTAATTAATAAAAACACCCAATTTTCGGTCCTTAATTCATCAAATTGTTTAATATCAGGAGCAAGTGATAAACTGATTGGGCTTGTTGGCGTTAATAATTTAGCCATAATTGAAACTCCCGATGCCTTGCTTGTTTGCAATTTAGATGATAGTTTTAGTGTTAGAGATTTAGTTAGTTCAATTATTAAAAATAAAAGTACAGCATCCTATTTTTTAACTCAAAAATGACCAAAGAAAATTCTGCTACATTAGCTTTAACCGCTTCAAAAGATCTAGGTTTTGATCTTTTTAAAAGAACCATAGATATTTTTGGTTCTTTTTTTCTTCTTGTCATTTTTTCTCCGATTATTCTTATAACCAGCATAGTTGTAAAACAAACCTCACCTGGTCCAATTTTTTTTAGACAAAAACGAGTAGGTCAAAACAGCCGGCAGTTTTGGATGTATAAATTCAGATCTATGTATGTTGGTGATAATGACAAAAGACTTAAAGAAAATTATCCTGAATTATGGAAAAAATACAAAGAAGCAGGTTGGAAATTACCAATGTGTGAAGATCCTCGAATTACACCGGTAGGTAAAATCATAAGATCATTAACTATCGATGAATTTCCTCAATTAGTTAACGTTCTAAAAGGGGATATGAGCTTAATTGGCCCAAGAGCCTATAGAGAAGAAGAATTAAAAGAATATGAAGAGAAATATCCACACACTAAAAAATTTATAGAAGAAATTCGTTCAGTAAAACCAGGAATTACTGGACTTTGGCAGACATCTGGCCGAAATGACTTAACTTTCGAACAAAGAGCTAGACTTGACTCTTTTTATATTAGAAATAGATCTATTCTTCAAGAAATCAAAATCATTCTTAAAACTCCAATGGCTATGTTGTCACGTTGGTGAATAACTAGCAAACAAGCAAATTATAAGTTAAACTATTTCTATGGATCAAATAATTAACCCTTCAAATACACCCATCATCCCATCAAACGAACCGATAGATACGACAAATAGTTCACCAATCAAAAAAAACCGTCCAATATTAAAGTTTGCCGTCTCTTTTTTCTCGGTTATTTTAATTTTAATAACTATCGTCGGAACATTGGGATTTTTCTTTATTTATATTCCAGGAAAACAATTAATGGCTCAGGTTATGAGTGCAAAAGCTGAAACCCAAAATTTGAAGCAAGCAATTTCTGATAAAGATTTAGTAAAAGCCAAAGATAGCATCAAAAGATTAAGACAACAAACTAATACTATTGAAGCAAGTTATAAAAAATTTGCTTTTGCAGGAGCTCTACCTGTTGTTAAAGAATATTACAAGGATGGCACCAGAACTATTGCTATTGCTAAAGATGCTCTAGATACTGGAGATATTCTGATAACATCCATTGAACCATACACTGATTTCTTAGGTCTCAAAGGTAGTTCTGTAAGTAGCGCTAAAACTACTGAAGACCGCATCACTTTCTTAACCAATTCTATTGAAGGACTCGTTCCTCATATGGATGAAGTTGAGAAAAAAATGGCCAATATCGAAACTTCATTAAACCAAATCGACCCAAACCGTTATCCAGAAGAATTTAAAGGTTTCAAATTAAAATCTAATATATTATTGGCTCAAGAAACTGTTGCCGATACTCATCAACTTGTTAAAAATGGCCAACCATTACTTTCAAAAATTTCCTGGCTTCTTGGTAAAGACAAACCAAGACAGTACTTGATGGTATTCCAAAATGATAATGAACTCAGACCTAGTGGTGGTTTCTGGACTGCTTATAGCACTCTCACCGTTAAAGACGGGAAAGTTACACCAGGTGTTGCTAGTAATATTTATGATCTTGATGATAAAGTTAACAGCAAAGTCCCAGCTCCACGCATAATCAAAAGTTATCACATAAACGTTCCCTATCTTAATTTGCGCGACGCCAATCTTTCTCCTGATTTTCCAACTGACGCCCAAATCTTTGCCGATCAATATGCAAAAGCAATGGGCCGAAAAGAACCATTTGACGCCATTATTGCTATCGATACAGATCTTCTTGTCGATATGGTCAGAGTCCTTGGTAAATTAGATACCAGAGTTGGAACATTCACCGCTAATCCTGATAAAAGATGTGATGGTTGTCCTTCAATTATTTATGATCTTGAATGGATTTCTGGACGTCCCAGAAATTACATTGAAAAAAATAGAAAAGATTTCTTAAATCCTCTAATGTCATCATTACTAGCCAATATAATGGGTTCAGAAAAGTCCAAGATGGCTCCAATAGTTGAAACTTTCTTCAAAGATGTAAATCAAAAGCATATTCTTGTTTACTTCCCTGACCAAGAAATGCAAAAAATTGGAAATCTAGCTAATATAACTGGACAAATAACTCAAACTGATAAAAATGTCGATTACGTACACTTAAACGACGCAAATTTTGCAGCTGCAAAAAGCAATATTTTTATCACTCAAAAAATAAAGCACGATATAACAATTAAAAACGGTGTTGCTCAACATAAGATCACCGTTACATATAACAATCCTGCTCCTGCATCCAATTGTAATTTGGAAAAAGGTGATCTTTGTTTAAACGCTGCCAAATATCGGGACATGTTTAGATTTTATGTACCTACTGGTTCTAAATTAATTAAGATGACCGGCTCTGAAGTTGAACCTGTTCAATATGAAGAACTAGGTAAACAAGTCTTTGAAGGATTTTATGGCAATAGATATCCTTTATATGCACAATCTAGCCTTAAGACAACAGTAGAATACACATCCGGAGCCAACATAGGTTCAACATATACATTGTTGCTTCAAAAACAACCTGGAACTAAACCAGTTGACTATGAATTAACAGTTAATGGTGAAAAACAAACACCATTCCAATGGGTTGCTGATAAAACAATTAAGCTATCCTTGTAAATGGAAAAATACCATTCAACTCTAGGTATTGTCATAAATAAAAAAACCATTAAAGAGACTGACTTACTTATTACACTCTTAACTCCTCGAGACGGGAAAGTAACAGCACTTGCTAAAGGTGCGAAAAATATCCGGAGTAGCCGTCTTAGTTCATTGCAGTTAGGCAATATTGTTAAAGTAAGTTTATATTCTAAAAATGATTATTTATGGCTTTCAGAGGCAAAAACGATTGATCCTTTTTTACAGCATGATAAAAGTCTCGCTCAGTTAAATTTACTTTTTTATTTTTTAGAAATAGTAAATAACTTAGTTGCTGAAAATCAACAAATAGAAGGAGTCTATACTGTTTCTCAAAAAATAATTAACTCGATAAACAATAATTTTGTGAGTCAGTATATTGAAAACGAAATTTTATTTCTTCAATTATTAGGCTTTGGTGTTCCACCTGAAATTGAATCAAATTTCAAAAATAAGGATTATAAAACTACTCAAAAATTCATAAAAAAATATTTTGAATCAATTATCGAAAAACCCTTAGAGAGCAATAAATTGTTTAAATAATGATTTGACATTAAAAGTAAATTGATGATAAACTCCATTCATAATCAGTTATGATGAGTCTGGCAACCTCGGAGCTGAAACATTGTAAAGTGGATAGATTAAATGGAATAAATGATCTATCAAGTAGGGTGGAACCGCGGAAATATCACATTTTCGTCCCTAAAAATTAATTTTTATAGGAGACAAAATGGCCGAAAATAATCAAAGCGATTTAGTTAGTAAAATCGTTAGCCTTTGTAAAAGAAGGGGAATAGTTTTTCAAAATTCTGAAATTTATGGCGGTATTCAAGGTTTTTATGATTATGGACCAGTTGGATCTTTAATGAAGATAAATTGGAAAAATGCTTGGTGGACTGATAATGTTGTTCGAAGAAGAGATGTTGTCGGTATTGATGGTGCAATAATTACTCATCCACGCGTGTGGGAAGCGTCAGGTCATGTTCAAAACTTTACAGACACTTTAGTTGAATGCAAAAGTTGTCACAAAAGATTTAGAGTTGACCAAATAGAAGATCAAAAAAAATGTGCTGAATGCGGTGGACAACTTACCGAACCAAAAAAATATAATTTGATGTTTAAAACAGAAATAGGTGTTATTGAAGGTGAAAAAACCACCGCCTATCTTAAAGCCGAAGCTTGTCAAACAATTTATTTAGATTTCAAAAACGTAGTTGATTCTTCAAGAGTTAAAATTCCTTTTGGTATTGCTCAAATTGGTAAAGCTTTCAGAAATGAAATTACTCCTAAAAATTTCTTATATCGTCTAAGAGAATTTGAACAATGGGATATTCAATTTTTCACTCATCCATCTGAAATGGAAAAGTGGTTTGAATATTGGAAAGAGAATCGAATGAATTGGTATAAATCAATGCTCAACGACCCATCTAAACTCAGATTCAAAGAACACGCAAAAGATGAATTAGCATTCTACGCTAAAAAAGCTTTTGATATTGAATATGATGCTCCATGGGGTTGGTCTGAAATGGAAGGTATCCATTGGCGTTCAGATTACGATTTGACTCAACACAGCAAATTTAGTGGTCAAGATTTAAGCTATATCGATCCAATTACTCACGAAAGATATTTACCTTGGATAGTAGAAACTTCTGGCGGTGTTGATCGAAACTTTTTCTTTATGCTCCTTGACGCATATAGAGAAGAAGAAACACCAAGTGGTGAAACTAGAACTTATCTAAAAATAAATCCAAGAATAGCTGCTTATAAAATTGCTATATTTCCATTAGCTGCTAATAAACCAGAACTTATTACAAAAGCAGAAGGAATTTTTGATAAACTATCTCAAAAATACTCCGTAGATTGGGATGATTCAAGTAACATTGGTAAAAAATATCGCCGACAGGATGAAATTGGTACTCCTTGGTGTTTAGTCGTAGATTTCCAAACTCTTGAAGACAATACTGTCACTATTCGAGATCGAGACACTATGTCTCAAATCAGAATTAATGTTGATGAAGTTGACAGTTGGTTAGAAAAACAGTTAAATAGTAAATATGAAAATATCAAATCATAAACAACTATTACTTGCTGCAATCGTTATTACGTCTTCATTGTTTTTAACTGCCTGTGGTAAAAAAACCACGACTGCTAAACCTACACTAAAAACTAATGTGCAATCAACAAAAACAATCGAATTAAGCCCACAAGATAGACCATATATTAGTTTAACCCCAAGAGCTGATGGTCATTTATTGACACTTAAAATAGATAACATTCCATCTTCAGTAACTCAACTTGATTATGAATTAATATACACAGTTCATGATCCTGCAACCAATCAAGATATAGAAAAAGGGGTCGGTGATACAGTTAAAGAAGTCAGTAAAAGTATTTCTAAAGATCTTTTATTAGGAACCGAAAGCTGCACAAATGGCTGTAAATATTCTTATGATAATGGTGTCAATGGAGGAACCTTAACACTAACTCTAATGACTGCCGAAGGTCAGGCAGTCTTTGAATCTCCATTCGTTTTTAAATCTTCAGCGGATATTAAAAAAGAAAATGGAATTTCTTTGCCTGCTGAAAATATAACAGTTAGTGCCACTACTACCACTAAAAGTGATTTCTTTGTTATGTTAAAAAATTACGGTTTGCCAAAGGGTATAACTGCTAAAACTGCTTATTCTATATTTTCAAACGGTACCGGTGCTGGAAAAATTAGTTCAATTTCTCCAAACACAGTTACTAAATCATCCATAACTTCAATTGTGGGCGATTATCTTGCTCAATAATGGATTATCATTATTCCGTCCTGTCGAAAGAGGCAATTGAACATTTAGAAGTCAAACCAAAAGGTATTTATATTGATGCCACTCTTGGTCATGGCGGACATACCTTAGAAATACTTAAAAAAGGCGGTATTGTTTATGGAATCGATCAGGATCCAAAAAATCTAGAGTTAGCCACACAAAGAATCAAAGTTGAAGGTTTTGCTGACAATTTCTTTCCTATTCACTCCAATTTCAATAAAGTTGATGAAATAGTGAAGAATAATATCAAACAAAAGATTGATGGTTTAATTGTTGATTTAGGACTTAGTTCTGACCAACAAAAATCAGAAGGAAGAGGATTTTCTTTTAATGACACTTCTTCTCTCGATATGCGCCTAGATCCTGAACACCAAGAAGTATCGGCTGAAATGATTATAAATACCGCTTCTTATGAAGATTTATATAAAGTATTTACAAAATATGGCCAAGAGTTAAGAAGTAAACCGATTATTCTAAGAATTATCCGCGAACGCCAAAAATCACCTATAAAAACTGGCGAAAGACTAGCCGACATTATTAGAAATTATTACAAAGAACATCGTTTTCCTTCTAAAATCGATCCTAGCACAAAAATTTTCATGAGCTTAAGAATCGTTGTTAATAACGAATTTGAAAACCTCAAAAAACTACTCGATCAAACACTTTCTATTACCAAACCAAACGGAAAAATTTCAGTAATCACTTTTCATTCTGGTGAAGACCGAATAGTAAAACAGTTTATCCAAAAATCTAATCGAGAAAAATTAATTGATAATGTTTCAAAAGCTATTAAACCAAGCTTTGAAGAAATCAAAATGAATCCACTATCTCGCTCTGCCACCCTAAGATCATATAGAATAGTTTAATGTCAAATAGAATTCTATTGACCATCTTAGTTTTATCTTTGCTAATCCAAATATCTTTTTCGTTTTATTATTCAAGTGAAATAATTAATCAAAACAATTTACTTGATACCACTAAAACTCAACTTGATATTCTTGATAAACAAAAACAAGAACTTGAAAACCAATTAGCTCGATTAACATCAATAAAATATCTCCAAACTCAAGTTTCTCAGAAAAACTTTATTCCCATCAAAAATCAAATAAATTTAAACGAAAAACAAATTGTTAACTGAAAGATCAAAAATACTATTATTGTCATTGTTACTAACATTTGGC
This sequence comes from Patescibacteria group bacterium, assembly GCA_013387215.1. Lineage (GTDB taxonomy): Bacteria > Patescibacteriota > Microgenomatia > UBA12405 > UBA12405 > WARW01. The sequence goes on from WARW01000023.1 coordinate 25,617, forward strand.
CTAATCACAGCCAAATTATTTTATTGGCAAATAGTTAAAAGCCCTGAACTAAAAGAGAAAGCTTTAAACCAAACTTATAAATTAGAAACCATTCCACCAAAAAGGGGATACATATACACTTCAGATAACTTTCCGGTTGCTTTAAATCTTACTTACTATCAGATATCTATTTATAAACCAAATCTTAAAGATAACCTTGAAAATGTAATTAAAAATATAGACAGCATCGTTCCTAATTTTCAAAAAGACAATCAAAATACTATCACTAATTTTATTTCTAATACAAACCAGAAATGGATTACCTTTCCAACAAACATCACTCAAGAACAACGAGATAAATTAGACATCAATGGTCTTGATTACACTAAATACGATAAACGCTATTATCCAGAGGAAGGTTTAGCTCAAAGTATAATTGGAACTAACAGCTATGGTGGTCTGGAATCTTATTACAATAAACAGCTAAAAGGTAAAACAGGTTTTACTTGGTCGTCTAAAGATGCCACAGGAAAAACCATTTTAACTAAAAAAACTTGGGGTTCTGAAGCTATTGAAGGACGAGATCTTCATACAACAATTAATCGCAGTGTTCAGTTTTTAGTTGAAAATGCCATTAAAGATGGTGTTCAAAAATATTCAGCTGATTCAGGATCAATCACAATAATGGAACCAAAAACTGGAGCCCTTTTAGCAATGGCTAACTTTACTGCCACCAGTTCATCAAAAGCCAGTGCTTTTAAAAATTCAACTATTTCCGATCTTTTCGAACCAGGTTCGATTTTTAAACCAATAATTATGACCATGGCTTTTGATAAAAAGGCCATAGACTTAAACTATATTTGTACTAAATGTGGTTCTCCAAGACCTATTGGTAAATATACAATAACTAATTGGGACTCTGAACTTCATCCCAATTCTACAGTTCAAGACATAATTAAGAATTCTGACAACATCGGTATGAGTTATATTATGGATAGATTGGGATTAAATAGTTTTTTAGATTATTATCATAAACTTGGTCTAACTCAAAAAACCGGCATAGATCTTCAAGGTGAAGCCAAACCTCCAATTAAAAATGAATGGCCTGATATCGATTTAGCTACAGCTTCATTTGGACAAGGTGTTGCCGTAACTCAAATTAATATGCTTCAGGCTTTTAATGTTATTGCCAACGACGGAGTCCTAACTCATCCTCATATCCTTGATTATTTTGACGAAAATGGCAAATTGATAAAATATAAACCCAAAACTGAAACTAAAGTTTTTGAACCAGCAGCCACAACTATGATGAAATCAGTTTTAAAATACGCAGTCGAAAACGGAGTCACGGCTCGTTTTAAACCAGCCGATCTTGAAGTTTGTGCTAAAAGCGGCACAGCCCAAGTTGCAGTTCAGGGAGGATATACTGATTCATCAACTATTGCCTCATACATCGGTTTTGCGCCCTGCCAGAACCCTAAGTTTACTATGATCGTCACCATCAATAACCCAAGAACATCACCTTGGGGTTCAAGTACAGCCGCACCAATTTGGTACGACTTAGCAGACTCTATTAATCATTTGCTATAATAAGCTACGAAATGCCAATCACTTCTATAAAATCTTTTATTCAAAAGTCTAAAAACTTTTTAATACATCAACCTAAAGGATTATTTTATAATCTTAAATACGGCTATCCAACTAAAAAATTAACTTTAATTGGTATTACTGGCACAGATGGCAAAACTACAACCTGTACTCTCATTTATGAAATCTTAAAAGAAGCTGGTTATAAAGTTGGAATGATTAACACTATTGGCGCAAGAATAGGCGATAAAGAATATAATACCGGTCTACACACCACCAGCCCAGATCCAGCCAAACTTCAAGATTTATTTTCTCAGATGGTCAAGGCAGGTATGACTCATGTGGTTTGTGAAGTCACTTCCCATGCTTTAGATCAGCACCGATTCTTTGGATGTAATTTTAAGATTTCTGCTATCACCAACATTTCTCATGAACACCTTGATTACCATAAAACAATGGAAAACTATATTGCTTCAAAAGTAAAACTTTTCGAACAATCCCAACAGGCTGTTCTAAACATAGACGATGAATCATATAAACAAATTAAAGCTTCGATAAATATACCAATTACCACTTATGGAGTTAAAAAAGCTTGCGATTATCAAGCCAAAGAAATAAAACTTAATGACAAGAGTTTAAAATTTAAAGTCAACAAGTTATCTTTAGAAACTGACAGTAATTATTCTTATCAAGTCTATAATATTTTGACTGCTCTTGCGGTAACTGAAAAACTCGGAATTGACCCAAAAATAGTTGAAAAAGTCATTAAAAATTTTCCTGCAACAAAAGGTCGTCGAGAAGAATTTTCTAATGATTTAAAAATAAAAACTATTATTGATTTTGCACACACACCAGCCGCCCTCAAAAGTACTTTGTCTTCGTTAAAAGAAAATACAAAAGGAAATTTAATTGTTATTTTTGGCGCAACCGGTGGACGAGATGTCAGTAAAAGACCTTTGATGGGGAAAATTGTTTCTGAAATTGCCAATATTGCCATTATAACTTCTGATGACACTCGCAATGAAAAAATTGAAGATATTAACAAAGATATTATTAGCGGTATAGATCAAAAAAACGCCAGGTTTCTTGATCCAGAAAAACTTGAAACCAATTCTCAGATTCTAAATGCGAGCAAAGAATCGAAAAACAATTTTACTTATTTTAATATTCCAAATCGCCAAGATGCATTTAATTTGGCAATTAAATTAGCCCAACCTGGAGACACTGTAATTGCCTGCGGCAAAGGCCACGAAACTACTATTTTACTTGGTAACACCGAATATCCGTGGTCCGAGTCTGAAGCCTATAGAACTGCCTTTAGATTTAAAAAAATAAAATAACATGCCACAATTCAATATAGCCACTTCTCAAAATATTGAAGAAAACTACGAAAAGGGATTCTTGCCACAAAGAAACGACAAAAATTTGTTTTATCAGGATTCAAGTTGCCGTTCCGACTTATCAATATTTCAACTGAACTCGGAAAATCGCCGTATAATCCGAAAAACAGAAAATTTTTCTTTCGAAAAAATATTTTTAAACGATTTTATATATGATATTGAACTTCAAAAAAAACTATATAGTTGGGTGAAAACCTTAGAATGGGATTTTCCAGTAAGCTCAATTAAAAATATTTTTACTAATCATATTTTTAACTATGTCTATGTTTGGAAAAATGAAGAATCAAAAATAATTGCCTATGCAGTATGTTATTTTTCCCCAACCATAAGCCACATTGCTTACGTTTTTTATGATCCAGAATATAGCCACGGCAATTTACCAATCCGTTTAGTGCTGCAGGTTATTGAAGATAGTCAAAAACTAGGTCTTAAATATTGTTATTTAGGCCGTTTTTCTAAAGAAACTGGTTATTATAAAAGAAATATGCCCGGATTCCAGTTTTTTGATAACAACCAATGGGTAGAATATAATAGTTAATAATGAATATTCATATAATCGGCATAGCTGGTGCTATGACTGCTTCACTAGCCAAAGAATTAAAGCGCCTCGGCCATCAAGTGACAGGATCTGATCAGGAAAAAATCTATCCACCAGTAAGTGATATTTTGAAAAATGCCGATATTAAAATTAATCGAAATCCAATTAGTAAAAATATTGACTTAGTTATTGTTGGTTCATCTTTTAATTCATTCGAAAACACTAGACAAGAATTTGAAACAGTAAAGAGACTTGATCTTCCATATATTTCTGCAACCGAATATATTGCCAAATATTTAGGTAAAAATAATTCAATTTTAGTTGCTGGTGCATATGGCAAAACTACTATTACTAGCCTTCTTTCTTGGATATTAATTAATGCTGATTTTGATCCCAGTTATATGATCGGAGGAGACTTGGTAAACAATACCGACTCAACCAGAATCAGTAATTCAAACTGGTCTGTTATCGAAGCCGATGAATCAATTCATGGACTCGACCAAAAAGCTAAATTTTTATATTATCCTGTAAAATATTTACTCTTAACTTCAGCCGATTGGGAACATAAAGACAGCTACAAATCAGAAGTTGAAAATTTATTAGCTTTTCAAAACTTAATTGAAAATATTCCAGAGGATGGGGTCTTAGTAATCAACTCTCGCGGATATTCTTGCAATAATTTATCAAAATTTACCAAAGCAAAAGTCATCACTTACAATAACCAAGATTCTGATTATTATATTTCAAACGTATCCATTGAACAAAATCAGACTTTAATAACCATCAACACTCCAACTTCTCCTATTTCTGTTAACACAGAATTATTAGGACAATTTAATTTTGAAAACATTTTAGCGGCGGTGGCTATGGCTGATTATCTTGGAATTGACAGACAAATTATTCAAGATTCTATTTCCAAATTTAAAGGTGTTAAACGCCGTATACAGTTGATTGAAAAAGTTGAAGACATTATATTTTTTGATGATTTTGCTCAATCAGCACCCAGAATAAAATCTACACTTGATGCCATAAAACTTCATTATCCTAATAATAATATAAAAGTATTTTTTCAGCCTCACGCTTCTTTTTTACAACATAAACAAGGTCTAAATAATTTAAATGATGCCTTTGCAAATGCCACAGAAGTGGTTTTAGGAAAGATTAGTTTTAGCCAAAAGATAGATAAAAACAATCGAGTAACAGCATCAGATTTCTGTAGTGAAGTTGGTCAAAAGTTAATCTATTTACCTATCAATGAAGATATAGTTAATCACTACAATCAAACCCTTAAACCTAAAGATATTTTAATATATATGAGTTCTGGTGGAATCGAAGGTTCAGAAATTATAAATTCAATAATTAATAATTTAAAAACAAATGTCTAGATACGTCATAACCGGTGGTAAACCCTTAAAAGGTGAAGTTTCAATTCGAGGAGCTAAAAATGCCAGTTATAAACAAATTATTGCCTCACTTTTGAGCGATAAAACAACTCAATTAACCAATGTTCCTCAAATATCTGATGTAAAAATAACTACTAGTATAGCTAAAAGTTTAGGTGCTGAAATTATTTATTGCGGTGAACATTGTATTGAAATTTGTACTCCTAAAATCACAAACTCTACTGTTCCTCGGGGTACTGGCGAAAAATCACGAACTTCTTTCATGTTTGCTGCCCCATTATTAGCTAGAACTGGCACCGCTATTGTTCCAATACCAGGTGGAGATAAATTAGGCGCCAGACCTCTTGATAGACTTTTTGATTGTTTCGCTCAAATGAATATTACTACCGAAGAAACAGAAAATTCTCTGATTTTTAAAACTACAGGCATAAAACCTACCAATTATTGTTTTCCGAAACCATCTCACACTGTTACCGAGGTTGTAATTATGACGGCTGCTCTAGCCAATGGTGAAACAATCCTAGACAATGCCGCCCTTGAACCGGAAATTGACGATCTTATCGAAATGTTAAATGATATGGGCGCCAAAATACAAAGAGATTTAAACGACCCAAAAAGAATTATTATCCAAGGCGTTCCTTGGTTAAATGGAACAAAACACCAAGTAATTTGTGATCGAAACGAAGCTGTTACTTTTGCTTGTGCTGCCTTAGCCACCAAAGGCTCGATTAGTATTTTAAGAATTGATCCAAAAATTATCAAAAGCTTTCTAGATACTATTGAAAAAATGGGTGCTAAAGTGGAAACCGGCCGTGATGAAGTAACCGTAAGTTGGGTCAAACCTCTCAAAGCTATCGATATTGAAACCGAACCTGAACCAGGATTTATGACCGATTGGCAGGCACTTTTTACAATCGTATTATCACAAGCCATAGGTTGCAGCTCCATAATTGAACGTGTATATCCAAGTCGTTTTCAACACATTAATAATCTTAAAATAATGGGAGCTAAGGTAAACTTTTTCAATCCAGAAGTTAGTGATCCCGCATCTTATTATCAATTTAATATTGAAAGTGATAAGCCAGAATATTTTCATGGAGTAAAAATCTATGGACCTGCCAAACTCCAACCAGCCAAGTTCATTATTAACGATCTTCGGGCTGGTGCTTCAACTACATTAGCTGCTCTAACTGCTGATGGAGAATCAATAATTGATGGAGTTGAATTTATCGAAAGGGGATATGAACGTTTAGCCGACCGTCTCTGCTCATTAGGTGCTAATATAGAATATATTAAAACATAACAAACAATGATTCACTTGTACTTAGGATTGCTCCTTTTTTCCTTCTTAACCACCAGTATCTTAGTGGTGCCTTTCATTAATTTACTTTATAAACTAAAGTTTCAAAGACAAAAACAGAAAACTTTGGATTTCCAGAATAAAAGAACTCCTATTTTCGATAAATTTCATAGCCAAAAGTCTGGCACTCCGGTTGGTGGTGGACTATTAATTATAGCCGCAGTTATAGTTCTTTTTGCCATACTTTTCCCAATTTTAAAATTTTCAAAAATATTTATTTCTTCTAATTATCAAATCGACAAAGAATTATTAGTCATATTCTTTACCTTTATTAGCTTCGGACTTCTTGGTCTATATGATGATATAAATAAGTTCTTTGGATTTCAAAAAACCGGATTTTTCGGACTAAAAATGATCCATAAACTTTTTTTGCAAATATTTTTAGCTACAGCCATTTCTATGTTTATTTATTTTGGGCTTGGAATTAACTTTATTTATGTTCCATTTTTAGGTGCTATCAGCCTTGGTTTGTTTTACATCCCAGTCTCAATTCTTATCATTACCGGGTTTTCCAACTTCTTCAACATTACAGACGGTCTAGATGGTCTTTCTTGCGGTCTTTTAATGATCGCTTTATTTGCTTTTTGGTTCCTTTCTAGCAATTCGCTTGATACTCCAATTTCTGTTTTCCTCGCTTTATGGCTTGGCGCTCTTGTTGCCTTTTTATATTTCAATGTTTTTCCAGCAAGAATTTGGCTTGGAGATGTTGGATCTTTGTCTTTCGGAGCAACAATTGCAGTTATTGCCTTACTTCTAGGTAAAATAGTACCACTTCTCATTGTTGGTTCACCGTTTATTATTGAAGGACTAACCAGTGCAATTCAAATGTTGAGTAAAAAATACCTAGGAAGAAAAATATTTCCAGCCGCTCCAATTCATTTAACACTTCAACAAATTGGCTGGGAAGAACCAAAAATTGTGACTCGGGCCTGGTTAGCTGGTATAATATTAGCTATATTTGGACTATGGTTGGGACTAAACTAATACAATTTAAAGAAGTAATTAATCACTATCTTGGTTTACCTTATTGGCGCAACAAGCTAAAAGATGGCAAGGTAATTCAAGAAGGTATTTTGGGCGGAAAAGGTAATTGTCGTCAAATTGCCACAGAAACAATTAAACTAGCTCAGAATCAAAACGTCGACATTACTAAATTAACCAACCAAGAGTTCTACAATTTTCAAAAAAAGAATCATATCGGCGTTGACTGTTCGGGGCTTGCATACAATCTTTTGGACGAATATTCCCAAATTTTAACGGAAAAAAGTATCTATGAAAAAGTTGTAGGAATAGATTCAAAACTTGGAGCCAGAAGAATTTCTGCAAATATATTAACTTCTCCCATAAATTCAATACCTGTCGATAGCTATGACGATATTAAAACTGGGGACTTAATTAGAATGGACAATGGAAAACATGTTGTGCTTGTTGTTGAAAAAAACGACAATATCATTACTTATGTCCATAGTAGTGAAAAAACAAAAATTCGAGGTGTTCATTATGGCACTATAGAAATAACAAATCCTAAAAAAACCCTTGATTACCAAAAATGGTCAGACATAACCCTAAAAGATATTAACTACAATAAACTAATTTTCCCTAAAAAAGGGGACGGTATCTACAGGCTAAAATGCCTTGCTTGAGTTTATTTTTCTTCAGTTAACTCTTTGTAATTAAGAGGTTCTATGGATAAAATTTCCACCTCAGTTCCACACTCAGGACATTCCAAAATATCACCAACCATCATTCCTTCTGGTTTGACAATTTCCGCCTTACAATCAGGACAAATTATTTGATTATTATTTTCTGCCATATTTTCTTTAAAAAATTTATATAATTAGCTAAACTATATTATATGGCACCGACTCCTTTAATTAAATTAGAAAATATCTATCTTAAAAGAGAAGACTTAAACACAACTGGTTCGGCTAAAGACAGAGCTATGTCTCTTCAAATTGACAGTTTAATAAAAAAGGGGATTAATAAAGCTGTTTTATCAAGTACTGGCAACGCCGCTCTCTCCGCTCTATATTTTTGTCAAAAAGCCAATATTGAATTAACTCTTTTTGTCTCTCCAAAAATTAATCCTCAAAAATTAGAAGAAATAAAAAAACTTACATCAAATATTCAATTTTCCTTAAAACCAATTAGCGATGCCATAAAGTTTTCTAAAAAAGAATCTGCTTATCTTTTGAGACAATCCACCGACCCAATCGCTTTAATTGGTTACCAATCTATTGCTAAAGAATTGCAAGAACAACTACCTCAAATAACCAGTATTTTTATTCCAGTAGGTAGTGGCACCACCTTACTTGGTATATCAGAAGCTTTAAGTCCAAATGTAAAGATATTTGCAGTTCAATCTTCGAACAACTGTCCGATTGCCAAACTTTTCGATACAAATTTTACTCCAGAAGAAGATTCTTTAACCGATGCTATTTCCGTAAAAGTTTTGCCATTAAAAAATCAAATTATTAATGCCATTAAAAACAGTAATGGTTCCGCTTTTGTTATCCAAAATAATGAAATTGAGAGTGCACAAAAAGAACTATCCAAACACAATGTAATTACATCACCAGAAGGTGCTCTAGCTTTAGCGGGATTACACAAAGCGGTACTCAACAATTACGATATTGGATCCTACCCAGTTGTTCTTTTAACCGGAGTCCGAAGATGATTAATATCGATCTTTTTAATCAGCTAAATCAAAGCAATTATACTTTTTACTTCTTAGTTGTAGACGAATTTTTGGATATTGAAATGTATCCTCAATTAAATAAATTTCATTTAATTTATGCCTACAAAAATGTTAAACATCCATTGTTTAAAGCCAACAATGTTCCATATTTTTGTCTTGAAGAACAAGGTGAAATTTTATCTGAAAAAAATACTGGAAAATTATTATCTCACCCAAAAGTAATTGAATACATAAATTCTACTAAATTAGAAACAGTTCCAGCAATTATTCCTTTTAAACCATCCTCTAAAATTGATTTTATATGTCGACAAAACAATTGGATCGAAATCAGCAATCCGGGTCCTCTTAATAGATATTTAGAAGATAAAATAAAGTTTCCTGAAATTTGCGAAAAGTTTAATATACCAATTATTCCTTATAAAATAGACACTTTTACAAAAGAAAATTTTGAGAAATACCAAAATCTTTATGACCCGCATTTAGTTATACAAACTCATTTTGGCTGGGCTGGCAACAGTACCTTTAATGCCACTGCTTGGGTAGATATAGAAAATTTAATCCCTCAAGGAGCTATTGTTAAATACTCGCCTTATTTAAAAGGATATTCACTTTTAAACAATTGTTGTCTAACAAAATATGGTTTAGTTCAAAGCCCTCCAGCACTTCAATATACAGGAGTCCCTCCATTTACCAATAACCCTTTTACAACCGTTGGTCGCCAATGGCCTTGTCTTGCACCCCTCCCAATTCAACAAAAAATAAGATCTATTACTGAAGACTTTGCCAAAATTTTGAAGAAACTTGAGTATAAAGGTTTTTTTGGATTAGATTTTTTTATTAGCGATCGTGAAATATATTTATTAGAATGTAATCCACGTCTTACTGCTTCTTTTGCTTTTTACACTAAAATTGAAGTAAAAGAAAATATCACTCCGCTTTTTTTTATGCACATAGCAGAATTTTTAAATTTAAATTATAAAATTGATATACAAGAAGAACAGCAGCGATTTTATAATGAAAATATAATCGGTTCCGAATTAACTCAAAAAAATTTAGATAATAACACCATAAGAAAAATTAATGATTTTATTGTTTTTTCCGAATCTATCGAACCCATAATTATCAAGCCAAAAATAGTTAATATGTTTTCATTTTAACTGTGAAGAAAAAATCAACCTTGATTTTCTATATTCTCAGTTTAATCGCTATCGGTTTGGTTTTTATTTCTATCTCTTCCTTAACCGAAGCTAACTCCACCATGGGTGACAAGTATTACTTTCTAAAAAAACAGTCTATTTGGCTTGTGATTGGATTTATTAGTTTCTATATAACTTCAAAAATTAAACTCGATACAATCAAACGTTTTTCACTACCTCTTTATATTGGAACATTAATTATTTTGGCTGTTGTTTTAATTCCTAGCATCGGGAATCAAGCACTTGGAGCTAGACGTTGGATAAGTATTGGAGGACTTGGCGGAATTCAGCCATCTGAAATTCTCAAACTAACTTCAATTATTTATTTTTCGTTTTTATTTTCCATCAAAGAAAAAAGGACTATAAAAAATTTAATAATATTTTTAGGTATTCCATTTTTACTGATCATTCTTGAACCAAACCTTAGTACTGCTATGCTGGTCTCAGCTATCGTTATTTCTATTTATTATTTATCGGGTGGAGAAATAATGCCCTTATTTACTCTCTGTTCAGTGGTAATACTATTAAGCGTAATTTTAGTGGTTTTTTCTCCTTACAGATCAGCTCGTTTAAAAACTCTTTTAAACCCGGAACAAGGCCAAAACACTTCTTCGTATCATAGTAATCAAATAATTTTAGCCTTATCTTCCGGAGGATTATTTGGAAAAGGCTTTGCTAATTCAGATCAGAAATATCGTTTTTTACCTAAAATTTCTACCGATTCTATATTGGCAGTTATTGGAGAAGAAACAGGTTTTGTTGGTGTTACAGGAATAATATTATTGTATGTTTATTTAATTGCTTATTTAATTAAATTAAGTCAATCCCTTAACGATAGTTTTCAATCTCTTCTGGTTGCCAGTGTCGCTTGCTGGATCGCATTCCAAAGTCTAATTAATATTTCTGCAATTGTTGCTATCATTCCTTTAACTGGAGTACCTCTGCCTTTTATTTCATATGGAGGCTCTTCTTTATTAACTTTACTAACAGCCCTCGGTTTAGTCCGTAATATCGAAAAACAAAACAATTTATTGATATACTCTAAGAGTAATGAAAAACCCCTTACTAAAGAAAATTATCATTATCACCGGCACTCACTTAACACCGGCAGTCGAACTCATCAATCAACTGAAAGCAGATAAAAATTCTGATTGGGATATTCACTACATTGGCCGACGTTTCAACTCAAGTGTTGATGATACTCCTTCTATCGAATCTCAAATAATTCCAAAGCTTGATGTAAAATTTTATCCGATTGACTGTGGCAAATACGATCGTAAATGGTTGCCAAACACTATCAAAGGCATTCCTCAAACTATTAAGGGTTTATTTAATGCTTTTAATTTAGTCAGAAAAATTAAACCAAATATTGTCGTATCTTTTGGTGGGTATGTTTCTGTTCCTGTCGTAATAAGCAGTTGGTTTACAAAAACTCCATCAATTACTCACGAACAGACTTTAACTAATAGTTTAACCACAAAGATCAACAGTTATTTCGTCTCTAAAGTTGCCCTTTCATTTAATAATCCTGATCAAATAAAATTATTGCCGTCAAAAAAAGTAGTCATTACTGGAAATCTATTAAGAGCTGATATTTACAAGTCAGAATCAAAACACTTTAAAAAACTTATTGATCTAAAAAAACATCCTTCAATCATTTATATAACAGCAGGCAATCAAGGTTCACATATTATTAACACCACTATTAAATCCGTTTTGAAAGATTTAAAAGATTTTGTAGTTATTCACCAAACTGGACAAGCTGAATTTCCTGAATATAAATCTCTATCTGAAAAATACAAAAATTATTATCCGTTCGAATACATAAACTTATCCGATATTGGTTGGATTTTTAATAATTCAAAAATTATTATTAGTCGTTCTGGTGCAAACACTTCTCAAGAAATCGTCAGTTTAAACAAAAATTCAATTCTTATTCCTCTCCCAAAAAGCCAACAAAACGAACAAGAATTAAACGCCTTTTGGGTTAAAAAACAACTTCCTCAAAACACTATTGTTATTTCCCAAGAAACATTAACACCAGAATTGTTACTTGAAAACATTAATAAATTCAACAAAATTTCTAGTCCATCTATAAAAAATATAAATAATTCTACAAATTTAAATTTATTAAAGCTCATAAATGAAACTAATTAAGTTTCTTCCTTTTTTAGTTTTAGTAATTTGCTTTTCTAGTTTATATTTATCTACAAAAATCCATCACATCGATAAGCAGCAAATTGACCCAATCTCAGAAAAAAATAATTTCATCTTTCAACTAGCTCAATCGCTTGATGTCGCCCACTTCAAATACAGCAATTTCAATTTGGAGGATTTTCAAAACCAAGTAGAATTTACTATAATTAAAAGTGACAACCCAACACCTTCTTTAATTACATTATCAACAAAAAAAGATGCTGCTTGGCAAGTTGCTACATTACAACAAGTTTTTGATACATCTAAAAACAAAGGTAAATATGTTAAATTTATTGATCTAAGTATTGAACATCCATATGCAACATTCCAAAATAATTAGCGGCATCGACATCGGAACATCCAAAGTAACCACTATTATCGGTCAATATCTTGAGGCTGAAGATAGATATAACATTATTGCAGTTTCCTCAATACCATCCCTTGGTTTTCGAAAAGGACAAATAATTAATTTAGAACAAGCAGCTAAAACTATTACTCAAAGCATAGAATCTGCCGAAAGAATGGCTGGTTTTCAAATCAACAGTGCCACCGTTTCTATTGCCGCTCCACATATTGAATCTATAAATTCTCAAGGTGTTGTCGCTATAAGTAATCCCAATGGTGAAATCGAGTCTACTGATATTACTCGAGTCATCGAAGCTGCCAAAGCTGTTTCAATACCTGCTGGAAAAGAGATAATCCACATCATTCCAAGAAAATTTACAGTTGACGGCCAAGACGGTGTCATTGATCCAGTTGGAATGAATGGAATTAGGCTTGAAGTTGAAGCCCACATCATTCTGGCCTCTAGTCCTGCTTTAAAAAATCTTCGTAAATGTTTAGAAGATATTGGAATACACATTGACTCAATAATTTATTCCGGTCTTTGTACTGCCAAGGCCGCTCTAACAGATACTGAAAAAGAACTTGGTGTCGCTCTAATCGATGTTGGCGGTAGCGTCACCACCTTAACAATATTCAATGAAGGCTCTCCAATTTATTCTTCAGTTATTCCGATTGGTGCCAATAATGTTACCAATGATTTAGCTATCGGTTTGAGATTTTCTATTGAAGATGCTGAAAAAATTAAAGTAAAACTTAGTAAAATTTCAGAAAGTAAAAAATTTGAAGACGAAATTGATTTGTCACATTTCGGTATCGCCAATGATGATAAAAGAAAAATTTCTTTGCAAACCGCTACTAATGGAATTATTAAACCAAGACTCGAAGAAATATTTTCCATAATTTACACCCAAATTGAATCAAGTGGATTTAATCGAATTATTCCAGCAGGAGTAGTATTAACAGGCGGTGGTTCTCAGACAGTTAATGTCAAAGATATTTGCAATAAAACTATTCCATTACCACTTCGTATTGCCGGACCTCCAAAAGTTGGTGGCATTGTGGATGATATACTTAATCCTGCTTATACTAGTTCAGTTGGCTTATTGATGTTTAACAAAGACACTAAAAAAACTATTAGTACTAACAATAAAAAATCCAAGTCACCTGTTGGTGGCATTATTAATCGTATTAAAGTTCTAATCGAACCTTTATTGCCCTAAATTTCTATGGGATTAATCAAAACACTTACTGGGCAATTTGCCAAAATTAAAGTAATCGGAGTTGGTGGAGGAGGCAGTAATGCTGTTAACTCCATGATTTCAGAAGATTGTATTAAAGGTGTTGATTTTATCGCTGTTAATACCGATTCACAGGCATTATTGAATTCACTTGCTCCAGTCAAAATCCAAATTGGCGAAAAATTAACTAAAGGATTAGGTGCAGGTGGTAATCCTCAAATGGGTTTAAAAGCCGCTGAAGAGTCTCGTGAAAGAATTAAAGAAGTTCTCGAAGGAACTGATATGGTTTTTATAACCTGCGGCATGGGAGGCGGTACTGGTACAGGTGCAGCTCCAATTATTGCTCAAATTGCCAAAAAAGAACTGGGGATTTTAACCATTGCTGTCGTCACTAAACCATTCTTTTTTGAAGGCACCAGAAGAATGACCAACGCCGAAGAAGGTATTTCTCAGCTTCGCGAAAATGTTGATACTCTCATCGTCATTCCAAATCAAAAAGTTATGGAAGTAGTTAATAATAAAGCTACTTTAATTGAAGCTTTTAAAATTGCCGATTCAGTTCTCACTAAAGGAACCAAAGCTATTGCTGATTTAATTACTACTCCAGGTTTAATAAATCTCGATTTTGCCGATATCAAGTCTATTATGAGCAATGCAGGATCTGCTCTTATGGGAACAGGTGAAGCAGAAGGTGAAGATCGAGCCAGAATGGCTGTCGAATCTGCCATTGATTCACCAATTGTTGAAGTAAATATTGAAGGGGCTAGGGGAGTTCTGATCAATATTACCGGCGGACCAGATTTAACCATGTCTGAAATTGAAGAAGCTGCTAAGGCTATTACTGAACGAACATCTCCCGATGCCAATATTATTTTTGGCGCTACTATTGATGAAGAACTTAAAGGTAAAATTAAAATTTCTGTTATTGCCACTGGTTTCGACTTATCAAGATCACATCTTTACCAATCGATGAAAAAAACAGCACCGATTAGTGCTCCAACAACTCATTCTCAAGCTGTTCAAAGCCAGCCCATTTCTCAACCAAAATTAAACGAAGAACCAAAAACACTTGATGATAGTCAAATCCATAAAATGTTAGGGGATCAAGACCTTCCTATAGGTATCGATATTGTTGATGAATTTGATATCCCGGCTTTCTTAAGAAAAAATAAATAAATTTTTCTCAAAAAAAATACCGGTAATTTATCACATTGCTGCGTAAACCCACCGGTATATTATCTAAATAGTCGTTCTTTTGTAATAAATATTCAATGCATAATATTGAAAAATATTTTAATTAAGAACGAAAAACACTAAAACCAAACAAAACAATCATCAAAATTCCCAACACTAAGAAACAGACACTAAAAAACAAACACACATTCGAAAGAACTATCCATTTTCCTAGTCCATAATAAGAACTGTTGAGCCGTAAAGTACATTTATTCTTTGATTTCCGTAGTAAAAATGACGCTGATATGAAAATGATAAATAAAATAATTAGGTAAATTTGGTTCCACATTTTTGCCACCTCTTTCCAATATTTTAATGTTCCAGACTATTCAGCCACCATCTTACTATTGAAACCCGACAAAATCAATGAGCACTATTTAAAAACAATGGAAGTATAGTATAATATGCCATCAGTGAAAAATAATAAAAACATAATTATTATTAGCTAGCCACTCTCCGTACACATTCGGAGCCAGTGGCATTTCAAAATCCTTCCAAGCGAAGGATTTTTTGTTATTTAATAGTTTGTATGTTTTTATAATATAATTTAATATTCTAAAATTTAATAAAATAATGGCAAAATTCAAAGATATCCCTCAAAACGTAAAATTTCCAGAAATCGAAGAATCAGTAATTAAGTTTTGGAAAGAAAAAAACATTTTCGAAAAGTCAGTCGATTCTCGTCCTGAAGATAATTCTTATACTTTCTATGACGGCCCTCCATTCATTACGGGAATGCCTCATCATGGTAGTTTATTGCCAAGTATTGCCAAAGATTTAATCCCTCGTTACCAAACCATGAAAGGGAAACGTGTTAAACGTGTCTGGGGTTGGGATTGTCATGGACTTCCGGCAGAAAATAAAGTTGAAGAAATTTTAGGTTTAAAAAGCAAAAAAGATATCGAAAAAATCGGCATCAAAAAATATATAGACGAATGTTATTCTTATGTTCAAAATGTTTCCCAAGAATGGGAATGGTATATTGACCACATTGGCCGTTGGGTTGATTTCAAAAATGCCTATCGCACCATGGATTTGCCTTACATGGAAACAGTCATGTGGGTTTTTGCTCAACTTTACAAAAAAGATTTAATTTATAAAAGTCGTCGTACTTCTTTATTTTGTCCTCGCTGTTCCACCCCGCTTTCTAACTTCGAAATCGCCATGGATAATTCCTATCGTATGGTTGAAGATCCGGCAATTTCCATTAAATTCAAAATTAAAGATCGCGATGCCTACATTTTAGCTTGGACCACCACCCCTTGGACTCTTCCAGGCAATTTAGCTTTAGCCGTAAATAAGGATGAAACTTATGTTGAAGTCGAAACTGATGGTGAAAAATTAATTCTCGCTAAAGCCCGTCTTGAAGCTGTTTTTGCAGGTAAAGAATACAAAATAACTCGCGAGTTTAAAGGTGAAGAATTAGTCGGTTTGGAATATGTTCCTTTATATAATTTTTACGAAGTAACCGATAAAGATTATCATGTTTATCATGGTGATTTAGTCACTATGGAAGATGGTACTGGTATCGTCCATATCGCTCCAGGTTTTGGTGAAGAAGATTCTCAACTTGGTAAAAAAGTTGGTTTATCAGTCATTGATCATGTTGACGATGATGGTAAATTAGCCGAAAAAGTCACACCTTTTGCTGGTTTATTTGTCAAAAAAGCTGATCCGGTTGTTATCGAAGATTTAAAATCACGAAATCTTTTATTTAAAGAAGAAAAAATTACTCACAGCTACCCATTCTGTTATCGTTGCGGCACTCCATTGATCTACAAATCTCAAACTGCTTGGTATCTTAATGTCCAAGATTTGAAACCAACAATGGAAGCCACCAATGAAAAAATAAATTGGGTTCCTGAACACATTAAACATGGTCGTTTTGGTCAAGGAATTTCTTCAGCTCCAGATTGGTGTTTATCTCGTTCTCGTTATTGGGCTTCTCCAATTCCTGTATGGGAATGTGAATGTGGCGAAAAAATAGTTCCCGAATCTATAAAAGAACTCGAAGAGTTATCTGGCCAAAAAGTAACCAATCTCCACAAACCAGACATCGACGAGATTATTGTTAATTGTCCAAAATGCGGACAAAAAGCTCATCGTGTTCCTGAGGTTTTAGATTGCTGGTTCGAATCAGGATCCATGCCTTACGCAGAAAGACATTATCCTTTTGAAAACCAAGACCGTCTTAAAAAAGAATTTCCAGCCGATTTTATCGTGGAATACATCGGTCAAACTCGCGGATGGTTCTATACTCTTCATGTTTTATCAAACGCCTTATTTGCTTCTGAATCCTTCCGAAATTGTGTCGTTACCGGTGTCATTATGGGCACTGACGGCCGCAAAATGAGCAAGCTCTATAAAAACTATCCTGATCCTAAAATGGTTATCCAAAAATATGGTGGAGAAGCTTTACGTTTATATATGATGAGCAGTGTTGTTATGATTGGCGAAAACATGAACATCAGCGAAAAAGATATTGAAGATAAAGTTAAAGATGTCATGATTCCTCTTTGGAATTGTTTTAAATACCTAGTTACCTACGCCACCATCAACAATTGGTCTCCAAACTTAGAATTAAATCTAGAACCAAAAAATGTATTGGATAAATGGATTATTACCAGAACCGATCAATTAACTAAAGAATTTGCCGAAAACTTGGATAAATATAATATTCCAAACGCCACTAGATTAGTCACTCCATACATCGAAGATCTTTCTCGTTGGTTTATTCGCCAATCACGTGATCGCTTTGTTAATGGTGACACTGAAGCTCTTCAAACACTTTGGCAAGTCATGGTGCAATTCACTAAAACTGTTGCTCCATTAATTCCATTTATAACTGAATATTTCTGGCAAAATTTAGTCTTGCCATTTGACAATAAAGCATCTGAATCAGTTCACTTGGATTTCTATCCTGAAACAAAAGAGATTGATCAAAAACTACTGGATAATATGGCCAATGTCAGAGAAATTTGCGAACAGGGAAACATGGTGCGAAAAACTAATAATATTAGCACTAGACAACCTCTTTCCAAAGCCATAGTTTCAACATCAAAATTATTAAATTTAACCGATGATTTGATTGATGTTATTAAAAACGAACTTAACGTCAAAGAAGTTGAAGTTACAAAAAGCCAAGATAATTTAGTTGTCAATCTCGACACCAACATTACTCCGGAATTAAAATCTGAAGGTGACATGAGAGATTTAATCAGACAAATTCAAAGTCTTCGAAAAGAAGCCAATCTTGATTTGAAAGCTAAAATTAAAATTTTTGCCCCTAATTGGCCGCAAAATTTTGAAACCGAAATACTTTCTAAAACTCTTGGCGCTTCCATCGAAAAATCTGACACCCTAAAAATTGAAAAAATAGACTAAACTTTTATAGATGTCTAGGAATTTTTGGCTACCGGTTTTAATAAGCATTCTTGTTTTATTTTGTATCAACATGCTTATGATAAGCTCGGTAGCCCCATCGGTTTTCTGGAAACAACTTTTTGCCTGGGTAGTAGGCGTCGGGCTCTTTTTTGTTGGTAAACAAATTAACCCAAAACAAATTATGCCATACAAATGGCTAATATTTGCTATCTGCTGCTTTCTTTTATTTCTTCCCATTATTTTAAACAATATAACTCGTGGTTCCCGCCGTTGGATTGATGTTGGCCCAACTACCATTCAACCATCTGAAGTTGCCAAACCATGGCTGATGTTGTTTCTTGCCAACTCCACCTTTCCAATCGCTCACTTTATTCCATTCATGATTATCATGATGCAGCCGGATCTTGGGAGTGCTATTTCTGTTCTATTTCTTGCTGTTCCCAATGTTCTCTATAATAAAAAGTTACTTCAATTTGTGTTAATGGGATCTTTAGTTTTTATTTTAGTTTCACCTTTAATCTATAATTATGTTTTGCATGATTATCAAAAGCACCGAATCGTCAACTTTCTTAATCCCAATTCCGATCCTTTAGGAAAGGGTTATAATGTCATCCAATCGAAAATAGCCATAGGTTCTGGAGGAATTTTTGGGAAGGGCTACAAAAAAGGTACCCAAGGTCAATTGTTATTTTTACCCGAAAAACACACCGATTTTATGTTTGCTACCACCGGAGAAGAATTAGGTCTTCTTGGTATTTTAATTATAATTTCTTCTTACTATTTTTTAATAAAAACTTTAATCGACAAAGCTTATTCAACAACAAACCGAGCTCTGTTTATATTTACTCTAGGCATTTCATTTCAGATTTGGATGCAGGCATTCATTAATATAGGTATGAATATCGGAGTGCTGCCAGTAACTGGAATTCCTCTGCCTTTTATATCAGTAGGCGGCTCATCGTTAATGGCTCTTTTATTTTCCCTTGGAATTATTTATTCTTCTTAAAATTTTATAAATAATACCCTATATATTA
>WARW01000003.1 GCA_013387215.1 Patescibacteria group bacterium
ATTGAAGACTTTTAGTGTTTTTCTTTTTGACCCATGGGGAAAGAAATTTAGTTATTAAAAGAACTATAAAAGCAGGAATAAGAGCGGGAATTCCAAGTTTAATATTGATAGCTAAGATAAAACCAGCAGCACCGATCATTAAAAACAAACTACCGACAAACTGCATTAAAGCTTGAGAAAAGAATTGATTTAAATTATCAGTATCATTATTGATACGGGAAATTAGATCACCAGCTTTGTTTTGATTAAAAAATGTTAAGGGCAATTCTTGGAGTTTTTTAAAGATACTATTTCTCAAATTAAAAAGGAGACGCTGACCAATGCCACCCATGGTTTTAGTTTGAATATAACCAGCGGCTAATCCAACAAAATAAATCGAAAGCAATAAAAGCCCGTTTCTTAAGACTCCAGCAAAATCTCTGTTTTTAATATAAGAATCAATAGTAATACCAATAATAATCGGCGAAGCTAAGGATAAAAGTGAATTAATTAAAAGTGTAACAAAAGAAATAACCAGGTTTTTCTTTTCACCTTTTAATAAAGTCAAAAATTTTTTAACAATGGCAGAAATTGAACTTTTATTTTTATAATCCTTGTCTTGATTAAGCGCGTACTTCATAGTGGCTAGTGCTCCTTTGAGAATCATATAACTGGACATATTCCGGAGAAGTTTTCATTAATTCTTTATGGGTACCTTTGGCGATAACCTCACCTTCCATTAATAAAATTATTTGATTGTAGTCTTTAACAGAGGCAATTTTTTGGGTGACGGAAATTAAGGTTAATTCAGGGTAATCCTTTTTAACATTGCTTAAAATTTGGCGTTCTGTTTGAGCATCGACTCGGGCGGTAAAATCGTCGAGCAATAAAATTTTCGGATTAACTGCAAGAGCTCTGGCCAACATAATTCTTTGCTTTTGACCGCCAGATAAACTGGTGCCCCGTTCTGAAACAACGGTATTAAGTTTGTGAGGCAACGAATCAATAAATCCCTTGAGTTCAGAAGTTTTAATAGATTTTTCCAAATCAGCGTCGGGAACATTTTTATTGAATGAAATGTTCTCTTTTAGAGTTAAATTAAAAACAATGCTGTCTTGAAAAACAAAACCTAGCTGGTGATGAAGTGAATTCAGATCATAGTCTTTTAGGTCGACACCATCATACTTAATTGTGCCAGAATCTGGTTTATTTAAACCATTTAGCAAATACAGGAGCTGAGTTTTGCCAGCTGCAGTCGGACCAATAATGGCAGTTTTAGTGCCAGCTTTAATTGAAAAAGAAACATTTTTTAAAATTGATTTTTCTCCAGCACTTAAACAAATATTTTTAACATCAACATTTCCTTTTAAGACTTTATCGACAGTGCCGGTTTCTGGTTCTTCTTGTGAATTTAATACTTGTAAAATACGCTCGTAAGAAGCGGTAGAGCGAGCAATGACATTACTCATAAAGCCCAGCATGATTATTGGGAAGATCAGAATGGCAACATAACTATTGAAGGCAGCAAAACTACCGAGAGTCATTGTTCCCTGAATAACATAATGGCCGCCAAGAACCAAAATCAACAAAGAAGCAAGACTGGCTACAAAATTAATAATTGGGATTAAAGTAGCAAAATAACTTAAAATTTTAAGTCCGGTTTCTTTAGCTTGAGTATTAGCATCAATAAATTTCTGATCTTCATATTTTTGAGAATTAAGAACCCGAATCAAGGCAGCACCAAGAATGCTTTCATTAATAACTTTATTTAACCAGTCAATAACTTCTTGAATTTTTTTGAAAAGCAACCTGACTCTTCCCATGATTAAAAAGAAAGTAATTCCAATAGATGGGACAATAGTTAATACGGCTAAACCAAGGCGCCAATTTGTCAAAATCAAAAATGTGCTGGCTCCAATTATTAAGAATATTGAAGATACAATAGCAGCAATAGCCTGGGAAACAAAAATTTTAACCGCGTCTACATCAGAAGTTAAATTGGTTAGAAGTTTTGAAGGAGTAATTTTTTGAATGTAGCCATAACTTTGCCGAGAAATCTTTAGTGACAAATTCTTACGCAAATCGCGGGCAGCTTTCTCAGAAGTATAGGTTTGAACGATACTTTGAAGATAAATAAATATAAAAATAGAAACAGC
Source organism: Patescibacteria group bacterium (assembly GCA_013387215.1). Taxonomy (GTDB): domain Bacteria; phylum Patescibacteriota; class Microgenomatia; order UBA12405; family UBA12405; genus WARW01. The sequence goes on from WARW01000003.1 coordinate 2,136, forward strand.
AATTAAACAAAACTTAATCAAAAATGAATCCATAACGAAACTGCCTTTAATGTAAGCATCAATACTTGCAGAAACAACTCGGGGAATTAAAAGATTAAGACTGTTTCCTATAATAGTCAAAATAACCAATAAGGCAATCAGACCACGATATGGCTTAATTAAAGAAATTAAATTCGAGTTTGATTTCGGAATACTTTTTGGGCTGTCTTTGGGTTTCATGAGATTTTTTGTGTAACTTTTTAGTATATATCTTCATGTTATATATGTACAGATTAGCTTATGTTATCTATAATTTATATAAATATATGAAAAATAAAACTACAATCGCAATTGTTCTGATTATTTTTATCGCGATAGTTTTGGCGATATGGCAAAAAGTTGGAATAAAGAAAACTAATGAAACTTCAAAAGTTCTAACAGACAATAAAACTATGGTCAACAAAGATAATAGTGCAGTTAAAAACAATGCCAATAATACCGTTGCCAATCCAGCCAACCTATTTTGCAACAGAATCGGCGGTAAAACTGAAGTGAAAAAATTAGCAAATGGCGGTGATTATAGTTTGTGTAATTTTAACAATGGTAGTGCCTGCGAAGTGGAAGCATTGCTTAAAGGAGATTGTTCTGCTGGTGAAGTTAAAACGGGTGGATATGATACTGATGCTAAAAAATATTGTGTGTGGACTGGAGGAAAGTTAAATAACACCAAGAGTGATATTTGCACTTTTAAGGATGAATCTACCTGTAAAGCAGATGATCTTTTTGCGGGAATATGCAGAATGGGCCAAAATCCAAAAGCTGCAAAGAAACAACTAAAGTAATACCAATAGATTGGTAATTTGTGAAAACATGTCTTGATAGAATAGTATATGAGCAAGTTTATTGTTCAACAACTAAAAATTGAACCGGGATATGTATTAGCAATAATTAATGCTCCAAAAAACTACCGAAGCGTTTACAAAGAAATCTCTGATAATGTTGGAATCGATAAAGAGCTAAGAGGAAAATATGATTTTATTCAGTATTTTGTTAAGAGATTGGAGGATTTAAAAAAAGATATTTATAAAATATCAAACGCTTTAAAAACCAATGGATCGCTGTGGATTGCTTACCCAAAAACAAATGAATTAGAAACAAATTTAACATCAAAAATAATCGCAGAAGAAATGAATCAAAATGGATTTTATCTGATCTCTCAAATAAATTTAGATCAGGTTTGGACAGCCATCAGAGTTAAAAAGTTTGAAGAATAATATTGTTAAAATCGAAGCTATTTGATATATTTTGTTATGAAATTACTGCTTCATGGATGTTGTGCCGACTGCACTCTTAAATTTGTCGAGTCTATAAAAGAAGAAGGAACTTTGAAACAGTTTGCGGTTTATTACTATAATCCCAATATCCACCCCCGATCCGAATATCATTCGAGATTAAAAGCTATGCAACTAATGATCCAAGACAAAGTTGTTAAGCTTATAATCCCCGACTGGAAGCCGAGTGATTATTTTTTAGTTCAAGCTAATAATAAAAAACCAGAACGATGTTTAAGATGTTGGAGTTTAAGATTGGAGAATACGGCAAAATTTGCCAAAGAAAATGGATACACGCACTTTTCTTCTACGCTAGTTACCAGTCAATATCAGGATTCTGAAAAAGTAATTGAAATTGGAAAAGCGATGGCTCAAAAATATGGGTTGAAGTTTTTAACTCCTAAATCTATTTGTACTGATTTAAAAACTAAAGGATTTTATAAACAAATATTTTGCGGATGCTGCTATTCACTAACAGAAAGATTTGAAGAAAAGTTTATCCAGAATAATGGTGAAGACAATTAGGTTCGGATTATACATAAACGAGCTTTTAGTGGGAAAAGCAGGAATAAGAATGAAAACAACAACAGCTGGAGATGTGGTTTACAAAATTAAAGAAAGCGAAAGAAATAAAGGATATGGAAAATTAATATTAAAGTTAATAAAAAAGGAAGCAAAGAAGCTTGGGAAAGTAAAATTAATTTTGGTCTGCAGAAAAAGCAACATAGCTTCAAAAAAAATTATTGAAGCAAACGGCGGAAAATTTCTTAAAGAATTTGAAATAAAACACAGAGAAAACCGTTTGTATTACGAAATTGAATTGTAAATCTAAAATTAAATTTAATGATATTCTTTATACATGAAGCAGATAAATAAATTTTTTAAGGGGTTTTACTATGCGTATCGAGGATTAATTTCAGGTTTCAAGGAAAGAAACATGAAGTTTCATGGAATTGCCACAGCTGCAGTTTTAATCTTTGGATTGATATTGGGCCTAAGCAAAATAGAATGGTTTACTGTTTTAATATTAATCGGTGTCATATGGTCGGCTGAACTTGTAAATACGAGTATCGAAGAATTAGCCAATATTATTAAAGATCATGAGGGTCTAGATTATTATGCAACCACAAGGACTAGGGATATTGCGGCAGCATCGGTTCTCATTTTAGCAATAATTGCAGCTATAATCGGATTGATTATTTTTGTGCCGAAGTTTTTAATTATCTTTCTAGGCTAGGATCAAACGCCTTCATTTCTGTTTTATTAATCTGCATATTACGGTCTGCTCTCTCGATAGTATTGTAAAAATCATGATCGTCCTTATCAGCATCATATGAGGCAATTCCAACAGCAAAACTCAAGGCTGTTTCATTGGCCCCAATGCCTTTATTTATTTCTTCAGTTTTTTGACTTAAAGTATTTAGGATTGATTCAGAAAAAGTAAGAGCATTAGGTGTTGACAATATGGCCAAAAATTCATCACCTGCAGTATTACGATAAGCTTTTCCAATATCCTGAGTAAAAACAGATTCAAGCAGATTAGACATTTTCTTTAATAACTTATCCCCAGCAACATGTCCTTTAGTGTCATTCTCTTTTTTAAGAGAATTTAAATCGAAATAAAAAGCCATATGATCACAATTATTATTTTGTAAGTCAAGTTTTTTAACATCTTCCACCAGGGCATTGCGATTGGAAAGGCCGGTAAGCGGATCTTTGTAGGCTTTATGTTCCAACTCCTCTGTCTGAGATTTCATTTTGTTCGCCGCATTCAAAATATATTCCATGGCAGAAGTTTCTGGAATGGGAGGATTGTGATAATTAGGGTTGGAAAAACCAATTTTTCCATGTCGTGCTTCATTCACCATAAATTAAGTAGATTATACACTTAATTGATATAAAACTTACAGACATTTTCAAAGGCTTGATATACAATGATAGCTTGTGAGTGCAAACAATAAAATTTTAGTGATGATCAGTTTTGTGATCGTTTTTGTGGCAAGCAACATTGTGTCCAACAAATTGGTTTTCCGCTTCCAAGATCTTGGCCAATTTTTTGGTTTAGGTGGAGTGGTCGCTGGTTATTTTGTCACTAAAATATTTAAAAAATAATCTTTATAATTGGTAATGGGACCAAAAAAAGTCTTAGGGATTTTTTGGGGATTATTGCTGGGTTGGTTTATATTTAATCCAGCAACTGTTTTTGCCAAATCTTATTCTATTGATAAAGTAAATATTTTAGGACAATTAAATCGCGACGGATCGATGAATGTTGAGGAAACGAGAACTTTTTCATTTGATGGCAGCTATACTTTTGCTTATGAATACATTAACAAGACTGGTGACCGAAAAGAACCCTATCTTTTGGATAATTTTAAAGTTTGTGATGAAAAAACCTGCTATGAAGAATTAGATGCGAATAATAAGAATGATTACGACACAAGTAAGCCAGTTTCAAGTTTTTATGTAGAAGATCAGAATGATAGATATTATATTAAATGGTTTTACAGTGTTAATAATGATAAAAAAATTTTTAGGATTAAATACGATATTAAGAATGCGATAACCCTGGATACAGATACGGCTGAATTATATTGGAAATTAATTGGCAATAATTGGGAAATAAGTCAAAACCAGATTTTTGCCCGAATAAATTTACCGCCAGACATCCCTGGAACAGAAATTAAAGCTTGGGCTCATGGACCATTAAATGGAACAGTATCTATTCCCAACCCTTCACAAGTAACTTTTCAAGTTCCATATTTAAATCCCGGCACTTTTTTTGAGTCCAGAATTCTTTTGCCTAAAAATACTTTTAGTGGTGGTGCAATCGGAACCCTAAAAAAAACAGACATTGAATCTCAAGAACAGGAATTTATTCAAAAAACAGAAAGTGATAAACAAAAAAACAAGACTACGAGCACAATCGGATTAATAGTTTTAATTAGTTTGCTAGGTGTGGGAATTAGCCTTTTTATTGGCCAAATTAAAATGTTTGAAAAATATGGCAAAGATTTGCCGCTGCCAGAAGTAAATCTTTCAGGAAGATTATGGGAACCACCAAGCGATATTGATCCGGCTCAAGTTGAACAATTAATTAGTTCGAATAAATATTTATCTCCAAACTCTTTTACGGCTACAATTTTATCTTTAGTTCAAAACCGCTTTTATAAAATAATGAGAAGTGATCAAAAAGAAGGATTTTTGTGGTTCAAAGACTACAGATATTTTTTAGTTCCACTAAATAAATCCGAAGAAGAGGCTTCAAGTATACAAAAATATGTGATGGAACTTTTGATGATGATAAAAGCAGTGCCAACAAAAATTGGAGGAGAAGATGTGGAGGCAATTGCCCTTGATTATATTGTAAGCTGGTGTCAAACCCATAGAACGGTTAGTTATAACTTTTTTCAAAAGTTTCCTGATTTGGTTTTAGAAGAAAATTTGAACGAAGGATATTTTGACAAAGTATCCCATGTAATGAAAAGTCATTTTGGAATGCTTATTGTTTTATTTTTGTTAGCAGTGGCCGAGTTTGGATTAGGAATAAACTGGGGAATGAATACAAGTGACCCTAAACTAATTGGTGCGGGATTCTCTGGAGGATTTATCTTGTCATTACTTTTTGTAGTGGCATTGATTATGAAAGTATTTGGAGAAAAAAGAACTGAAACAGGATCCCAAGAAACAGCTAAGTGGATTGCTTTCAAAAAGCATATGGTTGAATATAAAGTAACAAAAGAATATCCAATTGATTCAATAATTTTATGGGAGAAATATTTGGTTTACGGAACGGTTTTAGGAGTTTCCACTAAAACAATAAGTGAGTTGCCGATTAAATTTACAAGTAATGACCAAGCTTTGGTGACAACTTATTGGTGTGGCAATACTGGTGGTTTGGGAGATTTTTCCAGCAGTATATCTTCAATATCATCCGTGGTTAACAGTATCTCTACGGCAGCAAGCTCGAGTTATGGCGCGTCTGGTTCTGGTTCTTCAGGAGGATCTTCGGGCGGTGGAGGTGGTGGCGGTGGTGGTGGAGGCGGTGGTGCCGGCTGATAAAAACTTCGGGTTTTGTTTGGACAAAAAATGAGGTAGACTGGAATTTATATGTCTTTACAACTTTCAGTAGACCAAGACAAAGTCTTAAAACAATTATTAGAATGGGTTTTTGATACAAATAAAAATCAATATATAACTTTAGGCGGATATGCTGGAACGGGAAAAACTACTTTAATATCGATTTTAAGAGAAGAAATTAATAAAGAAAATAAAAAAATCAAAGTGGCTTTTTGCAGCTACACTGGCAAAGCCACCCGGGTTTTAAAATCAAAATTAATAGAAACCAACTCAATTCACAAACAGGATTTAGTGGGAACTATTCATTCTTTGATTTATTCCCCTATTGTTAATAAAAAAATGGAGATAACCGGCTGGAAAAGAAAGGAAGAATTGGAAGTTAATCTGATTATTGTGGACGAGGCATCAATGATTGATGAAAAAATTTGGAACGACTTAATTTCTTATAATTTACCCATAATTGCCATCGGCGATCATGGCCAGCTGCCACCAATAAATGGTTCTTTTAATTTAATGGAAGAACCGATGTTAAAGCTGGAAAAAATTCACAGGCAAGCCCAAGACAATCCGATTATTCGATTGTCAATAATGGCACGAGAAGAAGGAATAATTCCTGCAGGCACTTTCGGATTAGGAATTAAAAAAATATTAAAAAGCGAAACGGACAATGCTTCTGAAATAGAAGAATTGCTTTGCAGTTATGATAAAAACACTTTAATTCTGTGCGGCTATAATTCGACCCGAATTAAGATTAATGAGTTTATTAGGAATTCTTTAGAAAAGAATCCTTTTTGCCCAGAACCTGGCGATAGAGTAATTTGCTTAAGAAATAATCATACGGCTGAAATTTATAATGGAATGGTGGGAACAATAGCATCAATCGAAAAAGATAACCTGGATTGGTTTGAAGCAGAAATAGAAATGGATGGAAGCAATAATCCATATTTTGGAAAAATATCGGTTCATCAATTCAACAATCCAGAATCAATGAATTTCAGCAAACAGAGAAAGAAAATTATAGAGGGAGATTTATTTGATTATGGATACGCATTGACTGTCCATAAAGCTCAAGGTTCACAAGCTAGAAGAGTAATTTTGTTTGAAGAGAGATTTTCTAGAATGGACAGTAATATGTGGAAGCGCTGGCTGTATACAGCGGTAACCCGAGCAACAGATGAGTTATATATAATTGGTTAAGGTCTTTTTTATTACAAGGGTTTTTGTTAGACTGAAATTGGAATGAAAATAAGTAGAAAAGAAATAATTATCATGCTTGTCGGAATTTCCTTGATGGTGGTGATATATTTTGTTTCTTTATACAATAAGCCGTGTGGACTGGGAGAAATATCAATACCTTACAATGATAAAGATTCAAAAATAATGGTTGGTGAAAAAATTATTGAACAATATTTGAAAACTTATAAAGCCAAAAAAACTTGTCCAAGCAGTTGGATTAGTACTTACAAAATAAGTTCAGTACAAGCAAATGGTTATGGGGCACAGGATGGCAGTGATTTTATGGTTAATATTGTTTTTTCGGTAAAACCAACGCAAAAAAATAATAGTTTTTGGCTTAATAATGGAGAAAAAATCGATAACAACGGCTGGGTAAATGATAAAAATCTATCGTTGAGTGTGAAAAAAGACGGTAGCTTTTTTAAGAGTATAATAAAGTAATTTTATGATTCGTAAGTTCTGTGCAGTTATTCTCTTTTCGATTTTGTTTGTGAGTATTAACAGACCAGTAATGGCCCAATCTGACAATTTTATTGACAATTCAGTGTGGGGAGATACTCAAGCGCCAAGCGCATCTCAAACCCAGTCTCAAGATAAAAATAGTTCCAGTTCAGAGATTACTTATGAAGCCCAGATTATAAAGATTGATGAAGAAAAACCGGTGGTAGTAATGGGAAACAAACAAACTTATCAAAAATTAGAGCTTAAAATTACCAAGGGGCCAGAGAAAGATAAAATAATTACAGTTGAAAACGGCAACTTGCCTTTGGCAAATGTGGTGAAATATAAATTACATGATCGAGTGTCAGTATCTGTGGAGAAAGATTTATCGGGAAACAATATTTACAATATCAATGATTTTATTCGGACCGACAGCCTACTTTTATTATTAATAATTTTTATAGTCATAACTATAATTATTGCCAGATTTAAGGGATTAACCTCTATTTTAAGCATGGGTATTACCTTTGGAGTGATATTTAAATTTATATTACCTCAAATATTAAATGGCCAAAATCCAATAATTATTGCAATTATCGGCTCACTCATCATTATTCCCGTTACCTTTTATTTGGCACACGGGTTTAATAAAAAAACTACAATTGCAATTTTGGGAACTTTTATAGCTATGATTATTACCGGAGTTTTGGCAAGTATTTTTGTGGAATTGAGCCGTCTTACCGGATTAGCTTCTGAAGAAGCGGGGTTTATTGCTCAAGTAAAACAGGGTTCATTAAATATGAAGGGTTTGCTTTTAGCCGGAATGATGATTGGAGCCGTTGGAGTTTTGGACGATATTACGGTGGCTCAAGCGGCAATCGTGGAACAGCTTAAGGCAGCTTCAGAAAAACTTAATTTGTGGGATTTATACAACCGATCAATGAAAATAGGGCAAGACCATATTACTTCGATGGTAAATACTCTGGTCTTGGTTTATGCAGGCGCTTCACTGCCGCTTTTATTAATTTTTGTTGACAATCCTCATCCGTTTTCAGAAATCATAAATTATGAATTTATTGCCGAAGAAGTAATCAGGACTATGGTGGGAAGTATCGGATTGGTTTTAGCAGTGCCAGTAACCACTTTTTTAGCTGCATTAATGTTTAGACAAATTAAAAATAAAAATAAGTGAAACTAAAAATACTAATAATTGTTTTTTTCATAGTTTCTTTTCTTTTTTTAAGACTTTATCAAATAGATAGGCGGGTAAACTTTTCAATGGATCAGGGTTTGTTTGCTTTAAGAAGCCTACAAATTTTTCAGAACAAAGAATTAACTTTAATTGGTCCTCCGGCTTCGCCAATAGTCCATACACATCAGTTTTTTCAGGGGCCATTAATTTATTATTCAATGATTTTTATTTTAGGGATATCAAAGTGGAATCCTTTAATATCTTCCTATGTTTTAGTAGGATTAAACCTTATAAGCCTTTGGTTTTTATTCGCTGCTATTAAAACACTGTTTGGAAAAAAGATTGCAGAACTGAGTTTAGTTGTTTATATATTTTTACCAGCATCAATAAATTTTTCTAATTTTTTATGGAACCCAAATTTTCTTTTGATTTTGTTGCCCGTATTTTTATGGTTTTTGAGTAAGTCGATTAAATCTAATAAAATAAAATGGTTTTTAGGTGCAGGTGTAATGGCGGGCATTTGTTTACAATTTCATTTTCAATTCACATTAATATTATTTTTAACTTTAATATTTTTTATTTATAAAAAAATAAAATGGCATGAAATTATTGTCTTTTTGATAGGGATTATTGCTGGCTACTCACCTCTTTTGGTTTTTGATTTGAGAAACAATTTTTATAATATCAAAACAATTTTTGAATGGCTAAGGTTTGGTGGCGACGAAAAATTTAATTTTCATATTTACTATTTTCTGGCATTTATTCCGCTAATTAGTATAGTTGCAGGAATGATTCTGAATAAATTGAATAATAAATTTATTCAATATGGATTAATATTAATTCTTATAATCTATTCTTTTTTTACTAAATATACTGAAACTGAAGCCTTTGGAATGCCAAAAGATTGGAGTTATTCAGAATTAGAAAAAACAAGTAAAATCGTTGAACAAATGGGGACCAATTTTAATGTGGTCAATTTATTGTCAGGCGATACTAGATTTTATTCTTTAAGATATCTTTTAACTAAGGACCAAAAAAATCCCCGCAATGTGGACTCTTATCAATCGGCTGACGAATTATTTGTGGTTTCGTATGACATGGAAGAAAAGACTTTGAATAATCCAGTGTGGGAAATTAGCAGTTTTGGAAAAGCGGAAATAAAAAATAAGTGGGAATTAAACAAAAAAGTAAATTTATACGAATTAGTTAAGTCAAAATGAAGTTTGATAAAATATGGGCATGAATAAAAATGATAAATATACATGTCCCTGCTGTGGTTATAAAGTATTTAACGAACAACCAGGATCATTTGAAATTTGTCCAATTTGTTATTGGGAAGATGAAGCAAAACAACTAAGATATCCTAAGGAAACTGGAGCCAATAGAATCAGTTTGATTAAAGCGCAGGAAAATTACGAAAAACACGGCGTGAGCGATTTAAATTTAAAAATGCTGGTTCGTGAAGCAGATGAAAATGAGGAAAAAGATCCAAACTGGCGAAAGTTAGATTTAAAAAAAGATAAAATTGCTGAAAAAAGAGACAAGGTAAATATATATCCACACGATTTGACCAGGCTTTATTATTGGGAAGAAAATTATTTAGTTGAAGAATAATTTTTTACAGGTTTATAGGAAAAGCGATGAATCGGGCAAGGACCGAGTTTTTCTAGACCTTGCTGATGTGATTTGGTGCCATAACCCTTATTATTGACGAAATCATAACCAGGATAAAGCTTGTCGAATTCAGTCATTTCTTGATCTCTCATGACTTTGGCACAAATAGAAGCAGCGGCCACAGAAAAACAGTTTAAATCGGCTTTAATAACACTTTTGTAAGGACAATTTATGTCAAGTTTCATATTGCCGTCAATTAAAACAAAATCATAACGATTTTCAAAAAAAGTAATAGCCTTTTCAATTGAACTAATGATTGCTTGCTGAATACCCAGAGTGTCGATTTCTTTGGAACTGGAAGAAATTACTTTGAAAGGAAAATTACGCTTTTTGATTTCTTGAAAAGCAGACTCTCTTTTGGAAGGCAAAAGACATTTGGAGTCTTTAATATTTTTTTGAAAAAATTCCAAATCAAAATTATTAGTGTCCAACAGAAATGCACCAACAGCTACTGATCCAGCCCAAGGACCGCGACCAACTTCATCAATGCCTAGAATAAAGCGGCAATTTTGAGGGATTAAAGATTTTTCATAATTAAAGTCAGGAGTGTTTTTCATGGGAAATATTAGGTAAATTGTATAATAGAGTATGAATATTTTAAAGTGGAACCTGGACGACATATTATCTGTTGAAAAATTTGATGAATTTTTTTGGGAAATTCAAAATGATATTGGTTATTATCCACAACTAATTAAAAAACTAGACCCTCGAATGGAAGAGGAATTGTTTAAAGAGATAATAGATTTTGATGAAAATTTGAGCGAGAAAATTTCCAGATTGAGTTATCTGCCTCACTTAATGGAAACTACCAACCAAAAAGACCAGAAGGCTCAAATTTTAAAATCAAAAGCAGACCAAATAATTGTTAGCTATGAGGAAGTTTCAAGAAAATTATTTCACTGGCTTAAGGGAAAAAAGGTTAACGAATTAGAGATTTTGGACAATAAAAATGCAGAAAGACTATTTGAATCGATTCCTGATTTGGAATTTCAACTTAAACATAATCGTGAAGCATCAAAATACGCTTTAAACGAATCTGAAGAAAACATAATTAGCAATAAAAATATTAGCGGAATATTTGCAGTCAAAGATTTACGAAGACAAATATCAACTGGTTTTAGATATAAATTAAAGATTAAAAATCAAAAAACAAGAATAATTAAAACACAAGCCGAATTAACAAATTTAGCGCACAGCTCTAAACCAGAAGAAAGAAAAGCGGCCTACTTAAGCTTGTTTAAAGAGTATGAAAAAAATTTAGATAAATTTTTTATAATTTATCAAGCAGTGGTTAAAGATTGGAATTATGAAGCAAAACTTAGAGGTTATGAAAGCGCCATCAGCATTAGAAATTTTAATAATCATATTTCTAATGAAGTAATTGAGATGTTATTAAAAACCTGCAGTGAAAATAAATATGTTTTTCAAAAATATTTTAGATATAAAGCAAAAGAAATGGGGGTTGAGAAATTAAATCGTTTTGATATTTATGCTCCATTTAAGGCTAGGACTTATAAACACATAGAATTTAATAAAGCAAAAGAGTTGGTTTTAGAAACATTTAAAGAATTTTCACCCAGTTTTTACAATCAGGCCAAAAAAATATTTGACGATAAACATATTGATTCCCACCCGAATCCAGAAAAAAGAAGCGGTGCATTTTGTGCAACAATCAGTCCTAAAATAACTCCTTACATAATGATGAATTTTACAGGTGAAAAAAATGATTTATATACATTAGCTCATGAACTAGGACACGGTATTCACAGTTTATTGGCAAATAATCATTATTATTCAAGTCAGCAGGCTACCCTACCTCTGGCTGAAACCGCTTCCACTTTATCGGAATTAATTTTGTTTGAAAAAACTTATAAAAATGAACACGATTCTAAAGTTAAAAAAACAATGCTGATTGACCAGATAGCAAGTTCTTATGCAAGCATATTGAGACAAAATTATTTTGTGCTATTTGAAATTGAAGCCCATAAATTGATTAATTCAGGGTGCAATTCCAGCCAATTGTCGGAATTGTGGCTAAATACATTAAAGGAGCAGTTTGGGGATAGTGTAGAGGTGGATAGGGTTTTTAAAAATGAATGGGCTTATATCCCCCATATCTTTGATACACCATTTTATTGCTACAGCTATAATTTTGGAGAACTATTAAGTTATGCTTTGTATAGTAGATATAAAAAGGAAGGTTTAAGTTTTGTTTCTAAAATTGAAACGATATTGAAAAGCGGAGGTTCAGAGGATCCCGAAAAAATATTAATGAATGCTGGAATAAATATTAAGGATAAAAACTTTTGGCAGAGTAGTTTTGAGATAATAAATGAATGGCAATCTACATTAGAGAAATTGTAATTAAGTGATATAATTTACATGTAAATTAAGGGTAATGTTTGTTTATTTCAAACATGAAGTTCATTTTTTATTCATAATTATATTTTTTAATTAATTGTTAATAATTAAAAAAATTAAGGTGGTGATAATAAATGAAAAAATTAATGGAAGAAATATTAACAGATAAAAGTGCCCGAAACATGGCTCAAACAGATGCTTTATCACTTGCTGTTGAAGAAGTTGGCGATCCATGGCAAAGTATTGCTTAATAATTAAATTAAAACCTAGAAATTAAAACTAATGCTAAAAACAATCATAAACAAATTAATTTCTAGGTTTAATAATTACTTATTTAATTTTTCCCGGATAAGTGATGAAGATTTGAGGCGAAAGGCTAAGATTTTTAATATAATCACTTTCTCTATTTTTTTATTGACTTTATATTCTCTTGCGACTTGGATATTTGGTTATTGTTTTATTGATAGATCTTCTGACAGAAATTTTAGCCACATAATTCCAATTTTAGTACTTACACTATTGCCAATTATATTGTTAAAAGTTTCCTTATTAGGAAAACCAAGATTAGCAGCTTGGATATTAATATCATTACTATTATTGGCTACATTAAGAACTTCTTTAATTTATGGTGTAAATGTACCAATGGCAACTGTAAGTTATGCGCTAATAATTTTTATGAGCGGAATCTTGGTTGGGCCATTAAGTGCTTTTTTATTAACAATAATAATTTTTGGTTGCTTGTTAAGCATTTTCTTTTCCCACACGTGGCATTTTATTGAGGTATATTCTGATTGGAAGAATAAATCTTCTGATATATCGGATATTCTGATATTGAATGTTATATATTTGGTCATTGCAATAGTGTCATGGTTATCGAGCCGAGAAGTTAACAAATCACTTAAAAATGCTAATTTATCAGAACAGAAAGCTTTAATGTTGGCTGACAAATTACAAAAACAAAATGATGATCTGGAAAAAATAGTAGAAGAAAGAACACAAGAACTTAGGGAACATCAATTAAAACAGCTGATGGAAATAAATACGTTGGCTGAATTTGGAAAAATATCAGCAGGATTATTACATGATTTGAAGAATCCATTAACGGTAATTTCAATGAATTTAGACAGTATTAATGATTACGTTAAAGACAAAAATATTTTAAGTCAATCGGAATGGAAAAAATTAATCAACAATTCTTTATTAGCTTCCAGAACAGTGGAATCAATGGTCAGAACTTCGCAAAAGCAATTAATTAATGAAGATACTAAAGTATTATTTGATTTAAAAAAGGAAATTAAAAATACTTTAATACTTTTGAATACAAGAGCAAATAAGTTTGGGATAGAAATAAAATTTGTATGTAAAGAATCAATAAACATATTCGGTTGTCCAACAAAACTGTCTAGAGTTTTAGCCAACCTAGTTGTAAATAGTATAGATGCTTTGAGGGATGCAAAAAGAGATTTTCCAAAAATAACTATTGAAGTTCAGAAAAATAAAACTTCAATAGAAATTATGATTAAAGATAATGGCTGCGGTATTAAAGACGAAGACAAGAAAAATATTTTTCAAGCATTATTTAGTACAAAAAAAGAAATGAATAATTCTGGTTTAGGCCTATTTATCAGTAAAACTATTTTGGATAGTTGTTTTAAAGGTACTATTAGTTTTAAAAGTACCTGGGGTGAAGGAAGTGAATTTTTAATCGATATTCCGGTTTTAAAACAAAATGGAGCAAAAACTAAACAAAGTAATTGATAAAGGAATTGCCTTTTTAACTGATGAATTAGAAAAGAATGTATATTTTGGATTTGAAAGCATATTTCCAATGATTTTGGTTTTTGATTGTCTTAATGAAATTGACAATAAAGGCAGCTACTTGATTAAAGCGAAAATTAAAAAAGTTTTATTGAAAGAGAAAAATGAATTATGGTCTTTTAATTATTGGAAAAGAAAATCGATAAAAAACAAAATAGAACCATATCCTGAGGATCTTGATGATACATGTTTAGCACTTAGTGCTTTATATAGATTTGATAAAAAAGTTTTCAAGGGCAATGATCTTGCAAAAATAATTAATCTTTTAATATTGGCGGAAGAAAAGATAGGCGGCCCATATCGTACTTGGATATTGGCTAAAGAAAAGTCGGAAAAATGGAGTGATATCGATATTGCAGTTAATAGCAACATTGGATATTTTTTAAAATTACAAAAAATTAAGTTAAAGAACTTAACTGAATTAATTGAAAATGGAATCATTAAAGACAAAATATATTCCCCTTTTTATAAAGGTGAGCTGCCCGTAATTTATTTTATTTCCCGTTTTTATAATGGGAAATTAAAAAATATTTTGAAAGAAAAACTTATCAATAAGGCAAATACTAGCGATTCGGCCTTAGATTTAGCTTTGATAATAAGCAGTTTAATCAGACTCGGTTATAAAAATATAAAAGAAGACTGGGTTAAGAAAATATGTACAAAACAATCCAAATCAGGAAATTGGATAGGTGAAGATTTTTATTTTTATGTAGACAAATTAAAACAAACTAATTTTATTGGTACTGAAAGCATTAGTACGGCTTTTATTTTGGAAGCTTTAACTTTATATATAAATCAAAAACTCAAATTTAAAGATCCATTGTTTTTAGAGATTAATGAGTTTAAAAAAGAAACAGTTTTCAGGCTAGAAAAAGTTTTTGAAAAGCATCCCGATAAATTAAAAAAGGAAATATTAACATTTATCAAAAACTTAGCTTCGAGCAGTGAATCAGAAATGATAATTGCGACGCCATTAATTGTTTTAAATTCTATCGATACGGAATTAAAGATCAAAATAACAAAAGATTTTATTGTCAAATTAGGACAAATTAATTTATTGGGATGGTGTGCATATACGATTTACGACGATATTATGGACAGTGATTCTTCAGGAAAAATGATTCCAATGGCAAATATAATTTGCAGGGAGATGGAATCAATACTAGGCAGTCTTCCAATAAACAAGGAAACAGGTTTTTTTAATTTTTCCAAATTTTTATTGCAAAAAATGGAAATAAGTAATTGGTTTGAACAGAATTATTTATGTCTTAACTCTAGCAATAATACAATCGATGAGTTTGATTATAAAAAGTTAGCCGATAAGTCTTTAGGACATGCATTGAGCTCAGTAGCAATTTTATGTTATTTGAAACAATCAGTAAGGTCTTTAGAGGTCCGTTATTTAATGAATTATTTTAGATATTTTATTGTTGCTAAACAGATGAATGATGACGTTCATGATTGGTTAGAAGATTTAGAAAAAGGCCAAATAAACAGTGCGAGTTATGGATTAATAAAATTTTTAGAAAAAAACAATAAAAGTATTTATAAAGAAATCATGAATAAAGAAAATTTAAAATTAATTTTTTGGCAAAATATTGTTCCTGATTATTGTAATAAAATAATATATTTTTCAAATAAAGCGAAAAGAGCATTAAACCAATCCAGTTTAATTATCAACAAACTATATTTATTGAATTTAAATAATAAGAATGTAGAATTATGTAGAATTGCATTAAAAGAAAGAAAAAATACATTAGACTTTATAAAAAATTACTACAAATGAATATACTATATATAGAAGACGATAAACAATTAGCCAAAACTATCCAACAAAAACTGATTTCTCATTACAATGTTGATATCTCTCCAACTGGTAAAAAAGGCATCATTTTAGCCGAGAATAAAGAATATGATCTTTTTATAATTGACTACTATCTGCCAGATCAAAACGGAATTCAAGTTTGTAAAAAAATTAGAGAGGTTGATACCAAAACACCAATTTTGGTTTTTACTACTAACGATACTAAAAAAGATGTGGTTGAAGCGCTTGATGCAGGAGCTGATGATTATTTGACAAAACCATTTTCTTATCAAGAGTTAGAAGCCAGAATCAGAGCACTTGTAAGAAGAAACAGTCGTAAGCAGCCAACCAAGCAGATAAATGTTGGCAAATTGACTATTAAATTGGATGATCAATATATTGTTTTAAACAAACAATATATTAAATTGCCGAGGCAAGAATATATGCTTTTAAAATATTTGACCACAAATAAAGGAAAATTGGTTTCACGAGAGGAACTCTATGAACATGTATGGGGTAGAGATGATTACTATAATTCAAACACAATAGACGTCCACATAAGGCGTTTGAGAAAAAGATTAAAAGAACTTGTTGGAGAAAACTGCATTAAGTCGGTTTATGGAAGTGGATATAAAATATATAATTTTCAAGAAGAATAAGTGGTTAAAAAAAATATACTGACTTGAATTATGAACAAGTATCTTTTATGTTATTTTATACATGTTATGATGATATAATTGTTTATTCCAATACAAATAATATTTAATGTTTCTTTAAAAGAACAAAATAATGAACGAAAAAATCAAAAAACAACTCACGGCATTTTTTAACAAATATAAACTTATAAAGTATAAAAAGGGTCAAATTCTTTTTAAACCAGGTGAGAGAATTAATGGTATTTTATTTGATAAAAGTGGTTACGTAAGAGTCTACACTATCTCAAAAGAAGGAAAGGAAATTACACTACCAATGTTAAAACCTTTATTTTTCTGTTCTTTAGTCGATGCTTTATTGGGCAAAGAAAACAAATATTACATTGAAGCTATTAGCCCAGTGGAATTATGGCTGGCTCCAGAAAACGAATTTATGGATTTTATCAAACAAGATCCAGATCTTTACGATAAAATGACCAAATCTATGTTGAATGATTTTATGGATTTAACTAATAATGTTCAACAGCTTATTTTTGGGGATGCATACACAAAGATTGCCAGTTTAATATATTCGATGTCAGAAAAATTTGGAGAAATGAAAGGCAAAGAAACCGTCATCGGATTTAATACTCCCCACAGAATGTTGGCTAGCATGACTGGGTTAACCAGAGAAACAGTGACTCTACAAATCTTAAAATTACAAAAGGAAGGCTTTTTGTATAATAAAGGCCGAAGAATTGTAATTAAAGATATGGAAAAACTCAAAGAAATTGCTCAGGTCTAATTTTTGGTCTATAATTTGTTTATGACTAGTTCAAGTAGGATTTACAGATCTAAAAATGAGTACATAATTGCCGGTGTTTGCGGAGGTTTGGCGGAACATTTTAATATTGATCCAACCATAGTTAGGATAATTTTTATCCTCTTAACTTTAGGTGGCGGGAGCGGAATATTAATATATATAATTCTGTGGTTGGTTTTACCTATGGAAGGAAAAAATGAGCCGGATGATTTGAAAGATAGAGTTAAAGAAATTTCAGAAGAGTTTAAGAATAATTATTCAAATAGAGAAAAGAGAGGTAACTTTTTGGGAATTATAATATTGTTGATTGGCGTAGTTGCTTTGTTGGACCAGATTCAACCAGCAATAATCAGATGGGATATTTTTTGGCCAGCCGTTTTGATTATGACAGGGTTGTTTTTGATATTTAGAAAAAGATAATAGCTAAAAGCAAGAGGTTTCTTCGTTGGTTTTTAAACACGGCTTGCTTGGTTCACATTTGTTATTTTTCCGAGATTAAAGGGATTATTTCCTTTTACTTCTTTCTTACATAATTCTAATTTGCTACTTAATTCTTATCAGTAACATTGGAAGTAGTTTTTGGTGGAGTTTAATTGTTTTTTGTTTTCTGAAATGATTAAAAGGATCCTAATAATAATTTCAATAATTGTACTTTATCTAATTCCTAAAAACATTAAATATGATAAAAAAACAAACCCTTCATTGGTAAATAATTCGCAAGTGATTGTTAGCCAAACCCCCTTAATAAGCAGCAGAGGTATCAAAATAAAAAATATAAATGCCCCTGAGATAATTGGTGTTAACGGAAAAGAAAATTTCTATCCAGACCACAGCCTACCTATTAATATAAACAATATCCTATTGATTGGCTCTGCCATATTTATTAGTTCAGGAATTGGTCTTTTAGAAATAGACAATATGGTGGCGAGAGTGAGAAATCTTGTTAATAAAATTAACTTTAACGGCTCTTTAGTTAAATTCATTAATAGAATATTATGAACAAAAGAATTTTGGGCTATTTATTTATAGTATTAGGGATTGCAGTTTTTGGATATGTTTTGTATGTTAATAGCCAATACATTGATTTAACTCGGCCGTTTTCGTCATATACTTTGTTGATTTCTTCATGGGAAAAATATAAACAAGAATTTATAAATAAAGACGGCAGAGTAATTGATTATTCCCAAAGCGGAATTACAACATCTGAAGGCCAAAGTTACGCCATGCTTAGATCAGTATATATTGATGACAAAGGCGCTTTTGACCAAGTTTGGAATTGGAGCAAAATAAATCTTAAAAGACCAACTGATAATCTTTTTGGGTGGAAATGGGGTTTAACCAGTGATAATAAATATGGGTTTTTAGAAAATGGAGGAAGTAATTCAGCTGCCGATGCAGATACCGATATCGCTTTGGCACTAATATTTGCGGGAAAGCGCTGGAAAAATGATGAATATATAAACCAATCAAAAACAATCTTAAAGGATATTTGGGATAAAGAAACTGGAGTGGCTGCTGGAAAAAGATATCTGATTGCCGGGAACTGGGCAACTGATGGAAATATGCTAATTATTAATCCTTCATATTTTGAGCCATACGCCTGGAGAATTTTTGCCACAGTCGACAAAGATCATGACTGGAATAGTTTAATCGGCCCGGCTTATGCTTTATTGACAGATTCAGGAAAAAGTAATCTGGATAAAAATTCATCGGTGGGACTGCCTCCAGATTGGGTAGAAATTGATAAAACAACAGGTGTTTTAAAGGCACCAAGTTTTGCCAATTTAACCACAAATTATAGTTTTGATGCTATGAGAATTCCCTGGAAAATTGGATTGGATTATCAATGGAACAAAAATCAGGAGGCTTACAATTACCTGGCTCAATCATTTAAAAAAATATCGGAAATATATGCGACTGATGGTAAGCTGCCAACATCACTGTCTCACGATGGACAAATAGTTCAAGATCAAGAAAATCCAACCATGTACGCAACTGCAATTGGTTATTTTATGTTGGCTGACCCCATAGCAGCAAAAAAAATATATCAAGAGAAAATCCTCAACTTATATTCCAACGACCAAAACATGTTCAACAGCAATCTTCCCTACTATGAACAAAACTGGTTATGGTTTGGTTCGGCAATTTACAACCACGAAATAAATAGTTTAAGCAATCAATGAAATTTAATATAAACAAAGGCCTCCTAGAAAGAGGAAAAATTGATAAGTCGTTAATAGGGCTTAATTTGGCCATGACTGCTTTTTATTTTTCTTGGTGGCTGACACCGTCGCATATAGATAATAAGTTTTTATATTTTCTATTGTTTATAGGGGAAATTTATCATATTTTTATGGCCTTAACTTTTTGGCACACAATTGCTCCGGGGCAATTAAAAATTAAAAAAGTGAATAGATCTAAAAAATTCTTGCCTACAGTAGACATATTTATAACAGTAGCAGGAGAACCAGTAGAAATAGTAAAACAGACAATAAACAAAGTTTTGAACATGAACTATCCAAAATCTTTTATATATATATTGAATGATAGTTTAGTGGCTAAAAAAGAAAATTGGAGAGAGTATGAATATTTAGCTGAAGAAATGGGGGTTTTTTGCATAACCAGAACCGTGTCTGGAGGTGCAAAAGCCGGCAATATTAATCATGCCTTAAAAATAACCACAGGCAAATTAATTGCCATCTTTGATGCCGATATGCAACCAAGACCGAATTTTTTATCCAGATTAATACCCTATTTTAGAAACAAAAAGGTTGGTTTTGTGCAAACTCCTCAATATTATAAAAACTGGCAAAATAATTTGGTTAGCAGCGGCGCATGGGCCCAACAAGAGTTTTTTTTCGGCCCAATAATGAAAGGGAAAGAAAAAAGTAATTCGGCTTTTATTTGCGGAACAAATTTTTTGATAAGACGAACTGCTTTATTGGAAGCTGGCGGAATGCAGGAGAATAATATTGCAGAGGATTTTTTAACATCACTGTTTGTTCATAATAATGGCTGGCTGTCTTATTATGTAAACGAAGTGTTGAGTGAGGGTCTGGCTCCAGAAGATATGTTGTCATACTTTAAACAACAACTAAGATGGGCCAGAGGGTCATTGGAAATCGTATTTACTAGAAATAATCCTCTTTTCAAAAAAAGATTGAGTTGGCACCAAAGGATTGAATATTTATCATCATCTTTGTATTACTTTAATGGAATTATAGTTCTAATCGATATTGTAATGCCATTGTTGTTTTTATTTTTTGGAATACGACCAGTAGCAGCTAGCTCCACCTCGTTTGCACTTTTCTTTGTACCTTTTATATTTTTAAATTTATATTCACTAAGAATGGCTTCTGCCGACAGAATATCCTTTCAAGCATTATCATTCACTCAGTCGTCTTGGACACTCCAAATTTTGGCTCTAAAATCAATTCTTTTAAAACAAAAAATGAAGTTTGAAGTTACTTCAAAAAGGGCTCTGACTGGAAACTACATAAACTTAGCTTATCCTCATATTACTTATATTGTTTTAGCATTTATGGGATCGATCACAGCTGTGCTTAGAGAAGGAATTAACCCATCAGTAATAACAAACATTGCCTGGGTATTAGTAAATACAATATTATTTATTCCATTTATTATGGCAGCTTATAAGGCTGAAGGTGTTCCACGACCCAAACTGGAAATCGATCTGGCAACTGAAAATGAAAGAAAACATGTCAAATAAATTACTAGTGCTGATAGTTCTGGTGACATCCCTAATCAGCATTTATTTTCTTTTTACACAATCGATTCGTTTAGATGAGGCTCAATCGATATGGATGTTTACTAAATCGATTCCCGGGATGCTCAAACTTACTTCTCAAGATGTAAATTTACCGCTTTACGGAATAATTATGCATTTCTGGCTGCAGATATTAGGAATAAATATTGTTAGAGCCAGATTATTATCTTTGATATTCTTTTTAATAACATTACCAGTTCTGTACCAACTAATAAAAGAATCGAGCGATAGTGATCATGCAATTTTAACAGTAGCATTTTTTGCTTTTTCTCCTTTTATTTTGTGGTACACCAGTGAAGCCCGAACTTATACGTTGTTTATATTAATTGCTTGTTTACAACAATTATATTTTTTACGATTAATCAGAAGTGGTGGAAATAACGGAAAATTTGGTTATTTTATTGGTACTGCACTTGGATTTTATACACATTATTTTTTTATTTTCCTTTTAATTGCCCAAATAGTTTTTGTACTGAGTTTAAGAATAGTTAAAGGTAAAAATAAAAATAGGTTAATTAAACGTCACCTAATTTTAGATTTTGGAGGTTTATTGGTTTTTATTCCTTGGATTTATTATATTTTTAGGACCGGAGGAGCGGTTAACACACAGCCATTAATTCCTATTCCAAACAGCTATAGCGTGGTGCAGACTTTTGTTAATTTTGTGGTGGGATTTCAATCTCAATCAATTCAAGCAGTCTTAATTTCTCTTTGGCCACTTTCGACTGTAATTTTATTTTTAATGTTTACACATAGGAAACAAAAATTGGTTAAAAATGTCGAATACTTTTTTTTAGTCACTTTTTTACCGATTATTTTAGTGTTTTTAATATCTTTTATAAAACCCATTTTTTTATCTAGATATTTAATTTTAGTGACACCAACATTATTTTTTATAATTGCATGGATAATTTTGAGTAATTCTAAAAAAATATCTTTTTATTTATCGGTATTAATTTTGCTTTTGATGTTTAGTTTTTTAATGTTTCAGAACATTTCGGCAGCAACTCCAAGTAAAGAAAACTATAGTGAAGTTAGCCAATATTTGAACCAATATACAACACCAGAAGATATTGTGGCAATTACTGCTCCATTTACTATTTATCCAATTGAATACCAATACCAAGGTGAAGCTAAATTAGTAACAATTCCTAATTGGGATAAATATGTTGAAGGACCAATCCCCCAATATAATTCTGATAATCTAGTTAAACAAATTAATGACTATAAAACTCAATATAATCGTTTGTTTGTGGTTTTTTCGTATGATCAGGGATATGAAAATGATATAAAAAATTATCTGGACACACATTATGCCATCATGGGAATGGGAAAGTTTTCGGACAGTATTGAAATGAGAATCTACAAATTGAGATACTAGCTATTCCCGACAACAATCAAGAATCTTACCAATAACACCACTAACCTTACCCATAAAATCTGTTTTATCGGCTTTTAAAGGTTTGTCTGATTTTGATAAAACTGGAGTATCGTTTTTGGTTTCTGATTTAAAGTCGTCAGATTTAAGCATGCCAAGATTTAGGCCCCAAAAAAGATTGTAGAGGTTATATGATTTTTTGAAAAATTCTTCCGAAGCTTTAATATCGCCCTTGGTTTGAGCTTTGGTACCAACCTCCATAAGTCTCATGGAAGCAGCTAAAAGATGTTTACTAATACACCAGACTTCACCCTCATAATCTTTAATAATCATTTTCAAAAGCCCTTTGCGCATATCGCGAACTTCATTAAGAAGATCATAATATTTTGTTTTGCCTGTTTTTCCGCCAGAGAAGAAAAGATGTTCTTCAATGGAAATAAGGTTCATGATGGCAATAGATAGGTCTTCATCGGAAGACAAATCCAAAGTTTCACCTTTTTCCATTTTTTTAACTTTGTTTAAAAATTGATTAATATCTTCATTATTGGTCATAGTTGATTGTACCCTATTTAAAGGTTAAAAATAAGTTTAAAAGCAAGAGTGCTTAGGATTAATAAACTTAGCGGAAAAACAACCCGCTGATAATAAAAAAGAACCTTACCGTGGTTGCGTTTTTTGGTGTAAAGATTAATAAAGTTTCCTAAGATTACTGCCACAAGACCTAGAGTTTCACCAAGAACAATTTTATCGATTCCCAAAATCGAATCCTTTCCACTGATTTGATTAGTAAAACTAAAATAGAACAATGTTAGTCCATATAATATTAAAGATAAAATTATGGGATTTCTTAAAATTCTATTTTTAAATTTAGAGGCCAAATAGAAAGCGATAACAGTATTAAGACCGCCGATCCAGATATTAATTAAAAGCGAATCAATGCCTAATTTTTCAGCTAAAATCATACCACCACCAACTGTAACTATACAAACTGGACATTGAGCATAAACTTCTTTGACTAAGAACATAATAGTATATTTTAACTTATTATTTTTGATTGAACTTGTAATAATTGTCAGCAAACTGACGAGGCACAAAATGCATCATATCGAGGCTGGTTAAGTTCTTTTTGGGAAGTCCGGTAATAATAATATTACTGCCAAAAAAATTGTTTATAGTGTCAAACTTTTTTTGAAAAAGCTTTTCTTTTATCATCATTCGAGCCTCATCGTAGCCAACATAAGTGGATAAATATTTAGTGCCAGCTACTTCATAATTTGTTTTAAGCGGATCGATAATTGATAATAATTGCTGCGGAATATTGGTTTGGTCATACAAATATATTAGTTTCAAATCGCCAAGAGCAGTTTCGGTAACTAATATATCACTTTTAGCGGTTAGATTGGCAAAAGATTTTTGATTAAAGATGTGATATTCATCGATCAAAGTTCCAGTTGGGGCAAGAATACCAACAATTTTAATTTTTGGCAGTCCAAAAAAGTTGGGTATTTCAGAACCAACACCTTTAATTAGGCCTTCTTCAATCATCATACTGGCCTCTTTAGATCCTAAAATAACATTATTTTCTCCTGATAAATCAAAGTTGCCTGCAGATAATTTTAAAGAGGATGGCAGATTGTCGACTCCTAAAATTAATTTAGGATTATTTTTGACAAAACCAATTTTTGAAGGATTATTTTTTAAAAGCTCATTTATTTCGGTTTTTATGGATGGCCGAGATTGGATATAGGCAACTAGACCAGAATTGGATTGGGCATCAGCTCCCATTTTTGAAGAAAAGCTGGCAAATTCAATAAAAATAAGTAAAAAGAATGAAATCATCACAAAAGGAGCCAATTTTGATATCCAATTAAACTTCCCTGGTTTGAAAAATTTTAAGGTTAAAGAGTTAGCCACCACTGAAACCGAAGATAAAGCCATGGCCAGACCTGCAAGTTCAGGTTTAAGAATTAAACCAATCCCCATCAAAGCACGAGCAGCGATGGGAATTCCCAGAATATTATAAAAGAGAGCAAAGAACATATTTTGACGAATTTTACCTACGGTTTGGCGAGAAAGATCTATGGCTGTCAGAACTCCATTTAAATCATTACTGATAATGACAATACTACCTGATTCCATGGCGATATCAGCACCACTACCCATAGCAATACCAAGATCAGATTGAGTTAAAGCAGGGGCATCGTTGATACCATCGCCAACCATAGCCACTTTAAAACCAGAATCTTGAAGTTTTTTGACTTCCTCCGCTTTGTTTTGAGGTAAAACTTCAGCTAATACATTGGTAATACCAAGCTGTTTGGCAATTGCGTCAGCAGTACGGTGATTATCACCAGTGATCATATATACAGCAATGCCCATTTTTTTAAGTTTGGAAACAACAGCAACTGAAGTTTCTTTAAGTTGATCGGCTACAGCAATTAATCCTAAAACTTTTTCTTTATTGGCGATAAGCATGGCAGTTTTACCATCATTCTCAAGCCTCTCCATATCATAAGAAGAAGTTAAGGGAATTTGATTCGCTTCCAATAGTTTACGATTACCAACATAATAGGTTTGACCATTGACTACTGCTTTAACACCAGACCCAGGGATGGCCTGAAAATCTTCAATCGCATAGTTGATTGCCCCACAAGATTGGCTATAACGAACAATCGATTCAGCCAAAGGATGTTCAGATTTTTGTTCGATTGAGTATAGAATTGAAAGAATTGTCTGATCACCTGGAAGATAGTTAATAAAATCAGTTACTTCAGGTTTACCTTTAGTGAGAGTGCCAGTTTTATCAAAGACAATAGCTTCCAAATTTTGGGCCATTTCCAGCGGTTCGCCACCTTTAATTAAAACTCCATATTCAGCACCTTTACCAGTTCCAACCATAATAGAGGTAGGAGTGGCCAAACCAAGAGCACAAGGACATGCAATAACGATAACTGCCACAAAAGCTAATAAGGCGAAAGTTAAAGAAGACCCAAGCAAAAAGTACCAAATTACAAAAGTAAGGACGGCGATACTAATTACAGCTGGTACAAAAATTGAGGAAATCTTATCGGCAAAACCTTGAATTGGAGCTTTTGAACCTTGAGCATCTTCAATTAATTTGACGATTTGAGACAAAGCAGTGTCGGCACCAATTTTAGTGGTTTTAAACTCAAAAGAACCAGTCTTATTGATTGAAGCGGTATAAACTTTTGATCCAATTTGTTTTTCAACTGGTAATGATTCGCCAGTTAGAATAGATTCATCAACAGCCGAGTAACCAGAAACTACTTCCCCATCCACAGGAATTCTTTCGCCAGGGCGAACAACAACAGTGTCGCCTACCATTACCTGTTCAACAGGAATATCCACTGGTTGGCCATTTTTTAGAATACGAGCAGTTTTTGGGGCCAACCCCATTAATTTTTCAATAGCCTCAGAGGTCTTTCCTTTAGCTTTAGCTTCGAGCCATTTACCTAATGATACAAAAGTGATTAAGAAGGCGGCGACCTCAAAATAAAGATTGGGGATTTTGGAACCATTTAAGCCAATAAATGAACCAGTTTCACTAAAATAATTAAAAAATTCAAATATGCTGTAAAAATAGGCTGTACTTGTGCCTATAGCAACTAAAGAATCCATGGAAAAAGTACGCATTTTTAAGGCTGACCAAAACCCAGCAAAAAAATTAGAACCAACGTAAAAAAGAACCGGAGTGGCTAATAATAAAGAGATCAATCCGGCGTATGGCATGACGATGCTTTTAAATGGAACAGTATTGGTAAAATCGTAGACCATGAATAGAATCATGGGGATGCTTAGGATTAAACCGGTGAAGAATTTTGAAAACCAATATTTTATTTCCTGTTTTCTTTTTTCGTGCTGATTTTCTGTTTTTTCGTTAGGAAGCGAGGCTTTATAACCAGCTGCTTCAATGCTTTTAATCAAATCATCGATTTTGGCTGAACTAGGACTGTATACAACTCTGGCTTTTTCAGTGGCAAAATTAACATTAACCTCATTAACACCATTAACTTTTTTTAAAGACCGCTCGATAAGACCAGCGCAGCTGCTACAATGCATGCCAGTAATATCCAAATTTACGGCAATATTTTTTGTAGATGGGTTTTGATTTTCCATATTTATAGAAGCTGGGCTGTATAGCCAGAATTTTTTATAATTTTTATTAAATCTTCTGAATTAAGTTTGTCAGAATCAAATTCAACAGTAACTAGTTTTGTTTCTAAATTAGCATCAACAGAAATAACACCATTAGTATCTTCTAAGTCCATTTGAATTAATTTTGGACAGGAAGGACAATGCATGTCGGAAACTTTAAATGTATTTTTTTGATTAGTCATGTTGGTTTTTAATTAATAACTTCAAAAGTACCCGTGTACATGCCCATGGTGCAACTGAAACGATAGGTTCCAGGTGCAACTGGAGTAAATTCTTTTGTAACTTGAGAGTTAGGGATAAGATCAATTCGGTCTGAGAAAAGCCCGTGAGAAACAATACTTCCAGCGCAGCCAGCATTGCCAGATGAAGTAATTTGCCAAACCACTGGTATGTTGGCTTTAATTTTAAAATTGTTTGGAGAATAACCAGCAGCCGAAGCAGTCATCTTAACAATTTGTTTACCATCTACAACTTGAACTAAGTCAGGGCCAGAAGCTGCATTGGAAACAGAGGGGTGTTTTTGGCTAAATATGAAAAAACCAAAAACAACGATTAAAACTATCGAACCTAAAACATAAAATAGATTAGAAATATTTTTCATAGTTTTTATTAATGATGACAACCACAACCTTTTGCACCAGATTCAATAATAGTTGGGGCTGCTCCAACAGAGTTGATATTGCCTGATTTATCAAGCACTTCAAAAGTGCCCGTAACCATGCCCATCCAACAACTAAACCGATAAATTCCAGGAGTGTTGACAGTAAATTCTTTAACACTGGTGGTTCCTGGAACTAAATCAATTTGACCGGAAAATAGTTGGCGGGAGATGATGGCATTAGTGCAACCACTAGTGCCCGTATCCTCTATTTCCCATTTAACAGGTATTCCAGCGCGAACTTTAAGTTTATTTGGAGCATATCCAGCAGATGAAGCTTTAATATGGATGATTTGCTTACCATCAATAATTGGAGGTAAGTCAGTGGCAATATTTTGAGATATGGTTTTAGGGGAAGTTAGAGATTCCAGATTAGAAACGCCTAAAACTGCCAATTGGGCATTTATATTAAAAAAGGCGAAGAATAAAACCAGAATTCCGGCAATTATAGAAAACTGCTGAGAAAATTTTGGATTAGAAAAAAGTTTAATACTGGTTAAGCCAATTGTGAGCAGGCCTGGTAGGGTGCCAATAGCAAATAAGCCCATGATTAAGGCACCTTGTATTGGATTACCAGAAGCTAATGCCAGTGCTTGGACTGTAATAGTAAAACCGCAAGGCAAGAAAAAGGTTAAAGCTCCCATAATTACCGGAGCAAATTTGCCAGTAAAATTAGACTCGTCTGAAAATCGGCGGGTTAAAGATTTGGGTAATTGAAGACGAAATTTTTGCAGAGCTTTTATGCCAAGCATTTGTAAACCCAGAAGAATCATTAAGACAGATACAGCGATCACTAGGCTGGCTGAAAAAAGCGGCGTCAATCTGAAGAAATTACCAATTTGGCCCAGAATGGCGCCAAAAGCAAGATAAGATAAAACCCGACCAGTATTAAACAAAAAGTGCGGTTGTAGTTTTTTGACGGTGGAATCGGAATTTGAATAAAGATTGTTCCATTGTTGAGACAAAGATAAAATAATACCGCCAACAAGAGCCGCGCAACTGGAAAAACCAGCGAGCAGACCGAAAAGGAAAAACACAGGTAGAGAACTTTGTGCATTAACTGATATTAAAGAGGAAAATCCAGATTTACCTAATAAAATAAAAACTAAAATAAATAAAAGGCTAAAAAATAATGAAGAAAAAACATTGAGACGTTTTTTTTCTATTGGGCAAGAAACAGCTTTGGTGTTTTGTTTAGAAAATGGCTTGAGTGAAAACCGATAGTTATCTTTTAAAAAGATATCGTTTAAATCTTTTAAAGATATTTTTATATTTCTTTTTGTTTCAAGAGATAAAGTTGACTTAGCTAAGGAAACCTCGGCTTTAACAACTCCTTGCTGCTTTAAAAGTTTCTTTTCGATTAGAATTTCACAAGAAGGACAATGCAGGCCAGAAATATAAAATAATTGTTTCATACTACGTAGTGTAGTAGATGTTTTCATTCTTTGCAATGGTCTGATAAAGAGATGTTTTGGTGAGAGAATAAAACTTCGACACATTTGACCAAATGGTTGCATTGATAGAAAATTGTAGATTTACCAATAAAGGTAGTAGTAAACAAAATGAGAACCAATAAAAATGAATTTAGGGTAAAGAAGTTTTTGAAATTAGGCTTCTTTTTATCAACTAAAACCGAAACGCGTTCATGAAATTCAGAAAAATTATTGAGATAAAAATTATTTCTTGTGTCAGGTTCTTCTATTTTTAACAGAGCAGAAACCAATGGTGTTTTTGATTTCAATTGAGTTTGGGCATAATTATCACAATTTATTTCTACCAATGCAGAATAATTTTTGAATATCCAGACTTTCTTTGGGAAAGAAGGTAAAAAGTGGTTGATTAAATCAACAATAAAATCTTTTAAAGGGTCAAAATTAAATTGATGTTTTTGTTCATGAAAAATAATCGCTTCCAATTCTTTTGGATTAACGGTTTTAATTAATTTTTCCGATATATAGATTTGAGGATTTAAAAAACCTGAAGTAAAGGCAATGACTTCTTTAATTTTGATCAAGTTATACTGATTTTGTCTTTTTGATTTAAGGTTGTTTAAAAATTTTTTAGTTAAAAATATTTTATTAAAAGAATAATCGAGAGATTTAAAGAAGCGAAGTAAAAGAATAAATAATATTATTCCGGATAAAACATTTATATAAAATGTCGAAGAAATAATTAAGGGAATTAAATTTTGATGATTATTTTTTAGGGCATCTATTAAAAATATCAACTGCATCGAAAATCCAGAGAATATCTTTAAAAAGGCGAGTGATAAAAAGGATATGTAAAGAATTCCTAAAGTTAGGATGAATAAAAAAGCTAGATTTCTTTGAAAACTGATTTTAGTCATTATTTTTCAAATATTCTTTTAATAACTCAATATCATTTTTATTGTTTTTAATAGTATCGACAAATTGGGAAATAGCCAACTTACCATATGAACCGACCAAATTGCCGTAAATTCCAGACAGATTAGATTCGATAAACTGATCTTTATTTAAAATGGGAGTATAAAAATAAACTTTACCTTCTAGTTTTCTTTTGACTATTTTTTTATCTGACATTCGCTTGAGAACAGTCATAATTGTGGTGTAGGCCTGATCCCCTTTTAGACTCACTAGAACTTCGGCAGGTTTTAAAGGACGGTTGGACTGCCAAAGGATATCCATTATCTTCTGTTCTAATTCACCAAGCATTTGGGTTTTCATATACTACTTAGTGTAGCATATTTTTAAAACTCCATGTTTATCAGTGATTATTGCTTACATTGACCATTGTAGACTGGTGAACAACCAAGTTGGCTGTCGGTTCGCTGGCCAGAAGTGTCGTCAATATGTTTACGAAGCACTTGTTCTAGCTCATACCCTTTTTGAGGAATGGTGGAGATTAAATTGTTTTGCTCTTTAGGATCGTCATTTAGGTTATAAAGCTCTTTGTTGCCGTTTTCTAAAGTTAAAATAAATTTCCAGCCATCTGGAGTCTGATAGGACCTTTTAAATGTATAAAGTCGATAATCAGTTTCACTAAATACACTGTGGGCGACAGATTTACCATCAAAAACCGGAGTAAGATCAGCACCTTTTGTCTGTTCAGGAACAGGGTTTTTTATTCCCAATAAATCAAGCGCAGTTGGAACTATATCGAGAGTGCTTACTAGTTCATTAATTCTTTGGCCTTTGGTTTGGCCTGGTTTGTGAATAGCAAACAAAACATCAACTAGTTCACCATAAAGAGTGTGGCCATGATCAAAACGATTATGTTCGTAGAATTCAGTGCCATGATCACTCATAACGATAATAATTGTATTATCCAAAAGTTTCATGTTGTTGATCTGATCCATAAAGTTTTTGAATTCAGCATCGGTACGATTAATCTTTTCATCATAAATAGCCCGCCAAAAAGCCACATCTTCGGGTGATAGATTTAAACTTTTACCAGCTAAACCGTCTTCACGAAGTTGACCTTGTTCGGTTGGACTGCCAGTATATTTGCCGTTATATGGCTTTGAAACATAGCGATAATCAAAACCACCGGCTGGTGCATGCTGCCCGTGAACATCATAGCCATGAAGGAAAAGGAAAAACTGCTTGTTTTTATTCTGCTTTAACCAGTCAACTGCTCTTGGTATGCTGCCATCGAAA
This sequence comes from Patescibacteria group bacterium, assembly GCA_013387215.1. Classification (GTDB taxonomy): domain Bacteria; phylum Patescibacteriota; class Microgenomatia; order UBA12405; family UBA12405; genus WARW01. The sequence continues at coordinate 33,144 of WARW01000003.1, forward strand.
CCACCGAAGGTGCCAGTGGGTTCATAATAAGTATCAAAACCTTGACTAAAACCAAACTGCGGCCCAACTCCAGCATCGCCAGTAAAACCGCCAGTAACAAAACCTTGTTTTTTAAGAATTTCAGCAAGGGTCATGGCATTCGGAGAAAGTTTTTTTAAATTAGAAATAGTTCCCTTTTGGGCTTTCATATCGTAATCACTAAATTTGTTGACAACTTTATGTTCGGATGGATACATAGAAGTAAAGACAGACATGTGGGTTGGCACTGTCCAAGATGACGGACTGACAGTATTGGTAAATAAAGTTGACTTATCAATAAAAGAATCTAAATTGGGAGTCGTGTTCAAAGAATAGCCATATTCATGCAAATGCTTGGCCTGCAAGCCATCGATCGAAACAAGAATAAGATTATATTTTTTATGAAATAGTTTTGGAGAAATCTTTATTGCAGCAACGGTTAGTAAGCTTAGAACAATGACACCAATAAGAAATTTAATTTTCATATCAAGTAAATCAAATTATATAAATGATATAAGTGTTATATTAAATTTATCTTTTAAAAGCAATAGACCGTAAATGCGATTGGGTAAAAAAATATTTATATTTGGTTTGCTGGGATTGATGATAATTGGGAGCGGTTTTTTGATTATTAAAAAAGTATCAAAAAAAACCTGCGATAAATGCAACATAATGCTTATCGATGTTGATATTTTGAGAGCAGATGAACTTCCCTGCTATGGATATCCCCGAAACACAATGCCAAACATTTGTGAATTTGCCAAAAAATCAGTAAGTTTTAAAGATAATTATTCGACTTCATATTGGACACTACCAAGTATTTTTTCAGTAATTACTTCACTATATCCAACTTTTCATCAAATGCAGGTTAATTATATGTTTGCACTGTCGTCTAGAATTCCGACTTTAGCAGAAACTTTACATAAGCAAGGATATAAGACTGTTTATGTGGGACAAAAAGACGATTTAATGTCTAGTTATAATGGCGGTTTCCGCGGTTATGATTTAGTAACTCAAGAACCAATTGAAAAAGTAATTGATGAACTTTCAAAAAGTTCTCAACCATGGTTTATACATAGGTATATCAGTGAATTGCATATGCCCTATTTATTGCCAGATAATTTAAAACCTGTGGAAGATTTGCCGGTTCCAAAAAATTTACCAACTACTTATTACACTTTCGATTTATTTTTTAATAAATATTTAAAAGAACATTACAAAGAAATATTTAAACAGAAAGCAATCGATGAATATAGAGCAATTATTTTAGGACCAGATAAGGCAGATGATATTAGTGTGACCAATCTTTTTGATAAATTGAGAGCTGACGATAAAACCATAAATGAATATTTATTAGATGCCTGGAGACCGAGATTAGATTTTTATTTAAAATCGTTTGACGGAAAAAATCCCCAAGATGTGGCTTATTTAAGAATGATGTATGACACTAAACTAAAATATCTTGATGAAAAACTAAAACCTCTTTTACAAAGACTAGACTCGAGTTCATTGTCAAAAAACACTATTACAGTGATTATGTCGGATCATGGTGAAGCATTTGGCGAGCACGGAACGTTTTCACATGAGGATAATCATTTCACTGAACTATTTTACACTCCTTTAATAATCAGGGCTCCTCAATTTGAAGCAAAACAAGTTGAACAAACCACAAATATAGTGGATATATTTCCGACTATTTTAGATTTAACAGGTGAGAAAAAAATTGATATGCATCAAGGGCAATCATTAGTACCTTATATGAATGGCCAAACTAAAAACGATACTACATTCAGCTTGAGCCAATCAATAGAAGGAACGCTTTTACAAAATAAGAATTGGCTGTACTTTTTACCAAACAGCGCTAAAGATATGAATGAATCAGAACTCTATAATAAAACCATCGACCCCCTGGAAAAAGTGAATGTGACTGGACAGAATCAAGATTTAGTTAAAACACTTTTTAAAAAAGCTGATTTATTCCGCTCATACGGAGGGATTGATTATGAAAAAGAAGAAATACCGTTGCCAAACCGGATGAAGTTGGACCCAGATAAAATAGAACGCCTTAAAAAAGAAGGATATTTTTAATAGGTGGTATATTAAACTGATAATTAAAAGTAATAGGCTGTTTTAATGCTCAAAAGAAAATATCAAAAAATTATAATCGGAGCGGGATTTATTTTGTTGATTATATTTGGGCTAATAGGACTTTTTAAACGAACAAACAAATTGCCATTTAAAGCCTGTACCAACTGCAACATTATATTAATTGATATTGATATTTTAAGAGCTGATGAATTGCCTTGCTACGGATATTCCCGAAATACCACCCCAAACATTTGTAATTTTGCGAAAAAGGGTATGATTTTTAATGACAACTATTCTCCATCCTATTGGACTATGCCTAGTATGTTTTCCACAATAACGTCTCTTTATCCAACTTTCCACCGAATCCAAATGAATTACACTGAAGCTTTGTCGCCTAAAATTCCAACCCTTGCAGAAACTTTACACAAACAAGGCTACCGAACAATCTATATTGGCCCGGAAGACGACATGTTAAAACACAATAATGGCGGCTTACGCGGTTATGATTTAGTGACTCAAGAACCGATTGAAAAAGTGGTAAGCGAATTGTCGAAAAGTTCTCAACCATGGTTTGTGCATTACTATAATAGTGATTTGCATGCCCCATATTTATTTAATGAAAAACCTCAATTGATTGATAATCTTCCCGCCCCTAAAAATTTTCCAATTACTTATTTAGATTTCAGTATTCTTCTAAATAAATATTTAAAAGAACATTACAAAGAAATATTCAAACAGAAAGCTATCGATGAATATAGAGCAATTATTTTAGGACCAGATAAAGCAGATGATATTAGTGTAACTACTCTTTTTAACAATATTAGAGGCGATAAGAAAATAATGAATGATTATTTATTTGATGCCTGGGTGCCAATATTAAACACTTATCTTGGTTCTTTTGATAAAAATAATGCCGATAATGTGGCATATTTACGCATGATATATGATACTAAACTTAAGATAATAGACGATAAGTTGGGAGCGCTTTTTCAAGAGTTGGATTCAGAAGCACTATCTAAAAACACCATAACAGCAATTTCGTCAGACCACGGAGAAGCGTTTGGAGAACATGGAACTTTTTCACATGAGGTTAACCATTTCACTGAACTATATTACACACCTTTAATAATCAAGGCTCCACAATTTTCAGGAAAAATAATTAATGAAACCAGCAGCAACATTGATATTTTCCCGACTTTTTTAGACTTAACCGGCAGCGAAAAAATTAATAATCAGCAAGGCAAATCACTAGTTTCTTATATGAATAATGAAAATAAAAGTTTAGAGGGCTTTAGTGTCAGTGAATGTTCGGAAGGAATATTGCTGCAAAATAAAAAATGGTTGTATTTTTTATCAAATGAGGTTTCAGAATTTAATAAATCGGAACTTTACGACAGGAAAAATGATCCATTAGAAAAAAATAATGTGGTTGGAAAGAATCCAGAATTAGCTAGATCACTTTACCGACAGGCTGATTTGTTCCGATCCTATGGCAAAATTGAATATAAAAAAGAAGAGATACCAATTAGTGAGCAAATTAAGTTGGATCCAGAAAAGATCGAACGTCTTAAAAAAGAAGGCTATTTTTAATTAGGTTAATATATAAATAATATATTGAATAAATAAATTACATGAAGATTCTTTTTTTTAGAGAAAAAAAATACCGCAAGATTATTGTGTTAGTTGGTATAGCATTAATAATTGGGTTAGTACTTGCATGGAAAAGATTGCCTGAAAAAAAGTGTGAACACTGCAATATTGTAATGGTAGATATTGATGTCTTAAGAGCTGATGAGTTGCCTTGTTATGGATATTCCCGAAACACCACTCCCAATATTTGCCAGTTTGCCAAAAAGGCGACTATTTTTAAAGATAATTATTCGACTTCATATTGGACTTTACCTAGTATGTTTTCAACAATTACCTCTATGCTACCCACCTTTCATAAGGTGAGAACTGAATTTATCAACAAACTGTCCCCTGATACAAAAACACTAGCCGAAGTTTTACATAGCCAGGGATATCGAACAGTATATATTGGCGACGGCCAGAATCCTGCTTTATTAACCAAAGATAACGGAGGCTTGAGAGGTTACGATATTGTGACAAAAGAACCGATCGAAAAAGTAATTGCAGATCTTTCAAAAAGCTCACAGCCATGGTTTATCCACTATTATTTAGTTGATTTACATATGCCTTATTTATTACCAGAAAATGTGAAACCAATGGAAGATCTGCCAGCTCCAAAAAATTTGCCAATAAACCAAACCGATTTTGACCGCATGTTAAATACCTATTTAAAAAAGCACTATAAACAAATATTTAATGAAAAAGCGATTGGAAAATACGGCTCGGTTATTTTAGCTCCAGATAAAGCAGATGATACCAGTGTGACTAAACTTTTCAACGATTTAAGATGGACTAGTAAAAGCATGACTGAATATTTTATTGACAGCTGGAAGCCTATTTTTAATTCATATATGGATTCATTTGATAAGAATAATCCCAATGATGTGGCATATATTAGAATGATGTACGATACAAAATTAAAACTGGCTGACGAGCAACTACAATCTCTTTTTATAAAATTAGAGACAAAACCATTTTCTGAAAATACGATCTCGATAATTATGTCAGATCATGGAGAAGCGTTTGGAGAACATGGAACTTTTTCCCATGACAATAATAGTTATACGGAACTTTATCACACGCCGTTAATAATTCGGGCACCTGGACTGCCTGCTAAAATTGTGGACCAAACTTCAAGCAACCTAGATATTTTTCCAACAGTTTTAGACTTAAATGAAATAAAAAAATTAGACAGTTTTCAGGGAAAATCATTAGTGGACAGTGTCAATAAAAAAACAGAAACTAAATCATTTAGTCTAAGCGAATATTCTGATGGTGTAATTTTACAAAACCATGACTGGCTGTATTTCTTACCATTTTGGGTTGATAAGTTTGAAAACTCAATGTTGTTTGATAGAAATAAAGATCCTAAGGAAAAAAATAATGCAGCAAAACAGAATTTAGAGTTAACTCACTTTCTTTATAAACAAGCTGATTTATTGAGATCTTATAATGGAATTATTTATAAGCCAGAGGAAATTCCAAGCGATATTAAATTAAATCCTGAAAAAATAGAGCGTCTTAAAAAAGAAGGCTATTTTTAAATAAATTTGAAAGATGGATAAAAAAATAAGAAATGTTTTATTGGTTTTGTTAATTTTTGTCGTGGGAACGGCAGTATTTGCATTAATAAAGACTAGGACAAAGAAAACCTGTGATCATTGCAATATTGTGATAATGGATATTGATATTTTAAGAGCTGATGAATTGCCCTGTTACGGATATTCCAGAAATACGACCCCAAATATTTGCCAGTTTGCCAAAAAGGCAACTGTTTTTAAGGATAATTATTCAACTTCTGTTTTAACACTACCAGATATGTTTTCGATAATTACATCTCTTTATCCAACTTTTCACCATGTGAACACAGCAACAATCGATAAACTTTCAGCAAACATCCCTACTTTGACTGAGATATTGAAAAAAGAAGGCTACAGGACAGTTTTTATTGGAGATAGTGAATATTCTGGAACAATAAATAATCAAAACAATGGGCTAAGAGGCTTTGATATGGTGACACAAGAACCGATTGAAAAGGTAATGGAAGAATTATCAAAAAGTTCTCAACCATGGTTTATATATTATTACTCAGGCGACTTACATATGCCTTATTTACTGCCGAAAAACACAAAACCGATGGAAAATATGCCGGCTCCAAAAAACTTACCGATAAACCAAACTGATTTTGATAAACGGTTAAATATTTATTTAAAAAATCACTACAAAGAGGTTTTTAATAAAAAAGCCATTAAAGAATATTCTTCAATAATATTATCGCCAGATAAACCAGCAACTGAACTGTTTTATTCCTTAAAAAGTGACAATGAAAAGATGAAAGAATACTTAATCGATGTGTGGAAACCTGAGTTTAACGTGTATATGGAATCATTTGATCAAAATAATTCTTCAGAGGTAAGTTATGTCCGAATGATTTATGATACAAAGTTAAATTTAGTTGATAATAAACTTGAAAAGGTGCTTAAAAAACTGGACACAAAAGAATCAATAAAAAATACGATTACTTTAATTTCATCAAACCACGGAGAAAGCTTTGGAGAACATGGAAATTTTTCCCATAATTTTAGTCCTCACTCAGAACTTTATTACACTCCATTAATAATTAAAGCGCCACAACTTAAGGCAAAACAAATCCAAAATACTTCAAGTAATATGGATATCCTACCCACAATTTTGGATTTAACTGGAATAAAAAAGTTAGACAGTTTTCAAGGAAACTCATTGATCGCTAGTATTAATCAAAAAGAAAACTTAGAAAATTTTGCCATGAGTGAATATTGGGGAAATATAATTTTACAAAATAAAAAATGGCTATATTTTTTACCAGCAGAAGCTAAATACATTGAGCAATCAATGCTTTTTAATAAAGAGAATGATAAAGATGAAAATACCAATGTGTCGATGCAAAATACAGAACTAGTAAAGATGCTTTACAAAAGGGCGGATTTGCTACGTTCTTATAGTGGAATTAATTATAAAATAGAAACTATTCCTACTAATGAAATAAAAATAGATCCTGAAAAAATTAAGAGGATTCAAAAAGAAGGATATTTTTAATGAAAGGCTTTTTAAGTAGAAAAAAACTTTTGTTGCTAGCATTATTGATTTTATTGTCGATAGTAATTGGTTTTGGATCGTGGACTTTTTATAAAAAAACAGAAAATAAGTCCGAAAAAAAGTGCGAGAATTGCAACATAATGCTTATTGATATTGATATTTTAAGAGGTGATGAATTATCCTGTTTGGGATATTCCCGAAATACCACCCCAAACATTTGTGAATTTGCCAAAAATGGAGCTGTTTTTAAGGATAATTATTCGACTTCATATTGGACTCTTCCAAGTATATTTTCAACCATGACTTCTTTGTATCCGACTTTTCATGGGATGCAAAATGCAGGCAAGGATATTCTCTCTCCAAACATTACAACTTTGGCTGAGGTGTTACATAAAAAAGGATATATGACGGTTATGGTAAACGGAAATAAAGATACAATGCAAATGCTGTTTGGCGATAATGAGGGTTTGAGAGGCTTTGAAATGGTTACAGCTGATCCGGTTGAAAAAGTTATAGATGACTTATCAAAAGACAATAGACCTTGGTTTATTTATTACTATAACTCAGAGCTGCACTTTCCATATTTATTGCCAGAAAACACAAAACCGATGGAAGATTTGCCAGCTCCAAAAAATTTACCAATAAACCAAACTGATTTTGATACTTTACTAAATAAATATTTAAAGACTCATTATACAGAAATATTTAAGCCAAAGATAATTGATAAGTACGGTTCGATTATTTTAGGGTCAAATAAAGAAGATGATATGGGTATGGTGAAAATGTTTAATACTTTAAAAGCGGATCCTTCAAAAGTAAGCGAATATTTTATTAATGACTGGAATGCAAATTACCAAACTTACATGGAGTCGTTTGATCAAAATAATCCATCTGACGTTAAATATGTGCGAATGCTTTACGATACAAAATTAAAATTACTTGATAATAAAATGGGAAGTGTTTTACAAAAATTAAATTCGAAACAGCTTTCAGAAAATACAATCACAGTTATTACTTCAGACCATGGAGAAAATTTTGGAGAACATGGTTTTTTTACCCATATTGCCGATTTTCATTCCGAAGTGTTTTATATTCCATTAATTATTAAATCACCCAACATTTTACCGACAACAATCGAGCAAACAACAAGTAATATTGACATATTCCCTACTCTTTTAGATTTAACTGGCATCAATAGCCCGGGCGGACTACAAGGGATTTCTTTAGTTCCGTATATTAATAATCAGCACACAGAAAAACAATCATTTGCTATGAGTGAATATTGGGGAAATGTGATTTTAGAGAATCATGATTGGCTGTATTTTTTACCTAAAGATGAGCAAGGTGTAGTCAAACCCACGTTCTATGACAGAATTAAAGATCCGGCAGAAAAAGAAAATGTCATAGATAAATATCCTGAGATGGTAAATTCCCTTTATAAACAAGCCAGCCTGCTTCGCTCTTATAATGTTTTCTATGAAAATAAACCAATAGTAAAACCTGATGTAATCAAAAACATTGATAAAGTAAAATTAGATCGATTAAGGAAAGAAGGTTATTTTTAAAAACAGATGAAAAAAAAGATAAGTTTATTATTAATTGGATTAATGGTTTTTTTTACAATCGCTGCTTTTTTAATAAAAAAAGAAGTTATTAATAAACCTAAAATCTGCAAGCATTGCAATATCATGCTTATTGATGTGGATGTATTGAGAGGAGATGAATTGCCCTGCTATGGATATTCCCGAAACACCACCCCAAACATTTGTGAATTTGCCAAAAATGGAGCTGTTTTTAAGGATAATTATTCGAACTCAATAATGACGCTGCCAAGTATGTTTTCCACTATCACTTCGCTTTATTTAACTTTTCATAAAGTAGAAGTAAGTTTTGCTGATAGACTTTCGATAAAAATACCAACTTTAGCAGAGACATTACAAAAAGAAGGATATAGAACTGTATTTATAGGCAAAAGCGATGACCCTTCCACACTAAACCAAGAAAATGGAGGTTTACGAGGTTATGATTTAGTGACTCAAGATTCAATCGATAAGGTTGTGGACGATTTATCAAAAAGTTCTCAACCTTGGTTTGTGCACTACTATAATTCAGATTTACATATGCCCTATTTATTGTATGATGGCATGAAACCAATGGAAAATTTGCCAGCTCCGAAAAATATGCCAATCAGTTATTCGGATTTCGATAAACTGTTAAATACTTATTTAAAAAAACATTCAACTGAAATATTTAATAAAAAAGCAATTGAGGAATATTCATCAACAATATTGGCACCAGATAAAGAAAACGATGTGAGCGTGACCCAGCTTTTTTATACCCTTCGCAATGATCCTAATAAAATGAAAAAATATTTAATTGATGGCTGGAAACCGATTTTTGATTCTTATATGGGATCGTTTGATAAAAATAATGAAAAAGATTTGGCTTATTTAAGGATGATGTATGATTCTAATCTTAATTTGGTGGACAAAAAGTTGGAGCCAGTTTTGAATAAATTAAAATCAAAATTATTAGCAAAAAACACTATAAGTATATTTATGTCAGACCATGGCGAAGCTTTTGGTGAACACGGAACTTTTACTCACGACTACAACCATCACACAGAGCTATTTTATACACCATTAATAATTAAAAGTCCTAGTTTTTCAGGAAAAGTGATTGACCAAACTACAAGTAATATCGATATTTTTCCAACTATTCTCGAACTTGCAGGAATTAGAGACCCAGGTGTTTTACAAGGACAATCGTTGGTTCCGCATATGAAGGGAGTGGCCGAAAATTCAAGACCATTTGCCATAAGTGAATATTACAATGGCACGGTTTTACAAAACCATAACTGGTTTTATTATTTACTGAACAGTGAAAATATTGAAAATTCGATACTTTATGACAAAATAAATGATCCTTTGGAAAAGGATAATGTATCTTTAAAACATCCAGACTTAACAATGAATCTTTTCAAACAAGCAGATATTTTGCGTGTATATAATAGAAATTATAATAAGGAAGAGATTCTAAGATCCGAAAAGACTGGATTAGATCAGACAAAAATAAAAAGGATTCAAAAAGAAGGATATTTTTAAAAAATAAATGAAAAAAAATTATTTTTATATAGTTTTGGCAATTTTTAGCGGATTAATGATGTTCCCCCAATTGATGATTAAGTACCCTTCTTTAATTGATGATGGAGTTAATTTTTTAACAGTAAAAAACAATAATTTTTTTCAAATATTTTGGCACCAACTATTTATTGATGAAAGAACAAGACCATTACAACTGATTTTTAGAAAAATACTTTTTGAAATTTGGGGATTTAATATATCGGGGAATTTTTTGGCTTACACCTTATTACTTTTTGGAGTTGGGGTTATGGTTTGGAAAATTTTGGAAGGCATATTTAATGACAATAAAATAAAATGGTTAAGCCTTTTACTGTTTACTTTACCAGGAGTTTATGCGAATTTTTATCGTTTAGGCACAGATGAAACTATACAATTATTTTCAATTTTGGTAGTTATTGCCTTAGTAATCAGAAAGAAGTGGAAATGGGGCATGATTGTGATGTTAATAAGTTTATTAACGAAGGAAACTTCTATTTTATTTTTGATGGCTCTTTTAGTGTTTTATTTGGTAAACAAACGAAAAAAAGAAGCGGTTTGGGGTGTGATTGGAGCTGGATTATTTATTTTTTTAGTCTGTTTTAAATATCAGTTTTATGAATCGGCAACATATATCCGAACTGGAGAATTATCTTGGAAACATATAATGTATAGTTTTACCTCTCACCCAGTCTTGGCAATACTGGTGATTGTTTTGCCAATTTTACTTTGGATAAAAAGAAAGGCTTTGGGAGAAAGAAATGCCTTATTAATGGCCTTATTAATTAGCAGTTGTATTGGAGAAATTGTAATTTGGGATGTAAGACAGGAATACTACTGGTTAATAATAGAAGTATTAATCTCGATTGGAATTGCGATGGCTCTTAGTCAAATAAAATATTGGCCGTTAATGCTGGTAATGTTGGCGTACTTAAATTTTAATAACACCATGTATGAGATTAAGTATTGGCACGGAAAATATCTGAAAGACGAAGTCTTGGTTGAATATTTACTCAACAAAAATTGGAAAAATACAAATGTTTATATAGACGATAATGATTTTGAAGAAAACGATAAGATACGCTATTATATTAGTTCCTGGAACACTGGGGCAAAAAGTATTTATCCAGATACTGATATTTGGCTAGTAAATCAAACTAAAAAAGATAGAAATTATTTTATCGAAACAGCCAAAAATTCAATTAAGCTATTTAACGAAAATAAAACCAATAGCGTTTTGATTTCAAATAATGAAGAAGATTTATATAAAATGGGAAAAGAACTTTCAGTTGATTTTCAGCAAGCAGCTAGAAAAATATGCGGAAAGTCATGGTTGCTTTCTAATCCCGATTGTTTTTTGATTATTGAAAAGAATCAATAATAATTCGATTTACTTGATTGCTTTTTCGCGATGACAGACCAAATTCTGTTGGTGCTTCTTTTCTAAATAATCAGGAATAGATTGGGCAGTTTTTTGATAATAGCTATAGATGGCTTCAGTGAGAGCGTCAGCGGCTAAAAGGGAACAATGAATTTTGACAACCGGAAGATTGTCGAGAGCTTTGATAACATCTTGATTACCAATTTTTAGAGCATCTTCAAGAGTCTTGTTTTTAGCCAAATCAGTGACCACACTACTGGTAGCAATAGCAGCAGCGCAACCAAGGGTCTCGAATTTAACATCTTCAATAAATTCTTTGCCTTCCGAATTTTTAGAAATTTTTAAATATAGTTTCATAACATCACCGCAAGTCAGATTGCCAACCTCGCCAACTGCGTCCGCATTGCTAATAGAGCCAAAATTATGGGGATTTCGAAAATGTTCTAAAACTTTTGGAGAGTAAGATAAATTGGTCATAGTTTAAATGGAGATAAAATTCTAAATTTATTAATAACTTGAGGAATGACTTCTAGAAGATAATCGATCTCTTCTTCCGTAGTCCAGCGACCAATACTAAAACGAAGTGAACCGTGAGCCTGGTGGGCTTTTAAACCGGTAGCTAATAGAACATGGCTTGGCTCCAAAGAGTTAGAGGAACAAGCAGAACCAGTTGAGCAAGCAATACCGGCAAAATCGAGCTGAAGCATCAAGGACTCCCCTTCAACTTTTGAGAATGAAATATTAATATTATTTGAAAGCCTTTGAGTTGGATGGCCGTTTAGATAGCTGCCTTCAATAGAAGTTAAAATACTATTAATTAATTTATCGCGAAGTTTAGTCAATCTTTCTGTTTCTTGGGGCATTTCTTCAATACAAAGTTCAGCTGCCTTGGCAAAGCCAGCAATTAAGGGCACGTTTACAGTGGAGGAACGAAGGCCATATTCGTGACCACCACCATGTAGAAGCGGTTCAATTTTAGTGCCTGATTTTATATAAAGAAGAGCTACTCCTTTGGGACCATAAATTTTGTGTGAAGAAGCGGTTAATAAATCTAAATTCATTTTTTGAACATCAATTGGGGTTTTTCCAAAACTCTGGGAAGCGTCAGTGTGAAAATAGACTTTATTTTCTTTACAAATTTTACCGATGGCTTCCAAGTCCTGAATAGTACCAATTTCATTGTTGCCATGAATTATGGAAACTAAAATTGTATCGGGGCGAATAGATAATTTTAGAGCTTCAAGATCGATCAAACCAAATTTATCGACTGGCACTTTAGTAATTTCAAAACCCATTTTTTTAAGCCAATTAGAGCTTTCAACAATACAATCGTGTTCAATTGAAGAAATAATAATATGCTTGCCTTTTTTTTGATTGGCAAAAGCAATACCCTTTAAAACAGTGTTGTTAGATTCGGTTGCAGAACCAGTAAAAATTATTTCTTGAGGCTTAGAATTAAGAATTTTAGCAAAAGTATTTCGACTTTCTTCCACAATTTCTGAAGCTTTCTGGCCAAAGGAATGAAGCGACATGGTGTTGCCACAAAAATCGAATTCAAATAATGGCAACATGGTCTTTAACACCCGAGGGTCTAAAGGAGTTGAAGCAGCATAGTCGAAATAGATTTGTTTATTCATTTTCAGAAACTAAACTTAATAACGAAATAGAATTTAAAGTGGCAATAAAACCGTCTTGAATTTTCTTCCACATTCTTTGGGTTAAACATTTTTGACTGTCGGGACAATTAAAATGACCATCAACACATTTAACAGGGGTAAATTTGCCTTCTAACGATTGCATGATTTCGCCAACGGTAATATTTTTTGGTTCACGGCTTAAAGTGTAGCCACCAAGTACTCCCCTTTTAACAGTGAGTAAGCCGTCTTTTTTAAGTTTAGAAAATATTTTTTCTAGGTATTCAAAAGGAATTTTTTCCACATCAGATATTTCTTTGGTTGAGCAACATTTGTTGTGCAAAGCTAAATAAGCCATTGCTTTGAGCCCATAACGGGAACGGGTTGATATTTTCATAAAACTGGACTAATTTAGTCCGATTTTATATAGAAACGGAAAGCTTGTCAACAAGATAGTTGTCGATGATTGGTTTAAATTCGAGATAGTTTTTAAAAATTATTCCATTAATTCCCAGTTTTTGAGCAGCCTCAACATTTTCAGGCTTGTCATCAATAAATATAATTTCCTCTGGTTTATAATCTCCGTACTGAAAAATATTTTGATAAATTTCTGGATTTGGTTTTCGTTGATGAACAGCCCAAGATAAGATAGAGTAATCAAAATAGGGTTCGATATATTTTTTAAAATAATTGCCAATAAAGTTTTCGGTGTTAGAAAGGCAAGCAACTTTAAGACCTGATTCTTGGATGGTTTTGATTAAATCAAGCATGTTTTTATCAAGGTATGAATTGAAAAGGTCGGCGTTACCAAAAATGTCGTCTATTTTTTTCATGAAATCTTTGGGGTCAACACTGGGGGCCAAAACCTTAAACCAATCTTCGATCTGGGTTTGTCCAGTTTCAAAACCAAGATAGACTTTTTCGTATTCATTTCGAAAATCATTAAAAGAAATGTCAGCTAAAATCGACCAAGATAAAAATAATTGATCGAATAAAGGGCGAAATTCCCAAATAACATTACCAATATCAAAAACATAAAATTTGATCATGGGAAAATTTTAAACTAGAGCCAGGAAAAAGTATAATACTTGTATGACAGATGAAGAGATTGTTAAGTCGATTCAAGACGGAAATAAAGAAAACTACGAACTAATTGTTGAGAGATATGAAAAGAAATTGTTTTTTTATATCAAAAAAATGATCAATCAGCCGGCGGAAGAAGTTGAGGATGTGCTACAAGAGGTGTTTATTAATTCATATATAAATATTCAAAGCTTCGACACTAAAAAAAAGTTTTCGAGCTGGATTTATAGAATTGCCCATAATAAAAGTGTTGATTATATTAAAAAGGTTAAATTGAAAATCAAAATATGTGAAGATGACGATTTGTTTGAAGAAAACAATAAATTAATTGAAGACGTTTTGGTTGAAGAAGAAAATAAAACTCAAGTGTTTAGATCAATTAATCTTTTGGAAGAAAAATACAAAGAAGTAGTTCTTTTGTATTATTATGAAAATAAAAGTTATGAAGAAATTTCGGAAATATTAAGAATACCAACAAATAATGTTGGGGTAATGCTTTTTAGAGCCAAAGAAAAATTAAAAGTTTTTTTAAAAAATTATGAAAAAAACTAAATTAGAAAAACAAATAATGGAAAAAATTGAAAACAAAGAAATAAAAATGAAATCAAAATGGTGGTTTTTTGCTAAAACCACAAGTTTAAGAGGAATAATTTTGCTCAATATATTACTCTGTTCAATAATATTGTCAGCTACTGTTTATCTAGTAAGTTTAAAAACTCCACTGGAACTCTTTTCATACGGAAATATTGGCATGGAAATATTTTTTAATGATTTCCCATATATTTGGCTTATTAGTGCTGTTGTATTAATAATAAGCGGAACAATCTTACTATCGAAAGTGGGAGATAACTATCGAAAAACAACAAAAACAGTATTGGCTATAAATATTGTTTTTATAATTATCGCAACTTTGATTTTTGGATTACTAAAAAACTCTTTTAACTTAGAAAGTTGGCTCGGTAGATTTTAATTCTTTATCCAATTGATCAAATTGAAAATTTAAGATAGTTTCATTTGTGCCATCAAGATCTTTCATTAGCTGTTCATCAGTTTCTTTTATAGTTTGAATGTTGTTTTCTTGATTAATTTTTTCGAGTTTAGTGTCTATTTTATTATCGATTTTGTTTAATATTTTTAATTCTGTTTTATCTTTAAAGGAACAAGCAGAAAGAAAAATTGTAGAAAAAGCCAAAACCGGAATAATAATTTTGTATTTCATTAAATATGATAACAAAAAACTGCCACTAGTTTAAACTAGCGGCAGTTAACTATTGACTAATAATTAAGCTTTTACAATAAGTCTTAATGAATCAGTTAAAATCTTTCGAAGAGAATTAAGATCGGTTCTGACTAAAGTAGCAGGGGCCTTTAATTCAGCAGCCAATGTTTTTGGAGTGGCTGTGGTAGATAATTCATTGAATTTTGCTGTAAAAGCAGCTAAATCTTTTTGATAAGTTGCTTCGGCGGCGGTAAATTCTGCTAATTTTGCAGTAGCAGCTGTAACATTTTTACCTTGAGATTGTTTTTCGTTTAGTCTGGCGGTTATTTTAGCTTGGGTTTGAACCAAAACATTATGCCTATTATTAAATTCCTTTAACATAGCAGAATAAATTGCATCAATTCTTTTTTTCTGCATGGCTAATACTTGTTCTTTTCTAGCTGCTTTTTCGGCATTGGCCTGAACTTTTAAAGCTTGTCTGTCTTGGACAGCAGTGGTTTTTATTTCCTTTATTTCGGCTTGACCAGTTTTTCTAACATCTTTAAGTTCCTGTCTCATTTCTTTTCTAATTCCAGTTGGGGTGGCACTAACAGTGTCAGCAGCAAAAGATGGAGTGGCTAAAACTAAAAACATTAAACTAGTAAGCGAAAAAATGATTTTTTTATTGCACATATTTTGAATTTAATAATTTATAACTTCAATAATTGATACGACAAGCTAATTAAAATATTACAAGCAATTTTTTATTTCTGACAATGCGGACAGTAAAAGGTGCCACGTCCACCAAGCTTAATTCTTTTAATAGGAGTTTTACAAATCAAACAAGGCTCTCCGTCACGCTGATAAACCCGAAAATTAAATTGGTTTTGACCACTAGAACCATCAGGCCGAATATATTTATTATCTTTAGCTGTGGAACCTCCTGCTAAAATCGATTCTTTCATTATTTGGATTAAAAATTTACGAAGCTTGGTGGCTTTTTCTGAACTTATTTGATTGGATGGAGTCTGGGGATTAATTTTAGCTAAAAATAAGGCATCGTTAGCATAAATATTACCAATACCGGCAAATTTAGATTGATCAAGCAAGACTGATTTAACTGGTCTTTTAGAGGTTTGGAGTTGTTGAAAAAAATATTTGAGAGTAAAGTTTGAATCCAAAATATCACGCCCCAGGTTTTTTTGAGATTTTTCAAGATTCTCCGGGGTAAAAATTTTGACCCAGCCAAACTTGCGCTGATCATTAAAAAATAATTTGGACCCATTAGAAAAAGTGAAAACGAGTCTGGTTGATTTATTAGGTAAAATTGATTTGTCTTCTTTTGGGGTCGGGTGTCCAAAAATAAATTCTCCTAAAATAATTTGACCGGTCATTTTTAAATGAAATAGAAGGACTAAATTATTTTCCAAATGAATCGAAAGTTGTTTGCCAATGCGAGAGGTTTTAATGATTTTCTGGTTTTGGGCTAATTTAGGATCCCCAATAAAAGATTTGGGAGTGAGAATTTCAATATTGGAAATAGTTTTACCAAGAAGATGACCGTCTAAAAACTGACGAACAACTTCAACTTCGGGAAGTTCTGGCATATCCCTATCTTATCAGATCATCCAGGTCAATATTGGTGACCGTTTCGCTTTTTCCAAGACGATAAAGAGCAACTCGAGTATCAGCTAATTTGTCTTTTAAAAGGCTTAAAGAATTTAAAAATATCTGAGTGGAACCTAGATAGCCAATGATAAGGATTAATCCAGAAATATTTTTAGTCCCCTGATTGACTTCAAAAATCAAATAAAGCAGAGCGGCAGAATAAAAACAAATAGAAATATTTTGAAGTGTGAACCATTCAATAAAATTCCAACTACAAATTTTTTGATGAACCCGGTTATATTGTTTTTCTTCAAGATCGATGTCGTTAGTGCCTTGAAGCCGAGCATAATAAGCTTCGACTTTGGCATTTTGAAGATTTTTTAAGTAAATATAGCGCTGGGTGGTGTAGACATCGACGAAAAAGTACACAACAATATAGACTATTTCAAAAATAAAGATTTTAAAATCTAAGAAAAATAAAATTAAAGGTGTAGCGATTAAAGAGACCACACTGTCGACTCCAGGCTGACGAATTAGTTCAAGCGTCAAACGAACAGCTTCAGAAAAGTTTCTGATAGCCTGGATGGCTTCAAAACGAGCTGATTTGTTTTTTAATTCAAGATCGGGAATTAAAAAATTATGAACTTCAAATTGAATGCCACTAATAAGATATTCCAGTTTATTAATAGACAGAAGACGGGTGAAATTTTCCAAAAGATAAATAATAAAAATTAGGGCAACTAGATATAAAACCGTAGAAAAATTAGATTTATTCTCGACAAGAGCGATGATCTGTGAAAATAAATAGATGGAAAAAATGGGAAAAAGAGCTGAGATAAAGCGAATAAAAAACCAAAAGAAAAAAGAACCTTTATGACTGATGAATTTTAAAATAAATTTTATTATATTTCGAGTTTCCGGAGTCATTATTTAAATGATACTAAAAAACAGGTGTAGAAGTAAAAACTAGATGATAAAATGGGAAATATGCCAGAGACAAAAGAAATTTTTGACACAATTATTGTGGGATCAGGTCCAGCCGGATTAACAGCTGCAATTTACAATATTAGAGCAGCTTTAAAAACCGTGGTAATTGCGGGAAATCAGCCAGGCGGACAATTAACCATTACCACTTATGTTGATAATTATCCTGGTTTTCCAACCGGAATCGGCGGAGTTAAATTGATGATGGATATGCAGGCTCAGGTGAAAAATTTAGGCGGTGAAATTCGCCAAGGATTAGTAAAAGAAATTCAAAAGAAAGACGGTGTGTTTGAAGTATGTTTTAATGATGAGTCAATTCTTAAAGCCAAATCGGTGATTGTGACAACCGGCGCCAGCGCTAAATGGTTGGGACTTCCAAACGAAAAAGAATTAGTAGGTAGAGGTGTCAGCGGATGTGCAACTTGTGATGGAATGTTTTTTAAAGATAAAATTGTGGCGGTGGTTGGCGGTGGAGACACGGCTTGCGAAGATGCAGTGTTTTTAACAAGATTTGCCAATAAAGTTATTTTGATTCATCGACGAGACAAATTCCGAGCTGCACCAATGGAGCAAAGCAAAGTGTTTGAAAATAATAAAATTGAAACTTTATGGAATACTGAAGTTGAAGAGATTATAGGAAAAGATAAACTAGAAGCCATTAAAATAATTAATAATCAAACCAAAGAAGAAAAAGAAATTCAAATTAATGGACTATTTATGGCTATAGGCCATGATCCGGCTACTCAATTTATTAAAGATTTGGTTGAATTAAAAGAAACTGGGCAAGTTGTTGTGGGTAAAAATCAAAACTATCCAACCATGACTAACGTTGAAGGTTTATTTGCAGCTGGTGATTGTGCTGATGATGTTTACAGACAAGCAATAGTGGCAGCGGGAAATGGCTGCAAAGCAGCCATTGATGCTCAACATTGGCTGGAAAATCAAGAAGCTTAAATCAATTTTTTGATTGATTTAATAAAGTTGTCTTTAGAAAAACAATCGGCTCGATTAATACAATTTTGAGATATTTTTTGAGAATCTTTTGGAGTTTTAGTAAGTTTTTCCAATTCTTGGATTGCCCTAGCACAAGATTCCGGAGTTAATTTATCAAATAAAACTCCGGTTTTACCATCAATAACAGTTTCAGCAGTTCCACCACTTTTAAAACCAACAACAGGACAACCAAAAGACATGGCCTCTACCGGAACCATGCCAAAATCTTCATTGTCGGAACAAAACAGAAAAGCTTTGGCTTGGAAATATAGTTTTTCTTTTTGTTCTTGATTTACTTCACCTAAAAATTCAATGGTGGGGCCAGAGATATTTTTGAGTTCATCCATAAACCCAGCAAAATCACGGCCAAATATTTTTAATTTAAGATTCAATTGGTTGCAGGCTTTAATGGCAACATCATAACGCTTAGCTCTAGCTAGTCTGCCGCCTGCTAAAAAGTATGACTCAGATAAAATTTGGCGGTGCTCGCTACCTTCGGGCTCGACTTCGTTTCGCGTTCGCTGTGCTCCTGAAATTTTATTCTTCGTATTAACGAGCTTCGCCATTTTTGGAATTTCTATAGGAGGATTTATAACTATACTGTTTTTACGGTAAAATTTTTCAATGCGGGCGGCAGTGGTTTGAGAATTGGCAATAAATTGATCGACGTTTTGGGCAAATCTAAAATCTAAAAATCTTAAAAAGTGATTTAAGAATTGAACTATAAAATAAATAAATTTGTTTTTGGTTAAAACTCTGGCAGTGGGCAGACCATATAAATAACGAGGCGGAGTGTGGCAATAACAAATTAATTTAGCTTGTTTTTTGTTTAAAGCATTTGGAAAATAGGCACCAGTGGCGGAACTGATAATCAAGTCGTAATCAGAAAAATCAAAAGAATAAAAAGCTAGCGGCGAAAATAAACGAAGCGGACTGATTATTTTTCTGGCAAAAGGTATAAATTTAAAAAAGCTTTGATGAATACGACCCGCCCATTTTTTTTGAAGACGATTTTGATGAGGACCTAGAAATTTTGGGCAATAAAGTGAAGTGTAAATCGGAGCATCGGGAAAAATATCGGAAAAAGTTTCTAGAACTGACTCGGCTCCCCCAAATTCTTTTATATAATCATGAACTAGGGCTATTTTGAGTTTAGTTTGGGTCATAAATTAAAATAAACTGGTTTGGTTGGGGTCTTCATTTTTTTTGCTTGGTTTGACAATATTATTGTTTTTTTCAAGACGTGCAATTAATGATTTAAAATTATAAGACTTAAAAACAGCAATTAAGTTTTGCACACAAGTATCACACCATTTAGCATCTGATAATTTAAACTTAAGTGGAATATTATAAACCAAAGTAGCTAGTTTTTGCGAAAGGTAGGCGTTTTCTTTACCAGAAATTAATTTTTCTTTAAGGCTTGGCTTAATGTTGTCTATATTTTTATAAATATTATCGAGATTTTGATATTCGGTCAGAAGATCAATAGCAGCTTTAGGGCCGATTCCAGCAACACCTGGATAATTATCCGACATATCACCCATTAAGGCTTTAAGATCAACAACTTGAGTCGGAAGCACTCCAAGTTTTTCTTTGACTCCTTCGGAATTGATGGTTTTTGTTTCCGAAAGACCACGAATAGGCATAAACAATTCAACTTTTGGCCCAACTAACTGCATAATATCTTTATCGCCAGTAATAATGGTGACATTGTCAATAATTCTTTTTTTAGCACCAGTTTGGCTGACTTTTATTTTATTTAAGGCTTTTTTAGTAATGGTGGCAATTAAATCATCGGCTTCAAAACCACCAATGGCAAAATTAGGGATTTTGGCCTCCTCAAGACTTGATTGAAGCTTCGGAAATTGGCTGATCAAATCCATGTCGGCAGGTTTACGTTTCGCACGATAACCAATAAATTCCTCATTGCGAAAATTAGGACCAGGCGAATCGAGACAAACAATTAAATAGTCCGGTTTTAAGGTGTTAACTGCTGTTAAGATCATGGAATAAAATCCATATAAAGCATTAACCGGCTCGCCGTTTACAGTTAAGGGCGGAATAGAATGATAGGCACGATGGATGATTGCATGACCATCAACAATGATAAGTTTGGACATAAGTTAGTTTAGCAGGTAAAATTTAGGTAATGGAACAACACGCGATTCCACAGCAGATTTCGTCCTACGAATTTAAATTAGTGGGAGAAATGACGCTAAAACAGTTTATTAAGGCAGCGGCGGGAATTATCCTGGCACTATTAATTAACGCAACCAAATTAATTATTATTGTTAAGTGGCCTTTAATGGCAGTTTGCGCTGGAGGCGGATTACTTTTAGCTTTTGTTCCTTTTGAAGACAGACCGCTGGAAACCTGGGCAGTAGCTTTTATTAAATCGATTTATTCCCCGACTGTTTATATTTATAAAAAAAGAGCAAGTAAAAATTGGCTAGAAATTGATTTGAATAATATTACAGATACAGATGGTGCTGAAACAAACGATGACGAAGAAGTACTAGTGGTTAAAGATAAAACTAAAGTAAGAGAATTTATTCAATCACTGCCTTCAGTTAAAAGAGAAGTAAAAGAAGAAGTTGAAGAAGTAAAAGAAGTGAAAAAAGTACAAGTACCAGTGAGCAATCCTCAAGTGCAAACCCAAACAGAGGTGGTTAAAAATATACAAAAGACTGAGGATTGGCATGATCAAAAAACTAATTTGAATTTAAAAACCGAAAAACTCGAAGCGACAGGAAAGGCAAATTTTGGAGCAATACCAATGCCTGATATTCCAGAAGTTCCAAATATAGTGGTAGGAATGGCGATGGATAGCAATGGTAAAATTGTGGACGGAGTGATTATTGAAATCCAAGATGAACATGGTAATCCTTCAAGAGTATTAAAAACCAATTCTTTAGGACAATTTAAAACTTCAACTCCATTAGCTAATGGAAGATATTTATTAGTTTGTGAAAAAGAAAATTTCAGTTTTGATAGGGTCAATATTGATGTTAAGGGTGAGATTATTAAACCGATAAGGATTATTGCCAATAATTAATATATGATTAAAATATTAGTTATAAAAAAATAGTATGGCTACCGATCCACTTAAAATTGCCATTAAAGGTACAACTCAAGACCATTTGCCCATCGAAGATGTGGTTGATGGAGTGGTGATTTTGAAAGACGGATCATGTGCGATGGTAATGCAGATATCTTCCGTCAATTTTGATTTGTTATCAGAAAAGGAACAATCGGCTTTGGTTTTTGCTTATGGCGGAATTTTAAATTCTTTGAACTTTCCAATTCAAATAATTATCAGATCAAACGCTAAAGATGTGTCGGTTTATCTTAATAATTTGAAAGACGCCGAAGAAAAACAAAGCAATTCTCTTTTGAAACAAAGAATTCAACTATACCGAAAGTTTGTTGAAGAAACGGTTAAAAAAAATGATGTGTTATCAAAATCTTTTTATGTGGTGGCTCATTTTTCTGCGTTGGAACTGGGAATAAAAAATGCCGGCAAGCAAACATTGAGCACTATTCTGCCTCCTTTAGGAAAATCGCGTTCAACAGAATTACCATTTTCCAAAGATTATATTCTAGATAAAGCAAAAGCTAGTTTGGAACCGAAAAGAGATCATTTAATGAGATTGTTTTCCCGATTAGGATTGGAAATTAAACAATTAAACACCAAAGAATTAATCGAACTGTATTATAAAATTTATAATGAAGAAACGGCTGTAAATCAGAAACTGCAAACACTGAATTACAA
Source organism: Patescibacteria group bacterium (assembly GCA_013387215.1). Classification (GTDB taxonomy): domain Bacteria; phylum Patescibacteriota; class Microgenomatia; order UBA12405; family UBA12405; genus WARW01. Next base: position 55,726 of record WARW01000003.1, read on the forward strand.
TGCACCAATTGTTACCACTAAATAAAATGAGTATTTTAGATAAATTAATTAAAAAACCGGCAGCTGCACCAAGTACTACTCCAAGTACAACCCAAACTGATCCCGTTGAAGAGACCAAACCTTTTACTGAAGGATTAGTGTCGACAAAAGATATTATTGCCCCATCTGCCTTAGAAGTTGATTTTAATCATTTAAGAATTGATAATAAATATTACCGAACTTTGTTTGTGGCTGGATATCCAAGATTTGTGGGTATTAATTGGTTGTCGTCTTTGATTAACTTTGATGCTTCTTTGAATATTGCTATGTATGTTTATCCAACAGACGGCAAGGCAATTTTGGATGATTTGAGGCGAAAAGTAACGGAAATGGAGGCAGAAATCAGCACTGACATTCAAAGAGGTAGAGTGGTTAATCCAGCAACACAGGCTAAACTTGAAGATGCATTAAATTTGCAAGCAGATTTAGTAAAAGGTGAAGAAAGATTTTTTCAATTTGGACTTTATATTACGATTACTTCAGATTCAAAAGAAGAATTAAACAGAATCAATAAAAATTTGGAAGCAGCTTTGGGATCACTTTTAATTGTGAGCAAAAAAGCTACTTTGCAAATGGAAGAAGGATTTGTGACCACTCTCCCCGCTTGCGACGATAAACTGCAAATTACCCGAAACATGGATACGACTTCACTAGCCACTACTTTTCCATTTGTGTCTTCTGATTTATCAGATGATAAAGGAATAATGTATGGAATTAATGCCCACAACGGGTCTTTAGTTATCTTCGACCGATTCTCGATGCAAAACTACAATTCAGTAGTATTTGCAACTGCCGGTGCCGGAAAGTCTTACATGATAAAACTTGAGGCATTAAGATCTTTAATGCTTGGTTCAGAAATAATTGTAATTGATCCAGAAAACGAATATAGAGATTTGTGTGAAGCAGTTGGCGGACAATATATTGCCTTTGGATATGGTGAAGTTTCAAAAATTAATCCTTTTGATTTATCTTTGGTAGAAGAAGATGGTGAAAATGCTTTAAACAGCAAAGTTTTAAGTCTTCATAAACTTTTCAAAGTGATGATTGGAGCTATGGATCCAATTGAAGAATCTATCCTAGATAAGGCAATTATGGAAGCTTATAAAGCTAAGGGAGTGACACCAGATCCAGAAACACAAAAGAGAGAACCCCCGTTGATTGAAGATTTATATAAAGCATTAATCGGGATGGAAGAACAAAAAGCCCAAAGTTTGGCTGCCCGATTTGAAAAATTTATTAAAGGTTCGTTTGCTGGAATATTTAATCAAAAGACAACAGTTAATTTGACTAATCCGTTTGTGGTTTTTGGAATTAAAAATCTTGAAGATGCTTTAAGACCAGTAGCTATGCAAATTATTTTGGATTACATTTGGACAGTAGTTAAAGCAACTTTAAAAAGAAGAATCTTAGTGGTCGATGAAGCTTGGTATTTGATGCAATATGATGATTCAGCAGAGTTTTTAAGAGGAATAGTAAAAAGAGGCCGAAAATATTATTTAGGAGTAACAACAATTACCCAAGATGTGGATGATTTTTTGAAAACTAGTTATGGAAAGGAAATTGTGACTAACAGTGCTATCCAAATTCTTTTAAAACAACATAGTGCGGCAATTGATCAAATCGGTGAAGTTTTTTATTTATCGGAAGGAGAAAAACAATTATTATTAAGCGCAGATAAAGGTGAAGGAATATTTTTTGCCGGTCAAAATCATGTGGCTATTCGAGTTATCTCTTCCGATGACGAACATCAATTAATTACTTCCAACCCAGAAGAGGTTTTAAAAATTAAAAAAACCCAAGCACAAGCTCAAGATTTACCCAAGCCTCCAGTGTTTCCTCCAATAAAAGAAAGTCCTGTGGTTAATGCTCAGCCAATCAATAATCCAACTCCGATAAATAAACCAATAATTGAAACTAAACCGGAAATTCCTATGACTCCTCCAACATTAGTTGTTGAAAAGGTAGTGGAAATTAAAATGCCAGAAATTAAGACTCAAGAGACAAATAATGTCAATCCAAGCCCGGTAATAAATAATCCGACACCAGTAAGTCCAACTGTTTTACAAACTCCAGCAAGCAATTCTGGGAATCGACCAGAAGTGGTAGTTTTAGATTTACAACAAAGAATTAATGAACTTGAGGAAAAAGAAAAAATAGAATTAAAAGAACATCAAGAAAAAGAAGAACAAATTAAGCAGGCAAACCAAACACCGGTGTTTACAAAAGAAGGTGAATTGCCAAAGTATCAAGATATATTTAAAACACCAAATCCAGTTCAAACAAACCAACTTCCTCCTCTGCCAAAATTAGACCAACCAGTAAATAATAATGTGATTTTAAAAACGGAAACAATTGGAAACTCAACAAATAATTCTCAATCAAATAATTTGGAAAACAAAAAACCAATCTTTTTGAATCAAGTTGAACAAAAAATTCCGCAGCCACCACAACTGGCCAAAAAAATTGTGCCAGAATTTGTGGCGCCAACTCAAAAAACTCCAAGCCAATCTCCTACTCCGACAAGTGAAATAAAACTGCCACCAGTAAAAGCAGCTTCGATTAATCCAATACAAACTCCGATTGCAAAAGTAGAAACTCCTAGCACTAATACAGACAAACCTAAAGAAGAGAAAAAACTGAATTATGATGATATTTTTGGTGACGGGATTGTGTAAGTTTTAGGTCTGAATGATTGATATAATTTGTATAAACAGTGCCTTGTTAATATCTAACACTGTTTTTTACGCTTTTGTAAATTTTATTTATATCTTGTAATAAATGCCAGATCTAGCGACTGCTCAGAAAAATCCGATTGAGAAAAAAATAGACTACTTAAATGCGAGTGAAATTTCGACTCCTGAAGAAGCTATTGAGGTATTAAGAGAACTAAGAAATATTGGTGGAAAATTAATTAAAGGAAGTGTTCTTGAAAAAAGTATTGAGAATTATTTAGGCGAACTTGAGGTTTATGATGTGCCAAGCGTTATTGAAGCATTGAAAGACTTTGAGACAAAGACGGATGATAATTTTGATAAAGCGGCAGTTCCAGTCGCAAAAATTGATGAATTAGTAGACGAATATGAAGAATATCTAGAAAAAGGATTTGACAGTGAAGAGGCTGCAGATAAAATTTATAAAGAAAATAAGGGATTAATTTCAAGAAAAACTATTGATAGTTTTGTTCAAAGACAACGAGAAATTTTTGAAAACAATTTAAAGAAAGTAAATGAAACTAAAAAACCTTTAACTCAGGAAAAATTAATCGATTTAAATAAATACCGACAAGAAAGTGAAGCGACAACTCAAAACATAAAGACAGGTTTTAATGAAAAAGATAATAATTCCGAAAATAATGTAATTGATTTAGGGAAATATAAGCAAAATACGATTGATGATTTTTATGATTTAAAACCAGACGTAAAAGAAAATAAAAAATATGATTTAAAACCAGAAAATAAAGCGAAAAAAGTTATTGATTTGGACTCATATATTCAAGGAAAAGAAGAGGTTGAAGATATAACTACTAATACTGATGCAGGAAAATATGAATCAAATAAAAATAAAGTAGAAGAACAAGTTGAAATAATCAGTAAAGAACAATTTAAATTTGAGAATAAAGTTGAAGAAGAATTATTAAAGTATCAAAAACAAGACATAAAATCAGACAGCAGTGTTGATGAAAAAGTAAAAGAAGAATTAAAAAAAGTATCAAGAGATATTTCAAAACAAACATTCGAATCTGTAGTTTTAAACGAAAAAGATGTGGATATAGAAACAGTTGATAGAGTTGTAGAAAAGATAAGCGATGAATTGCCTTACTCCATAATTAAACCAGAAGAAAAAGAAACATTTAAAGCTAATTTAAAAGAAGAAATTGAAGTCGTTACCGCTAATATTGCCGTTGAAGCAAAAACTGAGGAAATTAGCCAGAAAATAATTTTAGAATTAAAGAAAGACGAAAGAACCGAGGAATTAATTAAGAGAAACAGCGACGTTGTTGAAAATAAAATCGAGACAGCAGTTAAGAATGTAATTTTAGGCGAAGAGGTTGTTACTAAAACAGAGCAAATAAATGACTTAAATTCCGAAATTATTAGGATTCTAAAAGAAGAAGATGTGAGCGACTTTAAACACGAAGCTCCAGTAAATAAAACCGCCATAAAAACAATCGATTTAGAATTAAATAAATGGGTAGAAACAAATAGAGAAACGGTTCAAGATTTTAGAGGCGATCATCTTGAAAAAATAATTGATCTTCAAATCCAAAAAGAAAATCCATATTTAAGCGAAGAACAAAAAGTCCAAGTCCAAAAATATAAACAATTAATCAGAGAAATATATTATTCCGACAGCACACTTGAAAAATATAAAAATGATGCCGTAAATAATGCCTCTAAAACTAATAGTCCAGGACAAATAAATCAAGCTTGGACCGATTTAAAAGGAATAACAAATTTACTTAAAAAAAAGCCTGGGGATGTTAAAGATATTTTTAAAAGATATGATGACATTAAAAAGGGACTTGGCAATATTAATTTACCTTTTGATATTAAAGAATGCCGATCTTTTGAGAATATTGCAAATGTTTTAACTAATCCCCAAATTAACGTTTTATTTGGAAAAGCGCAAAAATACATTACTTATCTAGAAAAATTAGATAGCTTTTCAGGAGGACTTTTGGGAAAAGCCGGAATGAAGGGGGCTAATTATATTATAGAGAGAATTGGCAACCAGGCAGTAAAGGCTTTTGCAGAAAATTCATTAAAAATAATTGCAGAAAAAGGTTTACAGGAAGGTTTTGGAATTGTATTGAGAGGAATTTTAAGTGGTGGTGTGCAAGCTGGTGCTAGCGCAGCCGCCAGCGGAGCTGCAGTAGCAGGTGGAGCAGCGGCAACAGGAGTAGCAGTAGTCGGAGGGGCGGCTTTATCAGCAACAGGAGTTGGAGCAATTGTAGTAGCGGCAGCGACAGTTTTAGGAGTAGTAAAAAAAGTTGTTAATAAAATAAAAGATGGGATTTTAAAATCTTTAGGGATTGAGTCTGGTTTATTTGGAGCTAAACAGTTTTTTCAGGATAATTTTGGTAAAGGTTTAGGTGGAATATTAGGTAAAGGAGTAGAGTTAGTAGAATTATTAGTAGTAGGAACCATTGCTTTGGTTGCAGCTGTTTCAGCAGCAGCAGTCGGCCCAATAATAATTGCCTTTTTTGTGGGATTATTTGGATATCAAATGCTTCAAGGACACACTGTTTCCAGTTTAGTTCCACCAACCACACTCCAAGACAGCACAGATATAAATGAGGAAGGCGGACAAGTTTTTGATCCAGGCAGTGTTCATAGTTTAAATTTAAGTTTTAATGTGCCAGTGGTAGGCGCTGAGTTTACTCGAGCGGATTTAGTGAATGTGGCCCAATCATTATTGGGATTACCTTATTTTTGGGGCGGAAAATATCCTCATAAAGGAGCAAACCCTAGCTGGGGGCAATTAAAAACAGTAACTGCTGATAAGAGTTGGTCAACCGGACTCCAAATTCCATCAGGATTAGATTGTTCTGGATTCGTTGATTGGGCTTATTTTCAATTAACAGGCAGACAAATTTCAAACGGCGGCGGATCGGCAGATATCTGCAATTTAGCGGCACCAGTGGCTAGAGCAAGCTTAAAAGCTGGAGATGTGGGTTGTATGGATGGCCATGTAGCATTGTGTATTGGAACTGATCCGACAGATGGAGAGCCATTATTTATCCAAGCTGTTGGTCAAAGATATAGAGATAATTCAAAAGGGTTGGTGGCTGGTCAAGTTTTGATATTAAAAGAAGGGATAGAATATAATGGTTATGTAGGACCTACTTTTACTAGTTACGGACGACCAAATGTTACTTTTAAGGATAATTGATCAAATAATTGAATTTGTTAAAAAGCATAAAATAATTTCTGGAATTTTGGGAGTTTTACTATTTTTTTTATTACTCCAATTAAACAACCCTAAAACCCAAACAAAAACCAAAACTGAAAATCAAAATAAAATTGATCAAAATAATAGTTCAGAAACAGTTAATTTAAAAGACCACCTTCTCCCCACTTTATCAACTGCAAAAACAACCCCTGAGCCATTTGATATTACCAACAGTGATCCCCAATATCCTTTAGAACAATTTTTGCCATATGAAGGTAAAGGATTTACGGTGGAAAAATATTTAGCGCCATTAGTATTGGAAGTGAAGGTAAAAAATAAAGCTGATATTTCAAATATTGAACCGTTATTAAAAGCATGGTTAAAAGATAAAGAGCTAATTAAGGGCGAAAATAAAATCACTTGGAAATACGGTGAATAGTTTTTGGGAAATATAATATAATTTTAATATGAATCTTTTTCAGTTCGTAAAGAAATATCAATTGATTTTAATTTTAAGTTTTATAGCAATAAGTTTGTTTATAATTAAATCGGTTTACGGATATAAAGATTCTGGAGTGAAACCAGAAATTTCTATCTCGCCTACTCCATCGGCTTCAGCTGAAATTTCACCAACAAATATCCCAACAATTCCTGTTTCCAGCTCAAGTTCTAAATTAAAAACTTCTATTATTAAAGAAGTATCAAAAAGTGCAACAAATAAGTTAAAATTACCCTACTCTTCAAAAAATTTTATTGTTCAAGAATTTGATTCGGTTAATACTTTTAAAGTAAAACTATTGAATCCTGATAAGGCAGTTGTTATACAGGAAATAATAAAATGGCTGGAGAAGAATGGATTAAATCCAGTAGATTACCAAGTAGTTTTTGTTAATTAATCTTGCAAACGGACAGGCATGATGATGTGGGTGAATTGAGGATCAGATTGGTCATGAAAACAGCCAGGAGTTAATGGTTCATTTAATTCAATTAAAATTTCTTGGCTTTTACAAACATTTAGGAAATCAGATAAGAATTTATAATTAAAAGCAATTTCTAAAGTTTCCCCTTCTATCTTAGATTCAATTGAAGCTTTGTTTTGACCAACTTGAGGAGCATTGGCGGTAATATCGATGGAATTAGTTTTAATATTTAATTTAATAACATTAGCTGATTCTTTAGCAAAAACTGAAGCAATTTTGACTGCTTGAGTAAATTCATCTTTATTTAAAAATAATTTAGTAGTGAAAGATTCAGGAATAATTCTTTTATATTCCGGATAATCCCCTTCAATAAGACGGGAAACCAACTCTACGTCGTCTAGAACGAATACAACTTGGTGACCATCAGGTGTTAGCCCTATTTTTATTTTCTTGGCGTTTTTAGCAAGTTTAGTGACTTCGATTAAACTTTTTGCCGGAATTAAGAAAGTAATTTGGTCAGAATTTAAATTTATTGGATTGACGAGTTTAATACTTTTAAAAGAAAGTCTAAAACCATCGGTGGCAGCTAAGGTTAAATTATCTTCAGAAAATTGACAAAGAATAGCAGTTAAAGCTGGTCGAGTGTCATCGGTGGCAGCGGCAAAGGCTAGTTGGGTAATAGCTTGATTTAAAATAGACAAATCGATTTCAAAGGAAGTGTTTGGATCGATACTTGGAAATTCAGGAAAATCAGCAGCACTAACAGTGGTAAAACTTGATTCAGATTTAGCAGAAGAAAGAGTAAGTAAATTATTCTCATTTAAAGTGAGGTCGACTTTACCTGAGGAGAGATAAGAAACAAATTCTGTAATCTCTTTGGCTGGGATAGTTATACTTCCCTCTTCTTCAATTTTGGCACCAATCCAATAATTAATACTCAACTCTAAATTAGTAGCTGAGAGTTTAAGACGACCATTATCAGTAGATAAGAGAATGTTATTAAGAATAGGTAGTTGTGACTTAGAAGAAACGAACCGAGACACATTACTTAGGGCAGTTGTAAGATTCTCTTGTAGAAGGGAAAGCTTCATTGGCTTTATGTTATCAACAAATTAACAAAGTTTAAAGCTCTTAATAAAATTAAATATTTATATCAAGAATAGTAGTAGGTATTAGTAGGGAGAGTGAATAAGTGGAGTATTTTTTAATTTGACCGAAAATTTGGCAATTTTTAAATAAAATAGTGGTGGAAAGTATTAAAATGGTTGTAGTAGTGGTGAAAAAAGATGTTTTTATCTTATAAGGTAAACTTGAGTTTGGGTAAGTTTCGGGGGAAAAGACAAAATTAAAATGTGGATAAGTTTGTGGATAAGTGGAATCCAAGTGTGGAAAACTTCAGACAGGGTTAGAAAGCACTTTTAATTTGGTTGATAAGTTGTCTGAGTTGTGGATTAGTGGAAAAATCAGTGCTGACTTTGTCACGGGCGTGCATAATACTGGTATGGTCGCGGCCACCAAGCAAATGCCCTACTTCTTCAAGGGGTAAATTTATTTCTGTTAATAAAAGATAAGCAGTGATATGGCGGGCGGAAACTAATTCTTTTTTACGGCTTTTTCCGCAAAGATCACTAGTTTTTATATTAAAATGTTTAGCACAGATAGAAATTATATGGCGAGGAGAAACCTTTTCAGAGCTGACAGAAAAAATCGAACTAGAATTAGGATTAGTTTGAGGGTGTAAATAATTTTCAATAAAATCCACATCAATCATACTGACTCGTTGGGCCATGGATTGAACAACAACCTCTTGGAGTTTACCTTCAATTTCACGAATATTTGCAGGGATATTATTAGCAAGAACTTGAACGGCTTCAGGAGTTATTTGAACGCCTTTTTCTTCGACTTTTTGATTAATAATAGCGACCCGCATTTCATAGTCAGGAAGCTGAATATCGACGGTTAATCCCCCCATAAACCGGGAAACTAAACGATCTTCAAGGCGATCGATTTCACTAGGCTTGCGGTCGGAAGTTAAAATTACCTGTTTTCCGGCCATATGAAGAGCATTGAAAGTGTGGAAAAATTCTTCTTGAATATATTCTTTGCCAGCAATAAATTGAATATCATCAACTAAAATACAATCAAGTTTTCGATATTTATCTTTAAACTGATTCATGTTTTTAGATTTGAGAGCGCTTATCAGTTCATTACTAAAGGTTTCGGCGGGAAAATACTTAATTTTCATGTCAGGAGAATGCTTTAGAAGTTCATGGCCAATAGCCTGCATTAAATGGGTTTTACCAACACCGACTCCACCCCAAATAAAGAATGGGTTGTAAGAAAGACCAGGATTTTTAACAATACCTTGAGCGGCAGCATAGGCAAAATTATTACTATTGCCGACAATTAAGGTTTCAAAAGTATATTTAGGATGAAGACAAGAGAAATCGATAGTGTTTTTTTGAGGAGAAAAGGAGAAAAGCGGGGCGGAAGTGCTGTCTACTATAGAATCCCCTTTTGGGGCTTCCTGGATAATAAAATTTAAAACATTACTGGATTTAGTTTGGTTATCAAGGGCACTTTTAAAAAGATCGTAATAGCGTTTATGATTAATATCAACTAAATAAGAATTAGGACAAGCAATAATAGCAATATTATTTTCAATACTGATTAATTGAGTTTTGGCAACAAAAGTTTGGAAGACAGCGGGAGCTAGAACTATTTTAAGTTCCTCTTGTGTGTTTTTCCAAATTCTTATCAAATCCATAATTATTTTTGTTTTATAAAGGCATTAATATGCCTATTTTTAGGCAGGAAATAAATTAACTTCGGGGCAGAGATTTAAGTTATCCACATTATAATAAAGTAGTTTTCCACAAAAGAAAAGATGTCAGTTTAGGGATATTAAAGTCATTTTAATACAAATTCAGATTAATTACAAAAGTGGCGGTTGTTTATGATAAAATACTTTCTATGTCTAAGCAAACTTTTCAACCAAAAACTAAAAAAAGAACCAGAGTTCACGGATTTTTAAAAAGAATGATGTCTCATGACGGCCGAAACGTTTTAAAAAGAAGAAGAGCTAAAGGTAGAGCAAAACTAACGGTATAATTAGTGAATGCTAAAGAAAATTAACCGGATTAAAAGCAAAAAAGATTTCGGGGAGATTAAAAATCGAGGGGTAATGTATCATTCCCCTCTTTTTAGTTTTGTATATATAAAATCAGAATTAAACGATCTAACTCATACTCAATTCGGTTTTATAATTTCTAAAAAGATTTCCAAAAAAGCTGTAGATAGAAATAGAATTAAAAGATTATTATCCTCCAGCCTGCAAGATAACTTAGAAAAATTTAAAAATAATTTAAAGGGAGTATTTTTAGTAAAGAGAGTGATTTTAGAAAAAGACCAAACGGAAATTAATCAGGAAATTGAAAAACTAGCAGATAGAATACAATGAAAAAAATAGTTTTAAAAATACTTGTCTTTTATAAAAAATACCTGTCTTACGGGTATAATTGTAGATTTATCCCAACATGTTCGGAATATACATATGAAGCCGTGGAAAAATATGGTGTAATTAAAGGAATGGGTTTAGGAATAAGAAGAATATTAAAATGTCACCCATGGGGTAAAAAAGGAATAGATTTGTTAAAATAGTAACTTATGAATATTTTTATTGCACCGTTTGTGAACGCCCTATTTGGAGCCTACTATTTAGTAGGAAACTTAGGTTGGGCAATTATTTTGGTAACCATTTTAATTAAATTAATTTTGATTCCATTGGTTATTCCCAGTTTAAAAACCGCTCAAAAACAACGATTATTACAGCCAAAATTAAGTAAATTAAAAGAAAAATACGGCAATGATAAACAAGCTATGGCTAAGGCGCAAATGGATTTGTATAAGCAGGAAGGAATCAATCCAATGGCCGGATGTTTGCCCCAAATACTTCAAATCGCCGTATTACTTTTATTCTTCTCTGCTTTCAATATGGTGACTCAATATTCTGAGGGTAAAGGCAGTATGGATAATATTAATAATAATTTAATTCAGAATTTTAAGATCAATCATGATTTTAAATTTGATGTGAACTTTTTTGGTTCGAATTTAACTCAAGTGCCTTCAAAGATTTTTTCACAAGGAATTAGTTTGAGTTTAGTTTTACCTTTAATCCTTTTATTGGGATCAGGTTTATTGCAATTTTGGAGTGCTAAATTAATGATGCCAGCTCCAAAAGCTGATGAAAAAATTGCTAAAGCAACTGCTGATAAAGAGGATGATATGATGGCGGCAATGAGAACCCAATCAACCTATCTTATGCCTTTAATGACAATTATTATTGGCTGGAATTTTTCATTAGGTTTATTGCTGTATTGGTTTGTTAATTCAGCGGCAATGATCGGTCAACAATTAATCTTTAATAAATTTTCAAAAAATAAATAGTAATATTGGGGATTAAAACTCAATAATGCATGGTAAAATAGCCCTATGGATAACAAAGAAAGAAATGAAAAAATCTTAAAGATCGCTTGTGATCTTTTGGAAAAAATGAATTTTGAAGTAGAAAAAGCCTTCGTTGAGGATGTGGAAGGAGAGGAAGATCAAGTTTGGGTGGGAGTAACTGTGAAAAATCCAGGCGGTTTGATTGGATTTAGAGGCCGAAATTTAGCATCAATTCAAATTTTAATGTCGATGATTGTTAAGACTCAAGTCGATGAAAAGATCAGAGTGCTTTTGGATGTAAATAATTATCGCGGTGAACAAAAAGTCAGATTAGAAAATATGGTAAAAAGTTTAGCTGAAAAAGTAATCCAAACCGGAATACCTGTCAGTTTAACTAATATGAGTTCGTATGAAAGAAGAATTTGCCATATGGCAGCTTCAAATATTGAAGAAATAGTGTCGGAGTCTGAGGGTGAAGGTGAAGAAAGACACGTAGTAATAAAACTAAAGGCATAAAATATTTATGCTAAGATAGGGCGTGGTTGAAATTCGGCAAAAAATAAGCAGTTGGCTGCTTTTCATATTTTTATTTTTAATTCCAACTCAATTAGGAAAACATTTTTGGCCGGATTGGAGTTATATTTTGGGAATCAGAATCGATTTTTTATCCCCTACTTTGTATTTTTTAGATTTAATTTGGATTGGATTATTTTTAATTAATTTCAGTTTTGAAAAAATTAAAAGAATTTTAAAATGGGAATATTTTTTATTGACCCTATTTGTGGGAATTAATCTATTAGTAGCGGAAAATAAGGGCGTGGCTGTTTACCGGTGGCTTATTATTTTACAAATTATTTGGACTATAAATTTTTTAAAAAGCCAAAAAAATGAAGTTAAAAAATATCTTTTTAAAATTATTCCAGTTTGGATTATCGGTGAAAGTATTTTAGGTTTGAGCCAGATGGTTTCTGGTGGAAGTTTAGATGGTATTTGGTATTTTTTAGGAGAAAGAAATTTTAATATTAATACAGTTGGGATTGCCCAAATGTCAATATTTGGGAAAGGAATTTTGAGAGCTTATGGAACTTTTTCCCACCCAAATAGTCTAGCGGGATTTGTTTTGTTAAGTTTGGTTTTATGGATTAGATTTAAAAGCAAAATAAAAAATAAGGTGTGGTGGTGGACAGTTTGTTGGTTTGGAATTTTAGGAATTATTATTAGCGGCAGCCGATTAATATGGTTTTTAGCTTTGATTTTGGGATATTATTTTTGCTGGCAAAAGATAAAAAATAAAAAGAAAGCCGTTGGTATAACTTTAATAAGTTTAGGGGTTTTAATGATGCTAAGCGCTGTAATTATTAATAAATATCCTTTAAATAATTTGATTGGAGGCTGGGATAAAGAAAGTTTTAGTAAAAGATGGGATTTGAATGTGGCGGCTTTTAAAATGATTCGTGGTTCGTTGTGGACTGGAGAAGGATTAGGAAACTTTATTGTTGAATTACCTAGGTACGAAAAGAACAATTCTTTGTTGCAGCCGGTTCATAATATTTTATTGTTGATAGTTAGTGAAACTGGACTCTTAGGTTTAGGACTTTTAGGATTAAGCTTAATTAATTTTTATAAAAATAAAGTTGGGAAAATTTCCGATAAATTGATTTTAATTTTGATTTTAATAAGTGGAATGTGGGACCATTATTGGATTACCCTGCCCCAAAATTGGTGGCTTTTAACCGTGGTGTTGGGAATAATATAAATAAAAAGTCAGGATAGGAATGGTAAAATTGATGGATGTTAAAGAAACCGATTATTAATACGGCAGTACAAGTGTTTGGTAAAGGAATTACTGTTTTAATTAGCTTGGTAACAACCGGTATTTTGACCAGAAAATTAGGACCGGATGTTTACGGCAGTTATACATTAGTAACTTCGGTGTTTATTATTCTTGATTCTTTGGCGGATTTCGGCACAAAAATTATTGGTGTCAGAGAAGCATCTTTGAAAACTGGCAAAGAAAGAGAAAATATTTTTATTCAAGCAACCTGGCTGAGATTAATGACTTCAACAATTGCCTTTTTAGTTGGACTTTTGGTGATATTTTTATGGAATGGATTTGCGGAAATTAGAATTGAATCGTTAGTTTCTTTATCGATGATTTGGTTCACTTCAATTGCGGGGAGCTTAGAAATCGTGTTTCAAACGAAATTGAGAATGGATTTGAAAGTATTAATTGATATCGTATTCCCCTCTTTATTTTTGATTGCCCTTTTAAGTTGGAATAAACCAATTACTTTATTGTGGGTGTTTGGAGTTTATTTGCTAGCCAGAATCATTAGTTTAGTGTTTGGAATCGGATTGGTACGAGAAGTGTTTAATTTGGAAGCAATTAGATCAATAAACTGGGTATTTTTGAAAAAATTTTTGAAAGAATCTTGGCCAATGGGAATGTATTTAATCGTATTTGCCGGTTATGACCGGGCTATCGATTCCCTATTGATTCAAAAATATATCGGCATTAAAGAAGTCGCTTTTTACGGTTTGGCTTATAAAATCTATTCTAATTTAATCCAACCGGCTTATTTTTTTGTGAATAGTATTTTTCCTTTGATGTCTTCTGAAACCACAGAAAGAAGAAAATTGTTTAAATCTTCAACTTTACTAATCGTTTTAGGTTTGATTTTACTCATTCCAACAGTTTATTTACTCTCCCCTTTTATTATTAACGTGCTTGGAGGCGCTAGTTTTGCACCATCTATTCCGGTTTTAAGGGTGCTTTTAATTGCTTTGGCTTTCTCATATATCGGCCACTTGGTTGGATTTACTTTGATTGCTAAAGGCGGGCAAAAAGATATTTTGATTTTTAGCTTAATTTCGTTAACAGTGAATATTGCTGCAAACCTATGGGCGGTTCCCCGCTATGGAATGATGGGTGCAGCGGTGGTGACAGGCATAACTGAAGCTACTAATTGTATTTTGATGAGTTGGAGACTTTGGAAAAAGGCTAGGTAGTGTTTTATATTTAGCTTTGTAATTTGCAGTGCTCGAGCCTTCGTAATATCCACTCAGATACTGCGCGCTTAAATAACAAAGCTAAATTTATTCCATTTTTTTTAGATCGTGATTTGCGGTACTCACGCGTTCACTTTGTTCACATGATTCCGTTCCTAAATCACGACCTAAAATAATATACATTTGATATATTCCCCTAGCTAAAATAATGACGTTTTTACAACGTGAAAACCCCTAAAATCAGTACTGTGCTGACATTTTTTTGATAGAAAATTTTTTCTTTTCAAGATTCCCCTCTCGGAACCAGGTTCGATTTTGAAAAATACCATCTGAACTCGTTTGTATTTACATTAAAAATACTTACATATATCTATAATCACGTCATTACATTTTTTCACGTTACTCCTTATAATTAATTAGCTTGGTTATGACTATTTTTGGCAAGTAATAACCGCATAATAACCGATTTATTACCGTAAGAAAATAGTAAACATTTAAACTAAAATAAGTAGTATGAACTCCGATTTACCAAACGCTTTAATTATTGGAATCGGACATTTTGCTGCTAAAAAACTAGCCGAAGAAATTGTAAGTAAAGACATTAACGTGGTAGGAGTGGGGGAATATGTGGATGGGTTGAATGAGATTAAGAATTTCAATTATTTTGCTAATTTAGAGGAAGTAGAGGGTAATTTTAATTATGTTTTTGATTTTAACGGGGATCTTGGAGCTTGGAATAATTTAGTGGAAGAAAGTGAAAAAATAACCATAATTTGCATTAATAACCAGTTGAAGTCAGAGCAATTGCAAGGCCAGTTGAAAAACAATAAGTTGAATTGGCGATTGGTGGAAGCTAATGGAGTATATGGGCCGGGGATGGATGATAATGAAGAAAGCAAAGATACTGGATTTTTAGTGGCGGCTTTTAAACAAGCAGTACTTAATAAAAATTTATTGCTGCCACCAGTAGAGGATAGATTTAGGTTGTTGTGTGTGGAAGATTTGGTAGATGCAGTTTTAAGAGCAAGTTTTTTGTCCGGAACTGAAGAAGAAATTTATACGTTAGCGGGAAGTGAAATTAATTCAGAAATATTAGCCGGCGTTTTGATAAACGAGGCTAAGATGACAAGGTATAAGGTGATGCAAAAAAAGATGGAACTTTTGGAATGGGATGAAAAGAAAATTTTGGAAACTCAAAAGAAACTGAGATGGCAGGCAAGGATTGATTTTAATGATGGAGTTAAAGAAACGTTGCAATATTTTTTTGTAAAAATAGATGAAGAAAGTAGAAGAAAACCTGAGAAAAAAGAAGTGAAGAAAACAGTAATTTTGCCGGAAGTTGAAGAAAAAAGAGAAAGCCCTAAAAAATCATTTGAAGTAATTGTGGAAGAAAAAATTGAAGAAGAACCGGTAAAAATAATTGAAGAGGAAGAAGTAAAAGAGGTGGAAAAGCCAATAGAAAAGGAAATAATTAAGAAAGAAGAAAAAAAAGAGGAACACCCAACTCATATTTTTAAACCATTGTCGTTTGAAGAAAAAAAAGAAGAAGAAGCAGTTTTGGTTGAAGAAATGGACGATTTTAGTCAATTTGTGGTAAAGAATTCAAACATGAGACAGGCAAGAAGCGAGCCGGTTGAGGAAAGTAAACCAGAAGAGAAAAAACCAGAAATAATAGAAGAAAAAAGAACGGAAAAGAAGAATAGAAGACCAAGCTTAAAAATAAAAATAAATAAGAAAGCCTTAATTTTTGCGATTGTTTCAGTATTAATTGTGGTTTTAGCCGTGCCAGTCGGTTGGGGAATCTCGACTTATAAGGCTTGGAAAAGCATAAATGAAATATCAGTTTTGACTAAAAATAAAAAGTATACTGAAGCTGAAAATTTGGGAAATAAGCATTTGATTAAACTGAGAACGATTGATGGAAAAATTGACGATTGGGGATTAAATCAATTTGCGGGAATGCGGCATTATCAAACTGTTATTAAAGCGGAAGAAGAAGCATTGGGACTAGAAAGCAAATTGGTTGAATTGGCCCAATCGGGAGATGAAATAAATGATGCGATTTTTAAAAACAAAGCCATAGATTGGGATAAGGAATTAAATTCAGTTTCGGGAAATTTAGATGATGTTTCAAGCAAAATCGGAGTGCTTCAAGCCAGACTGAGTGGAGATTGGGAGTGGCTGCCAATGAGATGGAGAAGCGGACTGCAGAAGAAAATTGCTGACCTGAATCAAGGCAAAAAATATATTGAGTTATCTTCAAAAGCAATAAAAATTGCTCCGGACTTTTTGGGTTTAGATGGAAAGAAACGAGAATATTTAGTTTTGCTTCAAAATGAAACAGAAATAAGACCTGGCGGCGGATTTATTGGCTCATATGGGCTTTTGAGTTTCGAGAAGGGAAAGCTTTTAAATTTTGAAATCAAAGATGTTTATGAGGCTGACGGCCAGCTGAATGGACATGTGGAACCACCAGAAGAAATCAAAAATTATTTGGGAGAAGCCAACTATTATATGAGAGATGCAAATTGGAATGCTAATTTTCCAGATGCAGCAGTTGATTTACAATGGTTTTTAGACAAGGAAACTGGCAAAAAAGTAGATGGGGTGATTGGAATTAACTTGGGAGTGGCAAGAGCAGTTCTTGGGGCTGTTGGAGAGGTATTTGTCCCTGATTTTAAAGAAAGGATTAATAAAGATAATTTGTATGAACAAGCAGAATTTTATGCCGAAACAAAATTTTTCCCAGGATCAACTCAAAAGGCAAGCTTTTTGGGAGGTTTAGGAAAACAATTATTTGATAATATTCAAAACCTAAAAGCTGATCAGAAATTAAGTTTAGTGGAAGCCTTAATCGACTCTTTGCAAAAAAATAATATGCAGATTGCACTTAATAATAAAAATTCTGCCAATGTTTTGGCGGATTTGAATTGGAATGGAGCCATATATCAGGGAAAATGCGGAGTGGAGGGTTGCATTAGTGATTATCTGTATGTGGTTGAAGCTAATTTGGGAGTAAATAAAGCCAACTACTTTTTGTATCGAACCATGGAAGAAACAGTTGATTTTTCCAACCAATCTTTAAGCCGAGTATTAAAAATCAATTATGAAAATACGGCTAAAAATGCTAATTGGCCAGGCGGTGACTATAAAAACTATATGAGAATTTATTTGCCAAGCAATGTCAATTTGTCACAAGTAAGTTTGATTGATACCAATAATCCAACATCTAAAAAAACATATTCTGATGGGGAGTTGAAAATAAGAGAAATTAATGGAAAAAAAGAAATTGGTTTTCTGATGACAGTGCCAGTTTCGACCAAAAGAACTGTGGAAGTCAGATATTCAACCGGAATTGATTTGAGTAAAATGAATAAAATTTCTTATGTTAATTATTTTCAAAAACAATCAGGTTTTGGAGATACAGGTTTGGTTACTTTAATTTCATATCCACCAGAATGGCAGGCAGTTCAAGTGCAACCTACTGCTAGTTTAGTGGGAGGAAAACTATTGTTTAATTCTAAATTGGATCAGGATATTAAGATGGGGATTGAGTTGGACAAATAAATTTTGTTTCGTTTTGAGATTTCCGGTGTCCTCTAAAAGGACTCGCTTCGCAGCGCTCACGCGTTTCGCTTCGCTCACATGATTGTGCTCCGTAGAATCTCAAAACTTCACTTTATATCGTGCTAAAAATTTCTTTTGCTTCGCCAGCATTATTTGATTGATAAAATAGGGATATGAAAATGAAAAAAGTGGTGGAGAATTTTAGATGTGAAAATTGCGGTTTTGAAATGAAAGGCGATGGCTGTACTGATCATTGCTCACAGTGTTTATGGGGAAAACATGTGGATGAAGCAGTGCCTGGCGATAGGTTAAGCGGTTGCAAAGGTTTGATGGAGCCGATTAGAACCAGCTATCAAAATGATAATTTTAGAATTTATTACAAGTGCACTAAGTGTAATCATGATTTTTGGGTTAGGGAAGGCAAGGATGATAATAGAGATAAATTAATTGAATTGAGTGGTAATTAATTAACAAGTAAATAAATTTTTGCTACGAATTTTTTTCTCCCTCAATGCGTTACCGCGTTGAAACTCGTAAAAAATTGTAGCCTTAAATTTACTTCGAGAATAGAATTAATTGCGGAATAAAATCGGTTAATATACGGTAATATTTTTATCAGTTAGCTATAAATTTTGGGTGGTATAATAGTAAAAATGAAAAATAGTGAGAATTTATTTCAGAAAATTATGAGACTAAATCCGTTTTCTGGCAAAAAAAAAGATAAAGATAAGGAAAAAAAAGAAGATTTGAGTGGTGATATTCAGAAAGAGATGATGAATAATTTGCCAAACGGAACCAAAATTAAAAAGATAACTATCGGCCCTAAACAAATATTAAAGCTAGCTATCTATTTAGTATTATTATTTTGGGTAATTTCAACTTTAAGACAGTTATTTTTACCTCAAGAAGTTAACCAAGTTTCTTTGTCACAGGCAATTGATGCAATTAAAAAGAATGAGGCAAGCAAAGTGGTTGTTTCAGATAATAATGTGATGGTGAATTTGAAGGATAGTAATAAGGTGTTAGTGGCTTCAAAAGAATCAAGTATTTCAATGGCCCAGATTTTGCAACAACAAGGGATTGATATTTCTGGATCCAATTTTCAATTTCAAGTAGAAAATAGCCAAGGCTGGAAGATTGCTGGAGATATTTTGAGCTTACTTTTGACTGTGGGTGTGCCATTACTATTTATATTCTGGTTATTTGGAAGACAATCTGGCGGTGGAGCTGGAAATATTTTTGGATTTGGAAAATCAACAGCTAAATTATTTGTGAAAGGTAAACAGAATTTAAGTTTTAGAGATGTGGCTGGAGTTGAAGAGGCAAAAGCTGATTTAGTGGAAGTGGTAGATTTCTTGAAACATCCTGAAAAATATCGAAAAATTGGGGCTCGAGCTCCAAAGGGAGTTTTATTGGTAGGACCAAGCGGAGTGGGTAAAACTTTGTTAGCTAAGGCAGTAGCTGGTGAAGCTAATGTACCTTTTTACTCGATGGCAGGTTCTGAGTTTATGGAAATGCTTGTGGGTGTGGGTGCTTCCAGGGTAAGAGATTTATTCGGGACGGCTAAAAAATCAGGAAAAGCCATTATTTTTATTGACGAAATTGATGCTATTGGAAGAATGAGAGGCGGTTTGGATGGCGGACATGGAGAAAGAGAACAAACATTGAATCAAATATTAGTGGAAATGGATGGTTTTGAAGCCAATACTGCCGTAGTTGTTTTAGCTGCTACTAATAGAGGTGATCTTTTGGATCCAGCTTTGCTTCGACCAGGAAGATTTGATCGAAGAGTGGTTTTGGAATTGCCAGACATTGATGCTAGAAAAGAAATTTTAAAGATTCATGCTCGAGGCAAACCATTTAGTGCAGATGTTGATTGGGATGTGGTGGGTAGACGAACAGTCGGATTTTCAGGAGCTGATTTAGAAAATTTATTAAATGAAGCGGCCATTTCGACAGCTCGATTTAATAAAGAAAAGATTGACATGGCAACCATTGAAGATGCAGCTTTGAAAGTAAAGTTGGGAGCGGAAAAAAGAAGAAATCAAAGTGATGAAGATAGATTAATGACTGCTTATCATGAGGCTGGACATGCAATCGTAAATTATGTGGAAGAATTGGATCCTGTTCATAGAATTTCAATCGTATCTAGAGGAATGGCTTTGGGATTTACTTTGGTACCACCAAAAGATAGAGTTCATGAAACAAAGACCAGACTTATTAAACAAATGGCCATGGCAATGGGCGGCCGGGCAGCTGAAGAAATTGTTTTTGGAGATGTGACCACTGGTGCATCATCTGATATTTCGACTGTAACCAGAATTGCTAGAGATATGGTAGTTGAGTGGGGTATGAGTGATTTGGGCCCAGTAAATTTAGGACCACAAATTGATGTTGGTGATTGGGGTAAAGCTTATATGGAACCAGCTAAAATTTCTGATCGAATGATGTCAAAAGTTGATAAAGAAATAAAAAAGTTTGTGACCAAAGCATTTGAGAACGCCAGAGATATTCTTCGCAATAATCGAGATAAATTAGATCGAATTGCAAAGATTTTAGTTGAAAAAGAATCTTTAGGCCAAGAAGAATTCGAATCACTGATGGTTAAAGTTGAAGCTTAAATTTCACCAACACCTTCTTCGAGGTTAATTATGCGCTGTAAGATGGCCAAGGAAC
The DNA here is from genome assembly GCA_013387215.1 of Patescibacteria group bacterium. GTDB lineage: Bacteria > Patescibacteriota > Microgenomatia > UBA12405 > UBA12405 > WARW01. The sequence goes on from WARW01000003.1 coordinate 76,275, forward strand.
CAAGTGTGACTGGTTCGATACCATTGATACCCAAATTACGAAAACCGAGGTTCTGAAGGCTTGAATATGGTGTGTCTGAGGAATAATTAATAATCCCTAAATCGAACGGAGCATTATTTAAGTCGACAATAGTTCCTTTTGGAGTTTGTTGGTCATATGTAGCTTCGGTAATAGCACCGAGATAAGGACCAGATTCCATTTCAACGGTGGTTAAATTATTTTTGGAATAATAATTCAGAAGAGCTTTGTTTTCAAGAAAAGTACCAAGAACGGAAACAGCTTTTTGGTTAGTTAGAATAGAATTTTGACTGTCGGTGTAGGGGAAGAAAGTGTTGAAACAATTTTTGAACATATAAGAATTTTGGGTGTGTTCATCGAAAACCAACCGAGGAATTTGAATGTCGCCAATTTCTCCATTAAGGATGGCGGCTTTACCAAGGATATAAATGCCTTTTATTTTTTTAACGTTTTCCATGACTTCAGACAAAATATGGTAGGCAGAAAAACCCAAAGGATAGTCGATGTTAAAAATTAAGGCGTTAGAATTGGCTATTTTTTGAGGTTTTCTGATTTTTATGCGGGAATCTAAAAAGTCAGATTTGAGCAAATTTTTGACAGGAAAAATTTGTACTTCTAAATTTAAATAGTCAGAATTGGAAATAGAAATAATTCCAAGTTTCTTTTGATAATTTTTAAATAATTTTTGAAGAGTGGGGTTGTTGGAATAATATTTAAAAGCAAAATAAATAAAATCACGAGGATCAATCTGCTGCTGTTTATTTAATATTTTTTCCCAAACGGTATATATTTCAGGGTTGTCTTTTTGAAGCAAGGAAAGGATTTCAGTCTGATGTTTGAGGGCAAAACCAGTAAAGATATTTAAAATGCTATGGGTGTTACTGGAAACGAAATAAATTTCCTGATGGGAAATATGAA
>WARW01000004.1 GCA_013387215.1 Patescibacteria group bacterium
AAAGACTTATTACTTTGAAGTAGCAGCAATCAATGGCTGTACCATTAGTCCATGGTCGGAATGGGTGCCAGTGCAAGCCAATAAGAATAAAACGATTTATAAATACAAAATTATTATTAAGAATAAGTTGAGATCGTTGATGAGTTTGTTTAAGTAAAGTAAAAGGGAAGTGTTTGTATTGAGGTATTGTTTTGTTAACTAGGACTAGTTAACATGAATATATATTGAAAATAATTAGTAAGCTAAAGAATAGATCATTGCCTTGGAAAACACTGATCGTCTTTATCTTGTTTTTACTAGCACCGTTTTTTTATTTTGCCGCTAAAATTTTGGCGATTAATTTTTCCCAACCTGATCAGATTTCCACTATTTCTTCGACAGTATTTAATGTTTTTGATTCGGCGGTTGATAAAAACGGCAAAGTATATGTAGTTGATAAAAATAATAGTCAAGTTGAAAAGTATGATGTGGGCACCAGCAGCTGGACAGTTATTGGTACTTATGGAACCGGAGTAGGGTTTTTCAATAGTCCTGAGGGAATAGCTGTTGATAATAACAATAATGTGTACGTGGCGGATACTGGGAATGATCGAATCCAAATTTATAATGTGGGGACAACAACTTGGACGGCGATGGGCAGTTATGGGGGTGCAGTCGGCAAATTTTTTCAACCAACTGGAATAGCGGTTGATGCTAATAATAATATATTTGTGGCAGATAACGGCAATTCCCGAATTCAAAAATATGATTCAGGAAGCACTAGTTGGTCAATTATCAGTAGTTCTGGAGCCGGAGCGGGACAGGTTAATAGTCCTGAAGGAATAGATATTGGTGATAGTGGCAATATTTATGTGGCAGATAAGGGTAATTCACGAATTCAAATTTATGATGTGGGGACGACTACGTGGACAACAATGGGCAGCAGCGGTGCTGGATTGGGAGCTTTTCTTGAACCAATGGGGATTGCGGTAGATAGCGCTGGTAATATTTTTGTGGCTGATGGAGGCCAAAATAGACTGCAAAAATATGACATCGGAACTACAACTTGGTCAGCAATCGGCAGTTTAGGAACAGGAACTGGTCAATTTGACTATCCAACAAGAATCAAAATTGACAGTTCTAATAATATATATGTGACTGATGTTAATAATTATCGATTACAAAAATATGATGCCGGAATGTCTAGCTGGAGTGTTTTGGTTTCAACTGGAAATGGAATAGGGAATGTTCTTCACCCTCATAATGTGGCAGTTGATAACAGCGGAAATGTTTATGTGACCGATGTTTATAACAACCGAATCCAAATTTACAATGTGGGCACGAGCAGCTGGTCAAGCGTCGGTAGTTTTGGGGCTGGAGCAAACCAGTTGGATCAACCTGAGGGCATTGCAGTTGGCAGCAGCGGCAATATTTATATTGCCGACACAATTAACAACCGAATCCAAATTTACAATGTGGGCACAACCAGTTGGTTGAGTATAGGTAGTTCAAGTGAATTGAATTTACCAGAAGATGTGGCAGTTGATAATAGCGGCAATATTTATGTGGCAGATACTTATAACAATCGAATCCAAAAGTATGATGTAGGTACAACTGCTTGGACGGTTATCAGCAGTTCAGGATTTAATAGACCAGAAGGAATTGACCTGGATAATAGCGGCAATATTTATGTGGCAGATAGTAATAATAATCAAATAAGAATTTATAATGTTGGCACTACTAGTTGGACAAATATGGGTGTGGCCGGAACTGGAGTGGGCGGGTTTGATAAACCATCAGGAATTGATGTTGATGGCAGCGGCAATATTTATGTGGCAGATAGTAATAATAATCGAGTTCAAAGATATGATGTCGGAACCACTAGCTGGTCGGCTGTTGGCCAATTTAATCAACCAGAAGGAATTGCTGTAGACAATAATAATACTGTTTATGTGGCTGACAGCAATAATAATCGAATTCAAAAAATAACTTATTCCAATCATGTGCCAGGGGCACCAAGCGGATTACAAGTTACCGCAGGTGATGGCCAAGTGGCATTAACTTGGATTGCTCCTGTTGATAATGGCGGAGCAGCGATTACGGATTATCAAATTGAATATCAAGCAACTGTTGGCGGAGCTTGGACAGTGTTTGCAGACGGGGTGTCGGTTAATGCCGGGGGAATGGTGACTGATTTGGTTAATGGAACAAGCTATGATTTTAGAGTTTTTGCCATTAATTCGGTAGGAATGGGATCGGCTTCAAATATAGTTACCAGCACACCAATGGCGGCACCAACTTCAACTCCAACTGTGGGAACAACTGCAGCACCTCCTTCATCACCAGCTAATTTAATTGGATATCCTGGCGATACTCAAGTGATTTTGTCTTGGACTGGTCCATCTGATGTGGGTTCTTCAATTGTCAGTTATCAAATCCAGTACAAATTGTCGACTGGTTCTACTTGGACAATAATTAATACTGGTTCTGATAGTGTCAGTGCAACTGTCAACGGTTTAGCGAATGATATTAGTTATGATTTTAGAGTTTCGGCAGTTAACCAAACTGGATTAGGTTCGCCATCAGCGGTATTAACTACAAGTCCAATAGCAGCACCAACGCCAACTTCGACTATTGGCACTACAGTGGCGCCACCTTCCGCACCAACTAATCTGACTGGTATTCCAGGCGATACTCAAGTTATTCTGTCATGGACAGGACCAACAGCAGACATTGGGTCTTCAATTGTGGCATATCAAGTTGAATATAAATTAAGTGTCGGCGGTACTTGGACAGTGTTTGGCAGCGGGTCAACTGATTTTTCTTCAGCCACTGTGATCGGTTTAACTAATGGTTTGAGCTATGATTTTAGAGTTTCGGCAGTTAATCAGACTGGTCTAGGTACACCATCATCAGTATTTACCACAACCCCAAGCGCAACCCCGTCTCCAACTCCTACCGGGGTGGGGATGACTTCAGATATCAGTGTTTTAACAACAACAATCAGCAAGGCGCAGGCATTATATGATTCTGCAGTTGAGGGAAGCAGTAATGGTCAATTTCAAATAGGTTCAAAATCAACTTTATTGAGTGCTATAAATGCAGCTAGTGCTATTGATAATACTTATTTGCAAGCGACAGTGAATATAGGGGTTAGTAATCTTAATGGAGCAATAAATACTTTTTTGGCAAATAAAATATTGCCAAGTGAAATAGGTTCAACTAATGTAACTGATTTGATTACTTATGGTACTTTTGTGATTCCTGTCGGCAGTTCAGCCAGCCAAACGCCAAAGGTAACTATTGCTAATAATATTACAATAGATGTGGGAGACACCAGTGTTTTGAACAGTGTTTATTTGCCTAAAGATGTGGAAATAACTGAAAAAGACAGTTTGCCTTTTAATGCCAATCAAATTTCAGCAATGATAATTGATAAAAGTGCGGTTTCAAATTTCAGTTCTGATTTTTCTCCGGTAGCTAGTGTTCAGTGGGGTATTCCAGGGGTGACTTTAAATTTCAGCCAAGCAATTACACTTAATATCTATGTGGGGACTGGGTATAATGGTCAAACTTTAAGTGTGGTGAGATCTTCAAGCCTTAACTCTGGCTGGACAAGCACTGGAATTGCTGCGCCTGCAACTTGTGTGGTTTCAAATGGAGTGTGTCAATTCTTAGCAACAAGCGCTTCATACTATACAGTTCTTTCATATAGTCCTTCTCAATCAAATTCATCAAACAATAATTCAAGCAGCGGTCCTCCGGGGCCACCAGCTTGTACTGACACTCCGCCAACAATAAATCCAGACCTGTTTGAAATCAGAACTAAAAAAGGCAGTGCTCAGCTTTTCTACACTCCAAGCAACTCTCAAGTCACCGGATATGCAGTTTTGTATGGGTTTAAAAAAGGGGATGAGAGATTTGGAGCCATAACCAGTACACTTAACGGCAATAATGGAGTTCAAAACTTTACCATCAATGCTTTGGAACCTAAAAAGACTTATTACTTTGAAGTAGCAGCAATCAATGGCTGTACCATTAGTCCATGGTCGGAATGGGTGCCAGTGCAAGCCAATAAGAATAAAACGATTTATAAATACAAAATTATTATTAAGAATAAGATAAGAACTTTGATCAGTCTGTTTAAAAAATAAAATTAACTGATAGTTGACAGATAAAATAAGGATGTTAGAATTAAGTTGATTTCCAAAACGTTTCCCGTTTTTTATGTTATTTTCCAATAAGTTTTAAGCAATCCCCATAACTATTATTTAGATTATTATTTTTATATAAAATGCCTAAGAAAATCGCAAAATTGCCAGAAGAGGGTGTTAATAATGCTGTGCCCCAACCAGAAATAAATACTGAACCAGTAAAAGTTTCAGAACCAGAACCAGTAAAACCAGTCGAAACTAAAAAGGAAGTGAAAACTGAAGAGAATAAGCCGGTTGAAACTAAACCAGCAGAAATTAAGCCAGTTGCAGAAATCCCAAAAGTAGAGGATAAATCTCGAGTAAGCGTAGTTAGAACTCCAAATAATAATGTGTCTTTTGTTAAACCAGTGCAAAGAGATTTCAGACCGGAACCAAACCGAATTCAAAACCAAGCTTCAACGATGAACAATAACATGTCATCAATGGAGCCGATAACCGGGGCTTTGGATGTTTTGCCTGATGGACAAGGATTTGTCAGACCAAAATTCACTCCAACTTACAGAGACGCTTATTTGCCATCAATGCAAATCCGAAGATATGGTTTGAGATCGGGAGATATTGTGTCTGGTATGGCAAAAGCACCTAAGGATGGGGAAAAATATTATGGAATGACTAGGATTGATAAAGTGAATGGAGTTGATTTGAATGCTTTGGGTAGACGACCTGAGTTTAAAGATATGGTGCCAATTTATCCGCAAAAGCAGATTAAATTGGAAACTGATCCAGATATTTTATCAACCAGAATTATTGATCTTTTTTCTCCTATTGGTTTTGGCCAAAGAGGAATGGTGGTGTCGCCGCCAAAAGCCGGTAAAACAACATTGTTGAAAGAAATTGCGGCCGGAGTGTCTCGTAATTATCCAAATGTGCATTTAATGGCAGTATTGGTGGGCGAGCGACCTGAGGAAGTGACCGATATGCAAAGATTTATCAAAGGTGAAGTTATCGCATCTTCTTTTGATCAAAAACCTGAGGAACAAACCAAAGCCGCAGAAGTGGCTATGGAAAGAGCTAAAAGATTGGTGGAAATGGGGAAAGATGTTTTTATCGTTTTTGATTCTATTACCAGACTGGCCCGCGCCTACAATCTTGCTATCCCAACTTCCGGAAGAACATTGTCGGGAGGTTTCGATCCAGCAGCTTTATATCCATCCAAAAAATTCTTTGGTGCCGCTAGAAAAATCGAAAACGGCGGATCATTGACTATTATCGGAACAGCTTTGGTGGACACTGGTTCCAAAATGGACGATTTGATCTTTGAAGAATTTAAAGGTACTGGAAACATGGAATTGAGACTTGAAAGAAATTTGGCTGAAAGAAGAATCTTTCCAGCTTTCGACATCCTAAAATCCGGCACCAGAAAAGAAGAATTATTGTTGTCTCCAGAATCATTGAGCAGAATTATTGCTATCCGAAGAATGTTTGACGCTTTAGGGGAGAATGATAATGCTTCCGAGATGATCATCAGCCAAATGGCTAAGACTAAAAGCAATGATGAATTCATGGTAAAAATAGGGAAGAAGTAATTGGTGTCACCACGTTGGAGGCCTTAAAAATGTTATTTCAAAGATTTAAGTTAGAGGTTTCTTGAATTTGGTGAGATTTTTATTATAAAATATTATCTGCCCTATTTTTTGGCCTGAATTGAAAATGATATAATGAAGCGATTAATATGAACATCGTTTCCAAAAGAAATCTTGATAGGGAAATAGTCCTAATCAAGGTTTTTTTGAACTTACAAGGAAAATTCTTGGCTATTATTTTTAAGCGGTTTTTGGGATGGTCAGATTTTTTAAAGACAGGGACAGCCAAGTTGATGTACCGCCAGAGAGGCAGATTTTCACAAACTTTCATTAATATCAGTATGGCTTTGCTGTCGTTTTTGACGATCGTTTTTTCAGGCAAATTGGAAGAATTAATTACCAATAATCATGACACAACTGAGGGAGGCGGCAATTATTTAATTATGGCGGCGAATGGAATTGGGGGAGCCAGTACTTTGATTTCAGATTTACCAAAAGGCGAAGTAACTGAATACCGGGTTCAAGATGGAGATACGGTTTCATCAATTGCCCAGAAATTCGGAGTGAGTATGGATACGATCATGTGGGAGAATAATTTGAAAAAAATTGACTCGATTAAAGTAAAACAGATTTTAAGAATATTGCCGATTACAGGTGTTAGACATACGGTAAAAAGAGGAGAAACTATTTATAGTATCGCTAAAACTTTTCAAGTCGACGCTCAAAGTATCATCGATTATCCTTTTAACACATTTGCTGATGACGAAACTTTCGCTTTGAGCGCTGGTCAAGAATTAATGATCCCTGATGGTATTAAGCCAAGCGAAACTATTATCGATACTCAAAAATACATTACCAGAACTGTGGCACCAATTCCTGGTGTGGTGGGTGAGGGCAGTTTTATGTGGCCAACTTCAGGTATGATTACCCAAAAATACTACTGGTATCATCAGGCTGTGGACATTGCTAACCCAAGCAATCCAAGTATTTTGGCAGCTCAAAGCGGTACAGTGGTGACTGCAGGCTGGAATCAGGGAGGTTACGGTAACTTTGTGATTATCGATCATGGTAATGGCTATAAAACTTTGTATGCCCACATGTTAAATAATTCGGTTTTGGTCCAAGCTGGACAAAAAGTGAAACAAGGTCAAAAAATCGGAACTATGGGCAGCACCGGAAGATCGACTGGTACTCATTTGCATTTTGAAGTTAAAGGTCCAAACGGCAACTTAGATCCATTGTCAGTGTTGAAATAAAAACTGTTGAGCTATAAATAGGGCAGAGTTTTTTGGGGCGATAAATGTGCGGGGAAAAAACGATTTGTTTCATTGTCAATAAAGCAGGCTTTTGTTATCCTGGATTTATGAAAAACGTTTTAAAGTATTACATTCGTTTTATTGTTTTATTATTCCCAATCTTCTATATGCCTTTTGTGGTGGATGGATTTGGGTTTGGAAAAACCTGGTTTTTGGGCGCTACAGCCTTAATTGGGTTAGTTTTGTGGATGATGGATTTTTTAATTAACCGAAAAGTAGAAATAAAAACCAGCTGGCCTTTTTGGGTGGGTTTGGTGTTTACTATTTGGAGCACAGTCAGCTTTTTTGTGAAGCTGACGCCCGGCGGAAAGATGGATTCAATAATGAATCCGTTAGGATTGGGAAATATCGTGAGTTTATTTATTTGGTTTTTCTTGTGGCAGCAGGTTTCAGATAGAGAAGAATTTAAAAAACAATTATCCTTTTTAACTGTTTCCGGAGTAATTACTGGAATTGCATCATTATTAGCTTTCATGGTGCCAAGCGCAAAATTACCTTTATCATTACCAAAAGAGAACCCAATTATTTCTGTTGGAGCAGGTTTTTCTTTGAGCGGTTCAATGCTGGCTGAATGTATTTTTATTGTATTTTTAGCCGTAGAATGGGTTAAAAGACTTTTAGCTAAACTTAAGGTTAAAGATGATCCAAGCGCATATTTAAAAGAGGCGATTGCAACTGCTTTTTTCGGTTTAATTCTATTTTTGGATATTTATAAAATAGTTAAATTGGGCTGGGCAGTTTTGGATGGTTATAGCGCCTGGGTTATTGCAGTTCAAACTTTCATGAGAAGCCCAATTTTTGGATTAGGCATCGGCAACTTCTTGCATGGCTTTAATCTGTACAGACCAATCAGCTATAACATGACTCAATTTTGGTCGACTGCTTTCAGCGGTTCTTCAATGGGTATTTTGAATATCTGGACTGAAACCGGAATTGTGGGATTAGTTATCATATTATGGTTTGTCAGCGGATTTTTGAAGAGAAGAAAGCACGTTGGTTTTTGGCAAGTAGCTTTGCTTTTAGCAGCAACTTTATTCTTACCTTTAACTCCAGTTACTTTATTCTTATTAGCATTAGTAGTGGCTAATAGATTATTTGATGTTAAGGAAAATAAATTAAAATTAAATGTCGGCGAAAAAGATGTTAACATCATGCCTTGGATAATGTCGGCAGTCTTATTTGTGGGCGTGGCAATAAGCGGTTATTGGTGGTCAAGAATAATCAGCGGAGAAGTGTTTTACCGACAATCACTTTTGGCTGCATCTAAAAATGATGGCGCCAGTACTTATACTTTACAAATAAAAGCAATTGGAGCAAATCCATATGTAGCTAATTATAGAAAAACTTATTCTCAAACTAATTTAGCTATTGCACAAACTTTATTAACCAATAAGGACATTACTGATGACGATAAACAAAAAGCATCAACTTTAATTCAACAATCAGTCCGCGAAGCAAAAGCAGCTATTAGTCTTGAGGGAGATAATGCCAATTATTGGGCAAATTTAGCAGTAATTTATAAGTCATTGGTTGGTGTAGTTGATGGTTCAGCTGATTGGTCGTTCCAAGCTTATCAACAAGCTGTAACTTTAGATCCAGCTAATCCTTTGATCGCTTTAGATATGGGCGGTTTGTTGTTTGCTGCCAATAAATTTGATGATGCTGATAGAGTATTTGAACAAGTCGTGACTGATAAAAGCGATTATGCCAATGGTTGGTATAACTGGGCATACACCGCTAAAAATAATAATAGATTAGATTTGGCTGTTTCCAGACTTCAACAAGCTTTAAAATTAGTGCCAGCTGATTCAGGCGACTACGATAAAGCTAATGAAGAATTAAATGCTTGGAAAAAGCAGCTGGATGAAGCTGTTAAAAAACAACAATCTCAACAACAGCAACAACAACAGTCTCAACAAAAGCAACCAGAAACTTTAAAAACTCCTGATGCTATTCCAACTATGGGTCAAGAACAAAAAGTGAATGTGTCAGCTTCTGATTTGCAGCCACCTGCAGATCAAAATTTAGCTCCAGCTATTAGTATTACGCCAAGTGTTGAAAGACAAAATTCTCCATCACCTTCAACATCTCCAGTATTGCCACAAGGAAACTAATAAAGAGAATGAATACTAAGCCCTCCGATGTACTTCGGAGGGCTTTTTGGTGAGTTGAATCTGTTGCGCGCTTAAATCGAAATATCAAAAAATAAACAAAATATTTTTAATTAATTATCCACCACTTGAAATTGATGGCCTCGTTGATAGCAGTATCGAGACCGACAGTAAATGAGTCTTTGTCTTTGGAAAGCACTTGAAGAGTTTGATTTTTACCGCCAGTAACAATAGTGACGTATACTTGAGATTTATCGGAAAGATTGGTATTTTTGATAGTGAGGGATTTTTCTTTGGCAGGCAAAATAGCAGTGCCGGAAAGAGCATTGGAATCGGTGACATTTTCGACTGATATTTTAGTGCCGGTTTCAGGAGCAGCAATAATCAAACCAGTATCGTTGGCCATGGCTTGGAGAGTAGGAGGATTGTCGGGTAATTGGATGTCGGATTTAATTGGAGACGGAGTGGGCATGGTGGTGGTTTTAGGGGTCTGAGCAACGAGTTTTTCTAAAGCTGATTTTTCTTGTTCGACTTGAGTTTTTTGAGTCGGATCGGTAATTAAAGATAATAAATGATTGTAGGTGTCGAGGGCTTGAGGAATGAATCCAGCCTGCTGTTGAATTTTAGCTAAATCATAAAAATTTTGAGCTTTAGTTGGATCGAGAGAAACGGTTTGGGCAAGATAGGCAATGGTGTTTTGAGCATCACCTTTGTGAGCATAAGCTGAGGCTAGATCATGAGTGATATCGGGAGAACTGGGATTTAATCTTTGGGCAAAACTTAAGTCGGCAATTGTCTGAGTAATAAACTCGGGTTTGGCATTGACAAGACTTTGATAAATTTTAGCCCGTTGATAATAACCCCGATAATCTTGAGGAAATTCTTTGATGGCACTTGAAGCAGTAACAATTGATTGATTAATTAGATTGACTGTTTGCTGGCTGGCAGTTAGGTCGGCAGTTTTAGAATTTTGAAGCTCTAGAGCTTGAGAAAAATATTGCTGAGAAGCCAAAAGATAATGTTGAATAGATTTTGGAACTTGTGTCGGAGTTGGCTGATCTTGGTTGGAATGGACTTGATTTTGAGAGTGAGAAACCGGTGGAGTGACAGTGTTAATAGCAGAATTTTTTGATTTGAATAAAATAATGCCGCCGAAAGATAGAACTGTTAAACCAGAAATAGATAAAAGAGGGAAAACTTTAGGAATAGGTTTTTTGGGTGATGAAATTTTTTCAGGCTGAGGTGGTATTTCCAATTTTGGTGTTTCAACAACCGGTTCAACAGAAGGAGTTGCAACTTGATTTTCAGAACCAACATCAATTCCCAGAGCTTTTAGTTTTTCTATTTGTTCAGGAGTAAGTTGTTGAGACATTATATTAATAGTAAACATTTATCGGGTAAATGTCTAGCTAAAAACGAACCGAAGAATTATTGTTGTAGTCTGTCAAAACCTGACTGGGAGTGAGAGCGTAAGAATAGATTTTGATTTCATCAATTTGACCATTAAAAAAATTAGTAGAATTTTCCCGAGCACCAATTGTGATCTGAGAAGTGTTGGTTACATTATTGACAGTGGTGTTACTGTAGGAGACGCCATCGAGATATATGGACCCGGTGGTGCCTGATTTAGTAACAACAACATGGTGCCATTGGTTGTCGGCGATTATTTTATTTGCCGGTATATTTTTGTAACCACTTTCATAAGTGGTGTAATATAAGACTCCGGTGCCGCCAATGTTATTGATATTAAGAGAAACTATGTGGTTGCCAGCAAGATCAGATTGGGAAATGATATTTTGGGCAGAATTTGAGGAAGTTTTAAACCAAGCAGAAATAGAATAATCATTTGCACCCTCAAGTGTGGGCAGTTTTAGAGCGGTAGCAAAATTATTAGTGCCATTAAAAGTGAGGGCATTATTTTGTTTACCTGGACTCCAAGTGGGAGGATTGGGGCTTAAAGTGGCATCAAACGTGTTTCGACAAATACTGGAAGAAGCATGCGGAGTGCTGGTCCAAGAATTGCCAGAACCAACGATTGAGCCGTCACAATAACTTGATGCAAGTGGTCGTACTTCCAATTGGACATTATCGTAATAAACCGGAGTACTACTATTATATGCATATAGACGAGAAGCGATTGAGGTGGCAGATGTGCCAGTGTTAATAGAAGTAGAAACCCGAGTCCAAATTCCCGCAGGTACTTGGGATATGCCAATAGAATTGGAAATACCATTTGGCTGATCCCAAATCAATAAACTCCGATCAAGAACAGGCGCTCCATTTTTAGCGGGAATATAGACCCAGGCAGAAAGAGTAACGGCGGAATTTGAAGGTATGATTCCACCAGAAATCCAATTAACAGCAAATTCATCTCCCGTGCCAGTGGTGGTTACATTGGCAGATTTGCTGCCAAAGTATGAGTAGGTTGAAGATAGGTTTATTGCTGCACTGGCATTAAGACTCCAATTGGTAGTATTGGTTTCAAAACTAGGATTGGGAATTAGGTTGGTTGTGGTACTGTTTTTAATATCATCATGAGCGATCAGGCCGTCTTTTTCATCAAAACGCCAATAGACAATAGGTTTGTTTTGGTTGTATTCGGCGGAAATTTCGGCAGAAGTTAAAGGACGATTATAAATTTTGACATTATCAATGGCACCATTAAAATCAAAATATCCTCCGGCATATGTTTCTCGGCCAATAGTGGTGTTGGTGGCATTGCTAATTAAATTGCCAGTAGTTCCAGTATAAGTTCCAATATTTTGGCCATTAACATTTGCAGTTATTAGGGTGCCTGAACGAGTTATACAAACAAAACTCCATTGATTAAGAGGAAAGTTGTATGGGAATGAGGTGTAATTAACCCCATCGGGTTTGCGAAGATCAATACTGGTATTTGCTTGGTTTAAACCGAAGGCCCAATGAATATTATTCCAGTCTCCAGAAGAGAGTATTGTGCCGGTGTAATGCAAATGATTGCCTTTAGGATTGACCCAAGCACACATTGAATAGTTTGATAGAGAAGTAAAATTTTGATTGCCTATACTTAATCCATCATCAACATTATCGAAATTTAATGCTTTACCAAATTTACCTTGGACCCAAGTTGGAGAACTTATGCAGGATGCAGTTTGATTATTTCCAGAAGAATCACTAACAGACCCGCCAGTACCTTCATCCATTTTATACCAAGCTAATAAAGAAGAGGTGGTGCCAACTTGAAGATTGGGGTCGTTGGGCATTGAAGCGACACCGAGAACAGTGGCAGAGGACCGATTAAATTCGGTGGAAATATCTTTTTGAGAAAGAGCGTAACTAAAAATTTTGACTTCATCGATTGATCCGGCAAAATAATTTGTAAAATTACCTCTCATACCAAGATAGATATGTTCGGAATTAGTTGTGGTGGTGGTAGTAGTATCGGTAGCTGTGCCAGAAAGGATATTGTCGATATAAAGAAAAAGATTGGAACCATTTTTGATGCCGGTTATGTGATGCCATTTATTATCATTGACGGTTTTATTTGAGGTAACAGCTGGGTTGTTGGTGCCATCATAACGAGAAAATTGCAGTTTTCCATTATTTGCTCCACCAGTTTGATTATAAATACGAAAAGCATAGGGGAAAGGGCCAGAGTTAGACCATTTTTCGAGAATAATGTTTTGATTCGAATACATATCGTTTTGTGTTGATGGGGCTTTCATCCAATAAGATACAGAAAAATCCTGATTATAATTAAAATTAAGAGCTGGCAAATTTTGGATAGTGGCAAACTGAGTGGTGCCATTATAAGTTAGTGATTTTCCTAGTGGTTTTTGATTTGTATTAATTTGGGCACCATCGCTCCAAGTTCGGGGCAGAGCATAAACATATCCAATATTGGTAAAGTTAGTACGGTTCAACTCGGCTTGAACATCAGCAGCAGAGAAAGACCGATTGTAAATTTTGACTGAATCAATATAACCATTCCAAACTTGACCCCAAGGATTGCCAACACCAGCACCACCAATCATTAAATCAATTGAGCTGTTGACCATGGCTGAGTGGTCGCCAACACTGGTGGTTTGATCAATTCCATCGACATAAATACGACAAGAAGAGCCGGAACGGCTAATAATTAAATTATGCCAACCAGAACCGATATTAACCATACCAGTGTTGGTGGAAGATGATTGTATATTAGTGCCGTTGGATGTTTGACAGTAAACTTCACCAGCATTACCAACACCAATTTTGTAGCCGCCACCATTATCAGCTCCTGTTTTGGAAACAATATCTTGGGTTATTCCAGTTGTGACCATACGGTTGATCCAGGTGCTGATAGTAAAAGGGCCACTACCAAAATTAAGCGAATTATTATTAGGGACATCAACTTTTGAGGTGCTGCCATTAAAAAGCAAATTGCTTCGACCAAATCTTCCATTATTAGTCCAAAATGGAGTTGAATTGCCAACTAAAAAATTACCATTATTAGTTCCTTTTAAATCATAAACTGTGGTGCCGGTATATTCTTCAAATTCCCAGTAAGAAACTAAATTAGGATCAGATGATTGAAATTGTTTTAAAGCATTAGTGGTCTGGTCGTAAAGAATAGAGCCATTGCCTTCATCAAAATTGTAGTAGGCAACCGGTCCACCTTGAGAATATTCATAAGCGATTTCGGAAGCGGAAAGGGCACGGTTATAAATTTTGAGATTATCGACTGAACCGGTCCAACCTCCAAAAACAGGAACACCACCGAGAAGTAAATATTTATTGCTTTTAGTAAAACTGCTGCTGACATTAGTGCTGCCAATTTGGATGCCGTTACGGAAAATTTTCATGCCGGTGGTTGGGTCGACAGTGAAAGCATAATGAGCCCAAGAACCAAACCAAGACGGATCGAAAGGAGCAGTCATGCGTCCGGGACCTGTGCCGCCGCTCATATTTCCAAAGTCCCAATAAATGTTGTTGTTGCTCCAAGGAAAATGGATGTTGAAACGGTTAGTAAGATCGTCAGAAGGTCCCATACCAATAATTGAGGTATTTTGAGAACTGCCAACATTAGCCCAAAATTCGACGGTAATACTATCGGCGACA
Source organism: Patescibacteria group bacterium (assembly GCA_013387215.1). GTDB lineage: Bacteria > Patescibacteriota > Microgenomatia > UBA12405 > UBA12405 > WARW01. The sequence continues at coordinate 14,223 of WARW01000004.1, forward strand.
GACGGAAGACTGTTAAGAGGAAGGGTGGCGTATTGGGCTCCATTGAATTTAAGAGCTTTACCAATTTTACCTTGAGTCCAGGTGGGAGCGGAGCTGCCAACGGCAAAGATGCCAGTTTGATTATTGCCGGAGGAATCATAAATTGTGTTTCCTCCAGACTCATCCATTTTGTACCAAGCGATCAAACCGTTTGAGCCAGGGTCAGAAGATTTGGCGCCAACACCAAGGGAAACACCAGAACTACGATTATAATCTTTGGCAACTTGGGCGGAATTAAGGGCATAATTATAAATACGGGTTTCATCGAGATAGCCTTGGAAAAATTCACCAGAACCACCGGTCCACTGAGAACCATAAGTTTTTCCTAAATATAAATCTTTGAGTTGGGCGGCAAGGCTAGGTGGGGCAGGAGAAGTATTTTCCAAAATACCGTTAATATAAAGTTTTAAATTGGAGCCATTGTAAGTGGTGGTATAGTGGTACCATTTGTCAGCAGTCCAGGAAGAAGTGGTTGAAGAGACGGATTGGTTATTAGAAGTACCATATTGAGTAAGATAGGGAATATTTGAACCGTTGGCGGTGCTAAATTGGCCACCAATATAGAGATTGTTTTTCCAAACAGTAAAAGCCCAAGGGAAATTATTTAAACCGTTTCCAAGAGGAGTCCAATTAGTACCGTTCCATTTAGCAATATAGTTAAGAGTTGTGCCAACACTATCGACAACCAGGTTGCCACCGCCATAAAGATTACCGTTCATAACAGCCATGGTATAGAAGATGCCGCTGGACAAAGTGCTGCCAGCGCCAAGCGTACCCCAGTTAGACCCATCCCATTGCGCAATATGTTTGTAGGCGAGTGAACCGGCATTGTTGAAAGCACCTGAAATAATTAAGCGGTCATTCCAGATGACCATAGCACTGCCCCAACCATCAAGTCCTGTTCCTAGACTAGACCAAGTAGAACCGTCCCATTTAGCAATATTATTGGTAGTAATTCCATTAACAGAATCAAAATAGCCAGTTACGTAAAGATTGTTTTTCCAACTAATCATGGCATCAACGTTAGGAGAAAGCCCACTAATACCGGTGCCAAGCGGAAGTAGAGAAGAACCGTCCCATCTAACAATGGAATTAACAGTAGTACCAATACCATAAAGAGTGGTGAAAGTGCCCCCTAAGTAAAGGGTCTGGTTAAATACAGCTAAGGAATCGACTGTACCGACAATTCCAGTGCCTACCGCATGCCAAGAACCATCCCACATGGCAATGCCGTTCACTCTAGTAAGGCCAGCATAAGAAAAACTTCCGCCAACATAAAGTTTGCCGTTTAAAACAGCAAACGATTTAACAGTGGAATCAACCCCCGTACCTAAAGCAGTCCAAGCGTTGCCATCCCATTGGGCAATATGGTTAAGAGTGGTACCTGTACTTAAATTAGTAAAATTACCGCCAGCAATTAAATTACCGTTCCAGACGGTTAAAGCGTATATATTGCCATTAAGTGATTGGCCAACTCCGAGAGCAGAGAATGCTTTGGCAGCGGCATCATTGACAACCCATTTAGCTTTGCCATCAGTTTTATCAAGATAAAATTGATAATCTCCTTTATCAAAGATACCCTGGTTAGAGTCGGAGTTAACGGAAAAATCATTGTCTAATTTGAACCAGCCGGAAGCGGAAATCGCATTAGTGGGGCCAATGGAAGCGTTTGATGGAACATCGATAAATTGAGTTTGACCATCAAAATGTAGCGATTTTCCCATGGGTTTTTGGTTAGAGTTGGAAGCGGCGCCACTATTCCAGGGGTTGGTACTACTACCGCCAGGAGTTGAATAGGTGACAGAAACATCATCAATAACAGGGGTGCTACTACCGCCAGATAAAGTAATTTGATAATAAAAGTTACTTCCAGACCAATTTAATCCTGTTAAATTGATAGTGGTTCCTGATCCAATAGTGGTAAGAGGAGTGGTGGCACCTATAGTGCCGTTGGCATTACGCCAAGTGGAAGCGTCTTGACTAAATTTGATACTGGCAGTGGTGTTGGCGGGAAGAGAAGGTAAGCTGTATTTAAATGTAGTAATATTAACAACATTAGAATATCCAGAAAGTAAATTGGTTGATTGGATGGTTCCGGAGGGGGAATAAGTTGTCAACCAAGTACACTGACTGCCTAAAGATGAAATATAGGAACCGGAATAACATTCCCTAACTTGAGGTTCACAAATACAACCGCTGTAAGTTCCTGGAACATAGCAATTTCCAGTACCATTAGAAGAACAGGCAGTTCCAAAAATATTTGTTCCTTGGTAACCGGTACAACTAGTACTATCAACATAAGTTAGATATGCATCATAAACAGTAGTATTACTAGAAGTGGTGGTGCATGAGGCATTGCAAGTGCCACTGGTGGCCCAACAGGTAGTGCCTATAGATAATTTTACTTGGCCAACATTAATCAGATAATTGCTCGATGCACTGGTATTAATTTTAGTGGTGTCGGTGTAGGTGTCGGTAATAGTAGTGCTAACTCCAATACCACTGGAACCATAGTTAATCATGTCACCATGGAGAGAACTTGCTTCAGAAGCAATTTCGGCTGGAGAAAGAATACGGTTGTATATTTTTACATTATCAATAATTCCGGCAAAGCTAGCCCAATAGGGATCAGAGGAACGAGCCAAACGCAGAGGATTACCTGAAGCAAAGGTAAAATTGCGTGTGGAATTGCTAAATGCTACATTTTTACCATCAATATAGAGAATTGAAGTGCCACCAGCCTGATAGGTAAGATAAAGCTGATGCCAATTATTATCATTAGTAGCATATGAGTTATTTAAACCAGTGGCAGTAGTGCCATCATAAATTTGAAGTCCAATTTTACCTTGATAGGAATAGATGTGAATACCATTGAGTGAAGTGCCGTTACCAGCTTTGGACATAATAGCTTCACCGTTGGTAGACGGAACCTGGTTAGTTTTAAACCAAAAACCCCAAGTGCCCGAAGTAGAATTTAAGGTGCTACTGTCATTTGCGTAGGCATAGCTACTAGAACCGTTGAAACTAAGACCTAGGCCAATACGGGCTGGTACCCAAGCCGGAGCAGAGTTGCCGGTGCCAAAAATGAGATTGTTATTACCAGTTTGATCAATGGAATTAGTGCCAGAACCTTCATTGAATTTATACCAGGCAACTAAACCGTTTTCACTATTTGTTTCTGTTTGATTGTGAATAGTAGTGCCATATCCCTCGTCAAAATTCCAATAAGCAACTGGGCCAGTACCTTTTTCTTCAGAGGTAGGGGTACCAACGGAAACGTTTGGTGAAGAGCTATATTTAACAACAACAATACCTGATCCACCGTCGCCGCCTTTATTGTTGGCATTGTAATGAGAACCACCACCGCCACCACCACCAGTATTAGCACCGCCATTACCGCCAGGAGTGTTGGTTTGAGAGTTAGTTGTACCACCACCACCAGGTGAACCAGGATTAAGACCACCGCCGCCGGTCCGGGCACAAACAGCACCGCCGCCACCGCCACCATTACCGCCATAACCACCACACCCAGAATAACCAGAACCACCACCGCCGCCACCCCAGTAATACCAGGTACCAAGGATATCGTTTATAGCACCTTGACCACCACTAGGATCATTGTTACCATCAGCACCAGCCATTCCAGCACCACCGCCGCCACCGGAATAATATTGCATACCTTGGTTACCACCACGGAGACCCTGACCAGCTATTCCAGTTCCACCAGTAACGGAACCAGCGGCCCGACCATCACTATAGCCGGAAGCTCCGCCGCCAGAACCACCATTGGAACCGGCAGCTCCAGGAGTGTATTGATCATAAGAGCTACCACCAGCACCACCTCCGTAGGCAGTAATAGTAGCAAAAACGGAATTTCCACCATTTCTGGCCGGGATAGTGAATGGGTGATAGGAAGGTTGACCATTGGTGCCTGCAGCTGGCGCACCGGCTCCGCCAGCTCCGACAACGACATTGTAGGTACCAGGAGAAATTTGTAAAAGACCTGGAGCATAACCACCACCGCCACCACCGCCACCCATATCCATACCACCGCCACCACCGCCACCGACAACTAAAATATTAGCGGAGAATTTAGCATTAGAAACAAAAGTTTGGCTGCCAACAGTGGTAAAACTGTGAATGCGACTGTTACCATTAATAGTGATAGTGCCGCCGGTTGGTAATGCTGAAAGATCACTGCCAGCTGGTGCTGCTGGATTACCATAGTACATGTATACTGAAGTGCCTGATGAAGGCACTGAAGGAATGACCGTCCAAATATCAACACTATTATTAGTAGCATCTTCAATCCAATAAGAAAGTAATTTGCCATTTGAGTCGGTAAATCTGAGATCGTTTAAACTGGATTGGAGTTTTCCAGCAGAAACTAGGGCACTTAAATCGGTATTGGTGAGTATCTTTACTAGAACGTAAGTTTGGTTGCTGCTATTAGTATTGGTTAAAGTTATACGCTGCCGGTATTGCCAAGAATCATTAAACCAGCCGGCATTGGCAATGCGTGGAATTTTATTTAAAAAAATTAGAATTGACAGAAGAGCCAATAAAAAGAAAACAATCACCAATAGGTTTCTTTTGGTTAATCTGTGATAAATCTTACTAAATAACATTAATTTATTATCCACCAATTGATGTCGATATTGCTAGAGAGAGGTTTGTCTAGAGCTATCACAAAGGTCGAAGGAGAAAATGCAGCACTGTCAGTGGCAATAATAGGTGATGGAGTTGGAGAAATAAATTTAGATTTAACATACACAACTTGATTTTGAGTTGAACCAACTGGAGTTAAATAAACCATCGACTGAGAAGTTAATTTGTTGTTTTGGATAACTATTTCGGTTTTGCCAGCTGGAAGAGTGACTGTGCCAGCGGTAGCATTTGAGGATAACTTAGCTGAGCTGGTGGCTAAGGCAGCAAATCCAGATTCTGCAATAATAGTTTGCGCAGAATCAGTGGAAACAGAAATTTTGTCAGTGGAAATTTCATGTGTTTTTATTAAACTAGCAAACAAGGAGCCAGAAAATGATGCAGTTTGGGCAATTAAAGCACCATTCAGATCTAGATTCCCATTGATGGTGACATCACCAGTGTCGGCAATAACTAAAGTATCTCCAAGAACGTGAACTGAACCGGTGCCAGATGGTTGAAGATATAAAGCAGTGTCAGCGGTTTCAATAAAATTATCTTTAAAAGCAATAGAGCCAGCAATCAGAACTCCTTTAATAGTAGCTTGAGATTTGACCATGAGATTTCCATCAAGAGAAAGATCGCCAGTTAAATTCATAGAATCGTTTTTAATATCACTCGACCAAGAGGAAGAATCAGCTAAAAGAGGGCTTGTTGCTCCTATATCAGAACCAGTAGTTAATGAATCATTGACGATCTTTTTGAGTTCATCGCGGAGAGAAGCGATTTTTTGGGACATGAGATCGGTGATGGAACCATCTTTGGAAATAATATTATCAGCATAGAGAGTGCCTGAGATTGAAGCGTCTTGAGATTCGATTGAATTAGCAGTTAATTTGCCGGAAATAGAAGCATCGGCAGCTATTATAATAGTATGATCGTCACTTGATAAAGGTGAAATAAGGTTGGTTTTGGTTTCTTGTGATATAGAAGTTTTGCTTATTACTCTGTCTGATACTATATTGGTGGCAATAAGTAAGCCAGTATTAATTTTAGCAGCAGCCATTTCTTTAAACTGAGCAATTCGATCTACTAAGTTACCGATTGAATCCTTTAAGGTATAGTTGGCGGATTGCAGCTCATTGAGGGTTGCTGTATAGCCTAACGAAGCTAAAACTTCAGGAGAGACGTTGTAGTTGATGTTTACTTGACCGGTGGCAGTAATAGAGATGTCTTTTAGTTGGGCAGAAACAGAGGAAACACGGGAATCAACATCTTGAAAACCGAGAGTTAGAAGAGGAATAAATGCCATGTAATCCATAGAGAGAGTTTTTTGGTCATCGGTAGATTCGGATACTAAATTGGGAAAAATAGGTTGGACGGCTTGAGCAATAAACCCAAATTGCTTTTGAGTATTTATACGCGTATCTTTCCAATAAAAGGATACAGGTTGAATTTGGCGCAGGCTATCAAGGGTAGTAGAGTCAAGAGATTGGATATCCTGCTTAAGGCGCATGTCAGAACGGGTTCTGGTTCCGCTCCATTGAATACTGGCGACATTAACATCCCAAGTAGCTAGGCCTCCTGTCCAACCAGCTGGCCAGTCTTCGTAGACGCTGGTTCCGTTGGCAGCTGTAATTTTGACAGAGGATTGAGTAGTGGTGGTCGGGTTGATAATAAGCTTGTTGGTACCGCTAGTTTGCAGAAGAACAGCTCCGTTGTTGTTATTGGTAACGTAGAAATTGAAACGGTCACCACCAATACCTGATTCGTTGATATAGGTGTTGTATGAACCATTACTGATAGCTACCATACTGGAAGCGTCAGCACCCCTACCGATACCAACATGACCAGGAAAAGATATAGCATTACCGCCTGGGGGAATTTGGAGAGCCCAGGAACCTGCGTTGCCCAACAATCCAAAACCACTGGCATCATGATAGAGATAACCGGCGACTGCAGAATCGTAGGCTTGGGTTGAATTAATTTTTAAACCATTGTTTGAGCTGACCGCCCAGTAAGAAGCATTGTCTGGATAAAAATGTATAGCTTGAGTTTCACTATAAAGACCTAAACGATTATAAGTACGAAACCAGCCATTAGTATAAACATTAGAGTTACCAGAGATAGTTCCTGAATTAATAAGATTACCGCTATTGTCCATGGACCAAGTAGAAGAAGTGGAAGTAAGCGTGCCATTGAAATTATTAGTTCCATAAAGCCAATTAGTTGGCCCATTAGCCCATATACCGCTAGGCATGTAAGCTGCTGATCCAGTGCCACCATAATTACCTGAGGAAACATACCCTCCATTACCACTATTTGAACCAATATCCATCCTGCCAGCAGATGTAATAGAACCAACCAATCCTGAAGCTCCACTGCCAAAATAAACACCACTACCAGCATAATAATTTAAATATGTATATTGGCCCGTGCCAGCATCAAGATGTAAGTTGCCGTTAGTGGAGGAAACCGCTGCGTTGCCAGAAGCATGGTTTGTTAATCCTGACCCAACCCGTAAATAACCTCCCCAAGAAGAGTTTGGTCCGAAAAGAGCATAAGAACTGTCGCTGTTAGAAATTTGAAGAACTTCACTGCTGTTTTGAAGAAAAGTAGTGGAATTGCCGATGACGACATTGCCAGAACCGCGGGAACGGAGAACTAAATCTTCGGCAGAATTAGGATCACCGGCTTCAATATAAAGCGGAGACTGGGAGCGAATATAGGAAGCGGTGTCATTGGAAAAGTTTAAGTTGTAGCCGATTTCCACATCACCAGCAGCATCGAAAGCGGCGGGGTTAAATACTTCCATGCCAGTGGTGGGATTGGAAGTGCCGATACCAACATTGCCAGTGGATTGCTGAATAAAAATGGAAGGAGATCCAGAACTGCCAACAAAAAGATTGGCATCCCGAGTAATCAATCCGCCAAGGTTGAATGAACTGCCAATATCCAAATTAAGACCAGAACCGGCATAGGCAGAACCGCCATTTATCCATTTAAGAGAACCATTACCATCGCTGGCCAGAACTTGATTGACGGCTCCAGTGACCCCGATGCTAGTGCCGGAACCACCAACAAAAATAGTGCCGGAGATATTTAGGTCTCCCACAAGATCAACTTTTTTTAGAGGATTAGTGGTACCGATGCCAACCGAACCAGCCGTGTTAAGAAAAAGAGTATTATTCCAGGTAATATTGCCAGAATTAGAAGTGCCAACATCCAAAAGCAGACCATTGGTAAAATTTTGAATTCGGGAAGCAGCACCAGTAAGCAAATAAGCATTGGTAGCGGTGTCGTTGACGTTGAATTTGATTGAGCCGGTAGAATATAAAGATAAAGAATTTTTATTGGGATCGGAGTTGCTTAAAATTGAGAAATATCGAGTGTTGCCAACATCAAGGAATTTCGAAGAATAACTATTTCCGGAAGCATCGATACCACCTGAATTGCCAACAGATAGGGCAAAACTGGGTGATGTTGTGAAAATACCAAGATTACCGTTAAAAGCAGCCACACCTGTAGAAATGGCAGTATAGCCGACACCAAGAGTGTTACTCCAAAGGGAAGTAAATTTGCCGGTATTAGGAGTACTGCTGCCAATAGCTCCAGGAGTGATCCAATTTAGACCAAGGAGTTGAGAAGCATTAATAACACCATTACCAGAAGTGTAAAGCGAAGCTCCAGTACCAACCACCATAGTAGCGCCAACGTTGGTTCCGGAAATAATTTGGTTAAAAGGAATTCGAGTTAAACCAGAGGCGTCACCGATGAGAGTGCCGCCAACAGATAGGTTACCAGAAAAGTAAGAATCGCCAGTGACATTGAGTTTGTAGGCGCCGGTGGCAGTGTTGCCGATTCCGATTGAGCCACTGCTGTAAATTGTGGTTGTAGCGATTGAAACACCAACATTAAGAGCACCAGTTAAATTACCATTGCCGGCAACATTGAAAAGGTAAGAAGCAGAACTAGAACCGATACCTAATCGAGAGAAAATTGCGGTATTAGCAATACTATTTCCAATTGCTAATGGGGAAGCCCAGGTAGCTGTCTGAAGCTGTGAAGCGTTGATTAAACCAGTGCCTGCGTAAGAAAGCGAGGCACCAGCACCAATGACCATAGTGGCACCAACGTTGGTGCCAGAGGTGATTTTATCGAAGGAAAGCGAGGAAACAGCAATATTGGTTAAGCCGGAACCATCGCCGATAAAAGTGCCACCGATTTGAAGATTTCCGGAAAAATAAGCATTGCCGACAACATTTAGTTTGTAAGCGCCAGGGGCAGTGGTGCCAATGCCAATACTACCGCCAAAATAGGATTTAGCAGTACCAGTATAAATGGAAAAATTATTGGTAGTTCCAGCAGAAAGGTTATTGATATATAAACCATATTGATTGGCAACTGGTTGAAGGAAATCTCGAACCTGGAAACCATTGCGGTTAGTAATAACACCGCCGGAAGCATAAGAAGTATCAGCAGAAAAATCAGTAGCATTAATCACCATACCGCCAGCGGGAACTTGGATGCGGGAATTGACGTTATCAAGAGTAGTTTCGGTGCCACCAGTGATACTAGAGGCAAACCAACCAGCACCATTCTGGTAACCAGTGTTAGTGCCAGTGCCGTTTTTAGTGTAGCTGCTTAATAGACCGTATTTAAGTGAAGTGCCGGAATTGGAATTGGCCGTATTGAAGATTTGGGTGGAAATACCGGTGACACTGACGTTTGTGTCGCCAGTAGAGGTAGCTAAGGTAAAACTATTAAAGTTGCCTGATCCAGTGTAATTAAGATTAGCGTTTCCTTGTATATCGAGTTTGCTTTGAGGAGACGTAGTGCCAATACCCACGGAACCAGAAGTGTTCCAAATACCGCTAGGAAAATAGGAATTAGCTGAAAAAGTTTGAGGACCTAGCCAAGTGTTGGTTGAGCCTAAATTTAGGGAAAAAACATTGTTGGAAGAAAGGGTTAAGCCAACACCAGCAGCGTAAGTGCCACCGATGCCGGCTGCGTTTACCCAAGAAGCATTACCACTAGCATCTGATTGTAAAATCCGGTTAGCAGCAGCACCGGTAGTCATGGTTATCCGGGGTGTGGTGATGCCAATACTGGTGTTAATTGAACCGGTGAAACCGACATTGCGGTTCTGATCCCAATCCATAGGAATCATGGAACTCATTAATCGGGAAGTACCCCAGAAAGCAGGGCTCATGTAACTAATTTCTCTTAGGGTGGCCTCATCATTTACTCCACCTCCAGTTCGATTGACTTTTAAGTCGATTCTTAAGTAACGTCTCCAAAGGGAAGAGGTGGGATAGGAGAGTATACAATCACCACAACTGGTAGTAGATGAATTTTCTAATAGAGTACCGGGATTGGTAGCAAAAGCACTGTCGTCGGCTTGTTCAACCTTAAGATAGGTAATATTGCTGGTGTGCTGTAAATTCAATCCTAATAATTGAGCAGGAGTTTGCCAGTTGGATCCAAAATCGTAAGTTAGTCTGATTTCAACCTCGGTGCCTCCAACCTGAAGAGTGGATAGTTGAATTTGAGAAGATGGTCTATTGTCTGTTAAATATGCCCAAGTAGCACTGCCAGTGACATCGTCCCAGACACTTGTGCCAATGTTATATCTTTCAACAAAAATTGGAACTCTGAAACCAAGAGCGTTTTCGTTGTATTGACTCATGGTTAATAGGTTGGAAGAGCTTGTTTTGGTGTAACCGGAATTAGATGTGACAGTGTCGGTATAGACCGCGCCGGTGGTACGAAGCGTGCCATTGACATCTAATTTGTATCCAGGGTTTGTTGTGCCAATGCCGACATTGCCAGAAGCTAAAATTCGTAAAGCTTCAACAGACCCGACATTTAAAGATAAATTGTCGGCAGTAGGATGATACAAACCAGAATTAGTATCGGTTATAAAGCTGTAACCTGGAGTGGTAACAGTACCATTGGGAGCATAAAAGAATTTATTGGAGTCAATGACCATGGTGCCACCAATGTTTAAAGAGGCAGCGGACAGGGTTTTGCCAATGGATAAATTATCAGAAAAGACGGAATTACCAGTAACTCCAAGTCCCAGAGAACTAATAAATAAATTGTAGGCAGGAGAAGTAGCGCCAATACCCAAACGGGTAGAAATGAGAGCATCACCGGAAACATGAAGTTTGTAGGTTGGAGTAATACCAATGCCTAGATTTCCGGAAACATAAAAATTGGAATTAGTGCCAAGAGCCGAACCAGTATCATAAAGATAACGGGAAGTTTGGATAGAACCTTCACCAGCGTTAGTGCCTGGGTAATAGACACCGGCAGAATAGGTATTACCATCATAATTGATTCGGTATTTTTCAATACCGGAACTATAAAAACGATTAAAATAACCACTAAACATACCAAAATTGGAAGCAGTGGCGTAGGCTGGAGTAATAACACCACCGGGAGCACTGACTCTGAACCAATATTGAGTTGGTGTAGTTGCACCAACTGCAGCAGCGGTGTGACAGAGAGTTAAACCGCTGGTGGTTAATGCGACCATACCACTGGTGTTTAAGCCATTGGTTTCATCGGCAGTGGGAGTAAATTGAGTCCAAGCACAGTCGCCGGTAACAGGATCGGTACCACCAGCATATTCCCAAGTGACACCAATTAAACTGGGGTTGGCGGAGAAATTGAAGAAGAAATTTCGATAAGAAGATGTAGAATTGTTTCGACCCATGTAAAAATAATCAGAAGGGTCAACGATAACTGGATAAGTGGAACCAGCATATTGAGCCGCCGCCGCCGAATAATTAATGAAAGTAGTGCCAAGTCCGCTGTAGTAGTAATAATAACCGGTATAGACAGGATTACCAGCCTGGATTTCCTGAGCGTTGCCGGTAAACCAGGTGTTGTATTGAAGATCGTAATACCGATCTCCATTTCTTTGGAATTGAGTAAAGTTGTAAATGGCATTGGCACTTGAAGAATTAAGATCATTTTCCAATCCCTGACCGCTTGAAAATATGCCACCGAGAGAATAAGTGCTGGTACCGTAAATGCCGTAACTGTTGGTACTAGAACCTCGAACACCATAACCTTGTGTAGAAGATCCATATAGACCGTAGCCGCTATAACTGGAACCATAGACTCCACTAGCACTTTGGGTATAAACCGTGTAATTGGCTTTAAAAGTAGAAACGCCACTGGTCCAGGTGACTCCGTCAGTACTATTGGCCCATTCGGTGGTGCCAACATTGGAACCTTCAAAAGTAATGTCATTGGGGTCCATGTTGACACGGCGAAGGACTATCCAGTAATCGGTATTGAGAGGAAGACCGGTGGCACCTAAATTCAAAGTGTAATTAGCAAAAGCAGTGGTGACTTGATTTAAATAAATAATGGTAGAAGTGGCCAAAGAAGCAGCTGCCGGAGAAGTGGAACCAGTACTAGCATAAAGATAAGCCCGGACATAAGCTCCAGTATTGGGAGTGGTGGTACCCAGATTCTTTTTGAAACGGAAAGAAACACCGGAGATGTTGGAATAACTGCCAGTATTAAAGCGAAAACCTTCGTAAATATCAGCCATCGGTTCGGTAGTGCCAGTGCCGGTAGAAGAGGCGACGGTAGTACCATTACCAGCAACACTGAGGCCATAATAGCCAGTAGCATTATCTTTAGTGTTGTTGAAAGTTAAATTGTTAAGACTGGCACCCAATCCAGCAATGGGAGTAGTGTAGCTTTGAGTAATGCCACCCCGATAATTGATATTAAAAACGGAAGCTGTGTTGTTGCGAAGATCTAAAAAATTACCAGTAAAAGTAGCAGTACTACCAATACCTAAATCCATGTAAAGACCAGTGCCAGTCATAGTGGAATTATTTTGAGTCAGCCGGATTAACTGACCGGAAGTAACTGAAGAAGAACCAATTTGAAAAATAGTACCAGTTGTAGCGGCACTATCAATCAAATGAAGTTTGGAAAGTGGAGAAGTGGTGCCGATACCAACATTGCCGTTACTGAATTTTAAAAACATAACTTCGGTATTGCCTATGTTTAGGCGGGCATTTTCAGTGAGAGGACCACCGAGTTTAAAAACATTAGCGGCCATGGTTAAACCGGAACCAGCGATATAAGCTGTACCGACAGAAGAATTGGAAACCCAGGTGGGAGTGGTACCATTAGAAACTAAAACATAACCGGAAGCACCGACATTTAAATTGGATAAAGATGAACCATTACCAATAACAATTGATCCGTTTGTGGAGATTAAACCTTTAAGCAAATTTATTTCTGAAGCGGAAGAATTTATTAAAGTGCTGCCGATAGAAATATTTGTTGAATTTAAAGTGGCACCAACGTTAACAGAACCGCCAGCAGAGACAGTAAAACGGGAAACAAGAGTATGGGTGATGGGGCTAATATTGCTGAAATTAATAAAATTGTAGCCCTGATTTTCGTTGCCGATATTTCCGTAAAAAAGATTGCCAGCGGAGAGATTGGCGTTGGTGGCCACAATGGCATTACTGGAACCAGTGCCATTAGTGTTTAATTGGATGGAACCGTTAGGATTAACAGGGTCAAGTTTAATATTGCTGTTAGACAGACTGTTGGTGGCATCAAGAAGCACGGCTTGGCCTTTGATGCCAAAAGTGCCAGAGATTGATTGAATGGTGGGCGAAGTTTCACCAAGATTTAAATTACCAAGACTATCAATAACCATGACAGTGTTTTTGGTGCCAGAAGAAGAAGGAGGAAGACCTTGGAGAGTTTCGGAATTTTGAGCATAGCCAACAGTGGCAATCTGCTGGCGCGGAGACATGGTTTCACCGCCTGCAGTGACTTCCAAAAAGACCGAGGGATTTTCGGAAAATACAGAAATAGGAATTTCAATACCGTGGGTTTTTCCGATAATCACAGAAAATATTCCATTGGTATCGGGGGTGACGGCTTGAGAATTACCGGTAGAAGAGACGTATAGAGAAGTGCCAGTGCCCATGGTTTCAGTGTCAAAAAGCTTGAAATAGATGGGAGTGGAAACAGTAATGGGGTTGCCGGAAGAATCAGTTAAGCGACCTTGAAAAGAGAGATAGTGGGAAGCATGGATAGGAGTAGAGGCAGTGGAATATGCAAGATTTTTGTTGGCTTTTAAAATTACTTGAGTGTAAAGAGCGGAGCTTAAACCGGCAAAAATAATTCCACAAAAAGCCGCGACTAAATAGTGAAAAAAAGAAGGATTCAGGAAACTAGTTGATCCTTTTTTTCTTGAAGGGAAAGATGCTTTTGATAGTGGTGAAAATAGGCGGATTTTCATTGGCAGAAGTGTTGGTTAAAGAAACTCGGGAGACTAGTTTTTTGCGGAGAAGAAAACGCTGAAAAGAGGCCAATGAAGATAATTTTCTTTTAAGGCTGGTTTTGGAGAGACCAGAGTTTTTTAGGTAAACGGCGTATTCTTCAAAACGGTTTTGATTGAAGGTGTTATTTAAATTCATTTTATTTAATAGGATTTGACCAATTAATAAATTGCTGAACGTCGTTGATATAGTTTTTTATAGTTGCCGAGGTCTTGTTTTGATGGGTTAGATTAGTTTGATATAGTTGTACGATTGGATCGAGATGAGTGTTGCGATGATGGAGGACTTGTTTTCTGACAATTTTAAAATTATTGGTGGCGATTATTTTTTTCTCTAGGGCATACTGTGAGTATTTGGCAAGAGAGGTGAAGTAGCGAAGAGAATTTTTTTCGTCAGCAACATGCAAAACATAAGTACCAAAAGCTTCTTCGGAAAAAATAAACAGTTCAGAGTTTTTAGGGGAAGAGAAATGTTTTTTGGTGAAACGCAGATATTTGTTAATATCGCAAATGTAATTTCGGATAGTGCCTTGATTATATTTTTTAGATTTAAGCCAAATTTTAAAATTATCTAGGTGGTTCATTTTATTAAATTTCACTATAAATTTTTTTCTTCCGGTCAATCCGTTACCGGGTTGAATGTCAGAAAAAAATTATAGTTTCTCTTTTAATTATTAATGTAATTAAAATTACATAAAATAATTATGGATCCAAGAGAATTGGATGTCAAGTATTTGGTGATATTAATTACAAAATAATTTTAGCTTAGGAGAGCTTGGTAAATATGGTATATTCACTCATGTCCCAAGTACGGAAAAATAAAAGATGGTGGAATGATGATAAAAAACAATGGTGGGACTTTTTGTGGGCAATGACAGAAAAGGAGATAAAAGCCAGATATAAAATGGCAATCTTTGGTTTTTTGTGGCTGTTCTTGAACCCATTGTTGCAAATGGTGGTGGTGGGGGTGGTGTTTCAGTTTTTTATTCCAGTTAAAGTTGATAATTATTTCGTGTTTTTATTTGCCGGTCTTTTGCCATGGAATTTCTTTTCAACGACTGTCATTAAATGCACTTCAAGTATTGTTAATGAGAGAACTTTAATTCAAAAAGCAAGGTTTCCCAGAGAAGCAATTGTGTTGTCGATAGTATTATCTAATTTTTTAAATCTATTTTTGTCGATGGTGCTGTTTTTGGGAGTGCTTATAATTTTACGGGTCGATTTTTGGCCGCATATTATTCTGCTGCCAATTGTGATGCTTTGGCTTTTATTGTTAACGGCTGGTTTGTCGCTGTTGGCGGCGGCGTTAAATGTTAAGTACCGGGATATAAATTTTATTATTCAGGCAGTCATGCCGTTGTGGTTTTATTTGACCCCGATTATATATACGATCAACTTATTGCCAGAATATCTGCACCGATTTTTTATTTTAAATCCTGTATCTGGGGTGATGGAAACTTTTAGAATGTCGATTTTGGGAACAAATATAACATCAAAGGAAATGATATTAATAAATACGGGAATGTCCTTAATAGTGGCAGTGATGGGTTGGATAGTGTTTAAAAAAGAAAGCTTATTTTTTGATGATTGGATATGAGAGATAAAAATAAGAAGTGGGCGGTGAAACTTGAAGGAGTGGCAAAATCTTACCGCTTATATCAAGACAAGCCGACATTAGTCGAGAAGTTAATCAAACGGTCAAGAAATGAAAAATTTTATGCCCTTGAGAATGTTGATTTGGTTTTTAAACAAGGTGAAAAAATAGGAATTATCGGGCCAAACGGTTCTGGAAAAACAACTCTTTTAAAAATAATTGCCGGCATCACGACGCCAAATGAGGGTAAAGTGAAAACCAGGGGGAAGATTGTATCTTTGATTGATTTGGGAGCAGGGTTCCATCCGGAGTTGACCGGCAGAGAAAATATTTATCTTAATGGACTTCTGATTGGTTTAAGCAAAGAGGAAATTAAACAAAAAATTGACGAGATTATAAATTTTGCTGATATCGGCAAATTTATTGATATGCCAGTTTATACCTATTCAACAGGAATGAAATTAAGGTTGGGTTTTTCAATTGCCATTTATGCTGATCCGGATATTTTAATTTTGGATGAAGGAATTTCGGCTGGCGATAAAGATTTTCAGGAGAAAATGTGGAGAAAGGTTGAAGTGTTGTTTAAGAAAAATAAAACTATAATCATGGTGACCCATTGGCTGGAATTTTTAAAAGACTATCTGGAAAAGACAGTGTTGTTTCATGAAGGGAAAGTAATTATGTTTGACAAGACGGAAAAAGTACTAGATGTCTATCTTAAAAAATATTTAAAGTAGCGGGGAAACAGCAACTGCTTGATGTATAATATGAGGAATTCATGAGAGTGCTTTTTGTGAAAACTTCCATCGGTACAAATACGAATCCTCATTTCGACATGGGAATCGGTCTAATTTCGGCAGTATTAAAAAAGGCGGGCCACGAGACTAGCTATTTTTTTTTGAATGATTGGGAAAACTTAAATTCCCTTAAAAAAAGACTTGATAGTTTTAGGCCTGAAGCGGTTGGCTTTGCAGCTGTGGAACCAACATTTGGGGCGGTTTTAGAAATTGCTAAATTCATCAAAAAATATAATTCAAAAATATTTTGTTTTTGCGGAGGGGTTTATGCAACTTTGAATCCAGACGCGATAAATGAAACGAAATATCTGGATGCAGTTTGTTTGGGAGAAGGAGAGGAATCGGTTTTGGAAATGATTGAAGCCTTATCTTTGGGGGGTGACGGCTACAAAAAAGTTCCTGGATTTTGGGTGAGAGAGGGAAAGAAAATAATTAAAAATAAAAACAGAAACGGGGTGGTGGATATTAATAAACTGCCAATAGCTGATAGAGAAATATTTGCCAACGAGGGAAGGCTGCAATATCAAAATTATGGTGAGAAGGAAAATGAGCAGATGTTGGAATTTATTTTTTCAAGAGGCTGTCCTTTCAGATGCACTTACTGCTGCAATCATAAATTGAGTGATTTTTACGGATCAGGATATGTCCGATATATGGACCCAATGAAGGCAGTTGACGAAATAGAAGCGGTGATTAAAAAATATCGAGCTGACCGTCTTTTGTTTCATGATGATATTTTTACTTTAAAAAAAGACTGGCTTTTCCAGTTCTTAAAACTTTACCGGGAGAAAGTGGCTTTGCCGTTTGAGTGCAATGCTAGAGTGGGAGTGTGCGATAAAGAAACTTTTGGGGAACTTAAAAAAAGCGGCTGTGTGGAATTAAAGTTTGGATTGGAATCTGGGGATGAAGCACTAAGAGAGTCGGTTTTAAACAGAAGAATGTCGAATAAAGAGATTATAAAAGCGGCTAAAATAGCCAAAGAATTGGGAATAAATTTTATGGTTTTTATTTTATTGGGACTGCCGGAAGAGACTCCAAAAAAATTTAGAAAAACAATTGATTTAGTGGCAAAAATAAATCCTGAAGCGCGAAGTTTAAATATTTTTTATCCATATAAAGGTACTTTGCTTTATGAAACATGCGTCAAAAATAATTATCTGACGACTCAGGACAAAAGCAGCATTATTGAAAGAGAAGATACGGTTTTAAATATGCCGCAGTTTAGCCGGGAAGCAATTTTGTATTATTTTAAGAATTTTGATTCATTGGTTAATTTCAGAAAGAAATCTTTTCAGAAAGGTTTGGTTGGATGGCATTGCCGGTTTTTATATTTTTTATATAGCGAAGCACCCGGAGAGCCATATTTTAAAGTTAAACAATTTTTATATAAGGTCGACAGAATATTTGTTGGGTTGATTAAACAAGTATGGGATTAATCCGATTAATCTTGGCTATTTCAGTGGTATTAAGCCACTCGGCTCCATTTTTGGGAATTAATTTAATCGGGGGACAGCTGGCAGTTGAGGTGTTTTTTGTGATTTCCGGTTTTTACATGGCTTTAATTTTGGAGCAAAAATACAATAAGAAAAACAGTAAACGACTTTTTTGGGAAAACAGGTTTTTAAAAATTTTTCCGGTTTATTGGATTATTCTAATTGCCAGTGTGGTTTTTGAAATCGTTAATGTGTTTATTACGACTGATGCTAAAACTATTTTTCCTTTGTTTAATCCCAATATTCATCTGACATTATTTTCTTTGATAAGTTTAATATTTTCTAATATTTTTATTTTTGGCTTGGATGTATTTATGTCGTTAAGCGTAAATATTGGTGCTGGAACTTTCTTTTTAAATCCAAATCCTTTGGCTTTTAAACCGTTTGCTTACACGTTTCTTTTTATTCCTCAAGCCTGGTCGTTGTCTTCGGAACTTTTATTTTATGTAGTAGTGCCATTTTTAGTGGAGCTGAAATCAAAGTGGCTTTTGGTGATAATCGGTTTAAGTTTACTTTTAAGAATTTATCTTTACAAACACGGCTTTGAGGGCAATGTTTGGTCCCATGGTGCTTTTATGACGGCGCTTTGTGAATTTTTGTCGGGAATAATTGCTTTTAGAATTTATAAGTTTCTGAAGCCAATTAAGCTGTCGAAAAAAGTGTTGGTTTTGATTTACGGGTTTTATATTTTGTATTTATTGGTTTTTCAATATATACCTTTTACTTATTTTAAAATCGGAATTTTGTTTGGACTAAGCATATTGTTGCTGCCATTTTTATTCCGCTTAAGCAAAGATAATAAGCTTGACCGATATTTAGGGGAGCTTTCTTATCCGATTTATGTCTGCCACTTTTTAGTGATTTCATTTATGGTTCGATACACCATAATAGACAAAAGCCTGTGGGGATTTTTCGGAGTGATGGAGTCAATAATGTTAGCCGTACTATTGGTGGAATTTGTGGTTAAGCCAATTGATAAAATCAGGCAGAAGCGATTAGTTTGTCAATCAGGGCAGAAATAGATTTGGCTTTTTCTTCAAAAGTTTGTTTGTAGGCTAGATCAATAGTGTTTTTAAAATTGTTTTCTGTTGGTTTAGTTTCAGACTTCTTAATTTCGCTTATCCATTGCTCTGGTGTTTGAGCAAAACGCAAAATAGTTGAACTAGTAGCGAAGTCTTTAATACTGTTTAAAGGGACGCTTATGGTGGGTAATTTGAGGCTTAAATAATAATAGAATTTGATGGGATGACAATAAATATTAAATTCATCATCAGTAAGAGGAATGATCCCTACACTGGCTTTGAGATTGAGATGTTCTAAATCATCACCATTTAAGATGTGAATTATTTTGACATTAGGATATTTTTTTATTTGGCACCATTTTTCTTCCTGAGTATTTAATCTGCTTTTGTCTGGGTCAATAACTAAACCAAATAATTCAGTGCAGACGAAAGTAAAAGTGTGATCGGGGAGCTTAGGGATAATCTTTTGAAGCAAATCAAAATTTTGGCGCCAGGTGATGTTGCCAATAAATAAAATATTTTTAGAATTGGGGTCGTAAACATTTTTAGAAGCCAATTTTTTGATAAGAGATTTGGTAAAGTAGCCGGCAGAAATGAGGTGAGTGTTTTGATTATATTTTTTGGCAATCTTAAAAAGAGGCGAGGAGTTGGTGAGGGCAAGATTATAGTTTTTAAGTTCCTCTAACATTGACTTGTCCCAGATATCAATGACGTCGCCAATAATAAAATCAGGTTTTAGTTTTTTAATTAATATTGATGTAGTTTGAGTAGGGTAAGCAACAATTAAAATGAGCTTTTGATCTCTTCTGATACATTTGTTAAAAATAGACAAAGGTAAAAAATAGAGTCGTTTGTTGAGGTTTTTGATGAACTGAAAGCGTGTAAAAGGAAGATAATCGTAAAATTTTAATCTGATATATTTAGATCCAGTGATTAGTTTATAAAAATAAGAAACAGTTTCCTTAAAAACTTTCCAGTTGAGGAAAACATGTTTGATTTGAATGGGGCGAAAATAGTCGTCTTCACTTAAAAATAAAGTCGGAGAATATTTTGATAAATGAATATTGGTTTTTTCAAGCCAATTGAGAGTGTCATTGGAGGCGTAGGGATAGAGATAAACGATGGAATATTTAGATTTCATTTTTATTGGGCCTCCAGCCTTTCCAATCAGTTTTATCAAGATAATAATAAAAAAGCGGGCGATATGGATGTTTGTTGTTAGGGTCCCAAGGTTTTTGGCAGGTATTAAAGTGAATAATATAAGGATTGAAAAGAGATTTTCGATAAAGTTTTCTGTTGGCGGCAGAAATAGAGCTTGGGGAAAGGCACTCTTCGACCATTGGAGTTAACAGATTCCACTTGATGGATAATGAGGTCCAGTTGTCGGCAAAGATAGCGTTTAGGCCTTCTTGGTCGTGCCAGACGATGTCTTGATTATATTTTTTAAGATAAGTAATTATTTTTTGAGTGATATGATTTTGGCGCCATTTTTTAAGGTCAATCAACAAAACTCCGCTATTAAAAACTTGACCATTCAAATTGGGACCATGCTTGGAAAATATAAAATCATGATTCTTTTCTGATTCAGGAGAGGCTAGAATTGAAGCGTTTTGGAAGGGTGTTTCCCAGAGACGGGAAATGTCGGTGTTGATAATTAAATCGCTATCAAGATAGAGTATTTTGTTGATAGTTTTGGGTAAAACATTGGAAATTAACAAGCGGAAATAGGCTTCAATAGTAATATGGCCGCTTATTTTAAGACTGCTTATTTTTTGGGGATCAATATGGGTCCAGATAAGATTAATTTTAGAGCTGTTGACGGAGCTTTCGATTCTGGATTTAGTGTTATGACTAAGTTCGCTTTCAAGAACATAAAGGTCGACTTTTTTATTGGATTTGAGATTGTCCTGCAGAGAGGCAAGCATGCAAGCAAAGGGCATGGCAAATTTCTCGTTAATGGCGGTAACGATGATAATGGAAGAGGAAACGGGAGAGGAAGTTTTGAGAGGCCTAAATTTAAATTTTTTAAATAGGATTTGAAAAAATATGGATAGTTTAATTAGATTAGAAAGAGGGTTTAAGTTGAGCTTGTCTCTTAAATCAGTGATGGGTTTTTCATAGAAGCGATAGAGAAGGTAAGAAATCGATAAGGTATAAAACCAAAAAATGAAATATCGGAGAACTGAAACGAGGTGAGAATTAAGATTAATATGGTCAAGAAGGGAAATAGTTTGAGGCACCATGATTTCGCGTACCAGAGTGAGATTGACCAAATACATGGAGTAGGAAATAAGGCTTATTAAGGTAATAATTTTGGCAACAGTATTGTTTTTAATGGTTTTTAGTTTAGAAAAATAAGGTAGAACTAAAAGAACAGCCAGTGATTCAAAACAAGGCCTTAAGACAATTGTAAATAATAAACTGTCGATGAGACTTTTGGAAAATATAATCATCAATGCAAACATATTAAGACCAATAGTCAGGCTAATATATTTATATTTTGACCAGAATTTATTCTTGAATTTATAAAGATAGGCTCCGATAATGCCATACATCAAGCAATCCAGTTTGAAGACTACAATTTTTCGATAACTAACATCCCAAGTATCCAAATTATATTGAAGATGAAAACAAACAGCTCGGATAATCAGAGGTGCTAGTAGAAAAAAGAGAGAAGGGATTAAAACGGCCAGTTTTTTGTTTTTAGAAAGTTTGAAAAAAAGAAAATAAGTTAAAGGGATTAAAAAATAAAACCATTCTTCAACGGATAAACTCCATGATTCGGGGAAGAATAAAGGATCGTGTTGGGTGAAAAGATTTTGAGAAAAGAAAAAGAAGGCGGGGCTGAAGCCAGCGGGAGATAAAATGTTTGGTCTAAAAGAAGAGATAAAAATTAAAATGAATAGAACTAAAAAATAAGCAGGAAGAGTGCGAAACCATCTGCGAGTCCAGAATTTAAATAAATCTCTAAATTTAAAATCGGTAGTTTTAATTATTTTTAATAAAATGTTGCCGATTAAAAAACCGCTTAGGACAAAGAAAATACTGACACCATCAATCGGCGGGGTGAAGATGGAATAATACGTATGATAAGTTGGGGGAATAAAAACAAGACCATGGCCAAAAACAATCAAAAGTACAGCCAGGCTTCTGATCATATCAAGGCCGAGAATTCTGTCTTTTGTATTTTTATTAGCAAGCATCTTGGGCAATTATACTAAATATGAAACTTTAATTTGGTAGAATACCGAAGAAACTCATGCAGAAAACAAAGAAAGCGGTATTCACCATTATTGCCAATAATTATTTGGCACAGGCAAAAGCAGCAATCGATTCATTTTTAGAACATAACCAAAATTATGAAGGCAGAGTGGTGGTGGTAGATGAAAATGAGGGATCGGCGATCAAAGAATTTGGAAAAGAAAGAGTGGTTTTTATTGATGATTTGAATATCCAAAATTGGAAAAAAATGGCGTTTCAATATAGTTTGGTGGAAATGTGTACAGCCATAAAACCAAGTGCTTTTGAGTATCTTTTTGACAGCGGATTTTCGGAAGCGGTTTTTATTGATCCAGACACTTATTTTTTTAATAAGATAAGTAGTGCTGAAAAAATGCTTAGCAAAAAAGCAATTGTAATTACGCCACACATTATTGAATCGGCGGATTGGGAAAATGAAATTAATTATGAAAAATTATTTTTAAAACGGGGAATTTATAATTTGGGATTTATTGCCTTAAGGAAAGGTGAAGAGATAGAAAAGTTGTTGGAATGGTGGAGCGAAAGACTTATTAATTTTTCATTGGATGAAGAAACAGAGTCGCTGTTTACCGATCAAAAATGGTTTGATTTAGCAGGATCACTTTTTGAGGGAGTGGGAGTTTTGAAAGAGCGAAGCTATAATTTGGCCCATTGGAATCTGCAGGAAATAAAAAGTTTTGAATATAAAAATAATAAATATTGGGTTAACAAAAGCGAACTGGTGTTTTATCATTTCAGCCAATTTGAAATGGATAATTTAAACAAGATTGGGACCCACCAAAAGTATTTTACGCTCAAAGATTTTCCTAAATCATTTTCAGAAATGTTTGAGGATTACAAAAAACTTTTGATAAAAAACAGGGTAGAAAAATATCGAGACATAAAATATAAATTCGATTATTTGGAAAATGGAATCAAAATTCCTAGGGAAATAAAAAGAATTTACTGGCTGGAAAACAGAAACGGCTGGAAAACAGCCATCAATAATCCGTTTAAAGCAAATAATAGTTTTTTAAACTGGCTTTTTGAAGCTGATTTTGCGGGCAGTTTGGCACCAAGGTTGGTTTTGAGAATGTTTCCTAATAATTTTTTGTTGGGTAAGGGAAAAGTGCCACACTGGATTCATGAGTGGTATGCGTTAAATTGGGCCATCAATAATTTATCAGAATATTTTGGGTTTGATAATTATTTTATTGCCAGATTAAAAAACTACCGATCTTATTTTTTAAAAAATATTTTGGTGAGAATTTTCAAAAAGGGCCGATAAGAGTTTTTTCTGCTTTCAAAATCAGCAATTAAATTATTGAGAGTATTTTTATCGAAGTCTTTAGTTTTAATTAGGTGAATACCAGATATTGAGGTGGCTTGGGAAAGGTGTTTTTGGCTAAGTTTGGCAGTTAAATAATTATTTTTTAGACAGGTGCAGTGAAGCTTGGTTCCCAAAAGCGGAGTGGCGATAAATAAAATAGGAAAAACTTGGTATTGACGATAAAGATTTATGGCCAAGTCGAGAGTGGTTTTCATATTTTTGATCTTTTCTCCAGGAAAACCAATGATGTAAAAGGCAGCTAGTTTTAGTTTTAATTGGCGACACCACTTGGATACTAAATTGACATTTTTTAGGTTCAAATTCTTTTTTATAATAGTATCCAAAACTTTTTGATCGCCAGATTCGATAGCAATGGTTAAAGTTTGACAGCCAGCTTTTTTCATTTTTTTAAGGAGAGGGAAAGTCATAGTGTCGGCCCGAAGACCATTGGGAGTGTCCCATTTTATTTTTAAATTTTTTTGAATAATCAAATCTAAGATTTTTTCAAAGCGGTTTTGATTGAGACTGAAATTGTCGTCTTCAAAATGAAAAGAACGAATATTATATTTATTAATTAACAACTCAAGGTGATTTAAAACATATTGTTCCGAATTAAAACGATAGTTTTTGGAACTGTGCAAATGAACCGAACAGAAAACACAATTGTAGGGACAACCGCGGCTGGTGATAAGAGAAATACTATTTTCAGAAATGGAGGAACGGTTCTTGTAAAGATAAGGATGGGATTGATATTTGGCAAAATCGATAAGCTCGTAGGCGGGAAGAGGTAGTTTATCGAGATTGGTAATTGGCTGGAAAGGGTTTGTGATAATTTTGTTTTGATATCTGAAAGTCAGACCGCTTATTTTGGAAAAAGATTTGAGAGTGGGATTAGGTTTATAGTTTTTAATTATTTTAAGAAAACTTTCTTCGCCCTCACCACTAATACAAATATCAATCGATTTAAACTTATCAATAATAATTTTGGGCTGGACAGAAATTCCCGGGCCGCCAACGACAATTAAAATTTTGGGATTAATTTTTTTGATGAGTTTTGAAAGATTAACAGTTTGGCTTAACTGGATACTGAATGGACAAGAAATTCCCACAATATCGGGTTTATTTTTGAAAATATAGTCTTTAATTTTTGACAAGGGTGAGCCATAAATGGTGCGGCTACCAACTTTTCTGACTTTAAAATTTTCAATTAAAGCGTCGTAAAGCGAGACTTCACAATTGGTTTTAATGGAAGCCATAATACTTAAGAGTCCAAGGGGGTAATAGGCGTTGAAATCGCTTGAATTTTGATAGAAAGTTTGAGAGGGATTAATTAGTAGAACTTTGGGTTGGCTCATAGGTTGGGACGGGTATTATTGGGCTGATTACATCTAATTATTTTGCAATATCGCTGACAATTTCGAAGTTTAAATCTTTGGGTTTGGGCCTTTTTACTAAGCCAAATATCTTTGGGATTTTTTTGGAAAATATTACCGATAGGAGGAAAGCGGAAACATAAACGAACATCACCATGTTGGTCGATAATAAAATTGTTGATACCAGCAGCACAGGGTTTTTGAGACATGGTTTTAGGATTTTGATAATAGGCAATTATGTTTTCCAAATCGGTTTTGGAGTTCATGATTTTCGGTTGATCAATAATTTTTTGAATCATAGTTTTAACTTGTTTTTTTGAAGGCCAGAGAGGATCATGGTCCATTTCGGGACTATTATTTTTGATGCCAGGATTGCTGACAAGACATTGAAAATTAATGCCGACTAAATTATTTTTTTGAGTCAATTGAACAAGTTTTTTTAAATCCAAAACATTATCACTCATGATAACCGTATTGAAAAAAACTTTTATGGAAGTGTTTTTTAGATTAGCTAAAGCCTTTTTAATTTGAGCAAAAACTCCCTTTTGGCCTCTGATGGAATCGTGAACTTTGGAAGTGGCGCCATCAAGAGAAATAGACATGGCATAAAGATTACTTTCGGATAATTTTTTAATTAGATCTTCAGTAAGAAGAAAACCATTGGTGTTAAGATGACATAAAACATCCCTTGAATAGGCATATTTGATGATGTCTGGCAGGTGTTTATTGATTAAGGGTTCGCCGCCAGTAAGAAAAAGATAATAAGAGCCAAGCCAGGAATAGAGCTTGTCGATTATTATTTGAGCTTCTTTTTGGGTGAGCTGTTTTGAAGGAGCTGATTTCCAAAAATCACAATGTTTACATTTCAAAATACAGTTGGGAGTGATATCAAAAATTATTGAGGTAGGCAGATTTAGGGGACGATTGGAGTTTGAAGACAACCGAATCAGTAGGCTTTGCCAGCGATTGAAGATTTTTTTGTGAATGGTTTTAATTTTATTTTTCATTAAGTTTTAGGTAGGCAAGAAGGGGTTTTAAAGTTTCCTGCCATTGAAGTTTTTGGGCGAGTTTTAAAGCAGCAGTGTGCTTTTTTTGCCATAGACTTTTTTGAGAATATTTTTGGAGCACTTGCTTTAAATTGTGTTCATTATAGTAGATGGCGGCTGGTTTAAGAAGTTTATCTTGGCGCCATTCAGGACAAAGAACAGGCAGACCATGGCTTAAATAGGTTAAATGTTTGGCTGAAAAACCATGATTACGAAGAGAGTCGTTGGTAAAAGTTAGGAGGCCAAATTGATAAGAACTTAAGCTTTCCAGATTTTTCATGAAGCCTTTGGTTTTGAGTTGGGAATATATTTTTTTATTTGGTTTTTCGTAGCTATA
This sequence comes from Patescibacteria group bacterium, assembly GCA_013387215.1. Lineage (GTDB taxonomy): Bacteria > Patescibacteriota > Microgenomatia > UBA12405 > UBA12405 > WARW01. The sequence continues at coordinate 40,472 of WARW01000004.1, forward strand.
AATGTCAAGAGAAACAGTTTTAGAAATATTTTTTAGAAGTTTGGGGTTGATCCAATTAGAATTGAGATTGCCAAGGTAAACAGTTTTGGGATGGGAATTAAATTCAGCTAGTTTTTTAGGAGTGGTGCAGCCCCAATTAAGATCGAAAAATTTATTGATATGGGGATATTTCTGTTGGGCGATTTTTAGAAATGAAGACCAGTGGAAATAAGTTCGGTCGGAATTTTTGTAGGCAATTTCTTCGAGACGGTTAATTTTTTTAATAAGATTTTTTGAATAGAGATTGGTCAACTTTAGTTCTTCAGAAAAGACAGTGGGAATATCGAAAATTAAACGATAAGGACGAGGTTTGAGGGAACAAGTGAGATCTTTTGGGTCTTGGGAAATGACAGTTTTGGCTTTAATTTTCTTTAAATAATTTTGAAGAAGACGGCCTCTGAGTTGGAGCTCTAAATAAAAAAGATGAGGTCGTAAAGAGCTAAATTTGAGATGAAAAGCTAAAAATCTTTCGAGGCGGTAGGGCAAAAATAGAAAAGGAGAAACAAAAAGGTTTTTGATATAGTTTGTGCTATTGGTGAAAATTAATTGGGAGTCAATTAGGTTCACTGAAAAACCATTGTCTTTTAAAAATGAGGCTAAAACTTTGGCTCTTTCTTCGTTGGCGGCAAGGTCAAAAGAGTTGACGATATGAATGGTGTTTTTGGGAAATATTTGACGTTTGGAAGCATTAATAAACCCGAGGTTAAAAACAAAATCCAAACTTAGCTGGCAGAAATTAGTTAAAAAATCAGAAGACTTAAATAAAATTTTTAAATTAGTCTGAGGGGAGAAATGGTCGTAGTTTTGCCATTTTTGGTTGAGTAAAAACTTATCTTGGCCGCGAGAATAAAACTTTTTGAGGACTTCAAAAAAGCGGGATCGGTCTTGATGATTAACAGCCAGATTTAAAAGATACTTTCCTTGAAGTTTATTTTGAAAAATTTTTAAACCAAAATCGACATCTTCAAATTGGGGCAAATTTTTATCAAAAGTAATTGAGTGGGATTTGATGGCTTTTAAATTTAAAATTATATTTTTAGTGTCAACTGCTTTAAGCTTTTTTAAGGGAACGCTTAAATTTAAGTTAATCCATTGCTGGTAAAGATTCTGCTGGGCCAAAATGACAGGATTTTGGGATTTGCAGGAATTAGCAATACCTTGAAAAAAGACAGCTTTGGGGTTTAATTTTATTTCAAGCTTAGCTACTTTTGACCATTGAGAATCAAGAGTGCAGTCATCATCAATGAAGGCTAAATATTGGCTTTGGCAAACATCGAGAGCCAGGTTGCGACCCAAGGAAATACTATTAACTGGGTTTAAAAAATAGCTAAGATTTAAACAAGTTTTATATTGTTTATAGATATTTTTAGCAGATTTGGCTGGGTCATTATCGATAATAATTACTAGTATTTTAGGATTATTTTGTTTAATAATGCTTTCCAAACAAAGTGCTAGCAGTTTTGGTCGTTTGTAGGTGATGATGGCAATAGTCAGATTTAAGCTGTTTGGCATGTAGAGAAAAATCCTAGGGTTAACATGAATAAATCAAAGGTAGGGTCCTGATTGAAAAGCGGATGGAATTGAGAGCTAATCAAAAAAGTAAGCAGTCCAATCCAGACTCCAAAAACCAAGGGTTTTTGCTGGAGCGGTTTTTTGATGTTAAGAGACAGGAATAAAAATAAAATAAACAAAAGAGTAGTAGGAACACCAAGCTCAATAAAAAAGATTAATAGAGTGTTGTGGGGAGGGGTGGGAAATCTTTGAGTGTTGTTTTCCAAGACTTGTTCTTCAAAGCTGTAATTGTTGAGACCAATTCCAGTTAAAGGCCGGTCGGGAATCAATTTAATATCCCGAATGAAAAAGGCATAACGATAATAAATGCCGCCATTTTTAGCGCCAATAGATTTGACTCTGGTGGCAAGCATAATGGTCATAGGAATTAAAATGACTAAAATAATTAAAGGAAGAATGACCTTTTTAATAATCGGAGGCAGGGTAATTTTGGGGATTTCAAAGGGATGGAGTTTCCAATAAAGAAAAAACAAGTAAAACATTAGTAAAAGGTTGATCCAAGTACTTCGGCTTAAACTGCCCAGCATTACAATTATGGAAATAGCTATCAAACTTATTGAGGCGTAAAACAATTTTTTTTGCTGTGGATATTTAAGGCTGTTTTGCCAAAAGAAACCAATAAGAATAGGGATTAATATGGACATGAAACTGCCAAAATAAACCGGATGAGAAATAAAAGAAGAGAGACGGTATTGTTTGTCGCCGTCAGTGGTGTAGAAACCAGCCTGAGAGAAGGCAGGAGTTAGTTCGACATATTTTCCAAGCGGCTGCTGTCTGATTAATTGGAGAAGCCCTAGTGAAGTGGAAAAGATAATTAAACTGACAATGTAGAATTTAAATACTTCTTGTTTAGATGTTTGAGAAAAGAAAGCGAAAGCGGAAAAGTAAAAACAGAGAGATAAACAAATTCGGATAAAACCTAAAAAAACCAAAGTGGTCCGATCTTGAAAGAAAAGCGAAGTTAAGGCAGTGAGGATAAAAAAGCCGATAAGGAGAAAGTTTTTTTTGGTCCAAGATATTTTTGTTTGAAAATATTTTTTAGGAGAGACAAAGACGATTAAAATCATCAATAAACACAAAATTAATTTGGGATTAATGCCAAAAACGAAATTGTAACCATCTTTAAGATATGACGGAGCTGAAAATACAACCCATTCCCGGATGGAATTTTCGAATGGCAGAGATAATAAAAAAGTGTAAAAAATGGATTCCAGGAGATCGAGTTGAAGGACGAAGAAAAACACTAAAAAAGCTAAAACTAAACAGAGAAGAAAAGTTTTAACATTGTAGGCAAAAAAAATGGCAAAAAAAGACAAAGTAAAAACAAGTAAGTATTTATTGTCTTTAGCAAATTTAATTAGCTGACTCATTAATTTCCTCTATTTCGAAACCAGCATTAACTTTGTCTGTTAATAAAAAGATAAAACTACCAATTTTAATTGGCTGGTGGACAGCGTAATACCATTTACCGTCAATTTGAGTGGCTTTAAGTTTAACAGTAAGATAGAGATCTTTGGCTGTATCTTGATTGAGTCTTAGCAAACCATTGTCAAGCCACATTGATTTGTAGGTTTGATCTTTGGTTTGGGCGTCGATAATATCGGCAATAAGTTCATGATTGCCTTGATTGTAGGTTTTGGGCTTGTTTAAGAATTCAGAATAGACCCAAGGACGAAGTCCATAAGCAATCATTTTGACAGTAAATATTTTGGTAGGATAGCCCTCTTCGGGAACATTATCATCAATAACCTGGCCGGTGATGGAAACATTATCTAGATTTAAATCTATAGGTAAGCCGACTGATAAATATTTGTCTTTGAAACTATAGCGATTGGTTCTTTTGTTGTAGTCAACTTTGACTTGGACTGTTAAATAATTATCATTTTCCTGGCCGTTTTTTTCGTAGCTGTCGAAATTAATTAACCTGGCTATAACTTGGCCGGTATTATTTTTTTCGGTTTGACCAACTTTTAATTTATCGCTTAGCCAATAGGGGGTTTTGTAAGCGTCAGGACTGTATTGCTGAGTCCAATCGCGGCCGATGACTTCAACTTGGATGGTGCGCCACTCACTTCTGATACCAAAAAATTTGACAGTAAAAACAGTTAGGGCAAGAACAGCAATAATAACAAAAATCTCCAATGGCGACATTGACAGAATCCGCTTTTCAATTTTTTTGTATAAATTGGAGACACTTAGCGCTTTCATCATGAGGTATTATATTATATTTATACACAGTTAAGTTATATAAAAATGATAAACGAGTTTAATAAATTAATCGGAGGAATTTGGAGATACAAGAGGCCGGACATTTTTGGGCCAGTAAACCCTCGAAGCTTGATGGTTAATTTGACTTATAAATGCAATTCAAAATGCATAATGTGTCATATCTGGAAGAGAGAAATAAAAAAAGAAATGACGGTGTTGGAATGGAAAAAAACATTGAATGATTCTGTTTTTAGGGAAATAAGAGACTTAACCGTGTCGGGAGGGGAAATATTTTTACTGCCAAATCTTTACGAATACATAAAAGTATTTATCGATAAATTACCCAAATTAAAAAGACTGACTTTAAATACCAATGGGTTTCTGACAGAAAAGATTGTTGCCGACGTAAGGGAAATAGCGATAATCTGCAAGAAAAAAGGAGTAAAGCTGACAATCAGTATTTCAATTGATGGAAAAGGAGCGGTTCACAACGAAATCAGAGGAATTAAGGATGGGTTTGAGAGAGCAGAAAAAACTTTGAATGAGTTGAAAAAAATAAATACCAATTTAAATTTTAAAATCAGTATTGCCAGCTTACTTCTTAAAAACAATATTGAAAATTTTGGGGAAACAAAAAAGTGGCTGGAGTCGACAGGGGTGAATTTCAGTTTTCAAATCGTGGGGTTTCATGAAACGTTTGTAAATAATTTAGAAACAGAAAAAATGGTTGGTTTTGGTAAAGACAGCCAAGTAACTTTAATAAAAGTTTTAGATGAATTAAGCCAAAACAAGGGATCTTTTGATCTTGAGCAGTACTACTGGAGCGATTTAAAAAATATGCATAAAAACGGTAAAAACAGGACGACTCCTTGCCCGTTTTTGAAAGATAATTTTGTCATTGATAGTTTAGGGGATGTTTATTATTGTCTGTCTGTAAAACCTATTGGCAATTTTTTGAAAGAAAAAAGAGGAGTGGGCGAAATATATTTTGACTCTAAAAATATTAAATTTAGAAAACAATTGCCTTTGGACAAATGCAAAAACTGCAACAGCGGCTGTGATGCAATGAGGGTTTTGGCTTTCGATTTCAAAAGAGCGGCTTGGTATAAGCTGTCAGGAAAATTATGGAAGCAGGGACCGATCAACCGATAATGTGTTTAAGGTATTGATTGAAGTCACGAGTTTGAGTTTTTAAAAGTTTGTTTTGGTAATAGGAAATTAATTTGGGATTTGGTTTTTGCAAAACGGAATTGATAATTTTTACAGCTTCGGTTTCGTTGTTAAAAATAATATCGCTTTGGTAGCGACTAATAAATTTATTTATTTCGGGAAGATTGTTAACAACGGGATGACAATTACAGGAAATAGCTTCCATTAAAGTTAGGGGAAAACCTTCGTATAGAGAAGTTAATAAAAATATTTTGGCGTGGGAATAATAATTTTGAGGTTCGGAAGTTGAAGATATAAATTTGATAATTTTTTCTAATTTTTCTTGGCAGACCAGTTTTTTGATTTGTTTTAAACGGCTGCCATGACCAATAATTTTGACCTTGAGTTTTGGGTTATTTTGAGAAACTAGTTTAATTATTTTAATAAATAGCGGCAGATTTTTTTGATCTTCAATGCGGCCCATAAATAAAATATCGGAGAAATATTTTTTATCGGCGGTAATTTTTTGAGGCGGAAAATTTAGAGGCAGCCAGTTTGGAGAGACAATAATTTTTTTGGATTTAAACCCAAAAATTTTTTCCAAATCATTTTTTTGGACAGGAGTTTGAACTAAAATTTTGTCGGCTTTGGGGTAAAAATATTTAATCAATTTAAGGCGAAGCTGGGGTCTGGTTTCGGTGTAAACATATTGAGAAGTTAAGATATCCTCGCCAATAATTAATTTGGGTTTTTGCCAGAATAGAAACTTAAGAGCGATTAAAGTGGGAATAGAACCAAGGTCCATGAAAGATAGAATATGGGTGGGACGGTATTTAAATAGTATGGAAGTCAGCCAAAAAATAAACCAGAGCATATCAAGTTTTTTAGTGTGAAATTTGGGGCCAAGGACAGTAATGTTTTTGGGTAACTGGTTTAAAAAAATGCCTTTTTTATGGCGAAGACAAATAATAATTTCGGTTTCAGGCGAACTGGTTTGGAGATGATTGGTCAGATCAACAACTTTGCGCTGAATGCCCCCCAGTGTCATATCATGGAAAACGATCATTAAACGGGTCATAGGTGTGAGTCAAACAAACTGATAGTGGCTTGAAAATTTCGCTGCTGTTCTTGGATAACCAGATCATGATAGTAGTGGGAAACTTCGATTCTGATTTTAGGATTTTTTAATAAATATTGGATTTGTTTGACCGCCGCTTTTCGCTTTTCAAAAAGCAAGAGATTAGGGTAGTGATGAAAATAGGTGGCAATTTCGGGAAGGGTGCGGCAGACTGGAATACAGTTTGAGGCCAGAGATTCGAGAATGGTTAAAGGAAAACCCTCATGGTCGGAAGTCAGCAAAAGAATTTTGGAATTTTGAAGATAGACAGTTTTATCGGTGTTGCTAGGTTTAAGAGTAATGTTTGAAGAGAGATTATGTTTTTTAATGCAGTTTTTAATGTCAGTTTGAAGAGAACCGTAGCCGATCATGACAACTTTAAGTTTGGGATTTAATTTAATAATTCTTCGGACAATTTTAAGAAATCTGAGTGGATTTTTTTGGCTTTCAAAACGGCCTAAAAATAAAATATCAATATTTTTTTGATTTGTTTTTGAGGAAGGAAGATTAGTAAAGGACAAAGGCAGCCAATTTTTTTTGATGACAATTTTTAAGGCAAGATGTGGAACTAGAGTCAGAAGTTTTTGTTTGGAGCCTGGAGTTAGAACAATAATTTTTTGAGATTGAGGATAGGTGAGTTTCAATAAAAATCGACGAAGATTGGGGAAAGTACTTGATTGAAGCTCTTCGATAATACTGGAATCTTCGCTAATAACGAGATTGGATTTTAATCGGCTTAGGAATTTTCCAATAACGCCACAAATAGATGAGTAGTTACCAAAAGTAATGATTAAATCGGGTTTAATTTTTTTGAAAACAACGGAAAGCCAAACAGGAAAAAGAATAGTTTTGAGTTTCCAGCGGGTGGAAATTTCGGGAGAAATAATTTTGATATTTTTAGGAATGGAATCCAAAAGAAGGCCTTCCTGGTTTTTTAATAAAAGAAAAACCTGAATTTCCGGGTGCTTGGCATAGTAAGAACAGATATCAACGATTTTGGTTTCAATTCCGCCAATATTAAGGCTATTAAAAACAATAATTATTTTTTTGGGCCCAGGTTTCATAAGGCAATAGATTCTAACATTTAGAATCGGGTATATATTGAGTATAATCGGGCTATGCCGGAAATAAAGAAAAATAAAGTGGCGATTGTGTCGGATGTGGTGATGAGACAGGGCGGAGCTGAAAAAGTGTTAATGGCATTTTTAGAAATGTTTCCAGAGGCTGATTTATATTCATTATTTGTGGTTCCTGGAGCTAGACAAGAAATCAAAAAAAGATTTCCCAAAGTAAAAATTTGTACATCAATTTTTCAAAACCTAGTTAGAAGCGATAAGGTCAGCAAATATATTTCGCTTATAAAATTTGTCTCTTGGATCTATTGGGAAAGTTTGGGTTTAAAAAAATATGATTTGGTAATTTCTTCGTCGCATTCTTTTATGTCGAAAAATGTGAAGAAGAGAGAAGGAGCTAGACATTTGGCTTATGTTCATACACCGCCACGATTTTTGTATGATGAATTTTGCGAAATCGGTTTAGCTAAAAAACTGCCATTGGGATGGCTAAGAATAATTGATAAAAATGGTTCAAAAAGACCAGACGTGATGGTGGTTAATTCGGAAAATGTGGCTAAAAGAGTCAAAAAATATTATCAAAGAGAGTCAGTTTTAGTTTATCCGCCGGTGGAAGTTGAACTTAAAAATAATTTGAAAAAGAAAAATTATTACGTCTGTTTATCAAGACTGGTCAAACAAAAAGGAATTGATTTGGCGGTGAGAACCTGCACAAAATATGGTTTGCCATTAGTGGTGATGGGTGACGGAGATGAATTTAAAAATCTAAAAAAAATAGCCGGAAAAACAGTGAAGTTTTTTAGAAAGTGTGATGATAAAAAAAAAGAATTATTACTAGCAGGGGCCAAAGCGTTAATTTACACTTCAATTGAAGAAGATTTTGGAATGGTGCCAGTCGAGGCATTAAAATTGGGAGTGCCAGTGGTGGCTTTTAAATCGGGTGGAGTTAAAGAAGTAATTGCGGACGGGATAAATGGAGTATTTTTTGGAAAATTTGAAGAGGAAAATCTTAAACTGGCAATTGATCGATTAGATAAAATAAAAATAGAAAAAAAGACATGTATGGAATCTGTTAAAAATTATTCTTTTTATACATTTAAAAAGCAGATATTAAAAATTCTTTTTAGCTAGTTTTTTTATGAATATTTTGTTATTTTATTGGATATGAAAATTTGTGTGAGCGGTTCTTTTGGCCTAATTGGATTGTCGGCCTGCCGCCGATTTTTAAGCCAGGGACATGAAGTGGTGGGAATCGATAATAATATGAGAGAAATCTTTTTTGGTAATGAAGGCAGAACAGATATTAATATTGAAGAACTGAAAAAGCAAAAAAAATATGTCCACAAAAATGTTGATATCAGAGACGCAAATGAAATCGATAAAATATTTCAGGAAAACAAGTTTGATGTAATTATCCATACGGCGGCGCAGCCAAGCCATGATAAAGCCAAAGAAATTCCTGGTATTGATTTTGAGGTGAATGCTAAGGGAACTTTGAATCTTTTGGAGGCCACCCGAAAACATTGCCCTGAAGCGGTTTTTATTTTTACCAGTACTAATAAAGTTTATGGAGATAATCCAAATAAAGTGAAACTAGCGGAAAAAGAAACTAGATATGATTTTGAAGACGAAAAATTTTTGGGGTTTGATGAAGCGCTTTCAGTTGATAATTGTCTGCATTCACTTTTTGGGGTGAGCAAACTTTCGGCTGATATGTATGTTCAGGAATACGGCAAATATTTTGGATTGAAAACAGCCGAGTTTCGATTGGGATGCGTGACTGGATTTGCTCATGCCAGCGTCAAACTGCACGGATTTTTGTCGTTTTTAATTAAGTCTTTGATGCAAAATAGGACTTATGAAATTATTGGATATAAAGGTAAACAAGTGCGAGACCAAATTAGTGCTGAAGATGTAGTGTCGGCAATGGAGGAAGTAATTAAAAATCCAGTTTCAGGAGAAGTGTTTAATATGGGCGGAGGCAGGGAAAACAGCGCTTCGGTTTTGGAATTAATTGAAATAATTTCTCAGAAATTAAACATCAAACCAACAATTACTTACAATGATAATTCAAGAGTGGGCGATCATATTTGCTATATTAGCAACTATTCGAAATTCCAAAAAAAATATCCCAAATGGAAAATCAACAAGAGTTTGGATTTGATAATTAATGAAATAATTGAGTATGAAAAAGCTAAAAATATTTAATGTTGGTATTTCAGCTTTAACATACGAGTTAGCTTTGGAAAAAATAAAAAGCTGGATTCAAAGTAAAGATAGGCAATATGTGTGCGTGTCAGCAGTACACTTGCTGATGGAATGTCAAGAAGATAAAGCTTTAAGAGAGGGGGTGAACAAGTCGGGAATGGTGACTTCGGACGGGATGCCTTTGGTGTGGCTGTTAAAAATAATGGGAAAGTATAATTGGGCGGAAAGAGTTTATGGCCCGGATTTGACTTTAAAATTATGTCAGCTGGCTCAAAAAAAAGGCTACAAGATTTTTTTGCTGGGCGGTTCAAAAGGAGAAAGTGTCAACTTGAGCAAAAAATTGATGATTAAGTTTCCCAGATTAAAAATAGTTGGAACGGCTGATACGCCAATCAGACCAATTCCCAGTGATGAGAATAAAAAGATTGTCGAAAAAATAAATAAATTAAAGGCCCAAATTTTGTTTGTGGGAATGGGCTGTCCTTGGCAGGAAAAATGGATGATAGAAAATATTGAAAATACAAAGGTAAATGTGATGATTGGAGTGGGAGCGGCTTTTGATTTTATTACCGGTAAAGAGAAACAAGCACCGAAATGGATGCAAAAGATGGGGATGGAGTGGTTTTACCGTTTATGCCATAACCCGAAAAGACTGTGGCACCGATATTTAGTTTTGAATTCGAAATTTATTTTAAAACTTATCAAAAGTTTAGTGGCCTAAGATGAAATTTATTAATCACTTATTTTTGAAAGTTTTGGTGTGGCTGTTAGTTTTGTTTTTATTGCCAGTGTATTTGGTGTTGTCGATGTTGATTATAATTTATTCAGGATTTCCAGTCATTTTTAGACAAAAGAGAGTTGGTTTGAACGGTAAAGTTTTTACGATGTATAAGTTTAGGACAATGCATAATGGAGCGGAGAAAGAACAAGAGAGTTTGAAAAGTTTAAATGAAGCTGATGGACCAGTGTTTAAGATCAGGAACGACCCTAGGTTTACTAGAATCGGCCGGTTCCTTAATCATTCGGGTTTGGACGAATTGCCTCAGTTTATCAACGTTTTAAAGGGTGATATGGGGTTGGTGGGACCAAGACCACTGCCCGTGAATGAGGAAAATAAAATAGATAAAAAATATCAACTTGTCAGAAGATCGGTTAGCCCAGGAATTATTTCTTTGTGGGTGATTGAGGGGCATCATAAAATGAGTTTTGAGGAATGGATGAAATGCGATTTGAGATATATTGAAAAAAAGACATACTTTTATGATTATCAGTTGATGATTAGAGGCGGATTGATGTTACTTAGGTTAGTGGTTAGCGAGCTTTTAAAAATATAATGAAAACGATTTCGATTGTTATTCCTTGTTTTAATGAAGAAAAAACGATTGGAATAGTTTTGGAAAAAGTAATTGAGGCAAAAGTGTTTGGTTTAAAAAAAGAAATTGTGGTAGTGGATGACGGCAGTACTGATCAGACAAAAAAAGTATTAAAAAAATACCAAGAAAAAATAAAAATAATTAATCTAAAAAACAATAGAGGAAAGGGAGCGGCATTGCGAAGGGGATTTTTGGAAACTAAGGGTGATATTGTTTTGGTTCAAGATGCGGATTTGGAATATGAACCAAAGGAATATGAAACATTAATTGAGGCTATAGTTTTGGGTAAAGCAGACGTGGTTTATGGATCCAGATTTACGGGAGACAAAGCGCACCGAGTGATATATTTTTGGCATGCGGTGATGAATAAAGTATTGACTTGGTTGTCAAACGTAATGACGGATATTAATTTGACGGACATGGAAACTGGTTTTAAGGCCTTTAAGGGCGACATAATCAGAAATTTGGCCCCAAAATTAGAGTCAGAAAGATTTGGAATTGAACCGGAAATGACAGCAAAGCTTTCTAAAATAAAAAATATCAGGTTTTATGAGGTGGGCATTTCCTATTTTGGGAGAACATATGAGGAAGGGAAACACATCAAATGGCAGGATGGAGTGAAGGCGGTTTGGGAAATTATAAAATATAATCTGTTTTAAAAAAGCGGAAGAAAAATTCCCGGGAAATCAAAATCTTTATTTTTATGTTTATCCAAATATTCTTGGCAGTGGGTTTTGGCATAATCATATTGAGGACAGATAGTTTTTAATTGTTCTAGGGCTTTTTCGCGATGACCGGTGTACCAATAGGCATTGGCAAGTTCGATGTGGAAATGACTTTGATCGGGGAGAGTTTTGACCGCCAGCTCAAAATATTTAGTGGAGTCTTGATGTTTGTTGACAAAGAGATCAACGGCAAGTTTATAGTAAATAGCGGAAAGCTCTTTAGCTTGGATAAAATGTGATTGATCGCGGCCAATAATGCGAGTGTCGATAAGATGAATCAAGCGGTCTTGGTAGCCATTTTCAAAATAATATTTGGCTAATACCAATAAATATTTGCCCTCTTCTTTGGGCATTAGATCGATTAGTTTTAAATAATATTTTTCCGACGCCGGCAACTTATCGTGAAAAGTTAAGGTGAGATAGGTGCTTGGTTCATTGGGGTAATATTTAATAGTTTCTTTTAAATTTTTCTGCCAAAAGACAGGTTCAATCCCAGGAGTATTGATTATCATGTTGCGGATTTTTAAGTTAAAAGGGTCAACAAAAACACTAGCCTGGTAGTTTTTAAACTTGAAAAAAACTTCCGATAAAGTGGTTCCTAAAAAGACAAATAAAATAAGGGTGAAAATTAAATAAAAATATTTATTGAATTGACGCTGATCTGGTTTGAGATATTTGTTGAGTTCATAAAAGATAAAGAAAAGACTGATTATAAAAATTCCAGGTGAGTTCCAAGTGGCATCAAAAAAAGAATTGGAAATGGCAATTAGGGAGATGACAAAATAAAGATTGTTTTTTTTGGCAGACTTGATAAGTCCCAAAGCAATGAGATTGAAAGCCAATAAAGTAAAAATGACTCCATTTTCGCAAAGGAAATTTAGAAGAGAATTATGGGCAAAATAGGTGATCTGGTTTTTTTCCTGAAATCGGTAGTTTAAAAGGAAAAAGGTACCCGGCCCATTGCCAAAAATAAAAGATTCGGTGGCGCCGGTGATGGATTGCTGCCATAAATCAAGCCGGTCTGGAAGGAGAGATTTGTTGTGGATGCTGCCGTTTATGGTGATATAGGTAATACCTAGAATTATTAAGACAATGATGGTTTTAATAAGCCGGGAATTGACAACCAGTTTGCGGGTTTTATAGAAAGCTAAACCAATAAGCAGAGCGATAAGAGAGGAGCGGCTTTGGGTTAAATAGAGGGTGATAAGAACAATGCTAAAGGGAATTAAGTAAATATAATAATTTTTCCTGGTCATGGAGCGGATCCAAATAGGAATTGAAAGAACGATAAGATCGGATAAATTACTGTGTCCCCAAACTTGAAGAATAAAATTATCGCCACGGACCGTATCGAGGGGGATGGTAATAAGATGAATTTTGTTTAATATAAAAATTATGGAATAGCCGAAGGAAAAAGCTAAAAATGACTTGGTGAATTCTGATTTTTTTAAAGTCAAAAGAGCTAAGTTAAAGATAAAAAGCGAATTTAAAAATAGGAAAAAATAATTAAGTGAAGTGCCGATATTTTTAGAAAGAAGAGTGGAAATAAAAAACAAGACAAGAAGAGAAATCTCGGCAAAAATCAGTTTGGAATTAAATAAAAATCTTTTTTTGGTAAATA
>WARW01000005.1 GCA_013387215.1 Patescibacteria group bacterium
GATCATACTTTTGAAAATCAATAACACTTCTTGCAAGCTGAAGATCCAATTCAGAATCTTTATAATAACCAATTGCCCGTTGAGATCCATTGGGAGTATTGTGAAAAGTAAAAATTATTGGACATTTTATTAATGGCCTAATTATAGAGAAGATCAACATTGGCATGAAATTGTGAACGTGTACAATATCATATTTTTCTTTGGTCAGAATGTTATAGATACCTTCAGTAGCACACTTAAAACTTGATTCTCCAACTGCATACGATTCTAAAGAATCAACATACACCATACGAAAGGGAATATTTTTAACCCCTTCCAAATTACTTATTATTCTATCAGTAACGACAGTAACATCCCAACCTCTGTTGTGAAGTTCTTTGGCTACTAAAAATGCGCTTGTACCACTACCAACAACTTGTGGATAAAATCTAGCACTTACAATAAGTATTTTCATTTTTATATCTACAGATAATACCAAACCTTAGGCAAAATACAATCATTTGTTACATATGTAACAAATACACATTAGTTAATTATTTTTATCCTAAATATACATATATTTTTAAATATTATTCACAATTCTTGTATTATTCCCAACATTTTGTATACTTAATACATTATGCCAAAGCCGGTAATTATCGAGATAAATAAGACTAAAATCGCTCTTTATCCAATTAAAGGAATTCGAACAGTCGTTCTAAATGTCATGATGAAAGGCGGTTCTTGGCATGAAAAAGGCCCTAACTGGGGAGCTTTCCATCTTCTTGAACATCTGTTATTTGAAGGCACTCAAAAATTTAAAACCCATCAAGATTTTGAAATCTACAAACAAGATTACGGTATTAGTAACAATGCCTGGACAGGCGGCCGCACCACTGGATTTTGGTTTCAGTTTCCCGATATTTCCATTAAAGAAGGCCTTAACTTATTTAACGAAGTGGTTTTTAATCCTTTAATTCCTGAAGAAAAAATATCCAAAGAAATTTCTGTGGTTGCTCAAGAATACAAAGATCGTTGGGACAGCCCCATGGCTCGTTTTGATCAAATTCAAATTGAAAATTTAATTGGTAAAAATCATCCTTTCGGTCGTGATGGCCTAGGACAGCCAGATTATCTTAAAACTTTAAAAAGAGAAGATTTATTGGAAATCAAAACTCAATATTATCAACCCCAAAATATGAGTATTTCCATTGCAGGTAATTTTGATGTTGATACTGTCAAAAAAGAATTAAGTTTAATTCTGAATCAATACCCAAATGGCGATAAAGTCGAAACCGATTGGAGTTTGATTGATCCTCAGAAAAAATATCTTGGCTATCAAGACGATGTAAATCAATCTTACTTGATTATTAACTGGTTTTTATCCATTGGAAAATCTTATGATTTAAAAACTAGATATGGCATTAACATGTTAAGTTACATGCTTGGCGGTGGACCAAATTCGATTCTGTTTAAAAAAATCCGTCAGGAATTAGGTTTGGTTTATAGCATTAAAAGTCGTTTTTGGACTCTTCCTAAAACTTCTGCTTTTGAAATTTGGGCCTCAGTTGATAATAAAAACTTGACCGTTTTGACTGAAAATATTAAAAACATTGTTTATGATTTTTTAAATAACCCGATTGATGAAAAAGAATATGAAAGAGCCCATCATTATATGGACCTTCAAACCTTAATGAGCTACGATTCTATCTATAATATCGGCAAAAATATGGTGGAAGATTTATTTCATCATCAAAAGGTTTATACGCCTGAAGATAAAATAAAAATCGCCAAATCAATTGATCCTGAAAAAATCAGGCTTCTTTTGAAAGAAAAACTAGTTTGGAATGATGCTTTTATCAGTGTTATGTCGCCCAATACTCAAACTTGATAAACTAATACATGGATTCACTTAAGCAAATTGCTGGAATTGGCTCAAAAACCAAAGAAAAACTAATCCGGCTTAAAATTGCCACCCCCCAAGACCTTTTGCATCATTTTCCCAGTCGTTACGTGGATTTTTCTCATTCTATTAAAATAATTGAAGCCCAGGAAAACGAAACTGTCACCGTCACCGGAAAAATTATTTATTTTAAAAACATCTTTACTCGTTTTGGCAAAAACCTTCAAAAGGCCACCATCCAGGACAACACAGGAACACTAGATTTATTGTGGTTCAATCAGCCATATTTATCCAACACTATTATTATTGGGGAAACATTGAGTTTTGCAGGAACAGTGTCGCTTTTTCAAAAGAAAAAAACCATTATTGCCCCTGAATACGGCAAATATAACACTGGAAAAATTATTGCTGTTTATCCGGAAACCAGCGGTTTAACTTCAAAATGGTTTCGTAAAACCATTCAGACAAATATCACCAGTCTATTAAGCGACGTTCAAGAAACTTTGCCGTCCATCTTAATAAAAAAATATAAATTAATGGATTTGAAATCGGCTCTAAAACAAATTCATTTGCCTACTACCTTAAATGTGCTCAATGAAGCCCGAACTCGTTTGGCCTTGGACGAAATCTTGGCTCTACAAGCTGAATCTTTTTTAAACAAACTTGATTGGTCCAAAAAAAGACCCAAAATTACTTTTAAATATGGAAAAGATATTGAAAAAAAGTTTGATTCCTTAATCAAATCACTTCCTTTTGAACTGACTGATTCTCAAATTAAAGTTTGGCAGGAAATAAAATCTGACTTAACCGCCAAAGACAAAATCACCAATCGGCTTTTGCAGGGTGATGTTGGTTCAGGTAAAACCATCGTTTCACTATTTGCCTGTTATCTGGCTCATTTAAACAATTCATTATCAATACTTATTGCTCCCACTGAAATTCTGGCTCAACAGCATTATCGAACCTTTACTAAAGTTTTGGAAAAATTTAAGGTTCCGATTTTTCTTCTAACCGGATCTAAAAAACTAGATTTAAAAACCATTCCTAAAAACTCAATTATTATCAGCACTCATGCCGCTATCTATAAAAAATCAAATTTGGAAAATGATGTAGCGCTTTTAATTGTGGATGAACAACACAAATTTGGTGTCAAACAACGCTCGTTTTTAGGTTCCTCATTAACTCCGCCGCATTGTTTAACCATGACTGCCACCCCAATTCCAAGAACTATTAGTTTAACCATGCTTGGAAACCTCGATTTATCTATTATTGATGTTTTGCCTCAAAACCGTCTCCCAGTAAAAACTTTCTTGGTCCCGAATCATAAAAGAAATGATTGTTATCACTGGATTGAAAATGAAATCAGAAAAACTAACTGCCAGGTATTTATTGTTTGTCCGTTTATTGATGAGTCCGAATCCATGTCTAGTGTGAAGTCAGCCGTCAAAGAATTTGAATATTTTTCCAAAAGTGTTTTCCCCAATCTAAAATTAGCCCTAATTCATGGCAAAATAAAATCTGAAGAAAGAGAAAAAATAATTCATAAGTTCCAAAAAAATGAGATAAATATTCTAGTTACCACTCCAATTATTGAAGTTGGTGTTGATATTCCTAATGCTTCAATTATTCTGATTCAGTCAGCAGACCGCTTTGGTTTGGCTCAACTTCATCAGCTTCGGGGCCGAGTCGGCCGGGGACACGCTCAAAGTTACTGTTATCTTTTTACCGAATCTTCAAACGAAAAATCTACTGCCAGATTAAAGTTTTTGGAAGAAAACAGTAATGGACTAAAAATTGCTGAATACGATTTAAAGACTAGGGGACCAGGCGAAGCTTTTTCCATTATCCAGCACGGTTTTCCATCTCTTCGCATTGCCGATATTTCCGACGCTAAACTCATTAGTTTCAGTCAGCAAGTATTTTCCGATCTTTTGGAAAACTTTTCCAAATTTAATATCAAAACTCTTCTCCGCGAAAAAAATCCCGAAACCAGATCGGTTGTAAGTAATTAAATTTGATTATAAAAAAGTAAAAAGGCACCTTATTTTTAGATTGATTAACAATCCAATTTTTAGGTGCCTTAATAGAGAGAATTTTATACTAAACAGTCTTTCCTTTGAATTTACACTAAGTCTTTTTAGTGGAATCATCCAATCCTACCATTTAGTATTAATTTAATAATCTTTTGCAAAATTACTTCTTTTGTGTCCTCAGGTAAAATATTAAAGAATTTACCATCATTGTCCCCCCTCCATATCAAAAGGTCTTTTGGACGTGAAGAAGCAAAAACCCCAAGTGTCATTTTTGAGACATTAGTCCAATCACTAGAATCGTCAAAGAGAGCCGATATATAAATTACGTGCCACATTCTATCTTCACTCTCGGTTTCTTTTAGTTCCACGTTTTTAAGTGGTCCATCTAGTTCAGTTCTATTCTGACTGTAAAACCTTTTTTCAGCAATATTAACAATCCCTTCAGTTAATCTCCTGTCGTTATCTGTTTTCTGTGAAAGAGGCAAATTTATTCTTTCTACAATATATTCCATTATCTCTTTCACTCCTCGATCCTCAATTTTTCTTTTGCCCGCTTCTCTTGAAGCGTCTTCTTTGCTAACTATAGCTGAAACACTGTCGTCAAAAACACTTTTTAAATCACTCATATCAATCTCTCCTTTCTTTTTCAAATGATTACCTGTTTATTAAAGTGCCAGAAAGCTTTTATTCCAGACTTTTTTAAATTAGTTATTCCTAATTTCCTGCAATTATACACGAAATCATGCAAAAAACAGGCATTAAAGTAAAATAAAACACAAAATCCTTATTCTTAAAACCGACAAAAACTTCAAAAACCAAAACTCTTCTCCGCGAAAAAAATCCCAAAACTCATTCAATTATCAGTAATTAAATATATTTATATAAAAAGTATAATTACTACTTTATTTTCCAGAATAATGTTATATTATTAACAATAAATTAGAAAATATAATTTCTATTTTAAAAAACACCTTCAAGATTTTTTTAGCACCTTAAAACAACAAAAAACTTTCGAGGCAAATTTGCTGTCTCAGTTTAGTTTTTTGTTTACATACATCCCCCCATACAGTGTAAAAACACAAAGAAAGGAGGAATGGTTATGTCGGATGACAAAATCATATATATAGACAGTGATGGTCTTATATACCCGACTGCTAGAGGCGCAATTGAATCAAATCAAGGCAAAGAAAGTGCCACAAGTCGCGGCGCCAGTGGTGGTTGCACCCAAAACTCCGATGATGTACCCGAATAACAACCTAATAACAAAAGGAGTGTGCCAATCAGAAGAAAGAATAAAGTTTTTAACTTTTTAAGGTTTTAACCTATTCTTTCTTCTGATATCTATTAATATTAATACCTATGATTAAACCAAATAATTTTTATAAGAGAATAGAAAAACGATACATAAAAAGAGGATTAGATTATGAACAAGAAAAATTATTTAAACTGATAGATACTTTCTACCAGCAAGCAAAACAAAATTATTTAAAATTAAATAAACCCAAATTTCTCAGTCTCAAAAACTACATTAATGTTTGGATTAATGAGGAAATTGGGAATGATATTTCTAAAAAAAATATAGGAAAATTTAATTTAAACAATCCTCCCAATAACTTTAAAGCTTCCGCTGATTTTTACAAAAACTATCCACCGTCCTATTTTGAAAAATCAAAAGGAACTTATCATAAAAACCAAATAAATTTTGATGATATTAAGAATAAATGGTTATTAATGATTGAAGAAAGAAATAACTATTCTTTAAACAAAGGCTATACATCAAGAATTGATATGATTCTAAAAGATTTTGAAATTTCTAAGACTGAATATAATAGTTTCTTAAAGAATTTTGGTAAAATTATTCACTTCTGCAAAGCTAAAACTTGTCAAAATTTGTCAGAAAATTCCAATCAACAATCAAATAACAACTGTTTTATTTGTAATCTTAAATCATTCCCTTTTAAAGATTTAACAACTTTCTTGGATTTTTTCAGAAAAAAAGAGAACTTTTTTAAAAAATACGAAAATAGAATCACGATTATATTCGGAAATTTTTCACAAACCAAATATATAAAAGAAACTGATTCTTTCAATATAACTATTAATAAAGAAGTTAATATTAAACATCAAATAGTAGATTTGATTCATGAACTAGCCCACGTGTTGTCAATGATAAAAATTCTAAAGCAAAATAAGTTTATAAAAATAAGTGCATACTATTTAGAAAAATCAGCAATTAAAGAAGAAATTCTCATCCTTAAAAAATATTTTCCAGAGATTTTTATAGCTAAATTAGGAGATATTTTATGCATTATTAACCAAACATTATTCGAAATTGATATTTATCAAAACCCCAAGAAAGATCCTAATAAATTATATATAAAATATTTGAATAAGTGCTTTAAAAAAAACAACAAAACTAATAGTTACAATTATTTGTTAAATCAAGATATCTTATATAAAAGTTACTCACAATTAATTTACGCAATAGCATACACAAACATATTGAATTCTTCCTTAAAAAAACTCTCTTACTAACTAGTGACTAATTAAAATTCCTCTGGTAAAATACACCCATGACAGCAGTACCTAAACATTGGCCGTCCTCACGCCGACAAGGCAAAAGACGAGCTACTCATACCGGACCAAAATTACAAAGAACCGTAGTTTGCAAACATTGCGGCCAGCCTAAAATTGCTGGTTTTCAATGCTCTAATTGTAAACAGTAAACAGTGAAAAGTAAAAACGATCCACGCCATTTAAATAGAATTAGAAACATTCAAGCACTTTTTGCTTGGGGATGTGGGGGTAATCCGCCTGAAGATACCGACGCAGAAAAAATTATCCCAAAAATAGGTGAAATCGATAATATAATCCAGGAAAATGCTCCTAAATGGCCTTTAGATAAAATCAATAAAGTGGATTTAAGCATTTTAAGATATGCGCTTTGGGAACTAATCTACAAAAAAGAAAGTCCGTCTAAAGTTATCATCGATGAGGCTATCGAAATTGCTAAAGAATATGGCACTGAATCCAGTCCTTCATTTATTAATGGGGTAATTGGAAGTGCTGTTAAAAAAATCGAGCTAACTGACTTACAATAAAGTATATGAACTTGGATCAACTTCAAAAGGAAATTGGTATTGAATTTAAAGACGTTAAAATTTTAACTCATGCTTTAATTCATCGTTCTTTTCTCAACGAAAACAAAGACAAAAATCTCGAGTCCAATGAAAGAATGGAATTTTTAGGAGACTCTATTTTGGAATTATGGATTTCCGATACTTTATTTCGCATGTTCCCTAAATTCGATGAGGGCGATTTAACCAATCTCCGCTCTCTTGTAGTCAGAACCGAAAACTTAGCCTTAGCTTCCACTAAATTTAATCTTGGTCAATATATTGCTCTTTCGAAGGGCGAAGAAACTCATGGCGGTCGCACCAACACTTCCATTTTAGCCGACACTTTTGAAGCTGTGATTGGTGCTATTTATCTTGACCAAGGTCAAGAGGCTTCATTTCAGTTTCTAGATCGCATGCTTCATCAAAGCATTCTTGATTTGTCTTCTAAAAAAGTCTACAAGGATCCCAAAAGTCTTTTCCAGGAAATTGCTCAAGCCAAAAAGGGGATTACCCCTCATTATCAAACCGTGAGCGAATCTGGACCAGATCATCAAAAAATCTTCAAAGTCGCTGTTTTTTTAAACAATGATCTTATTGCCACAGGCACGGGCAATTCCAAACAAAAAGCCGAAGAAGATGCCTCTATTAAAGCTACCAAAATAATTAATAATCCTGTATAATCCACCATATGCTAAAAATCAAACTTGCTCCTCGTGGCAAAAAACATCAAATCTCCTACAGAATAGTAGTATCAGAAGCTCGCAGTAAAGTTGATGGCAACTTCACTGATGATTTAGGTTTTTACACTCCTCAAACTAAAACCTTAACTATTGATAATGCTAAATTAGCTGATTGGCAAAAGAAAGGTGCTCAAATCACTTTAGGTGTCGATAAACTTTTAAATCCAGACAAATATCCTAATAAGCCAAAAGCTAAAAAAACTGAAGCAAAAAAATAATTTCTTTTTAATTCAAAAATATGAATAACATTAAAGATACTCTTGAATATATCCTCAAATCTATTGTTCCAAATCCAGATGAAATAACTGTGGATAGCCAAGAATCTGATGGTTTAACTATTTTTGAAATTTCTGCTCCAGAAGAACTAATTGGAAAGATAATTGGAAAAGAAGGTAAAGTAATCAAATCTATCCGAACCATTTTAAACGTCTCTTATCCAACATCTAAATTTATTCTTAAAATAAAAGAATAAATCTTTTTCAAAAAAATAAATTATCCCGCATCTGCGGGATATTTTTTTAACTAAAGACTGAATGGATTTGGTCTTTGATACATTACGTAAGTCCCTGTGCTACTTGCCTCGCCGGAAGCTTCCACTTTAGTGAATTCACTAATCCTACTCAACACGTCTTTTTCTTCTTTCTTTAAAGAAAGCTCTTCCAAAGATAGATTTGAAGCGGTTGAATTCTGATTAACCGACATATAATAGGCAGTAATTCCCAAATCTAGTTCTGTTGCCGACTGATCATTTGCAATCTGAAATCTATCAATTGTCAAAATAGGCAGACTTCTTTCCAAAGCCGTAACTAAATCCAATTGTTTATCCTTAGAACCAACCAAAACTACACTAATAGGAATTCTCATCATCACATCTTTATTAGCGATTTGCACCTCAGATCCGCTTTTTAACTTGCCTGGAGAAATGGAAAAACTTTTTACCTGATAACCATAGTTGTCAGCAATGGCTCTGACCACACCTACCAAATAATATGTTTTATTTTTATCTAGAAGTGCACTTTGCAAATTAGCCTTATCATCCTTCAATTGATCTTTATTTATCGACATTAAATAATTTTTCTTAGCAACAATCAAATTCGTTTCATTATTCTTGCTTGCAATGGAGACATTTAAATCATTTATTTCATTAATCTTGGGAATAATTACTAAACTTAAACTAATCAAAAATCCGATAATCAATGGTAATGGCAGCAATATTATTTTGAACAAACTAGTTTCAAATCCAAAAATAGAATCTGGTAATGCTAAATCAAGTTTCATTTTAAATTAACCTCCAAAGTAAAATTCCAAGTAACGCCATCTGGACTAATAACAACAGAGGATAGTTTTGCAGATGCAAAATCTTCCATCTTTCCGCTATTAATATCTTTTATCGTTTGTTCCACTTCATCCATTTTACTCCCATCCGTTAATTTTCCGTTTAAAATAAATTGCTTTTCGGCACTGATCTGATAATCAGTTATATTAACATCTGAAGAAAAAAGATTATTAATTTTTTTAATCGAAACTCCATATTCAAACCGGTCTTTTAAGACTTTTCCCACCAACTTAGCTGTATATTTAATTTGATAACTGAGCGAAGCATCACCGATTAAAGCATTATATTGAGTTTGTTCAACATTAAATTTCTTAACTGCACTATTTAGTCTAGCCTTAGTAATAAAATTTATCACCAAAACGACTAAAACAAACAAAAACCAAAATGAAACGAACACCCAATTAAATAACATGACCCTTTTTTTTAGTTTGATTTTTGCTGCCTGAAATTTAGCCCTTGATGGTAATAGATTTAAATCCATGCTCATAGCAAACCTCTCAATGCAAGACCAATTGCTAAACTAAATCGGCAACCTTCAGAATTTACGTTTACTGGTAAAGATATTTTTGTTGTATCGATTTTTAAAAATGGTTGAATAATTTGAACTTCTACTCCCAATAATTTCGTTAGCTCTTCAGCTAAGCCTGGTAAATTAGCGCTTCCACCGCTCAAAACTAAAAGTTCTGCTGGTTTGCCGTGATCTTCCAAAAATAATGCCATCGCTTTTCTGATTTCTTCAGCGATACTATTGTAAACTGGCATAATTGCAGCTCTTATTTTTCCTTCAAGTTCCATTTCTTTCATTCCATACGCTTTTTTATATTCTTCAGCAGAAGCCATATCCAACCCAAGATTAAGAGAAATTGCTCTTGTCAAAGATTCTCCGCCCACAGTCATCGATCTGGCAAAATAAACATTGCCTTTATTAATACTAATTATGTCTGAGGTTTTTTCTCCAATATCAACAAGAATTATTCCTTCAATTGAAGTCACGCAAGAATCCACGGTCCTTTTCATAGCCACAGAAGGGGATTCAAGAGCAAGTAATTCCAGCCCAATCATTTTAAATAATTTTATATAAGATTGAATTAATGCATTTCTAGCCGCAATCACGAATACTGTCAACCTTCCCGCGTCATCTTTTTCAATTATTTCATAATCAATAGAAACTTGATCCAAAGGATAGGGGACAAATGTTTCCGCTTCATATTTTAAAACATCTCTGATTTCAGATTCCTTTAATGGAGGCAATCTAACCAAACGGCTCACAACTTCTTCTTCAGGCATTGAAACCACAACTTGTTTTGATTTTACTTTTAAATCGGACAAAAGATTTTTTATTGTACCAGCCACTTCATTCATCGCTTTAGCATCACCTTTTTGCCAATCAACTCTAGGAGTTTTTGCTTCACCAATCACATCCAACACCAAATTCTTATTATCATTCTTGCTGATAGAAACTACCTTTATTGTATTTCTTCCGACATCAACACCTAAAATATTGCTCATGATTTAGTATAAGCAAACTACTTCACTTACTCAACACGCTATTACCAGCGGTAATCGCATCAAGCATGAAAGCAGGCACTTTGTATCTATTTAAAACCTTAACTTGAGTATTCACACCAGTGTTTGTATCAACGATATTTCCAGCACGGCCAATTGAAGTAATTTCCTCACCTTGAACTGGAAAATTGCTGCCGGATTTATCAATAACTACCATTTTTGTTTGGCCGCCAATTGGAGTTACAGCCAATAAAAGCGGTTCGCCCACATTTGTTGCTAAATTAATACATCCTCCTTTACCGACTTTAGCTGTGAATCCGTTTACTGTTGTACCGTTATTTGAATCAAAATTAAAACCAAATCTGCTCACGTTATATTTTCCTGCAGCTCGATAATAATAATCAATTTTTAAAGCTTTGCTGTACGTGTCATCAACACAAATATCCACATTTGTTCCTTTGTAACCGCTATTTCCAATGTCACCATTTGAATTATGATCAATTAGCCAAAACAAAAAAGCATTGTTTGTTAAAACTAATCCATCGGAACTTAAAGTTGAACCGCCTCCAACATTAGTCACATTCACATCAGCCACACTTTTACCGTCAGGAGCAGTATAGCCGATTTTTCCAGTAGCTAAATAATAGTCAACACCAGATTCTGCCGTATTAAAGGCTTGTTTTAATAATTCTTCATCAGTATCCACTTTTGTATCGGTAACTGTTCTTTTTGCAACTGATAATCCCAAAGTCATTACCACAGCTGAAGCCAATAAAACCACTAAAACAACTTGTCCTTTTGATTTTGTACTAAATTTATCAATCATTCTTGTTTTCATCATACTACTTTATAAACCTTCTTTCCATCCTGAAATAATTTTAACTAATTTTCCAGGTATCGTAAATAGTAAGTCAGGTCTGTAATTAACCACTACAGCCGCATTTTGATTATTTAAGCTATTGGTAGTGTAACCTCGGCTCAAATCAATATTATTTGAAGCATTTATCATACCGTTTATTATCAACTGATTATTAGATTTACCGGTTGCTGAAATTCCATTACCCAACAAAATACCATCTATTCTATTAACACTTGTATCAATATTTATATTACCTTTAACAATAACCATTAAAAACTTATTGGCTGGCAAAATTTCATTTTCATTAATATCTAAATTACCATTGATAAAAATAACACCCGTTCCTCCAATAGCCTTAATATTAGTCATTGTTGAGTCACCAAACAGTGTATTGCCTTCACCCAAAGTTAAATAATATTGATTGTAAAAATAAGTATAATCATAATTTTCTTGAACCAAGTTTTGAGTAGTGGTCCAATTATTCGGATCACCAAATTTACAGTTGTTGCCACAGCCGCTGTTGCTGTCAATTCGGCCTGAAACTAGACCATTTGTATTAGAACTATTATTAATTGTAATTGCTGGAATACAGCTATTTCCAAGTCCGCAGGTAATTGGCACACTATCAGTAGTGCCTGTCTTTGAAATCAAACCGCCGCCGCCCACTTGGAACCAGGATAATTGGTCCATTACTGTTGAATAATCAACTTTGACAGTTGGGTTATTTGCATATGGGTCAACATATGTATTGTTCAGATTTAGTTGGGTTGCACAATTCGTTATACCTGTACCCATATCCACTATTCTCAATTCAGTAGGATCAGCTCCAGGGAAATTAGTAAATAATGGAATGTAATTAGTGCCCCAGACTAATTTATTACCACCATCGGCATAGGTAGGGGAATTAACCGTCATATCTCTTGGACTTAAACCGCCCAAACGATAGGATAAATTAAAGTTAATACCAGCAGGTATTTGTTTACTATAACCTAGATTTGAACTGCATGATGATCCGGCGCTGCCATCATAAACAGTACCGGAAATAGGAACAAAACAATCCCAAATCTTCAAGTCTCTGCCACTATCGACCCAGCCTGAATTCATACCATAACTATCGGTCATTGAAACTTCGATATTGTAAGTTGCAGTAGCCATATTTCCTGGGAAATTAACGTTAAAAACTGCTATTCCATTACTGAAACTAACTGGATCATAAATTGAACTTCCCAGTCTCAATTGGATTCCGGTAATATCGCCAACACCTTGTGCATCACTTGCCGTGACTACAAATTTGACGATTCTGTCGCTTGAAAATTGAGTTTGACAAATTTGATTACGATTGCCTGCTTCTGCAGGTACTACCACATCAGATGAATTTTTTAATGTTAAATCAGTTAAAGTTGGGGGAGTATCATAAGTTGCCGAACAAGAAGCAGTGTTTCCTGTTGCTCCACCACATGAACCGCCTCCTCCAAAACATGACCAAGTATAAGTAGAACCGTTTAAAGTAACTAAAGATGGTGAACCGTAGCCACACAAATTGCTGCTTGGAGTTGAAGTGTAAACACCACCAGCAGCAGATCCACAAGAACCATCAGTTCCATTCACTGTTGGCAAATCTGTCGAAGAGCAACTGGCATTGCTGCCGTTTGCTCCACCACATAAACCGCTAGTTCCAAAACAAGTCCAAGAAAAACTGGAACCATTTGAAGTAACTGCACTTGCTGATCCATTGCTGCACAAACCGCTTCCTGGCGCATCGCACGAACTGCCGCCATTCGCACTGCCACAGCTTCCATCACTTCCATTTAAAGTTCCGCATGATTGAGTACTGCTTCCAACACAACTGGATCCACCACAAGATGGTGAAGGATTGTTACAAGATCTAGATTGACTGCAACCCGAGCACGAACTCCATCCTGACCAACCGCCATTTGTTGAAGATTTTGTTCCATTGCAAGTTCCACCGCACCCATCAGAACAAGTACTGCCGCTACATGTACTCGAAGCACAGCTGCAACTCGGCGTACAACATGAACCGTTATAACAAGTCTGTCCGCCTCCACAACTTACAGTACAAGCTTGAGATGAAGAACCAGAAACATCACTTCCTCCGCAAACTGGTGCATGGTAAGTTCTGTATTGAGTTCCAGCTCCACAAGATCCAGAATCAGCCGTACAGGTTCCCCAAGACCCCCAATAGGCATCAGCTGGTTGTATTGTTCCCCAACAATTAGTGTTTGCTTTACATGTCCCTCCATCGGGTTGAGTGAATTGTGTAGTGGTACAGTGAGTGGCTGCCACAGCAGGATCACATGAGCAGACAGGACGACAATCAATTGTTCCCCAACAAGTAGTTGTGTTACAGCCATTCCCGGTTTGTTGAAAACTTGTAGTCGTACAGTGTGTTGCCGCCACCACCGGGTCACACTGACAATCTGGCACCACAGCTGCTGTTTTATAACAAGTAATTGCACTGTTTCCACAAGGTGAACAAGAAGCAGTCACAGCCGTACAATTGCTACCGGAACAAGACACATTGCAAGACAAAGAACCGCTGCAACCTGAACCTCTTTTTGCCCAAGTACCTCTTGTACATCCAGGTTCATCTCCAGGACCACAGCAATAACAATAAGATCCTGAATCCCAACTACATGAACCCGAAGCAACTCCATTCAAATCTGCACTACAATTTCCCGGACCGGCACCAGAAGTAAAACAGGCCGTATAACTGGCAGTTGTATACCAAGTACAGCCGCCACCGCTTCCGCCGCTCGATGATGTTGGAGTCGCTGTTGGTGCTGATGGAACACAGCCTGAAGATGAACAAGTGTAACCGCTGCCACACCAAGTACTGCATCCGGTAGTACATGACCCATTACTACAGCATTCGCATCCAGGACAATCATAATCCGTTGAACAAGCAAATGCTAAATTTATTCTTGAAAAATATAAATAAAAACCAACTAAAAAGGCAAAGAACAAAATAATATTTAATCTAAATTTCATATTTTATTCACTTAACAACAATCCAATTATTAACGCATTTTCCCTAATTTCTTTTCTGAAAATAAATTTATTTTCTGAATTTATCTTAAAAAATCCGCCCGCTCCAACCAGTTTATTTTCAATTCCTTTATTATCGTAAAAATTCTTCAAAATAAAATCGGTTGTTTCATTCCTACTCGTTTTATATTTATTATCATTTGTTTCGTTAAATAATTTATCCGCCAAAATTCCACAGAGTGGAGAATTATTATTTATTTTATTTTCAAAAACAAATTTGGAAAAATTCAAATAGTCCTGACCTGATGTCGCCTTATATAAATCAAAACTTGAAATTCCTAAAATACAAACATTTTCACTAGTAAAAACTGTTGGTTTTTTAAAATACACATCTGTTATTTTATTAAAATATGCCTCAGCAATATCTAAATCTTTTTTATTGTTTTTCCAGTAATACCGGCTGACAAAATCTGATGGATACGAACTGATTTCTCTCACTCGGCCAACAATTTTTGAATCAGTTATTTTTCCTTTCGTATCTGGATTAAGTAAATCGGTTTTTTTAACATCTTTCAAAAGATTTGTTTCCGACCTAAATAAAAAGTTGTCATCCGATCTTCTTAAAGTGAATGATTCTATTTCTGGAATGGTCAGATAAGTGCCGGTCCAGCAAATTCTTTCTATTTTTTTCTTTTGCTCTTCATTAAAATCACTGCTTTTCCAAAGTTCATACATCAAACTGCAGTTCCAAAAATCATTTTGGATTTCCATTTTGTTGAGCTGCTTTTCATAATTATCGATATCGCTATTTACGATTTTCAAATCATTGGCATCATGATATTTTTGATAATATTTATATCTTGCCCAAATAACGGCTATTCCATCATGTCCGCTGCCGCCGGCTTTTTCAATATTTTGACAACTTTTAGTGTCACAATTCACGGCATGATTATAAAATCCGCGCTCATCTTTTTGAGTATTTAGCCAATCCAAAGTAGCTTTTGGAATATCTTGTTTTGGAGTGCTTTTAATTGCCACCTCAGATTTTGGTACTCCTTTATTTTTTGTCAGATAAAAATTAATTCCCAAAAAAAATATAGCTATAAAAACGACCAAAACGATAAGAAAACTTTTTATAGTTCGCTTTTTACTTCCAGAGATTTCAAAATTCTGCGATTGTAATTGAGGACTGTTGACATCCATTTATATAAAATATATACAACCGTCTGATAAAAGTAAACTGCTGGATTATTTACTAGAATAATTGTTTATCGCATTTTTCGCATCATTGCTTATATATCGGTATTCCAATATTGGATCCAGTTTTTCTTTATACTTTTCAACTTGAGCCAGCAGCCAAGTGGCTTTATACACTTCAGTGTCATTGAAATAATTTTTGAATTTCAAATTATCTAGAGAATATTGTCCTTTGCTTTCCACCCACAAAACTTCCATAATACTTGGTCTTATCATTTCAATTAATTTATCCAAATCATATTTACCCAAATATTTACTGTATGTATTATTAATATAAATCACTCGGCCATAATCATAATTCCAAAAACTGGCTCCATACCCTGAGTGAGTGGGGAATATTGGATCTTCAATTCGGTCAAAAGTAACAGTCTGCATCCCATTTCTGTCCACAATATCTTTCATAATATTGGGATCAATTTCGTCAAATCTTTTTACGGTTGCTTCAACTGCTTTTGAATATAATTCATCTAAACCCCATTTTCCGCCAGTCACCATCACGAACGGAGTTGCCGCTTCGCTTTCGACAATTTGAAAGCTTTTCAAACCTTCATCACTTCCGGTTTTTAAATATTGCTTTACTTCCTTGCCATCCAAATTTAATGGATTATTAAAAACCTTATTCTTCTGGTCGAAGGCTTTGCCATTATATAAATCAATTAAAGTTTTGCGCACTCTTTGTTCTTTAGTTCCAAGCATCACATAATCTTTTAATTCCGTAAATTTATTTCCGTTAAGTTTATATGTAATTCTGCTGCCATCAGAAACTCCAATGCCGATATTTTTATCCCAAACAATCTTTGAAAAATAACAAGTGCTTTCTAGATTATTTTTAATTACACTCAACTTTCCATTCTTATCATATTTATTGATGCTTCTGTAGCCGTTTTGAAGATTATTGCTATTAAAAACATATGCTTCGCCGTTTAATACATATGCAAAATCATCTTTTTTCAAACTCTTGGTGATTTTATTAATGACACTTTTATTTATATATTCTTGCTTTAATTGAACGGCGTTTAGTTTGCTTTTATTTTTAATCAAATTGTCTACTTTTTCCAAATCCTTATCCGAAAATACTACGGTTGCACTTGATTTTTGATCATGAATTGCAAAAGTTTGGGAATTAAACGCATCAGCAAAACAACCGCCAGCCATATACTGAAACGATTTAAATGTGGCGTCTATATCGATTGCCTCAGCCGCAGCTTCAGTATTTGCACCTGTTCCATTGCTAAACAAGTTATTCATTTCTGCCTTACTATATCCAATTAAAACTGATCTCGATTTAGCATCATAATTTACTTCCGTCCCAAAAGCCTCGCTGATAGCTCTGACTGGCACAATTAATTGTTTGGTTTTATCTAATTGCGGCGGCACTGTTAAAGAAACATTTTTAGTATTTCCATCTTCAGTCACACTCATAGAATTGCTGCCAATCTTAAACTTGGACACTTTTTTGTCCACTATTAGAGTTGTAACTTGAGATTTATTGTCAGTGCTAACGTAAGCACCTAAAATTTCACTAACTAACCCTAAAGACACCATTGTGCTGCCTTTAATAGTTATCGGAGTAGTGGTGTTTTTTCTTAAAATATTAGTTTCACCCGGCACATTTGGGTTAGTCACCAAATAATATGGTTTATCGATTTGGACGATTATTTTTTTTGGCAAAATAGTTTTAACTGTTTCTACATTTACTTCAGTCTCCGAAGTAGGGGAGCCAGCCACCGCCGCTAAAGACAACGCCTTCTCATATCGAGTACCAATATCCAATTCTGGATTAAAAGAAACGGCTGCATTATCCAACTCAGTTCGATTATTACCAGGAGATAATTCTGATGCAAGAGCTGTGCCAACAGGCGACAAGCTCATAACTGTAGCTAAACCAATAGCAATTGATTTTTCTTTCATATTTGTATCCTATAATCATAGGATAATATGATGGGATTATACGATTTATACAGTTAAAATACAAGCTATAGCTATCCCATAGTAAACCATACACACAGTTATGTATCTACAGGCCTTCTTTCCAGCCCGAAATAGTCTTTACTAATTTACCTGGCATTAAGAATAGTAGCTCAGGTTTGTAATTGACTACCACAGCTGCGCTTGTGTTATTTAAACTATTTGTGTTGTATCCTCGGCTGAAATCAACATTGTTGGAAGCACTCACAACTCCGTTTATTACCAATTGATTATCTGATTTGCCAGTAGCGCTAATTGAATTAGCCATCAATACACCATCTACTCGGGATACGCCTGTTTGGATAGAAATACTGCCCTTAACTACCAACATCAAATAGCTATTGGCTGGCAAAATTTCATTTTCATTGATGTCTAAATTACCATTGATAAAGATAACACCCGTTCCTCCAAGGGCCTTAACATTGGTCATTGTTGCGTTTCCTGGCAAAGTTAATCCTTGCGATAAAGCTAAATGGTATTGATTGTAAAAATAAGTATAATCATAATTTTCTTGAACCAAGTTTTGAGTAGTGGTCCAATTATTCGGATCACCAAATTTACAGTTGTTGCCGCAGCCGCTGTTGCTGTCAATTCGGCCTGAAACTAGACCATTTGTATTAGAACTATTATTAATTGTAATTGCTGGAATACAGCTATTTCCAAGTCCGCAGGTAATTGGCACACTATCAGTAGTGCCTGTCTTTGAAATTAAACCGCCGCCGCCCACTTGGAACCAGGATAATTGGTCCATAACAGTAGAGTAATCAACTTGAAGTGCTGGATTATTGGAATAAGGATCAACATTGGTGTTATTCAAATTCAATTGAGTTGCGCAGTTTTTGTTTCCATTACCTAAATCAGTAATTCTTAGTTGGGTTGGATCAGCTCCAGGGAAATTAGTAAATAATGGAATATAATTAGTGCCCCAGACTAATTTATTACCCCCATCGGCATAAGTAGGGGAATTAACCGTCATATCTCTTGGACTTAAACCGCCCAAACGATAGGATAAATTAAAGTTGATACCGCTTGGAATAGGATTGGTATATCCGCTGCCACTGGAACAATCTGAACCTGAACTGCCATCATAAATAGTTCCGTTCACTGGCACACTACAATCCCAAACCTTAAAGTCGTGATTAGTATCAACCCAATCAGTGGTAGCTGAATAAGCATCTGTAATAATGACATTGATTTGAGATGTACTTACTGGATCATTAGCCCCATATTGAATTCCAAAAGTAGCTACACCATTAACTAGACTAACTGGATCATAAATTGTGCTTCCCATTCTTAATTGAATAGAAGTAATATCACTATTTCCATCAGGATCACTGCCGGTCACCACAAATTTCACAATTCTGTCACCGCTTAAAAGTGTTTGACAAATATGATTTGCCAATCTGCTTGATGGCAACGTGTCTGAGGCCACATCAACATCGCTTGAATTTTTTACTTGTATGCCGACATAAGATGGTGCCCGATTTTGAACAGCAGTACAAATATGTGAAACTCCATTGGTTCCACCGCAAGTACCTAAAGTTGCAGTACAAGTCCAAGAGTAATTTCTTCCGGAAGTAGTCACTGCCGTAGCAGTTCCGCTGGTACACAAATTAGTAGTTGGAGCCGAACTGAATAAACCACCATTAGAACTGCCGCAATTTCCGTCTATTCCGTTTACTGCACCCACCGTACCAACACAGCTGCTGTTAGCAGTACAAAATCCTGGAATTGCCGGTTGAGTATATGAAACACCAGCACAAGTTGGAGTACCGCATGGACAAACCGCACATACTCCAGTGTTGCAAGGTTGAGAAGCAGGGGATCCAGAACAGCTTGAAGAACCGCCGCAGGACACACCAGAAGCATCACAAACTTGAGTTTGCATACAGGTTGATTGGTTGCAAGTTGCTCCAGCATAAGTCCAGGAAGCATTTACTTGAGTGCATTGACAATTAGACCAGCCATAATGACCAGGACAGTTTGGATCACAATCCCAATAGTGAGTTCCGCCAGACACGCTTTGGTTACTGACAATACCACCATTAGTACAGGTATTTATGCTGCCACCACAGCTAGTGTCTTGACCGACTTTTGTTCCTAAACATGTATTATTTGTAGTACAAATTCCAGGAATACCAGGTTGAGTAAAGTATTCGCCTTCACACAAACCGGCTGCAGTTGTCGCATCGCAAGGACACATGGTGCCGGCACAGACTCCAGTAAAACAATCTTTAGAAGCAGGAGTGCCAGAACAGCTTGAAGAACCGCCGCAAGTTACCGCCGAAGAGTCGCAAACTTGAGTTTGTTTACAGGTTGATTGGTTACAGGTTGAACCTGTATATGTCCAAGAAGCATCAACTTGAGTGCATTGACAATTATTCCAGCCATAATGGCCAGGACAGCTTGGATCACAATCCCAATAATGAGTTGAACCAACTACACTTTGATTGCTGGAAATTCCGCCGCCGGTACAAGTATTTAAACTGCCACCGCAGTTAGTGTCTAAACCTGGCTTTGTTCCAGTACAGGTATCGTTGGCGGTACAAACACCAGGAACTGCTGGCTGGGTGAAATATACCCCGGCACACACAGATGCTGCGGTTGTTGAGCTGCAAGGACAAGGTTGTATACTGCTGCAAGTGTTATTTGTACATGTTTGTTCAGGAGGACACAATGCAGGAAAAGTACAAGTGCCAGCAGATGTGTTGCATGTTCCCGGAGATTTCTCACAGGTACCAGGAGAACCACACATTGTTCCATTACAGGTGGTTGGAGCACAAGTACCATCACCTGCATAAGTAAAAGAACTTCCACACATAGTTTGAGCTGCAGTAATTATTGCTGTTTGATCATTACAGTTGCAACCATTCTGGATAGGGATATCTGTTTTACTACAACACACTTGTAATGCATTACCATTACAACCACCGCTTGGACCTACTTCAGAAAATTTATGTTGACTTGTGTCTGTATAGTTATGACTGCTGCATGGACTACCAGTATAGCAAGCTCCTCCATAATAACCACAGGAAGCAGTAGCATGGCAATATGCATCAAATCCGCCGAATTTACCGGCACATTCCCAATTGAACTGTCCATTGCCAGTCGACACATATGCATAAGTTCCTGCTGAACATCTAGCTGAAGAAGAAGATGGGAAAGAGCTTTGATAAGTGCCGTCGGCACTGCCACAAGCACCATCAACCGGAGGATTGTCTAAAGCACAACAATAACCAACGTTGCCGCATCCACTACCGCCTCCACTTCCACATGGGCTTGTTTGTGAAACTGCATGTTCACCTGCGTTGCAGGCACTAAATCTTAAATGATTAGGGGAATTACAAGTAAGAGAGGACCCAACACAGTCACGGGTGACATTACAAGTATGATTAGATGAATCATAAGTCGCAGTACAACCATTAAGCGGAACACAGTTATATCCAGCATAAACTGAAGCATTTTGACAGCTTTGATTACCGCTTGAAGCACAGTAAGTGTTGTAGCAGCAGGAATCGCTTTGACAAATAGAACTATGATCAATCGGGGTAGGGGTGGCACATGCTGATCCCACACAAATTGTTCCCGAAGCGCACGCTGCTGTTGTCCAATTACCATCACAAGCACAAATACCTACAGTGTTAGTATCTAAACATTTAATAGTTCCGTAATTACCCGAAACTGGACTTGTACAATTTTTACAAGTCATACACATACCGCCGGCACATCCATTAGTACTACAGTATTGAAGAACCTGTTGGGGATTACAGCTGCTTCTCACATCTCCATTACCATCACAAAACTTATCACAAGGTGTTGGTGTCGCCGCTGGTGCTGAACACTGACCGCCCGAACAAACTAAACCAGCGGCACAATTTGTGACCGCACTCCAAGTATTACAATTACACATTTTAATCGAAGTTGAACTGGCACAGATAATATCACCATTTGGAGTTCCGCTGCAGCCGTTACAAGTAGTGCAAACTCCATTTACACAACCGCTTGGACAAGTTGACTGGATCACTCCAGGACTACAGCTGCTCATTATATTGTTACCGCTGCAAAACATCGTACAAGGTGTTGGTGTTGGTGTTGAAGTAGCTGCTGGCATACAACTACTACTATGTACTCCTGTACAAGTTGCCCAATGAGATGTGCCAGAAGAACAGGCATCATCTACACAACTACAATACCAATCATTCGTTCCATATGCATTACAAGTATTACAAGAGGTTCCGCCAGAGCAAGCAGTACAACCACTGCCGCATGATGGTGCAGAAGTAGGTGTTGCTGTTGGCGGTGATGGGTCAGAACACTGGCCACCTGAACAAGTATAGTTAGAATAGCAAGCTACTGGAGAACCCCATGAATTACAGCTACACATTTTAATTGAAGTTGAACTGGCACAAATAATTCCTCCATCTGGAGTACCATTACAACCATTACAGGTAGTACAAACTCCATTGGAACAACCGCTGGAACAATATTGAGACACAACTCCAGGATTACAGCTGCTCATCACGTTTCCGCCGCTACAAAAGTTTGTACAAGAAGGAGCAGAAGTTGGAGTTGCTGTTGCAGCAGGGGCACTAGCTACACGTGATGTAC
>WARW01000006.1 GCA_013387215.1 Patescibacteria group bacterium
AATCACCTGATGTCGATAAGATCCCTTTTCATCGGATTGTTTATTCTAATGGCAAAATTTGGAGCGATCCAAAATACGACAAATGGCGGGCGAAACTTTACAAAAAAGAGGGGATTAAAGTCGATAAAAATAATAAAATTGTTGATTTTGAAAAAATAATTTATACTTTTGATTTGTAATTAAAATTTGTAATTTTAGGTACAATAAGGTATCATTTAGGTATGGAGAAACTTGCTCCTGATAAAGATCCCCAAGTAAACACTGGTCCAAAAGAGACTTCCTTACCCGAAAAATTTCAACCAGAAATAGGCAATAAAGTGACAGTACAACGAAGTAGTGGTGAAATCGAAAGCGGTTGGACTATTGCTAGTCTAGATTTAGAAAATAAAAATATATCTGTTAATAAAGAAGATAATAATGGAGTTATTTTAACTAAAAAGGCTTTAATTTCTGATGTCGAAAGATTTAATCGTCAAGTCAAATTAGAAGATATTTCCACTGCCAAAAATTTCCCTCAACTGGAATATGCTTTGGTCCAG
The DNA here is from genome assembly GCA_013387215.1 of Patescibacteria group bacterium. Lineage (GTDB taxonomy): Bacteria > Patescibacteriota > Microgenomatia > UBA12405 > UBA12405 > WARW01. Next base: position 540 of record WARW01000006.1, read on the forward strand.
TTAAAAATTATTACTGGTACAAATCAAAACTATACTAGTGAAGATTTAATTAAACGAATTAACGTAGTAATTAAAAATGAAAGCTTAATTAATATAATCACTCGAACCGCTGGTTTAAGAGACGCTGTCACCCGTCTGCTTGACCAATCTAAACAAAAATAATCTCTTTACTTCGCCTTTTCTTCGGGTTATAAATAATTAATTATATTAATTATCAAGACCATGCCCGATAAAAACTCAGTTTTAGAATATTTAAAAACCAAAGAGCTTTGTGTTCTCTCAACCGTCACCGCTGATGGAAAATCAGAATCCGCAGTTATGGCTTTCACTATAAAAGATGATTTCACTATTCTTATGAATAGCGAAGCCTCATCTCGTAAAGTTCAAAATATCTTAGAAAATAATCAAGTTTCCATCGTTATTGGCGGTTTAAACGGCGATCCATCAATTCAAATTGATGCTTCTGCTCGGATTGCTGACAATCAACAAGCTAAAGACGCTAAAGAATTTATGCTTCAAAAAAATCCTGACTTGGCTAATTATTTTTCCGAGACAGGCAAATTTATCGTCGTTATTCCTGTTTGGTTAAGATATTCTGATTTCTCCAAAAATGAAGTTAAAGAAATTTATTTAATCGAAAATGCTACAGTATCATCTTCAAATAATTGCTGAAATTCAAAAATGTTCAGGATTAGACAAACCGGATTTTGTTGGTTTTGGTCTAAAATATGTTGGCACCAATAAGCCTTCATATCATTTAGACACTAAAGACACTCGTAAAATTGCCAAAGATTTCGTTAAAAGCCATCCTTATAATTTGAAAGAATATATTTGTCTTTTAGATTCACTTTATTCTGGAGAGTCTTATGATGAAGTTAATATTGCCGCTAAAATAATTGAGTTTTCACCAGAACTAAGGCAGCAGTTCAATATCGAGTCTCTAAACAGTTGGCTTAGCTATGTTCATGGTTGGGCGGAAGTCGACACTTTATGTCAGATGGCTTTTACAGATGAAGATCTTTTATCCCGATGGAATGAATGGGAAAAGTTTCTCACCAAACTTTCACTTGATTCCAATGTCCATAAACGGCGTGCCAGTTTAGTTTTATTGACCAAACCTGCTCGTTTGTCGTCTGATTCCAAAATCTCCAGCTTAGCTTTTATCAATGTAGAACGTCTTAAACACGAAAAAGATATTTTGATTACTAAAGCAGTTTCTTGGATTCTTCGTTGTCTGATTAAAAACCACGAAAAAGAAGTGGCTGACTATTTGGAAAACAATAAAGATTCTCTCCCAAAAATTGCCATTAGGGAAACAACAATGAAACTTTTAACAGGAAAAAAATATATAAACAATTCAAAGATAAAAACAGAAAATTAAGTTATTTTCTGCATGATATAATACAAATATCTGACAATATTCTCAGCTTTTTCTTAGAATCCTCCCCTAAACTAAAGTCATAAATATGAAGAAATATCTACTTTCCTCTTTTGTGATCGTTACTTTTGCCATCTACACCATCCTTGAGCGAATTGGATCTATCTCAAACAGCACCACTTCTGCTCGGTCAATTAATTCGACCACTCCAAGTGTGCCAAATAATTCTGTTCACACCAACAACTCCTACAAAGATGGCCAATACACCGGGGATGTAACAGATGCTTTTTATGGCAATGTTCAAGTAAAAGCTATTATTAAAAACGGCAAGCTTACTGATGTTCAATTTTTAGATTATCCTCAAGATCGGCGTAATTCTATTGAAATTAATTCTCAGGCCATGCCGCTTCTGACTCAAGAAGCTATTCAATCTCAAAATTCAAATGTCGATATTGTTTCTGGTGCCACCGCCACTAGTCAGGCTTTTATTCAATCACTTCAATCTGCTTTAAGTCAAGCAGCCCAAAACTAGCTATGAAACAAACAAAAATTTTAATGGGCATGCCCCTAACAATTGAAATTATTGATTCAAATGCACATCCTGATTTAATTGATGATGTTTTTTCATATTTAGAATATATCGATAAACACTTTAGCCCCTATAAGCCCGAAAGTGAAGTTTCCAAAATAAATAATGGTTTGCTTAAAGAACATCAATACAGTAAACACATGCGGGAAATTTTGGCGCTTTCCGAGCTTACAAAAAAGGAAACTAATGGTTTTTTTAATATTCAATTCGGTAACAAAATTGATCCCTCAGGGCTAGTTAAAGGTTGGGCTGTTTATGAAGCGTCAAAAATTCTTACTGTTTCTGGGATCAAAAATTGCTACATTGAAGCTGGTGGTGATGTTCAAGTCTATGGTAAAAACTATCAAAATAAACCCTGGACAATCGGTATCCGAAATCCCTTTGATATCGAAAAAATAGTTAAAGTTATTCAATTAGAAAACCAGGGAGTTGCCACTTCTGGTATTTATTATCGCGGTTCTCACATCTATAATCCAAAAAATAACGGGGAGCTGACAGGTAATATTGTTAGTTTAACTGTTGTTGGTCCTAATATTTATGAAGCCGATAGGTTTGCCACTGCTGCTTTTGCCATGGGCTTTGATGGTATTAACTTCATCGAAAAACTTAATGGTTTTGAAGCTTACATGATCGATCATCAAGGAATTGCCACATACACCACTAATTTTAATAAATACATTTCCCGCGATGTTTAAAATAATTGATGATTTTTTAAACAATATCACTATGTATCGTTTGGTGTTGTATTGTCTAATTTTTCTTTTGCTGATTGCTGGTTTTTTAGGAATATTCAATTTAATTCCTTATAGCCCTATATCCATAGCCCTGTCTGTTTCTGTTTTATTATTAATCAGTTTAAGCGCAAATTCTATCTTTGCTCATATCTACAAAGCCCCTACTAATTCTGAATCCATCTATATTTCCGCCCTTATTCTAGCCTTAATTATTACACCCATAAGATCTGTTTCTGAACTGTCGTTTTTAGGTTGGGCCGCCATCTTAACCGTTGCTTCAAAATTTATCGTTGCTATTAATAAAAAACATATATTTAATCCAGTTGCTTTTGCTGTGGCACTAACTTCCATTGCTATTAATAAATCAGCCAGCTGGTGGATTGGAAATTTGCCGATGCTGCCTTTTGTAATAATAGTTGGATTTTTAATTGTCAGAAAAATTAAAAGATTCGATTTAGTCTTAAGTTTTTTGGGCACTTCTTTTTTAACGGTTTTATTAATCTCAATTTACAAGGGACAAGACCCCATTTCCTCAATAAAAAATCTATTTTTAGTCACCCCGTTATTTTTCTTTGCCTCAATTATGTTGACTGAACCACTCACCACTCCGCCAACTCGGATTTTAAGAATAATCTATGGTTCATTAGTCGGATTTTTGTTTGTCCCCCAAGTCCATGTTGGTACAATTTATTTCACGCCTGAATTAGCCCTAATAACAGGTAATATTTATTCTTATTTAGTCAGCCCTAAGTCAAAATTGATCCTTCGATTAAAAGAGAAAAATAAAATTGCCACCGATGTCTACGACTATATTTTTACCTCAGATCAAAAAATAAAATACAACCCGGGTCAATACATGGAATGGACTGAATCAATCGATAAAACCGATGATAGAGGAAACAGAAGGTATTTTACTCTGGCTTCTTCTCCAACGGAAAATAATTTAAGAATCGGTGTTAAATTCCCTCAAAATTTAAGTGCCTTCAAAAAAACCATGCTCCAAATGAAAGCTGGCAGCCAAATTGTCGCTTCTCAGCTTTCCGGAGATTTTGTGCTCAAATCTGATTCTCATCAAAAATATGTATTTATTGCCGGTGGAATTGGCATAACTCCTTTCAGAAGCATGATTAAGTATCTTTTGGATACTAATCAAAAAAGAGACATAATTCTTTTTTATGCCAATAAAACTGAGCATGAAATTGTCTATCAAGATATTTTCGAAGAAGCCCGAAACAAATTAAACATTAAAACATTCTATTTTTTAACCGATACTAAAAACATACCTTCTAATCCAAATTTTTGTCTAGGCCGAATCAGTGATCAAAAAATTAAAAAAGAAGTTCCAGACTTTTTGCAAAGAAACTACTATTTGTCTGGCCCCCGAGGTTTGGTAACTGCTTTTGAAGAAACTTTGCGCAATATTGGTGTTTCTAAAAACCAAATTAAAACAGATTATTTTCCCGGATTTGTTTAAGCTATTTTTCAGCTTAGACATATAAGCTATATACATAGCACTCGGTCTCGACCACTGGGTACTCCTCAAAAAAAACACGGTCAAGACGACCGTGTTTTTTTATTTATCTTCAAATTTTTAGTAGTTAGTTTCAACAAATGTCAAAGCATAACCTTTTGAGTTGCCTCTGCCGGTTCTGCCGATACGATGAATGTAATCTTCGTAATTAGCTGGTTGATCATAATTAATTACGTGGGTAATATCGGCAATATCCAAGCCTCTAGCCGCCACGTCGGTTGCGACTAAAATGCTGATTTCGTTAGTTTTGAATGCTTGAAGAACTCTTTGTCTTTTATGTTGTGGTTTATCACCGTGAATAGAAGCAGCATTGAATCCTTTTTGCTGTAAATTAACAGAAATTTTTTCTACCATCATTTTTGTGGCTCCAAAAATCAAAACCTTTCTAAAATGAGGTTGAGATAATAATTGATACAAAGCCACTTCTTTTTGGGCTCTAGGTACTCTAACAACATCTTGTTCAACGTGTGAAGAAGTGTCTTGAGTTTTAACCGATACTTTAACTGGATTTTTTAAGAAAGTATTAATTAAAAGTTCAATTTTTGGAGTGGTAGTAGCGGAGAAGAATAAAGTTTGTCTTGATTGTGGAATTTGGTCAACGATTGATCTAATGTCATCAATAAAGCCCATGTCCAACATTCGGTCAACTTCATCTAATACTAAAGTATCTAAACTGGAAAAGTTAATCACTCTTCTGTCGCCTAAATCTTTAATTCTTCCTGGAGTTCCAATAATAATATGTGGACCTCTTTTAATATCGATAATTTGTTCACGGATATAAGCACCGCCAATAGCTAGTGCAATATAGACTTTTAATCCTGGAGTGAATGATCTGATTTCATTTTTAATTTGAACTGCCAACTCACGGGTTGGAGCCAAAATGATCATTCTTTCAGAAGGATTATTTAAAATCTTGTGAATTAAAGGTAAAGCAAATGCTGCTGTTTTACCGGTTCCCGTATTAGCAATTCCCAATACGTCTCGATTTTCCATGATATGAGACATGGCTTGATCTTGTATTGGAGTAGGCTTAATGTAACCCTTAGCTTTAATGTTGGCCATTAATGCTGGATTAAAATTGAAATCTTCAAAAGTATGAACTGTTTGAGTTTCTTCGATTTTAACGATTTCAGTAGCTTTTTTGACGAATAATGAGGAATCAATATGCTTTCCGGCAAATCTTGATCTACCGCCGCCATGGCCGCCTCTTCGTGGACCATTATTGCTTCTAGGTCCGTTAAAATGGCCGAAACCACCGCGGGAATTACTATTTCTATTTCTTCGTCCAAAACTAGACGAGTTTCTATTACTGTTGTTGTACATAAATAAATACTAAATTGTGGCAAAGTCCAAGATCGCAATCCGGACTTAATAATGCCCCAAAAATAATATTTAGCACAACTTGTGTGTCTCAGGGCAGAGTATTAACGATTCTAATTGCCTAAATTAAATCAGATTGAAGTCTATCATAATATCCTATAATTGCAATCTCGTAAAATTAAAATAATATTATGCCTAATGATAGGAATAAACGACTAATTGTAAACAGCAAAGGCTTGGATTATACTTCGACCAGCATGAAAGAAATTGAGCTTTGGAAATCATATCAAGATTTACATCAGAAACATCCCCGATCCGATAGTGAAAGTAAAGTGAATTTCTATAATCAAAATTCCGAATTCATAAAACGTAGTGCTAAAATTAATTTTCCCGACTTAACAATTATAGTTCCTGCCTATAATGAAGCTAATTTTTTACCTCGAACTCTCGCTGGAATAAACCTAGCCCTATCTTCTGATGAAAATCGTAATACTAGTCTTATTGTTGTTAATAATGCTTCAGATGATGACACTAAAGATGTGGCCCTAGCCTTCGGTGCTCAGGTTATTGATGAACCTAAAAAAGGTATTGGTCGAGCTCGCCAAACTGGCCTGGAAAGTACTAAAAATTCAGTAAAACATATTTTGACTACCGATGCCGACACTTTAGTTACCCATAATTGGATTGAGGGACACAGGCGATATTTAGAATTTGAAAATACCGTCTTTACTTATGGCAACATAAAATTTATTGCTGACACCAAATTAAATCTGCACGAGCAATGCTTGCTTTTCTTTTATACTCAATCAGCAAATTTAGTCCACACAATTAAAAACAAAATGGGAATTTATATTGCTGGTGCAGCAAATGCTGGATTTAACCGAGAATTAGCTATGTTGATTGGTGGCTACAATATTAAATTATCTAAAGGTGAAGACACTGATTTAATGCACCGACTGGCTAAACATGGGTCAGCTATTAAAAATCCCGATAATATGGTCATTACTTCTGCTCGCCGCATTTTAGGCCGAGGTATTTTAACGCATGGATTAAGCCGTCTCAAAGAAAACATAAATCATTCTTTTACGGGTGAAGTGTCTGTCTCAGAAAAGTATGACGATTATCGAATAAACTAATCGTCAGTTATTTTATTCTTACACTACTCTTCCTTCAAATTAAATTAATTTTTATCCTAATTGAGGATGATTAGTTAATATTAGTTAAAAGGAGGTATCTATGGCTCAAATGATACTCGGTATCTTTTCTGATAGAAATTCAGCAGAACGTGCTATTACGGATCTTGAAAATTTAGGTTTTAATCCAAAAGACATTTCTATCATTATGAAAGACCAAGAAGGTGCTCGTGATATGGCCAGAGAAACTGGATCAAATGTTGCTAGCGGAGCTGCATCAGGAGCCGCCACAGGTGGTGTAATCGGAGCTTTGGCAGGTTTATTGATTGGCATTGGTGCCTTGGCAATTCCTGGCATTGGCGCTGTTCTGATTGGAGGACCTATCGCTGCTGCTTTAGGTTTATCTGGAGCTGCAGCAACTACTGCATCTGGAGCAGTTACTGGCATTTTGGCCGGAGGCTTGGTAGGGGCTTTAACTCATTTAGGTGTTCCGGAAGAAGAAGCCCGTACTTATGAAGAAAGAATCAGGTCTGGGGCTATTCTTTTGGCTGTTCCCGTTAGTTCAGATCAAACTCAAGAAGTAACCAATATTCTTCAAAATAATAATGCCGACCAAGTCAGAACATTAAATGTAAATATTTAATGCTGCAAAAACAGGTTTCCTAGCATTATCAATACCGATAAGAGCATAAAAACAAAGACTATCCAGGCAATAATCCTATTTACCGGGTGAGTTTTGTAGATACCAACAATTTTTTCATCATCGGCTAATTTGATGATAATTGCAATTAATGGTACAGCCGCAATTCCATTAACTACTGCAGCGTAGTATAAAGCTTGCATAATGTTAATTTGCAAAGCATTAATTATTACTCCCACTGCAGTTGCTATTGCAATTATCATATAAAATGCCTTAGCTTTCGAAAAGGATTTAGAAAGGCCTTCTTTTAGATTAAATGTTTCCGCGACTGCATATCCCAATGATCCTGCTAAAACCGGAATTGACTGCAGACCAATACCAATAATTCCTACAGCAAACAATAGATAGGCAAAATTTCCAGCGAGTGGTTTCAAAGACAAGGCGGCTTGTTGAGGTGTTTCAATATTTGTAATTCCTGAAGCATGTAATGTTGCTGCTGTTGTTAATAAAATAAAAAAGGTCACCACATTTGAAAAAATCATTCCTGCTTTAGTGTCAAAACCCATTCTTTTAATATCGATAAGTCTAATTTTTGGCTTGTAATCAAAATCTTTTATTTTTCCTTCCACAATTTCTTCTTCAATTTCATCCGATGCTTGCCAGAAAAACAAATATGGCGAAATTGTTGTACCCAAAAATCCAATCACTGTCATTATGTAAGCAAGATTAAATTGGAAATGGGGGACAAAAGTGTTGAAAGCGACAGATCCCCAATCCTGTTTAACTAAAAAAGCCGTAATAATATAAACGCACAAACTCAAACCTAGCCATTTTAAATATTTTGAATAAGTTTTGTATGGAACCGATATTTGTAAAATAATAATAAAAATAGCGGCAATCCCTAGCCAATAATAAAAATTAAATCCCAAAATCATTTGCAACGAAGCCGCGATTATTCCTAAATCTGCACCTATATTAATAATATTGGCGATTGCTAAAAGAATTACGGATAGTCCTAAAAGTCTTTTTGAGTGGTATTTTTTAATCACCCCAGCTAAACCTCTTCCAGAAATCATCCCGATTCTACCGCACATTTCCTGTATTGAAATCATCGCCGGTAATAAAAATAATGTCAGCCAGTTTAATCCATAGCCATATTGAGCTCCGGCAATCGAATAAGTTGCTACACCTGATGGATCGTCATCAGCCGCACCGGTAATAAAACCTGGTCCGATTTTTTTGAAAAACTTTTTTATTTCTACAACAAAATTAGTCACTAGAAATTTATAACGTATATATACCGCAGTAGCAATTACTTGTTCAAAATATTAAATTTATCTTGTAGTACAATATTAAAATGTTATCGAAAACCTTCACTCTTAAAATTGCTGGACCAGCTGGTTTAGGTATCAAATCAGGCGGCCAGTTGTTATCAAAAATTCTCATAGAATCGGGATATTCTGTCACTGATTACAATGAATATCCATCCCTAGTTAGAGGTGGACACAATGCCTATCAAATTACATTTTCCAATACTAAAGCTTTTGCTCCTCACTACAACGTCGACGCTTTCTTTGCCATGACTCCAGGACATTGGAAAACGCATGTTTCTGAATTTACCAAAAACACTTTAATTTTTGTTGATGAAGATCCAAAAACTTTAAACCTTAAAAAAGGCAAAGTTTTAAATTTACCTTTAAAAGAATTGTCAACCAAACTTGGGAGTAATTTAGTTGCTAACACTATTAGTATTGGTGTTGCTGCTTATATTTTTAATTTAGATCTAAAAATTGTCAAAAAACTAGTTGCTGCTACTTATGCCAAAGCAAGTGATTTGAATTTAACTGCTGTTGAAACTGGTTATGAATTTGCTAAAGATAACTTTTCTAAATATCGCTTTAAGGTTGCTAAAGGTAAAAAACAAAAGTCTCCCGAACTTTACGATGGCAATGAAGCCTTCGGTTGGGGATTTATCCAAGGCGGCGGTAACTTTTATGCTGCCTATCCAATGACTCCGGCAACTGGTACTCTGCATTTTTTAGCCACAAAACAAAAAGAATATAAACTAACCGTTGTTCATCCAGAAGATGAAATTTCTGCAGCCAACATGACTGCTGGTGCTGCATTTGCAGGAGCCAGAGCTGCAACCGGAACTTCCGGCGGTGGTTTTGCTCTAATGAATGAAGCCGTCAGTCTTTGCGGTGTTACTGAAATCGGCATGGTCTATTATTTGGTTTCAAGACCTGGTCCAGCTACTGGTTTGCCCACCTGGACTGCTCAAGGTGATTTATTGCATGCTATTTATTCTGGTCATGGTGAATTTCCAAAAGTAGTTATTGCTCCTGGTGATCTCGATGAATCATTTGAAATGGGAGCTGAGTCTTTAAATCTTGCCGCTGAACTTCAAACGCCGGTTATTGTGGTTAGCGATAAATTTGTTGGTGAATCAAGCAGTAATACTAAAGATTTATCCAAAGCCAAGGTAAAAGTTAAATTAGGTAATATTGTTGATAAAGCAGATGCTGGTTTTAAAAGATATTCTTTAAAAACCAAAACTGGTGTTTCTCCAGTTTCTATTCCGGGCACTCCAAATGGTGAATTTTTGTCTAATAGTTACGAGCATGATGAATTTGGTTTCTCCACTGAAGATGCCAATCTGTCTCAAGAAATGTTTGATAAAAGAGCTAAAAAAATTCAAACTGCGATTAAATTAGCTCCAAAACCAATTTTATACGGTTCTGATAAAGCTAAAAAATTAATTATCAGTTGGGGTTCAACCAAAGGTGTTATTCTTGAAGCTTTAAAAATGATGGAAAACGAAGAAGATTTTGCTTATCTTCATATAAAAACTCTTTGGCCGATTAATCCTGAACTTGAAACTATCACTAAAGCATTTAAGGAAATTATTGTTATCGAAAACAATGGCTTCAGCCAATTAGTCACCTTACTTAAGTCTCAATTTAATTTTAATCCGACCGAAATTATTACCAAAAACAACGGTCGACCATTCTTCCCGGAGGAAATCTATGCCAAACTTAAATAATTATCGTTCCACTGTCACTCCAACCTGGTGTCCAGGTTGTTATAACTATATGGTTTTTGCCGGTCTTCAGGCAGCTTTTTCTGCACTGAACATCCCAAAACACAAATTGGTCATAAATTATGACATTGGTTGTGCCGGTAATATGGCCGATTTCTTAAACACTTATGGCGCCCACACACTTCATGGTCGTTCTATTTGTATGGCCATGGGTGAAAAATTAGTTAATCCAGACTTAACTGTCTGTGTTATCGGTGGCGATGGTGGAATTTATGGTGAAGGTCTTAACCATTTAATTGCCGCCGCTCGGGCAAATACTGATATCAAAGTTTTTGTTTCCAATAACTATCTTTATAGTTTGACAACTGGCCAAACCAGTCCTACTACTCCAAAAGGTTCTAAAACTAAATCTACTCCAAATGGAAATTTAAATGAGCCAATTGATGCCATCAAATTAATTGAAAACATTAATCCTCATGTTTTTGCAAAAAGAGTTGACGGCAGAAATCCATTGGAATTAAATAAAAGCATCAAAGAAGCCATGGAATTCAAAGGATTTGCTCTTATTGATATTGCTCAAGAATGTATTGCTTTTGGTAAACAATTAAAGTCATAATTAATAAATATATTATTTATTAAATTAATACATGGACCAACCAGTAGAATTGTTAGAGTTAAGCATACCTAATACTTGGGAAGAGTTAGTCGCCCTAAAAGACAAACTTCCATGTTCAGTTCCAGAAGCAACTCGCTATCCAGATGATTTGGCTTTTTATGATTTATACACCAAAACTTTTTCTCGTGACCAAAGACTTCAAATTGTGAAGACTTTAATTGGAGACAATGATATAAAAATAATTCGAAACAATTTTCCGTATTTGTTTATAACTCAAAATCTTTTGGGCGTTCAGCATTATTGTTTGTGGAGCAAAATTGGTCCTTTATCAGCAGAAATTGTTGAAGCCGAAATCAAAAAACAATTCTCTAATAAAGATTATTTTTGGTTCGAAAATATCGAAATTACCAAATCCATTCCTGAAATTTGGCATTGTCAAATTTTCGTTAAAGAAAATTAGTTTATTTTTTTGGCGAGTATTGCCATAAACATCGGGAATTCTTTTCGAGATTTGTTTTCCATATCAGCGGCTCCGCCAGTACTGACTTTATCAGAAACCCATTCTTCAATTTTTTCAATCACAAATCCATTGTCAAAAAGCATTTCTGAATAAGCCGAAATTGGATAATGAAACGACCAAGTTTCTTCAGATTTTTCTCCTTTTCCGGGATTTGTTGAAATTGGAATTTCAATTGGTTTCATGTATTTATCAATTCTTCGATATTGGACTCTTTTAGCCCTATCAACTTCCCAAAAAGAATATTTTGGAATTCTGAAAGCTGGATGATTTAGGATAATCAAAAATTTCCCGTTTACTTTTAAATGTTCTTTAACATTTCTTATTACTCCAAAAGGTTTTCGAATATTTTGTAAAGCTAAGACAATTGATGCATGGGTAAAGTCTTTTTTGTCGATTGGCAGTGGTTTGCTCACATCGGCCACACCAAAAATATGTTTTGCTTTATCGCTTTTAGATCGGGCTTCTTTTATTAAAGTAGGGGACAAATCAACACCCACATATTCGATTTCATCAGGAATTTGTCTTTCTAAAACACCCTGACCACAGGCTAAATCTAAAAGTGAATCTTTTTTGTCTAATTTAAGAAGTCTTAACGAGTTTGGTAAAATTATTTTTTGATGATAGTAGTGGCCTTCATCACCGACAATATTTTTATACCATTTGCCCGACTTCTCCCATGATGTGTCTAACATAGTCCCAGTTTACCACCTGCCACCATTTTTCCACATAACTTGCTTTATCATTCAAATAATCCAAATAATAGGCATGTTCCCACACATCTAAAACCAAAATTGGCACCATATCGTTTAGACCTAACAAATTATGTTTTTCCAATTGTCCCGCCATTAATCTGCCTTCTTTATCTTTCCATAGCACTGCCCAACCAGATCCTTCTACGCTAGTAGCCGCTCCGCTAAATTCTTTTTTAAAGTTATCAAAAGAGCCAAAATTTTCATCAATTGCTTGTCTAACTTTTTCGTCTGGAGCATTATTTTCTTGAGCTGGTCTCATCATTTGCCAAAATAGACTGTGCAGCAAAGCTCCATTATAATTAAAACTAAAGTCTCTCATTACTTCTCTCAAATTTCCTTCCATTTCTCCCAATCTTATTTTCTCCAATTTTTCTAAAGCTATATTGCCAGCATTTACATAAGCCGCATGATGTTTATCATGATGCAGTTCCATTATTTTTTGAGAAATAACTGGTTCTAAGGCATTATATGAGTAAGGTAATAGAGGGAGAGCCAACTTTTTATTATTCATATATACTATATTACAAGAAGATTGTTAAAAAATTTTAATAGAGTGTAATAACTTAGTATGAAAAACAACAAAATATCTACTGTCTTTCCAATTATTTTAATTTTAATATCTTTGGCGCTTGGAATATATTTTTATCCTCAACTTCCAGAAACTTTTGCTTCCCACTGGGGGGTCAACGGGGAAGTCAATGGCTATTCCAGCAGATTTTTTGGCGTTTTCTTTATGCCGATTTTATCTATTTGTCTCTTAGCTATATTTTCATTTTTGCCAAAAACTGATCCCTATAAAAAGAATTTTGCTCAATTTAAAAATTATTTTGAAACTTTTATCAACATTGTTTTCAGTTTTTTATTTTATATTTATGTTCTGACTTTGCTTTGGAATCTCGGCCATCACTTCAATATTATCCAGTTCATGTCGCCGGCTTTAGCCGTTATTTTCTATTTTGCCGGTGTATTAACCCAGCACTCCAAAAGAAATTGGTTTGTTGGCATCCGCACTCCTTGGACATTGTCTAATGAAAAAGTTTGGAAAAAAACCCACTCTCTTGGCGGTAAATTATTTAAAGCCGTTGGAATAATTTCTTTATTTGGAATTCTTTTACCGCATTTTGCCATATTTTTTATTTTGATTCCTATTATTGCAGTCACAATTATCGTATTTATTTATTCTTATATAGAATATAAAAAAATAAACTAACATGAAAAGAAATATTTTATTGGCAGTAATTTTTGTTTCTACTATCGTCTTGATAGCTTGTATTTTTCAACTACAAAAAAAACCTGTTTATAAAACTTCAATTCAGCAAAAAACAAATACGGATATCACAAAAAACATAACCAATACGGTAACCCCAACAGAAGCACCAAAAAAATTTCTTTCTATTTTAAGTCATGGCAATCGTAAATTACCTGAAATCGCCCTCACCTTTGACGCCGATATGACACCATACATGAAAGAAGAATTGACTACTGGTAAAATCAAATCTTTTTATAATAAAAAAATTGTTGATATTTTAGAAAGGGAAAAAGTTTCTGCTACTATTTTCATGGCAGGCATGTGGGCCGAAGAATATCCTGATGTTGCCAAAAAATTAGCTCAAGATCCACTATTTGAAATTGCCAACCATTCTTATTCGCACCCGCGTTTTGAAGATTCCTGTTTTGCTTTGCCGCCGGTTCCTTCATGGGGTAAAGAAGGGGAATTCCAAAAATCTCAAGAATCGATTGAAAAAAATTCAGGCATTAAACCAACTTTTTTCCGTTTTCCTGGTGGTTGTCATTCTGACGAAGATGTAAAAATGGCTAATAAATACGGCTTAACTGTTGTTGATTGGGATGATGCATCAGGGGATTCGTTTAATACTAATTTACCCTCCATAATTAAAAAAATTGAAACCAATACTCAAAACGGTTCTATTTTACTTTTTCATTTTCATGGCACCAAAGACGCTCCTTATTCAGCAGAAGCTCTTCAAGAAGTAATTCCATTTTTGAAACAAAGAGGTTTCAAATTTGTCAAAATGTCAGAACTTGTTGCTCATTTAGAAGATCAAACTTAGATTGCGGTATAATAACCTCGTGATTATCATAAAGAATCAGACACAAATCAAGGGAATCAGAAAATCCTCTCAACTTGCCGCCCAAGTTTTAAAATACTTGGCTACATTTGTGAAGCCGGGAATCTCTACTCAAGCCTTAAATGATATTGCTCATAAATACATAATCGAACATAATGCCATACCTGCACCTCTCAATTACAATGGCTTTCCAAAAAGCATTTGCACTTCAATTAATAATGTTGTTTGTCATGGTATTCCTTCCGAGAAAAAAATTCTTAAAGAAGGCGATATTATTAATCTCGATGTCACCACTATTTTAGACGGCTATTATGGGGATACTTCTAAAACTTATCCGGTTGGAAAAATTAGTGAAATTGCTAAAAGATTAATTGCCGTTACAGAAAAATCTCTTGAATTATCAATTAAATCCTTAAAACCTGGAAAAACCTTAAATGAATGTGTTGGTCAAGTAATCGAACCTCTAGTTAAAAGTGAAAATTTTAGTATCGTTCGTGAACTTGGTGGCCATGGAGTTGGTGTTAATTTTCATGAAGATCCTTTTGTTTATCATTTTGATACTAAAAAAAATAATGTAGATTTAAAACCTGGAATGATATTTACGATTGAACCAATGATAAACGCTTCAACTGATCCACGAGTAACAATTGATGGTCAAGATGGCTGGACCATAAGAACTTTTGATGGTTCACTTTCAGCTCAATTTGAACACACTATCCTAATTACTCCGACTGGATCCGAGATTTTAACTATATAATAAAACATATATGCAAATTCTTGATGGCAAATTGGTATCCCAAAAAATATTAACTGGTCTAAAAACCGAATTAGAAAACACTCAATCTAACCCTAGATTGGATATTATTTTAGTCGGAAATGATCCTGCTAGTTTAAAGTATGTGGAAATGAAACAGTCAAAAGCCAAAGAAATTGGAATTAATGGCGAGATTCATCGACTCAATGACTCGGTTTCTACTCAAAATGTTTTAAGTTTAATTGAAAAACTTAATAATGATACTGCTGTTACAGCTTACATGGTCCAGCTTCCATTACCACCCTCAATTGATACAAAAATTATTTTAGAAGCTATTGATCCTAAAAAAGATGCGGATGGTTTAACCTCAAAAAACCTTGGGCTTTTATTTCATCAAAACCAAAATGCTATTGCGTCTGCTACTGCCTTAGGAATTATAAAATTGATAGATGATTATAAAATAAACTTAGACGGTAAAAATACGGTAATTATTGGTCGGAGTAGGGAAATAGGTCAACCACTATTAGCCTTACTTTTGGCTAAAAATGCCACTGTTACTGTTTGTCATTCGCACACTCAAAATTTGAAAGAAATCACTAAACAGGCTGATATTTTAATTAGTTCTGTTGGTAAAGCTAATTTTATTAAATCTGATTTTGTGAAGAAAAACGCAGTAGTTGTCGATGTTGGTTTAAGCTTAAATCTAGAAACCAATAAACTGGTTGGCGATGTTGATTTTGATGAAGTGGCAAAAATTGCTGAATTTATTACTCCAGTTCCTGGTGGTGTTGGTCCAATGACCATTGCGGCATTACTCTCGAATGCGGTTGAGATTGGGAAAAGAAACAATTTGTAATATAATGTCCTTATGAGAATACAACTATTCGATCGAGGAACTCCTAAAGGCAAACAATTATTTGCCAATATTGAAACAGTTTGTGAAAGAATGCAAATCGATTATGACCCTGAATTTATAAAAGATATGAACCGGGTATACAGTATGGGTGTACAGGGAACCACTATCCTATTAATCGACGGCGAAATTGCTTTAGTCGACAAATATCCTACCGTAAGGGAGCTTGAAACTCTAATTTCAGATTACTTAAAATAATAAAAACGTGCTCAATAAACTAAGAAAATACTTGTCTAAAAAAAGTTTTATGGCGGTTCTGCTGGAAGTAGTCGGTGTAATTTTGATATGGCGCGGCATTTGGGGATTATTAGACACTTATCTTTTTCCTCAATATCCAATCATTAGTTATTTGATTTGTCTTGTTGTTGGCTACATTTTTGTTTGGATTGACGATAGAAAACTAGACGAGCTTAAATAATCGTTTAGCATTCTCGTCAATAATTTTTTCTGTTTCCTCAAGATTTTTTTCCCAAATCTCAGATACTTTTTGATAGATATACTTTATATTGGTAGGATTGTTGGTTTCGCCTCGAAAAGGTGCTGGTGTCAAAAAAGGAGAGTCGGTTTCAATTAAAAGTTTGTCTTGAGGCATATTTTTTACTACTTCTGAAAGTCCGTCTTCATAGGTTAAATTTCCATCAATTCCAAAATACCAATTTTCGCCCAATTTCAAAACTTTTCCAATTCTTTTTTTGCCGCCTGCGTAGCAATGAAAAACTCCTTTTATGTTTTTATATTCTTTTAATACTTCTACTGTTTCATCAACTGCTTTTCGGGCATGAATAATCAATGGTTTATTATGTTTAATCGCTAGTTCAATTTGGCCTCTGAAAAGCTCTTCTTGTTCGTTTTTATCTCTATCCCGTTCTTCCGGAGGAGCCGGGGAGTAGTCAAGTCCGCATTCGCCAATGGCCACAACTGTATCAATATTATTTATTACGTAGCTATCAAGCATATCTAATTGTTCTCTTATAGAAATTTTTACTTCTGGTTCAGTATCTTGAGGATGAATTCCAACTGCAGCATAAAGTATTCCCATATTTTCATTTGCCAGCTCAATATTTTCTTTTGAATCAGTTAAATTTGAAGCAGCTAAAACTACCTTAATATTGGCATCTTTAATGTTTCTAAGCACTTCTCCAGCAGAGTCGCACAATCTTTTTGATAAGTGAGCATGTGTATCAATCATAATATATAATATCGTATCTTATTATTTAATAGTATCGTTTGTAGTCAAGGTATAAATGTATTATTATTTACATAATGATAGATATGATTGAAAAATTATCTCCAAATCATGCAATAGATCAAGACAAACTCCTTGAAGAAAAATTAAAAACTTTTGATGCCAAACTGAAAGCTGAAGATTTAAAACGTCAAGCCGAAGTCCAGGCGTCGCCAGTTCAAACCGACAAAAAAATTGTCATAGTTCACACTCCTAAAACCACCAAAACTGATCTTGATTGGGCCAAAGACAAAGCCGCTTAAGCAATCCTTGGAAATAATGGTTTTTCAGTAGCTTTAACTATTCCGCAAAATATTTCTTCAATTTTTAAACATGCTTCTGGCATAATTGGTCTTAACAAAATCGCTGCTGTCACAATGTTTTTACTAATTGAACTTAATATTTCAATTCTTTTTGGGTCATCTTTTTCTAGTTTCCAAGGTGTTTCCTGATTCAGCTTGGCATTAGCACTATCAATATATAGAGAATATATATCGTTAATCGCCTCATCAAATTTGAAATTATCTATCTTTTCTTCGTATGATGGATTTTCCACTTTAATAGTTTTATTAGCAGAAAAATCTAAACCTTCAGCTAGTTTCGAAACCCGCGAAACTAAATTCCCAAAATTATTAGCTAAATCTGCATTATATTTTTCCTTAAATCTGGCAATACCAACATCAGAATCATTTTCGGCAGGGAAAGATCTGGCGATCAAATATCTGGCGCCATCCACACCAAAAGTATCAACTAGTTGACCAGGGCTAATTACATTTCCTAAAGATTTAGACATTTTTTGGCCATCAATCAGATAAAAGCTATGAATAAAAGTTTTTTTAGGCAAAGGCAATTCAGCCGACAATAGCATTCCTTGCCAAATCACAGTGTGAAACCACAAAATATCTTTTGCGAGCAGGTGAACGTCTGCTGGCCAAAAATCTTTTTTGCCTTCAATGAACTGAGTTGCACTGTAATAATTAATTAAAGCGTCAAACCAAACATAAACGGTTTGTTTGGGATCCCATGGAGTTGGAATTCCCCAGCTGACATTTTCTCTGGAAATCGATAGATCTCTTATTTCTTCGTTTTTCAATTTAGAAAGTATTTCCAACCTCTTCCCTTCTGGAAAAATATAATTAGTTTCATTATTCTCAATCAATTTGATTATTTGAGGAATATATTTGCTTAATTTAAAAAACCAATTTTCTTCCGATTTCCAAATGGTTTGTTCAGGCGGATGAAGTCCGCAATGTCCATCAACCAATTCGGATTCAGTTAAAAATTTTTCACAGCCGATACAATACCACCCCTCATATTTAGCTTTATAAACATCACCTTTATCATAAATCTTTTGTAAAAAGTCTTGAACGACTTTTTCATGGCGGGAATCAGTAGTGCGAATAAAAAAGTCATTACTAATATTCAAATTCTTCCAAGCTTCTTCAAATCTTGGAGCAATACTGTCGCAAAACGCTTTTGGAGTTAAATTTGCTTTTGCCGCAGATTCGGCTACTTTTTGGCCATGTTCATCAGTACCAGTCAAAAAGAAAACATCATCATTCTTTTGGCGATGTAGTCTGGCAATCACATCGGCAGCAATAGTGGTGCAGGTATGTCCAATGTGGGGCACATCGTTAATATAATAAATTGGAGTTGTAATAAAAAATTTGTTCATAATTAATGTAATTTAAAAAATATTGTTAAAAAACAAAAAAGAGTATCTTTCGATACTCTTTCATTTTGCCACATTATTTGGGATTAGCCAAACAAGTGGCTATTACATTTTTTTAGTTGTTTTCTTAGCAGTCTTTTTAGTGACTTTCTTAGCTACTTTTTTAGCAGATTTCTTAACCACAGCTTTTTTGGTTTCGCCAGATTTTAAAGCTTTTGAATATTTAGCCTTTAAACGGGAAACTTTGTTGCCATGATAAAGATTTCTCTTAACAGCTTTATCTAAAATTGAATATACTTCTTTTAAACCTTCGCTAGTTGGTTTAGTGACGTATTTCTTTATGATAGCTTTTAATTTAACTTTAAAAGACACGTTAGCCTTGTGATTTTTCAAGGCAACTCTAAGTGATTTTTTTGCAGATGGACTAATTGGCATGACATGTATTCTAACGTATCCCCCACATATTTACAACAATTTA
>WARW01000007.1 GCA_013387215.1 Patescibacteria group bacterium
AAACAATTGAAAAACAGACACTATCAAAGGAAAACGTTGATAAAATTCTTCGAAAACGCTTATTAGACTCCCGTCGATAGTAATAATGCAGGGATGTTCTTCCAGGTTAGTACCGATGTTCTACCGATTCTATGGATTGGTAGAAACACGGTACTGCATTGGAGATGCATCGGTACAGCTATAGCTACGCCCAGAGTTTTATACGCATCATATGAGAATTTTATCAACATTTTATCAAAATATGAAACACGTTTCGAGCGCATTATAATTGATTCTTAAATTTTTAATTTGTTTTTCTTTTGGGCTTTTGGCTCTTCTTTTAGTGTCTGATTTTGAGGGCAAAAAACTTTCCGGCTGGCCTGATTTTGAAGAAAAACTTTCAGCTACCCCAGGTATCCCGATCGAGGTTGCGGTAGTTGATCGCTTCGGCCAGATGTTCTGTTCGGATGTTGGGACTGTTGTCCAGATCGGCAATGGTTCGGGAGACTTTCAGGATCTTGTCGTAGGCACGGGCTGAAAGATTGAGTCTGTCCATTGCCGTCTTTACCAGCAAAAGTTCGGTATCGCTCAATATGCAGATATTTCTGACCATCTTGCTCGTCATCTGAGCATTACAATAAACGCCTTTTGAATCTTTGAACCGTTCTTCCTGGATCTTGCGTGCAGCAATCACCCTGTCGCGAACAGCCTCGCTCTGTTCTCCCAGCCTTTTGTCGGTTAGCTCTCCGAAAGGAACAGGAACAACCTCTACGTGGAGGTCAATCCGGTCAAGCAACGGTCCTGAAATCTTGTTCAGGTACTTCTGTACCGTACCGGGCATACATACACAGGCCACTTCGGGATGGTTGTAATAGCCGCAGGGACATAGTTTCATTGCCCATCTGCAATGTCGAATTGAAATCAAAAAAGCCAAACAAAAAGCCATACCCTAAAGAATTAAAGACATACGGCGACCACATCCGCCAAAAGAGACTTGATCTTAACTTATCTCAACCCCAAGTAGCAAGAATAATCAATGTTACTACTGAAACAATTACAAATTGGGAATTAAACAAAAACGAACCCACGATTACACATATTCCAACTATTATTTCATTTCTAGGATTCCAACCAATATTGATTGAAAACCCAATAAAGAGGTACAGAATTGAAAAAGGACTTACCCAAGAAAAACTTGCAAGAATTCTTGAAATTGATCCCGGAACTCTTTCAAGAATTGAGAATGTATGAGGGAACCTCGTTTATGGGAGCATAAAGATGAAATTAGATTCTTTACTTAGAATGTGTATAAATTAAGAATTTGTGTTGACTTTCAACTAATTTTAATTTATAAGATGTGTATCTTTATGGCTACAAGGTGCTGAAAATCCATACAATTTTTTTAACTATTGATAAATTAGATATAAAACTATTTTTATGACTGAGAAATTAGATGATCAAATGATGTATGTTGAAGAACTTATGGTACGTTCAAGTATTCAGGTTTTTATGGCCGATGCAAATTTACTTAAACCCGAAGTGTTTGGTTCAAGTTGTATATTATCTTACCAAGATAGATTATTCTTCATTTCAGTGTTTCATGTAGTAAATTATGATTTAACAACATTTTTAGAAACGAATTTACCTCCCAATGATATTGGACCTCCTATGCATCCTATTGGAGGTTTGTGTTCTTATGATTTATTTGAGATCTCAAACGATATGAAAGTAAAAGTGTTTGACGACCTTTTGCAAAAAACAATGGGAACCCTCGATTTAACCTTTGCAGAAATAAAAGGATCTTTTTCTTTATTACAACCAGAGGTAGACTTTGGCGCATTTAAGATTGAAGCAAGTAATAAAATCTTTTTTGATATCGCAGATATTGCCATTCCTGATAAGAATAAGACTTATGGTTTTTTTGGCAAGATTAAACCCGAATATAATGGTAAATATCTTACAATGACACCAACCTTAAAAAATAATTTGGAATTCCACCGTACCAATGGATATTTTCATATATTTTTAGCTCCTGAGATAATTTTACGAAAAGAAGATTATGAAGGATGTAGTGGTGCTCCAATTATTGATTCTGAGGGAAATCTTGTTGCAATAGCTTGTAAAGTTCGGGTTGGGTCTAAAATGATTTATGGCTTCTCAATTCAAGAATGTATTAAGCTTATAAAAATTTCCATAGAAACAGGAATGCTATAAATCAAAATTTGCACTATGAATATCCCAGACTTTTTGTATAATGGAGATTGAAACAACAAATATGAACGATTTTAAAAATATACATTATACAGAAGGAGGTATATCTCTTGTGCTTACCGATTTGTCTGACCTAATAAAAGATCGAATAGGTAATTCTCAGGCAATTGTGGTAAACACATCATCTCAGCCAAATAGTAAGCCCCATTTAGGTACATTGACGACACTTATAACTGCATATTTATTGGCAAAAAAATTCGCTAACGATTTTAACATCCCTTCGATTGTCCAATTTGACAAATTAGAAAACTCGCCATCAAAATTAATCGGGAGCAAATATACTTTGAGTCTTGGCGATGTTATTATTAATGAGAAAAGTGTGGCGGATATTAATATGGAGTCATATATAGCAATTTTTGAGAAATTGAAGACAATAACAGAGATTCCTTATACGATTAGATCATATGAAGAGTATCAGAGAATCCCCGCTGTTAGGAAAGCTGTACTCGAAATATATAAAAATTACGATACATTTTTAGACCTTTTGAGTCCATCAAAAAAGAATATGCCTTTGCGAGTTAAGTGTCCCAATTGTAATATCAGTAACAGAGATGAAGAAGATTTTTATTTCAGTTATAAATCTGAACATATAATTTTAAGGAGTTTTTGTCCAGAACATGGTGATTTTGTTATAGATTTTAATATAAATAATGATGCATATATAGACATGAACTCTCAATTACGTGATTTAACAAAAGGAATTGTTATTGAGAACGACAAAGTTGATAAGAATATTTTCTCAGTAATGTGTGACGGAAAGGATTGGTCTGGAGAGTGGGCCATAAGAATGCACTATGAAGGTATGCATAGACTAGGATATAAATCATTTACAACAAGGTTTTTCACTCCAATGATTGTCGATTGGTCAGGTGGAAAACATTCAAAATCTATTTATTTGAAAAAAAATACATATATAGGATATGATTATACATTTAGTGACTTCGATAGAATTATGAATGAATATGGAGAGAAAGGCTTTCAATCCATACTCAATGAAGTGCAGAGTTGGATTGATAATCCGATAAAATTTTATAGAAATTATTCTAATGAATATTTTAACAAATTACTAAATGTAACTTAATTATTAAAAGGAGGATTTTTATGAAGTGCTATTTGGCCGGCCCACTCTTCTCAGAAGGAGATAGGTGGTATTTAGAAAAAATAGATAAAATATGTCGTGAATTTGGAGTTCAAACATATTTGCCCCATCGAGATAGCGGATTATGCCCTTCAGATGAGGATGAGACTGAATATTTTTTTCAATCTGATTATGATAATATTATAGAATCAGATTTTTTGATAGCTGTTTTACATGGACAAGATGTTGATTCCGGTACTTCTTGGGAAATAGGATGTGCTTATGCATTAAAAAAGATGATTTTTTCAATTGCAGATGATATAAGAATAGCAGGCATAAAAGCAAACATAAATTTAATGATCGCAAATTCAACAGATGTTAGTTATACTTACGAAGATTTGTCACATAAAATAAAGTGTTTCATTTCAAATAATTCTTAATTATGTTGATTAACATTGAGGGATTAAGTGGCTCCGGCAAATCAACTCTTGTCGAGAAATTAAAAGAGCTAATGCAATCAAAAATTGATAATGAGGTCGTTTTTTTAGGAGGATTTGATATAAATAATACATCAACAGAATTAACAAAATTGTGCTCTGAAATCGTAAAAAAGAATATGTTTTTCAACATGCCAATAACAGCAGAATTACATCTGCTCATTGCCGAATTGATATTAGATATAGAATTAAATGTCTTACCAAATATCAATTCGGGAAATTTAGTTATTTACACTAATTACTGGCAGTCAATACAATTTTTTGAATCTGCAATTGCTAAAGTTTATTATCCAAGAGAAATACATTATCCTCAATATATAAATGAAGTTTTTCAGATTGTTGAGAGAAATTACAATATACTTTCACCAACTCTCACAATATTTGTTAACAGCACCATTTCTGATACAATAAAAAGAATTCAAATAAGAGATCAACATATAAAGCCCGATATTTATAGGCTGCAAGCCAATATATTGCAATTGTATGAGGAAAAGCTTAATTATCATAGGAAAATTGTTATTAATAATTTGGGCTCTTTAAAAGAATTTTATTCAGAGATTAATGTTATGTATGAAAATCACATAAAGAATATTACAAACTATGCCTAAAATATTATTTACATTTGAGGGGACAGATGGTGCTGGGAAAAGTCCTATATCAAGAAAACTATATGAATATTTTCTTTCAAAAGACATTAAAACATCTCTAATTACCACTGGGTTCGGTTATATTGATAATGCAATATCTTCTTTAAAAACGGACCCCTGTTATGATAAAAAGGCACATTTTTTACTAGCACTGACAAACAGTATCTTAACATATAAGAAAAATATTGAATATGATCAATGTGTCGATGAATTACATATTTACATATTTGACAGGTATTATCATACAACCCTTGCATATAATATTGCTCTTGGTGTAGATAGCAACTGGGCCATTGAAACGGCCAAAGTCATTCCAAGGCCTTCAAAAGTGTTCTTTTGTGATGCAAGTATCCTTAACATATTGAATAGAAAAGAAAATATTGATTTTATAGAAACTGGTTTTTCCAAAGATATCAAAAAAAAGAAAAGTTTTTTTCAGTTTCAAACAAAAGTACTGGAATGTTACTATAAATTAATAGCAATGGAACCCGAACTTTTCTGCATGTTGGACACTAATGATATTGATAAGGCATTTGAACAATTATTACAAACAAAAGAAATAATAAATATAAAATAATGAGGTCTAACAAAGAAATAAATAAAAAGGATTTAGATAATCTTATTGCTTTTTTAAAAGACATACCTTCTGATCTTTCTAAAAATAACGAAATGGGGGGATATACATCTTTGGTTTTAGTCTGTATTGATGCAGTTTTGTCGATAAACAGGCAATATTACAAATTTGTAGTTCCCAGAGTGAAAAAATTTCAAGAAGAATATTCTCAGATTACAACGTTAGAAAAGCTAAATGATATAATAATCAAAGAAGGTAATGACGGATTTAGTGATTATTGGAATTACAAACATGAATCTCGATTTAATACATTATCTCTATTGGTAAATAAATTTGTAGATATTGCAAAAGATATGGAAGATCTTGATGAATTAAGTGCCCTCAAACAATGGGGAAGGACAGTAAATGCCTATGATTTTAAGTCTTTTAATGTAAGCGGAATAGGCCTGGCTACATTTCAATATTTACGTATGCTATTAGGAGCAAATACAGTAAAACCTGATATTCATATTAAAAGAGCAGTTTCTACAGCAATAGGTAAAAAAGTAAATGACATGGAAACAATTGTTCTATTTGAGAAGGCATGTAAATCATTAAATGTTTTAGCAACGAGTATCGATCATAATTTATGGTTATCTTTGGCTAAAGATGTAGACAAGAACTATTTATGGAAAGATGGTATGTGGGTAGAATCTTAATGATGTAAAAATATTTCATTATGAATAAATCGATCTCAATATTAAGAGAGCATATTAAAGATGAAAAGCGAGTTGTCTTGATCCCAGAAGATCTTGTCGTTTTTACTAAAAATGGATATGACATTTATGTTGAACAAGGCGCTGGACTCGGAATTGGTATCGAGGACATTTCATATCAGGATGTCGGTGCATATATCGTATCTCGAGAAGAAGCATGGACGTTAAGTCCATTTGTTGTAAAGTATAAAGCTCCAATAGATGAAGAGTATCAATTTCTTAATTCTGAAATGAACTTATGTGCCATATTTCATGCAGAAGGAAATATCAAATTAGTAAGCACACTATGTAATAAGGGGATTACCGCATATTCTTATGAGTTTTTTGAAACAAATGATGGGCTTTTCCCATTGGCGTACGTCGGGAGTGAAATATCTGGGAAACTCGCTGTTATATACGGAGCGTATCATCTATTATCACCACAAGGAGGAAAAGGAATTTTACTTGCCGATATTTTTGGTGCTAAACGTCCGAAAGTTGTTGTTATTGGATACGGGAATGTGGGTAACGCAGCAATAAAGACAGCATTAGCACTAGGTAACGAGGTCGTCGTTTTTGGCACAAATAAAGAGAAGTTATCTAAATATCAAAGAATTGTCGGATCAGATGTTAGATGTTTACTTTATGATAGTCAAGTATTTGAACAAGAGATAACAGATGCAGATTTAGTCATTGGCGCGATATTGGTATCTACTTATAACACAACTTCAGTTTTGTCAGACAAACATTTAAAAAAGATGAAAAAGGGGTCTATGATAATTGATGTAACCTGTGGCTATGGTGATGGTTATTTACCGACCTTTTCCGATTTTACGACATTTAGCAAACCGACATATATTAAAGAAGGTATTTTACATTGTAAGATTGATATATTACCATCTAGTGTTCCGTTGACGGCATCTCAAGCATTTAGTAAAAATTTGGTCTCATATCTTTTTAGATTAGGCGAGTCGATCTTCATGAACCAATCTGATTCGATTTCAGAACGAGGAAAAATTATTGAACACGGTAAAATCGTCAACCCGATTGTTGAGGAAAATATTAAGTTATACAATAAGATACATGGAGAATAACTCATCCTATAAAAGACGTGCTGAATTTTATGATGTTGAATATATACCATTAGATGATACCAACTTTTTGAGCTCATTTATTGGTGATCAGGTTAAGAGTATTCTCGAAGTTCCATCTGGTAGCGGTTTTCATTTAGAGTTTTTAATTGGAACCGGAAAAAATATATACATGATTGATAAAGAACCCGAAATGATAGAGGCGATTAAACGAAAAATCGAAATTCATGGACAAGGGAAAAAAGTTCAGGCAATTTGTGGTTTAATGGAATCTTATGATATTCCGCAAAAAGTTGATTTAATTATTTTCCCTCAGGAATCTTTTCAGCTTTTGAATTGTGATAAACTAGTTATTGAAACATTGTGTAATGCTTATCAAAACCTAAATATAAATGGAATCACTTTAGTCGATATAGCCGTTTTTGATCGAAATATTAAACCCAACACGAAAAATACTCCCAAATATTGGCACCCATCAAGAGAAGAAAAATTAATATGTCTTGATTGGCAAAGAGATATCAATAATGAGAGGAAATTACTAAGAAAAAGTTCTTACGTAGAAACATCTGAAAATATAACCTTCACATTTTATTATGAAGTATTTTGTCATGATAATTGTATCGATGAATATAGTGCTTCTATTTCATTGAAAAAATACCGATCAGAGTTTCTTATAAATTTAATAAACGAAACTGGATTTACCATCGAAAATATTTTTGGAGATTATTCTCATAAAAAATATGAACTCGGTGATCCTCGATTAATTTTTATTCTACGTAAATATGAAGATCGAACTAAATAAAATTAATATTAGTGAATTGGACGAAGTAAAGTTATCTTATTATGAAAGTTATTTTCATAATAATTTCAATTCTCATTTTGAATATAATTTAGGCACTGATGTTTTATTGAATCACATCGCAGATATGAATACCATAAATAATTGGATCGATTTAGGAGCAGGAGCCTCAACATTATTTTGGGCGTTACCTTTAAAAACTGTGAGTAACATATACTGTAATGAAGTTACAGTTGAGCCTTTATATATTTTAAATAGAGAAATATTAAGTAAAAAGGAGTTACCATTTTGTTATTATGATGTTTTAAACATTTACAATCGTGAACAATTTCACCTCGATTATTTAAAGTCAAGAATGAATGATTTTTACATATTTGACGTTATGAATGAGTGGAAAATAAATCAAGTTGATTTCGATTTAATTACACAATTTGGGACTTTTGGCCTATCTAAGAATAAAGAAATGTATATTAAATGCATGAATAATGCTTTTGATAATTTATCCGTCGGAGGGTATATGATTGGAGCGAATTGGATATTGAAAGAACGTTATGCAAAAGAAAGAGGTATTGATAATCACTATTTAGATATAAGTATTGTTGAGTCATTTCGTAAAAAGAATAAATGTGTTGTTGTCGATAATCAAGTCGTTAATATTGTCGATAATAATTATGAAAGCGTTCTAATTTGGTGTCTTAAAAAGAAGTAAGATGGAATCAGTCGCGACATTTTCAAACGTTTTTTATCCTCCTATGGGAATCGTTCATATAGCTCATAAGCTATCTGATTTATTTAAAGATCGAATTAAGGGAAAAGATAAAATAGTAGTACGTACATCTTCACAACCAAACAGTAATCCTCATTTGGGTACAGTTACAACGATAATGACATGTTTTTCAGTCGCAGAATATCTTAGGAATAAATTTGATGCGGAGGCTGAGATTATATTTGATGTTTTAGAAAATAGCCCGGCTGAAACTGTCGAAATAGAAGGGGTTGAATATCAGATAAGTTTAAATGACAAAATTGAAAATGGATTATCAAAATATGCTGAATATATAAAAGGCTTTGATACAATTTTCTCATTTTTAGAAGAAAAGACAGGGATTAAACTAATAAAACGAGAGTATTCTGAATTTCAAGAGAATAAGCATATTCGAAAAAGTATTCTTAGAATGATAAATAAGTCTAATGAATTTATTCCGATTTTAGCACCATCTAAAGATAAGATGCATTTGAGATTCCCCTGTCCAATATGTCGTTTAACAGATAAATATGCCATAAATACGACATTTACTGCTATTCAAGAAGATTCTGCTAAATTTAGATGTAAATGTCCTAAACATGGAGTTTTTAGCGGTTTGTTCTCTTTAGATAATTTAGAATTTATTGATGCAAATACACCAATAAGAGATATATTACAAGGAATTATGTCTATCGAAAATGACCGGGAATACAATACTTTCAGTTTAATGATTGATGGAAATGATTGGTCTGGAGTTTGGACTTTACATGTATTTTGTCGTGGGTTATTATTAATGGGATATAATGAAATCCCTTCGAGAATGTTTGCACCATTAATATTAGATTGGTCCGGTGCGAAATTTTCGAAGTCATTATATTTGAAATCAGATGCCTATAAATATCTCCCACAAGGATTTATTGACTTTTCAAAATTTATGGAAGTATATGGAACTGCTGGGCTTGAAAAGCTTTGGGAAGAAATACAAACATGGGCGTATGATACAAAAAAAATATTTCGCAATTATTCTATTGAATATCTCAATTTAATTTTACAATCATGAATAATCAATTAACATTGTTTCCTGAGTCAGAAGAAAGAGATTTAATCTCAAAAAAATATATATTGATGAGCATGCAAGAGCAATACTATCTACAGATATTGAATGGCTTTAAAATGTATGAATATCGTCGTTTTTTTAAGGACTATCCTTTAATTTCATTTATCTATTTAACAAGTCCAGTTAAAAAAATAGTCGGATATTTGGAACTTGGAAACCCAATAATAGGGACTCCAAGGGAAATCGCTGAATTAGCCGAATCAGTTAAAATTGGCCATGGTCCTGTTATTTATGACTATATGCGAGATTTACGAAAATGTTATGCAATTCCAATTAAAAAAGTTTGTGAATTTAAGGAAGAGTTAACTCTAGAATCTTTAAAGAAAATATTTCCAAAATTCACACCTCCTCAATCATATATTTTAATGGAAAATAATGTCGAACTTTTAGGTTATCTTCTTAATCTTAAGGTTATAGAAAAAAACTTATTTTATGATAGCCGAGATATTTAATTGTAGTTGTTGGATTAATTGTGCAAATCCGGATATAATACATCAATTGATTGATGCGACTTTAAACAAGTCATTTAATGTTATTGGAATGTTGAAACACAATTTTACTCCGTATGGTTTTACATGTATATGGCTATTATCAGAAAGTCACCTTGCAGTACATTCATTTCCAGAAGAAAATAAGTGCTATATCGAATTAAGTAGTTGCAATTGCTCGAAATCGAAAGAATTTTGGACAGCATTTCGAGAAAGGTGCCGCATAGAATCAATAAATATCGTTTTTGATGAACGAAATGATTGAAAAAAATAAAATAAACCGGTTTAGGCTACTCAAAAATGGTTTGGTTAAAAAGTTTCCTGATATAACTTCTTGTTTGTTTTCTTTAAATGGTATTCAAGCACAGATTTTATCCGCTAGCTATTTATCCATTTTTAATCGAGTCGAAAATATAAAATCAGAAGACATCGATAAGGCTTTAACACTTGATCATTCAATTATAAGAGTTTGGGCATATCGTTCGACTTTACATTTAATAAATTCATGTAATTGGGATCTTATTTCATCGGCGCTAATTGAGGATCATTCTTGGTTTAAAGATAAGATAAATAAATCGAATTGTCGTGATGAATATTTAGAGATATCTCACGATATTAGAGACTTTATATCAAAACATGTTATATTCTCTCGTTCCGATTTAAAAGTATGTTTTAAAAATCCCGATAAATACGACTTCTATATATCATCATGGGGCGGTTTACTTATTGACCTTTCGCAGAAAGGGTTTATTTGCCATGCACCAATTAATAAAAAGATAAATTTTGTGTCTCGCAGTAATTGGTTACCAAATTTAAAATTTAATAGTTTTGATTTAGTTCAAGCCAATATAACATTACTCCGTAATTATATTAAATCGTATGGTCCCGTGGAGGTAGGCGATTTTGCTTTTTGGAGAGGGATTAATAAATCACAGGCTGCTGAATATTTTAATTTAATTTCGGATGAATTGTATAAAATTTGTTATAATAACAAAATATATTATATAAGTAAAAAAGATAAATACATATATAGCAATTTCGATGATACACATAATTCGATATTGCTATTATACAAATTTGATCCGATTTTACTTGCCTATAAAGACAAGTTTAATATGATTGATCCTATGAATTATAAAAATATTTGGCAAATCGCTGGTCATATTGAAGGTGTTATCCTGAATTCAGGCTTTATAATTGGTCGATGGAATTATAAGAAAACAAAACCTGATATAATTTTTCAATATGATTTTTTTTATAAAGTATCAGATTCGATTATTGAACAGGTTGTAAATAAGAGTCTGGATATAATAAAATTTCTTGGAGCATCAGGTTTTAAATACTATATGACCAATTCAAATAAAGAATCGCATGTGTCGGGGTAAGAAGTTGAATAATACATCTTAATAACAATCCTTTATTCAAAATAAATGGTCGATCCTTAAGAACGAATTAAACATTTAGTATGTTTCATATAAGTGACTAACACATGTTCCACATACTTGCCTACCTCTTTTAGCACATTTCAATCTTGCATCATCTTTTGATTGGCATGCAAAGATATTATCACCTAGTATGTCCTTTTTATTCATTCCTTGACATATGGACCAGGTTTCAGGTGTGCATCTTCCGCTCTCATTGAGTGTTGCTTCAAAAAGATGTAATTCTTCAGTTTCTTTTTTCTTTTTTAATGTATAAACCTTAGTTCCCAGAATATATGATATTTAATGTGTTAGATTGTATTAAATTTACTACAACGA
Source organism: Patescibacteria group bacterium (assembly GCA_013387215.1). GTDB lineage: Bacteria > Patescibacteriota > Microgenomatia > UBA12405 > UBA12405 > WARW01. The sequence goes on from WARW01000007.1 coordinate 11,781, forward strand.
GCTCTTTAATTGAACAAAGCTAATATTAAGATTCTTTCTTTTTATTGTTTTCCTCTACAAGAGATAATAAACGATTTATTATCTTATCCTTATCATTAATCTGTTTGTCCTTCTCCGCAATCTGTTTTTCAAGCATATCAATCACTCGATTTAACTGCCTTTCACTTCCTGTTTCGTTTCTATTTGCCTTATTTAATTCTTGGGTAATAGTTAGCGGTTTATTATATTTTGAAGTTTCAGTTTGGTCCGATAATAATTTTTCTCCTTCACCAGTTAAAATCCAAAGCGGATTAATTTGGGGAAGTATTTCTAATAGGCCACGGATAAACTTAAGATATAAGGTATCATCTGTCTGTCTAAGCCAATAGCTTACAGTTGACTTTCTTTCTTCAACATCCCAATTCAAATGTTTTATTACTTCAACCTGGGTAACACCATTTTCACGTAATATTTCCTTAATCCGCTGGCCTACAGATTTATCCATTTGTTTTTATTTTATCCAATTATAAATAGTGGAAAATATAATACTTTGCGTGGTTTTTATTTGACAATGTATTATATATTGCACTATCTTAGTGCTTCGTTACACTAAGATAACACCATTTTGACACTTTTAAAAAATAAGGATGGAACAAGTTAGTAAGGAAGACTTAAAAAAAATAACTGATGTATTGAAAAAGACAGATATTGAGGCTATTGCCACTCAAACTGGATTTAGTATTTCGTATGTCCGTAAAGTACTATATGGGGTTAAATACAATTTGAAAATACTTGTTTTAGCATCTGAAATAGCTTTTCAGAAGAAAAATGAAACAGAAGAATCATTAAAAAATATTAAAGAAAAAATCCAATATATTACACAAAAGTAAAAGGAATACATAAAAATATCGAACTATTAATTCTTGAGTAAATAAGATTAAGTAAATAAGAGAAAATGGAGTCCAGAAACCATTTCAAAAACGGGGCGGTTCTGAAAAGCCAAATGAGTAGGGTGTAAAGAAAAACCAAAAAAATGAAAACCTATGCATGTACATTTAAACTTGTAACATTTGGTATCTTCTTATTGCTCGTCAATAGCTGTAAAAAAACAGACAGTAATAATCAAGACACTACAACTAGTGACATTAAGCCAATAGTTTTTAATCCCAATTTGACTTACGGGACTATGACCGATCAATCCGGTAATACGTATAAAACTATTGTCATTGGTACTCAAACATGGATGGCCGAGAATTTGCGAACAACTAAATATCGAAATGGAGAGAATATACCCAATGTAACTGATAACACTACATGGGCTGGTCTTTCCACAGGTGCCTATAGTGACATAGATAATGATTCAAGAAATAGTGCTATTTACGGTAGAATATATAATTATCATGTAATTCTTGACACCAGAAATATTGCACCTCTTGGATGGCACGTTGCAACCGCTGCTGAATGGAATATTCTCGTAAATAGATGCGGAGGCTGGCTGGCAGCCGGAGATCTTCTTAAAGAAAAAGGGGTAACACATTGGGCTGCCCCAAATAGTGAATCTTTAAATACTAGTGGTTTTACTGCCATACCTAACCGTACACGAGATGTCACAGGGAGTTGGGATGATACATATGTAGCTATTAATGTATATAGTGAATGGTGGTGTGATTCTGGAGATACCACAACCCCAACCTATTGGACAATGAATTATTTTACAGCAAAAGTAACGAATCTCTCTGGTACTTACGTTGCATATAGAAGAGACGGAAGGGCAATTCGTTGTGTTAAGGATAATTAAGAATATGTAAAACCTATATGGAGTCCAGAAACCATTTCAAAAACGGGGCGGTTCTGAAAAGCCATATGAGTAGGGTATATATTAATAAAATCAAAAAATGAGAAAAATTTGTCTTCTAGTCTTTGCGGTTATTGCAACGGTTTCTTTTTCAAGAGCTCAATCATTTGAAAAAGGAACAAATGTTTTGAAGGTTGGTATCGGAATTAACTCATTTCCGTACGAATCAGGAGCCCCAATTGGTTTGTCCTATGACCTGGGAATTTCCGATGCAATCAGTTTGGGTTTAGGGTATGATTTTCTAAATCTTAATGACATAGGGGTTAAGGAAAAATTGTACAGTTTTAGGGCCTTGTATCATACAAGTTTCAATGTCAAAAACATGGATTTTTACGGAGGAGGATTGCTGACATACGCAAAATTTAACGCCTCAGGTGATTTTCTTAACCTACATGCTAGTGGTACAGTCTTAGGTGGTATCGTAGGAACATCAGTCTATTTAGGAAACAGTTTTGGATTGTTTGCGGAATTAGGCGATACCGGAATAACAAATGCCAAATTAGGACTTACTCTTAAATTCTAACAACCTTTTTGAATACCTATATTCCATATCCTGGCTTATAGGTATTCTTTTATATTATTAATGCCTTAAGCCATGAAAAATATTTTATTACTATTCATTGTTTTAATCTTTGCAGCAAGAAGCCAGAGCGTTTTGGCTCAAGATACGCTAACCAACAAAAACATAATTGCGTTAACAAAAGCGGGCATGGGGAAGAAGTTAATTATTGGCGCAATTGGTAATTCTATTTGCAAGTTTAATGTGGGTATGAACAGTTTGTTGGAATTAAAAAACTTGAAAGTTGAAGAAGATGTAATTTCAGCAATGATTGAAAAATCAAAATCAACGTCTGATTCCAAAAGTAAATTAGGTTCGGAAAACGGCATTGCAAATTCAGCAACGGTGAATGGAGATAATAACCCGATCAATGCACTACCTTCAGGTATCTATTATTATGACGCTGAAACGGGGCAGTATAAGGAGATTGAATCAAGTACCTTTTCTCAATCAAAATCGGGCTCCGGATTGCTTACAAGTATGACTTACGGACTAGCTAAAACAAAACAGAAAGCCGTTTTAAGTGGGAGTAAGGCTAACTTACAAATTAGAGCTACTTCTCCACTGTTCTATTTCATTTTTGATAAAGAGAAAAAAAGCTTAAATGAATCATCACAATTCATTATCACCGCAACAAATCCAAATCAATTTGTGTTAGTGAGATTAAATATTCCTTCGAATAAGAAATCAAGAGAACTAATTACTGGGTCTTATAACCTATATCAGGGTGGAAACAGTGGAGTCGATGATGACCAGAAAATCCTCTTTAAATTTGAGAAACTAAGCCAGGGTGTTTATAAGGTATATCCTGAGCAGACATTAGCAAACGGCGAATACTGCTTTCTATATGCTGCCGGAGCTGCTTCTGCAGGAAGTACTCCAATCCAAAAGGTGTTCGATTTTGGAATAGGAAACTGATAATCAACGGTCACATAAAGAAAAGTCTATTATCTATTTGGTTAATGGGCTTTTCTATTTTTAAGCGAATAACAGTTGTTACAACACGTAAAATGCAGATATATGGATAGAGCGTTCAAACTTGCTTTATTTATTTCATTTAAACTTGGATTTAGAAAATCAACTTCCCTTGGTACTTCTACCTGAATTTCGATAATTTGAATCTTAAGCTAAATCTTCTGTCCTACTTAAATAGCAATTTTTCAAATCTACAATTATTCTAGATACTTTCATTATCTAATCATACGCCCCTAGCTTATAAGTTTAATTTTTTCCATAGCCTTTTCTAAAAAGTGACAAAAAAGCCTCATTTATATTAAAAAATTCCCTGACCCTTTTTGTTTTTCATCTAAACAATACAATATATTTTAGTATTATCATTAAATCGTTTTTCCTCAACAAGACGGGTATTAATAACTCTCTATCTAATTTCCAAATTTTGTTCACCATTTGTTTCTTATTGAGTTCATTAGAAGGGACTGATAAAACTTCAATATGAGATCAATCCGGTCAAGTGGTGATACTCCAAATTTGGCTTAAAGTTTATTTCATAATAAGTAACTCTCACATAGAATCCCAAACAACAAATTTAACATTTGTTAACATATTTTCATGTTTCGTCCAAAAAAGAGGGGGGTTCATACAATAACTCATCATTCTCTTGCTTTTATAAATTTATTATTCAACATTTGTTATCGATATGATCAAAACGTAAATATTCATTAATACAATTATCAAAATATAAAGATAAATAATATTAAGTACAATTAAAAAATCAATTTGCATGAAGACACTTAAATTAGTATTTTCTTTTGTCATACTCTCTTTTCTTTACACAAGTAGCATATTTGCTCAAAAGCAAGATAGTCTTAAACAAGTACAAGTTAAGTATATCAGTAGGATACTTAAAGCCAGTAAGGACACCTCACAAATAGTTGTTAATATCATGGATACTTATAAAGAAGGGGTAAAGAAGATAACTTCCGATGCTACCTTAACAGAGAAGGCCAGAAGAGCTAAAATTGATGACTTGATTACAGAGAAAAATTTAAAACTGGTTCGCTTGTTAAGCCATTCTCAGTTGTTGAAGATCATTCCTACCACTGAAAGAATACCGATTCCAACAGGAAAATAAATAAGATATAAGTTGCTACAATTATTCCAAATAAAGATGATATGCCCAGATTTTATACGTTGTTATCAATCAGGAAAATACAAATTAAACAATATTTCTTAATTAGTATTTACGTATTGTTATGTATTTTGAATTTGTCAGTTAAGGCTCAAATTCCGGGTTCTTCACAGTATAATCCAATTTTTGTCGCAAATTTCTGGTCTTGTAGTAATGATGTATATATGGATTACCAGAATAATAGTTTCTCAAACGGATTTCAAAATTCTATTGGTTATGAGAGCGCAGAAGTTTGGTACAGGTTTTATTTAAATAATACGACAACTATCAATATTTCATTATGTGGTAGTAATTTCGATACTTATCTTCATCTTTTTGATGCCGCTAACGAAATTGAAACCAATGATGACAATGGTCCGTTGTGTAGTGGTTTACAATCTTCTATTCAAAAGACACTCCCCGCGGGAGTCTATTACGTTGCTGTTGAAGGATATTCCGATGCAAGTGGAGATATAGCAATCGAGATTAGCAGTTCTGGTGGAGGACTTCCTCCTGGATATAATCTTGCTACTGCGATTGATGCAGGTACCCTGAATAATAGTTTCACTGACACTCGAAATAATTCTATGGAAAGTTGTTATACAAATTCTATTGGAACTTATAGCAATGATATTTATTACAAATTTGTACTCGATTCACCAGCAGAAGTAAGTATATCTCATTGTGGTACTGCTTTTGATACATACTTGCACTTACTCAATAGCAGTGGAGTTGAAATAGTGTCAAATGATGATAACGGCCCACTCTGTTCGGGTTTTCAAGCATCTCTAATAATCTTGCTAAATGCTGGAACTTATTATGTTGCATCAGAAGGCTGCGGAATAAGTAGTGGGAATATTGTTACTACAATTTACAAATCTCCCCCCTCAAATAACAAATTTTATGTTTCACCATCAGGAAATGATTTGACAGGTGATGGTTCTATAAATAATCCATTTAAGACTTTAGATAAAGTGCGAGATACCATTAGAAATTACAAAAAATCTTTTGGCATGAATAATAACATATATGTGTATTTACGTGAGGGGACGTATCCCTTAACTCATACATTTGCGCTTACTAATGAAGATTCAGGAATAAATGGTTATAAAATAATTTATTCAGCTTTCCCGAATGAAAAGGTGACTGTCAGTGGGGGATACCGCATACCTTCAAGTCTTTGGATTGAAAATAGTAATGATCATATTTGGAGAGCTGATTTAAGTTCATTAGGAATAGACTTTTCATCTGGAATCAGACAAATATATAAAAATGGTTTAAGATGCACTCGTGCGAAATTAGAATGTGGCCCAGATTTAAAAATTCAACAGGATAATGGTACTTCTGTTTTAAATTATTATACTATCAATAATAGTTCTATAAATTTGAATGCATTAAGCAATCCAAAAGATGTAGAAGTACATACAAAATGGCATTGGGAATGGTCAATAGTCAAAGTAAACAATATTATTAATAATAAGATTTTCTTAAATGATCAATTTGCACCCTTTTTTCCACTAAATTCAAATAATACTTTAGGCTATACTTACGATGTTTCTCATTTAGAAAATGCATATGAATTTATAGATCAAGACAATGAATGGTTTTACAATAAGAATTCTAAATATCTATACTTTAAGTCATTAAACAGTGAATTCTTGAATTCAGAAATAATAGTTCCCGTTTGCGAAAAAATAGTTACTGGAAATAATGTTAATAATGTTTCATTTAATGGATTGAGTTTTTCTTTTGCAAACTGGAATTATTGTAACAATACAGATTATCATTCGAAGCAAGCAAGTTGCTATATATTAGATAGCACTCTTTATAATACTGCTGCTAATTGGGATAACATGATTCCCGGTAATATTGAATTTTCACATTCAACTAATATATCGTTTTCAAACAATATCTTCTCTCATTTAGGTGCTACAGGGCTTTGTTTTCAAAATGCTTCAGAAAATTGTTATATTCAGAATAATGAATTTTTTGATATTTCTGCAGATGCATTAAGAATAGGACAACATGATTATAGTACTGATCTTGACACAACCAAAAATATTAATATTATTGCCAATAATATTCACGATGCAGGAATAGAGTATAAATGTTGTGTTGGCATTTTCATAGGAATTACAAGTAATATTTCGGTGGAGAATAATCAAGTTTATAATCTTCCATACACAGGAATATCAACTGGATTTCGCTGGGATAATACACATAGCAGTCATAATATTGGCAATATTTTAATAAATAATAATACAATTCATGATATATTACAGGTATTAGGAGACGGAGCTGCTATATACAATTTGGGAGAACATGTTCCACAATCTTACATTACAAATAATCACATATATAATATTCCGCCCCAAGATGAGATTGGTAAGATGGCTATTTATCTTGATGAAGGTTCTAATGGCCTAACGGTATCAGGGAATTGGGGTCCAGAAATGGAATACTTTAATTTAAACACTAGGGCTGAACACAATTCAGATATACATTTGAATTTTATTAATTCACTGGGACAAAGAAACATATTTAGCAATAACGATTTTGGATGCAAAAGTTTTTGGATCAATAAGAAATCAGATTTTGAACCTTATGATACAACCTTTATAGAAAATGGAGCAAATATGGCTGGGGTAAATTTTGTAGATTTAAATCATGATGGATTAAAAGATATGATTTATTCTCAATTTAATCCTGATTCGACTATATCAACTATAGTTTATCTAAACAGTGTAGATCATTGGAATTTAGATAAATCAAATACTTTTTCGTTGCCTTGGCCAACTATAATGGGAAATAAAGATAGTGGGTTTAAAGATAGTGGAGCAAAATTTGTAGATCTAAATGGCGATGGGTATGATGATTTTATTTATTACTATTGGGATTCACCAACAAACGAGAAAAGAGGTGCATTTATTAGTACAAAGGCAGGTTGGGTGTCAGATCCGAGATATCTTTCACCATTTCATTTTGCATCAAGAGGTGGTGACATGGGTGCTCGGTTTGTTGATGTTGATCATAATGGATTAAAAGATTTAATTTATAATAGAGATTTGGGAAATGGTACATTCCAAAAAGGAGTATATTTAAATAATGGAAATGGTTGGGTATATTCTTCATATTCAGCATATCTTCCAACTCATGTAATTGTAAAGGATGGAGTATTAGATTTAGGTGTCCGCTTTGTCGATTTAAATAATGATGGGTATGAAGATATGTTATATTATCGATATGGATACCCAAACCCAAATGATATCGGAGCGAAAGATAATGTGGGAAATGGCTGGGGAGATGCCCCAAGTCA
>WARW01000008.1 GCA_013387215.1 Patescibacteria group bacterium
CAGATCAGTGTTGCAGAGCAGGCATACATTGAAATGAAACGTGCATTGAACCAGGCTAAATTGAGACAGCAAAACCTTGAGATGTCAAGCAATATGAAGGTTATCGATGATCCGAGTTATCCGATTGAGGCTTTGGCATCGAAAAGGAAACTGCTCATTCTGGCCGCTTTATTACTTGGTTTATTGTTGGTAGCGTTTATTGTTATTCTTCTTGAGTACTTTGATGACAGTATCAAGACACCTGAACGTGCTGAAAAACTGACCGGCCTTAAACTTGCCAGCGCTTTTCCCCGTATTATCCCGGGATATAAGAAAGCAGATCTGAATCTCATTACGCAGCGATTTACAGACTTATTATTGCAAAATATTAAGTTGAAGACTTCGCTGATGAAACCTGAAGACCGTAATAAACCTTTGTTACTCATGTTCTTCAGTACTAATCCGGAAACCGGTAAGTCTACTATTGCCAATAATCTGATTGACCGACTGAGGGCTACAGACGAAAGGGTTCTATCAATCAATTACAGATTCGAAGATGGTTATTTAAGTGACAACGATGACTACAATTACAGTTATACTTATACGATTGACAATCATTTTATAGAAGTTGAAAGTATTGGCGAATTATTGGGTGATAAGAATCTCAGGCAGGACAACTATGTGTATGATTACATTTTATTCGAGTTACCCTCAATTGTACATCACGCCTACCCGATTAATCTCATGAAATCGATCGATATTCCCATACTGTTTGTAAATGCAACAGATCACTGGCGAAAATCTGATAACAAAGCACTGGAAAATCTAAAGCTGGTAACCAAAAATGAGCCTTTGGTTGTATTAAATAATGCCGAGCTCTATGCACTGGAAGACATTATCAAGGACTTTAGCAGATTACACACCTCAAAAAGTGGAATATGGCGTTGGTTAACTGCACCATTTAGGTTACAGATAAAATTCAAAGATTAACGTTCACCCATAGCATGCTGAATCTTAAGAAAATTATTTCCAATGATAATGTATTATCTCTTGCTGGAAATATGTCTCTGGCATTATGGGGATTATTGAGTGTTTTTATTTTAGCGAGGACCTTGCCTCCTTTTGAATGGGGTATCTGGACACTTTTTATCACAGCCGGAAATATGGTTGAGATGTTTCGTTCAGGTTTAACGAGTACCGCTCTTGTAAGGTTCCTTTCAGGGGCCGAGGGGGAAGAACGGTACCGGCTCATTGGTTCTAACTGGCTGATCGGTTTAAATTTAACCGCATTTTTATCGGTGCTGATCATCGTAGCGAATTTACTTTTCAAAGATCATTTTACAGCATCCGGATGGGGCCTCTTTTTTACCTGGTATCCTCTTTTGGCATTACTTAATTTGCCATTTAACAATGCCATAACTGTGCTGCAGGCTGATCAGAAATTCGGGAAAATATTACTGATCAGATCAATTTCCAATGGTGGATTTGTAGTGTTCATTATAGTAAATTATTATTTTTTAAATCTTGGTCTATATCCAATCTTCTTTTTTTATTTAGGGATTAACATTTTTACATCTTTGTTAACGATACTCTTAGACTGGGATGGAATTAAATATCTTCGGAAAGCAACACGGGAAACGAACAAAAAACTGATCAATTTTGGGAAGTTTACGATGGGAACTCTCCTTGGAAGTAACCTTTTGAAAAGCTCTGATATCTTTATTATTGGATTGAGTCCGGTACTTGGACCTGTGGGTGTTGCCTATTTTAATATTCCTTTAAAACTAACTGAACTCCTGGAAGTTCCTTTGAGAAGTTTTCTGGCTACAGCGTTTCCTAAAATGTCAAGAGCCAGTATTAAAGCAGATATTGAAGAAGTTACGAGAATATTTTATCAATATACCGGTGCATTAATCTATATGTTTTTGGTGTTTGCTGTGGTTGCTTTCATATTCTCAGACTTTTTCGTATTTTTTCTGGGAGGGGCTAAATATACTGCTGCCGCGCCTGTTTATCAGATCTTCATTCTATACGGACTTTTACTACCGTTGGACAGATTTTCGGGTGTTGTTTTAGACAGTGTGAACAGGCCTAAACTGAATTTTTACAAAGTGATTTGTATGGCAGTTGCAAACATTGTTGGCGATTGTATTGCAGTGTTTGTCGTTCCCCGTTTCTTTCCGGGAGTGACGATGATTGAACAATTAATGATGGTGGCCGGTGCTACAATATTGACAACCATTATTGGTATGATTATCGGGTTTTCATATGTTAAACAGGAAATTCCAATTCAGTTTAGTCATATCTTTACCAAGGGGATTGAATTTTATCGTCAGATGATAAAATCTGCAGACTTATCAATTTTAAAGAAGTAAAATTTATTAATGAAGCTTTTGACCAATAAGCCCGGATCTTACAAACTGAATGATCCTTTTGTCGTAGCATTGCTGGTCTTTTCAGCAATACTGATGGGCTATATTATAGCCACAGGCGGTCTCATGTCTGCATTGATTCTACTGAGTTTACCACCCATCTTGATTTACTTTAACCGCTATTTTATCTTCCCAAAAATCGGTATTGTTACCATCCTGGTACTTGCTTTTATTGCGATTGGTTTGACTCGTTATATTCGAAACATCCCCCTGGGATTAGGAATAGATTTTTTCCTTGTGATCACCTATATTGCTGTATTTTTCAAATATTTTAATGAAAAACTTGATATTGATTCCATTAAGCCACTGAAGAATAATTTGGTTTTATTGTCACTGATTTGGTTTTTATACTCAATTGCTGAATTGGCCAATCCTCTGGCTTTAAGTCGGACAGCCTGGTTTTATGCGATGCGGGGGATGTCACTTTATATGTTTCTCACGATACCGCTTGTTTTCCTGTTGTTTAATAAGGTTAAAGACCTTAAGGTTTTCTTATATATCTGGGGTGTATTTTCAATTTTAAGCAGTCTCAAGGCTTTTCAACAAATGAATTTTGGTCCTGATTCGGCTGAACAATTTTGGTTGGATACTGGAGGAGCAGTAACTCACTTAATCATGGGTGAATTACGTGCCTGGGGGATCTATTCTGATGCCGGTCAATTTGGTGCTGCCCAGGCTCATGCTGGTGTGTTGGGGACCATATTATTCTTTCATATGAAAGATCCGAAGGAGAAAATATTTTTTCTGATAGTGGCTTTGGTTGGATATTATGGAATGATGGTGTCGGGTACCCGTGGAGCTATCATTGTTCCGGGTGTAGGGTTAGCGCTTTATCTGATTCACCGGAAGAATTTATTTGTCATTTTCAGTGGTGGATTTATTCTTTTTATATTCTATGCCTTTTTCCGTTTTACAACCATTGGTGAAAGCAATCAATATATTCGTCGAATGCGAACCGCTTTCTTTCCGCAGGATAACGCTTCATTGCAGGTTCGTATACAAAACCGAGCCTTGTTAGGGGTTTATCTGGCAGATAAGCCATTTGGAGGGGGTATCGGTTCCGCGGGTGATTGGGGAAAACGGTTTTCTCCCCAGGGATTTCTTGCTCAGATTGCAACTGATAGCTGGTATGTTCAGATTTGGGCAGAACAAGGAATAGTCGGTCTGATTCTGCATTTGGCCATTACTTTTTTTATCGTTTTAAAGGGATGCTATATCCTAATGTTTCGAATCAGGGATCCCGAATTGTTTGGAATCCTCAGTGCATTTATTTGTGGTATAGCCGGTATTATGGGTGCCTCATACGGTAACGGAGTGTATGGCCAGTTGCCAACTGGTATTATTATATACATTTCTATGGCGTTTGTGTTTATGGGCCCTAAACTTGATGAAGAATACAGCAGAATTAAAGCTGAACGTAAAGTTATTGCACCTTAATATAAGTATAATTGTATCTCTGAACTGCATTCAAATACTAAATTAAATAACATGTCAATAAAGGAATTTCCGCTTGTTACCATCATCACAGTCAACTACAATCAAACGGAGATTACTTGTCAGCTGCTAGCGTCATTGCGTAAAATTTCTTATCCAAACATTGAAATATTTGTTGTGGACAATGCATCTTTGAGAGATGACCCCTCTCCTATCAAATTGCGTTATCCGGAAATTGAAATCATACTCAGTGATCAAAATCTTGGTTTTGCAGGAGGAAACAATCTTGCAATTCGTAAAGCTAGAGGTGAATATATTTTGCTCATTAACAATGATACAGAGGTTCACGAAGGGTTTTTAGATCCACTGATCAATAAAATGAAAGCCGATCCTAAAATAGGGGTTGTGAGTCCAAAAATCAGGTATTTCTTTCATCCTGATATCATACAATATGCCGGATTCGAACCGATGAGTCCGATAACGATCAGACAACATGCGATAGGGTTTAACCAAAAAGATAATGGACAATATGATGTTGAACAACTTACTGATTTTGGATTTGGAGCTGCAATGATTGTTTCCAGAGAGGTGATCAATAAAGTGGGCTTGATGGCTGATATCTTCTTTTTGTACTATGAAGAAATGGATTGGATGGCAAGAATCAGAAGAGAAGGTTTTGAAATATGGTATGTTCCTGATTCATTGGTTTATCACAAGGATTCAATGACCACGGGTCCGGAGAGTCCTTTAAAAACCTATTATCTTAACCGGGGGCGTTTGCTCTACATGCGGAGAAATACTTTTGGATTTAATTATTTATTGGGAATCATCTATCAGGGATTTATCGCAATTCCAAAAAATATATTTAAATATATATATTGTAGGCAATGGATTTTGTTAAAATCATATTGTCAGGCAATTGGATGGCATTTGTCACATATATTTTCAGCCAGTGTTTATGAAAATCCTAAATAGAAATACTTTTTTCTCTTGCTCATACTGGACTATTTTGTAACTTAGAGCCTGATTCCCCGAATTTCTTATAAACATGCATAATCAGGTTAAGCGACGATATTATCCTTTGGTTTCAATTGTTACCGTCAATTACAACCAATCGGAAGTTACCTGTTCAATGATTGAATCACTGAACCTGATCAGCTATCCTAATATCGAACTGATTGTTGTTGACAACGCGTCAAAAGAGGACTCTCCTCTAATCATTAAGCAACGTTTTCCGTCAGTTGATTTGATACTGAATCCAATTAATTATGGATTTGCTGCAGGAAATAACTTTGGTATCATGAAAGCCAGAGGAAAATATGTCTTGTTGTTGAATAACGACACGATGTTGACTCCAGGTTTCCTCGAACCATTAATTGAGAAAATGGAATCAGACCCGACAATTGGGGTTGTCAGTCCGAAAATCAGATTTTTTCATACGCCTAATACAATTCAATATGCAGGATATACTCCAATGCATCCTTACACCCTGAGAAATTTTTCGATTGGATTCAATGAAGTCGATAAAGGACAATTTGATAGTGATCGGGAAACATCCTATGCTCACGGGGCTGCGATGCTGATATCCAGGGATGTCATCATGAAGGTTGGAATGATGTCATACATCTTTTTTCTGTATTATGAAGAGGCTGATTGGTGCGAACAAATCAAAAAAGCCGGGTATAAAATCTGGTATGTACATAATTCTTTGGTTTTTCATCGTGAAAGTATCTCTACAGGTCGCATGAGTGCCATGAAGATCTATTATTTGAATCGCAATCGTTTGGTTTTTATGAGAAGAAATCTGAAAGGATCTGTTTTCTATAAAGCCATTGTCTATCAGTTTTTTATTGCAATTCCTAAAAACGCTCTAAAATATCTTATAAAGGGAAAATTTAAATTATTCAACGCCTATTACAGAGCTGTTGGCTGGCATTTAAAAAATCTCTTCAATCCGGAAATCCATGAAAATCCAAAGCTTTAACAATTAGTCAATATGATAAGTTTTCTTAATTTTTTACAATGGATATTGTTTGTGCTTACCCTATGTGGTACAATATATTTATTGGTTTTTGCGGTTGCCGGATTTATTTATCGTCCTTTGGAATATACGTGTTCTGATAAATTTAGAAAATTTGCAGTATTTATTCCCGGATATAGAGAAGACAACGTGATCCTGGATGTTGCACGGAGGGCGCTTGATCAGGACTATCCGCATGATTGGTACGATGTCATTGTAATAGCCGATGGTTTCAAACAAGAAACGATTGCAAAACTTAAAGAGCTTCCGATAATTGTCAATGAAGTCGTTTTTGAAAAGAGTTCCAAGGCCAAATCATTGAATAAAACGATGGAAGAATTGTCAGACTCGTATGAGGTTGCTTTGGTTCTCGATGCCGATAATATCATGGCGAAGGATTTCATTAGTAAAATGAATAAGGCTTATAATAATGGATTTGTAGCTATTCAGGGACACCGGGTAGCGAAGAATTCAAACACTCACTTTGCAGTTTTGGATGCTTTAAGCGAAGAGATTAATAACAATATTTTCCGTCGTGGTCACCGGCAACTTGGCCTCTCAGCTGCTTTAATCGGTTCCGGAATGGCATTTGACTATCAGCTCTACAAATCTCTGATGAATCAAATCGATTCTTTTGGGGAGGATAAAGAACTAGAACACAAGTTACTTAAAAGTAAAATTCAAATAGAATATCTTGACAATGCACTTGTGTATGATGAAAAAACAACTAAGAGCCAGGTATTTGTTACACAACGTACTCGTTGGATTGCCAATCAGTTGAATTATGCAACAAACTATTTGAGAGAGGGATTTAAGGAACTGTTTAAAGGAAACTTTGACTACTTTGATAAAATTGTACAGCACCTGATTCCTCCAAGAATCTTTATCATTGGGCTATTGTCAATTGTCCTTATTGTATCTCTGATATTCAACCCATTAAGCTGGACATATTATTGGTTTATTCAATGGCTCATGTGTGTTCTGGCTTTATTCATTTCTGTACCCCGACATTTCTTTACGCTCAAAACACTTAATGCCCTATTATATTTGCCGTTAGGTTTTTTTCTAATGCTTATATCGCTTACAAAAATAAAACAAGCAAGGAAAGGATTTGCACATACGGCTCACACCTTTAACGAAAACGATCATCATTAAAACCGGTAATATGAATGTCCTTATATTTTTATCAGTGATTATAGAATGGGCAATTTTAATCTATTTTTATATTTCCGCAATATATTTGCTTTATTTTGCGATTATTGGTTTGTTTAGGAAAGCAGGAAACACTGTAAAGTTTGATTATTTCAGAAGAATTCTTATATTAATTCCTGCTTTCAAGGAAGATAGCGTTATAATAGGGGTCGTCGAAGATGCTTTAAAGCAGGATTATCCTTCGGAATTCTATAAAATTGTTGTAATTGCAGATTCGCTTAATGAAAAAACAGTTAGCAAATTAAATCAATTTCCGATTGAAACAGTAGAGGTAAATTTTAAAGACAGTACAAAATCAAAAGCTTTAAATGCTGCTTTAAATAAAATCAAAGATGATTTCGATATCGTGGTTATTCTGGATGCAGATAATTTGATGGCAAAAGATTTTTTAGTCAGAATCAATCTTGGTTTTGCAAATGGATTTAAAGTAATTCAGGGTCACCGTATTGCAAAAAATAATGATACTAGTTTTGCGTTGTTGGATGGTATCAGCGAAGAGATCAATAATCATATTTTCAGGCAGGGTCACAGAGCGTCAGGGCTTTCTTCGGCTTTAATCGGATCGGCAATGGGTTTTGATTATAAGCTTTTCAAAAGACTTATGTCTGATATTAATGCAATTGGAGGTTTTGATAAAGAGCTGGAGCTTTTAATTGCCAGGGAAAAAATTAAAATAGATTATCTTACTGATGCATTTGTGCTGGATGAAAAAGTTCAAAATGCATATAGATTTACAAATCAGCGTAGAAGGTGGTTGTCAGCACAATTTTATTACTTTGGACGTGACTTTCTTCCTTCACTACATTTGTTAATCACCCGAGGTAACATCGAATATTTTAACAAAGCCTTTCAGTTTATTTTACCTCCCAGAATATTATTGCTTGGTGTGGTTGTAATGATAAATCTATTAGTACAGTCGGTAAGAATTGGCAATATGGCTGAATGGTTTTATTTGCTGATTATAACTGTAATGATTTTTATATTTTCAGTGCCATTAAAATATTATTCTTTAAAGACATTAAAGGTTATATTTGATCTTCCAAAAGGATTTTTCTGGATGATTGTCTCTTTAATCAAATCAAGAAGAGCAAACCGCAAATTTCTCCATACCGAACACGGAACAAAAACAACGCTTAAATCGTAGATTGATGAGAATAGGAATTGAAGGACAGCGACTTTTTAGAAAGAAAAAGCATGGAATGGATATGGTTGCGTTGGAACTCATCCGGAATCTTCAGGAGATAGATAAAAAAAATGAGTACGTTATTTTTATAAAGCCCGATGAAGATGAAACTTGCTTAAAGGAGACGTCAAATTTTAAAATTGTAAAACTGGAAAGCAATTTCTATCCTTACTGGGAACAGGTATTGCTTCCAAATGCAGCAAAAAAATTTGGATGTGATCTTTTGCATTGTACAAGCAACACTGCTCCTGTTTGTTGTTCTGTCCCACTGATAATCACATTACATGATATTATATTTCTGGAAAGCCTGAGCCTTTTTAAATCCGGATTCTCAAACTATCAGCGTTTTGGTAATCTTTATCGCCGTTTATTGGTTCCGGCAGCCTTAAGACACAGCAAAAAAATAATAACAGTTTCAGAATTTGAAAAGGAAAGGATCAGACTTTTTTTCAATTGGCCTGATGACGGTCACCTTAAAGCAGTTTACAACGGAGTAAACGATTATTTCAGACCCATTAATGATGCAGATGTTCTTTCAGAGGCTAAAAGAAAATATCGGTTACCTGATCATTATTTCTTTTTTCTGGGAAATACAGATCCTAAGAAAAACACAAAAAATGTTTTAATTGCTTTTGCCGATTATATTAAAAGAAATGGAACCACGCATAAGCTTGTGATGTTGGATTATGAACAAGAAGCACTGATGAAAATCCTGAACGAAATCAATGCTCCGGAACTTATGAACCAGATTCATCTTACAGGATATGTGGTCAATACAGATTTACCAGCAATTTATAATTTAAGTGAGATCTTTCTTTATCCCTCTTTAAGAGAAAGTTTTGGTATACCAATGCTCGAAGCAATGGCTTGTGGAACTCCGGTCATTACATCCAACACCTCATCCATGCCAGAGGTATCAGGGAGTGCAGCATTGCTGGTTGATCCATTTAAACCAGAAGACTTGACTTCTGCCATTGAACAATTGGTATCAAATCAAGAATTAATGATGAAACTACGTGATGGCGGATTTAAACAGGCAGCTCGGTTTTCATGGCAAATAATGGCAGCAAAGGTGCTTCAGATTTACAAAGAGGTATTGAATGATCAATCTTAATAATTAAATAAATGATTACCAACAGAGATATAGTTATTACGGGATTACAACCATGGGATGTTGATTTAGGGAGTAATTGTGTAAATATTGCCCGGGAATTTGCCAAAAACAACCGCGTTTTATATGTAAACTACCCCATTAACCGATTGGTAGCACTGAGAGAAAAAAATAACCCCGCCATTCAAAAAAGAATAAAAGTACTCAAGGGAGAAGAAGAAGATTTGCAGCAAATATCTCCAAATATATGGGTTTTAAATCCAAAATGTATGCAGGAGTCAATAAGTCAATTAAAACCAGATTTCTTTTTTGACTTTATGAATTACATCAATAACAGAAGATTTGCAAAGCAAATATTAAATGCGATTGAAAGGCTTGGTTTTAAAGATTTTATTCTTTTTAATGATAACGACATTTATCGTAGCTTCTATTTGAAAGAGTTACTCCATCCTTCGGTATATGTCTATTATATTCGGGATAATATGGTTTCTGTGAAATATTGGGTTCGGCATGGAGAAAGAATTCAATCAAAACTGATGGAAAAAATCGACCTGGTTACTGCAAATTCCACTTTATTGCGTGATACCGGATTAAAACATAACCCTCATTCATTTTATGTAGGACAGGGTTGCGATTTCAGTTTGTATGACGATAAAAAGGACCTGGAGATGCCTTTTGATCTAAAAAACATAAAACATCCTGTAATAGGCTATATTGGTGCTATATGGAGTCTGAGACTCGATATTGGATGCATCAGATACCTGGCACAAAGTAAACCTGAATGGAACATTGTTTTGATTGGTCCTGAAGATGAAGATTTCCTTAAATCAGACCTGCACTCAATCAAAAATATTCATTTTCTCGGTAAAAGAAAGCAGGAAGAACTTGCATCGTATTTAAAATATTTCGATGTAGCTATTAATCCTCAGGTGATTTCTCCGGAAACGATTGGAAATTATCCCCGGAAAATTGATGAGTATTTGTCCATGGGAAAACCGGTAGTTGCCCGAAAGACGGATGCAATGGAAGCTTTTTCAGAATATTGCTTGTTGGCTGAAACCGATCAGGAGTTTTTAGATCACGTTGAAAGATCCATTGCTGAAAACTCAAAGGAAAAGGAACAAGCCCGCATTGCCTTTGCACATACTCATACCTGGGAAAACAGTGTTGCAGAGATTTATAATGCAATAGAAATTGTTGAATCATCTAAAAAGTAATTACGTTATCCTAACATAACAACACAGAGATATGGATTTCATTGAAAAAATTAAGAATGATCCAAGGTTGCGCCAATTGGCTTTATGGTTAATCGTTCCCAATGATCACCCCCGTCCACGTATTTGGGTAAGGATTTTTTTAAACCGGTTTTTTCATAAAAGAGGTAAAAAGAGTAAGATTGGCTTTCGTGCACGTCTGGATGTCTTTCCATATCATCATTTTGATGTCGGGGCTCACACCGTGATTGAAGATTACACTGTCATTAACAATGGCGCCGGAGATGTCATCATTGGAGATAATTCAATCATTGGAATTGGAACGGTCATCATAGGACCCGTCATGATGGGAAACGGTGCTTATACCGGTCAACACGTTTTCATGGCGGGATTCAATCATGGATTTCAGGATGGTACCCGGAACTCCAGATCTCAACCTGTAGATATCAGAGGCAAGGGAGTCGTGAGTGAAGAAGATGTATTTATAGGTTCAAATTCGGTAATTACGGCTGGTGTGACTATCGGAAAAGGAACACAGGTCGGAGCAGGAAGTGTCGTTTCGCGTGATCTGCCTCCACATTGTGTCGCAGTAGGGAATCCAGCTAAAGTTATTCGTCGGTATAATTTCGAAACAAACCTTTGGGAAAAAGTTTAATATTATTCAGGTAAAACATATGCTTTCAATTAAAATTATTTTCTGGACACTTATCTTTATTGTATTCTATGCTTATATTGGATATGGAATTATATTATACCTGATTATCAGAATTAAACGTCTTTTCTCAAAATCAACCATTGCAGAAGCATCAGATTTTGAATTACCTGAGGTAACATTATTTATTGCTGCTTACAATGAAAGAGATTTTGTGGAAACTAAACTCGAAAATTCTTTTAACCTTAATTACCCGAAGGATAAGTTAAAAATAATGTGGGTAACTGACGGATCAGACGACGGAACCCCGGATTTGTTAAGAAAATATGAGAATATCACTGTTTTACATGAGCCGGCGCGAAATGGTAAGATTAATGCGATGAACAGGGGGTTTAAATATGTGACCTCCCCTATTGTTGTTTTTTCAGATGCAAACACCATTCTCGGAAAAGAATCGATTCGTGAAATAGTCAGACTTTTCAGTAAACCCGAAGTGGGATGTGTATCCGGTGAAAAGCGAATTTTCAAGAAAGAAAAAGATTCTGCAGCTGGTGCCGGTGAGGGGATTTATTGGAAATATGAATCAAAGTTAAAGCAATGGGATGCAGAACTCTATTCTGTCGTCGGTGCTGCCGGTGAATTATTTGCTGTTAGAACAGCTCTTTTTCAGCCGGTTGAACCAGATACATTGCTTGACGATTTCATCATCTCTCTAAGGATTGCAATGAACGGACACACGATACAATATAGTCCTGAAGCCTATGCAATGGAAACATCTTCTTCAAATGTAAAAGAAGAAATGAAACGTAAAATCAGAATTGCTGCAGGCGGAATTCAGTCTGTAATTCGATTATATCCACTGTTGAACATCTTCAAATATGGTGTATTATCTTTTCAATACATTTCTCACAGGGTGCTTCGCTGGACGATTGCACCATTTAGTTTACCTTTTATATTTGTTTTGAATCTGGTTCTTGGAATCAATGTTGGTTTATTTTCTTTGAATTTGTACTCAATTCTTCTCTGGTGCGAAATCCTTTTTTATACTTCTGCACTTACAGGTTGGTATTTAGAAAACAAACAATTGCGAGTCAAAATATTGTTTATTCCCTACTATTTTTTTATTATGAATCTTTCAATTTTTTTAGGGTTCAAACGTTTTGTAACGAGACAACAATCTGTCAATTGGGAAAGAGCTAAGAGAGGAGTATAAAATATGGTAAAAAATATACTATTTTTTATTTTATTGTTTTCAGAAATTGCAACGGTTGGTGCTCAAAATATTACCCGTTACATCGTTACACCTCCGGTATCAAATACAACTACCATTATTGACGGGAGTACAATCTCTGGTTTAATTCCGGGAGATACGATTGCAATTACAGGTGGAAAATATTATCAGTTACTGATTCGTAATATCACCGGGACGAAGTCAAATCCGGTAGTTGTGATTAACAAAGGTACTCAGGTCACTGTTTCAGGAAATAGTGTATACGGGGTCAAATTAGGTGGTTGTAAATATTTGAAATTTACGGGTAAAGGTAACAGTATCGATTATTATGGAATCATAGTCAAAGATATTGTCACTACACAGAGCAGTGGTGGAATCGGATTATCTATTGATGATTTAAGTACCAACATTGAAGTAGAAAATGTCGAAATAAAAAATGTTACCTACGTAGGGATAATGGCAAAGACTGATCCGTCCTGTTTGTTTGCTTCACAATACAGCGCATTTGTAATGCGCGATTTGTTTATTCATGATACCTATATTCATAAGATTGGCCATGAAGGAATGTACATTGGTAGTTCAAAGTTTAAAGATGGTTATGTTATTAACTGCAATGGAACCAACAGTACGGTTTTTCCACATCTGCTAAAGAATCTTAGAATCTACAAAAATACTGTTGACTCCACCGGATGGGATGGGATACAGATTGGATGCGCTGATTCGGTGAAAGTGTATCATAACAATGTGTCCAGAGACAGTCAGGCTGATAGTTTATATCAAATGAGTGGAATTCTTATCGGAGGTGGATGTCAAAATTTTGACTGTTATAACAATAAAATATTTAACGGGCATGGAGACGCTGTTGAAATACTTGGTCAAGGTAAAATTAAAGTTTACAATAACTTAATCGTAAATCCAGGTGTGGGTACAACGTTGCAAAATCAAAATAAATATGGTGTTTTCATTAATACAGCAGCAAGTACAAGTCCCGGATTTGTTTACATCTTAAACAACACAATTATTACACCCAAGACGTACGGTATTTACTTTGTCAATGCTATTTTACAAAGCAAGGCGTCAAATAATATAATAATTGTAAATAATCCATATTTAAATGCTTTGGTTTATGTCTTAAATCCCTATTTAGATAACAGTTATAACCTTACTAAAAATACAGCTACTGAATCACTCAACTTATTCAATGACCCTGTTCATAACGATTACGGTTTAACCTTCTTTTCCGAAGCAAAAGATAAAGGCGTTGATTTGAGTTCTTATGGCATTACATTTGATATTTTGGATAATCCCCGTCCATATCCTGCTTCCGGTAATTTTGATAAAGGTGCATATGAATATACACCTGGCGTAGGAATCATCAACAATGAAGATGATGTGAGAAATATTTTTATCAGCCCAAATCCAAATCGGGGACAGTTTAAACTAAGTTTTTCATTAGCAAAACCAACAGAGTTATCCATTACAATTTACAATATAATGGGTAGTTGTGTTTTTGATTCTGGAATCCAGAGTTTTAATTCACATGAAAATACATATGCCATCAATAACACTTTCCTGATGAATGGATTGTATATAGTTAAAATTCAAGGTAAAGAAACTCAAAGATCTTTAAAGATGATCGTTACGAATTAATGAAGTTAATATGAAGGCTTTAATTAAATACATCGTTCCATATCAGATTACAGTTTCATTAAGACAAGCACTACAATCAATTCAATCAATATTTTATCGTGGCAAGGATTTCAAATGCCCATTTTGTGGTGGTCAATTTCGAAAATTCTTGGAAGGAGGAGAAAATTTACCATTTTTTAAAGAAAATAAAATTATCGGAGGTGGCAGAAGAGTGAATATGCTTTGTCCGCGTTGTCATTCAACGGACAGAGATCGGTTGATCTATTGCTACCTGACTTCAGATGAATTGTTTAATAAATCAAACCTCAATCTTTTACACATTGCGCCGGAACCATCATTGAAAAACTTTTTATCGAGGCTGCATAATATTTCCTATACTTCCGGCGATAAATTCGAAAAAGGGTATAATGGATTTTATTATTCAAAAGACACCCTGCCCCTGGATCTTACCTCACTTTCTTTTTCAGATAACAGTTTTGATGTGGTCATTTGTAATCACGTGCTTGAACATATTCAAGATGAGGGAAAAGCCTTAAGTGAAATCTTCAGGGTGCTTAAGCCCGGTGGCTGGGCTATCATTCAGGTTCCGATAGCCTCTGAAGCATTGCAAACTATTGAAAATAAAGCAGACACAGAAGAATTGAGGGAGCAAAAATATGGTCAACGTGACCATGTTAGATTGTATGGATTAGATTATCCGTCAAGATTAAAGGATCACGGATTTATGGTCGAAATTTGGAGTCCTGACTATCAATTAAATAATAATTTAATTAAAACTTATGCATTAAATGAATTGGAAAAGGTATTCATTGCTTCAAAAGTCATAAACTCTTGATATCTTTACAATCGATACGTCTGTTTTGTTTAATGATGAATAAAGTATTTTGAAGTAGGTTTCAATCTGATAATTTTTAAAACAATAGCTAAATTCCCATATTATGGATCTTCAGTTTGTCTTGATGTCAGTGTTAATCGTATCACTCATTCTATTCATAATTACCATATATCTTAGAAAAATTAAGAAAGAAGTTGAATTAAGAAAAAGCATTGAAGATCTCAAAACAGAGCTTTTATCGACTCAATATCAATTGAAGAATGCAGATGAGCTCATATCTGAACGTATCTCGGCTAAGACAAATGCACTTGAACTGGAACTTATCGAAAGGCAGAAAAAGGATGCTGAACTCAAAATTGCGTTAAAAAGAGAAGAGGATGCCAATTATCTGAAAAATGCATTTCTGGCAAATATGAGTCACGAAATCAGGACACCTCTAAACGGCATCATCGGATTTTCCTCTTTATTGGAAGCTGAGCTTTCAAGAATGGAAGATCAGGAATTATATGAATATGCTAACGGAATTCAGCAATCCGGTGAAAGACTCCTGCATTTACTCAATAACATCATTGATATCAGTCGAATTGAAGCAAATGATCTTGAAGTTTCTCTTAAACCTTGCAACATTCCATTTTTAGTTTCACAGACCACCGAATTATATAATTTTAAGGCCAATGATAAAGGATTACGTCTTAACATTCAGACACTTGAAACGCCAAATGCTATAGCTGACGAACGCAATTTGTCCCGGGTAATTACCGACATCATTGATAATGCAGTCAAGTATACTGAAAGGGGATTTATTAATGTCTCAAGTGGTTTTTTGCCTGAACAGCAACGTGTCTTTATTCGAATTAAAGATACAGGGATTGGCATTGATTCAGCCTATCTGCCAAATATTTTTGAAGCTTTTCGACAGGAGAGTTTGGGCTATTCCCGGGCTTATCAGGGAGCTGGCTTAGGGTTGCCATTGGCTAAACGTCTTGTAAACCTGATGAAAGGTGAGATAATCGTTGAATCTGTCAAGGGTATTGGGACTACAGTTTCAATTTATCTCCCTGCCGAATTAACGGTCTCCACCAAACCAGTCGAGCAGGATGCAAAAGAAGCGATCATAGAAGAGACAATTCAGCCTCATGACATTCACATTTTCACCGTTGAAGATGATAGGATGAATAGATTAGTGCTTAAAAGTATGTTACAGGGTAAATATAAAATTACGATGGCTGTTGACGGCGAAGAAACATTAAAGATTTTGGAAGACTCTCATAAACGTGGTGAAATCTTTGATATTATGTTATTTGACATTAATCTCCCGGTTCCCTGGGACGGAATCAATCTTATGTATGCAGTCAAAGATAAATGGAATGAATACAATAAGATACCTTTTGTAGCGCAAACAGCTTATGCGATGACAGGGGATCGTGAACGATTGCTCGAAGCTGGTTTTGATGATTATATTGCAAAACCAATCAATCAAAACAGACTGGTGACCATAATCAATAAGAATCTTCGTAAATTTTACAAATCATAATATTTTCCGGTATGTCATATCCAAATGATAAATCAGCTCAGGATTTTAAAGTCGAAATTGAGGAATTAAACAACAGGATCATATATCTTGAAAATTTTCTGACTACCTACAGAATTGAAAAAGAAGAGGAATATCAGAAGTCACAAAAAGAAGTGATTGCTGTAAAAAATCATCTTTCACTCCTGCTCTCAAATATGAGCTATGAAATCAGAATACCGATGAATGGCATCATTGGTATGATCGATGTCCTCAGACAAACGCAGTTATCTTCGGAACAGAAAGAATACATTGAAGTTATCGCCAATTCAAGTGACAATTTATTGAGTACCATCAACGATATCCTTGATTATTCAAAAATAGAAACCAAACAGGTTTCGTTAAATTACAACGTGTTTAGTGTAAACACACTGATGTTGAATGTGATAAATCAGTTGTCGCCTGTTGCTCAAGCAAAAGGAATCAGACTTGACCTAACAACCTCTGCTCTTTCACCTGATTCAATATTAAGCGATGAAGATAGGATTAAGCAGATATTGACTAATCTTGTTGGTCATTGCATTAAAAACACAAAACAAGGTGCAGTTACAATTAAATCAGAAATTCAATTAGTTAAAGACAATCAGTTCAACTTTTTAGTACGGATTAGAGATACTGGTCATCATTTATCTCCTTTATTACAAAAAGTAATCTTCAAAGAAACCGCAGTGTTTACCCAATTAGGTGAGGAGTTTATGAGTCCGGGGTTAGGACTTTCAATTGCTTGTGATCTTGTTCGCCTTTTCAAAGGAGAAATTGGTTTTGAAAATAATACCGAGCCTTTGGGTACCACCTACTGGTTTTCAATTCCGGTAACATCAGCAATTGCTACGGAAGTTATTTTGCCTGAAATCCAGCCGGTGAAAATAAATCGTTCACTCAATGTTTTACTGGTAGAAGACAATTTTTTAAATCAAAGAGTGGTGATTGCAACTTTGGAAAAGGCAGGTCATAAAGTTGATCTGGCTGAAAATGGAAGAATTGCAGTAGAGATGTACCAGAAAAATAATTATGATTTAATCTTAATGGATATCCAGATGCCAATAATGGACGGAATTGAAGCCACCAAGAAAATCAGGAGTCTTGAGAAAGAGAACAATCGTTTTCCTATTAAAATCATGGCTGTTACGGCTTTTGCGCTTGAAAGAGATAAGGAACAATGTCTGAATGCTGGAATGGATGATTTTTTATCAAAGCCATTCAAACCAAATGACCTACTTTCAATGATCAGTAAACTCGATTTTTAACTATTTAATAAATAAAAAAAGCCTTTTAAGAATTTTAAAAGGCTTTTTTTTCTAATCAAAAAATTAAAATTATTTTACTTCAAGCAATTCGACTTCAAATACTAAAGTTGAATATGCTGGGATTACCTGATTGGGTTGAGCACCATAAGCAAGGCTTGAAGGAATGATTAATTTAGCTTTTCCGCCAACACTCATCTTTGCAATTCCTTCATCCCAACCTGGAATAACCTGGTTTTGACCAAGAATAAATTCAAATGGTCTGCCTGATTTCTTGGAAGAATCAAAGATTGTTCCATTTATCAATTTTCCTTCATATTGGACTTTTACTTTTTTACCCTTGGTTGCCATTGCTCCTGTTCCCTTCTTTATTTCAATATAATAAAGCCCTGATGGAGTTGGTTTAACGGTGATTTTGTTATCGGCAAGGTATTTTTGCAGAATTATTGGTTCTTGCGTTTTGGCTTTTTCTGCAGCAGCAGCAGCTTCTTTTGCTTTCTGTGCAACTTCTTTGTCATACTGTGCTTTTGATACTACGTCAACAAGCTGAACATCATATAATAACGGAGTATATGGTTCAACTGAATTGTTTCCTTCGCCAAAAGCTAATTTTGAAGGTAGGATAAGATGTGCCCTGCTTCCTTTGTTTAATAAGCTTAAACCTTCTTTCAAACCAGGAGTTTCAAATTGACCTTCCATTTGCATCAGATGAGGCTCAGGATTCTTGAATGATGAATAAAATAGTTTTCCCTCGAGTGTGGAAACGCTGTAATGTACTTTTAAGTAATCCTTTGGACCTGGTTTAGGGCCATTTCCTTTAGTGTCAACAACAACGTAAAGTCCGTCTTTTGTTGGTTGAACCGTAATATTGTTGTCTTTCAGGTACTTTTCAATACGTGCAGGCTCTTTTGCCATCGCGTCCTGGCGTTTCTTTGCCATCACCTTTTCCATCGCTTCTTTGGTTTGATGATTAATCAGGCGAACATCAAATTTCAACATGCTATTGCTGTCGATAAATGGCGGACGTTGTGGCATTCTGGCGGTCTTTATGAAAAATGAATCAGCATTAATCATGAAACTTGCGCTATCCCCTTTGTGCATCATAGCAAGTCCTGCAAAAATATCACCCTTGTATTCTGAGGGACCTAAGGGTAACATCATTTCACCTTTACTGGCGAAAATGACTGAATCCTTCTGGCTATTCTTCGGTCTGTAGCTATACTTTAAAAACAATGTCAGGATCTCATCCTTCTTTGCTAAAGTTGAATCACTGTTCAGAACATGGAATTTATAATACATTCCATCTTTTGTCTTTTTAAACCCGGGATATTTTGATGAACATGACGCAAAGGCGATCAATGCTATCCCTGTCACACAGACAAGTTTTAAAAAATTGTTTTTCATTTTATTTGATTTTTACTGGTTATTCAATATTTGGTTTTAATAATTGATGTTTGAGTTAAAATAAATGTATACATATGTATACGGGTTAAATTATTGGTTTTGAAAAGGTTTTTTAGTAATTTAAATAAACCGCTTTGATGATCACATAGCACATGAAATCAATAACATAAATCACTTTGTTGAATCATTACTTTAATTCATTTTGATTAACTTGAATAAGTTGATCCTGATAATTACCAAGAACGGATTCAAAATAATTCAACGTCTCTCTCATTGAGGTGAATGAATCACCTCCCGATGCATTTTTATGTCCCCCTCCCTGAAAATGAGCTCTGGCAAAATCATTTACCGAAAATTCACCCTTAGAACGCATTGAAATTCTGATTTTAGATTCCTTTTCGGTAAATAAAACGGCAAATACAATTCCTTCAATAGAAAGCGCATAATTTACAACTCCTTCTGTATCACCATTCTGATGGTTAAAGCGATTGAGGTCATCTAGAGTAAGGAAGATGTATGCAGTGTGAAAATCCTTCAATACTTTAAGCCTTTCACTCAAACAAAATCCCAGCAATCGCATCCTGTTCTCAGAATAGGTATCGTAGATCTTGCGATGAATAAGCTCAGAATCAATCCCAAGTCTTATCAATTCAGCAACAACAAGATAAGTTTCAGGCCTACGACAGGAATAACTAAATGAACCGGTATCTGTCATGATTCCAACATATAAGCAACTGGCGATGTCTTCATCCATCAACTCTTTTCCGCCCAATCCATTGATCACATCATAAATTAATTCACTCGTTGATGACGACGCAATATTTGATACCATAATATCAAAATTGGGATCAGGTTGCGGATGATGATCGATGAGTATTTTTTGTGCTTTTGATTCTTCGAGAAAAGAAGAGAGCTTATCAGTTCGTTTAAGTGCGTTAAAATCAAGACAAAAACATAAATCCGCTTCCTGAATTTCCAGGATGGCTTCCACATCATTATCCTGATAAATCCGAATATTTTTGACTGCAGGCATCCATTTCAGAAAAGAGGGAAAATCATTTGGCACAATTATCCTTATCTTTGCAGCAGGATTAAACTTCAGCAAAAAAAGATAAAAACCCAGAGACGAACCAATTGCATCTCCATCAGGATTTGTATGTGTAACAATAACAATATTACTTGCTTGTAAAATTCGGTCTCTAATATTTACAATAATCTGGTGATTCAAGATTAAGTAGCTTAAAAAATGAGTAATTTTATCTTTTGAACGCAAAGTTAATAAGAAATTAAGCGCATTCGTAAATCTAATGTATCAAAGTGTATTAAAAGTTAAAAAACAGACAAATGGAAGGGAAAATCACATTTACAATAGTAAAACCGTCAGCGCTTTCAATGAATTATTTGGGACCCATTTTGACAAAAATTACAGATAGTGGGTTTAGAGTCATTGCAATTAAGATGTTGCACCTCTCTAAGGAACAAGCAACTGCATTTTATGCTGTGCATCAGGGTCAACCTTTTTTCGAAGGTTTAATATCATTTATGACCTCTGGTCCCGTCGTTGTCGCCACGTTAATGAAGGACAATGCCGTAGCAGATTTTCGCAAAATCATCGGGGCAACTAATCCTGAAAAAGCGGAAGAAGGGACAATCAGGAAATTATTTGGTATTGATATGCAAAGAAACGCTGTTCATGGTTCTGACAGTGATGAAAACGCTTTAATTGAAAGCCGTTTCTTCTTTGCTGAAAACGAAATTTTTCAGTATTAATTTTCTGGTTTGTATTCAGTAAACGTTTTATCTGAATAAAATATAACTATTTTTTCAATTTGCCTGGCGGAACCGGTATCATTAACCCTTTCGTCAGGCTTTTTGTTTTGCTTTTCCATATCGGTAAATGATTGATTTTCTGACTCTGAATGTTTTTCTTCTCTCATAATACCGATTTCCCGATTCCTTTCTTCTGTAATATTTGTTTGTCTGTTGAACCCTTTCTGGATTTCAGGATTCAGTGGGAATATAGTTGAATTATCCGACACATTCTCATTGGTTTCATCTGGTTTTCCGGATATTACAGATGTAGATCGAATCATAACCCCTTTACCTGTTAGCAACCAATCGGTGTCTATCTCCGGGTACCGCTTGAGCACCTTTAGTAAAAAATCAAGACTTGCATTATTTCTGCCTGTTAATATGTGCGAAATACTGGATCGTTGTACGCCTATTTCATCAGCGAACTGAGCAGCATTTAGATTTCTTGATTTCAGGATGAGGTTGATTCGTTCAAGCATAACTGTATATTTCTTTGGTTACAAATATAATCTAAACCCATTTAAATATCAAGTTTGATATTAA
>WARW01000009.1 GCA_013387215.1 Patescibacteria group bacterium
TAAAGACTTTGTGAAGCCTCATGAAGGTCTCATGATTTATGCTGACACTCTAAACAGTGTTCCATCTATCGAACTCTCGGATTATCAATATATGGTTGTAGATACAGATCTCCCGTACACGATTATGCAAATGTATCACCAATATGCAAGTGAAAAACGTGAATTTATTCAGAATATGTATGGGACCACTGACGAAGACACTGACAAACCCTATATAAGGTCAATTTCTTTTCGACAGGCTGGTAAATCAACCATTTTGATTCTGATTTGTATGGCAATGTTCCTTGGTGTTCCTCTTTCAGAGGGATATGAGTTTGATCAGGGATGGATCTCATTCAATTTGGATGTCGTTAAGAGAGCACTCACTCTCATCAAATCTAGACTCTCTGCAATGAAGTATTTCCAGGAGAATTTTGAAACAGTTCCAGAGGGATTTGATAAGAAAGACAAGAAAATGAAATTCACAAAAAATGCCGAAAAACTCTTTAGAATGCGCAGGAAAGACGATCCTATCAACAGTAGAAGGCAAATTGAACTCTTTACAAAAAATGTAAGTCCTTGTTAAAATCACTTCCCTCCTTTCTCTTCTCACCCCTTTTTTAGAAAACTTCCATCTCTCACTTCTTACTCACATTTCATCAGGTACGTACCACACTCACACACCTTTTTAAACCAATTAACATTTTTTTTTAGTTCTAACAAATCAAAAAATGGTGTTTGAACAAACTGCCCTGATTTTAATCTCCATTACAACAGCGGTAAATGTTGTATTTGCAACGGGTTTTTTTGGTCTTCCAACCATCAAAAGTGTCTCTGATGAACACAAAACGCGATTTACTCCACACAGACTAACCTTTCTAATTTGGAGTGTAATCTATGGATTCCTCATTGCAATGTGTATCCATGGTGTCTTTTTCTCGCCGGTTTACATTGATCGTATTGGAGTGCTTTTTATTGCATGGTGTGTCCTCAACATGGTTTGGGTTTTGGCATTCTCTTTGGAAAGAATTTACTTCTCCATGTATGTAAACATCCTCATTTTACTCGTTTCCTTCCTCATGTATCATAACATCGGTGTTGGATATTTTGAATCAATCAACTGGGTGGCTGAAAACAATGATAGTGTGAAGTTTTGGCTTTACATGATTCCAATGTCAATTACGCTAGGGTGGATTATCATTGCGGTCGTTGCAAATTTCTTTGCTCGCGGAACCATTGAAAAGCGCGCTGAAATACAGGATATTGCTTTGGTTTTGTTTATTCTACAAATTGTGGCGTTTTTTGCTCTTCTTATTACAGGGGATATTTTTATGGTTTTGGTATTTTGTTGGGCAATTCTTGGAATTCTCTATGAACAATCTAACAGTGCTACTGTAGGATCCACCTCTGAGGAATACGATCAAGTCTCTACAATAGAATCGCCTCCTTCTTCTCAAGATCCATCCACTCCAAAGCCATCGCCTACTAAATTGCCCAAGTTAGAAGGTCCACTCATTCTTGCCCTTGCTGGATTTGGTCTCTGGGTAATGGTTTACTTTGTGTTCATTAATAAAAACAGTAGAATATTTTAATCTTTTATTTTTCTTGTATTTCCAATGACTTGAGAAACTCTAAGATCGTCGCAATTTGAATTGCTTTGGATTTGTCTGCCATCAAAATCCAAATTTTGAATTCTTGGTTTTCATCTTTCAAACTTGCCATTAGGAGGCCCTTTTTTCCCGTCTCCAAAGTGTTAACAGTCGCAATGATCATACAATCTTCAAGCCCTTCAAAATTGTAAGCTTTATACGAGTCCTGGTTCTTTAACACCCATTCTCCGAATTTAATGTTATGAAGTCCATAGGTTTTAGACTCATATGCAGATTTATCATCCATTTGATTGTGCTTCAAAGAAACAAGAATATCATGCATAAATATAGGAATACTCATTTCAATTGCCGGAGAGCGATTGGGATCAGTATATTTAAATGGATCGAATTCTTTAAATTCTCGGCCAAGGCTCTTGATTTGTTCTGTGATGTCATTTGACACGTTGATCGGTTGAATTCTTCTCTTTTGTTTTGGAGGTGGATCAACCTTTGCTGGTTGTTGTTCTTGTTCTTTTTCCTTTTGAGAGACGGATCCCTTTTTTACATTCAATTTCATTCGGCCTTTATCTTCTTCCTCTTTCTTACTGTCCTCTTCATCCTTTAAGTCTTCGATAAGATCAATAATTTCAAATGGACCTTGGACTGAATGGTTGATTTCGTTGAAAATCCAAAAATTGAAATTTTCCTTTTCATCATCTAAACTTGCAACGACGTATTTTTCAGTTACATCGCATCCGATCAAAATTGGTGAATTTACCGAACTTTCCAAGTGGAATGCATCATCTCCATCAAAAAAGAAACCAAACTCCAAGTTTGTAAGATCGAAAGTCTTGGACGAATATCTTTCATCCGATGCGGTTACGATTTTTAGTATATGCGGCGGAATGATCTTGTCATTTTCATCATCAGTTGTGCCACGGAGAATATTGTAATGAAAAACATCTTTGTTTTCGTTGTCATCATTCCACAGGCCAAGATTTTTGAAAGCCTCTTTGATTCTTTTTGAAATTTTAACATCATCGTTCTTTGAGTCTTTAAATTCTTCAGATGGTCGAAAGCCTTTCTCGAATATACCAAAAACCTTTACCGGTTTGTTCTTTTGATTTGAATCCGCTTCTTTGGAGGTTTCACTCTTTTTCTCTTTTTTGGTTCCTTTCTTTTTCTTCTCTTTCGCTCTATTTAACTCCATTTGAGAGTGTTCTTCCAATTTAGAGAGCACGCCATTTGTTTCTGCATGCTTCCATGCATCAGACACGGTATCAAACTTCTTCGGGGGGTTAGCATCATTACACTTCAAAATCCAATTCCTAATCATTTCCCAAAAATACATCTTCCTCTCATCATTTGGAATGTAAAAACATACCTGTGAAATACCTAGTTTCCAAGAAGAAAACATGAATGCAAATGCTTTTTTGACCCAATTTTCCAAAGATTTGCCTTTCACTACTGGAATTCTCACATGGACGCAATGACACCTGCTTTTGTACTTTTTGTCGTCAATTTCAACCTCCTTGACCATTTTGAGGCCTTGGTTCATCTCCCCATACAAAGTTTCAAGTTCTTCATCATATGGTTCCTCTGGTTGTGCAAGTGACCGCTCGATTTTTGGATCCATATCAACATAAAGAATGTGATCTTTTCCAATTTTTTCACCTTGTAAAGTTTTGAGGTTTTTGAATGTATATTCTTTAATGCCACTCGCTCTAAAATATCGATAGACATTTGTGTATAAAATTGGTGAAGGTTGTGTGTTGTCATACCAATCATCGGACCAAAAACGTGGATGTTCCAAAGCTACAACGTCCTTATTTCCATAAAATTTAATGCGTCCATCTTCCAACCTCTCCGCTTTGAACTCTGGTTTCTTTGCAATTACATGCACGTTGACGTATCCTCTGTCAATAGTTCTCTCATAAACATGTGATTTGGATCTTGTAAAGACTGTTTGAAAGGAGTCTTCGTTTTTTACAAATGAAGACAAACTTTCAGTTTTCACTTCATTTGCTTTAAAACTTCCATTGTCCGTTTCAATTTTTTCAACGTCTCCAATACGTTGAAGAGGATCTTCCTCGCCACTCCAATCGATGATTTCTAGCATTGTTTGCGGAATAAAATATTTCTTTTCAAGCGAAGATTCTTTTCTAAGAATCAAACAATTGGATTTGTTTCCTTCTTTACACGCGAGACAAGTTTCTAGATTGTCGTAGTTGACAAAGATTTCTTCCCCCTTTTTATATTCGATTTTTTTTTTGAGGTCAATATCTTTCCCCTCTTTGACGGTATCTATGGAGTCTACAGACATGAGATATGGCGAGTTTTCTAGCTCCACTATTTTGTCGTCTTTATCAATGTCAGTCTCGTTGTCATCATTAATGAAATCTGGATCATTGATGTCATATTCATCAATTTTTTCATCTATAACTTCCACCTTTTCGTCTTTTTGTGAAATTTCACTAGCACTTGGCCACAAACTTCGAGAAATTGTCCCCCTTTCATCATCCGAAAGTTTTTTGAACCATTTTCCATAAAGTTCAGGAGACATTTGGTCCTTTAGAATTTGAGCTTGTTCTTCAAGTGTAAGTTTATCCATAGGTTTAGTATTAGTGTCAGACAAATGTGAAGAAAAGATATTAAAATCTCTAAATGACAAATATCCATTGACATCTTTTAACTTGCCTGGCCACAAATCAATGGCTTCAAATACCAATTTAGATTTGGTACAACTATGATTAACAAGCGCGATTGGTCCATACAAAAGACCGAGATAAGTATGGATGTCGTCATTGCCGGGATAAGTTTGAGAGGATGTAGTTCCATTTGTTATTTCAAGATCTGTTAATTCTGGGCCAGCAATTATTGTACATCCTATCAAAGTTTTTCGCAACTTTCCAATTGTCGGTGAAATATCCATTCTTGCTTTGTAATGGAACCCTGAAGTTTTAGAATAGTACAATCTCAACCCCAAATCATCTAACGCTTGTAATGAGGCGATCCACATTCGAAAACATGCATTTAAATATATTGTTTTTAAAGGGACGGTGCTATTTTTTACTGACGCTGCCGCTGTCTCTTCTTTTCCATTCTCTTGGATATGTTCATCCACCTCAATTTCCTGCTTGTCTATAATATAATCGTATGATTCAGTATCATCTTCCTTGGAGTTATATTTCCCAAAATGACTCAGATTCAAATTGAAAGTTGGGCTTTGGATTGATGTAAGTTTTGTACCATTCTTAAGAGATTTCTTTATCAATGCAATCACAGTTCCGTGTTCAGCAATAAAATCGTTCACTTTCGTATTGTCATCTTTATCAATAATAGCATCGACAAATTTTTCAACGAATTTAACCCATTCAGGTAAGACGTGTTCATAAAACAACTGCCAAATTTGAATTTGATGAGGTGTTCTATCCTTTGTGTTTGGATTGTGTACGAGACCAGCGAAACTCATGTCGTACAATAAAAAATCTTTACTGTTTTTTGGTTGGTCGAATGGATTTTATGTTGATTCTTGAAGCCGTGATGAGAGAAGAGGTGTCATCAGTAACGATTGCCTCTTCGATAACATCCCAAGGTACATCGTAAACAAGAATTTCATCCATATGCAACAAAACGGCCTGTGCCAATCGATGCAATCCATCAATCAAATCCCTCTCCTTCAATTTTAACTTTGCAAGATTTGTCCTCTGTGAAATATTCATTTCGCTCCTTGTTTCACTGAATACAATCACTGGATAGCTCAAATCTGCCTTTTGAACACGTTCCCAATGACTTTTGTCATTGACCCTTTCCTCGATCAAATCAATTGGTTTAAAGATGCCACTTGTCCCTGGATCCTCCCTTACCCAATTTACCGTGCTCAATTGCGATTTTAACTCTGAAACCCTCATTGGCACTGGTTTTAGAGACCTCTCTCTAATGACATTGAACAACCTATACACGTCAATAATTCCATAATTTCGTGGTGCAATGTGGATCTCTCCAGATGACATAAAGAAAAAGTTTATTTTGATTGGAACAAGCATGTATTCTTATAGAAATGTATTTTCAGATTTTGATAGTTTCCATATTTTTACATGTGTACGAAAGCAATTTTTATTGTCTGATATTCTTATTTATCTTGAATTGAATTGTTTGAACCAAATCAGTGTCACTTTTATCAACATATTCTATAAGTGCACCATAAATAGATTTCACATCTTCAAAAATGTTTCTTGGGTTACTAAGACTGTCAACAACGAGACCATGCAGCTCCTTTGCATCCCCTTCCCCCAACGACGGGGACGGCGAAGCTTTTTTTTTAATTTCCACAATGTCCTGCCAAAGTTGAGAAAATATATCTTGCACTAATTTTCGATCTTCTTTATCGCCTTTAACATCTTTTTTCCTATCATTAAATTCCCCAACAAAACTATTGAGATCGGAAATAAGTAAATATCGTCTGTATAGTTCAAGAGTGTTTATCCGCTCCTCGAGTTTTCTTTGCTCCATTCGGAATTGGAGAGCGCGAGCATCGCGAATAGAAATATTTACAGTCTGTTGGTACTCTTCTAAAAACCTCTTTAAACTCCCACTCTTAACAATATGCTGCAAGCGCGAACGACTTTTTTCATAATCACCTTTTACATAACGATATGGATTTTTGTCTGCATAGCTCAAAAAACTATACATATTTTCCAAAGCGATTCCAATATTGTGCATTGTTGCCGACTCTATTGGCTTTCCTTTTAGTATACTCTCAATTTTCTCTGGAATTCCTTTTCTTCGTATATTTATTTTCCAATCAGTCGCTCCACCTTTTACAATCAATGATTCTGCTTCAGCAATCAACACGTCAAACAAATACATTGGATCCTGATTTACTTTGGACTCGCCCAGAACTTCTTGCGTGATTGCATTTTTGAGTTTTTCATTGGCTTCGTTCATCTCTTTTATGTGTTTTTCTCGCTCTCGAGTGAGCATATCTTTGACGCTTTCGAAGTTTTTTTCTGTCTGGATAAGTTGGTTCTTAGTATTTTTACTACCTTGCATAGTCTTTTCTAATTCACTTTCCAATCTCCGAATCTCGCTTGTAAATTTTTGAGGCAACTCGTCAATCTCTTTTTGTTTTTTTTTAAGTTCTTGTTCAAGCTCACGAATTCTAGTTGTTTTGGAAGTATCGCTTACAGCATCTTTCAATTGGATTTTTGTTTGTTCTAGCTCCCTTTCCAATTTCCCAATCTTTGTTTCCAGTTCACTCTTTTCCTTGGCAAGCTTGTTAACATATGAACCTCCACTAACTCTCAAATTTTCATATTTTTCTTCACTCGCTTTCAACCTTTCATCCAATTGTTTCTTCTGTTCTTCCAACAATGCGATCTGTTGCTTCAATTGATTGAGCCCCGCTTGAATTGTTATCAAATCCTCTTTCGATTTGTCTCTTTGATTTTCTAGCGCGTTAATTTGTTGGAGATACTTGGAATCATCTTTCTCTAAAGACTTGATTTTGTTTTTGAGAGTAGAGATTTCATTTGTTGTTTGCAAAAGGGTTTGATCTACTGTTCCTTTTGTTTGATTCAAAAGATTCTTTTCATTTTCCAACTTTTCGATTTGCTTCTCCAAATCCTTGATTTTTTGTTGTTGTTTTTTTGATTCCTCGACTTTCTCTGAGTACGATTTTTGTAATTCATTAAACCCCTTTCTTGCTTTGTTGACTTCGTCTGCCAATAAATCACTCTGTCGCTTTTTTTCAAAATTCAACTTTTCAATTTGTTTCTCTCTTTCATCCAATTTACTTTTGTCGGCCTTCAACCCAGCAATTTCTTTTTCCAATTCATCAATTCTGGTTTTAAGTTTAGATTCACCTTCAAGTTTGCTGTTCAATTTACCAATTTCCGACTCCCTGGTTTTCAATTCAACTTCCTTGGTTTTGATTTTTATATTCAGTTCATTAATTTGTTTGTTGAGAATCGAAATCTTTTCATTTTCAGCAGCATTTGCCAACTGTCTTGCAGATTGGAGTTCATTGGTCAATCTTGTAATCTCCTGGTTTAGACTATAAATCTTCAAATTTAGATTGTCAAGGTTTAAATCTTGCATTCTCTTCGTTTCTTCAAGTTTACTTATATGATCAAGATACTTTGATTGTTCGTTCTGAAGATCTCTGGTATATTTCTCCTTTTCCTTGACAAGAGATTGTTTCAAATCGTCAATTTGTTTTACAAATAAATCGCCTTTCTGTTTCAAACTCTCATCGCTTTGACTCTTAAGTAAGAGATATTTCTCTTCGAGATCCCTTTTCTCCTTTTCCAAAGTCTCAATACGTAGCCCCCTTTCCTCATTTTCGGAACGAGAAGAATCAAAATATTTGCTTTTCTCTTCGGTCAGTGCATTCTTATCATTTTCAAGAGTTTGGACTTGTTGTGTCAACGCCTCAATTTGCTTTTCCAACGAATCAATCAACTGCCTTGTCTTTAAATCCGTTTGACTGGACGCTTGATCCCTCTCTTCTACTATTGTTTTAAGGTCTTTCTTCAGTTGAGCAATTTCATTTTCAAGTTTCACCTTCTCAGTTCCCCAATTGACTTGCAAATCTTTCAATCTGTCTAGCTCCGTTGCAATCTCCTTGATTTGTTTTCGAAGCGCCTCTTCTTCCTTCTCATACTTCTCTACAATCTCATCAATATTTGCAGACATATTTTCAACAAAATTGCTTTCAAAATATGTATTTCCTTTGTCGTCTGCATCAAAAACATTTAGTATTCCACGTGGATCTTGAACACAAATCATAATTAGTTTATCACGCGGAGTTTTTTCAAACCACTTCTGATCATTTCCAATCGCGTTGGAACGAAATCGGACCGTCTTCTCAAATTTCTCTCTCTGAAACCCAGGATACATCATTTGGAGGAAATCTCCCACGGATTTCAAGAGATCCTGATAGTTTTCACACCACACTGGAAAACGAAAATCTCTCTGTTTTGGCGTTTTCATTTGCACATAATAAACCTTAGATTTCTGAGGAAGGTCATCAAAATGAGCGGCAATAAGCGTGAGTATTTGATCAAGAGATCTTTGGTCTGGCATTGGAACAAGACCATCTTGAATTTTTTGAAGGTAATCTCTTACATTTGAAAATTGAAGCAATTGCGCATCTTTGAGTTGTTCAAGTGCATGTTTTGTTTTCAAAAGAGATTGAAGTCTCTCCATTTAGTGTCCACAAAGAAAAATTGCAAAGCTAAATTTTTATTGGCTCATCGAGATTTCAATGATTCATGGCAAATTGCACTCTTGACAATAATAATTTCTCTTCATCACTCTCCACATTTTCTTTGTATTTCACCAAATTATGTTTTTGTTTTGAGATTTTTTTACATTTGGATTCTTCCTCACCAACAAATTCGGATCTCTTACCTCTTGTGTCATTATCCAGATCCATTGCTTGATCAGATAAATCAGTTGCGAGTTCTTTTAGATATTCCCCGTTATGAGGATCAAAAATTTCACCAAGAATCACATTCATACCTTCAGTTGGTATTTTGCTGTTCTCTATACGCTCTTTAAACAAGCGTTTTTCATTTTTAACAATCTCTTGAATTAAAGAATCAAAAGTTATGTTTTTTGTACCTGGAATCACGGTTTTGTTAGTGACTGATCCAGTTGCGTTCTTCAAATTTTGTGAATACTCTGTAATGGCTTCCGGAAATGTGGAATTTTGAATGACATTATTGAGTTGACTCCGAATGTTATCAGACATGTCGATTTCCATCAAATTTGTTAAATACTGTGCCACATTTTCACCTTTACGAATGTTTCGTTCTACTACTTTTCCACGCAAATTTATAGCATAATCTGTCAGTCGCTTCAAGAGTTCTTTTTCTTTTCCGTATGAATTTGCTGCTCTCATAACAAAATCTTTAGGATCTGTGTATACCTTGGTACCTTTAACAGTCTTGTTGATATATTCGAGCAATTCCTGCTGTTGGTTGTAGGAAGCAAGCACTTCATTAAGTTTCTTTTCAATAGCCGAAATATCCGATTTGCATCCAAGCAGTTTTGCAAGTGCATCCAAATTGTTTGAATTCTCTTTTAACGACGTGGTTTGTTCTGATTTAGCGGTAGAAACAAGCGGGGTCCGCTGTGTCAGTTGCATCTTCAATCTGCCAATTTCCGATTTAATATCCGAAACGTTTTCATTGACACCGAGCAAATTTGCAATGGCCTTCAGATAATCCAGATATTTATCTCTCACACTTTCTGCATCTTTTAGTTTTGACGTGAAATCTTTCAACGACATTTTGAGTTGATCCAGTTCATTCTGCATACTATTTAATTTTTGCTCCATTTTTTTGTACTCCTCTTGCGTGGGACGTCTCGCTTTTCTATCGCCTGTCTGATCATCGACTGGCTTACTTACCGGAGCTCCAATTAGCGCCTTTGATTTAGCCTTCTCGATTTCATCCATGACAAACGAAATTCTCTTTCCAATCTCGTCAAGAAATTGGGCTAGTGATTCCAATGTGTATTCCGTTGGAACTGAAATCTTTAGCCGGGTCTTCAACTCTGGATCAATCCCATTCAAAAACTTTTTGATTTCATCTTGAAAGCGCTTGGTGAAATCAGTAGTTCGATCACCATCTTTCTCCTTGAAATTAAATGGATTCTTTGGACTCTTCAAATACAAATTTACAATTACTCGATTTCCTCTATCATCCAAGCTAAAAATTGAGACCACTGCCATGTCATTCTTTATCTTTTGAGCCTTTGCATCAAAATTGTCATCGAAATACGAGGTTACAAGTTTAATGGTTGATGACACACGACCCGTCTTGTCAGAAGTACTCGAGTTTTCTTGAAGTTGTTTGTCGTTCATAATCAACTTATTACCTCCTCCCAGAAACTTAATGAAATCCATGACACGAAAATCAAATTTGCCATTTGTAATCCAAAAAAGTACAATTCCCACTTGTTTCTTGAAATCCTTCAAAGTGGTAAAGAATATTGGAATTTGATCCATCATGAGAGATCCCTCTTGTTGGATTTCAATTCTTGTTTGTCGTTTGAATTTCTCCTTCTCTCCAAGTTCACCGAGATTCCAAAGCAACTTGAGAGTGTGTTTGTCTTCTGGTATACCCGTAGCTGCGTGAATTTTCTTGTATTGACGAGTATATTCATTTCCAAGAATATTTTGAGCATAATCATCATACGCTGACATTTTTTGATCTACAAATTTTTTTTTTATTGGTTATTTTCAAAGGACCAATTCATCTGAAGGAACTGGGTAGATCTCATCAAAAAATATTGACAAAGTCTTGTCTGTTGAATTTGTCCACACTGGCCAACCTGGTTTTGAATTATAGATCTCTTCCAATTGCGCAACTGCCTTTTGATTTTCAACAATCTCCACGAGAAGTTTTTGATATTGTTCATTTAATTTTTGATCCTCTGTGTTGCCATTTTCTATCTCGCCCAATACAGTTTTAAGCTTCGCACCTTTTGTATTCGAAAATTCCAAAAGAGCCTCGAATCTTTCCATTTTTTCATTCTCCTTTTCAAGTTCAAATTTATCCGCAGACAACAATTTAACAGCTTCTTTTGAATATTTTACATTTTGATCACGTAAACCAATATATGTTTTTTGATAACTGATCACCTTTTCTAAATCGTGTTTTAAGTTCTGTGAAATCACCTTTTTCTCAGCTTCAGCCGCTTTAATTTGTCGTTCTTTCACTTCAATTTCCATGCGATACTCTTCTATTTCCTTCTTGTTTGGTTCTTCTTTTTTTTCTTCCTGTTCAATATACTCGCGACGTTCATCTATAATTTTCACGTAAGCTTCAATGAGTTGGTCGTATCCATCAAGAATTAATTGGTGGTTTTCTTGAATTTCATTGATTCCGGCTTGGACCCTTAAATTGCCGTCTTCAGTCTTTTTTGAATTTGGACTCGGGGACTCGCCATCACTCATCAGCATTTTTTTTGGAATTCAAAAATTGTTTATTGGTCAAAAAGATGCAAATTTTGTATCAATGGCATCACATTGTCTTCATTAGAAGAATTGGAACTTAAAAGACTTCCTTGTTCATTGTATATCAATTTCAATCCACTATATCTCTCCAAGAGCTCCTTTGGATCCAATCGAAACAACCCAGTTGAATTGTCCACGGTAATTGATGGATGATTCAAGTGATCATAAATATCTTGCAACTCTTCCTTTGTTAATGAAAATGATTTAGTAAGATCCCGAGGCAAATTAAATTTCTCGACAACCCTTTGAACAATATCTTGTTTTTGTTTTTCCCATAGACCCAAAATCTGTTCTGTCCTTTGCACCCCAGCAATACCCTGTTGAATTACAATTTTTTGCTTTTCAAGGTTTTTTTCCAGCACGTCTGGATCCGGTGCTTTAAGCATAGTAGACACAAAATCAATGTTTTTTTTAACATGGTCCTTGTAATTTGATTTTACGTTTAAAATCTTTGATTTACCCTTCGTTGTCTGGGTCTTTTGCGTGGAAAGAAGTGTTCTCTCTTCTTTGGTCAATTCTTCGATCATAAGAAGTGTCTTATTAAAATAGTCTACATATTCCTGAACCAATGATTGAAGGGGCGCAACAACATCAAACGGTGTAACTTCTGTCATTTTGAATGAATTTTTTTATTGGTTAATTTGAGATTTCTTGACCTTGCTCTAAAATGTTGCGTTGTTGATTCAACATTTGATTGACTTGACTTAATTTAATATTTTGAGCATTTACGTCTACATTTCCCAATTTAACCTCATTAACATCAAAAATTTGTTGCGGTAGTTGAACCGAATTTCCGATGTTCCAATCCACATTCTTTTTGAGTGTACCTAAATTAAGAATTGGTTCCCCTCTAAGAACCGGTTTTGGTTTTGATTTATCTTTCTCTTTCTCCGGAGGTGGAACAACATCTGGCGTTACTCTTTTCTTCTTCTTCTTCTTGGATCTTCCAAAGAGTCTTTCGTAAAGATCCTCTTTGAGATTTCCAATCACACCAACAAAGTAGACATCTTTTTGCACATTTTCTTTTCCAATTGGAAATGTTGCCAGATCCCAATCCACATAGAAAATTCTTGGAGGCGATTCGATCTTTTCTGGATGCTTGAAAAAGAACAAAACAGGCGAATTTTCAATGTAATCGAGACAATAACCCATTTCCTCGGTTTTGAACATATCTTCAATAACATTGTAGAGAGATTTTGCAATATTGCGAGTGTTCTTAAAGAACTCCTTGAGTTCTTTCCATGGCACCAAAGCTTTTGGTTTTGTGCGAGCAACTGGAATTTTTGACATTCTTGAGATTAAATCGGTGTGAATAGATGGCTTCAACAAGGAGGAAGCTGTTGATTTGTAAAAAGAGACATCATCCTGAGCAAAGATCAAGTAATATTCAATAATTCCAGTGGAATATTCAAATTCCCATGTCCAAATTCTCGTGTCTTTACCACCTTGATACATTGCAAATTTTGATTCTTCTTCGACTTTGTGATCCACAATTTGTACTGGTTCGTTGACAACGGTTGCTAGTGTGGTTTGAATTTCAGATTTCGTCATGATGATATTTTTTCTTGCATCTTCAATCTTGAGAGTAGTTGTTGGAGCCATAACTATTGGCTTTGTTCTAACCGTTGGCCTTGTTGACACTACAACAGGTGTTGCATTCTTTGGAGGCTTCACTGGTTCGTCTTCCTTTCCTTTACCAGGCACAGGTAATTCATCCCCTTTGTTGTTTTTCAATCTTTTTGTAAGATCCCCCATCAACCCATCTGCATCATCGTCGTCATCTTCTTTGTCTGGCACAGACGGACCGCTTTTTTTACCAACTTCACCAATTTTGTTAATAATATCCAGACCTTGAGAAAGAAGTGGCGCAAAGTCGTCGTCAAATGTCACTTTCTTTGGCGGTTTAGGAGATACATTGGTTGGTTCATTTTCGACCTCGTCCTTTGTTGGTCCATCCTTGAAAGATTGAAACACGTCTTTATAGGCCTTGGCTGGAACCAAATACCTCGTAACATCTGTGACGAAGTTGGCAAATTTTAGTGCATCTCCACTGTTAACTGTATTTAAAAATCCAAGTT
Organism: Patescibacteria group bacterium; assembly: GCA_013387215.1. GTDB lineage: Bacteria > Patescibacteriota > Microgenomatia > UBA12405 > UBA12405 > WARW01. The sequence goes on from WARW01000009.1 coordinate 13,674, forward strand.
TCATGTGTCCTGTGATGTGAAAATCCACAAACATACAAAGAAGCAAATATGTGCAATAAGACAACAGATACTGCTCCGAACTTTCAATCTGTTTTGGTAGTTTCATCCAAACTGGTTTTTCATCTTTGACAACCTCTTCAATTTCTGATTTCAAGTCGTTTAAATTCATTCCCTCGGTATAAAGCTTTTTAACAAACTTTTCAAGTTGTTTCTTTCTGGTTTCGACATCATGGCCTGGAACCATTACTTTTGGATACGAATCGGTTGGTTCATCTGATTCGTCTTCTTCCTCCTTTTCCTCCTCCTCTTCTTCGATTTCTTCATCCATTGGAGACTTGCTTGGTTCTTTCACAGTGTCATCAGTTGGCTTCTTCCCTTTTTTTGGTGGCTCATTCGTTCCTTTTGGTGGTTCCTTTTTGTCGCTTTTGTCTTTCTTTTTACCATAAACTACAGCTTCCATGTTTTTGTACGTTTCAATAGTTGGTTTGTTCCTCTTTTTGATATTTTCCAACCTTTCGTCTGTATTTTGGTAAATGTTTGTCACATATTGAAGTGTTTCGAATGCCTCTTTTGCACCTTTAACATTCTTTTTCAATTCGTAAATTTTTTTTTGTAAGCCATTTACAATGTCTTCCACTGTTTTCGGATCTTGGAATACAGAGACCACACCCATTTCATATTTTGGAGTTTCCTGAAATTTAGAAAGAAGTCCCTTTTTATCAACGATCTTTTTTTTTGTATCTTCATCACCGACGAGGTACGCAATCCAATACAAAGATTCAGCATAAAACTTTGGAATACAAACTGTTTTTTCTGGAAAATTACCTTGATACCGTGCAATTGCACATTTTCCAATCTCTGCTTGTTCTATCCAAATAGCTTTGTCGACAAATAAGCGAAACATGTCTTCCATTTCAACCCGAAGCGATTTCAAAATTTCTGTGTGTACTTGATTGTCTTTACCTACCATCTCCTCGATATTCTTGTAAATTTTAAGAATATCTTTATATGCAGCAATAAGTACCTTGTTTGCTTCATCAATTGAATCGTAGTCTAACGTTTTCGTTCTGAGACCACTATAAAACAAATGAGTTTTGTAGAGATAAGTTTGCGCCATTTCTACAATATACTTTGTAAGTTTCGCATTTTCCGAATCAGTAGGCAAAGCATCAATCAATTTGATTGCTCCATTGTTCCATTCATTCAAAAGGCTTTTGTAGACAGGACTATAAGCGCTGCAATTCTTTTTTTTGAATCCACCAGTCAAAAAGAATGACACGAGAGGTACAAAATCTTCCTCTGTCTCTTCATCTTCAGTGAAACCATTAGATTTGGCTGGGTTCACAGCTGAAATCAAATCAACATAAACCATTGGAATCTTTGAGGTCTTGAACACTTCTGAGTCGTATTTTTTCTTCCATCCATTTCGAGCAATAAAATTAACAAATGCAATGTTTTGTGTGTCCACCAAACTAGAAATTGTTGCTTCATCCTTCGTTACAATTCCTTTATATTCGAAATAATCCTTGATAAACCAGAGCATCCAAAAATACCAAATGTTGAACAAAATTGTTCTGTATTCTTCTAAATCCTCGGTAGATGTAGACATCAAATCAGATGACTTTAAATTCATGTTAATTGTATTTTCAAGAACTTCTTTTCTCTCATTCGACAAGCTATCAGAAATCTCTACAGCCAACGCCTTAAATTGTTTCCATATCATTGTTCGAAGACTAGAATACACATCCAAAAGTTTTTTCTCATTTTCATCTTTGAAATATGTTTTTTGATAACATGCAAAATTTGCAGCAACAGTGAAGAGATACATCGATTCAAGCCATTTTCTTTTGTCTCCTTTTACGACCATTAGCGAATAATGAGCATGCAAAACTTTTTGTTGTATGTGCCATTCAGAGCGAGGAAATTGATCAAATTTAATACTATCTTTTCCAAAATATTCTTCAAAGGAATTGTCTTTTTCATACCACACGTTATTTGATTTTGGTGTCCTCCAAAACTCCAAGTTGTTCTTTGGTGGCATTTTTTTCCAAAAGAGAAATTTTTTTATTGGTCAGTTTTTTGCTCTACAATTTGATGGGCCAATAGCGATGCCGATGATTCCAATTGGGTTGTTTTGAGTGGCGGTGGTTCAGTTGGTGGGTCTTTCGTAATCAAAGACGTTGATATATTTCCCATCACATTTGGTTTGCATCCAACATTACGCCTCCTTCCAAAATTCAAGGTGGTTTTTTTAACAGTCTCCGATTCCAAGGGATTCTTTTGTTCCAAGAGATCGAGACCCTTTGGAATACAAGTATATGTAAAGTCAAGAGTCAATGTCACCGGGAGTACCGGATCTTTAGGAGGATTAAAAGCATAACGAGCATCCACTTGTTTTTTCCATAAAGCAAAGTCTTGTTCATCAAATTTTGTTTGTTTCAATTCAAATTCAATATATGATTTTTTGAAATCAACAAAGGCAAGTGATTGGTAAACTGTGGTATGAACCCAAGCGATGAAAGTTTCAATTGCAAGAAGTTGAATTTGCACCTTTTCACTGATA